>CAWJPF010000037.1:0-401372 GCA_963844625.1 uncultured Actinomycetota bacterium | reverse complement strand
AATAGCGCTTCCTCCTTGCTTTCATGACAGGCGCAACAGCAACGCCATCGTCATCCCTTGAGAATCCATTCGCAAGGGCGGAAGCCGAGATCCATCAGGCGTTTCAATGTCGGGGTTATAATTTCAATGGGTTGGCCCTTAGCGGTTTCAGTGACCCATGCCTCAATTTCAGTGCGCGGCATAAAGTCCCCTAAGCGCTTCAGTGTTGAGTGGGGTGTCACGGCGATTCGCAACGGGTACTGGGTCAAGGATGGGTGCTATCGCGATTTGCGGCTCGGTCGACACAACCAGATCCACTCGCGCGGTGATCAACGGCTCGGTGCACCGACCCTTCCCGCGCGACTCGCGCCCGGTTACGAATCCCAGGATGTCGATCAACCCTGCGTCGACGCCCGTAGCTCTGCTGCAGGCGACCCTGGAGTGGCCTGGCACCGACGAAACTTGCCCGATATGCATGATGCTCCTCAAACCAGGCAAGACGGCGCAGGTGCTCAGGACTGATCCGTGCGATCAACTCAGCACCATGTGCACGGACGTTCAGCGTGATGATGGCGGCGTCGTTGGCGGTGATGATGTAGGCATATGGAAAGGCCCCGCTGGATGTGTTCCGGCGGGGCCTTGGTGTTCGTGGTGGCGGTTTGGTGGTCAGTCTGCCGTGACTTCGGTGGCGGCGGCCCGGGCGCTGGTTTCGTCGACGATGGCCTTGCGGCTGGCGTAGGCGGCGATGAGGGCCTGGATGGCGAGGTTGTTGACGGCTCTGGGCAGGCCGCGGCTAGTGGTGTGGATCAGGGCGGTGGCGTCGTCGCTGAAGAGCGGGTCGGATCGGCCGGCGAGGGTGAGGTGGTGGCTGATGTAGCTGGTGGTCTCCTGGCCGGTCATGCCGGGCATGGTGTAGCGGACGGCGATGCGCTGGTCGAGCGCGGCGAGGATGCCGAGCTTGATCCGGCGGCGCAGGGTGGGCTGGCCGATGAGCAGGCAGGCCAGCGGGCAGGCGGAGTCGAGGTCGTGGTTGGTGAGCATGCGGATGGCTTCGAGCTGGCCGGGTTCGAGCATGTGGGCCTCGTCGATGGCCAGGACGGGAATCCGGCCGCGCTCGGCGTGCTCGCGGGCGAGCAGGTCCATGGCCTGGGGTGTGAGGGTGGCGTGGTGGGTTTTCGGGACGCCGCCGAGCGCGGTGACGATGGCGTGGTTGATGCCGCGGACGCCGACGGAGGGGTTGCCCAGGTAGATGAGGGTGTGGCGGGAGGCGTCGAGGGCGGCGAGGGCGGCGCGCAGGGCCACGGTCTTGCCGGCGCCGACTTCCCCGGTGATCACGCCGAGGGCGTGCTCGCTGATGCACCAGCTGATCCGGGCGGCTGCCTCGCCGTGGGCGGCGTGGCGGTGCAGCATGCCCGGTGCCAGGTCACGGCGGAACGGCATTTTGGTGAAGCCGTAGTGGGCCTGGAGTCTCTCGATGCTCACAGTTCCTCCTGGGCGTTCTCGGCTAGTGCCTCGTCGATGGTCATCTGGCCGGGCAGCTGGGCGGGGCCGGGCGGGCCGGGGGGCGGGTCGCTGAGGCCGGCGAAGCTGATGGCGTCGCCGGCGAGCTCCGCGTCGTGGGCGGCGTCGACCAGCCCGATGTAGTCGATGCCAGTGGGCGCGGGCGGCGGGGCGGCCTGCTCGGGCCGGGCCTTGGGGTGGGAGTGGCGGCCGATGACGTGCGGGATTGCCTGTCCGGCGGGGTTGCCCTGCCAGCGCACCTCGATGATGGTCAGGTCGAAGGGGTCGAAGATCAGCTCGACCTTCCGGCCGGTGAGTGAGGGGTCGACCTGGTAGGTGTTGCCGTGCAGCGACACGGTGGCGGTCTTGCGGACGGTGCGGCGCTCGCTCCACAAGAACGCCTCGTGCAGCTGGCCGGGGCCGGGCAGCGGCGGGGCGGCCCCGGCCCAGCCCTGGGCCCACCGCGTCAGCGGGGCCTGCCCGGTTTCGGAGTGGACCCGGCGGTGGTAGACGGTTTCGGCCCAGGCGGTGAATAGCCGGTTCAGTTCGGCGATGCTGGTCACGTGCCGCCGCCCGTCCTGGCCGGGATCGCCGGTGATCTCGACCAGGAACTGCTCGCGGACGGTGCGGAACAGCCGTTCTATCTTCCCTCGTCCCTGAGGGCGGCGCGGGGTGCTGTGGGTGAGCTTGATGCCGAGTACGGCGCAGCCGCGCAGCAGCCACGCGTCCACGAACGCGGAGCCGTTGTCGACGTAGATGCGTTCGGGGACGCCGCGGCTGGCCAGGGCGGGCCGCAGCGCGGCGGCGAGGCGGACGGTGTCCTCGGCGTGGCCGAAGCGGTGCCCGGTGATCAGGCGCGAGTGGTCGTCGATGAAAGCGAAAAGGTACGTTTTGCGGCCGCCGATGACGGGCCCGTGGAGGGCGTCTCCGGTCCACATCTCGTTGGGGCGGGCCGCCTCGAACCGGCCGAACGCAGCCGGCGGGCTGCCGTCTGGCCGGGTGTCCAGTTCCAGGCGCGCGAAGTGGCGCTGCAGGGTCCGCTCTGAGGGCGACCATCCGCCGCTGGCGCGCAGGACCCGGGCGACCTGCGCGGCGGTGCGGGCCGGGTTCTCCCGCTTCAGCGCCGCGGCCAGGCCGAGTACCTCGGCCGGGGTCCGCGGGGTGACCTGGCGGGACGGCGGTGCCAGCGCGTCGAACCCGCCGGACCGCCAGGCACGGATCCAGCGGTCCAGGCTGGGGCGGGATACCGTGACCGGCTCGCCGAACGGCCCGGCATGCTCGCGGGCCGCCAGCTCGCGGACCAGCCGCCCGCGCTGGCGGGTACTCAGCCCGGGATCGGCTGCCTCGCGGATCAGCGAGTACCGGAATAGCGCGACAGCACGGGCCCGCCCCGCGCGGCGGGCCTCTTCATCACCTGCGGCGGTCATGGGCAACCTCCAGAACATAGGCAAAGGGGGATTGATCTTGCTCCAGGCAACCCTGCCGGCCCCCCGGCCCGCCGCCTAGCCCGGACTGGTGTTGATCAGCTCCGGCGCCCACGACGGCGACAGCAGCTGCCCCGCGCTCACCGAACTGGCCAGCTCACCCGGCGACAGGCTGACCAGCCGCCCCGCCCAGCGGCGCCCGGCCGCAGCAGCAGCCGCGGCGACCGCCGCCACCGCGTCCGCCGCCGCTGATCCCGCCGGTGCCAGCGGCGGCGGATCGGGGTCAAGAGCGCACAGCCACATGGTGAACACCCCGCGGACCAGCTCAGCGCGCGACGTGAACCGGGCCAGCCAGCCCCGCACCGTCGAAGCCGGGCAGCCCAGCCCGGCCGCGATCTTCCGGTAGCCCGTGCCCGCCGCGCTGGCCGTCAGGCTTGCCCAGATCACCGCCGCCTCATCGGCCCGGCGCAGCAGGCAGCTCACCGGCAGCAGCACATGCGTGACCCCGCAGCCCTGGCACCGCGACCGGCGGGGACGCAGACGCCAGCCGATCCCGCCCTGACCTCGGATGACCCGCTCGCGGGCATGCCCCCACCCAGCCAGACGCCCCGAACAGCCCGGGCAGCGCAACCGCCCCGCCGCCAGCCGCCGCTCGACCACGCCCGCAATAACGCCTACCGTGACCATCGGTGCCTCCGCGCACCCCGCGCGGCCCTCCCGCCACCTCGGCCAAGAGAAAGACGGGAGGGCCGCCGCCTACCCGAACCTGATCACGGTGGCGTCGCACACGAAAAAGGGCAACCCCGCAGGGCTGCCCTCACGGCCATCCTCACCACAAACGACGCTAGCCCGCCGCTACGTCCTCATTACCAAGGTCGCGGGACACGCCGTCACGAAGGTCGTACTCAACGACCTGTACCAGCACACCCAACTGGAACTCGGCAGCGCAGGCAACGCGAGCGGCTGAGCCAGGCCTGCCCGCTCCTCCCCCGTCTTCCTGGTAGCAGGCCTAGACGCGGCGGTCGCGAGCTGGACAATGGATCGCCGAGGAAGACGGCCCTGAGCAGCACCAGCCAGCTAGGCCGATGGCTGTGATTGATCGGCGGTGCTGTCCGGTGGCTGGCGCGTCCGTGCCGGGCGGGCGCCCCAGCGCAGACGCGGTCGTATTATGCGTAATTCCCGCGGTAATGATGCGGCGAATGCTGTTCTGGCATTGGATGAGCATCCATAGGTACGGCGTGGCGCCGACCCATGCTTCCAGCACTGCGAGACAGGATTGGAAGTGGTCGGCACACTTCCGGTATGCGCGACCGCGCGGCTAAGTTTGGGTGGCCTGGCGTGTGTGCAGATTAGGATGTTCGGTGCGCGTTCATAGGCGGACTGGGTCGTTAAACACCTCCTGGTGGGCCGCGATCTCGTTTCAGAACTGCGGTTCTCCGGGGGTTGGATCCAGTCAGGCGGCTTTAGCCCTGGCTTTTCACGGGGGTTCGGCGGCTGAGCGGCGCGCCTGAATGAAAAAGTGCTCCTGACCTGGGACGATAAGGGTGTCTAAGCTCTTATCACTCCGGGTTCGAGGAGCACTTTCTACGTGCACGCTACAGGATGGTCACGTGGTCTTGAAGTCACTGGCGGCGGCTCGGGCGTCGTGTCGCACGCGGGCCTTGTCCTGCTGCGCCAGCTGTCGGACCGGTCGGGCCTGACGGCCGGCCTGTCGGCGGCGCTGCCATCGCCGCTGGGCGGCCACGACCGGGGCCGCGTCTTGTCGGACCTGGCGTGTGCGATCGCCGACGGGGCCCGGGTGATCAGCGATTTCCGGGTGATGGGCGACCAGCGGGAGGTGTTCGGCCCGGTCGCGTCGGTGCCGACCGCGTGGCGGGCGCTGAAGGAGACCGCGGCTGGCGGGGACCGCAGGAGGCGCAAGATCACGGCGGCGGTGAGTAAGGCGCGGCGGCACGCGTGGGCGCACGGCATCGCGCGCCATGGCGGCGCTGCCGCCGGTCCGGGTCGCGGACCGCAGGCTCGAGGGCGTGACCTGCATCCGGCTGGACGCGACCGTCGTGACCGCGCACAGACCTGCACTTGGCACACGTTCCTGAGCCATCACAGTGCCTGCTAGCTGGTGTGTTGCCGTGCATTCGGCGTGTCGCGTATCTCAAGGTAGTGGTTTGCTCTGTAAGGTGACACCTTAATCCGTAAAGCGGGAAGAAGGTGGACGTGGCGAGAGAGGGCCTGCGCTTGGTCACGGGCGGTGCGGCGAGCACGGCTCCGGCCGCGCCGGCCGCTGATCCCGTGGCGTTCCAGGACGGCTGCCTGCTGGCATTCGAGGCGTCGCAGGTCGCGCGCGGCTTCAGTCAGGCCTCGATGGACAACGGTTCCGGGGTCCTGGAACGGTTCCTGACCGCTTGCGGCCGTCCGGCGTGGGACGTGACCAGGGAAGACGTGGACCGGGTGGTCGCGGGGCTGAGCGCCCAGGGGCTCGCCGCCTCAACCCGGCGTGGCTACGTGCAGGCGTTCAAGGCCTTCCACGCGTTCCTCGTCGCGCGCAAGGCGGGCGAGATCGAGGCGGTGTTCGGGGTCCGGCTGGTCAACCCGGTGGATGAGTTCAACGCGGCCCGGCATGTCGGCGCGGACTCCCCGTCGGTGAACCCGCCGCCGGGCCCGCAGCGGATGGAGGAGTTCTTCGATTTCCTCAAGGAGCGGATCGCCGGCGCCCGCAAGTACACGGCGGCCGGCCGGGACTATGCGTTGTTCCGGACGTTGTATCTGGCCGGGCTGCGGGCGGAGGAATCCGCCTCGCTGGACCGGGCCGACGTGCACTTCGGCCGGGGCCCGTTCGGCAAGCTGCATGTCCGGTTCGGCAAGGGTGCCAGGACATCCGGCCCGCGGCCGCGGTGGGTGCCGATGCTGGATGGCCTGGACCTGATCTTGCGGTGGTATCTGGAGGAGATCCGTCCCCGGCTTGGTGACGGCCCCGCGTTGTTCTGCGACGAGGGCGGCGGCCGGATCCACCGCGGCACGATCCGCAACCGTCTGGCCTGCCTGCTCGACCTGGAGCAGGCTGCCGCCGATGGCGGCAGTGAGCCTGGCCGGGTGAGGTTCAGCCCGCACACGCTGCGGCACGCCTGCGCCACCCGGAATTACGAGCGTGGCGTTGATCTCGTCGCGATCCAGCAGATGCTCGGACACTGGCACGTGGGCACCACGATGCGTTATGTCACCCCGTCGGCGACGTTCATCGAGGACGCGTACCGCCGTGCGGTCTCTGGCACCCTGGCCGGGCTGGAAGGAGATGGTGATGCAGATTAAATGGCAGTTGCGGCTGGCTGCAGCGCACCGGGAAGTCTGGACCGGGGCGCAGTTGCGCCGGCTCCTGGCCGAGCGGTCCGGACTGCACCTGTCGTCCGCGTCGGTATCCGCGCTGCTCACCAAGCAGCCGGCGCAGGTGAAGCTGGACACCCTGGCCGCGTTGTGCACCGCGCTGCAGTGCACTCCTAACGACCTGTTCGAGGTCGACACCACGCCCGTGGCGGCCGCTGTCAGGCCGGAGCGCACCCGGGCGGAGCCGAAGGCAGCCCGGGGCCGGTCCATGCCGCCGCTATGACCGGCTACCGGACCTGTGCCGATTGCCCCGCGCCGGTGAAGTTCAGTGACCGGGTCCGCTGCCACGCCTGCCATCGCCGGGTGACCCGTGCCGCGCTGAAGCGCCCCTGCCCGCACTGCGGCCAGGTCCGGCACCTGGGCGAATCCGGCGCCTGCGCCATCTGCGGGCGGGGCGCCGTTCCGGGCAGGCCAGCCAGGATCATCACCTGTGCCCGCTGCGGTGAACAGCGGCAGCACGCCTCGCACGGCCTATGCAACCGCTGCAGCCTCGCTGACCCGGACCGGCCGTTCCGTTACGCCGCCGCGGCGGCCAGGCGGCTGCGCCAGGTCCCGGACTGGTGGGAAGACCTAGCCGCCTTCGCCGCGGCACGCCATCATCCAGGCGGCGCGATCGAGATCCTGCGCGAGGCCAGACGGCTGCTGGCAGCCGACCCCGCGGCCAGCCCAGCGCAGCTCCTGGACCGCTGCGAACCAGCCAGCGGCACAGCCGGGCGGGCCCTGCGCCGGTTCTTCACCAGCCGCGGCCTGGCCCTGCCCGGAGACGAAGAACAGCGCCGCGCCGCGGCACGCCGCCGCCACCACCTCGACGCCGTCCCGGCCGGCCTGGCCGCCGCAGTAGCCGCCTTCAACGACAGCCAGCTCGAAGAGCGGGACCGAGCCCGGCGCGCCGGCCGGCACCCAGTCAGCGACATCACCGTGGAGACCAGGCTCCGGATCCTCCGCGACCTGGCCGTCCACCTGACATCCGCCCGGCCGGTGACCGGCTGGTCCCAGGTGACCACCACCGACCTCGAAGCATTCCTCGGCCACAGCCCCGACAGCAACCGCCACCAGAGAACCTACGTGCTGCGCGGCTTCTTCCGCTGGGCGAAGCGCCGCAAGCTCATCCTCATCGACCCGGCCATCTCCTTGCGGCTGGGCAGCCAGCCGGCCTTCACCGGCAACGTCCTTGATGCCACCGTCCAGCGGGCGCTGTTCCGGCGATGGACCGATCACGCCACCCATCCGCACGAACGGCTCACCGGCCTGCTCACCTTGCTGCACGCCGCTTCTAACGCCCAGATCCGCGGCCTGACCACCGGTGACGCCGACGCCGCGCGGCGAACGCTGAACCTGGCCGCCGGCCATTCCCAGTCCCCCTGGACCCGGTGAGCTGGGCCGCGCTCCAGGACTGCCTGCGCCACCGCGCGGACCTGCGCACCCTCAACCCCCACGTGATCGTCACCAGGGCCACCCGCACCGGCGACAGCCCCGCGCACCAGACCTACCTCACCCGGGTCCTCCGGCCCTCGGGCACCACGCCGTCGCTATGCCGGCAAACCCGGATCGCCCAGCTCGTCACCGACCTGGACCCCAAGCTCGCCGCCACCGCCCTCGGCATGCAAGACTCCGGGCTCGTCCGCTACCTCGCCGATAACGTCGACAGCGACCGCCTCGAACGCACCCCCGGCATCGGCCGCCAGCCAACCCATGCGCTGCAGGCGCCGCCTTGCACACCTTGACGCGAACCTGTGCGAGTTCGACAAGGAACTGGCAGAGCCGAATTTCAAAGGCTACGGCCATCACCCGATCTCGCGGCCTGCGATAACACCGGCGAGCCGCTGGCCTGGATGCTGCGCCCCGGCTCGGCCGGCAGCAACACCGCCGCCGATCACCTGCGCCTGCTGGACGACGCGATCGCGGCGCTGCCGCCGGCGCTGCGGCGCAAGCTGATGATCACCTGCGACGGCGCCGGCGCCAGCCACGCCCTGGTCAAGGAGCTGGACCGGCTCGCCGCCCGGCACGGCTACCAGGTCACCTACTCCGTCGGCTGGGAGCTCGCCGCGCGGGAGAAGGCCGCGATCGGCAAGGTCCCCGAGCCGGCCTGGGAGGCCGCGATCGACGGGAAGGGCCAGGTCCGCGAGCGCCGCGCCGATGACGCCTGCGGGAACCAGCGGTGCGCCCACCGCGAGTGCTGGATCGAAGAAGCGCACGTCGCCGAGCTGACCGGGCTGCTGCGCGAGGGCCCGGCCGGCGATCAGCTCAAGGGCTGGCCGAAGACGATGCGGGTCTTCGCCCGCCGCGAGCGGCCGCACCCCGGCGCGCAGCTGTCCCTGTTCGAGGCCGCCGACGGCTGGCGCTACTCCCTGTGGGTCACCAACCTGCCCGCCGCGACCAGGGGCTGGCGCGGCCAGTGCGCCTACATCGACGCCGCGCACCGGGTCCACGCCCGCGTCGAGGACGTGATCCGCACCGGGAAGAACACCGGCCTGGGACATTTCCCCTCGGTTATCTTTAGCCCGCCGATTGTTGACCTTTCTGACCTGCGGGTTTGTGTCGTGGACAGTGTTGTTCACGGGCTTCCGGCCGCAGCGTGCAACGTCGGCGCGGGTTCTTTTTTGGCGTGCTTTCCGGGCGTGTCGCGGCTGGCGTGAGGATCGCTGCGGCGCGCTCTCTTCGCCGAGAGCGTGCTCGAGAGCGTCGCGCAGTTGGCGGTTGTCTGCTTCCAGGGCGCGGATGCGGGCGGTGGCTGCTTCCAGGCGGCGCAGCAGCGAGGCGGGTGTCGCGCGCTGCCGGTCGGGGACCTGCGGGGCGGCCGGGTGCCTGCTGCTGCCGGGTGCGGAGTCGTTCGATCTGCGCGCGCAGGTCGTCCTGGGCGTAGAGCCAGGAGCGGGAGACGCCGGCAGCTGGCGGCGACAGTGCTGAAGGTGACCGGCTGGCCGCTGGCGTCCATGCGGCGCAGTGCGGCGGCGGCCTTTGGCCGGGCGTCGTCGGCGCGGCGGCGGGCGGCGGCGATGATGTGGCCGGAGTTGTCAGCCCGCACCGGCGGCCTCCTCCTGTGCGTCTCGGTGATGGTCTCAAGCTCGCTGATCATGCGGTCGAGGTTCGCGGCGACCTGCTCGTTCATCTCCGTGACGCGGGCTGGCCGTTGTCCCTGGCGGTGGTGATCAGGGTGAGGGTGCGCTGCCGCTGCTCGCGCAGTTCGGGCAGGAACTCGGGTCCGGTGATGAAGACCGGGCAGGTCAGGCAGGCGTTGGCGTGCGGGCACTGGCGCTGGACCGGCAGGCCGCAGTAGCCGTTGGGCAGCGTCTGGGTGGCGATGCCGTACCTGGTCTTCGCCCACTGGGCCTGGGCGAGCGGCCCGTCCGGGTCGATGATGACCGCGCTCGCCGTTGATGTTGACCCTGGTGGCCTGTTCCCAGCGGCGCCGGACGGTCTGGTCGGTGATCTTCGCGTAGTGCGCGGTCATCTGGGTGTGAGGATGGTCGAGCAGGACCCGGACGACTTCCTGGGGGACGTCGCGGTTGATCAGCCGGCAGGCGAAGGTGTGCCGCCACTGGTGGGGTGTCAGGTGCACCGGGCCGCCGTGCTCGTCGCGGACGTCGCAGATGTCCAGCCACCGGTTGAGCATGCCGCGGTAGCTGTAGTAGGTGACCGGGTGCTGCCCGCCGGCGTTGGACTTGAGCGCCGGGAACAGGTGCGGGTGCCGGCCTGGCCAGCGGCCGGCGACGCGCTGCTGCTGGGCGCGGATCCCGGCTTCCAGTTCCTCGTCGATCGGGACGGCGGCCTCGCGGCGCATCTTGTGGTTGAAGTAGCGCAGGTAGGGGGCGCCCTGGCCGTCATGGAGCAGGCAGTCGAAGGCCAGGGTGCAGGCGTCTGTGGCGCGCAGGCCGCACCGGATGAGCACGAGCGTGATGAGCCGGCCTTCGGGGCTGGGCCAGCGGTCCAGGTTCGCCGGTGATTCCACCTGCGTCATGATGTGCTCGGCCAGGTGCCTGGTCAGCCGCGGCGGCCGGGACGGGATGTCGCCGGGGAAGAACGCGGCCGTGACCGGCAGCGTGGCGTCCCAGCCGTGCTGGCGGATCGCCTGCAGGAACGCGCTGACGGAGGTGATGGCGTCCGTGCGGGCTCCGTGCCCGATCGCCTGGCTGGCGAGCCAGGCCAGGTAGCGTTCCAGCAGCGCCCGGTCGGCGCCGCCGAGGGCCGTGGTCCCGGCGACGGCGAGGAACTCGCTGAACCGGGTGAGGGCGGCGACGTCGGACTGGACGGTGCCGACGCTGAGCCCGGAGCTCAGCCGCAGCCGGGCCCAGCGCTTGGACAGCGCCCGGAGCCATGGCTGGGCAACGCGGTCGAAGCGCAGCCGGATCCGCGAGTTCGCGGGCTTTCCCCGGGTTCATGACCAGGCCCGGGATCCGGTGCAGCCGCCAGACGTCACGGGGGTACTCGGCTTCCCAGCCGGTTCCCTCGGCCAGGGCCTCGACCGCGTCGCGGGCGAACAGCAGGAATGCCTGGTAGGTCGCCGCCCTTGCTTCCCGCGGCCTGCCGCCACTGTCCTCGGAGAGGTCCAGCAGCGATTCCACGCCCGCTTCGCGGGCCTGGCGCACCGCCCAGCCGGCGACCTGCGGCGGGAGCGTGATGGTTTCCTGGTCCCGGCGGCACTGGACCGCGTACTGCATCTCCAGCCTGAGCTGGGCTGGCAGGTCCCGGAAGTCGATCCGCGCCTTGCCGCGCAGCAGGCAGTGCTCGATGAACTCCCCTGGTTCCGGGGAGCCCAGCTGCCGCCAGCGGGTGTCGTGCGCCTTGCAGAACTGGTGGGCGGCGTTCTCGGTCCATAGCTCGCAGAACGGAAGCAGGCACTCCGCCCGCGGCTGCGCCGCGGGCGGCTCGGCCCGGGCGGCCCACGCGGCCGGGTCAGGGTGTCCCGCGTGCTCCCAGGCGGAGCGGTGCCGCATGCACAGGCCGTGGCCGCTGCTGCCATAGCGGCAGCCCGCCACTGAGCAGGCCGTCAGCTGGCGGCGCCCGTTCAGCGGCGGCCCGGGGTCGGCCAGGAACGCTGCCAGGTCCGGGCGCCCGCGGTCACGCCACCGGTTCCCGTGGGCGGAGCAGAGCCCGTTTTCGGCGCGGGGCCGGTCGCAGCCGTCAGCAGGGCACTTCTGCCTGCCCAGGACCGGGTCGTCCGGTTCCGGGACCAGGATGCCAGCGCGGAACTCGCGGCGGACCACGCCGACGAGCTTTTCCAGCAGCCCCGCCTGGCCGGTGCGGGCTGAAGCCCGGGCGCGGCCATCAGGCATCCTCCCGTTCGCCGAGCACGGTCGCCGTCAGGCGGACGGTCACCGCGCCGCTGCGGTCTGCCGCGTGCAGCCAGGCTGCCCCGCCCGCGCTGGGCCGCTCGCTGCACTCGCCCAGTCCCAGTGCCCGCTGCCAGGCGCGGAAGACCTGCCGGACCTGCCGCGACGGTGCCAGCCCGCTGACCCGCCCGGTGATCACCGATCCTGCCGGGCCGATCGTCCAGGTGATGCACGGCAGTTCCGGGTGGCCTTCCAGGATCCGGGCCAGCTCGGCTGCCGCGTGCCGCTGCCAGCCCGCGCGGTCCGCCTGGGCGATGACGGGGCTCACAGCCGCACCTCCTGACCGGTGAACCAGCCCGCTGCCGCCAGCACGGCACGCGCGTCCTCGACGGTCAGGTGCCCGTACGCGTCGATCGTCGTCGCGACCGACGCATGGCCGAGGAGCTCCTTCACGGTTTCCATCCCCGCGCCCCTGCGCAGCAGCCACGTCGCATACGTGTGCCGGAACCAGTGCGGCGAGAACGCGATCCCGGTCGCGGCACGCAGCCGCGTCACCAGGTCATAGGCCGCCGGGTAGGTCATCGGCCGGCCGGCGGGCGCGGCCCACAGGTTGACGAACACGTAGTCGGAGTCGACCGCCCGGTACTCGCGGTTCAGGTAATCGGCATACAGCCGCATCAGCGGCGCGCTCGCCGGGACCTCGCGGCCCCGGCCGCCCTTGGCGCGCGCCCCGTTCGCGTTGTCCCTCGGCGACCACGCGCACCAGGCAGCCGCCGATGTCGATGTCCTCGTGCCGCATGCCCAGGGCCTCGCCGATCCGGACCCCGGTATCGAGCAGCATCCCCAGCAGCAGCCGGTCCCGCAGGCGACCGCAGGCATCCAGGACCGCCTGGGCCTCCGCCGCGGTCAGCACCCGCGGCAGCGGCCGGGCCGCCGTCACCTTCACCGCCAGCCGCGGCTGCGGGTTCTTCCCTGTCACGTGATGCAGGAACGGGCGGAACGCCGTCCCCGCATAGCCCCGGCCCGGGGCCTGCATGACCCGCAGCACCCCGTCCGCCTTCACGCCGTGCCGCGCGTGGAACCGGTAGAACGACGCCACCGCCGCGAGCTTGCGGTTCACCGTCGATGCCCCGCAGTGATGAGCCTGCGCGGTCAGCACGGCGACCGTCCCGTCCCGGCCCTGCGGCGGCAGCCGCAGCCACGCCACGAACGAGCCGACGTCCTCCAGCGTCACCTCGTCCCACGCAAGATCCCGGCCGGACAGGTAGCAGAACCAGTCCTTCAGGTCATGGGCATACGACTTCACCGTGTTCGGCGACTTCTCCGCCGAGCTCAGGAAAGCCAGGAACCGGTCCACCGGCCCGACCGGAACCCCGTCGTCCCCAAGCACCGTCCACGACACCGCATCCCACGGCATCACCACACGCTGCACGCGCACCGAACACCCCCGTCATCTCCGTGATGGACGGCGCAAGGTAACCACGTCCACCACGAACGACGCCGAGTAAGAAGCCCCCGTCGCGCACGTCAAAGACAACACGGAGACGGCTAGAGATAACCTCGCATGACTACGGGCTGAACAAGGCGTGGCTTGACGCCGCCATGATCGCCTGCATCCTGCTGTCCTGGCTGAAGTTCCTGGCCCTGGACGGCGACCTCGCCTGGGCAGAGCCCAAGACGCTGCGCTACCGCGTCCTGCACGCTGCCGGCCGCCTCGTCCGCGGCGGGCGCCGCAGAACCCTGAAAATCGCTGCCACCTGGCCCTGGGCAAAGGAAATCGTCACCGCCTGGCAGCGCGTCCAGGCCATCCCGCATCCCACCTGACCAGCACAAACCCGTCCCGATGAGCAAGGAAGGAAACTCCCGGGGCCCGTGGAACCCCCGGCCACCCGGCCCGACAGCCGGGCTATCGTCATACCCCGGCACTAAAATCCAGGTCCAGAAACCGGCCACCACGCCGTCCACCGCCAGCCATCAGCCCTTATGAAAGATCAGGGCTAGCAACGACCGTTCTTGATGTTGCTGCATACGCCCCAGTGATTAATGGCTAGTGACCGAACCACGCAAAACCGGCCGCCGCGAGACAGATAATCGCTACAGCCGGAAGCATAACCTTAGCAACAGCTCCGCTGCCTGATATCACGCCATGGTAGCTTCGACGCCGTTCTACTAGTCGGAGGGTCTCAATGCCTAGGGAATCCGCTAGTTCGCCTTGAATCTCGCTCAATGGCTCGTCAGCCAAATGGGCAATTCCTATGAGGCGCACGCCTACCACGTATGTAGAAGTTGCTAGAAGGATTCCAAGAAGAGCGATCGCGGTCGCCGTTCCACGATGACCCGCATTTATCGCAGAGACATATGATGCAGTCAGCACAGTAGCAGCGAGAGTGAAGAAATTGAGGACCAGAGTTGCCTGGCTGTAGCGGAAGTCATACCACCGCCATGCATGATCGAGAGCGATCGTGAGGAGACCTTTCCGATCTTGATTGGAGCCAGACGCACCCGGATTATGACTGGACATACACAGAACCTTGGCAAATCTCGGGCAACCGTGTCACGCCGATAGCACAACCGACACAACGACGTGATCAACAACCGCATGATCCACACATGTACCGTGCGGAGCCCTCCTGAAGGACGGCTGGGTGCGCAGCAAGGTTGTGGCCCAGAGAGTCGAATTTCGACTGCGACAAGGGTTCACGTCGGGTTTCGCCAGCGAACGGGACCCGCAGACGGGTGGCGACCGAACCTCCAAACTGGAGCTGCACCCGGGAGCGACTGTAGATGAGTCACACTGTTGACTTGTCAAGCTGCAAGGTCGAGCCGACGGGCAGTGCAGCAGCAATGTGCAGCAACTAGGCCGACTTACATCTGACCTTCGCCGACCCAATACGACCTTCTGACCTGCCCCAGCGACCTTCACCGACCTCCATGCCACTAGCTACGGATCAGATGCTCTTCAGCGTTGCCGAATCTAGCCACAGCTGATCCAGGCGCCGGAAGCTGACCTCCGCCACACTTGGAGGATGGATCAGACATCGATTACCGCGGCCGGTGCGATTGACACGTTCCTGGTACTGCTGATCGGGATCGGGCCGAAGATCGCCCTGGTCCCGTTCCTGGAAATCACCGCGGCCCTGGACCCGCCCGCCAAGCAGCGCGTACTGCGCAAGATGCTGACCACCGCGGCGACGGTAGCGGTGCTACTCATGGTGCTGGGCGAGCTGTTGCGCGTCTTGCTGCACTTCACGATCGGATCCCTGTCGATCGCTGGTGGCGTGATCTTGCTGGTGATTGCAGTGTGGATGGTGCTCGCGCCACCCACTGACAGCAGCCACCGCAACGCCGGCAAGGACCCGATGCAACTTGCCCAGTTCCCGCTAGCCGTGCCCTACCTGCTCAACCCGGTGGGCATCGTCGGCCTGATGACGATATCCGCCGAGGCGAAGTCACTCAGCGTCTTTGCCGTGGAGTTCGGCATTCTCGTGTTCGTCCTGCTGCTGGACGTGGTGGTGTTCCGCTGGGCGAACCGGGTAAGCGAGAAGCTCGACGAAAGCCGCATGCTGATCACCGAGAAAGTCTTCGGCTTCCTGATCGCCGCGATAGCCGTGCAGCTAATCCTCGACGGGCTGGCCTCGGTCGGAGTCATCGCGCCTGTCCCGCACTGAGATATGGGCCAACCGGCTGCGCCCGCTGGCGTCGAGCGAGCACGAGCAGGGCTGCGCCAGTAGTTTGCATCCAGAGGGTCGTGCAGCGAACGTGCAACATCGCTCGGTCGAATACGGTCACGAAGGGGCAGCAACGGCCACGGTGCGGTCTCAGCAGCCGGTGACGGGGACTCTAGTTTTTGCTGGTCAGAGCCTTATGGGATAGCTCTGTGCTGGTGGTCAGGGACAGGATCGAACTGTCGACCTTCCGCTGACACGAAATTGGGTGCTTTGCGGGCGCGCGTCAGCAGCCGGCGGCGGTTTGTGCCGTCGGCTAAGGGAGCGGGGCGGCGCCCCGCGCGGCCGGTCTGGGATCAGGCCAGGGCTGTCAGGCAGCCTCCGCTGGGGTGACGGTGATGACGCAGCCGGGGTTGAGTTTCTGGAGCTGGCGGATCAGGTAGTCCTGCCTGGCCTGGGGGGTTTCCCGGCTGGCGTAGAAGCCGGCGCCGAGGTCGGTGTAGGGGGTGCCGGTCTTGAGGACCTGGTAGGCGATCTTCAGCAGGGTGTGGGCGATCGCCATGATCGCGCGCTTGATCGCGCCTTTGTTCCTGGCGCCGCCGAACCGGCGGACCAGCCGGTGGAACCGGGCCTGGATCCGGCCGGGTACCCGGACCGCCGCCCAGGCGGCCTGGACCAGCAGCGGCTTGATGTAGTTGCCGCCGTCGCCGGTCCGCCCGCCCTTGCTCTTTTTCGCGCTCATGTAGTTGCCTGGGCAGACGGTCGCCCAGGAGGCGAGCCTCTGGGCGGTGGCGAAGTGCTGGTGCGGGGCGGGGCCGATCGCGCCCAGCCAGCCGGCCACGATCACGTCCCCGAACCCGGGCAGCGACTTGAGCAGTTCCGCCTCGCGGGCATGGCGGGCCGCCAGCGGCGCGATGTGGCCGTCCAGGCCGGCGACCGCCTCGCCGAGGGCCTGGATGCGGTCCAGGTGCAGCCGGCACATCAGCGCGTGGTGATCGGTGAACCGGCCGGCCAGGGCCATCGACAGGTCGGCCATCTTCCCGGGGTTCCGCAGCCGGCCCTGCGCCAGATCGGCGAGCACCGCGCCGCGGCGCTCGCCGTCGATCAGCGCCTCGATCATCGCCGTCGCCGATACCCCGGTAACATCGGACACCACCGAGGACAGCTTGATCCCGGCCGTTTCCAGCGTTTTCTGCAGCCGCTGGATCTCTGAGGCGCGGGCCTGGACCGTCTTGATCCGGTACCGCGTCAGGTCCCGCACCTCCTTCAGGTCCGGCGCCGGGATGTAGGAGCCGGACAGCAGCCCGCACTCATACAGGTCCAGCAGCCGGATCGCGTCCCTGGCGTCGGTCTTGTGGCCCTTGAGCGCCTTGGCGTGCGCCGGGTTGATCACCATCACCTCGGTGAAGTCCAGCCCGGCCAGGGCGTAGTACACCGGCTCGGTGTACACACCCGACGCCTCCATCACCACGTGCGTGACGCCGCGCCGCCGCAACTCGCGGCCCATCTCCTCCAGCACCCCGTAAAACGTGCGGAACTCCAGCACATCGGTCTTGCGGGTCCCGCGTCTTTCACCCGGCACCCGGACTGCGACCTTGACCATGTCCTTGTGCACATCGATCGCGGCCACCCGGTCATGCATGACTTTCACGTGCCACCTCCTGAAGCGGCTCTCCGAACTAACCGGGAACAGAAGGCGGGCCGCCCGACGGGACCCCTCACATCAATCAGGAGACTGACACACGCGCTCGTAGCAGCAGCGGGCATGACCCGCAACGGGGACCCCAGCACCACACTTTTCAGCGGCCTCGAACGGTCCAAAGCGAACCGGTGACGACGGACGGCACGCCAGCCCCCAGCATGCACCTCCCACCCCGCCGCCATCCACCCGAACCACCGCAAACCCACGCGCAGACCCCAGCCCCGCCCCAATTTCATCCCGGGCATCGCGCCACGAAGTGGCCCATCTCTTTCTTTTCAGGCGGACGCTCGTCCCTGAGGCCAGCGAGCCAGCGACAGCAGGACAGCCTGCCTTACCTGCGTACACGCAGAAAGGCTGAGGTCACCATGGTCCTCGAACCGCATCCATCCCGGCTCGGTCACCCGCAGGAACACCGGGCTGCGGGCCGGCACGCAGCCGCAGACCCGGCGGAGGAGAGTAAAACTATGGCCGGACCGCCGCGGCGCCACGGGCGGCCCGGGCAGCCGGACGCAGGCCCGCTCGGCGCGGACATCGCCTCGTTCCGGCTGCACCTGGCCGCCGAGGGAAAGGCAGCCAGAACGGTACAGGGCTACACCGGGGCGGTGCGCTGGTTCGCCGCCGGCTACCTTCTCCGCCAGGCCGGAAAGACCAGCTGGGAGCAGGTGGACGCCCAGGATATCCAGCAGTGGACGGCGCAGCTGCTGGACCGGTACAGCGGCGCTTACGCCAGCATCCAGTTCCGGGCGCTGCGGCAGTTCTTCAAGTGGCGGGCCGCCGAGGAAGAGTCCCCCGACCCGATGGCCCGGCTCCGCGCGCCGAAGGTCATCGTGACGGCGGTCCCGGTTTTCACCAGCGTAGAACTATCGGACCTGGACAAGGCCTGCCAGGGCGGGTCGTTCGCCGCGCGCCGCGACGCCGCGATCATCGCGGTGTTCACCGCGACCGGCATCCGGCTATCCGAGCTGGCGGGGATCCGCTACCACCCCGGCGACCCCGCCCGCAGCGACCTTGACCTGCAGGCCCGGGAGATCCGGATCCGCGGCAAAGGCGGCACGGCCCGGACCGTCAAGATCGGCCATCAGGCGGCCCGCAGCCTGGACCGCTACCTGCGGGCCCGCGCCCGGCACGCGCAGGCGCACCGGCCGCAGCTGTGGCTCGGCGTGAACAACCGGGGGCCGCTCACCGCCACCGGGATCTACCAGATCGTCGCCCGCCGCGGCCGGCAATGCGGGGTGAACGTGTACCCGCACCGGTTCCGGCACCACTTCAGCCACACCTGGCTGGACCGCGGCGGAGCCGAACGGGACCTGATGGAACTCAACGGCTGGACCTCCCCGCAGATGCTCACCCGGTACGGCGCCAGCGCCCGCGGCGCCCGCGCCCGCCGCAGCTACGACCGCATCATGGACGACACCATCTGACCCGGCCATGACGCGTCCTGCAGCACTCGCGCGGGTACAGCGATCCGCCGGACCCCGGGGAGCTGCGCGGGCAACGCGGCAGCCCCGCGAACAAGGCACTGCGCGATGCACGGCGGCGGCCTCCAGATCGAGACCATGGCCATCACGCAGGGTCACCTAACATACGATGCTGAATCCTCGCCTGCAGCGCCTGCCGACTCTGCCTGTTTAGCAACAGCGTGCCGATGGACTGTGCGCCGCGCACAGAACGTCCAGTTCTAGCTCACGGGGCTCGGCGCCGTCCGGCCGCGAGGATGGCCGTCCGGTCGCTGGATGGACGGCGCCCGCGGGATGGGTTACCGTGGCGGTGCCGGGCCCGGCCTGGCACCGCCACCTTCCTTGTCAGATGCCGTTTACGGTGGTGACCTCGTGCGCGGCCTGGGTGATCATGCCGGGCTGGCCGGGGATGCCGAGCTGGCGGAGTCCGGGCAGGATCCGGGTCTGGACGAAGGTGCCGAACAGCTCTTCGCTGTCCCACACGTCGGTCATGCGCAGAACGCCGCCGCTGAACGAGGCGACGTGAAAGCGCATCCCGGCGGGCACGTCGCGGTCCCAGCCGACAGTCTCGCGGAGCGCGTCGTACTGGCCGGGCGTAATGCCGTCCCAGGTCTGCATGATGACGGTGGCCATGATTTTCCTCCTGGTGATGTGGTGGTGGTGTGGCGGTAAAACGGGATTACAGGGGCAGCGGGTTGCTGAGCACGCCGCTGCCTGGCCGGCGGCCGGCCAGCGTGCGGATGAAGTCGATGGCGTCGATCTCGACGTGCTCGCCGTCGCGGCCGTGGCGGAAGGTGCCGCGCCGGCCCGTCAAGCACCAGGTCGAATGGCTGACCGTGGAGCTGCGCCCATTCGGCTACGATGTCGGCGACCAGCCGGCCGTCGTGGTCCGGCTTGAGGTCCATCGGCCGGCCCGTCGCGTGGCAGATGTCGATCCGGTGGCACCACACGTCGCGGGTGAACCCCACGTCTAGCAGGTACTTCAGCGGCCGCCAGCCAACCGGGGGGCCGAACGGCAGCGGGGTGAGCCGCATCGGCGCCGGGGTCCCCCAGCGGCCCTTGACCGCCTTCGGGCCGGCAGTCTTCAGCTGCCCGGCGAGCTCCGCGTTGGACAGCTGCTCACGCTCGCGGACCTGCAGCTCGTTCAGGCCGTCGACCCAGTGATGCGAGTCGATCTGCTTGTTCAGCGGCAGCCCCCGGCGCAGCTGGTGCGCGAACTCGCCCACCGAGGCCTGCGCGTCGGCCGACCCCAGCACGTGCAGCGCGATCTTGCGGACGTCCCACGCGGTGCAGTCGGTCGGCATCGCCCACTCCTGCGGGGTGAGCGCGGCGGCCAGTTCCGCGAAACGCCGGAACTCGTCCTCGGCGAGGCGGCGGGCTTCCGCGCGGCCGATGCGGTCAGTGTTCATTGGGTCCTCCCCCTTGCGATGACATCGTCGACCAGCAGGTCGACGAGACGGTTGAGATGCCGAAGCCAGCGGTCACCGCCGGGATCGTTGCTGATCTGCGCGTCGGTCACGCCGGCGGTGATGGCGACGATGCAGTCCATGTCGCCCTGCTCTGTTACCCCGGCCGCCCGCATCAGCGTGTACGCGCCGCCGAGTACCTTCTCGGCCAGCGCGTACGACTCCGCCGAGGGCGTGAAGCCGGGGATGGGCCGGTGGAACAGCAGCTGGTAGAGCTCGCTGTCCTCGCTGCCGAACGCCGCGAACGCATGCAGCCACTGCTTGAGTGCCTCGCGGGGCTCCGGGGAGAGCGTCATGGCGTCCAGGCGCTCGAGGAGCTGCCGGTTGCCGTCGGCGAACATCGCGTCGTACAGCGCGAGCTTCGAGTCGAAGTACACGTACAGCGAGGGCTGACGCATACCCACCACCCGCGCCAGGCCGTGCAGCGTCACCCCGGCGATCCCGTCCGCCCGGGCCAGCGCCCAGGCGGCCGCCACGATCTCCGCTGTCTTCTCCGCACGGCGCTTCGCGACCGAGTTCGCCATCGTGAGCCGGTCAGATCGCCAGCGGCCCGTATGCCCGCGGCGCGAGGGCCGCCGCCGGGCCACCGCCGGCCGCCGTTCCCAGCCGGCCACCCGTACGGCGAACCGCTGGACCGCGCCGGGCCCGGCGGGCACCGCCGCGATCAGCCGGCGGCACTCCGCCTCGGCGGGCAGTTCCCGGTGCCGGCCGTCCGCCAGTCCGCGAGCCACGTAGATCGGTACCATCTCGGTCCTCCTTGGCGAGTTCCTATCGTTGATAGGAGATTAACCTATCGCCGATAGGAACTCAAGAGGCTATCGTTGATAGGAGAAATCTTTTTGCCCGGAGCCGGAGACCGTGCAGGCCGGGCATGTTCCGTGACAAGATCACCACGCACGCCGGCGGAAAGGCCCGGCCTGCGGGGATCCGCCGCACGGCGCTTGCCCCGGACGCCACCAGCCGCGTGCCAGCGGGCCGCCCTGCACGGGCCCGGCCACTGGCATCATGCGGCCCCGGACGAGGTTCCCTGGATCGTCCGACGCTGGCTGCGGGGCCACCCGCAGACCCCAGACGAGTGCGCGCCTATGCCGTTCAGGCCTCCGCCGGAAGGTCCAGTGACTTTCCGCCCTTGCTCAGATGCCCGCGCAGATAAGACAGATCTGCATGCTTACGACGGTGATCGTCCAAAGTTGAGCCACCGCGCCTAACGGCGGGAGTGTGCGCCTCGCTCTGGGCGAGTGCTGACTGCGCAGCGTGACGCGGAGCATTCCCCGAGATGCCGATCGCCGTCGCCTGCTGGTGCGGCCAGGGGACAAGCCCTGGCCCCGGGCCGGCCTGGCGCGCCGACCGTGCCGTCCGCGGCTCAGCAGCTGGCTCCCGCTTGCTTTTTGCCGTATCGCCCAATGCCGCGATCATGGCACCTCCGACGGGCCGTCAGGGCTACCGTGATCAGTCGGAAACACTGTTGTCACGGCAGTCGTGGTAACCGGTGATCGTTTCCGGGAGGCCCCGGCGGGAATCAGGCAGGGACTAGTAGTTCTCGATACCGGGAGATGCCTTGCATGTGTGCTGATCGTCCTGTGCTGCTCGTCGGTAGTGTGCCGCTGGAGTCCCCGTCGGCTGTGTTTGCTGAAGCGGGAGCGCGGCTCGGTTCGCTGGCCAAACGGGTCCCCGACGGTGAGACGGGGGTCCGGAAGGACTGGATTTTCTGGCAGGGCGCGGCCGTGGCGCGGGCCAGCGGTCTGGCCCCTGGCGGTACCCGGCCGCTGCAGGGGGGGTATGAGTTCCAGCTCTACCGTCTTGCGGGCAGCCCTGCCGATGTCGAGTTCGGGTCACTGGGTTACGCCGATGTGGCTCTGGCGTCTTACCGGGAATTTGCCAGGGCCAGGGACGGTGGTGTCTTGCCGGCCGGGACGCGCTTCCAGGTGAGCCTGCCGACACCGCTGGCAGTCGTGCTGTCTTTCTTCGAACCTGATGCCGTCGCGGCGGCCTGGCCGTTGTATGAGTCGGCGCTGCTGTCTGAACTCGGGCGGATCGCCGGCGGCATACCGCATGATGATCTCGCGGTGCAGTGGGACATCGCGGCAGAGATCTGTTTCGTGCTCGAAGACCCGGACATGGCCGCGGTACTTCCGATGGAGGTGCTCACCGCGGCGATCGCCCGGGTCAGCGCGGCTGTGCCGGCAGCAGCTGAGCTCGGCTTGCATCTGTGCTACGGCGACCCCGGGCACAAGCACGTGATCGAGCCCACGGACACAGGGCTGATGGTCAGCTTCAGCAACCAGTTGTTCGCCGCCATCGGCAGGCCAGTCAGCTGGGTGCACATGCCGGTGCCGCGAAGCCGCGACGACGCCGGGTACTTCGCCCCGCTAGGCGATTCCAAGCGCCCCGCCGGCACCGAGCTTTACCTCGGGCTCGTGCACTTGACCGACGGGCTGGACGGAGCGCGCCGCCGCCTCGCCGCGGCGCAGGAGGTGGTCACCGATTTCGGCGTGGCAACCGAGTGCGGTTTCGGGAGGCGGCCTCCCGAAACCGTGCCGGCCCTTCTCGACCTGCACCGCGATGTCGCGGCCGCGGCAGGCACGCCATGACACCGTAGGGAGCTGTCCTGCCCTCGCCATCAGGCAAGACACCCGCCGTTGAGCTGGCAGCGGGCCGCCCGGGGTTCGCGGGCCGTGACGCTGCCTGCCCGTGCGGAACTTCACGCCCCCGGCCAGGCCGGCACCCACCGCCGGCCGCCGCACGAGGTGCTCGCTGATCCACCAATCCCGGCGGAGGCGGCAGGAGATGCTCAAAGAGCCCTTGCCCGGCCGCACACAGAGCTCACCCGGGTATCACTCGTCGGGTACGACACCGGCGGCCATGCGACCAGTCGGCCCACGCGGCAAGACGAGACCGTGCGCACGGTCGACGTGGCATGGACCACCAGGCTGTGCACCGGAGTGTGACGGCCGGAGGTGCGCTCCGAACAGTACGACATGCGCCGATCGCCGACTCGGCGCTCGCGCCTGTCCGTCCTCCGGGCGCTGATCTGTGCGCGACCTAACCGGCATCGATATGGGGCAGGCTGATCGTGCCGGTAGTACAGGCCTCTGGGAGTAGCGGTCGTGACGCACGACGATCCCCGCGGCGCCTGTGCGAACCTTGGGGAAATGAACCTGCGCGTTCCCGATGTGGTGGCCAACGCTGCGGCGGCCTGCGGAGCCGGCGGGTGGCTGCGGGACCTTCCGGGATTGATCGCCGAGCTCGAGGCCGAGTGGTCGGTCTCGGTCGGGCGCCCCTTCCCACACTCCAGCGAGGCATTCGTGGCCGAGGCCAGTCTCGCCGACGGCACGCCAGCAGTGCTGAAACTTCTGATTCCGCAGGACGGCGCCGCTGGTCGTCACGAGATCACAATGCTGCGACTGGCCGGCGGCCGGGGCTGTGTGGGCCTGTTGCGCGACGACGCCGCTCGGGGGGCGCTGCTCCTGGAGCGCCTCGGGCCCTCCCTCTACGAGCTGGGCCGCCCACTCGCCGAACGGCTGGAGATACTGGTGACGGCGGCGGCCACGGTGTGGCGGCCGGCGGCGGGTTCCGGCCTGCCTACTGGAGCGGACAAAGCGCGCCAGCTCGTCGATTTCGTCACCACTGAGTGGGAGGAGCTTGGCCATCCGTGCACCGAGGCGGCCGTCGAGCACGCCCTGGCCTGCGCGGCACGGCGCATAGCTGCACACGACGACGAGCGGGCCGTGCTGGTGCATGGGGACGTTCACCAGTTGAACGCCCTTCAGGTCCCTGGCCGCGACACGTTCAAGCTTGTCGACCCCGACGGGACTGCTCGCCGAGGCCGAGTGCGACCTTGGGGTGATGATGCGGAACGATCCCATAGAGCTGCTCGACGGCGACCCCTGGGCCAGGGCGCACTGGCTGGCGGAGCGCTGCGGGCTGGACGCCGCGGCGATCTGGGAGTGGGGCGTCGTGGAGCGGGTGACGAGCGGGCTGCGGTGCACCCGGATCAACCTGCAGCCGCTGGGTCGGCACATGCTTAAGGTCGCGGACCGCCTCGCCACCCTGTGAACAGTCGTGCACGCCCACATCCACGATGTGCCGGATGCAGCAATCACCGAAGACCTCTCGGCGGTGTACCTCCGAAGTGCCGGTAGGTGACGTCGCGAACACAGATCATTACGCCGAACAGCGGTGCTCGTCATCGCGACACGAGCGCATATCGGCGGATATTGCCTGTTGGCGGCCCCGCCGGGACTGGTCGCGGTAGGTGAAGGATTACGACAGGAGGCGGTCGCCGGTCGCCGGTCCTCATGCGGGGCTACCTGCACGCCGTAGCGGACGGCGCGCTGATTGACGCCAGCGCCCCGATCGGGCATACGCGGGGCGGGGCGTCCTGCCTGCCCAGCTCCGGCATCGGGAGGTAGCCCCGGCCGCGGTGAGATGCCTGGCCGGCTTGGCCGGGCAGCGCGGCCCGGTACTCGCGGCGCTGGCCTCAGGCGGGAGGCCGCTGCGGCGGCCCGGTCTCGGCGGCCAGGGCCCGAAGGGCCGCCACCTGGCCGCTGTCGCCGATCACGATGAGGACCTCCCCACCTGCGATCTGCGCGGTGGGCGGCGGGTTGGTGCGGAATTCCCGGTCCGGGTGGCGCATGGCCAGCACCAGGGTCCCGGTCCGGTCGTGGACCCGGGCGCTGCGCAGCGTCTGCCCGGCCAGCGGTGACTCCGGCGGGCACCTCCACCTCCTCCAGGCGGAACTCCAGGCTCCCGTCGTGCATCACCACGTCGAGGAACTCGGCCACGTGCGGCTGGAAGGCCAGGGCGGCCATCCGGGCCCCGCCCAGATCCTGCGGGTTGACGACCCGGTCGGCCCCGGCCTGGACCAGCTTGCCCACCGCCGCCTCGCTGGCCGCCCGGGACACGATGAACAGGCCCGGGGCCATCGACCGCGCCGTCAGCGTCACGTAGAGGTTGTCGGCGTCGGTGTTGAGCGCGGTGACCAGCACCCGGGCCCGGTCGATGCCCGCGGCCCGCAGCACCTCCTCGTCTGGTGGCGTCCCCGTGCACGTACGGCCCGCTGACCGTGCCGATCCGCTCGGCGGAGGCGTCCACCACCACCAGGTCCGCCCCGCCCGCCGCGGCGGGCGATGGCCTGCCCGACCCGGCCCCACCCGCACAGGATCATGTGGCCGCGCATGGCCCCGATCCGCCGTTCCATCCTGCGCCTCCTGAAGGTGCCGTCCGAGGTACCCCTCGACCAGGGTCTCGATGGCCACGCCGAAGGTATAGGCGGCCGTGGCGACCCCGACGAGGATCAACACGATCGTGAACACCTTCTCGCCGGAGCCGAACGGCCGGGCCTCGCCGAAACCGACCGTGCTCACCGTGATGACCGTCTGGAACACGGCATCGAGCAAGCTCAGGCCGAAGCCCATATAACCGATCGTCCCGGCCACCAGGACCAGCAGCAGCCCGATCAGCAACCGCCGCCGCCCTTCCAGCCGCCGCCGCCCTTCCAGCCAGGGCGGACCCGGCGGCCGGGACGGGGGCGATGTCGGCATGATACGCATTGTGCCCGGATGCCGGCCGGAGGAGCCAGCAACAAGGGCCACTACCATCAAGCCGCCTCCACCCCTCACCCGATGTCACCATTGTTCGCGGAGGACGGAGCCAAGCGCCGGGCCCGAAACGCCCCGGATCGCCGAATACGCGCTGGTCAATCACCCCGCGATGCCGGATGCCAGCTGCGCCCAGATTAACCATTACGCGGGTTTGCCCGGCATCTGACGCTAGCCGGTCCACTCGCACCAAGAAAGCTGTTCTGGGCCGGCTGGTGATCGTATTGGGTGCGTTCTTGGACGATCCTCTCGACGTACTGGCCGAGTAAGTCGGACGATGCGGAGAGGTAACTGGGCATCAGGAATGCTGGTGACCGGTCTGGAAGGTGGATTGTGAGCCAGGGACTGTTTGACGGGCTGGATGAGACAGCACGCGACGAGCTGCACGCGCACTTGCGGCCTCGTGTGCTGCCGCCTGGCGCGGTGCTGTGCCAGCCGGGGGACCGCAGCGACAGCCTCTACCTTGTCGAGCGTGGCGTCCTGCACGTACTGGACGGCAACACCGGAGCGCTGCTCGGGCGGCAACGGGCGGGCGACGTCGTAGGGGAGATTGCGTTGCTCACTGGCGAGCCGCGTTCGGCGACGCTGCTCGCGCGGGTACCCAGCGCGGTGTCGGAGCTGTCGCGGGAGGCGTTCCTGGCCGTTGCTGCCCGTCACCCCGTACTGCTAGCCAATCTCGCCAGGATCCTGAGCCGCCGGCTAGTCGAGCGCACCACGGCCGCGCCCGCCAAGATCACCGCGCTGCTGACCGAACCGGCTGGTTGGGCAGGTGCGGTGACCGCGGTTGCGACGGCCCGGGCGGCTAGTGCCGCGCCGCTGACCGTGTTCAACGCGACCGGTGCTGAAACCGGCCCTGTCCGCCGAATGACCGCGCCCGGGAGGGAGAGCTTCCCGACGCACGAACTGCGAGCCCGCCTCGACAGCGCAGCAGCCGCCGGGCCGGTGCTCCTACACGTGCACACCGACCACCACGACCTCGCCGAACTGCTCGATTACTGCGACCGCACGGTGGCCGTGCTGCCCGACGGCACACCTGACGCGGCGCTCGCCGCCCTGCTCCCGGCCGATGTGAATCGCGTCGAACCCACCGTGGACCCAGCCTGGCTCGGGCGCCGCTTGGCCAGTGCCTCGGTGGGCGTCGCGTTCGGGGCGGGCGGCGCAAAAGGTTGGGCGCACATCGGTGCACTGCGCAGCTTGCAGCGGGCCGGCTACGTCCTGGACGCGGCCGCCGGCAGCAGTATCGGCGCCTGGATCGGCGCGTGGACGGCGCTGGGACACGAGGCGGACACCGTCGAACAGCTGCTGCGGGACCGCTTCGACGCGTACGCCGTGCAGGCAATGTTCCACCGCGGCGGCGACGACGGCGCCGCGGTGATGGCGCGCCTGGCACGGGAGACAACCGCGGACGCCGGGTTCGCTGACTTGGCAATGCCGCTGACCGTGCTGACCGCGGACCTGGCCGCTCAGCGCCCGGTGCCGCTAACTGAGGACGGGGTGGCGGACGCGCTGGTCGCAGCAATGACCGTGCCTGGGTTGTACGCGCCAGTGCGCCGCGGTGACCAGCGGCTTGTCGACGCCGTTGTCCTCACCCCGGTCCCGACCGCCGCGCTGGCCGGGGTCGACGTCACGATCGCAGTCAACCTGCTGGGCCGTCAAGCACTGCCGACCTGGCCGGGTGTGCCAGAGCAGGAGCGGGCTACGCGCGAGCGCGACCCGGTGGTCGAGAGCCTGGAGCTGGCCTCGTTCGGTGCGGCCGCCGCCCAGACCGCCGCGGCGTCCGTGCCGGTCACCCCGCGGTTCGGGCCCGGGACCTGGCGTGACTTCCGGCACGCCGACCGGTTCCTCGCCGCGGGCGAGGAAGCCATGGAACAGGCACTATCCCGGTTGCGCGCCCTGGCCCGCCCCGGGCCATAGCGCTAGGGGAGCGGCTACTGCCATGCCAGGCTACGGCAGCCCGGTACCGGAACCGGGCGGGCGATCCAGGAATACGCCCGCATAGCCGCGGCCAGCCCAGGAGCCGCCGGTCGCGGTACCAGGCCAACGCGCGCAGATTAACCTGTGCAGCGCGCTTCTGATAGCGCCCTGGCATACCGGAATCTACGTGCAGATCGGCGGATATTTTGCAAGGTACGCACAGACTCGGTTGCTCTCCGTGATGGTCTTCCCGTCGGGCCACGTGCTCAGCTGGCTGGGTCCGCGGGCGGCCGCAGGATCAGGTTGATCACGCGATCTGGGTGCTGTCGCGTGGCGTGACCTCCGGTGACCGGCCCGTCCGCGGCAGGACAGCGGGTTCCCGGGACACGGTCCAGCGCGCCGCGCATACTGTCGGTATGCCTGTCCGGCTCCATCACATCGTGGTTGACGCTCACGATCTGCCCGGCCTGGCCCGGTTCTGGACGCAGGCGCTCGGCTGGAAGGTCCTGTCCGAGCGGGAGAACGTTCTCGTCATCGGGACCGGCGAGAACGCGCCCGCCGGCGTGTGCTTCATGCCGGTCACCGACCCGAAGACGGTCAAGAATCGCGTGCATCTTGACCTCACCAGCGGCGCCGCGGACCGCGATCAGGAGATCGAGCGGCTTGTCGCGCTTGGGGCGCGCCGGGGTCGGCATCGGCCAGGCCGGCGCTGAATCCTGGACTGTCCTGGCCGACCCGGAGGGAAACGAGTTCTGCGTAGTGCGCCCGATGGAAACGCTCATCCGATGAGGCTCAGCACCGAGAATCACAGACAGACCCTGTCCGCGGCAGAAGAGTAGGTTGGCTTTTCGCTCGCCAACTAATTGAAACTGAATTCCCGCTGTGTGGATACACCTGATTGGTTCAGAATGCGCGTGTCCGGCTAGGCCACGTTATCCATCATCTAGTAGATGCGGAACAGCTATAGGGCTCCGCGCTCGCACCTATATCGGCTGCAGGTACCTGATGCCAGGCCGCTGTAGAGGTTGCGCCATCCACGGTCGTGCTCGGGAATACCTCACCGGAGCCCTGGGGACCGTAAAAATTTACGTATATGATGCCTGTGTAGCTGCGCCCGCCGAGACGTCGTCGACATCGAACTGTTCATTCGAACCTGGTCTGCAGAATCTTGCACGCGAATATGACTGCCTGCGTCGGCGACGCGGACGAATTTGGAGTAGTGCTATTATTTCGATCGGGTGTCGGCAGCAGGTGCGGATTAGCTGTAAGAAGTCGGCTCGTGACCCGGACGTAGAGGTTGCCGTCGCCGTCGGCGATTGCCAGCAGTTTGCCGTTCGGGCTGAACGCCACCGCCCACACCGGCCAGTTGCCGGTGCCCAGCGTAGCTCGCCGGCGATCTTCTCGGTGGCGGCGTTCCAGACATAGGCGTGGCTGTTTCCGTCGGCGGCTACCAGTAGAGCGCCGTCCGGGCTGAACGTGACGGAGTTCACCGGGCCGTGCTGGCCCGGAGGCGTTAGCATGTCCGAGGCAAGGTCGGTGGCGGTGTCGAATTCATAGACGCTGCCGTCGCTGTCGCCCGTCGCCAGCACCTTGCCGTTAGGGTTGAACGCCACGGCGTTGACGCTCTGGCCGCCTGGATCGTGGAGGGTGGCAACTTTCTGGCCGGTGGCCGCATTCCATAGATAGGTCAAACCGCCGCTGCCGGTGACGCCAGCTGCGGCCAACAATTGGCCGTCCGGGCTGAACGCCACCCCGCCGTCGATGCTCGCATTGACCAAGGTCATGTTGAGGCGGCCGGTGGCCGTATTCCACACGTAGACGTGCTTGTTGCTGTCCCCTGCCGCCAGTAGTTGGCCGTTCGGGCTGAAGGCTACGCCGTCAATGCCGCCAGGACCTGGGGCAGTCAGTGTGGCGGTGTGCCGGCCAGTATTTGTGTCCCATAGGTAGACGCGGTTGAGGACGCTATCCCCGTCGGCTAGCAGTTTTCCGTTCGGGCTGAACGCCTCGGCGCCAATACCATCGCCTGGGTCGTCCAGCGTAATTAGACGTTGGCCCGTGACGAGATTCCACAGGTAGGCCTGACCGCTGCTGCCGGCCGCGAGGAGACGTCCATCTGGGCTGAAGGCAATGTCACCGAACTGGGAACCGATCTGGGTGGACAGCATACGGTCCTGCACCGGGACCGGGCCGGTCACGCTGAGGTCCATGGCGCGCGGCGCAGCCCGGCCGGTCAGGGCTGGGATGCCGTAGACGAGGGTGGCCGCGACGGCTGCGGCCACCGCGGTCAAGGCGGCGATGACCTCGATCGCGATGACTTTATGGGCCGGCGGCGGGCTCGACGGGCGTGTGGCGCCCTAGCCCCTGAGGTGGTGTACACCCGCGCCGGCGGCGTGTGGGTCTGAGTGGGCGGTCCGTCGTCGGTCGCCGCGGGAGCAGGTGCTGCCGTGGCACGCACCGCGGGTATGGCCATGTCCCGGCCGGTGAACGCGGCTAGGACGGCACGCACCGCGGGCCGTTCGGCTGCGGTCTTGGCGAGGCACCTCGTGATCAGCCCGGCCAGCCCGGCCTCAGCCACCCCGGTCAGGTCTGGCGGCTGGTTCACGATCCGGAACATGACTGCGACGGCCGAGTCGCCGCTGAACGGCGGTCGGCCGGTGGCCGCGAATGCCAGCACGCAGCCGAGGGAGAACACGTCGCTGGCCGAGCCGATCGACTCGCCGCGGATCTGCTCCGGCGACATGTACGAGATCGTGCCCACCACCGAGCCTGTGGTGGTTAGCCCGCTCGTCGCGTCGACGGCGCGGGCGATGCCGAAGTCGATGATCCGCGGCCCGTCCGCGGCGAGGATCACGTTGGCCGGCTTGAGGTCGCGGTGTACCAGCCCGCTGGCATGGATGGCGGCCAGGCCTTCGGCCAGGCCGCCGCCCAGGGCTCGCAGGCGGCCCGGCGGCATCGGCCCGTACCGGTCCACCGCGTCCTGCAACGACGGGCCCTCGATATAGGCGGTGACCATCCAGGGCGGGTCGGCGTGCGGGTCGGCGTCGACCACGGGCGCGGTGTGAAAGCCGCCGACCCGCCGGGCTGCCTGGATCTCCCGGGCGAACCGTTCGCGGAAGTGCGGGGTCCCCGCGTGTGCCGGATGGATCAGCTTGACCGCGACCATCCGGCCGCCCGGCGACTCGCCCAGGAAGACCTGGCCCATTCCCCCGGCGCCCAGTCGGCCCAGCAGCCGGTAGCCCCCTACGCTGGCCGGGTCGCCCGGCCGAAGGCTATCCATGGCGCAGTCGGTTCTCGTCGCTGTCGTCCCGGCACATCACGGGTTGCAATCCGCCGGGCCTGCCGCCGCGCTCTTCCAGTCCGACGGCGACTTGCTGGTCGAGCACACGGCCTTGTCGAACTCCGGCAGGTCGGGGACGGGCAACAAATGCAGCCCGTCCACCTGCGAGAACACGAACGTCCCGTTGCCCTCCGCGATCGGCGCGGCCACCACCCAGCCGCCCCAGCAGCTGATGTCCTCGAAGCTGGAGATGGCGACGGCGGGGCTCGTCCACCTCTGGCGCGCGCTGGCTGGCGAGGCGTTCCACGCGGCAAGCACCTGTGCGGCATCGGGCAGGCCGCGTGCGGCCCGACCACGATGCTGATGTTGTCCTGGCTGGCCAAAGCGGTATGGATTTGCTGGAACTCGCGGTCGAGAAATTCCCCGATACCGCCGCCCGCTACTGCTGGAGCCACCAGCCAGCCCGTTGTGCCTAGGCCAGCCAACTTGAAGATACGGACCACGGCGTCCGGGGCGAGGCAGCCGGTCGTGACGGCGACCGGGTTGCGGTCCAGCAGTGCGTCGGCGCAGCCGGGCGTCCGCACCGCAGCGTTCACCAGGCCGGGCAGGTCGCTGCCTCCGTCCAGCCCCGGGTCGATCATGGTCAGGATGTCCAGCAGCGTGTCCAGCCCGTTCTGCACCTCGTATAGGCCTTCGGCCAGGCCGTCGTACTGCGTCGCGGCCTGGTCGAAGGCGCCCGCCGGGCGCGGTGATCCCATAGCCGATCTGCTGGCCGGGCTCAAGGATCGAGTCCGAGGTCGGACAGCGATCCGCGACAGCGCGGAGACCTGAAAGGAGTCCGCCGACGCCGTCTCGGTGACCGGCATCCCCGGGTGGCTGATCTCCATCGGGTAGTCGAGCGCGTTCACGATCATCAGGACCGGGTGGCCGCCCTGCATTCCGAGGCACCAGAAGATACGCGCGCTCCCCGTGGCCTGCGCCTGGTAGTCCGACTGGGCGGCCTGCTGATCCGGACAAGACGGCGGGTCGGCGGGGGTAGTGCCGCCGGCATCTTGCTACCGTGCCGGCGAAGAACGACGTGAAGTCCTGCCGCAGCGGCGCCGCGGCCAGGCCCAGCACGGTTACCAGCGAGCCGCCTGGCGCGGTGAGGTGACAGCGCGGCCGGACCAGGCCACCGTGACCGGCGTGTAGCCCCATGGCCCGCCGGTCCGGCGGCGGTGGCCGCCAGCACCGCGTCCCCGGTCGGCGCCGCCTTCACCAAGCGGCAGCGTCACGGCCTGCGGCCCCAGCCCGGTCAGCCGGTAGGTGCCCGACAGCACCGTAGTCCCGTGCAGCGCCGGCGCGGCGGTCAGCCGCTGCAGCCGGACGGCTGTCCTGTGCGGCGGGCGGGCGCCCGGGTCGCGTCGCATCCCGCTACCGCGAACATGAGCACGCTCGCCACCGCTCCGACTTGTAGGGCCCCTGACCAGCTATGCACGATTAGATGACTCCCGGGTATTTATCCAGGTTGATACCGTACCGTGGTGATCACCGGTCCGCCCAGGCTCACGAAAACTCTGTGAACCGAACGAACTAGCTGACTGGCCGCCGCCCCTCTCACGCCTACCGCTGCGGAGATGACCGGTCACGTCCCACCGGAGTCGCCTTGTCGGCGGCAGATGAGTAAGAGATTCTCGACCGTGCGGAGCTCTGGGGTCGCATAGAACGTCGTGCCCGGACAAAGATGTCAGCATGAGTGCCGAAGTCGTGGTCGGCATCGCGTCAGCTGCGGTGTCGGTGGTGGGCGCGATCGCCGCTGGGCTAATGACAACGTGGTCAGCTCAGCGTACGAGGCGGTATGAGAACCTTCTTCAGGCTCAGCAGAAGGCGCAAAGTAAAGCGGAGCAGGCTGAAGCAATCCTTAGCCGGTATCGTGAGCCGCTGCTGGGTGCTGCGCAAAACCTGCATTCCCGGCTCTATACCATGGTCGAACACGATGCCTTGGCCGTACATCTGCACAGCGGTGACGCTGACCTGGAACGCTATAATCGCGACTACACAATCCATGAAGATTATTTAAAAGTCCTCAGTTTGATAGCGGCTCCCGTATCACGCGCAATCGTCATCCAATAGACTCTCTATGCTTCGGCGCGCCTGCCGGGGCAACGGCTTCTCCATCCGATAGAAGGGATGTGCTACCAAACCTTTCGCGAACGGAGAAGCCGTTGCGCTATGATCGTATGTCAGGGCTTGACACAGAGCAACTCGACGAGCTGGTATGGCGCATCGAAGATCAGCTTGAAGAGCCGTGGCATAAAGGAATCGGGCGTCCGAAGGACCTTACTCTGCGAGAAGCTGTCGTTGTGGCATGCGGCTATATGCGACAGAACATAACGCAGGAAGTCTGGGCGGAAATATTCGATACGTCGCAGCCGGTGATCTCTGGAATAATCGCGAAGTTCACGCCGCTTATCGAGGCGTCCACCGAAGAGGACCGGCCGACCGCCGACGAGGCAAAGGAATCTGCGGCCCGCGAGCAGACGGTGCTGGTAGACGGCTTCCTGGCGCCCACCTGGTCCTGGCGCGATACACCAGAACTATGGTCGGGAAAACATAAGACGACAGGCTTTAACGGCCAAGCCATCGCGAACCTCCGAGGCGATCTCCTCTTCGTGTCTGAGCCGATAACCGGGCATAATCATGATATGACGGCCCTCGCCGAGACGGAGACCGCAGATATCATTGAGGCCGCCTACAGCGGGATCGGTGACAAGGGCTATCAGGGTTCGGACTTCATTACCCCGTTTAAGAAGCCGCAAGGCGCTGAGTTGCTCGATTGGCAGAAGGAATTCAACGTCCAGGTAAACAAGCTGCGCGCCCCGGTCGAGCGCGCGATTGCTCATCTCAAATCCTGGCGTATTCTTCATACCGATTACCGGCGGCCGCTCTGCACATACGTCATGTCCTATCGGGCGGCTGTAGGACTGTACTTCTTTAAACTGAATTGTCGGGTCGCCCGGGGGAATCTCACCCCCGGGCTCCCACGGAACGGAACGTGAAAGTCTCCCTTCATTCCGCTCTTCTCATCCTTTCCAGTCGAACGCGCGCGTCCGGCTCCAGTGGACGAACAGCCCGGGCTCTCGATCGATGAGCCCGGTCCACCATCTGCGGAACCGTTTGTAGCCGCGCAGCCGTTTGTACTTTCTGCGAGCCCACCGCGTCAGGTAGGTGTTGACGCGGCGGAGGAGCCGATTTAGCACTCCCCGGCCGAAGAGGCCGTAGTAGTTAATCCAGCCCGCCACGATCGGGTTGACCGCCCTGGCGAGCTCGTTCAGGCTTGCGCCGGTGCGCAGGTGTATCCGCCAGCCGCGAACCATCTGGCTCTTGGCCGTGAGGGCCTCCGGGCTCATCGCGGGCGTGAACGAGGTGAAGATCTTCCCGTTCTTGCCCATGACCTGCCGGGGGCGGAACGCATACCCCAAGAACGTGAACGCCACGGTCTCATGCTCACCGCGCCGCATGCTGTCCTTGCAGTACACGATCTTGGTTTTGCCGGGGTGCAACTCCAGCCCCAGCTCCGCCAGCCTCGCGGTGAGCGCCTCCCGGACCTGCCGGGCCTGGCGCTCGGTCACACAGTGCACCACCGCGTCGTCGGCGTAACGCTCGAATTCCGCCGTCGGGAACTCCCGCTCCAGGAACATATCGAACGCGTAATGCAGGAACAGATTCGCCAGTACTGGCGATACCGCAGATCCTTGCGGGGTTCCTTTATCCCGTTCCTGCAAGGTGCCGCCGGGTAGCTGCAGCGGCGCTTTCAGCCACCGCCTGACATACAGCAGCACCCATTTATCGGCGGTATTTGCCTCCACCGTCTTGACGACCAGATCATGATCCAAAGAGTCAAAGAACTTCCGGATATCAAGATCCAGAACCCAGTCCTTCCGCCAGCACCGTTCGCGGCACTTCCTCAGCGCATCGTGTGCTGACTTCCGCGGCCGGTACCCATAGGAGTCAGGATGGAAAATCGACTCCGTCCGGGCTTCCAGCCGCAGCGCCACCACAGTCTGCGCGATTCTGTCCGCGACAGTGGGAACTCCCAGGATTCTTGTCCCGCCGCCATGCGGTTTCGGTATTTCTACCGCCTTTACCGGAGGCGGAAAGTAAGTCCCCGACGACATCCGATTCCAGATCCTGTAGAGGTTATTCCTCAGATCCTCCTCGAAGTCGGCTATGGACTGCCCGTCCACCCCGGCTGCACCCTTCTTCGCCCTGACCCGCCTGTACGCCTCCCACACCAGCTGCTTCGGTATCTGAAACGACTTGCCTTCCGGTCCTGACTTGCTCACGCGTCTCCTCCCAGGACATCGCCTGGTTGCCCGCAGGAACAAACCAACAGATGAGCCGGCCCCTTCGCTCCGCTCCCATTACAGGAGCCTCACCACTACTACGAGCCGGTCCGCCAGCGGATGCCGCATCGGTACTCAACGGCTAACGGTTTCTGCCGCCGCCGCTCTCCCTCTCGGCGCCCTTTTCACAATGAAAGGAGCACAGTATCAGCATCCGCCTTCCCACGTTCCGTGCAGAAGCCGCAGACCAGGCTCGCGCCGCCTACATACCGGACACCACCTGGCCAATAGACGGGCACCCGCCAGGCTCATCCCGGAACCATTCAATCGCTCCGGTTCTGATGTCATCTAAGTCTTTCGGTACTTCATCAGCGGTTCACTCGCGTTCGCCTTCCTGATCCCTTCCTGACGCATCACGTGCGCCTTTTCCTCAACGCTCACCACAACAGTCGCTAGCTAATGCAGCTTAAGGTGGATTGACGCCTCCCCCCGCAGGGAGACGCCGGAGGGCCACTACCCCTCCATCATCTGCACAGCACCGCATCAGAGAGATCTCCTACATCGACCCTCCTCCACGTTCGTGGCACACTTGAATAAGCTTCTATGTGTTGGCCGAGTATTTGTGCTGGGCCGAAATCGTCCGGCGTGACTTGCGTTTCCTCGATCTGGCTAGTGAGGAACGTAACAGGGAGTTTGTACGTCTGCTGGAGGTTAACCAGCTCGCCCTTTCTAACGAAGCATTTCCTCGGCCCTTGCGCCTCTACCGTGGGGAGCAACGCGCAATCGGGGAACTGATGATGATCCCCACAGGCGACCCTGCGTCAGCCCAGTACGAGTCTCTCGGCTACGTGCAGTTCTGTACCCGGCTAGACGATGACCCAGCTTTTGCGAAATGGTTTGCACGGCTACGTGATGGCCTGTATCAAGTCGCAAATACCGAAGCTGAACGTCCCAAGATTGCCTCCTTGCAGAACGGGCTCATCGACCTCATCGAGTTCCTGGATCCTCAGCAGTTGCGGCTTCCAGGAAGACTCCGAGACCGCCTCACGCCTTCGGGCAATGACATACCGACGACTACTACCGACTTAAGCCACTCCGAATCAGCTGCTATCCGCCAGTACCGTCAGGAACGCAGCCCATCGCGCAGCGCGAACCGGCACCACTGCCAGGTCCCGCGACCAGTCCGGTACTGTCATCACGACGCCTACAGGTCACGCCGCTCAAAGTGCGCTATTTTAAGCTTGAGCCGGTCTTCACACAACACGAATGGCCATCCGCTCATTCGGCATGAGCGGTAAACATCCGGCGGGCGAAGGCGACGACACGCTCCGGCTAGAGGCGGGCGGCGGGAAATCCGGTCCGTGTGGTGCGGACTGGCGTGGCCAGCGAGCGTGGCAGAAGCGCAAGGCGGCTACGCGGGCAGGCCCATCGGCACACACGCCTTGTGCCCCATCCCGCTCCGTCGCCGACCCCGGCCGGGCTTTGCCATCCCTGGCTTGGCATTTCTTGCCTGCGGCAACGCCGGGTGCGGATGGTGCGCCACAGGGGAGAGCTATGCCCATGACCACACCGCGACCGCGTTCCCGGCAGCCCAAGCAGCTGGACGCCGGGATACTCCAGGCCGAGATCACCTCGTTCGCCCTGCGCCTGGCCGCCGAGGGCAAGGCCGCCAAGACGATCCGGACCTACACCGAGGCAGTCCGGTGGTTCGCCGCTACTTGCCTGCCCGGGCACGCCAGCCGGGCCAGCTGGGAGCAGGTCAGCAGCCAGGACATCCAGCGGTGGATGGCGTGGCTGCTGGACCGCTACAGCACCGCGTACGCCAGCAACCAGTACCGCGCCCTGCAGCAGTTCTTCAAATGGCTGGCCGCCGAAGACGAGCTGCCCGACCCGATGGCCGGGCTGCAGCCACCGCGCGTCCCGGACAAGCTGGTCCCGGTCTTCACGCCGCGAGGAGCTGACCCGGCTGGACCATGCCTGTGCGGGCCGCAGCTTCGCGCAGCGCCGCGATACCGCGATCATCGCGGTATTCACCGCGACCGGCATCCGGCTGTCCGAGCTGGCCGGCCCTGCGGTGCAGCGACATCGACCTGTGGCAGCGGGAGATCACCGTCCGCGGCAAGGGCGGCAAGGACCGGATCGTCAAGATCGGCCACCAGGCCGCCCGGAGCCTGGACCGGTACATCCGCGCCCGCTCCCGGCACGCCCAGGCCTGGCGGCCGCAGCTGTGGCTCGGCGCGGGCAACCGGGAGCCGCTGACCGCCGCCGGCATCTACCAGATGATCACCCGCCGCGGCCGCCAGTGCGGCGTGGACGCCTACCCGCACCGGTTCCGGCACCACTTCAGCCACACCTGGCTGGACCGCGGCGGCCCCGAAGGCGACCTGATGGAACTCAACGGCTGGACCTCACCCCAGATGCTCCGCCGCTACGGCGCCAGCGCCCGCAGCGCCCGCGCCCGCCGCACCTACGACCGCATCATGACCGACACCTGACACCACCAGCAGCGACCACACCAGCACTGGCCCGGGGCGCCACCTCCGCCGGCATGGCCGGGGATCGCCCTCGCCCTGAGGAGATCAGCGAGGACGAGAGCCCGGGCAGTCAACTGCCTGCCAGCCATGCCGGGCTCAAGCCGCGAATCTGTCCCCGGAAGCCGGAGTCCCGAGTCTCTGAATGACCAGCTACGTGAGCCGCCGAAGACCTTCGGCTGCCCCACAGAAATCCCACAAGTCCGCCTCCCGGGCCGCCCCCACAGACATCCCACGGACACGGCGGCATTCCGCGGCACACCCCGGCACTCGTGCTAAAATAGAGACGAAAACGCCTTTGAACAGGCGAAACGCAGGAGCACGCAGGCTGTCTAGCCGTGCCGATCGGTGGTGGTCAGGGACAGGATCGAACTGTCGACCTTCCGCTTTTCAGGCGGACGCTCATACCGACTGAGCTACCTGACCTGGATGGGACCCCGGTGAAACCTCACCAGGGACCCTGCGGTCCTGACGGGATTTGAACCCGCGACCTCCACCTTGACAGGGTGGCGAGCACTCCAAGCTGCTCTACAGGACCTCATGCCGTCAACCGTAGCCGACGAGTGCCCCCAACGGGATTCGAACCCGTGCCGCCGCCTTGAAAGGGCGGTGTCCTAGGCCGCTAGACGATGGGGGCGCCGACGGCCTCAGCCGTCGTAACCGTTCAGCCCGTCGGGGACTGCCCCAGCATAGGGGACAGAGACCCTAACCGCCAAAGCGACAGCCACATCGGCCAACTTGATCGGGATTCAGGACGATACCTCTTGCAAAGATCACCGGCATCAGACACGGTAAGCGACATAATAATTACACAGTGATGACGACCTGTGAGGATCTCAGCAGACGTCACGATATAGATAGGAGCATTTGTGTTGCTTGATGGCGAAACCGGTCATATGCCGCGCGAGAGCCTGGCCGATGCCCGAGGCTGACCTAAACCGTGACCATTGAGCCCCGGACTGAGCTTCGGGCTGAGCCCGGCCAGGCCAGGCTCCGAGCAGCGCGGGCGCCGAATTCTTCCGGAGACCCGGCCGTCCACTCAGGCCGCCACCGGCGGGTGCCTGAGGAGCGGTCGTCTTACCGTGAGATTTTCGCCATCGGCGAGTTCCGCGCGATCTGGACCGCGCAAGTACACTCCTACGCCGGCGATCAGTTCATCCAAGTCGCTATCGCCATCGTGATTTATGGCCGGACTCACTCACCGTTCTTGACCGCACTCGCCCATGCTCTTACCTACCTGCCCCGATCGCCGGCGGGCCGCTGCTCTCCGGACTCGCGGACCTGTTCCCGCGGCGTCGCGTCATGATCGCCTGCGACGTGCTTCGAGTGGGGACCGTCGGGCTGATGGCGGTACCCGCCATGCCGTTCGCCGCGCTACGCGCGCTGCTGTTCTTCACCGTGCTGACCGGCGCGCCATTCTCCTCCGCCTGCACCGCCCTGCTGCCCGACATCCCTGCCCGGGATAAGTTCGTGCTGGGTTCCGCGACCGGCAACGTCAGCTACCAGGCGAGCCAGATTCTTGGGTTCCTAGCCGGCGCGGCCGTCGTCGCCGTCCTCGACGGTGCTGCTCCTGTGGACTTTGGCCGGCGCGGGCGGCGCTTATCAGATCGCCGCCGCCGCAGCCTTCGTCCAAGCGCTCACTGCCTCTACCAGGGCGAGCGCGTCCGGCCTGGTGCAGTCCGGCCTGTACGCGGTTCAGGGGCTCGGCATCCTGGCCGGCGGCGCGGTGGCCCAGGTGGTCGGCGCCCCGCTGATGGTGGGACTAGCGGGCCTGATCGGCCTGACCGCGGCCACCATGCTCACGATGAGCTGGACCCACTTGCGCGTCCGGCTGATTCAGGCACCGGGCGGAGACGGCCGAAGCCTAGGAGCGCCGCTGCTTGTTTACGAGGTTCTCGGCGATAGAGGCGCCATCGCCCTCCTCGGGGATCACGACCCAGGCGCACAGGTAGAGCAGGACGCCAGCCCCGCCGAAGGCGGTGAGCAAGGCGAACGCGAGACGCACCAGGGTCGGATCGACCCCGAAGTATGCCGCCAGGCCCGCGCATACCCCAGCGACAACGCGCCCGGCTCGGAGCCGGTACAGGCGCTTGGTTCCATGGCTGCTTGGTTCGTTCATGGCTCGATCATGCCCGCTTCGGGACCGGGCCGACATACCTAATTGACCGCTTAATACCCTGATCTGGAACGCCAACGAGAGGAACCGGCCATGTCCACAGGCACTCCGCAGACGGACCTGCTGCAGATCGATGACCAGTTGACCGACGAGGAGCGGCTTATCCGCGACACGGTGCGCGCGTTCACCGTGGACCGGGTGCTGCCGTACGTCACGGACTGGTTCGAGGCAGGCACGCTGCCCCGTGAGATCATGCCGGAACTCGGCAAGCTCGGCGTCCTCGGCATGCACCTGACCGGCTACGGCTGCGCCGGTACCGGGTCCATCGCCTACGGCGTCGCGTGCCGCGAGCTCGAGGCGTGCGACTCGGGCGTGCGCAGTGCGACGTCGGTTCAGGGCTCCCTGGCCATGTACCCGATCTGGCGGTACGGGTCGGACGAGCAGAAGACCGAATGGCTCCCCCGAATGGCGGCCGGGGAAGCGATCGGCTGCTTCGGCCTCACCGAGCCCGACCACGGCTCTGATCCGGGCGGCATGCGGACATTCGCCAGGCAAGACGGATCCGACTGGGTGCTTTCCGGTACCAAGATGTGGATCACCAACGGCAGCATCGCCGATATCGCAGTGGTGTGGGCCGGCACTGCGGAAGGTATCCGCGGCTTCCTCGTGCCTCGCGGTACGGCCGGCTTCACCACGCGCGACATCCACAAGAAGCTCTCACTGCGCGCGTCCATCACGTCAGAGCTGCACCTCAACGAGGTCCGGCTGCCCGCGCGCGCGGTACTGCCCGGCGTCTCCGGGCTCAAGGGCCCGCTGTCGTGTCTGACCGAAGCCCGGTTCGGCATCGCCTGGGGGGTGACGGGCGCGGCCAGGACCTGCCTGGAGAGCGCGATCGAATACGCGCTGACCCGCGAGCAGTTCGGCCAGCCGATCGCGTCCTTCCAGCTCACTCAGGCCAAGCTCAGCTGGATGGCGGCTGATCTGTACCGGTCCCAGCTGCTCGCGCTCCACCTCGGCAGGCTCAAGGAAGCGGGCTCGCTCAGCCCCGTGCAGGTCAGCATCGCCAAGATGACCAACGTCAGGTCGGCGATCGACATCGCCAGGCAGGCCAGGACGGTGCTCGGGGCCAGCGGCGTGACACTCGAGTATCCGCCCATCAGGCACGCGAACAACCTGGAGGCCGTACTTACCTACGAAGGCACCGAGGAGATTCATGCCCTAGCCATAGGCCAGGCGCTCACCGGCATCTCGGCCTACCGCTAGCGGTCAGGCAGGCGATCACGCCGGGAACTCGGTACTCTTCTTCTCTAGGCACCGGTTTAACTGGTGCAGCGGGGCGTTAGCTCAATGGCAGAGCAGTGGGCTTTTAACCCATTGGTTCAGGGTTCGAGTCCCTGACGCCCTACCAGGCAAAACATACCGAACAAATGGTTGGGCGTGGCACGGGTTGTGGCACGGATACGCCTAGCCGAGTTATCGTGCTGTCATGGCCAAGGCCACAGGCGGTTACATTCAGCAGCTCCCCAGCGGTTCGTTCCGCGTAAGTGTCTACGCCGGGACCGATCCGTTGACGGGTCGGCAGATCCGCCTGCGGAAGACATGCAAGACCGAACGGGCCGCGCAGATCGAACTCGGCAAGCTGCTCGAGCAGGCCGAGGCGGGTGGCCAGCCCGAGACGAACGCCACCGTGGCGCAGCTGATGGACCGGTATGTCGAGGTCGCCGACTGGGACCTGTCGACCAGGAAGGCGAACGGGGTCTACATCCGGCGGGTGGTCAAGCCCGCTCTCGGGCACCTGCAGGTCCGGAAGATCCGAGGGCCTCTGCTCGACCTCCTGTATGCGCAGCTGAGGCGGTGCAGCGATCCTGGGTGCACCGGGAAACGGTTCATCGAGCACCGGAACGTGCCGCTCCTCGCTGTTGAACCGGGTGGTCGTCGACCTGCCTGGCAGCAGGTGGCGGAGGCGATCGGTGCCGCGATCCGGTCTGGGATGCTCACCGCGGGCGAGCCGCTACCCTCGGTCCGGGAGATGAGCGCCCTGCAGGACATCCCGGTGGCGACCCTGCAGCACGCCCTGGCAGTTCTGGCCGACGAGGGACTTGTCGTCCTCCGCCAGGGCCGGACCGCGGTCGTGGCCGGCGACGCGGTGGCAGACCGGCGATCCGGCCGGGCTCCACGCGACCGCGACCATGACTGCAAGCGCGCCGGATGCCAGCCTCATGTATGCAAACCGATGACGGCGAAGACGATCCGGAACGTCCACAGCATCTTGTCCGGCGCCTTCGCGACGGCGAAGCGCTGGGAGTGGATCGCCTGGAACCCGGCTGAGTCTGCTAAGCCACCGACCGTCACGCGACGACCGCTTCCCGCCACCACACCTGAGGACGTTGCCAGGGTGATCGCAGAGGGCCGCAAGGCGCACCCAGTACTGGCGCTGTACCTGTGGCTGGTCGCGATCACCGGCGCACGCCGAGGTGAGCTGTGCGCGCTGCAGGTCCGGGATGTCGACCTGGTCAACGGCGTCCTGCATATTGCTTTCAATTACGTCGTGGTCGGTGGCCAGCGGGTCCGGAAGGACACGAAGACGCACCAGGACCGATACCTGGCCATCGATCCGGTGACCTGCGCGATGATCAGCGAGCACCTGGGCACGGTCCGCGCCGAGCTGGCCGCCGTCGGCCTTGAGCTACCCGGTGACGCCTACGTGTTCTCGAATGACCCGGTGGGCGCCAGGCCGTGGAATCCTGACTGGGCCACGCACAAGGCCAGCGACCTGGCGGCCGCGGCCGGCGTCAAGGTCAATATCAAAGGGCTGCGGCACTACACGGCAAGCCAACTGCTCGCGGCGCGGTTTGACCTGCGTAACACAGCAGCGCGTCTTGGCCACGGCAGCGGCGGAGCGACCACACTGCGGCACTACGCCGACCCGGTGTCTGAAGTCGACCGGCGAGCTGCCGCCTACCTCGCACAGCTCACCGCCGGATCCGTAGCTCCGAGTAAGTGAACACTGCAGTCCCAGTGAGGCTCCGCCTCTGACCGCCGAGCTGCATGGTCTGGTGTGGCGCATCAGTGCAGGTGAGCGCATCATCGCAACTAACAGCGGTTGCGGTAGGTGGTCATCATGGCGCGGGTTATAACGGTGAACGACGTCCTCGACGGGCATGTGGTGCTCGACATCGAGTGCCTGGACCGGGTTTATCTCAATGCTTACGTGCCGATCTTGCAGTCCAGCGGCCAGGTGGTCGCGTTCATGACCCAGCATCTGGGCATGCCGATCCCGTCGCCGGCGCTGATGGAGAAGATCAGCACGAAGTTCCGCCGTGCGGTGGAGTCATTCGCGTCGGCCAACGGCATCGCCTGGGTGAGGTTCGGCAAGGACGACCGCAAGATCGACGTGATGCAGCCGTACCTGGACCGGCAGGCCGCCACCGGGCGGTCCGGGGTGGCCGCGGTGGGCGTGGCCCAGGAGTTCCAGCGGGTCTGGTCCGCCTGCCAGCGGGACACCCGGACTGCGGCGCCGCAGTACACCTTCGCCACGGCGGACCGGCGGGTGACCTGCTACTACTTCTACCTGTGGGATGAGGACTCCGGCGCGGCGTTCATCAAGGTCTGCGCCTGCTTCCCCTACCCGGCCAAGATCTGGGTCAACGGGCACGAGTGGGCCAGGCGGCAGGCGCTGAAAGCCGGGATCGGGTTCACCGCGCTGTCCAGCGGGTTCGCGGCCTGCGACGACCCGGCCGGGCTGCAGGCCATCTGCGACCGGCTGCAGCCGGGCACCATCGAGGTGTTCACCCAGCGGTGGCTGCACCGCCTGCCGATGCCGTTCGGCCGCAAGGACCAGCTGGCCGGGTACTGGCGGGAGACCTCCATGCGGCAGGTCGAGGTCTCCCGGACCATCGTCTTCGACGCGCCCCGCCGCGCCCGGTTCTTCTTCGAGGCCCTCATCAGCGACAACCTCGACATCGGCCGCCCGGCCAACGTGGAGATCATCTTCGCCCGCCGCATCCGCCGCGACACCCCGGGCACCTTCCGCACCGCGATCGACCGGCCCGCCATCGGCCCGGACGCCGGCGGCGTCGTGCTCAACGTCTTCTGCAAGCACTCCCGGATCAAGCAGTACCTCAAAGACGGCCGGGCGATGCGGATCGAGACCGTCATCAACGCGCCCCGCGACCTGCGCTGCAACGCCCGCCTGCCCAACCTCGCCGAGCTCCGGGACAAGGCCCGGGCCTGCAACCGGCGCATACTGGATGCTGAACGTGCCGGCCAGGGCACCGTCCTTGCGAGCCCAGCCTTTGAGCGGATCGCGCACCCGTCCCTGACCGCGGACGGGCGGAGGACCCCGGCTCTTCGATCCGGCGATCCCCGGGTCACGGCCCTGGCCGGCGCCCTGTGCGCCACCTTGCTGACAGCAACCGGCATCACCAGCAAGAGCCTGCGCGCCTTGATGACCGGACTGCTGCACGCTCTTGCCGTAGCTGTCGCGCAGGACGAAGATCGTGGCGAGGACGGCCCACATGCCGCCCAGCAGATCGTCGTCCCGTGACACTGAGTACACGCGGGACAGCAGGTTCCTGGCCAGCCAGTAGCTGATCAGGCACGCCACCGCGAGAACGACGCACTCCACCACGGCGGTGCGGGCTTCTCGGGGCTGCGGCCAGCTAGGGCGACCGCTCGGCCGCCCAGCCCGCTCCGGCGCAGGCTGCGTCACGGGGCTCGAAGCAGGGGTCACTCGGCCTCCAGGTCCCGCAGGTTGGTCTTGGTGAGCTCGATGAGTTCTGATCCTTCGCCAGACAAGACGGTCCTGGTCGCGTACAGGGTGAAGCCCTTGATCTGCCCGTAGCTGAGCTTGGGCGGCAGTGCGAGTTCCTGCCGGGCGACGCGCACGTCGACCAGGGCGGGGCCGTCGTAGGTGAACGCCGCACGCAGCGCGTCGTCTAGTTCGCTGGCCTTCTCGACTCGCGCGCCGAACAGCCCGGCGGCCTGGGCGATCCCGGCGAAGTCCGGATCGACCAGATCGGTGCCGAAGCTCACGATCCCGGCCGCCTTCATCTCCAGTTCCACGAACGACAGCGCGCCGTTGTTGAACACGACGATCTTGACCGGGAGCTGCTGCTGGTGCAGCGTGAGCAGCTCGCCGAGCAGCATCGCCAGCCCGCCGTCGCCGGCCAGCGCGATGACCGGCCGACCGGGGTAGGTGGCCTGGGCGCCGATCGCGTGCGACAGCGCGTTGGCCATGGACCCGTGGCTGAACGAGCCGATCAGCCGGCGGGTACCGTTCATGCGCAGGTAGCGGGCCACCCAGATGCACGGGGTGCCGACGTCGACGGTGAACACGGCGTCTTCGGCGGCCAGCCGGTCGATGGTGGCCGCGACGTACTGCGGGTGCAGCGGGGAGTCGCTGGCCCGGTCGCGGGCCAGCTTGTCCAGCCGGGACCGGGCCCGCCGGTAATGCTTGGTCATCCGGTCCAGGTGCGCCGAATCGGTCTTGGGCTCCAGCAGCGGCAGCAGCGCGTCGACCGTGTCCTTGACCGTGCCGACCAGCGGCACCCGCACCGGGATCCGCTTGCCGATCTGCTCGCCCCGCACGTCGACCTGGATCACCGGGACCCGGTCCGGGAGGAACGGGCGGTAGGGGAAGTCGGTGCCGAGCATGACCAGCGCGTCGCAGTGCTCCATGGCCCGGTACCCGGAGCTGAACCCGATCAGCCCGGTCATCCCCACGTCGTAGGGGTTGTCGTACTCTACGAACTCCTTGCCGCGGAACGCGTGTACCACCGGGGCCTTCAGCGCGCCGGCCAGCGCGAGAAGCTGGTCGTGCGCCCCGGCGCAGCCCGCCCCGGCCAGGATCGTCACCGCGCCGGCGTGGTTCAGCACCTGCGCAGCGGCCGCCAGCGACTCCTCATCCGGGCGGACGACCGGCGAAATGGCCCGGATCGGATTAGGGTTGGGGGCGGCCGGGGCGTCGGCGAGGAACACCTCGCCGGGCACCACGACCACGGCGACCCCGCCACGGCCAGCGCCGCCCGCATGGCCATCTCCAGCACGCGGGGGAGTTGGTCCGGGACGCTGACCAGCTCGCAGTACACGCTGCACTCGACGAACAGCCGCTCCGGGTGGGTCTCCTGGAAGTAGCCGTCGCCGATCTCCTCCCGCGGGATGTGGGCCGCGATGGCCAGCACCGGCACCCGGCTCCGGTTCGCGTCGAACAGCCCGTTGATCAGGTGCAGGTTGCCCGGTCCGCAGCTGCCCGCGCACACGGCCAGCTCTCCGGTCAGCGCGGCCTCCGCGGCCGCCGCGAACCCGCGGCCTCCTCGTGCCGGACGTGCTGCCAGGCGATCCCGCCGTCGCGGCGCAGCGCGTCGGTGAACCCGTTCAGCGAATCCCCCGGGATCCCGTACACCCGGCGCACGCCGGATGTCTTCAGCGTTGCCACCATGACCTCAGCTACTGTGGCAGTCATCGTCTGGTCCTTCCGTTGGTGTCGTGTTCCGTGTGACAGCGCGTTGGAGCAGAGTCGACTGGCTGGTCGGTAGCGTTCGCGTGCCGCCCGGAGCTCGCGTGAATTCCACGATGGTGCATCTGGCTCCTCATTTCGTCCCGGCTAGCGGCCAATGCGGCTACCGGTCAGCAGGGGGGTCCGGCCTGCCTGTCAGCCGGGTGAGGCCCGGCACCCTGAGCCAGCTCGTGCTCCAGTGGAAGATCCACTGTGATGTGCGTCCCGGCCTCGGCAGCGCTGTGGAGGCGGATCGAGCCGCCCAGAGCCTCGACACGGTTGGTGAGGCCGGCCAGGCCCGAACCACGCGCGGGATCGGCCCCGCCGATCCCGTCGTCGCGGATCGACAGCAGCAGGCTGCCGTTGAGCACGGCGAGCGACATCTCGACCCGCGAGGCCTGCGCATGCTTCATCGCGTTGGCCAGCGCCTCAGACGCGACGTAATACGCCGCGACCTCGACCGGCTCGGGGCACCGCGCATCCGTTGTGACATCAAGCTCGACCGGCACCGCGGACCGGCGGGCGAGCGTCCGCAGAGCCGGGCCCAGACCACGCTCGGACAGGATCGCCGGGTGGATCCCGCGCGAGACTTCCTGCAGTTCAGCCGCCGCGTCGGCCAGTCCCGCCGCGATACGGGACAACTCAGCTCGCGGGTCGCCCCGGCCAGCCGCGACATCGGCCTCCGCGGTGCGCGCCGCCAGCCCGAGCGAGACCAATCGCTGCTGGGTACCGTCGTGCAGATCGCGCTCGATCCGGCGGCGAGCCTCATCGGCGGCGGCGACGATTCGCGCGCGGGAGGCGACCAGCTCGGCGCGGCTCTGCGCGTTGGCGATCGCCGTCGCCACCAGCTCGGTGAACGAGGCCAGGCGCGCCTCGGTGTCCGGTGGCAGCTGCTGCAGGGTCGAACCGGCGTGAATCATTCCCCACAGAAACCCCTCGACGAGGATCGGCGCCCCGACCGCCGAACGGGTGCCCGCCCCGCGATGAGCGGCACCGATCGGGCCCGAGGCGCTATCGATATAGCCGTCGATCCGGGCCGGACGGCCGGTCTCGAACACAAGCGTGCCGAGGTTGTGCCCCTCAAGGGGCCACCGGCTGCCCACGGGAAAGATGTCGCCTGCCGTGCGCCAGGTCGCGACGCATATCGTCGTACGGCCGGACTCGTAGCGGCCCATCATCGCCAGATCAATGGGAAGCAGGCGCCCGACCTCCTCCAGGACCGCGGCGAACACCTCCTGCGGCGGAGTCGCCCGGGCCACCAGCGTCGCGACTCGCCGTAGCGCCGCCTGCTCCTCGGCCAGCCGGGCCAGGGCGGCGCGGCTCTCGGTGTTCGCGATCGCTGTCGCCACCAGCTCGGTGAAGGAGGCCAGCCGCGCCTCGGTATTGGCCGGCAGCTGCTGGTCTCGGGTGTAGGCCACCAGGATCAGACCCCACGGCCGCCCCTCGACGCTGATCGGCACGCCCACCGACGAGCGGAAACCCCAGCCGTGCGCGCCCGTGTCCCCGATGCTGCCCGTGACGTCGACGTAGGCGTCCAGCCGGGCGGGCCGGCCCGTCCGCAGCGTCAGCGTACTCACGTTCCGGCTGCCGACCCCGAACCGGCTGCCGGCCGGGCTCGGCAGGGCGACGCCGGTAGCGGTCCACCCGCCGACCACCGTGATCATCTCCTCCGGATCGGACCGGATCAGGACCGTGTAGTCGACCTCCAGCAGGCCGCCGACCTCCTCGGCGACCGCCGCGAACACCTGCTCCGGCGGAGCCGCCCCGGCCACCAGCGTGGCCACCCGCCGCAGCGCGGCCTGCTCCTCAGCCAGCCGGGCCAGAGCAGCCCGGCCGTCGGTGTTCGCGATCGCCGTCGCCACCAGCTCGGTGAACGAGGCCAGGCGCGCCTCGGTGTCCGGAGGCAGGGGATGCTCCCGGGTCGAGCCGACGAAGATCACCCCCCACAGGCGTCCCTCGACGATGACCGGCGTCCCGACCGCCGAGCGGATGCCCCCCTCTCGGGGGAAGGCTGTGAACGAGCCCGAGGAACTATCGGTATAGTGGTCGACCCGGGCCGGGCGGCCGGTGTCGAACACAAGCGTGCTGACGTTGTGCCCCTCAAGGGCATACCGGAAGCCAACGTAGAGGTTTTTACTTGCCGGACCCCAGATCGTGACGGGGGTCGCCGTACGGCCGGGCTCGTAGCGGGTCAGGGTCGCCAGCTCGACGCGAAGCAGCTGCCCGACTTCCTCGACGACCGCGGCGAACACTTTCTCCGGCGGAGTCGCCTGGGCCACCAGCGTGGCCACCCGGCGCAGCGCGGCCTGCTCCTCGGCCAGCTGGCCTAGCCGCGCCTGATCGGGTGGATCACGGTTCGCCCCCCCCGTCGGGGGCACCGGCGCCCGTATCTAGCGCGTTCACAAGGTGACAGTAACCCGGTGCCTGGCGGCCGGCAACGCCAGCAGCCCCGCAGGTCCTGGCCACTTGTGTCCGTGCTCCCGACCGCTGCCAACTCCGGGACTCCAGGCAGTACCGGATTTCCTGCTAGCCGGAAGCTGAGTTGGCGGCTCGCCGTAAAGACAGCGACACGCTCAGGCGTGGATCGTGGATGGTGTGGCACAAGCGTGGGACATGCGCACCCACCATGACCCCAGGCAGGAGATGGCCGAGATGTCGACGAAGACTGAAACTGGCGCTGCGGTGGTGCGCAGCCTGATCCCGGCGCGGCTGGACCGGCTGCCGTGGACCCGGTTCCACACCAGGCTGATCATGGCGCTGGGCACCGCGTGGATCCTGGACGGCCTGGAGATAACCCTGGCCGGTGCGGTCGCGGGGGTGCTGACCCAATCCGACACGCTGCACATGTCCTCGGCCGCGGTCGGCGCGGTGGCCACGGTGTACCTCATCGGCGAGGTGGTCGGGGCGCTGGTGTTCGGCAAGCTGTCGGACAAGCTGGGCCGGCGCAAGCTGTTTGCGGTGACCCTGGGGGTCTACCTGATCGGCAGCGGGCTGACCGCGGCCACGGCCGGCGCCGGACCCGGCTGGGTGGTGTTCTTGTACGCCACCCGGTTTATCGCCGGGACCGGGATCGGCGGGGAGTACGCCGCGATCAACTCCGCGATCGATGAGATGATCCCGGCCCGGTACCGGGGCCGGGTCGACATCGGCGTCAACGGCACATACTGGGCCGGGTCGATCATCGGCACGCTGGTCTCGCTGCTGTTCCTGAACGTGGTCGGCCCGGTGCTGGGCTGGCGGCTCGCCTTCCTGGTCGGCCCGGCCCTGGCGGTGGTCATCATCTACGTCCGCCGGGCCATGCCGGAAAGCCCGCGCTGGTTGCTGACCCATGGCCGGGCCACCGAAGCCGAGCAGACCCTGACCAGCATCGAGGCCCAGGTCCAGCACGACCTCGGCCGACCGCTGCCGCCGGTGGATGACAGCCGGGCGATCGAGATCCGGCCGGTCCGCCGGACGGGCTACCTGACCTTGCTGCGGCTGCTGTTCACCAGCTACCGGCGCCGCGCGGTGCTGGGCGCCAGCTTGATGATCACTCAGTCGTTCCTGTACAACGCGATCTTCTTCACCTACACCCTGGTGCTGACCAAGTTCTACGGCGTCAGCGACACGTTCGCGCCGGTGTACCTGATCGCGTTCGCGGTCGGGAACCTGGCCGGCCCGCTGGCCATCGGGCGGCTATTCGACACCATCGGCCGCAAGCCGATGATCTCCGGGACCTATATCGCCTCCGGCGCGATGCTCGCGGTCTCCGCGTGGCTGTTCGACCAGGGCGTGCTGACCGCGCTGACCCAGACCATCGCGTGGTGCGTCATCTTCTTCTTCGCCTCGGCCGGGGCCAGCGCCGGATACCTGACCGTAAGCGAGATCTTCCCGCTGGAGGTCCGCGCCGAGGCGATCGCGGTGTTCTTCGCCATCGCCCAGTGCTTCGGCGCCATCGGCCCCATCTTGTACGGCGCGCTCATCGGCGCGGGCCACGACCCGTTCCGGCTGTTCATCGGCTACCTGATCGGCGGCGGCGTGATGATCATCGGCGGCCTCGTCGAGCTCTTCCTCGGCGTCCCGGCCCAGCAGCAGCCCCTCGAGGCGGTCGCCCGGCCCCTGTCGGCCGTCGCCCCCCTGCAGACGGCGGCCTACTCCCCCGGCATGCAGCCCTCAGGGACGGGCAATTCGGCCGACGCGTAAGCGCCGAGGACCCGCATCGGCCGGGCAAGGTCCCGAGGCCTGGCCCGGGCGATGCCGGCCGGGAACAGAAGGCCTGGAAATTGGCGATGGCGATGAAAACCGTTAAGCAGGCAATGGAGAAATGGAATGAGCGAGCAGAACGAGACCGTGGTGCCTGCCGACGGCGGGCAGATGACCGCCTTGGACGCGATCAGGTCGCGTCGCGACGTCAGGGCCTTCGACGGCCGGCCGATCCCGCCTACCGACCTCGACCAGATCCTCGAGTCCGGCCGGCGGTCCCCGTCCGCTGGGAACTGGCAGCCGTGGGACTTCATCGTCGTCACCGACCGCCAGCAGCTGACCGAGCTGGCCAAAGTCTGGCGGGGCCGGCCACGTGGCGCGGTCCGCGGCGACCATCGCGCTGATAGCGCCAGCATCTGACGAGCAGCGCCGAGCCCCGTTCGACCTCGGCCAGGCGACGATGAGCATCATGCTCGCGGCCGCGGGCCTGGGCATCGGAAGCGGCCACTCGGCCGTCAGCGATCAGCAGCTCGCGCGGCGGCTGCTCGGCTTTCCCGAGGACAAGACCTGCGCGTTCCTGATCCCGCTGGGCTATCCGGCCGGCCTGCCGCTAACCCCGGTCCAGCGGCCCGACCGACGGCCGTTCGACGAGGTCGTGCACCGCGGCCGCTGGTAGCGGCACCACCGTGGCCAGCGTGATTGGCCGAGCAACAGGAGGAAAGAGCGATATGGCAAGCGAACTGCAGGGCAAGACCATCGCGATCCTCGCCGCAGATGGCGTGGAGCAGGTGGAACTCGAGCAGCCCCGGCAGGCAGTTCAGGCCGCGGGCGCCGTGACCGAGCTGCTGTCGATCAAGCCGGGCGAGATCCAGGCCGTGAATCACGACATCTACCCGTCGGTCACCTTCACCGTAGACCGGCTGGTCGGCGAGGCGTCTGCGGGCGACTACGACGCCCTCATCCTGCCGGGCGGAGCGGTCAATCCCGACAATCTGCGCCAGCACGAGGCGGTCGTCGGCTTTGTCCGCGACTTTGTTAATAGCGGCAAGCCGGTCGGCGTGATCTGCCACGGCCCGTGGACGCTGGTCGAGGCCGGCGTCGTCCGGGGCCGCACCCTGACCTCCTACCCAAGCGTCAGGACCGACATCCGCAACGCCGGCGGCACTGTCGTCGACCAGGAGGTGGTCACCGACCAGAACATCACCTCCAGCCGCTGGCCGGACGACCTGCCGGCGTTCTGTGCCCGGATCGTGGAGCAGTTTGCCACGTCGGGAACCGGCAGCGTGGCTCGTAGCCTGTTACGGCAAGCAGAGGAGGTCCGGACCATGTCAACTGATAAGCAAAAAGAGGCGGCACGACGCAACATCGAGAAGGCTCGTGAGGTGCAGAGCGAGCGCGCTCACGGAGAACATATTCCGCCTAGTGCGGAGGGCATGAGCACCGCGGAAAGGGATCGCCTGCCTCTCTGGTGTGACCGTCACCAGCATCGATCGCGCCGCGCACACCGTGACTGCCGATGGCCAGACGCTGGGTTACGACAAGCTGCTGCTGGTCACCGGCGCGTCGCCGGGCCGGCTTGACGTTCCGGGAGCCGACCTGGACGGCGTGCTGTACTTGCGCACCATCCCGGACTCCACCCGGCTGCGTTCGGCGTTCCAGCCGGGGGTGCGCGTGGTCACCGTCGGCGCCGGCTGGATAGGCCTGGAGACCGCGGCGGCGGCGCGCCTCGCGGGCTGCCAGGTCACCGTCGTCGATCCGCAACCCGGGGCGCTGTACGGCGCGCTCGGCCCCGAACTCGGCGGCATGTTCGCCGACCTGCACCGCGCCCACGGCGTCGAATTCCGGTTTGGCGAGACGGTGACGGAGCTTCGAACCGCCGACGGCGGGGCTGGCACGGCACCTTCCGCACCCTCGCACCTACCGCCCGGGTAGGCTCCGCGGTCACCTCGGGCGGCGCCGAACTGCCCGCCAACGTCGTCCTCGCCGCCATCGGCGTGCTGCCCAACACCGGGCTGGCGGTGCAGGCGGGACTCGAGGTTTCGAACGGAGTGCTGGCTGATGCGGCGCTGCGCACGTCGGACCCGGATATTTTCACCGCCGGTGACGTGGCGAACTGGTTCAACCCGCTGCTCGGCCGGCGGATCCGGGTCGAGCACTGGGCGAACGCCCTGAACGGCGGCCCGGCCGCCGCCCGGTCGATGCTCGGGCAGCCCGTCGGGTACGACCCCGTCCCGTACTTCTTCACCGACCAGTACGACCTCAGCATGGAATGCGGCGGGCTGCCCGAGTCCGGCCGCTACGACCAGGTCGTCTACCGGGGCGACCGCGACGCGCGGGAGTTCATCGCGTTCTGGCTGTCCGGCGGGCGGGTCATCGCGGGCATGAACGTAAATGTCTGGGACGTCACCGACGACATCCAGGCCCTCATCCGCTCCGGCAGGGTCGTGGACGTTGCACGCCTCACCGACGCCAGTATCCCCATCGCCGAGGTGTAACCGCCCGGTTCCGGCTGACAGCCAGGCCAGGGCCCTGCTGGCTGGTAGTCGGATTGGCCGCCTGCCGGGATGAGGAACGGACACGACAGCGCCATCGTGGTCGTTAGCGGGTCCTGATGGCGCGAGAGCGCTGCCGCCCGGGCCCCCGGCCAAGGAGACGCCAGATGCCCACCGTTCGTCTGATCTGCCGTGCGCCGGCAACCAGGGGAGCGTGGGTGGAGGCCGCGTGCGACAAGATTCGCGTCCGCGGACGGCTGCGCAAGCAGCTGCCCGGCGCCTGCCGGATGCTGGCGTGAGGACGGCGGCTAGAGCGCGCCGGCCGCCGCAGGTCCCGGAGTGGCTCACCGAGCTCGCCCAGCCGAGTGCCGGCCCGGTGCCGTGGGTCCAGATGGGCCACGCCGTGCTGGCGATCGCCGTGCTGCTCGCCGTCGGCCTGGCTTCCGGGCACCTGGTCCCCGGGATACTCGCGGGGGTGGGCGGGCTGCTCGCCACGATGGCCGACCGGACCGGTCCCTACCTGATGAGGGTGTGGCGGGTCGCCGCCGCCGCGGTCTTCGGCGGCGCGGCCGGGTTGCTGATCGGCACGGCCATCAACGGCCGCGGCTGGGTGGCCGTCCCGGTCATGATCGTGGTGGCCGGTGTGTCGGCGCTGCTCAGCTCCGTCGGCGCCGTCTGGTCGGCGGCCAGCATGTTCCTTCTGATCTACACCGTGCTGGGCACCGGGCCGATTGGGACGCTCCGGCCGTGGTGGCTGACCCCGCTGTGGTTCCTGGCCGGGGTCGGCTGGTGGCTGGTGCTGCTGGTTCCCGGCTGGCTGGCCTTCCCCCGCGCGGCGGAGCAGCGCCAGGTCGCCGCCGTGTACCGGACGCTGGCCGTCACCCTGCGTGCGCTGGGGACCGAGGGTCTCGGTGTGGCCCGCCGCGGCGCCGTCGCCGCCGTCAACCTGGCCTTTTCCGAACTGCTCGGCCAGCGGGCGGCCGCGAGCGGCCGGGATCGGGAGCTGGCCCTGCTGATGAGCCTGATCCGCCAGGCGCGGCTGGTACACGAGGCGGCCATGGCGCTGGACTACGCGGGCGAGCGGCCGCCGCCGCAGGCCGCGGCGCAAGCAGACGCACTCGCCAGCGCCGTGCTGGATGGCACGGCCGTGCCGGCCATCGCGGCGCCGCCGGCGGCAAGCCCCGCCATGCTGGCCCTGTACCGCGCGCTCAACCAGGCCGCCGACGTCGTCTCCGGCCGGACAGCTCCTCTTCCTGGGGTGATCGGCGACGCCGACTGGCCGCGGGAACCCGCCCGGCCGCTACTCGTCCTGGCCAGGCAGGTCCACCGGGGCTTCGCCGGCATGTTCGCGATCCGCCTGATGCTGTGCATCGGGGTGGCCACGGTGCTCAGCCAGGCACTGCCGCTGCAGCGCTCGTACTGGGTGCCGCTGACGGTCGCGGTCGTGCTGAGACCCGACCTCGGCTCGGTGTTCGCCCGCGCGCTGCAAAGCGCGGCCGGCACCGTGATCGGCGCGAGCGTCGGCGCTCTGATCCTGGCCTCCCGGCCGCCGGACCCGCTCCTGGTGATATGGCTGGCGCTGTTCGCGCTGCTGCTGCCCTACGGGCAGAGCCGCAACTACGGCCTGTTCACGGTCTTCTTCGCCCCCCTGGTCGTGCTGCTCATCGACCTGCTCGCCAACGACGGCTGGCATCTGGCCCAGGACAGGCTCATCGACGCGCTGCTCGGCTGCGGCATCGCGCTGCTCATCGGCTACGCGCCGTGGCCATCGAGCTGGCATGGCAGCTGGCGCCCCGACTTCGCCGACACCCTCGACGCGATCGCCGGCTACCTGGACCAGGCGGTCGGCCAGGGTACCCGGGGTACGGCACCCCACAGCCGCGCCCGTGTGCAGCTCGCCACCTTGCAGACCGAGTTCCAGCGGGCCATGGCCGAGCCGCAGTGGACCCGGCAGCGGGCCATGGCCTGGCAGCCGGCGGTGGCCGCGCTGGAGCGGCTGCTCGATACCGTCACCGCCACCGCGGTGACCACCGCCGGGCAGCCCCCCTCGGATTCAGGCGTCAGCGAGGTGAGCGCCGCCCTGCGGCAGATCGCGGGCGCGGTGCGGGCCAGCGCGCTGGCCCGCCCGCAGGCGCTGCCATCCGAGCCATCCCTCAAGCCGGTAACTGACGCCGCGCGCTCCGTCGCCGATGCCCTCGACGAAGTCGTTCGCTAAGGTCCGGGGAAGGTCGCGGCACTCTGTCCTTCGACAGGGATCTCGATCGAAAGCGAGGTTCCACTTCCCGGCGGGCTAACGATCTCGAGCCGTCCACCCAGCGCTTCTATGCGATCGGCCAGCCCCCCCAGTCCTGTCCCCTGGCTGGGATCGGCACCCCCGACTCCGTCGTCGCGGATCGCCAGCTTCAAGGTCGCGTCCTGCTCGGCTACGTCGATCTTGACCACCGACGCATGCGCATGCTTGGCCGCGTTGGTGAGCGCCTCCGAAACCACGTAGTACGCCGCGACCTCGACGTGCTCGGGCGCTCGCCGTTGGTAACGCAGTTCGAGCTCGACCGGAAGTGCGGAACGACGTGCCAGCGTCTTGAGCGCCGGCCCTAGGCCTGCCTTGGTCAGGATGGCGGGATGAATCCCGCGCGAAATCTCCTGCAGCTCGGTGAGCACGGAGTCCAGTCCTCGCTTCATCCGTGCTTGGTGCGCCCGCAACTCTTCCATTTCTGAGGGCACAGTGGCCTCCGCTGACCGCAGCTCCAGTAGCAATGACACGAGCTGCTGCTGGATCCCGTCGTGAAGATCGCGCTCGATTCGCAGCCGGGTCTCGTCGGTGGCGGTGATGATCCGGGCCCTCGAGGCTTTCAGCTCCGCGCGGCTTTCGGCATTCGCGATCGCCATCGCCACCAGCTCGGTGAAGGAAGCCAGACGTGCCTCGGAGTCCCCCGGGAGGGCCTGCTCGATGCTCAAGCCGGCTCCCATCATTCCCCAGAGTTGGCCCTCGACGATGATCGGGCTTGCCACCGCTGAACGGATGCCCGTGTCTTGGGCGGCGACGCCGAGCGGACCGGAAGCATCGGCGTAGCTGTCGATCCGGACGGAACGGCCTGTCTCGAAGACGAGTGTGGCGAGGTTCTGTCCCCCAAGCGGCCACCGGCTGCCGAGGTGGATACCCTCGTCGTCTTTGGTCCAGGTGGCGACGAACGTCATCGTGTTATCGGGCTCGTAACGGCACATGTGCGTCATGTCGGCACAAAGCAGCCGCCCGACCTCCTCGGTGACTGCTGCGAACACCTGCTCTGACGGAGTCCCGCGCGCCACCAGGATCGCGACGCGCTTCAATGCCGCCTGTTCCCCGGCCAGCCGGGCGAGAGCGGCGCGGCTCTCGGCGGGCGGCTGACGCTCAGGTACCCGTTCGCGATTCCGTTGGGTTAGCTGGTCGATGGGGTGGTGGTCCAACAGGCGAATCGGGCCGTCAGGGACTACCGCGAGCGAGTGCTTGTCGCTTTCGATCGTCGTCACATCCCCTCGGGTGATGGGCCGGCCACCGGTACGGCGCCGGCCATGAGGGCGTCGATCCGCTGCATCACCTCATCGTCGAGGTCCATCGCGGACGCCGCCAGCGCCTCGTCGACGTGGTCGCGATCGCGGGTGCCCACGATGGCAACGTGGACGGCCGGATGGGCCAGTGTCCAGGCGATCGCCAGCTGGGGCAGCGTGCATCCGAGTTCGGTCGCCAGCGCACCCAGTTCAGCCACCACCCGCAGATTGCGCGCGTAGGTCTGGCCCTGGAACATCGGGCTCCTGGATCGCCAGTCATCCCGCGCGAATCGCGTGCCGGGGCCGAGGGTTCCGCTCAGCAACCCGTGGGCCAGGGGTCCGTAGACCAGGACTCCGATGTCGTGCGCCTCGGTGTTGGGGAGGACCTCGGCTTCGATGTCGCGGCGGAACAGGCCGTAAGGGGCCTGCAGTGTTTCGGCCGGCAAGGTGACCGCGAAGGTCTGCATCTGCTCGACATCGAAGTTCGACACGCCGGCGTGCCGGATCTTGCCCTCGGCGATCAGCCTGGCGAGCGCCTCCGCGGTCTCATCGAAGGGCGTGGCGGGATCCGGCCAGTGCACCTGGTACAGGTCGACGTAGTCGGTGCCGAGCGCCCGCAGGCTGGCCTCGACGCCGTCCCGGATCCATCGGGCGCTTGCGTCACGGACCAGGCCGCGGTCAGTGGGCCGCAGTCCGCCCTTGGTGGCGATGACGACCTGCTCGCGGGGAACAGCAAGCAGTGCGGCGGAGAGGAGTTGCTCCGACTGCCCGAAGCCGTAGGCCTGGGCCGTGTCGAAGAAGGTTACACCCTCGTCGACAGCCCGCCGGATGGCGTCCATCGCCTCGGCGGTGTCCGTTGGCCCCCAGTCTCCACCGAGCTGCCAGGTGCCGAATGCCAGCCGTGAGACCATCAGCCCGCTGCGTCCCAATCTCACCTGCTGCATGGTTTTTCTTCCCGGCTGGGCCACCTTGTTCACAGGTAGAGCGCACCACAACGGAACGCACCGGGTCCTGAGTAGTCGCTACCTGTTTCCAGCGTCGGGCTACTGGCTCGTTCCGGGCTGGGCCAGTTACCCTTAGACGTGGCCGGGTGGCGGATGATCGGCCGGAGCAAGGAGTTTTCCCGGCTGACCGCGGCCGTTGCGGCCAACCGGGGGGCGGTGATCACCGGGCCGGCCGGAGTGGGCAAGACCACGCTCGCGCTGAGCGCCGTGCAGTGGGCTGAGCAGCGCGGAATGGCCCACCGGCGCGCCAGTGCCACCCGGGCGGCGCAAGGGTTGCCCTTCGGGGCGTTCGCATCCTTGCTGCCCCCCGAACGCAGCGATGCGGACAGTTCGCGGGAGGATCTCGGGGTGCTGCTCGGGCGCTACGCGCGGGCGATGGTCGAAGGGACCCGAGGGCGTCCGCTGCTGATCTTCGTCGACGACGCCCACCTCCTGGATAACGGGTCGGCCGTCTTGGTGCACCAGCTGGCCCTGACCCAGGCGGCCACCGTGCTCGCCACGGTGCGCGCCGGGGAGGTGCTACCGGACCCGGTGCTGTCGCTGTGGAAGGACGGTCCGGCCGAACGCATCGAGATCGGCGTCCTCGATGACGAAACGATCGAGGAGCTGCTGGCCTCGGCGCTCGGGGGACCGGTGGATGCGGCGACGGTGCTAGAGCTCGCCGCCCGCAGCCGGGGAAACCCGATGTTCTTGCGCGAGCTGGTCAACGGGGCGCTCGAGACCGGGGCTCTTATCGAGGCGGGGGGCCTGTGGCGGCTGCAGGGCGTGCTGTCCCCCACGGTCCGGTTGGCCGAATTGGTGGCGCTGCGCCTGGGCGACCTGAGCCAGTCCGAACGATCCGTGCTCGAGCTGCTCGCCCTGGGCGAACCGCTCGGACCGGCCGAGCTGGCCCAGCTGGCCGACCCACCGGCGGTTGACGCTCTCGAAGACAAGGGCCTGATCACCAGCGCCACGCAGGGCAGCCGGATCGAGATCCGCCTGGCCCACCCCGTCTACGGGGACGTGGTGCGCGCTGGCATCAGCGCCCGTCGCGAGCGGGCCATTTCCCGCTCACTGGCCGATGTGATCGAGGCCGTCGGTGCCCGCCGCCAAGCGGACCCCCTGAAAGTGGCGACGTTGCGGCTGGTGGGCGGCGGCGGCAGCGCCGAGCTGCTGGTCTCGGGGGCAATGACGGCCAGAGCCCGCCACGACTACTCCCTCACCGAACGCCTGGCCCGGGCCGCCATCGAGGCCGGCGCCGACTTCGAGGCCCGCTTCATGGCAGCAGAGACCGCGCATCTTCAGGGTCGCTCCGACCAGGCCGAACATGAGCTGACCGCGCTGGCCGCACAAGCAACGAGTGACGCCGAGCGAGCCCGCGTGGCCTTGCTGCGATTCGACAACGCCTTCTTGAAGGGCAGTGCTGACTCATCGATCATCGACGACACACTCGCTCTGATCACCGATCCGTTCTGGCGCGACGAGCTAGCCAATCGACGCCTCTTCGTCACCACCATCGTCAGTGGGCCCAGGGAAACGATGGAACTGGCAACTACCTGGATCCAGCGCCCCGATTCCGCCTTGCGCGTAGTGGGGCTCCATGCCTTGCTCCAGATAGGCCGCCTCGACGAGGTCATCAAGGAGTTGACCCCACCCCCGGATACCCGAGCGGTCCCTGCGCCCGACGAGCCGTGGCACCAGTGGATGTTGTTCGGCTACCGCGCTGCCGCGCTCGTCTCCTCCGGCCGTCTCCGCGAGGCGGACGAGCTCCTCACCATGGCATATCGCGAAGTCATGGATCATCCGGCGGCCGAAGCAAGAGCTTTCGTCGCCGACTGGTTCGCCTACCTTCACCTCGAGCAGGGCCGCCCGGTAAGTGCGTTCCGCCGGGCCAGCGAGGCCTACACCCTCTACCAGCAGCTCGGGCGCCCGATGCTTGCTCAACGGTCGTACGTGGCCGCCGTCCATGCGCTGGCCATGACCGGCCGGGCGGAGCAAGCGGCCCAGACGCTGGCCGCGCTCGACGCCCTCCCTCCGGCATTTAAGCACTTCAGGCCCGCAGTGCTCCAGGCCCGGGCCTGGACGGCGGCAGCCGTCGGCGACCTTCCCACCGCCCGGGCCAGGCTCGAAGAGGCGGCCGACGTCGGCGAAGAGGTCGGCCACCTCCTCGGTGCCGCCAGCGCGCTCCACGGTCTGGCCCGCCTGGGCCAGGCCCATCTGGCCGCCAGTCGCTTGGAAAACCTCGCCGCCCAGGTGGACGGCGAGTTTGTGGTGGCCCGCGCCGGCTACGCCAACGCGGTGGCGGCCCGGGACAGCCAGGCTCTGCATGAGGTCTCCGAAGCCTTCGAGGGACTGGGCGCCAATCTCTACGCGGCCGAGGCGAGCGTCGAAGCCGCCGCCGTGCTGCGACGCGGCGGGCATCCCCGAGAAGCGGCGGCCGACGAGAACAGAGCGGCGCAGCTCCTCAGCCGCTGCGAAGGAGCTGCCACGCCCGTGGTCAGGACCATCACGGCCCGGTCCCGCCTTACCCCCGGCGAGCTCGACGCCGCCGCGCAGGCCGCCGCCGGCCGTTCGAACAAGCAAATCGCCGCTGATAGTCACATCTCGGTGCGCACGGTCGAGAACCATCTGCAGCACGTCTACGAAAAGCTCGGGATCTCGAGCCGTCGCGAGCTGGCCGATGCACTGCGTGACCAGCCGGGCATCTGATCCGCGGCGCACCTGACCCAGCCCGTCACCGACGGGCGCTCGTGTCCGGGCCTTGGCGTGCCCGTAGACCCGGCGCCGGGACGGAGTTCAGGGCGGCGCGTAGGGGAGCGACCCGGCGCCGTGGTCAAGCTGATAGTCCAGGTTGATCGCGGCGCTGATCAGGGCCAGGTGGCTGAACGCCTGGGAAAGTTGCCGAGCTGCTCGCCGGTGCTCCCTATCTCCTCGGAGTACAGCCGCAGGTGGTTGGCGTAGGTGTGCATCTTCTCGAACGTCAGCCGGGCCTCGTTCAGCCGGCCGGCCCGGGCCAGCGCGTCGACGTACCAGAACGTGCACAGCGAGAACGTGCCCTCGTTGCCGGCCAGCCCGTCCGGTGAGGCGCTCGGGTTGTAGCGGTAGACCAGGCTGTCGGAGACCAGCTTGCGGTCGATGGCCTCAAGCGTGGACAGCCGCATCGGGTCGCGCGGGGCGATGAACCCCTGCAGCGGCATCAGCAGAAGCGAGGAGTCGAGCACGTCGCTGCCGTAGTACTGGGTGAACCCGCCGACCTTCGCGTTCCAGCCGCGCTCGAAGACCTGCTGGTAAACCAGGTCGCGCTCGGTTATCCACCGGTCCCGGTGGCCGGGACGGCCGCGCTGGTTCACCAGCCGAACGGCGCGGTCCAGCGCCACCCAGGTCTGGAACCTGCCGTAGGTGAAGTCCCGGCGGCCGCCGCGGGTCTCCCAGATCCCGTCGTCGGGCTGGTCCCAGTGCTCGCAGAGCCAGTCGATGAATTCGGCCAGCTCGATCCAGCCCTGGTGCGTGAGGGCGACGCCGCGCGTGTCGGCCAGCAGGAAGGCGTCCATGACCTCGCCGTAGATGTCGAGCTGCAGCTGACCGGCGGCGCCGTTGCCGATCCGCACCGGGCGCGAGCCGCGCCAGCCCTCGAAGTGGTCGAGCGTCTGCTCGGTCAGGTCCGAGCTGCCGTCGACTCGGTACATGATCTTCAGCGGCGAGTCGTCGCCGGAGGCTTCGCTGGCCCGGTCCCGCAGCCATCCGGTGAAGGCCGCGGCCTCCTCGGTGAAGCCCAGGCCGAGCAGCGCGTAGACGGAGAACGAGCCGTCCCGGATCCAGGTGTACCGATAGTCCCAGTTCCGTTCGCCGCCGGCCTGCTCGGGCAGCCCGGTGGTGGGTGCCGCGATAATCCCGCCGGTCGGCGCGTAGGTCATCAGCTTGAGCGTCATCGCCGAGCGCGCCACCTCCTCGCGCCAGCAATGCCGCGTCGTTAAACCTGGCGGCTAGTTGTCAACCGGTACTGGTCACCTTTTCGTCACGGGCTCGCGAGTACGCGGGACGCCCGGAGTGCGAGGCCAGCACGCGTCCTCTCCCGCAGCCGGTTACTCGCCCGCTACAGCTAGCAGGAATCCGGCTAGCTGGGCTAGCCGCCATAGCAAATTGCCGCTGGCGCCGATGACCGGGGGCCGCATGCGCAGGCATCGTTGGAAGCACCCCGCAAAGCGACGTTCAGCGGAGGGTGCGGACGTCGGTGCATGTGGACTGCTGGCACCGAGGGACAGGAGGGTTCGGAGTAGTCGCAGGCCGTCTTAGAGGGGCCTCAAATGAACGGCTGCCACCCTCTCAGATCAATGGCATCGACGCCAGGAGCTCAACAAATGTTTTCCCGCAAACTCACCATGTCCATCGTTGCCGGCGGCGCGGCCATCGCAGTCGCGGGCTGTTCCTCCGGGATCGTCAGCGCAACCTCCAGCAGCGCCTCACCCACTGCCAGCAGCTCACCCACTGCCAGCAGCTCACCCACTGCCAGCAGCAGCTCCGGCGGCGGGGGATCCAACGCCCGGTCCGGACCGGCCGCAGGGGGATCATCCGGCACGGTCAGCAGCGTGTCCACGTCGGGCTTCACAATGACGACATCAGCGGGTCAGAAGGTGACCGTCGACGAGGCGTCCTCCACGACGTACGAGAAGGGGACCGACTCGACCTCGGCGAGTGCCATTACAACAGGCGAACCCGTCCTGGTACTCGGGACGGTCAACTCAACGACCATCACGGCCACGCAGGTCACCGTGCAACCGGCTGGCAGCGAAGGATCTGCGGCTTCCTTGGCGGCAGGGGTGGTCCCCTTCCAGCAGGGTGCACCGGCCACGTCAAAGACGGTCGGTCAGATCCCGGCGGACTACACTCAGGGGTCGGGGACGCTCGCCAGCGGAACGACAGCGAATAAGGCGACGGAAGCTGCGCTGGCCGCCTACCCGGGCGGCGTCGTCGACCGTGTTGTGGAGCTGAGCGGCGGCCAGTACGAGGTCCACTACATCGGCGTCAACTGGCCGCACCACATCTTCGTCAACCAGGACTTCAAGGTCATCGGCGCCAGCGACTAGCCGCCCTGGCCACTCGTGTCCCTGCTCCCGATCGCTGCCAACTCCAGGACCGGGCAGGTTCAGTCCAGGCCGTCTTTGCGTGTACGTTCACCAGGCAGCTCAACGGGGGCGGTTGCGCCGCGGGCACAGACGGGCTTGACGGGGTCCTGCCCGGTCTCGGACAATCCCGCAGCGGGAGCAGGGACACCGCCCGCACGCATGAAAGCTGGGTGTGACTGCTGTATGCCAGATGACGGCCCCCGGTTCCATGCTGCTTGGTCACGTAGTCGTCCCGGTCCGGGCCGACCCGGAAGTAACCGCCGCGGTCCGCGTCCAGCAGCGACGCGAACACGCTGGGCGAGTCGAAACGGGGGCAGCAGAACCAGTCCACCGTGCCGTCCGTCGCCACCAGCGCGGCGGTCTGCAAGTCCCCGATCAGCCCGTGATCAGCGATGTCCGGGTAACGCGCATAGTGACCTGTCACGTCTCGATAATGCCAGCCCCCAGGCGCAAATCGCCCCCGGCTGGCCGCAAGGCCGGGATTCCTGCTGGCCGGTAGCCAGACTGGCCGCCTGCCGGGATGAGGAACGGGCGCGGCCGCGCCATCGTGGTTGGTAGCGGGGTCCGGGTGGCGCGAGAGCGCTGCCGCCCGGGCCTCCGGTCAAGATCTTGCCCCCCGATCCCGCCTGTCCTCGTCCGGCCTGAGTTTGCCAGCCGCCTGGACCGCTCAAGGAACACGGAAAAAGATGACTTCACAGACCTTTATCGACCTGTCGCGATGGCAGTTCGCGACCACGGCGGCGTTCCACATGACCTTCCCGGCGCTGTCGGTCGGTCTCGCGATCTTCCTGTGCATCTTGTACGGCGCTTACTGCAAGACCGGTAATCCGCTGTACCTGCAGATGTTCCGGTTCTGGCGCAGGATCTTCGCCATCGGCTTCGCGCTGGGGATCGTGGCCGGCATCGTGCTGACCTTCGAGCTCGGCCTCAACTGGGGTATTTACGCCCGGGCCGTCGGCCCGATCCTGGGGCCGATGATCTGCATGGAGGCGCTGACCGCCTTCTTCCTCGAGGCCGGCTTCTTCGGCCTCCTGGTCTGGGGGGAGGGTCGGGTCAGCAAGCGGGTGACGATGGTCGCCACCTGCATGGTGGCCCTCGGGGCGCTGCTCTCGACGGCCTGGATCCTCGACGCGAACTCCTGGATGCAGACCCCGGCTGGCTACCGCGAGGTCAGCGGCCAGTTCCAGCCGACCAACTGGTACTACACGATCTTCAACCCGGCCTTCAACTATCGCTTCCCGCACATGGTCCTGGCCGTGCTGATCGCATCGGCGTGGTTCATCGCGGCCATCGGCGCCTACTACCTGCTGCGGCACCGGGCCCTGCCCCTGGCCAAGAAGACGATGTCCTTCGCCCTGCTGGCGGCGGCGATCTTGCTGCCGATCCAGCTCAACGTGGGGGACAACATGGCCACCTACATGACGTCGATCTACCAGCCGGACAAGCTGATCGCGGCCGAGGGCAATTTCAATAACGGCAACACGGGCTGGAACCTGTTCACCATCGCCGACCAGGCGCAGCAGCGCAACTGGGTCCAGCTCAGCCTGGCCAATGCCGAGAGCGTGTTCGACTTCCACAACTTCTCCGGCAACGAATCCGTTCCGGGCATAAAGACGATCCCGAAGGACCTGCAGCCGACCGTCGCCCCGGTGTTCTGGGGTTTCCACATCATGATCTACGGGGCCTGGGGGATGTTCATCGTCGCCTTCATCGGCCTCATCATGCGGCTGCGACGCCGCCTGTACACCGAACCCTGGTTCCTGCGGCTGGTGCTGTGGATGCTGCCGGTCGGGGTGATCGCGACGATCGCCGGCTGGGTGACGTCGGAGTCCGGCCGGCAGCCGTGGATTGTCTACGGCAAGCTCCTGGTGAATCAGGCATCGTCGTCGCTGAGCACCGGCGAGCTCATCGCCTCACTCGCGGCGTTCTGGATCGTCTACCTCATCCTGGTCACCGTCTGGATCCGGCAGGTCGTCCGCGAGGTCCGCCGGGGGCCCGACCCGCTGCCCGGTCAGGAAGGCAGTGACGCCGCGGCTCCCAGTGCTTCCGGCGCTCCGGCCCCGGCCGGCCAGCCCATGACTCCTGTGGAGGCTTAACCATGCTGTTCTTCTGGCTGATCGTCATCGTCTTCGCGCTCCTCCTCTACGTCGTCCTGGACGGCTATGACCTCGGCATCGGCGTGCTCACGCTGTTCCAGCCGGATGCCGCCCGCCGCCGCCAGATGGTCGAGGTCGTCGGGAACGTCTGGGACGGGAACGAAACGTGGATCCTGCTGGTCGCAATGGGCCTGTGGGGCGGGTTTCCCGACGCCTACGCGACCGCGCTGCCGGGCCTCTACATACCGCTGGTGGTGATGATCTTCGGCCTCATCTTCCGCGGCTTCTCGGTCGAGATGACGCTGCACCGGGCCGCCTCCGACCGCATCTGGACCCGCCTGTTCGGGGTCGGCTCGCTCGTCGCGGCGTTCGCCCAGGGCGTCCTGTTCGGCGGCCTGCTGTGCGGTGTCACCGTCCACGACCAGCGCTTCGCCGGCGCGACGTGGGACTTCTTCGGGCACGGCTACGGGGTGCTCACTGGCCTGGCGACCGTCGCCTTGTTCTGTTTGGCCGGCGCGGCCATGCTGCAGGCGAAGACCGTCGGGGCGCTGCGGGACCAGATGGCGAGCCTCGTCCGCCGGCTGACCCTGGCCACCGTGGGCGCGGTGATCCTGTCGGCCGCGCTGCTCCCGGTCGCGACCAGCGCGCGGCTGCAACTCCACGGGGTGAACCGCTGGCTCCCGTTCGCCTACGCGGTGGCGGTGGCGGCCGCGGGATTCTGGGTCGCCTACTGGCGGGCCGGCCGTACGCCGGACTTGATCCCGTGGCTCGCGGTGACCACCACCGAGATCGCCGGCCTGGTGGCGCTGGTCGCCTTGTACTTCCCCCAGATCGTGCCGCCGTCGGTGACAGTGTACTCGGCCGCGGCCAGCCGCAACACGTTGGACTTCCTGGTCGTCGCGGTCGTCGTGTTCGTGCCGGCCACGATCGCCTATCACGCCTACGCCAACTGGATTTTCCGCGGGCGCCAGCCGGGGGACGACGGCGCGGTCCCTGGCGGCCGCCCGGCCGCGCCGTCGGCTATATCCGTTCCGCGGCCCGCCGAAGGAGGCAACTGACATGGAAACTAGTACCGCAGGCACGCCAGACGGCACCGCAGACGGAAGCGCCCGCCGCGAGGTCGGCGACCGCAAATGGCCATGGGGGGTGCGGATGCTCGTCACCGTGCTGCTGCTGCCGGTCGGGGCGGCGGCGCTCCTGGCGTCGGAGAACTCCTTCGACGGTCAATTTAATCTCATCTGGTTCGGCCCGCTCATGACCGCGGTCATAGTCGCCGTGGTCATCGCCGTCTGGGTGGCGACAGCCCGCTCGCAGCGATGACCATGGTCACGGCGACCGCGGAGGGTGCCGCTACCAGCGCCGGCCTCCCTTCGGCCCCGCCCGGGGCAGGGACAGACCCCAGGGCCGGAACGGGTGGCGCACGCGAGGGGAAGCGGTGGCTCGCCGCGCAGGGCCGCCCGGCCGGCGCTTCTTCCTCGCGGCCGCCCTGGCCGACCTGGCCGCGACCGCCGGCACGGTCATCATGAGCTGGTATATCGCTGCGCTGATCGTGGCCGGCGTGGTCGGCACCACGAACGGCCACGGTCTAGCCGACGACGTCCTCGGCGTGGCGGCGGGCGGCTTGCTGTGGTCGGTCGGGGGGTTCGCCGCGGACCGGCTGGCCGCGGCGGGCGCCGGGCGCGCCGAGGCCAGTGCCCGCCACGCGGTCCTGGACGCGCTCGTCCTGGGTGACCCGGCCGATGAGCAGATGAGCGCGGGCGCGGCCGTCGCGGCGGTGTCCGAACAGCTGCCGCGGCTCGGTGATCACTTCCACGACTACCAGCGGCGGGCGGTCACCGCATGCCTGGCGCCGGCCGTCATCCTCGCGGTGATCTTGCCGGCCAGTTGGGTGGTGGGGGTGCTGCTTGCGCTGGCGACCCCGATCGTTCCGATCAATATGGCGGCGACCGGCCTGGGCGCTGAGGCCGTCAGCCGGCGCCAGATGCACCAGGTGGCACAGCTTTCCGGCCAGGTCCTTGAGCGGCTTCAGGCGATGAGCACGCTGCGCGCCCTCGGGGCGATCGGCCACCAGCGTCGCCTGGTGGAGCGGGCGGCGACCGAGCTCGCGGATCGCACGACGGCCGTGCTGCGCATTGCGTTCCTCGCTTCCAGCGCGCTGGAATGGGTCTCGACCTTCGGCATCGGCCTAGTCGCGATGTATGTCGGAGCCACCCTGCTCGGCTATGTCCGGGTCCCGCTGCTGCCGTTTCACCTGGGGGCGCAGGCCGGCGTGTTCGTCCTGCTCCTGGCCCCGGCTTACTTCGCTCCGCTGCGGCGCTTCGCCGCGGCCTACCACCAGCGCCAGGAGGCGCTCGCCGCCGCGGAGATCCTGGCGCCGCTCGGCCGCCGGGCGACCGCCGATGCCGGGCCCGTGGGCACCATGGCCACCGCGGTCACCGCGGTCACCGGGTCCGCTGGCCGCGCCCCGGCGCCTGCGTCCTGTTACGCGGCTGGCGTCACGCCTGGCGTCACGCCTGGCGTCGCGCTGCAAGGCGTGACGGTCCGCTTCGCGGGCCGTTCGCGGCCCGCGCTCAGCAACGTCAGCGTCTTCGTGCCGCCGCGCACCGTACTGGGCGTCGCCGGTCCCTCGGGGTCGGGGAAGTCTACCTTGCTCAAGGTGGCCGGGGGCTGGCTGCGGCCCAGCGAAGGACGGGTGCTCGTCGATGGGGCACCGGCCGGCGGGGATTCCGGGTCCGCCCGGGCGCTGCTGATCGGCCAGCATCCCTATCTGTTTTCCGGCACCCTGGCCGACAACATCGCCCTGGGCCAGCCCGGTGCCTCCCGCTCCCGCATCTGGGAGGCGATCGAGGCTGCGCAGCTCACCGGCCTGCTCGGCCGGCTCCCCGATGGCCTGGACACGGTGCTCGGCGAGCGGGGATGGAGCATCTCCGGTGGTGAGGCCCAGCGGGTAGCCCTGGCCCGGGCGTTCCTCACCGACGCCGGCTTCGTGCTCGTCGACGAGCCCACGGCGCACCTGGACGCGGCTACCGAAGCGGCGCTGATAGAGCCGCTGACCCGGCTGCTGCGGGGCCGGACGGCCCTGGTGGCCAGCCACTCGGACGCGGTGCTCGGGATCGCCGACCGCCTGATCAACCTGGACGAAGGGCGGATTCGTGGCTGAATACACCGTGGCTGATTACACCGCACCCGTGGCCGGGCGCTCCGCGTCCTTGGCGGAGCTGTGGGCGGCGGTACGTGACGCGGGACGGCCGGACCGGCGGGCCGGGCTTCCCCGCGGGCTCGCGACGGGGCTGGCGCTCGCGATCCTGGCCGCCGTCGCGTCCGCGGTCCTGATGGGCCTGGCCGGCTGGCTCATCGTACGGTCGGCCCAGACGGGGCTTTCGACCACGTCCACGTTCTCCTGGATCTTTCCCGCCGCCGGGGTGGAGGCCCTGGCCGTGGTCCGCACCGCCGGGCGGTACGGTGAGCGGCTGACCACGCACGGGGCGACCCTGCGGGTGCTGGCGCGGCTGCGGGCGGGGGTGTTCGCGTCGGCGACGCGGATGACCCCCCGGCAGCTTCGCCGGTTCCACAGCGGCGACCTGCTGGACCGGGTTCAGGCGGACATCGATTCCCTGGATCGCGTCGTCCTGGCCGTCGCGGTGCCTGCGGTGGTCGCCGCGATCGTCGGGGTATCCGGCCTGGCGGTGCTCGCGCTCATCCGGCCGGCGTTCGCGGTGGCGGCCGGCCTCGCCCTGGCCGTGGCGTTTACCGGTGATCTGATCGCCGGCCGGCGGGGCCGACGGGCGGGAGACGACCTGGCCCGCGCGCGGGCGGCCGCGCGGGCCCGGCTGGTGGAGGTGCTGGATGGCCGGATGGAGATCGCCACCTACGGCGCCGGCCCGCGCGCGCTCACCGAGCTGGATGAGCGCTTCCGCGCCACCGACGCGCCGCGCCGCCGCTGGTCCGCCCGTGAGGAGCAGGCCTGCTCGGCACCGATCTGGCCGCCGCCGGGGCCGTGGCCGCGGTACTGGCCAACGGCGCCGGGCTGGGCGCCCGCCCGCTGTCCCCCGCGATACTGGCCTTTGCCGCGCTGCTGACGATGACCATGTTCGAGGTGGCCGGATCGCTCGCCGCGGCCGGTCCCGCGGCAGGTCAGGCCCTTGCCGGGTGGCGGCGGCTCACCGAGATGACCGGGCTGGGCGCCCGCCAGGCGTCCGCTGACCCCGCGCCGCTGCTGCCGTCCGCAAATGGCGCCTGGGGCCGCGGTGGCATCGCGCTCCGCGGGCTCGTCGCCGGCATGGGAGACGAGCCCGCGCTGTCGATCAGCGCGCTCCATCTGCCCGGCGGCGGCTTTACCGTGCTGACGGGCGCCTCGGGTGCAGGCAAATCGACGCTGCTGCGGGTGCTGGCGGGCGCGTTGCGGCCGATGGCGGGCTCGGTCCGGATCGGCGGGACCGACCCGTACAGGCTCCGCTATGACGATCTCGTCGCCGCCGTGACGTTCATGGAACAAGACAGCCAGCTGCTCAGCGGCACTGTCGCGGACAACCTCCGGCTGGCCCGCCCTGACGCCAGCGCCGATGAGCTCCGTGCGGCCATGAAAGTAGCCGTCCTGGCCGGTCAGGTCGACCTGGAGTCGCAGATCGGCCCGGGCGGCGAGGGGCTCTCCGGCGGCCAGCGGCGCCGGCTGAGCGTCGCCCAGGCCTACCTGCGGCACCCCGGCCTGCTGCTGCTCGACGAGCCGACCGAGGGCCTTGACCACCGGACGGCTCGCGCCCTGCTGGAGAATCTCCGCTCGGCCCTTCCCGGCACCACCATCATCGCCGCCATTCACGACCGCACGTTCGACCACCTCCCGGTACCGGCCGATGCCACCGTCCGGCTGGCCGCCGGGAGAGTCCTCCGGGTGACCTGACTGCGGCGGGGCCTGCGTCTCCCCCGCCTTCCTGCTAACCGGTACTGAAGTTGGCCGCCTGCGGGAAAGACGCATCGGCGTTCCTGTGTGATCGTGGCTAGAAGAGGCGCTCGTGCGACCTCGGCCGCCAGGCCGGGGCATGGTTGCGCTGGGCGGCCGGCGATTTCAGTCGCCCCGCAGACGGAAGGTGGATCAAATGAGGCTGCTCACGCGCCTGCTCGCACCCAAGGCGGTGGCCTATGCACACCGCGACGTCTACGACCCGGCCCAGGCTCGGGTCAAGGCCGAGTCGAACGTGGGAACCGTCCAAGCTCCCGGGCGAACACCCGACCGGCCGTGTGTCGACTGCCTGGACCAGCCGCCAGCCGCCGGGCGCACCAGGCCGGCCGTTGCTAGCCGGGTCGCGTTCTGGCTGGCGGCACTCATCTTGAGCATCACCATGCTCGGCACCACCCTGCCGACTCCTCTGTACGTCATCTACCAGGACCAGTGGCATTTCTCCGCGGCCATCGTGACGGTGACCTTCGCCGTCTACGCCGTCGCGGTCCTGGCTACGTTGCTGCTGGCGGGGCGGTCCTCGGACCAGGCCGGACGCAAACCGGTGCTGGCCGCCGCCCTCGCTGCCAGCGCGCTGAGCACGATCGTATTCATCCTGGCCCCCAACGTGGGAGTACTGATCGTCGGCCGGATCCTGTCCGGGCTGTCCGCGGGCCTGATGACCGGCACGGCGACGGCCGCGCTCACCGAGCTGGTCCCGGCCTCGGCCAGCCGCCGGGCATCCCTGGTCGCCACGGCCGCCAACATGGGCGGCCTCGCGCTCGGCCCCCTCATCGCCGGGCTGTTCGCCCAGTACGCGCCCCATCCCACCACCTTGGTCTTCGAGGTGTACCTGGCCGTGCTGGCGGTCGCGGGCCTGTGCCTGCTCCTCGTCCCGGAAACAGTGAGCCCGCGCCGCCGGCCCGCCTTGCGCTTCGCCGGCCTGGGGATCCCCGAGCGGGGCCGGAGCGAGTTCATCGCCGCCGGCGTAGCCGTGTTCGCCGCCTTCTCCCTGCTCGGGCTGTTCGCCGCGCTAGCGCCCACCTTCCTCGGCAACATCCTGCACCAGAACAATCACGCCGTGCAGGGGGGCGTGGTGTTCCTGCTGCTGGCGGTGGGGACCCTCACCCAGCTGGCGCTGGCCCGGTTCAACAGCCGCCGGGTCGTGCTGGCGGGCCTGGCCGTGCTCCTGGCCGCGCTGGCCCTGACGGTCGCCGCCCTCTCCCAGGCCGACATGGCGCTGTTCCTGGCCGCGACGGTCGTGGGCGGCGTGGCCATCGGCGCCGTCTTCCTGGGCAGCCTGGCCACCGCCAACCGCCTGGCCCCGCCCGGGCGGCGCAGTCATGCGATATCCGCCTTCTTCGTGGCGTGCTACACCGGCCTGATCATCCCCGTGGTTGCCGTCGGGGTGGCCACGGAGTTCATCAGCGACTTCGCGGCCGTGCTCGCGCTGTCCATCCTGCTCGCCGGCCTGTCCCTGTTCTCCCTCGCCCAGATCAGAAACGGCCGGTAGTCCAAACCAAGGCTCCGCACGCAGAGGCTGCGGCGCAAAACGTTGCCAGGCGTCGGGCACCGGACTACCGTCAGTTTGTGAACGCGCCAGATACCGGTGCCGACGTGGGCCACGCCACCGGCGGGCGGGCGGGTCGTGATCCAGCCGATCAGGCACGGTTGCGGCAGCTGGCCGAGGAGCAGGCGGCGTTGCGGCGGGTCGCGAGGCTGGTGGCGCGCGGGGCGGCGCCGGAGGAAGTGTTCACGGCGGTGGCCGGTGAGGTCGGGCAGCTGCTTCGCGTCGAGCTGGCGACCCTGTTCCGCTACGAGCCCGGCCGTACGGCGACCTCCGTCACGACCTGGGGCCCGGCAGGCGAAGACCTCCCGGTGGGCATCCGGTGGCCCGTTGAGGGGCACAACGTCACCACGCTCGTGTTCGAGACCGGCCGCCCGGCCCGGATCGAGCTATCCCGATAATTCCTCGGGCCCGCTCAGTGCCGTCGTCCGCGAGACGGGCATCCGCTCGGCGGTCGGGACGCCGGTCATCGTCGAGGGACGTCTGTGGGGGATGATCTTCGCCGGTTCGACCCTGGAGCAGCCGCTGCCGCCGGACACCGAGACGCGCCTGGCCTCCTTCACCGAGCTGGTGGCCACGGCGATCGCGAACACCGAGAGCCGCGCCGCCCTGGCCCGGCTGGCCGAGGAGCAGGCCGCGCTGCGCCGCGTCGCGACGCTCGTGGCGCGCGGGGCGGCGCCGGAGGAAGTGTTCACGATGGTTGCCGGGGAGGTCGGGCAGCTGCTTCCGGTCGATTCGGCGATTCTGTGCCGCTACGAGCCCGATGGCGCGGTTACCTTCGTCGCCCACTGGGGCAGTGACGTGGCCAGCTTCCCGGTCGGCAGCCGGTGGATGCTTGGCGGCCGCAACGTCGGCACGCTCGTGTTCCAGACCGGCCGTCCGGCCCGGGTCGACGACTTGGCCGAGAGTTCCTCCGGCGCGCTCGGGGCCGGCATCCGCTCGGCGGGCCTGCGCGGCGATCGGGACGCCGGTCATCGTCGAGGGCCGTCTGTGGGGCACGATCTCTATTGCTTCGCAGCGGGAGCAGCCGTTGCCGGCGGACACCGAGGCGCGCCTGGTCTCGTTCACCGAGCTGGTGGCGGCGGCGATCGCGAACGCCGAGAGCCGCGCCGAGCTGATGGCCTCCCGCGCGCGGATCATCGCCGCCGCTGATGAGACCCGGCGGCGGATCGAGCGTGATCTGCACGACGGCATCCAGCAGCACCTGGTGTCGCTGATGCTGGACCTGCGGACGGTGCAAGCGGTGGTGCCGCCCGGGCTCGCCGAACTGGAAGGCGGGCTGTCGCGCATCGCCGAGCGGGTCACCGGCGTGTTTGACCAGGTGCGGGAGATCTCCCACGGGATCCACCCCGCGATCTTGTCCGAGCGGGGCCTGCAGGCGGCGCTCAAGGCGCTGGCGCGCCGGTCCGCAGTGCCGGTCCAGCTTGGTTTGCGCACCGGACGGCGGCTACCCGGGCGCGTCGAGGTCGCGGCGTACTACGCGGTGTCGGAGGCACTGGCCAACGCGGCCAAGCACGCACGCGCTTCCGTCGTGCATGTCGAACTCGACATCCCCGATGCGGGCGTACGGCTGGCGATCCGTGACGACGGGATCGGGGGAGCTGACCCCGCCCAGGGGTCCGGACTGGTCGGGCTCCGCGACCGCATCGAGGCGGTTGGCGGCACCGTGCAGGTCACCAGCCCGGCCGACTGCGGCACCACACTGATCATCGAGATCCCGGTCGAAAGCCATCACGCTGGCATCACCGCTAGCGGCCAGCGGCAGCCCCGGTAGCTGGCCCGGGTAGAAGCCATGCCGGGCCAGCGGGCCGGCGAGTTCGCTTTCCTCGGAGGCGAAGTGGGATAGGAGCGTGTCGGTAAGCAGATCGAGGCTTGACCAGGGCATCGACAACCGCCGGGGGGCATTATGGACACACTGCAGTTCGGGGTATTCCTTTCTCCCCGTGCCGCTGACATCGGACGGCTGCGCGAGCACGTGCAGGTCGCCGAGGCGGCAGGATTCGACTACGTATCCATCCAGGACCACCCCTACGTACCGGACTTTCTCGACACCTTCGCCCTGATCGGCACGCTCATCGGCCATACCAGCCGCCTGCGGTTCATGACCGACGTCGCCAACCTGCCGCTGCGGCCCGCCCAGATGCTGGCCAAGACCAGCGCGAGCCTGGACGTGCTCTCCGGCGGCCGGTTCGAGCTTGGCATCGGAGCCGGCCGGGCCTGGAACCAGATCGCCGGGCTAGGCGGCCCCCGGCGCAACCCCCGCGAGGCCGTGGCCGCCGTCAGCGAGGCAATCGACGTACTGCACGCCCTATGGCTTCCCGGCCGCACGATCACCCTGTCCGGCGAGCACTATCCTGTCATCGCGCCTACCGGACCCGCCCCCGCTCACCGCATCGGCATCTGGCTCGGCGCCGTCGGCCCCCAGATGCTCGACCTGACCGGCCGCAAGGCGGACGCCTGGATCGCGCCGCTCGCCACTGGCTATGAGACCAAGCCGACAGCCCAGGACCGCATCGACAGCGCGGCCCGGGCGGCCGGGCGGGACCCGGCCAGCATCCACCGCGTCATCCAGCTCGTCGGCATCGTGACGGGTACCCCGCACACGACCAGCCGCCCCCGCTCCGGCCACGGCGGCCAGCCGATCCGCACCACCCCGGACATCTGGGCGGACATCATCGCCGAATTCGCCGCCGAGGAGCGGCTCGACACTATCAACCTGGTCCTCGAGCAGGAAACCAGCGACCAGCTACAACTGTTCGCCGCCGAGGTCATACCGCCACCTCAGGCACCTCGGACCGCTAGCTCACCGGAAGGCGGACAGCCGTGTGCGAGAACGGTCGTGGTCTAGCGCCACCAGGGGATGCGGCGCTGCTCGGCCATGCGCAATGCCGGACCGATGGCCGCACGCGCATGCGAGCCGAGATGCTGCAGGCACTCTTCTACCAAGAGCAGGTGCAGATGATGAGCGGTGATGATCCGGAGTAGGTTTCCCCGCCCAGCCTCACTGGCACCGTCAGCCTGGCTGGCACCGTCAGCCTGGCTGGCACCGTCAGCACGGCTCGCACCGTCTAGCCCACTGATTCCATCAACCTCACCTACCTCGCTAGGCAAGACGGTGCCACTATCCCCGTCCAGGCCAACGAACGCCGGGACGCTGACCGGCAGCACCACCTCGTCGGGAACGGGCCGACCCACGAGGACCGCGACCCGCTCGTAGAAGCCCGCGAGATCCGCCGTGTCATGCTCCAGCGCGGCGCGTGCCTGGGCTATGCCCCGATGGTGGTGTCTGCCGTGCTCCGGCGCGTGCAGGACGGCCAGCGTGGTGCAGGTGAGCCTGAGCTGCATGGTGGCTGTCACCAGCATCCACAGGTCCTCCTTCGACATCCGCTTCGCGCCCTGCTCAGCGAGGTAACCACGGAGCGCCTCGTCCAGCCGTATCCCCGCCGTGACGGCCGCGGCAGCCGTGTCCGGCGGATCGCGCCGGGTGCCCAGCGCCCAGTCCACCGACTGGGTCAGGTACGCGGCACCGCGCCGGAACGCATCGGCGAGGTCGTCGCCGACCACCGAGCCGGCCCCGCGCGGCCAGAACAGCACACCGACTACCAGGCTCACGGCACAGCCCATCGCCACGTCCTGGATGCGGAGCAAGCCCACCTTCCAGCCGACCGGCTGCAGCAGGTTGAACAGGACCACCACCACGACGGTGAACGCCGCCTGCCCGGCGGCGAACGGCAGCGCTCCCGGCGCGTACCCGGCCACCGCGACGGCGATCGGCAACGCCACCCACAGCACAGGTGTGCTGGTCCCGACGGCGAGCAGGACCAGGGCGCCCACGGCGAAGCCGATCACGGTGCCGCCCAGCGCACGCACCACGGTAGACCCGGTGGAGGCCGCGTTGGTGCGCAGCACCGACAAGGTGCCGAGCACCACCCAGAACCCATGCTGGACCCCGGACACGTCGGCCACCAGAACCGCCGCGGCCACGGCCAGCGACCCGCGCAGGCTGTTCAGGAACCAGACCGACCGCAAGCTGGCATGCCGGGCCATGACGCCGATCGCGCCGGAAAGCGCGCCCGCCCGCCGGTCGGTCGTCGTCTCTTGGGGCTGGTCTCCGTACCAGCCGCGACGCCGGGCGGCGATGGTCTCGGGATCGGCGCGCCTGGCGGCGATCAACGCATCCGCGACCATGGCCCGAACGGCGACGGAGATCGTCAGCGCGTGGACGGCGCGCCTCGCGACGATTTCCACCGAGTCATAGTCGCCGCCCGGGTCCAGCGACCGGTGGTAGGCGGCACTGGCCTTGCGCCGCCGCTCCATCTCGCCGACATCGGGCAATGCCGTCGTCCCGTCCTGGTCGGCCAGCAGGTCACCGGTCTGCCTGAGCACTGCGGCGATCGCGGCGAACAGCTCGCGGTCGCGCAGCGGGGCGCGGTCCAGGCTCAGGTGGCCAACGGTGACATCGGCGACCAGCGTGGTGCACCACTCAAGCAGCTGGACGACGCTGGCCAGCCCCTGGTCGGCCGTGGCCAGCCCGGTCGGCCGGTACGCCGTGCTCGCGAACGCGGTCATCAGCTCGTTCCTGGCCTGCTGGGCCGCCTCCCGGTCGGCGGTGGCGGCGGTGCCGTTCACGGACGCCTCCAGCTGGACGGCCAGCGCCCGGGCCGATCCGACCGCCGCCGCGCGCAGCCGGTCTCCTGGCGACGGTGGCGAAAGCAGGAGCACGGCCGCTGTCGCGACGACCGAGACCAGCCACCAGCCGGCCAGCCGGTCCGGGATCATGCTCACGGTGCCGGGCGTGGCCACCGGCAGCAGATAGCCGAACAGCGCGCCGGTAATACCGGAGGCCATGTTGGGCCCGGCAACTCCGGCGAAGAAGATTCCGAACGCGACCGGGATCGTGACCAGCACGGCCAGCCACTTGACCGGGCTGACCACCGTGCCGATGATCAGCCCGATGCTCCCGGTCACCGCCAGCCCGAGGTGCGCGACGAACTTGTCCCGCCTGGTGCCGCCGAACGAGGCCACGATGAGGCTTGCGAACCCGCCGAACGCGACGAATAGGGCCATCTGCAGGTTGCCCAGGCCCTCGTAGGTCAGGGCGAACAGGGGCGGGATCACGAGCACCGCGCGCAAGGCCCGCATCACGGCAGGTCGCGACCACACGGGCCGCCACGCGAGGTTGGGCCGCTTAACCTTCGCGGCGGATTCTGTCGGCGGGGCGGAGCGGACCATGTTAGCGACGCGGTCGGCCATCCGACTCCTCCTGCACTCTTCAACCGCGTGGAAGTCTTTCGGCGGTGCGGCTCTCCGATAGCCTCGCGCGGCGCCGCCGCTGCGGCATCGCCGCCAGCATCCGTCCTCCCCGCCCGCTGGCTGCAGTCCTCGCAGTACCGCTAGCAGGTAGCAGGCTCGGCTACCCGCCGGGAAGGCCAGGCCGCGCCGGATGGAACCGCCAGGCCCGGTGGATGCGCTTGTCTGGCTGGTTAAGGAGTGATTCGCTGTTCGTGTGACGGTCTGGCCGGGAGCCTCGTGTCGCGTCCGGGGTGCGCGAGTGCGGCATGCCGTTGAGCGGTGAGGCGCCGCGCGGGCTAGCCGAGCAGCAGGCGGCGTTGCGCCGCGTCGCGACGCTCGTCGCGCGCGGGGTACCGCCTGAGGAGGTGTTCGCGGCGGTAACCGCGGAGGCGGGGCGAGTGCTGTCGGCCGGATACGCGCACCTGGGCCGGTACGAGGCCGACGCAATGCTCACCTCGGTAGCTGCCTGGGGCGACGGTTTGAGCGGCTTTCCCGTCGGCAGCCGGTGGAGCCTCGGGGGGAAGAACGTCGCCACGCTCGTGTTCGAGACGCGCCGCCCGGCCCGGGTCGATGGTTATGCCGACGACTCCGGCCCATTCGGTTTCCGCGCCCGCGAGGGAGGCGCCCGCTCGGCGGTCGGTACGCCGGTCATCGTCGAGGGCCGCCTGTGGGGCCTGATGGTGGTCAGTACGTCCGGGGAGCAGCCGCTGCCGGCCAGCGCCGAGGCGCGGCTGGCCTCGTTCACCGAGCTGGTGGCGACGGCGATCGCGAACGCGGAAAGCCGCGCCGCCCTGGCCCGGCTGGCGCAGGAGCAGGCGGCGTTGCGCCGCGTCGCGACGCTGGTGGCGCGCGGGGCGGCGGCCGATGAGCTGTTCGCGGCGGTCGCTGGGGAGGTCGGGCCGCTGCTCGGCGCGCACCTCGCCGGGATGGGCCGTTACGACAGTGATGACACCGTGACTGTCCTGGCGGCCTGGGCCGCGGAGGGCGAGCAGCACCCACTGGTCCCGGGTCCGTGGCCGCTGGAAGGGGGCGATCTGGCATCGATCGTCTTCTCGACGGGCCACTCGGTCCGGATCGACGACTATCAAGGTGTTCCCGGACGCATCGCCGAGTTCGTCCGGGACGAGCTCGGGATCGGCTCCTCGGTCGCCAGTCCGATCGTCGCCGAGGGGCGGTTGTGGGGCGTTCTGTACCTGCACGCGAAGCAGATCCACCAGCCGTTCCCCCGGGACGCCGAATCGCGCCTTACTGGCTTCACGGAATTGGTGGCTACGGCGGTGGCGAACGCGGAGAGCCGGGCCGAGCTGCTGGCCTCCCGGGCGCGGATCGTGGCGGCGGCCGATGAGGCCCGGCGGCGGATCGAGCGTGACTTGCACGACGGCACCCAGCAGCAGCTGGTCTCGCTGATGCTGCAGCTGCGCGCGGCGCAGGCAGCGGTCCCTGCCGGGCTCGGCGAGATCGAGGGCGGGCTGGCGCGGATCGCCGCGGGGCTGGCCGGGGTGTTCGACCGGGTGCGGGAGATCTCCCACGGGATCCACCCGGCGATCTTGTCCGAGCAGGGCCTAGCGCCGGCCCTGCGGGGACTGGCCCGCCGCGCGCCGGTGCCGGTCGAGCTGGACCTGCGCGCCGGGCGGCTGCCCGGCCCGGTCGAGGTCGCGATGTACTACGCGGTGTCCGAGGCGGTGGCCAATGCGGCCAAGCATGCCCGCGCCTCCGCCGTGCAGATCGAGCTCGACGCACCCGGCGGGCCCGGCGGTATGGCGCGGCTGGCGATCCGCGACGACGGGACGGGCGGCGCCGACCCGGCCCGGGGCTCCGGGCTGACCGGGCTCGGCGACCGGATCGAGGCGCTCGGCGGCACGCTGCATATCACCAGCCCACCCGGTGCCGGCACCACCATGCTCATCCAGATCCCCGCCGACCGAAACGACACCTCCGGACCATAAACCTGATGCGCCTGGATTCAGGCATCAGCGGGCGATGCGGATGGCGAGCCTAGACCGCCCCCGGGAACAGGCGGGCGTATCACGGAGCCCGCATACCGCGCATTTGCAGCAGGTGTTCAGGGTCGCGCGGTGAACTGGAGCTGCGGAACCGGACCGGGCCGCCCCCGGCTGGTCTAGGCCCGCAGGAAGAAGGCAGGTCAGATGTTCTTGTACGGGCTGAGCTCTCTGGTGTTCTGGATTCTTCTGGTGATGGCCATCTTCGCGGTGATGCGCTGGTCCGCCTCGGGTGGCCGGCGGCAGTACCCCTATCAGGGTTACGGGACGCCGGGACCGTACGACCAGCCCGGCTCCGCTCCCGGTCCGGGCCCGGTCACGGCTGAGCAGATCCTCGCCGAGCGGTTCGCCCGCGGCGAGATCGACGAGGACGAGTTCTGGCAGCGGATGACGACGCTGCGTGCGGGACGACTGGACGATCACTCCGCCGCGGCTCGCTGAGATCCGCCCCGCGAGAGGACCTGATCCGCTCGCGGGGCGGCGTAGACCAGGCCGCCGGAGAAGGGAGCACGAGACATGAGCCTGCACGCCCGTCCTCGGGAGGATCTGCCCGCGGAGACCCGGGAGGGTACCCGCAGCGCGCCGCGTGAGGATCTTGAGCTGCCCCGTCCCTGGCGGCTGATATTCACCGCGGGATGGAATCTCGCCGAATCCCTCGGCCTGCCCGCGGCCGCATACCTGGTCGGCGCGGCACTGGGCGGGCAGGCCGCCGGCATGGTGGCCGCGACCGGCGTGGTGTGGCTGGCCGTGGCCGTGCGCAAGGTGGCGACGCACAGCGTCCCCGGCCTGCTGGCGATCTCAGCCCTGGTGCTTACGCTGCAGACGGCCCTGGTCATCGCCACCGGGAGCACGCTGGTGTTCCTGCTTCAGTTCCCGGTGGCCAACCTGGCCCTGTGCATTTTGTTCGCGCGGACCGCGCCTACGCGCAAGCCGCTGGTGGCTCAGCTGGCCACCGAGGTGGTGGGGTTGCGCCAGCCACCTTCCCGTAATCCCGGGCTGGACCGGTTCTTCCAGGAGGCGACCTGGCTGTGGGCCGCGATATTCGCGGCCTCGGCCGCGGGCCTGGCGGCGGCGATGGCCGTCGCGTCGGTCAACGTGGTCCTCCTGCTCACCACGGCCGTCACCATAGGTGGCGTCGTCGCGGGCGCACTCCTGTCCGCTCTTTGGTTCGTCCGGGTGCTGCGCCGCTTTGGCTTGCACGTCCATTTCATCCAGGCCTAGCGCGACCCGGACGCCGCACCTGCCTTAGCAGCCAGGTCATGCCCGGAGTAGGAACGGGGTGCCAGCCCCTGATGAAGATATGCCAGCCAAACTTACGCGACCAGGCACGCGCTGGTGGCGGCGCGGCCATCTATCCGCCTCACGGACCAGATTCGCGGTGTCCCGCGCGAGGCGGAAGTTCTGGCGTAGCGGGCGATGATGGTGTTGGGTTGGGTTGGGCGCCAGTCGTTACGTTAGGAGACCGGCCGCGATCATGAGTTGGAATTTTGTCGGGCGCCTCGGTGAGCTTAGGTCCCTGGAGGCGACGTGGCTGGCGGCCGGGACCGGTGGGGCTGCGCCGGTCATCGTGGTCTACGGGGAGTCGGGGATCGGCAAGACGCGGACAGTGGCCGAGCTGGCGCGCGTCGTTCGGGCGCGCGGCGCGGAGGTGTTGTGGGGCGCCTGCTATGAGGGTGCGGACGCGCAGCCGTATGGGGTGTGGGCAGAGGCCGTCCGCGGGTACGTGGAGCGTTCGGGCGGTGAGGCGCTGGCGGCTGCGCTGGGGGGTGAGGTGCGGTGGCTGGCGCCGTTGCTGGGGGACGTCGCGCTGCCGGGCGTTGAGCGGGTGAGCGCGCCGCCGGGGGTGGCGCGTCTGCGTATGGCCGAGGTGCTGGTGCGGGTGCTGGATTCGTTTGAGCGCCCGCCGGTGGTGGTGCTGGATGACATGCAGTGGGCGTATCCGGAATCGCTGGAGTTATTCGGCCACGTGTCGCGGCTGGCCGGGGGTGCGCTGGTGGTGGTGAGCTGCCGCGGGACCGGACTTGAGCTCGGGCACCCGCTGGCGCAGCGTCTAGCGGAGGTCGGGCGGCAGCGGTCGTGCGAGTACTTGCCGCTGGAGAGTTTGCCGCGCGGGGAGGCGGGCGAGCTTTTGGAGCAGGCCGCGGGCGGCCCACTCGAGGCAGCGCTGGTCGACGCCGTGTATGCGGACAGTGGCGGTAACCCTTTCTTTCTGGCGGAGCTGGGCCGCCACCTTCAGCGCCGGGGCGCGGCATCGCTGGCGGTCGGCGGCGGGCCGGGGCTGCCCGAGTCGGTCCGCGGCGCGGTGGAGTTGCGGCTGGCGGGCGTGACCGCGCAGACGCGGTACATGCTGGGGCTCGCGTCGGTGTTCACGGCGGGTTTCGGGTTTGCCGAGCTTGCCGCGGTGACCGAGCTCAAGGAGGCGCCGTTGGTGGACTGCCTGGAGCACGCGCTGAGCGAGGAGCTGGTGCGCCCGGTGGATGGTGAGCGCTACGACTTCGCGCACGCGCTGGTCCGGGAGGCGTTGTATGAGGGTTTGAGCCCGAGCCGCCGCGCGGGGCTGCACCGGCGGCTCGCCGAGGCACTTGAGCACCTGCACGCCGGCGACCTGGCGCGGGTGGCCGGGGAGCTGGTGCGCCAGTATCACGCGTCCGCGACGCTCCCCGGAGCCGCCCGCGGCGCGATCTACGCCCTGACCGCCGCCCGCGCGGCGCGGTCGGTGGGCGCGCCGGGCGACGCGGTGGTCATCCTCCGGCTCGGCCTTGACCTGGTCGCGGCCGAGGACACGGCGACGCGCGCGGAGGCGCTGGGCGAGCTGGCGCGAGCCGAAGCCGAGGCCGGGTTGGCCGACGATGCGCCGCGGACCCTGGAGGCCGCGGTTTTGCTGCTCGAGCGTGACGGCGCGCCGGGTGAGGCGATCGCCGAACTGCTTTACGCGGTCGTCGTGACGTTCACGCTCGCGTTCACGGCTGTGCCGCCGAACTCGGGCGCGATCGAGCCGCTGATCGCGCGAGCCCTGGTGGCCGTGGAGCAATCGCGGAGCCTCACCTGGGCCCGCCTGAAACTGATCGACCGCTACACTCGGCCTGAAGCGGTCGGGCCGGTGCGCACGCTCCGGCCGGTCCCGCTCGATCCCGAGGCCGTGCAGGTCGTCCGCAGCCAGGGTACTGAAGCGGACTACGCCTTCACGATCAACAGCTTGGACCCCGCGTTCGGCGGGGAAGTCGAGCAGCTGATCGATCGCATCGAGGGCTGGCATGACCCGGTCGCGCGGTTGTGGGCACTGGTCCACGTGGTGACCCACCTGACTCTGACCGATCCCGGCAGCTCACCCGCCGCCGATCGGCTGAGCACCGAGTTGTGCGCGCTCGCGGACGACGTGGGCCTTGCCCCGCGCAGAGGGCTGGCTCGGGTGTTTCGCGCCGCGCTGCTGGGCGGGCGGGGCGAGTTCGACGCCGCGGCCGGGCAGATCGGAGCAGCCCTGACCCTGTTCGAGCGCCAGTCCCCCCACGGCGCTATCCCGGGGGTGGTGACGCTCGTGGGAGGGCTCACGGCCCAGCACGTGGCGATCGATTGGCCGCGGCTCGCCGAGACGATGTGGGACCTAGTAAGGAACCCTAGGGCAGCGGGAACGCTCGGACTGGCGTGTGCAGGGTTCGCCGCGCAGGCCTTTGCGTACGCGGGCGAGGTCGACCAGGCGCGCTCGGTCCTGGGCAACATCCTCCCGGAGCTGGAGTCGGCCGATCCCGCGACCAGCGGCGCGGTCGGTCTGTCCGGCGCCGCGGTGTGGGAGCTGCGCGCCCAGGACCTGGCAGTGCGGCTGCTCCCGCACGCCCGGGCGCTCGCCGACGCCGACGGATACGAGTTCTATATGACCTCGACGGAGCTAACGGTGGCGCGGCTGAGCGCGGTGCTGGGCCGCTTCGACCAGGCCGTCGACTACTTCGAGCGTGCCCGCGCCACGCTCGAAGAGCGCGGCCAGCCGGTGGTGCGGGCGATCGTCGATTACGACGAGGCGCTCGCATGGCTGTCGCATCAGCAGCCCGGTGCTACCGAGCTGCTGACCGTCGCGAGCGCCCGCTTCCGCGAGCTCGGGATGCGCGAGTGGTCGCGCCGCGCCGGGCTCCTGAAAGTCACAAACTCTTAGCTTGCCGATCGCGACGGCCAAGGCGTCAGGATGGTCAGGCTGCGTCGCACGGCAGGAAAGAGGAATCGCTATGGTTCGGGCGCCTCCGGGTTGTCCTGGCCTTTGACTGGGATCTCGATGAGCAGCGTGGTGCCGACGCCGGGGGGGCTGGTGACGTGGAGCGTGCCGCCAGCCGCCTCGATGCGGTCGCTGAGCCCCACCAGCCCCGCCCCCCGGGCCGGGTCAGCCCCGCCGATCCCGTCGTCGCGGACCGCCAGCCGCACGATCGTGGCGGGTGTGTCGAGTTCTACGTGCACGACGGAGGCCTGCGCGTGCTTGGCGGCGTTGGCCAGCGCTTCGGACACCGCGTAGTACGCCGCGACCTCGACCGCCCCGGGCAGCCGCCGCCCGCCGCGCAGATCCAGCTCGACCGGCACCGCGGACCGGCGGCCCAGCGCCTTGAGCGCCGGCTGCAGCCCCTTCTCGGACAGGATCGCCGGGTGGATCCCGCGGGAGATTTCCCGCACCCGGTCAAACACGCCCGTCAGCCCCCCGGCGATGCTCGCCAGCTCGCTCCCGAGCTCGCCGAGCTCGGCGGGGACCGCCGCCTGCACCGCCCGCATCTCCAGCATTAGTGACACCAACTGCTGCTGGGTGCCGTCGTGCAGATCACGCTCGATCCGCCGCCGGGCCTCATCGGCGGCGGCCACGATCCGCGCACGGGAGGCGGCCAGGGCGGCGCGGCTCGCGGCGTTCGCGATCGCCGTCGCCACCAGCTCCGTGAACGAGGCCAGCCGCGCCTCGGTGTCCGCCGGCAGTGGCTGCTCTAGGCTCGAGCCGACGCCGATCAGGCCCCACAGGCGGCCCTCCGCGGTAATCGGCGTCGCGACCGCAGACCGCAGGCCCGCCTCGCGGGCGTCGTCAGCGAGCGTGCCGGTGACATCGGCATAGCTATCGAAACGGGCCGGACGGCCGGTCTCGAACACGATCGTGGTGATGGTCTTCCCCCCAAGGGGCCACCGGCTGCCAACGGGAAAGCGATTCCCCGCACTGCCGACGATGGTGAACGTACCGTCGGACTCGTAGCGGGACATGTTCGCCAAATCAGTGAGAAATAGCTGCCCGACCTCCTCGGCAACCGCCGCGAACACCTCCTCCGGCGCCGCCCCGCGCGCCACCAGCGTCGCGACCCGGCGCAACGCCGCCTGCTCTTCGGCCAGCCGGGCGAGAGAGGCGCGGTTCTCGGCATTCGAGATCGCCGTCGCCACCAGCTCGGTGAACGAGGCCAGGCGCGCCTCGGTATCGGCCGGCAGCAGCTCCGCCACGGTCGAGCCGGCCGCCATCACGCCCCACAGGAGGCCCTCGACGATGACCGGCGTCGCGACCGCCGAGCGGACGCCCGTCTGCCGGGCGGTGACACCGCCCGGGCCGGAGGCATCGGCAACGCTGTCGACCCGCGCCGATCGGCCGGTCTGCGCGACCATCCGGCCGAGGTTCTTCCACCCCGGCGCCAGCCGGTGGCCCACCGGAGAGTGGTCGTCTGTCTTGCTCGAGGCGGCGACGGTGGTCACCGTGCCGTCGGAGTCGTAGCGGCCCATCCGGGCGAAATCGACCGGAAGCAGCCGGACGACCTCCACGGTGACCGCCGTGAACACCTCATCCGGCGGCATACCGAGCGCCACCAGCGTCGCGATGCGGCGCAACGCGGCCTGCTCCTCGGCCAGCACACGCGACTCCGCCCCGCTCACTAGCAATCCTTACTGTTGCCGAACAGTCGCCGGGACGGGGGCCAAGGCCGCTTGCCCGAGCGGAGGACCACGTTAAGACCAGCGCCTCACGGCGATGCGGCCCGAAGTGCCCCGAACAGCGACAGGAAGCTGCGCCGTCAGTGAGTAACCGCCAAGGTACCTCGCCACCGGCATCAGTCAAGATCGACCTAGGGGTGAGCGTTACTCCTCGAAGCGCCCGCCTGGCCAGGAAGCGCTCGGCCGCGGCGTAGAACTTCAGCCGGTTCTCCGGCTTGGCGAAGCCGTGGCCCTCGTCGAGGAACAGTGGCGCGCGGACTCGGGACAGGTGGCGACGCCTCAGCCGCGGGAATGCAGGCGGACGTTGGGCAGCTCGGGTGCGGGAAGCGTGTGCTCCCACACGTTCGGGAACGCGCCGTAACGCCCCGGAGCGCCGGGCGTCCGGCCGGCGCGCTGGCGCTGCCATTCCTCGCGGAAGGCGACTACCTCCTCGTGGCTGCGGCCGATGAAGTTCCACCACATGACGATCTGCTCACCGAACGGCTTACCCCCGAGGACGAGGACCCGCGTGGGCTCCGACGGGCTCGCCTCGAGCGTAATCGCCGAGGCGCCCGCGGGCTGGAACACGATCTCACCCGGCTGGGCCACGGCGCCGCCCACGCCCAGGCTGCCGGTGTCGCACAGGAATCCGTGCTCGTGGCCCGCGTCGAGCTTGACGTCAAGCGAATGCCCGGCCGCCAGGGTCACCTCCGCCCCGACGAGAGCCGAATACATCGGCACCGGCGACGTCTGCCCGAACAGGCTGCCGAGGAAGACCAGGACCTTCGCTCCGTCGATGTCGGTGACCGGCGGCTCATAGTGCGCGAACCCGGGAGCGGCGAACCGGTCTGCTCCGGGCAGCGCGATCCACAGCTGCGCGCCGTGGAGCACAGTCGTCATCGGCGTGGAGTACTCCGAGTGGGCGATGCCGGAGCCGGCGGTCATGAGGTTCAGCTGCCCCGGGCGGACCAGCGCGTGGGTGCCGGTCGTGTCGCGGTGCTCGACCTCGCCGGTGAACAGCCAAGAGGCAGTCTGCAGCTCGGTGTGCGGATGGCCGGGCACCACCATCCCGCCGGTCAGGGACACGTCGTCGGGCCCGTAGTGGTCCACGAAGCACCACGCCCCGATGAGCGACCGCGCCCTTTGCGGCAGGCTGCGCCGCACCGTCATCGCCCGCGGACCGCCGAGCGGCACGTTCCGGTAGCGAAGCACGACAGGCCCGGCTGAAGCATCCTCATGCCGTTCGCACATGAGCTCGGCGGGAGACCGGTCCAGGTTGCTCACTGCCTCAGCCTAACCTCAGGGGTGTCGCCCAGCGGGCCGACCACGGCCAGCGCATAGATCGGCCAGTGCCCGAACAGCTGGGGCAGGCCGCCGCTGAAGTCCGCGGTCATGAGCTTGACCACAAAGGCCGCGACGCCGTAGTCGATACCGCACGCCAGGGCCAGCGCGAGCGGCCGCGCGCGCGGGTTCCGCCGGGCCACCGTGAGGCAGCCGGCCAGGACCGCCGCGAGCAATACCCCTATCGGCAGCACGTCGGCCAGGCTGACGGCCGCCCGGCCACCGGATGGCCGGGCGATGGCCAGGAACCCGGCGACGCCAGCTGCGCTGGCGATGACTCCCGCGATCCCGACTGGATCCCAGTGCCGTCTCAGGGCCGCGCTGATCAGGAAGGCGATGATCAGGTCGCCGACCAGGACCGGCTCGACCAGCGCGAGCGGCCCGAACCGCAGCGCGACAACCTGCAAGGCGAAGCCGGCCAGGGTCGCGCCGATCGCCGCCAGCCACAGCGGCTGGCGGACCAGGTCCGCCAGCAGCCAGGGCGACAGCGGGGGTAGCGGGAGGTGGCGTCATCGAGCGCGCCGAGTTCGGGCGGCACCGCCGCTTGCGATCGCGGGACCGGGGCCGGGTCCACCGGGCGCGGGGAGGTGGCCGTCGCTGGCTGGTGTTCTGGCTGCTGGCGGACCCGGGATCCTGGCCATGCTGGGGGAGAACGACGGGCCGAGCATGGTGTCCTATACGGCCACCGGCGCCGCCAAGGGGTTCTTTTGCCGTTCATTGTGGTCACGTTCGGGATGGCGATCATCTGCCAGGAGATGTGCATGCGGGTCGGCGCGGTCACCGACCGCGGCTACGGCCAGCTCGTGCTGGAGCGTTTCGGGCCGGTGTGGGACTGGTTCGCCGCCGGTGACTTTCTGTTCACCAACCTGGTCACGCTGATCGCCGAGTTCGTGGGGATCCGCGTCGGGCTGGCCTGGTCAGTCTGGCCTGACCGGGCGGTAGCAGGGCTCCCACATCAGTGCCCTCACCTGGCCGGTGAGGTCGGCGTCCAGCGTGGCGGACGCCACGCCCTCGGCTTGGGCGGCCCTGGCGACCGCGGTGGCCACCGCGACCGATGTTTTCCGCAGATCGGCCACCTGCGGCAACAGCGGAGCACCCGGGGTCGAGATGTCCACCAGGTCTGCGACCGCGCGGGCGGCCGCCAGCAGCATCCCGTCGGTTACCCGCTGCGCCCGGGCGGCGATTACTCCCAGGCCCAGGCCCGGGAAGATCAGGGCGTTGTTGGCCTGGCCGATCTCATAGCGGATGCCGCCGTGGTCCGTGGCAGCAAACGGGCTCCCGGTGGCGACCAGCGCACGGCCGCCCGTCCACCTGATGAGATCGGCCGGTGCCGCCTCGGACAAAGCGGTCGGGTTGGACATCGGGAGGATCACCGGCTGTCCAGTGTGGGCCGCCATGTCACGGACGACCGCCTCGGTGAAGGCCCCTGGCCTGGTCGAGGTCCCGATCAGCACGGTGGGATGCACCCGGGCGACCACCTCGGCCAGACCGATGCCGTCCGCCACGCCCGGGCGGTCATCGCGGCTCCAGTCCACTACCTCCGCCGGGTCGCGGGCATACCGGCGTTGCATGTCGCTGAGCGCCGCCACATCCCGCGTCAGCAGGCCCTGACGGTCGACTGCCCAAAACCGCCGCCTGGCCTCCGCCTCCGGCACCCCGTCGGCCACCATGGCCGCGGTCAGCTGGTCGGCGATGCCTGCCCCGGCCGTCCCCATTCCGAAGATCACGATCCGGTGGCCGGCCAGCGGCACCCCGGACGCTCTGGTCGCGGCGAGGACGGCGGCCAGATTGACCGCTCCGGTGCCCTGGATGTCGTCATTGAACGTCAGCCGCTTATCCCGGTACCGCTCCAGCAGGCGCCTGGCATTCGCGACCCCGAGATCCTCCCAGTGCAGCAGCGTGGGCGGAAACAGCTTGCCGACCGCACGGACGAACTCGTCGAGGAAGGCGTCGTACTCAGCCGCGGGCACCCGGGGATGACGGTTACCGATATAGAGCGGATCCTCGAGCAGGCTCTGCCTGTCGGTGCCCACGTCCAGCATGACTGGGATGGTGCGGGCCGGATCGATCCCGCCCGCCGCGGTGTAGACGGCGAGCTTCCCCACCGCGATGTTGATGCCGCCGACTCCCCAGTCCCCGATGCCCAAAATGGCGCCCGCGTCGGTCGCCACGATCAGGTCGACGTCGCCGGGCCCGAGGTCGGAGGCCAGCAGCGAGGCCTCTATCAGTTCCGGGTGGTCCACGGACAGGTAGATCCCGCGGGGCCGCCGGTACTCGTGACTGTAATCCTGGATCGCCTGCCCGACCGTCGGGGTGTAGACGATCGGCAGCATCTCACTGAGGTGGTCGGTCAGCAGCCGGTAAAACAACACCTCGTTGCGGTCGTGCAGAGCGTTCAGGGTGACGTTACGGGCCAGGTCGTCGGGCTGGTGCCGGTACTGCGCATAAACGCGCGCGACTTGGTCGTCCAGGGTGAAGTGGGCGGCGGGAATCAGACCGGTCAGGCCGAGGTCGCGGCGCTCGCTGTCGCCGAACGCCGTTCCCTTGTTGATCCGCGGATCGGCTAGGACCTGCCGGCCGCGCAGCGTGGTCCGCCACGCGCCATCCTGATCCCGCCACAATGCGCGCATGCCATCCCTCCAGCCACCATGATTGTCCAAGGCCGGTCAGACCGTAAAGGTCAGGCCTGAGCCCGTCTGCATTCTCCTGCTGCGGTGCTGCGTTCAATATGCTGGGCGACTTGACCGGTGACCGCGACCCGGCCCGCCTGGTGAGCGCGGCCGCCGGGCGGCTGCAGGACCTCGTCATGACGGTCGACCCGGCAGCCGACGGCATCATCTTGAGCTCGCGCGGCAGGCTGCTGCGCGAGCTGCGAGCTGCGAGCCTGGGACGCCGACGGCGCGGCCCGGGAGGTGGAGCCCCACCTCGCAGGCCTGGACTACATGGGCCGCGTGGCCTGTGGAGCCGGTTCCGACAGCATTAGCCGGGCCAGCTAGCCGTACCCACCCAGCCCACCCACCGGCCTCCGACCGTGGTGACGCTCCCGTTCGGTCAGGCCACCCCAGATCCCGTGGGGCCGCGTCCGCAGCGCGAACTCCAGGCACTGGCGCCGGGCCGGGCAGCCTGCGCAGATCGCCTTAGCCTCGGCTATCTGTTCCAGGGACTTACCGGATTCCGAAAGCGGGAAGAACAACTCCGGGTCAGCCGATCGGCAGGCGGCAGCCCATCGCCAGCTCGACCCGGTGGCCAGCCGGGCCGCCGTGGCGTACCCCGAGACCTGGTCCAGCCCGCCGACGACCTTGCTGTCGTTGGTTCCCACGCTGGCTCCTTCCGTTCGCCTGGTCGCAGCGGATCGGATGATGATCCTGGCATGACCGTTTCCTTTCGGGCTGTGCTAAGCGTTGCTCCCGGCTTGGTGAGCAGGCATCACGCGGTTTGGGTGATATCTCACCTTCGGGTGAAGCGGTTGGGGCGCACTTGCGCGGTTGGGAATTCCGGCTAGCCGGTAGACGGGTTTGATGCCTGCCAGGAAGACATGACCACTCGCCCAGGGTGATCGTTGGCAATACGCGTAGTGAATCTGCCGATATCCCAGTGAGCGTCATGAGCCCTGCTGCCCGAACCCAGACCGGCGATACCGAACCCGTCTTCCGCCGCGGGCTGTTCACGCGGCTCGGGGCAGCCGCGCGCGTCACCCAGATATCGGCGCCGGCCGGGAGCGGGAAGACCTTCTTGCTGCGGTCCTGGATCGGCGAGGCGGGACTCGCCGACCGCGCGGCCTGGGTTTCGGTGCGGGGCGGGGAACGTGACCCGCAGCGATTCTGGATCTCGGTGGCCGACGCGCTGCGGGACACCGCGGCTGGGGCCACGCTGGTGCGGGCCGTGACGGCGGAGCCGGACCTAGACGGCTGGGCGATGGTCGAGCGGCTGCTGGCGGATCTGGACTCGCTGCCGGACCGGATCTGGCTGCTGATCGACGACGTGCACGAGCTGGACTCAAGCGAGGCGCTGCGTCAGCTGGAGCTGCTAGTGATGCGCGGGCCGGCCGAGCTGCGGTTCGTGCTCGCCACCCGCCGGGACGTGCGGCTGGGTCTGCACCGGTTGCGGCTGGAGGGCGAGCTGACCGAGATCCGCGCCGCCGATCTCCGGTTCACCGCCGACGAGGCGCAGGCGCTGCTGGAAGCGGCCGGAGTGGCGTTGCCTGATTCGGCGCTGGCGCTGTTGCATCAGCGAACCGAGGGCTGGGCGGCCGGGCTGCGGCTGGCCGCGCTGTCGCTGGCCGAGCATCCGGATCCGGAGCGGTTCGCGGCCGAATTCTCCGGCCGCGAGCGTACGGTTGCTGAGTACCTGCTGGCTGAGGTCCTGGAGCGGCAGCCGGAGGAGGTTCGGCAACTGCTGCTGAGGACCTCGGTGCTCAAGCAGGTCAGCGGCCCGCTAGCCGACGTCCTTCGGGGGCGGTCAGGCGGAGAACGGATCTTGCAGGAGCTGGAACAGGCCGGCGCGTTCGTGGTCTCGGTAGATGCGCGCCGGTCCTGGTTCCGCTACCACCAGCTGTTCGCCGAACTCCTGCAGCTTGAGCTGCGGTCCAGCGCGCCGGGCGAGCTTCTCGCGCTGCATGGCGCCGCCGCGCAGTGGTATGCCGAGCACGGGCACGTGGTCGAGGCGGTCCGCCATGCCCAGGCGGCGCAGGACTGGGGTTTGGCGGTTCGCTCGCTGTCGGACCACATGCTCGAACTTGTCCTCGACGGGCAGAGCGCCACCGCGCGCGAGCTCCTCGCCGGATTCCCGGCCGGTGCCATCACGGCCGACGCGGAGCTGGCCGCGCTGATGGCGGGCGACGAGGTGACCCGTGGATCGCTGGAGGCGGCGGAGCGGCATCTGGCCCTCGCTACCGGGGGATCGGCGTCGGTGCCTGCGGATCGGCGCGGGCGCTTCGAGGTCGCCCTCGCCATCTTGCGGTTGTCCGTTGCCTCCCAACGCGGTGACCTGCCGGTCGTGGTGGAGCAGGCGCAGCGGCTGCTGGCCCCCGCCAAGGCCGCGGACGCCGCGCCACTCGTGAACGGGGCCGACGAGGACCTGCGGACACTGGCGCTGGTCAGCCTAGGTGCGGCCGAGCTCTGGGTTCTTCGCGCCGAAGAGGCTGAGCGGCATCTCGAGCTAGGCGTCGCCCTGGCACGCCGGATCGGGCGGCCCTTCCTCGAGGCTAGCGCCTTGGCGCACAGTGCGTGGGCGGCGAGCTTCCGGTCATTCGCGCTGGCGGTGGAGCGGAGCACGGAGGCAACCGAGCTGGCCCAGCGGCATGGCTGGACCGAGGAGCCGGCCGTTGCCGTCGCCTACCTGGCCCTCGGGGCCACCAGGATCTGGCAGATGCGACTCGAGGAGGCAGAGCCGTTGCTGGACCACGCCGAGCGGGCGCTTCGAGCCGAGGTCCAGTCGGCGGCGGGCCTCGCGCTCCGCCAGGCTCGCGGGATGCTCGCGCTCGCGCATGGCCGTGACGCCGACGCGCTGGCCGCTTTCCGGGCCGCCGAGCGACTGGCCGGGCGGCTCGTCACAGAGCACCCGTCCGAGATGCTCATGCAAGCGCACCTGCTGCAGGTCCTCGTGCGGCTTGGCGAGACCGAACGCGTCGAGCAGGCCCTTACCGAGCTGGGCGAGGAGCAGCGTGAACGCGGCGAGATGCGCATCGCGGTGGCGGCGCTGCGGCTCGCCCAGGACGACCCGCGGGCGGCGATCGACGCGCTCGCGCCCGTCTTGGACGGCTCCGCTCCCGTCGCGAACTGCGGCTGGGCGGTTCAGGCTTTCCTGCTGGAGATGATCGCATGCGAGGCGCTGGGCGACCCGGCCGCCGCTGGGCGTGCCCTCGAGCACGCGCTCGATCTCGCCGAGCCCGACGGCGTGGTCTTCCCATTCGTCCTTAACCCCCAGCCTGAGTTGCTCAAGCGCCAGGCGCGGCGCACCGCGCACGCCGCACTGATCTCGGAGATTCTCAACCTGCTGTCCCCCGCTGCGGCCCCGTGGGGCCAGGGGGGTCCGGAAGGCCAGAGGGGTCTGGGCGGATGGATTCCCCCGCAAGGAGGGTCTGGGAGGATGGGTCCCCCCAGGATCGAGGGGGTCTGGGGGGGTCGTCCCCCCGAGAGAGAACAGCTAAAAGACCCGCTCACTGACAGCGAGACCCGCGTCCTGCGCTACCTGCCGACCAACCTGTCCGCGCCGGAGATCGCCGGCCAGCTGTCCGTCTCGGTGAACACCGTCCGGACCCATATGCGCCACGTCTACGAGAAGCTCGGCGCGCACCGTCGCGCGGGTGCCGTGGAGCGGGCCCGCGCCCTCGGCCTGCTCGCCCCTTCCCGGCGCCGCGCCTAAGGCTTGCCCGGCGCCGGGCTGAGGCGCGCCTATTCTGGCCAGTCGGAGTTCTCGATGACGTCGACGAAGTTGCCGCGCTTAAAGCCGGGTACGAATCGTTCCAGGACGTCGGCGTTGACGGTGCCGAACGTGGTGCCCGGCCTGGGTGCCATGCCGTCGGTGAACGCCTGCAGGATGCGGTGCTTGAAGTCCCGCCGCGGGTGCAGGGCGGTGATCTCGGCCCGGTCGGCGTCGCTGACGTCGTGGTAGCCGATGCCGAGTACGTCGTACTCGACCCCCGCGGTGACCAAGGCAACCTCGGGTTCCATGAACTCCGGGACGCCGGGCGTGGTGTGCAGGGCGATCGCGGTCCAGACCCGGCGGATACTGTCCTCAGGCACGCCGTGACCCTGCAGGAAGCGGCGGGCCTCATCAGCGCTGTCCACCTCGAACCGCCGGTCGCTGCCGCGGAACTGCTCGTTCAGGCCAAGGTCGTGGAACATCGCCCCGATGTACACCAGTTCCGGGTCGAAGCTGAGGCCGCGATTGTGGCCCTGCAGGCTGCCGAACCAGTAGACCCGCCGGGAGTGGTTGTATATCAGGTCGGTGGTTGCATCGCGCACCAGCTCGGTGGCATCGCGGGCCAGCTTAGTATCGGGAATGGTCACCCCGGCTGCCGTCTGTCCGTTGCTGTACATAACTGTCTCCTTATGTTGGATAGATGGCCAAGGCCCGGCGCCCGCTGGCGCCGGGCCCGGCTATCGGGAACGGATCACTGGTCAGGACTGCCCGTCGCGGACGCCCTTCTCGACCCTGTCGCCGAGGTCCTTGTCGACGTTGCCGAGGTACCAGAAGGCGCGCTGTAGCACCGGCTCGGTCACGCCGTTGAGCAGCGCTCCCACGATGTTGCTGACCAGCCGGTCACGGGCGGCGTCGTCCAGCACCTCGCGGACCAGGGTGCCCGCCTGGCTCCAGTCGTCGTCCTCGGCGTGCTGCTCGTAGGCGGTGTGCACGAACTCGCCGTCGGCGTACCAGCTCGGCGGCTGGTTGTGCTCGCTGTCGGCCTGCGGGCCGCCCTTGGAGTTCGGGAAGTACACCGGGTCGGTGACGTTGTGGATCCGCCCTACCCCGTCCTTGCTGTAGGCGTGCACCGGCGCGACCGGGGCGTTGACCGGGATCTGCGTGTAGTTCACGCCGAGCCGGGCGCGGTGCGCGTCGGGGTAGGAGAACAGCCGGCCGAGCAGCATCCGGTCCGGGCTCGGCCCGATGCCAGGCACCAGGTTGCTTGGCGCGAAGGCGGCCTGCTCGATCTCGGTGTGGTAGTCGACCGGGTTGCGGTCGAGGGTCATCGTGCCGACCTCGATCAGCGGGTAGTCGCCGTGCGGCCACACCTTAGTCATGTCGAACGGGTTGAACCGGTAGGTCTTGGCGTCCTCGTACGGCATGATCTGCATCTTCAGCGTCCAGGCCGGGTGGTCCCCGCGCTCGATCGCCTCATACAGGTCCTTGGTGTGATAGTCCGGGTCGGTGCCGGCGAGCCGGTCGCCCTCGGCCTGGGTCCAGAACTCGATGCCCTGGTGGCTGATGAAGTGGTACTTCACCCAGAACCGCTCACCCTCCGCGTTGATCCACATGTAGGTGTGTGAGCTGTACCCGTTCATCTGCCGGAGGGTCTTCGGGAAGCCGCGGTCGCCCATCAGCCAGATCACCTGGTGCGCCGTCTCCGGCAGCAGCGTCCAGAAGTCCCACTGCATGTCGTTGGACCGCAGGTTGACCTTGGCCAGCCGCTTCTGGGAGCGGATGAAGTTCTGGAAATGGATCGGGTCCTTGATGAAGAAGACCGGCGTGTCGTTGCCGACCAGATCGTAGTTGCCCTCGGTGGTGTAGAACTTCAGCGCGAAGCCGCGCAGGTCCCGCCACATGTCAGGGCTGCCGCGCTCCCCGGCCACGGTGGAGAACCTGGCCACCATCCGGGTGGTGGTCCCCGGCTGGAATACCGCGGCCTTGGTGTAGGCGCTGACGTCGCCGGTGACCTCGAACCGGCCGAACGCGCCGGTGCCCTTGGCGTGCGGCTGCCGCTCCTTGATCCGCTCCCGGTTGAAGTTGGCCATCTGCTCGATCAGGTAGCTGTCCTGCAGCAGGATCGGCCCGCCCGCGCCGACGGTCAGCGAATACGTGTCGCTCTGGACCGGGATGCCGGCATCGGTCGTCTGGACCGGGTTGGGCTGCGTGCTAGTCATTCACATATCTCCTTCGGTGGATGGAACCCCGGGCCTTAATGGGCCCAGGGCCGTTCAGGGGTTTGAGCCGGACGGTGCTGGCACCGGGTCGGATCCGGCGTCGCTGGCCGGGTTCGGGCCGCCGGTGTAGTGGCGCAGCCACCCGTCGCCGGGGTTGAGCGCCAGGAACGCCAGCCCCGCCGCCACGCCGGCCGCGAGCTCGACGACGATGTAGACCCAGATCGTCGACCAGGCGAAGATGCCGGCGGTGGCGCCGCCAAGCGCGACCGCCGGGTTGAACACGCCGCCGGAGATGCCGCCGACAGCGAAGGCGCCGGCCGTCACGGTGAAACCGATCGCCAGCCCGAAGAACCCGTTGCCTGGCTGGTCCTTGCTGGTGGCCACGTTGAGCATCACGTAGCACAGGGCGAAGGTGAGCAGCAGCTCCACCACGGCGGCGGCGGCCTCGGCGTGACCGGGCAGGGTCAGGGTCTTGACCGCCGCGGGGTTGACGACGGCGCGGGCGATCGCCCCGGCGATCACGCCGCCGACGACCTGCGCGATCCAGTAAGGGACGGCATCGCCGATCCCGATCCGGCCGCGGACCAGCGCCCCCATGGTCACGGCCGGGTTATAGTGGCCGCCGGAAATGTGGCCGCCGGCGTAGATCATGACCATCAGGGCCGCGCCGGCCGCCAGCGGCGTGAACACGCTGCCGCTGAGCACGCTCACCGCGACCACGAAGGTCAGGAAGAACGCGCCGATCGCCTCGACCGCGTACTTCCGGACGTGCGTCGTCCATTCGGGGGCGGCCGCCTGCAGAGGCGCTGCCACCCTTGTCGTTACACCTGCCATGAGATAATCTCCGCCGTCCGTATCCTCTGCGTGCTCCGCGATTGTGATCTGCGGCTCATAGGGATGCCCATCGCTCATCTCCATTTCCTTGGTGTCTGTACCGGGCAACACCCAGCCTCGCGAGCGGCTTGGTGAGCTGGCGTCACAAAGTCCTGGTGATTTGCGACCTGTTGTCCGAATCGCAGGCAGGAGTCCCGGTCTGAGCAGCTCGAGGCCGGTGCATCCTGCGGATGAACCGGCGGACGGCGGCTTAGGCGGGGAAAAGGTGGGTGACGCTGCAGCGAACGTACCTGTCGTTGGTGAGGCGCATCTCATGCGAACTTGGTGATCGCCGCGGCGCGGCGGACTTGGAGGAGTAGTTCAAGGCCTAGCGCTTCGATCGGGACCCCCACGCCGGCGGCACCGCCTGACGGGGCATCGACCCCATCGGTGATTCCCATTGAGTCTCCTTCGATTGCCTAGGGTGGCCCTAACCTCACGCCCGGCTTGGTGAGCCGCCATCACGTAGTTCTGGTGATTTGCGGCGGCCGCCCGCTCGCGGTCCAGGGTTATACCGGTGCGAGGACCGCATTCATCCGGTCTAAGTGGCGGCGGCTCTATTGCTGGAAGCGGCTCAGCCGCGTGATTGCTGGAAGCGGCTCAGCCGGCTGCCGTTCACGGCGTGTGGCCGAGGATCCGGCTGATCGCCCGCGCCGACAACTCCGACTTCACCAAGAATCCGGCCGCCGGGCTTTCGGCGACCAGCTCCGCATAGTCGGTTTCGGCGCGAGCCGAGATCAAGATCACTTCGGCGCCGCCGCCCTGCCCGTCCTGGGCCAGGAGCCGGGCCAGGTCAAAGCCACTCTCGTCCCCAAGCCCGATGTCGACGAGGATGACGTCAGGCCGCAGCGCGCGGGCCTGCTGGAGCGCCTCGGCGCTGTTAGAGGCCACGCCTACCACCGTCAAGCCTTCTCGCTGCAGGAGAAGGCTGGCCGCCTTGAGGAAGGCGTCGCTGTCATCAACAAGCAGGCACCGTATCGACACGCGCTCATGGTGCCAGGTATACGATGCCGCCGCATTGCGGCTAGCAGGAATTCCGCCGGGCACCCGGCGACTGGAATACCGGCGTCCAGAGAGGTGCTCGGCGGGTCCGTTCAGGAAGTCCATGCCAAGGGCAGCTGCTGATCTCCTTGTACACCCGCGCGGAACGGGCGGATGCGGCACGCACCGCGACATCGAGGATCCCGTCGGAGTCGGACCAGACCAGCTGACCAGTTGAGTGGTCATCTATTAGTTGCCGCCGTTCTTAGTCGTGATGAGCAGTGAGCGGTCGAGCAGCGCAGCGCCGCCCTCCTGGAGTAGCGTCCGGGCTAGCCGGCGGCCGAGCGCGCCGCCGTCGCTGGCCGCACCGGTCATCTGGGCCTGGATCACCGAGGAGCCGTCCGGGGCGGCGATGACGCCCGACAGCCGCAGCACCGGTTCGCCTGTAGCCGCCGCGGTCAGCTCGGCCAGGGCGCCGGCCGGCGCGCTGCAGCCGACCTCGAGCGCGGCCAGGAAGCCGCGCTCAGCGACGGCCGCGGCCCGGGTGGCCGGATGGTCCAGGGTGCTGAGCTGGGCCGCGGTCACCGGGTCATCCGTGCGGCACTCGATGGCCAGCACGCCTTGCGCCGGGGCGGGCATCAGCAGAGAGGGGGGCAGGGGCGTGGCGGCACTGTCGAGGAGGCCGAGCCTGGACAGTCCCGCCATGGCCAGCACGAGGGCGTCGACCTGGCCGTCGGCGAGCTTGCGCAGCCGGGTGTCGACGTTCCCGCGGATCGGCACGATCTGCAGCTGGCGGCCGGTGGCGCGCAGCAGGGCAGCGCGCCGGGGTGACCCGGTGCCGATCCGCGCTCCGGGCGGCAGGGCGTCCAGGCTGGTCCCGCCGGGCCAGACCAGCGCGTCGCGCGGGTCCTCGCGGGCTGGGAACGCCGCTAGCTGCAGCCCCGGTACCGACGCGGTGGGCAGGTCCTTGCAGGAGTGGACGACGAGGTTGACCGCACCGTCCAGCAGCGCCTCGCGCAAGGTGGTGGTGAACACCCCGGTCGTGCCGAGCCGTTCGATCGGCGCGGTCGACTCATCCCCCGGCGTGGCCAGCGTGACGACAACGGTCGGTCGGCCGCACTGCTCGCGCAACTGCTGGGCGATCCGGCCGGCCTGGGCCAGCGCGAGCGGACTGCCGCGGGTGCCCAGCCGCAACCGGCGGCGGTGCGGGGAGCTCATGTCCCGGCCTGACCCGTACGCAGGTCAAAGAGCTGGCACAGCGCGTCGAGATAGACAGCCCCGTCCGGGCCGGCGGAGAACTCTTTGGCCCGGACGGTCGGCTGGTGCAGGATTTTGCGCAAGATGCGGTGGACGGTGGCCGCCGTCTCGGCCCGCTGCTGGTCGCTGAGGCCCGGGAGCCGGTCGTGCAGGCGGGCCAGCTCGGCGTCCGCGAGCTGCCCGATCCGCGCGTGCATCGCGGCGATGACGGGCGCCGCGATCGCCTGGTCCTGCCGGTCGAGGTACGCCGCGGCCTCGGCGGCGACGATGGCGCGGACCTGGGGAATCTGGCTCGGCACCGCTCGATCAGCCAGGTGCCGGCCGAGGGCGGCGACGTCGATGAGCGTGACGCCGGGTAGCCGCCCGACGGTTGGTTCGACGTCGGGTGGCATGCCCAGGTCGAGCACGAACAGCCGACGGTCGGCCTGGGCCCGGGCGGCGCGCACGTGCTCGGCGAGGACGACGGGGGCGGCGGCGCCGGTAGCGGTGACTAGGAGGTCGGCGTCGGCGAGCGCGGCGGGCACATCGCTAGTCCGCAGCTGCCTTCCGTGCACCGCTGCGGCTACCTCGGCCGCGCGCTCCTGGCTGCGGCTGGCCACGGACAGCTGCCCGACCCCGGCCTCGCGGAGCAGCCGTGCTGCGAGCTTGCCCGTGCTGCCGGTCCCCACGACAACCGCATGGCGGGCGCCGAGCCCGCCCAGGTGCGCGGCGGCGAGGTCCAGGCCAGCCCGGGTCAGCGAGATTCCTTCAGTGCTGATCGTGGTCTGGGTGCGGGCCCGCTTGCTGGCCCGCAGCGCCGCGTCAATCAGGCCGGTGATGGCCGGGCCGGCGGTTCCTGCCGCCGTGGCCGCGCGGGCCGCGTCCTTGATCTGGGCCACAATCTGGTCCTCACCAATGGCCATCGAGTCCAGCCCGCACGCCACCCTGAACAAGTGCTCGATCGCCGCGCCGCCGACCCGGATGCTGGCCATCCGCAGGACCCGGCTGGCCTCGACCCGCCCGTGGGCGGCCAGTACGTCCGCGACCGCCCGGGCCACCGGTCCGGCCGGGCCGTGCGCGGCCGCGTAGACCTCGACCCGGTTGCAGGTCGACAAGACGACCGCCTCGTCGATGGACGGCATGGCCTGCAGCCTGGCCAGGACACCGCCGCGTTGCGCGGACGGAACAGCCAGCTTCTCGAGTACCTCCGCCGCAGCGTTCCTATGGGAGACACCTAGATTCACAATCGTCATCGCGGTGGCCGTCCAGTCTCGGGATTTTCCGCGTCCGGGTCGGGGCCCGAGCTCAGCCCGTGACGCCATGACGCCACGATCAGCTCGCGAAAGCGAGTGGTCGCAGGCTCGGAGCTGGGGTCATAGAGGGCGGCGGATAGACCATGCGGATCGTCGCCAGCGCCCAGCACATCCTGGCGACCGCGGTGTCCGGGTGGTCGCCGAACTCGCCGGCCGTCCGTGCCGCACAGCCGTTGCCCCCCAGCCGCCGCAGCGTCGCCGCGACGGCGCTGCGGACCTGGTCGGGCGAGGTCGACCCGGAGGGCTGCAGGGTCGACGCGAAGAGCGCCTCGGCCCGGACCGCCTCGAACGTGCCCGGTATCTCGCATTCGGCAAGCGATGCCGGAATCTCCGCCATGGCTCTTGCCTCACTTCCTCCGACGTTTGCGGCCACTGGGTTCGCGCCGCATGGTGTCCAGCTTCGCGGTCGGATCCGCTTATGTAATCGCGGCCAGCCTCCAGCCCGGCTACCTGCCACCCGGAATAAGGGGATTCCCGCCAGCAATAGGGGCCGTGCGGGTAAGGGTCAGCGGCGCCGCAGGGGAAGCTGGACGCCAAGCAGCGTCCCCTGGCCCGGAGGGCTGCTGATCTCGAACGACCCGCCCAGGGCCTCCACCCGGTCGCGGAGGCCGATCAGGCCCGAGCCGCGGGCGGGATCGGCGCCGCCCGCGCCGTCGTCGCGAACCGACAGGTGCAGGCCGCCGGCCCGTTCCTCGACCGCGACGCGCACGACCGAGGCGTGCGCGTACCTGGTCGCGTTGGTGAGCGCCTCGGAGATAACGTAATACGCCGCCACCTCGACCGGCTCGGGCAGCCGCGTAATCCCGGCCACCTCGAGCTCGACCGCGACCGCAGCCCGGCGGCCCAGCGTCCGCAGGGCCGAGCCTAGCCCGCCTTCTGACAAGATCGCCGGGTGGATGCCGCGGGCGATCTCCAGCAGGTCCTTCACCACCCCGGTGAGCTCGCCCGCGACCCGGCCGATCTCCGTCTCGAGCTCGGGCAGCCCGGCAGGCACCAGTGACTGCGCGAGGCGAAGCTCCAGGCCGAGCGAGACCAGGCGCTGCTGGGTCCCGTCGTGCGGGTCCCGCTCGATCCGCCGCCGGGCCTGATCCGCGGCCGCTACGACCCGCGCCCGCGACGCGGCCAGCTCGCCGCGGCTCTCGGCGTTCCCGATGGCCGTGGCGAGGAGCTCGGTAAAGTCCGCCAGGCGGCCGGCGGCGTCGGCAGGAAACGGCCCTCGCCTGGACGACACGGTGATCACGCCCCACACGCGGCTCTCGACGATGATCGGGCTCGCCACCATCGAGCGGATTCCCAGCTTGCGCAGGCGGTCGGCGGCCGGGCCCGGCAGTGTGTCCCACACGTCCTCGTCGATCTGGGCCGAGCGACCGGTCCGCCACACCATCGCCGGGGCAAAGTAGTCGGGGAGTTCCACGCGCGTCCCGATCGGCACCGTGGCCGCGTCTTCCCCGACGCTGCCGACGATCACGACCGAGGACCCATCCGGCTCGAAGCGGCTGATGCCAGCGTTGTCCGCGTCAAGCAGACGGCCGAATTCCCCGGCCACCGCCGAGAAGATTTCGACCGGGTCGATTCCGCGAGCCACGAGTGTGGCCACCCGGCGCAGCGCGGCCTGCTCCGCCAGCAGGCGGGTGAGCTCGTCACGGCTCGCCTCCAGCGCGCCCCGGTTCTGCGCGTTCGCGACCGCGGTCGCGACCAGGTCGGTGAACTGCGTCATCCGCTGCTCGGTGTCGGGCGGCATTATCCCCTGCCTGGTCCCGACGGCGATCATCCCCCACAGCCGGCCGTTGACGTGGATCGGCGTGCCGACCGCGGACCGCAGCCCCTCGCGGAGGAAGCGCTCCCCGCCGGGTACTTCGCGGTAGTCATCGACCTGGGCGGTCTGGCCGGTCCGCAAGACGGTCGCGGTCAGCCCAGTCGGCGGATAGCCGTCGAAGGGCCCCCCCACCCGCTCATCGGGGTAGGTCGTGCCTTCGCGGGCGACCAGCGTCGCCGTCCCGTCCGGCTCGTACCTGATCATCCTGGCGATGACGCCGCCGGAATGCCGCAGCGCCTCCCTGGTCGCGGCCGCGAACACCGCCTCGGGCGGCGCGCCCCGGGCGACCAAGGTGGCCAGGCGCCGCAGGGCCGCCTGGGTGTCCGCAAGCTTGCGCAGTTCCTGCTCGGCCTGGGCGTTGGCGATCGCCATGGCGGCGAGCTCGGTGAAGTCCGCCATCCGCGACTCGGTGCCAGGCGGGAAGTCCGCCCGCACGGTTGCGGCTACTGTCACGCCCCAGTAGCGTCCCTCCACCATGATCGGCATGGCCATCGCGGCCCGCAGGCCCAGTCCGCGGACCACCTCGGCAAATGGGCCGGACGCCAGCATGTCGCCGGTGATCCGGGCCGGGCCGCCCGTCCGGAGCGCGGCCGTCATCGCCATCCCCGGCTGCAGCTTCCGGCGGAAGCCGACCGGTGCTTGATCACTTACTCGGCCATAGGACCCTACGACGGTGGCATAGCCCTCAATCTCCCCGTGCTCCCTGGACAGTTGATCAAAGCGGGAGACGAACGTCGCTTCGGCACCGATCAGGCGGCCGAGTTCATCGGCGACCGCGCCGAACACCTCGCCCGGCTGCCCGCCGCCGGCTACCAGCGTGGCCACCCGCCGCAGCGCGGCCTGCTCATCGGCGATCTGACGTAGCCGCGCCCGGTCGGGTGGATCACGACCCGGCGTCGCATCGGCGGCATGGCCCACCTCGGCGCCGGAGTCTGGCGCGTTCATAACGCTGACGGTAGCCCGATGCCCGCAGGACCGGCAACGCTGGGCACCGCTCGAACTCGAGCCGGGTTAGCGGGCTTCGAGGAACCTGAGGACGGCCAGCACCCGCCGGTGCTCGGTGTCGCTCTCCGGCAGGTCGAGCTTGGTCAAGATGCTGCGGACGTGCTTCTCGACCGTGCCCTCGGTGACGAAGAGCCGGCGGGCGATGCCGGCGTTGGAGGCGCCCTCGGCCATCAGGGCGAGCACCTCGCGCTCCCGCGGCGACAAGACGTCAAGCGGATCACGCCGCCTGCGCGCCCGGATCAGCTCCTGCACCAGCGACGGGTCAACCACCGAGCCACCCGCAGCGATCCGCCCCACCGTCTCGATGAACTGCGCCACATCGGTGACCCGGCTCTTCAGCAGGTAGCCGGTGCCCTGCCCGCCTGCCAGCAGCTCCATCGCCTCGTCCACCTCGACATGGGCGGACAGCACGATGATCGCCGTTCCGGGCAGTTCCGCGCGGATGACCCGTGCTGCCTGCAGGCCCTCGGTGGCGTGCGCAGGCGGCATCCGGATGTCGATGATGGCCAGCTCCGGCCGGGCCGAACGGACCAGGGCGAGCAGTTCTGTCCCGTTCCCGGCCTGGCCGACGACGTCGAAACCGGAACGATCGAGCAAGCTGGCCAGGCCTTCACGCAGCAGGACGTCGTCGTCGGCGAGCACGACCCGGGATGCGCGCCGGGCCTCCGCCGCTTCGGCTATCTCTGGTGGTGTCGCCACACCCCGATTATCGATCACGAGCAGCAGTCTGTGGCAGGCTCCGCACACATCGAGTCGCGGCCGCTGAGACAGGGCAAGTTCAGGTCAGGCCAGTCAAGCAACGCGGCGAATTCAGGCTGTTTTTTCTTCAGCAGGGTGCGTACGTGTTCTCTGTTTTCCTGTGCCCGGTCGGTGACGGTCACGAGTCCGCATCCTTCCGTTTCCCGGTCGTTCCCGACCTGCCGTGCTGCTTGTCGTCAACGATTGCGCACCGCCGTGGCGATGTCTTTACGGCAGGCGCCCGGACTCGCTACCTGCTAGCGGTAATGCGGGGTCGGTAGCCAGCGTCCAGGGACGACGGAGGCTGGCGGCGATGCCATGCCACAGCCCGGCCAGCGATGCTAATTGACAATAGGCCCGGTCGCGGCGAGGGAGCCCTCGCATCCCTGTCACTTACTCACCCACGATCGGCGATAAGGCGATAAGGAGAACGAGCATGACTACTTCTTTGCCCACTGCCCGGCTGGGCTGGACGGATATGGAGCTGACCCGGGTCGGGTTCGGGGCCTGGGCCATCGGCGGGGGCGGCTGGGCTTACGCCTGGGGCTGCCAGGACGACGCCGAGTCGATCGCCGCCATCCGCGCCGCGGTGGAGTCCGGGGTCAACTGGATCGACACCGCCGCCGTCTACGGGCTCGGCCATTCGGAGGAGGTGGTGGCGGCCGCGCTGGCCGGCTTCCCGCAGGCGGACCGGCCCTACGTGTTCACCAAGGGGGGCCTGGTCTGGGACCCGGCCGACCGGACCGCGGCGCCACGCCGGGTCGGCGCGCCGGCCAGCCTGCGGGCCGAGGTCGAGGCCTCGCTGCGACGGCTGCGGGTGGACCGGATCGACCAGTACCAGATGCACTGGCCGGCCGAAGACGGCACCCCGGTGGAGGAATACTGGCAGACCTTCGCCGACCTCAAGCGGGAAGGCAAGGTCCGGGCGATCGGGCTGTCCAACCACGACCTCTACCAGCTGGAGGAAGCCGAGGGCATCGCGAACGTGGACGCCATCCAGCCCCAGTTCAGCCTGATCCACCGGGACGCGGCCGATGACGTGCTGCTGTGGGCCCGAGAGCACGAGACCGGGGTCGTCGTCTACAGCCCGATGGCCTCCGGCCTGCTCACCGGCGCCTTCACCGCCTGGCGGGCCGCTCGCCTCGACCCGGGCGACTGGCGCCGCGGCCACCCCGACTTCACCGGGCCCGCCCTGACCGCCAACCTGGCCCTGGCCCACGCCCTGCGCCCGGTCGCCGAGCGGCACGGCGTCACCCCCGCCGCCATCGCGGTCGCCTGGACCCTGTCCTTCCCTGCCGTCACCGGCGCTATCGTCGGCGCCCGGTCACCGGAGCAGGTCGGCGGCTGGCTACCCGCCGCGACGCTGGAGCTGAAGGAAGACGACCTGGCCGAGATCGCCGCCGCCATCCACGCCACCGGCGCCGGCACCGGACCCGCCTCACCGCCGCCGGCCGCTCCGCCGCTCTAGTAAGCCGGATCGGCATCACCGGTCGAGGTTCCGCCGCCGATGGCGATCACGCATTACCGATTCAGTTCGCCGGTCTGGGGAGAGCACGAGGTCAGGAAGCTCCATGGCGAGCTCGCGGAGATCGAGGCTTCCGTAGCCCAGGTAGAAGCGCCTCGGCCAGCGCGATGGCGCATCATCTGGACGCGCATCCGCAGGGGCAGAACGCGGCGATCACGACGGGCGCGAAATTCGCGATCCCGGCTGAATGAGTGGCTCGGGTTGCCGTAAGAGCGCGGACACGGGTTCAGTGCCGCCCGGGCCGGAGTGGGACTGGGGCGGGAGGGGCCGGTGGCCGATGGCGGCGGCCACGGCGCATGCGGCGGCGCCCAGGGCCAGCGCCCAGCGGGGGGCTGGTGAGCTGGGCCAGGGCGCCGATGATCGGTGATCCGATGGGGGTGGTGCCGACCAGGGCCAGGGACCACAACGCGGTGACGCGGCCGCGGTAGGCCGGGTCGGAGGTGAGCTGGATGGTGGAGTTGCCGGTAGTCAGGAACACGACGCTGGCCGCGCCGGTGATCGCGCAGGCGGCGACCGCAGCCGGCAGCGTAGGCGCGGCCGCGAGCAGGCCGACCGCGACGGCGTAGGCGGCCGCCGCCCTGGTCAGGCGGCGCAGCCCCGTCCGCTGGGAGCGGGCCGCGTACAGCCCGCCGAGGACCGCGCCGGCGCCGAGCGCGCCGATGAGCCAGCTGTAGGTGGTGTCGGTGCCGCCGAAGGTATCGCGGGCCAGCAGCGGAAGGCTGACCTCGAATTCGAAGGTGAAGGTCCCGATCGCGGCCATCATGAGCAGCGGCCGGGCGATGGCCGGAATCCTGCCCGCGTACCGAAGGCCGGCGCGCAGCTGCCCGGTGGCGCGCCGGACGGGCGGGACCGGGTGCAGCTGGCGGCCGTCAAGCAGCAGCAGCGAGGCGATGACGAAGCAGAAGCTGGCGGCGTTGGCGATGAAGCACCAGCCCAGGCCCACGGTGCTGACCAGCACGGCCGCGACCGCGGGTCCGATGACGCGGGCGACGTTGACCGCGGTGCTGTTCAGGGTGACGGCGTCGCGGAGCAGGTCACGGCCGACGACCTCGGCGACGAAGGCCTGCCGTGCGGGGTTGTCGACCGCGCTGAAGGTCCCGAACAGCAGTGCCAGGACGACAACCTGGTCCAGTCCCACGTGCCCGCTCAGCACCAGGATCCCCAGGGCGAGGGAGACCAGGCCGAGCCCGGCCTGGGTGACCAGCAGGACACGCCGCTTGGGGAACCGGTCGACCAGCAGGCCCGCGTACGGCGACAGCAGCAGCACCGGCGCGAACCGGGCCGCCGTGGTGAGTCCGAGGATGACGCCGGAATGAGTGAGCCGAAGCACCAGCAGCGCCTGGGCGACGGTCTCGACCCAGGTGCCGATCAGGCTCAGCGCCTGCCCGCTGATGTAGCGGCGGAAGTTGCGGACCGACAGGGCCGCGAACATCCCCCGCGCCCCGCCGGCCGAGCTCCCGTCACCCCCGCCGACCCGGGCGGGCCCGGCAGCGGCAGGAGCGGGCGCCTCAGATGAGGTGTGCACGGGTTTTCTCCTGCCGCGATCGGGCGTGGCGGTGGGCTAACTTGCCGGGCTTACGCTGCCCAGGGCCAAGCGGGCGGCGCTGATGTCCTGGCGGCCGTGCCCGGCGGCCACGGCAGCATGCCACTGGCCAGAGAGCGCGGCCAGCAGCGGCGGCGTGTCCTCACCGGCGGCGCTGATCGCGAGATCCACGTCCTTCAGGGCCCACTCCAGCGGGAACTCCGCGGCGAAGTCGCCCTGGTCCATCTTGTGGAGCTTGGCGTCGGCGATCGGCGCGTCCAGCGGGCCGCCCTCGATGGCCTCGGCGAGCTGCTGGTGACCGATACCGAGCCGGTCGGCGAGTTCCATGGTCTCCGCCACGCCCTCGATGAGGATGGACATGTAGGTGTTGACGACCAGCTTCATCAGGCTGCCCTGGCCGACCTGACCCAGCCAGACGGTCTTGCGGCCGAGGATGTCGAACACCGGGCTTACCCGGTCAGCCGCCGTGGCCGGCCCCGAGGCCAGGATGAGCAGCTGGCCCTGTTCGGCCGGTCCCTTGCTGCCCGACACCGGCGCGTCCACGAACATCACGCCAGGCCGCTGCGCAGCCAGCCGGCCGGCGATCTGCCGGGTCGCTGCCACGCCGATCGTGCCCATCTGCGCCCACACGCATCCGTCCGCGAACGCGCCGGCTACCCCGCCGTCGAAGATCACCGACTCCACGGCACCAGCGGTGGGCAGCATCGTGATCACCACCTCCGCGTCCCGCACCGCCTCCCGCGCCGACGCCGCCACGACCGCACCCGCCGCACCCAGCGGGCCTGTCGCCGCAGCCGACCCGTCCCACACCCGCGTGTGCACGCCCGCAGCCACCAGGTTGCGGGTCATCGCCGACCCCATGATCCCGGCGCCGATCACCGCCACCGCCGCACGCGCATCGCTGCCGTTCGCCCCTACCATGACTGCTCCCTTCCTCCTGCTTTCCTTCTACGGTCCGCCCGCTTGGGCGTAGCCCCCGCGGGGCTGGTTCGGCCGGTCAGCGCGGCACCGGTGCGCGCCGCAGGGCACGCCGTTCTTCCTCTGTGGTGCCGCCCCAGATGCCGGAAACCTGTCCGAAGTCCAGTGCCCAGCGCAGGCACGGTGTCAGCACCGGGCAGCGCTGGCATACGCGCCTGGCCGCCTCGATGTCGGTCAGCGACGCGTCTGAAGTACTGACCGGGAAGAACAGGTCAGGATCCAGGCCGCTGCAGGCGGCGTGGTCACGCCAGTCCGTGCGGTCGGCCCCTGTCGAGCGCCATGGGTTCGTGTCCGTCGTCTCGCCACCTCCTCGGTGAACGCCTCACCCTCCTTTACGATCTCGCAGCGCTCGGCCTGGTCACATCGACGCCAGCGGCCATCCGGGGACCCCGCTAGCCGGATCCGCGGTTACCTGCTAGCCGGTAGCGGAACTGGCTGCTCGCCGTGACGACATGGCGCCCGGAGCGCGTGATCATGGGGCCATGACGGAGGACGCGATGATCTCGCTGCTGTCGGCGGCCACCCGCATCGCCTGCAGGCAGATGACCCCGCAGCACCTGAATGCCCTGTACGCCAGCGTCGAGCAGGCGTCCTGCCTGTCCGCCCGGCACGACTGGGAGCGCAAGGCCACCGCTCACGCCGAACTGTTCACCATGCTGGGCGACTTGACCGGCGACTGCGACCTGGCGCGGCTGGTGAGCTCGGCCGCCGGGCGGCTGCAGGACCTCGTCATGACGGTCGGCCCGGCGGCCGACGGCATCATCCTGAGCTCGCGCCGCAGGCTGCTGCGCGAGTTGAGAGCCTGGAACGCCGACGGTGCGGCCCGGGAGGTGGAGCGCCACCTCGGAGGCCTGCATTACATGGGGCGCGTGGCCTGCGGAGCCGGTTTCGGCAGGATTAGCCGGGCCAGCTAGCGGTACCCGCCGACGTGCGGGAGATTTCCCGCGGGATCCACCCGGCGATCCTGTCTGAGCGAGGCGAGGCGGCCGGTCAGCACCGAGACCGTCTGCGGGTGACCGTGGTAGGCAGCGAGCATGACCAGGGTGTCGCCCTGGTCGTTGCAGAGGTTGGCCGGAACGCCGCGCTACTCACCGCGCTCACCCAGGCCGCGGCCGATCTTCCCCGACCGGAACAATGAGGTGACGGCGGCCTGCCGCCTGGTACCCGGCGCCGACTTACCCACGCCCGGCTCCCCGGACAGTAGCAGCGCACCACCCTCCGTTCAGAAAAAGACTGTTATTACCGAACGGACGGTGGTGTCACAGCGGCGCCTACTCCCGCGCGCCTACCCGCTAGCCGGTACTGAAATTGGCCGTCTGCGGGAAAGACGCATCGGCGTTCACGTGTGACCGTGGCTAGAGGATGCGCTCGCGCCGATCCCGGCCGCCAGGCCGGAGCACGGTTCCGGCGGGTGCCCGGCGATATCAGACACGACAGAAGGCCGATCACATGAGGCTGCTCCCGCGGCTGCTCGCACCGAAGACCGTCGCCCATGCGCACTGCGACCTGCCCTGCGGCGTCTACGACCCCGCCCAGGCCCGGATCGAGGCCGAGTCCCTCAAGGCCATCGACGAGAAATACCAGCAGAACACCGACCCGGCGTTCCGCACCCGCTGCCTGATCATCAAGGAACAGCGCTCCGAACTGGTCAAGCACCACCTGTGGGTGCTGTGGACCGACTACTTCAAGGCGCCGCACTTCGAGAAGTACCCGCAGCTGCACACCCTGGTCAACGAGGCCACCAAGCTAGCCGGGTCGGCCGGAACCAAGGGCAGCACCGACCCGGCCGTCGCCGGCCAGCTGCTAGCCAAGATCGAGGAGATCAGCAAGATCTTCTGGGAGACCAAGCAGGGCTGATCCCCCGCGATCAACAGGAGGACGAACATGGCACTGCACCTCGACACCGGCGTGCCGTCGGTGGACGCGCAGGACGATTTCGGCCGGGCCCGGCGGCGGCACGCGCTGGACCGGCTGGAAGGCTGGCTGCGCCGCGAACCGGACGACACCAGCCTGCTGCGGCTCGACGACGTGGTTGGCATGCTGGGCTTCCGCAGCGAGTACTACCTGGGCCTGCGGGCCATCCGGCTGGACACGGTGGTCGGGACCGTCGAGGAGACGCGCGCCTTCGACCGCGAGTTCCGGCCCGCCTCGGACCGCGACCGGCAGCGCTGGGAGCAACTCGATCTCGCCGAACGGGACGGGACGGTGATCCCGCCGATCGAGGTGTACCGCGTCGGCGGCCTGCACTTCGTCAAGGACGGCCACCACCGCGTCTCGGTCGCGATAGCCACCGGCCAGGAGATGATCGACGCGGACGTCACCGAGATACTGACCCAGCGGCCCGCCACCGGCCTTTCCCGCCACAGCGACCTGATGCGAGAAGCAGCCAGCAGGCATTGACCGTTCCCCGGCTTGCCTGGGTGTGTGGCATGCTGTTCCGCCAGCTTGAGTACCGCGTGGCCCTCGCCCGCGAGTGGCATTTCGCGCGGGCCAGGGCCGCGTGCTACCTCTCGCAGCCGGCGCTGTCCGAGGCCATCCGCAAGCTTCAGCGTGGAGCTGAACGTGCCGCTGGTCCACCGGGACAAGGGTGTATGGCCGTGAACCGTGGTCCCTCCTCGACACTGCCGGGACGGTGCGGTGGCTCAGGGTCCTGCGGGCGGCTAGCCCTCCCGCGGACCTGGGCACCTTTTCCCCGGGACCGGCCCGGCCCAGGGATGGTGACCGGGGGCCGGTCCCTGCCGGACTGGCTCCGCCCGATGCTCGGGGCAGGCTAGTCTGCTTTGCACCGCCAGCTGCCAGGTCACCCCCGCGGCTGCCAGCACGGGATGCGGTCGCCGCACGGCCGCGCGCGACGCCTGTCACTTGGCGGCGAGGGTGCCCGGATCCGCAGCGTGGCCCTGTTGGTGGTACTGGGCAGGCGGACCGGCTGGCGGGCCACTACCGGGCTGCCCCGCTGTGCGCGACCTGGCTGGCGGGTGCGGGCATGGGCAGGGCGGGTGGCCGGGCGGCGGGTTCGATGGACAGGTGCGGGAGGATGCGGTCGAGCCAGCCCGGCAGCCACCAGTTGGCGCGGCCGGACAGGTGCATGACGGCGGGGACGAGCCCGGTGCGCAGCAGGAAGGCGTCGAGCAGGACCGCGGCGGCCAGGCCGGTGCCGATCTCGCCGATGGTCTGCTGGCCGGAGAGGATGAAGGCGCTGAACACCAGGATCATGATGGTGGCGGCGGCGATGATGACCCGGCCGGTGGTGGCCTGGCCGGTACGGACCAGGTGATCGGCGGTCCAGCCGGGGCCCCGGAGTCCGGCACTCCCGCGTAGTCGGGAAGCTCGGCGCCGTTGAGCGCGCGCTCGATCAGCTCGGTGAACCACTCGGCGTTAAAGTCCGGGCTTGGCTCGGCGTCCGGCCCGGGGACGTCGCGGCCGCGCGCGTGCAGCCGGCCGATCTCCTGGTTGGCCTCGACGAACGAGCGCATCCGCCCCTCGTAGCCGGCGAACCCGGCCTCCGGGTCCCACCCGGCGGCGGCCAGCTCTCCGGCCAGCAGGTAGGCACCGACCAGGGCCAGGCCGGTGCCCTGCCCGGACAGCGGCGACGAGCTGAACGCCGCGTCCCCGAGCAGTCCGACCCGTCCACTCGACCAGCGGTCCATCACCACCTGGGCGACCTGGTCCAGGTAGAAGTCCGGGGTGCGGTCCAAGTGCGCGAGGATGCGCGGGGCCAGCCAGCCAAGGCCGGCCATCCGCTCGCGCAGCAGGCGCTTCTGGGCCGCGACATCGCGGTAGTCGACGTCGAGGTCGGCCGCGGGGAAGGAGAACATGGCCATCGCCCGGGTGGCATCCTGGATGGGCCGCAGGCCGGCGGAGCGTCCGGACCCGGATTCCTGGTAGTCGATCAGCCAGCGGTCAAGCCCGAACTCGTTGGGCACAGTGTAGAAGGCCATCACGTGCCCGAGGTGGCGGACGAACCGCTCGTGCGGCCCGAAGACCATCGCGCGCAGCGCCGAGTGCAGCCCGTCCGCCCCGACCACCAGGTCGAAGCGCCGCCGGGCGCCGCCCGCGAAGGTCACGTCGACGCCGTCCGCGTCCTGGGTGAGCTCGGCGATCCGGTCGCCGAAGATGTACTCGACACCGTCCTGGGTGTCGTCGTGGAGCACCCGGGACAGGTCCCCGCGCAGGATCTCGATCTCCGAGATGTACCCGTCGCCGCCATCGTCGTCCGCGCGGCAGGTCTCCAGCACCTTCCCGTCCACATCCACGGTGTACGCGCCAGCGGTCTCGGTGCGGCCCGCGCGCACGGCCGCATCCAGCCCCATCCGCCTGATGACCTCTCTGGTCACCCCGCGTGCGTCCACCGCCTGCCCACCGGGACGCAGCTCGGGTGCCCGCTCCACCACGGTCACCCCGGCGCCCCGCCGGCGCAGCCAGTGGGCCAGTGCCGGCCCCGCGATGCTCGCCCCCGTCACCAGCACCTTGGTGCCGCTCACAGCGCCCCCCGCTCACCCGTCCGGATCGTACAGGCGCCTACGGTCTCAACCTTGACCATCATGTCCTCCTGTCATCGGAGAGCTAGACATCCTCGGTGCAGGAAACTCATCGGCAGATAGCGAAGACTGGGACTTTCCTGACAACGGTGTTTCCGGCACTGATCGTTGAGGCGAGTGTTCAGCGGGAGAGATGCCGTGATGAGCGGGACACTTAAGGTCGTGACGAGGAAGAAGCGGCCGGAGCTGACCGCGGAGGAGAAGCTCGCCGAGGAGCTGGTGGCCTGGGCTCGGGAGCAGGGCCTGTTGCTGACCGGTCCAGACGGGCTGCTGAGGCAGCCGACCATGACGGTCCTGGAGACCGCGCTGCGCGCCGGGGGAATGGAAGCCGGGCGAGCGCCTGCCCGCCGTGGCCGACCTCGCTCAGCACTGCGGCGTGGCCCGCAACACCGTCGCCAAGGCGCTGCGCCACCTAGCCGAGGACGGCCTAGTCGAGATCGTGCCCAGCCGGGGCCCCTTCCGAGCCCGCACGTGATAACCGGATACCGTATTGAGCGATCACCCACGCCTGCGAGCCCGGCACCTCACTAGAGCCGGCGTCATAGCGCGCGATCGTGGCCAGCACGGAGATGTCACCCGTTCACACGCAGCGCGGGCGGCAATGGCGCCTGCACGACATCGACCGGACCAGGAAGCTCTTCGCCGCCGCTAGCCCGTCCACACGAGATCGAAGACGCGGACCAGACTAGCGGCTTCATCCATCACAAACACGATGAACCCGAAGTCGCCGACATCCGCGACCCGCCGCCGCGAAACTCCGGTCGACGCGCTGAACACCGGGTCGTACGGGTCGTCGCAGATCCTTGCCAGCAGCGTCACGAGCATGTCGAACGCTTGCTCTGGGAGGCCGTGCATCTGCCGGAGTGCACCGGACTCCAGATAAGGCTGGTAGCTCACGCCTGGGTGCGGCGCATCTCGATGTAGTCCTCCAGGAGCATCCCGCCGCCAGTCCCGGCCAGCGCGGCCTCTTGCGCTTCGTAGAAGCCAGGGCGATTCATGGCGACCGCCATGCCGCTCCAGAGCCGCAAGACGCGTCGCAGGTTTCCCCATCCGGCCGGATCTCGTGCACCGTCCAGAGCTTCACGGTAGGCAGCCAGGAAGTTCGCGCGCTCCTGGCCGGGCAGCTCCCGCAGGATCCGCTGCGGGTCCAGCGGGTCCTCGTAATGCTCAACGGGCTGGGCGACCATGGGGTCATAGTACGACGAGTAGCGAGCAAACCGACGGCGCGACGCCAACGGCTAATGATGACGCTACGTAGTTACGGTGGCCTCGCACATGCCCGAATTCGTGGACCGGTTCGTGGACCGAGCAGGCCGGCGTCAAGCTCAATATCAAGGGGCTGCGGCACTACACCGCGAGTCAGCTGCTCGCGGCGCGGTTCGACCTGCGTAACACCGCGACGCGTCTTGGCCATGGCTGCGGCGGTGGCTGCGCCGGGATTATCTGACGTGCCGTGCCACGAACCGTTCCACGGCCGCAACGCCTGGACCGTACCATCACATTACTTTTGCAACCTTGCTGGGCGCGGCACTCACACCACGACTGGAACAGGCAGCCGCGGGTCGGACGACAAGAAACAACTTCCACATTGCGCGGATGGTCATCGTTGGCGACCGGGGCATGATCACCTCTGTCCGGGTCAAGGCGGGAAAGTTCAAGGTGCAGCCGACGATTTACGACGGGCCAAAGGGCAACAGCCGACGGCAATAGACTCAGGCGCGTGAAGCGCGCAGTCTACGTGGCACCGTTTGGCGAGCTGGCCGACCCACGGGTCCTGGCCGAGCTCGCGGTCGCTGCAGAGGAGCGGGGCTGGGACGGCTTCTTTGTCTGGGACCACATCGTGTACCGCGCGCCGGTGCGGGCCGTGGCCGATCCGTGGGTGGCACTCGCGGCGGTTGCGTGCGCCACGAGCAGTCTGCGGATCGGGCCGCTGATCACCCCGCTAGCGCGGCGGCGCGTGCATAAGGTGGCCAGGGAGACCGTCACCCTGGATCTGCTGAGTTCGGGCCGTCTTACGCTCGGGGTTGGCCTCGGCGGTGCGCAGAACGGCGAACTTGAACCGTTCGGGGAGGTCATGGATCCAGTAGAGCGGGCTCGGCTGCTCGATCAAGGTCTCGATGATCTGGTCAGGTACTGGGCCGGGGAGTTCCAGCCAGTCCCGGTGCAGCAGCCGAGGATCCCCGTGTGGGTAGCCGCGGTCTGGCCGCACCGGCGGCCGGTACGACGGGCGCTGCGGTGGGAAGGCGTGTTCCCCATCGGCCTGCCAGGCCCGGAGGCGCTAGCTGAACTGACTGGCGAGATCCGCGAATCACGCCGGGCAGATCATCCCTTCGATGTTGTCGTGGACATCCCGCCGGGCGACGACACGGAACCATGGGTGCGGGCCGGTGCGAGCTGGATCGTCACCGATTTCGGCAGGCAACCTACCAAGGCCGGGGTGCGCGAGGTAATCGACGCGGGCCCGGGCTGACCGCCGAGGCGGCAACCCGCGGGTACTCCAGGAGGTCCGGTTGGACCAGGGAGGTAGGTCATGTGCGCCAGTCACAGGCAGCCTGAGCACGAGGCAACGGACGCCGCCCAGCGGGCGGTGGTGATTGGCTGCGGCCTGGGCGCCGACGCCGAATACGTCGCCTCCCTTGGCTTCGACACCACCAGCTTCGACATCTCCGGCACAGCCATCCGGCTCGCCCGGCAGCGCTTCCCCGGTTCCGCCGTCCGGTAGGTAGCCGCTGACTTGCTCAATTATCCGCAGGCCCGGCGGTGACCTCGCTTGCCGCGCTTCGCCGCCCCCAGGTTCAGGCCGGTGCCAGAGTGATGATCAGCGGCGCGTGGTCGCTCGGCTTGCCCTCGCCCGCGGTCGGTTTCCGCTCGTCCCGGTCGACCACTGCGGCGGTGCAGCGCGCGGCGACCGGCGCGGTGCCCAGAGCCAGGTCGATCCGCAGGCCCCAGCCGCGGTGGAAGGCGCCCTGCCGGTAGTCCCAGAACGTGAAGGGCCCGGGCCCGCGGCCGGGGTTGCGGGCACGGGCCAGGTCCGTCAGACCCCAGCTCAGCAGCGCGGCGAGGCGCTCGCGTTCGGGCTCGCTGCACAGGTTCCGCCCTCGCCAGCCGTCCGGATCGTACACATCACGGTCGTCGGGTGCGATGTTGAAGTCGCCGACCAGCAGCAGCGGATCACCTGGCCGCTGGGTAGCTTCCAGCCAGCTCGTGAACGCGCTCAGCCAGCGCAGCTTGAGCGCGTAGTCGGGGGTGCCCACGGCCTGGCCGTTGACGACGTACACCGACATGACCCGCAGGCCGGCCACGGTGGCCGACAGCACCCGGGCCTGGCCGGGCGCGGGATCGGCATCGAAACCACGGGCCACATCGGCCAGCGCGGCGCGGGCCAGCATGGCGACTCCGTTACGGCCCTGCTGACCATGCACCGCAGACGCATAGCCGAGGGCGGCGAACTCGGCGGCAGGGAAATCCTGCGAGCTGACCTTGATCTCCTGCAGGCATACCAAGTCGGGCTGGCGGCGGGCCAGCAACGCGGCCACCCGGGGGAGCCGGGCGCGGACTGAGTTGACGTTCCAGGAGATGACCTCCACCGGCTCGGCCCTCCCTTTCCTACCCGCCGTGTGCTTGCATCCGCTGGCGCCGCCCGGGCAGCCGCGACCAGCGGCCCAGGCTCCGTCCAGCCAGCATCCGGCAAGCCGAAAGTCCTGGTGCGGCCCCGTACCACAACGCACTGATCATCGTCGCGGTCCTAGGCGGTGACGGCGCCCTTCGCCGCCTCCTACAGCCTGGCACTAGGCCGGGCAACGCAGCACATCACCGTCGGGCTCATCGGCCACTGAGATGACGCACCCGCTGGTCACGTCCGGTGGTGACCGCTCCATGGGAGAAGCTGTCAGCGGCGATTTTCGCGGCTTGCAGCGGCACTTGCTGCCCAGATGGCACGGGTCATCGCATTGACGGCACCGGCTGCATCGGGATCATCCGGCGACCCGGTCCACGCTGGAGGCCGCTCCTCAAGGAGGCCATGGTGAGGCCGCTACCGTTGCTGTCAGTCGGTGTCAGCTGATCGGGGCTGACCGGAACCCGCCGCAGCCGCGAAACCGCGCGTCGGCCGCTCGCGGACCAGGCAGAGAACCACTCACTTGGACAATGAAAGCCGAGGCTCATCCCGCAAGCGCGCAAGCCCTTGTAATGCGAGGGCACCACGAACATGAACAAGATGACAAACCCGGCCACGTGCAGGCCCGCGATCACCCCCGTACATCGCGATCAGCCTGGCTCGCTGCCGGGCGGTCACCGCCGCGAACGACTGCCGTAGCAGCTGCCCGATGCGAGGTGACCTGGATGCGCTCGCCGCGGCGCCGCGGCGCCGCGGGCGGGAATGCTATTTGGTAGGGCATTCATTTCAGTCACCGGCCTGGATCAGCGGAGGATGCGGAGTGCGAGCCGTGGCGGGCAGCCCCGCTGCGCCAGCGCCGCTATCTGGTGCCAGTCGACATGGCCGGCGACAGCTTCGGCTACCGGCGAGGGGATGCCCAGGCGCGCCAGCCGGGCCACGCGCCACTCGTGCACCGGGTCCTGCTTCTCGATGGTCTCGTGGCGTCCAGGCGGCAGCGTCATTTCCATCGTTTCCTCCGGCTGCTCGATCTGACGGTGGATAAAAGACACGGCCAATTCCACGGACGCGGCGAATCCAGCCTGCTTTTCCTCGAGCAGCCTGCGCACGTATCCCACGTTCTCCATTGCCTGCTTGGCGGTACTCATTGCCGTCGCCCATTTCCAATAATGTGTCTATCGCCGACATGGCCCCGGGCCGGTAATGGCCGGGAGGGCTGGGGGTCCTGGCTTCCATAGTCGCGTGCGCCGAAGGGCACTCGCCCCCGTACCGACCCTGGCCCGTGCCCTGGTCTGCGGGTCGGCCCGGGCGCACGCGGGTACCGGTGACCAGCCGGCCGACCCCCGTCCGGTGCTGGGGTGGACTGATGCTGCGGACGGCAGGAATTCGCCGTCCTGGCTCCGGGCACCGCCACATCTACGGGACCGAAGGGGTGCCCTGGTGCTGTGGAAGTGGAACCACCGTCCGTTCGGTAAAAAGAATTTCAATTTTTCCGAACGGACAGGGATGTTACGGTCTGCATGTGGCCGGCTTGCTGGTACGGGTGCATCGAGTGGTCGCCGGCCGCCCAGTTCTCGCGCAGGCCGGCAGCGGCCAGGTCCAGTCCGGGCGGATCTGGCGGGTCACCTCAGCGAGCACGCCCCGCCGTGCTGGCATCGTTGCCGTTCAGCCCGTGGTGGCGTCGGCGGCGTCGATAATGACACGGGCCACAGTGCCAGGGTTGGTAATCAGGGACAGGTGCCCGGCGTTGATTTCGGTGATGTGGGCGTGCGCACGGTGGGCCATGAACAGCAGTTCGGCGGGCGGGATGGCGTGGTCAGCGGTGCCGATCACGGCCCAGGACGGGATGGTCTTCCAGGCGGGCGGCCCGGAGGGTTCCGAAAAGGCGCTGAAAGCTATAGGTCGCTGGGTAGCGGCCAGGATCGCGGCCTGGCCGGCTGGCACGCCGTTGGCGAGGCAGTCGGCGAACCCGGGGTAGGTCCCGTCGGGCGCCACCTTGAGGTAGGCGTCGGAGTCGCCGCTCGAGGCTCCCGGATAGGAGACGAGGTTGAAGACCGTTGCGGGGTCTGCGTTGAGGCAGGATCCGGGCTGGGCGGTGGTCAGCCCGAAGGCAGTCTCGCCCTGGGCAGGTATGTATCCGTCGACATAGACCAGTGCCTTCACGTTCTTGCCGCCGGTGGCGGCGTTGGTGATGACTACTCCGCCGTAGGAATGCCCCGCCAGGACGACGGGTCCGTGAATGGTGGCGAGGAAGCCGGCCAGGGTCTGGCGGTCGTAGGCAACGCCGCGCAGCGGGTCGGGCGGGGCGTAGACGGTGTAACCGTCGTCCTGGAGGCGCTGGATGACACCGCTCCAACTGGAGGCGTCCGCGAAGGCGCCGGGCTCCAGCACGATCGTCGGCTTGGTCCGGCCGGTGCTGGAGGCAGCGCCGGCCCGCGTGCCGTCGCCGCTGGCCGCCTGCCCTGTCCGGCCTCAGGTCTGAAGGCCGGATCTGCCTTGGTGCGGTGTTCCCGCGGGCGGGTCAGCTTTCCGGCGGCGGGGAGAGGTAGGGGAAGTAGTCGAGGAGCTTCGAGGGCTGAGTAAGGCCGGAGACGAAGTCCTGGTTGAGGACTACTTTGGTGGCGTTGTCGAACGCGTCTTCGGTCAGGCCCTTGCCGTTGTGGCTGCCCTGCCAGGGGTCCCACAGGACGTTGGTGCCGGGGATGAACGGGATGACCATGGGGAGGAATATGTCTGCCGCGTACGCGCCGTAGGCCAGCGCGGTGGGCCGGCCGTGGATCCCCTGGTGGTAGGTTCCGCCGGCCGCGACGACCGCGGCGGTCTGGTCCCTGACCTGGCCCCAGACCCCGGTGGCGGGGTCGGTGTCGGGGTGGGCGGGCCGGCCCGCGAGGTCGTCGCCCGGGACGGTGGCGTTGATGTTGATCCCGGCGGGTCCTTCGACGAAGTTCCAGAAGGTGGTGCCGTTGGGTCCTCCAGCGCGCTGGAGCTGGACCCAGCCATGCCCCTGGTCGTAGATCGCGGTGGTGGCCCAGTAGTTCAGCCGCCGCAGGCCGGTGACTTCGGCGGGTGCCTCGATCAGGACGGACCTGACGGTGTTGTTCAGGAAGGTGTCGGTGGGGGGGAACAGGGCCGCCAGGTCCGGGAAGGTGCCGTCGGCCAGGGCGGCTGCCACCGCGATAGGGAAGTTAATGAAGTTGAAGAACGAGTCGGTGCGCGGGCCGGCGAAGATCTTGAGGCCGCCTTCGACCTCGATGACCTCTCCCACGGGCGCGGCCAGCACCAGCCGCAGCCGCATCGCGACCCGGCGGTGAGCGGCTCTCAACCACTCATCGGCACCGTCGCTGCGGGCGCAGATCGCCCAGTTCAGTTCGCTGGCACATCAGGTCCTGAGGTAGGCGAGAACGGCGAGCACCCGCCGGTGCTGCGTCGTCGGGCGGCAGGCCAAGCTTGGCGAAGATGCTGCTGATGTGTTTTCCACCGCGCTGGCGGAGATCACCAGCCGCTGGGCGATGGCGGTGTTGGAATGGCCCTCGGCCGTCAGGGCCAGGAGTTGCCGGTCAGGCTTGACGCTGTCCCACGCCGGCCAGCACGTGGCCGTCGCGGTGCCGCAGCACCGGCTGGGGCAGCCACGCCCGCCAGGTCTGCGCCCCGGTGACGCCGGGCCTGCGGGCATCTTGGGTGTGGCGCAGGCCCGCTGTCACCTCATGAACAGTGACCATCGAGTTCCCCCCTGCCTGGCTTCCGCGTAGCCAGGACCTCAGCTTCCGGCGCTGTCGCCATTCGGGCCAGAAAGCGGCCCGAGGTGCTTGTCATACGCCTCCAGGGCCGCCTCTAGCGTGCGCGGCCCGCGAAGCCACTGAAGCCACGACGGGACCTCGGAGTAATCCACGTACGGATTATCGCCGCAGCCCGGGCAGATGAACTCGAACACGCAGGTGTAGCCGCCTTCGACCCGGCCGTCCACGATGCGGACCGGCTGGCGCCGCACGAAGGCCGTCCTGCCGTGGCCGGGCTGCCCGGCAGCCGGGAAGGTCATCCCGACCATAGACCCCATGCGCAGCCACGGGTCACGGCGACCGTACAGGCTCGGCGCAGGGACGGCGGCCAAGCGGACACCAGGTCCGGTGCCGATCACAGGGTCAGGGTCACCAGGACTGCTCACTCAACTCACCACCAGCAAGTAATTCCTGCGCTGCCGGGGTCTGGAGCAGCATATTTGCTTGTTCCCACCAGACGATACACGCAGGCACTGCGCGGCGAAATGTCCAGCCGAGCTGGAGAGTGCCTGGTGAAGCTTTGTTTCCCGGCCATTTGCCTCAGCGTCGAGTGCCGTTTCCGGCAGCCGGTATGCGGGCGGAGTGCGGGCGTCCTCCTCCGAACCCGCGGTAGGTGGATCTGTGACTCCCGGAAGTGCGCCGTGAGGCGCTGGAAATCGAAGGAGGTGCAAGCGCGCACCAAAGGCTACGGCAACGCGTAGGTCGGCTTTGGGAGGTTATAGACCTTATTGTCCGATAAATGCCGCATCGCGGACTGCCGTATCACCCGTAGGAGATGATGCTGCCGCGGCGACGGTCCACCTAGGTTGAGGGAAGGCCCGCGAGATTTCCGCGCCGCGGCAGCTCAGCTCGGGCCGGCGAACGGAATGATGATGACAGCCCCGGTCCAGCCTCGCGAAGAAAATCCTTCCGGTGAGGCAGATCTCGCCCGTATCCAGGCTGAGCGCGACGCTCCCGACGGCGGGCAAGAACGAATCACGAAGCCACGCCGGCGGCGCGTCCGCAGAAGTGTCGTCGCCGTGCTGGTCGCGCTTTCCTGCCTGCTGGTGCTGCTGTCCACGACGGTGGTGTGGGCGCACCGGACGCTGCTCAACACGGGCACGTTCGTCGGCACGGTGTCGCCTGTCTTCAAGGATCCGGCCGTGGCCTCCGCGGTGGCGACGCGCGCCACCGACCAGCTCTTTACTGAGCTCGATCTCCAGGCCCGCTTGAAAGCCTCGCTGCCTCCCAAGGTCAGTTTCGCGGCGGCCCCGATCGCCAGTGCCACCAAGGGCTACGTCGCCGGCGAGCTGACCACCGTGCTGGCCAACCCGAAATTCCAGGACGCCTGGATCGCGGCGCTGACCTTCATGCACCATGACCTGGTGGCGGTGCTGCGCGGTCAGCAGAACGCGGCTCTTTCCACCTCTAACGGCTACGTCGTCCTCAACACTGTGCCCCTCATCAACCAGGCGCTGGGGAAGGTGTCGGGCCTGGCCTCCGACCTGACCGGCAAGAACGTGACCCTGCCCACCATCACCAGCGCCGACCCGCCCCAGCAGGCGGTGAACAAGCTGTCCAAGGCGCTGGGAGTCCAGCTGCCAAGCAACTTCGGCGAGATCACCCTGGTCCGGTCCAGCGACCTGGCCACCGTGCGGCAGGGAGTGAAGGCCTTCGACGGGCTGACTTATATCCTGCCCCTGGTCGCGATCGCCCTCATCGCCCTGAGCCTGTGGCTGTCGGTGAATCGCCGCAGAACCGTGCTCCAGCTGGCGGTGGGCGTATCGCTGCTGATGATCGTGGAACGGCGCGGTGTCCTGCACGAGCAAGGCGTGCTGGCCGGCGATGCGCATAACCCTCAGCTCGCGCAGACCGTTTTCGGTTACCTGCTGAACGGGTTCTTCGTCTTGACCGCGTGGGTCCTGGGCGTGGCCCTGGTCGTACTGGTCCTCGCCGTGCTGGCCGGGCCGTACCGGTGGGCCGTGGCCTTCCGCTCGTGGATGAGGCGGACCGGGCACAGCATCGCGGGGGCGCGGGGCGGTGACCACGAAGGCGTAGTCGGCCGGATGGCTTCTCATGCGGCTGGTCTTCAGCTGGCAGGCGCCGTCGCCGCCGGGATCCTGCTCCTGATCGTGCCCGTATCGTGGCTCAGCTTCGTCATCATCGGCGTGATCCTCGCCGCCTACGAGGTCTACCTCCAGCGGATCAAGCCTGTCCGGCCCGACGAAACATCGCCCGCCTCCGGTCCCGACGACCCAGTGGGCCGCCCCGTCCCGCACTAGGGAAACCTAACCAAAAGTCCCTAGCAAAAGTCACACCAATCAAAGGAGATCACGATGCCACGCATGTTGCGACGCGCAGCGGTCCTAGGCACCACGGCCGCGGTGGCGTCCCGCCGCGGCGCGGCCAGGGGCGAGGCCGAGGCCGCCCAGCAGCAGGACGCGGCCGCCGCTGCGCCGCCCCCGCCCGTCCAGGATGAGGCGCCGGCCGCGGCCGCAGCCCCGGCTCAGGACCCCTACGACGACCTGATGAAGCTCAAGGGGCTCCTCGACGCCGGTGCCCTGACGCAGGAGGAATTCGACACGCAGAAGCAGAAGATTCTCGGCTCCTGACCACGCCGCCTCCCATCCCGAGCCCGGGCTGCCTGCCCGGCGACACGTTTGGAGTTTGAGCATGCCCATCGGACCTGTACAGCTGCTAGTCATCAGTTTCGACAAACCGGACTTCTCCGGGGAGATCCTTGAGGAGCTCAAGCGGCTCCGGGAAAACGAAGTGATCCGCCTGATCGACGCCCTCGCCGTCCAGAAGAACCTGGACGGCAGCCTGGCCGTCCTGCAGTGGAGCGACCTGTCGATCGAGGAGGCGGAAGGCCTGGGCGCCACCGTCGGTGCCCTGCTCGGCCTCGGGGTCGGCGGCGATGCCGCCATAGAGGCTGGAGCCATCGCCGGGAGGCAGGCCGGGTCCGACGGTCACCTGATCGACGAATCCCAGGTGTGGAACGTCGCGGACGCCATCGAGCCCGGCAACGCGGCAGCTATCGCGCTGATCGAGCACGTCTGGGCCGTGCCGCTGCGCGCAGCCATCGCGAGGGCGGGCGGGGTCGCTGTCAGCGACGAGTGGGTCCACCCCCTCGACCTCGTCGAAATCGGGCTACTCGCCTCCGGCGAGGTGTGATCCAGCCGGGACCGGTACCCAGCCGCAGCCAGCATGCCGTCCCTTCGACATTGGCCGGGCAGCCTTGCCTGGCGGCCCCTCTTAACGGCGTGCCGATCTTAGTAACGCAGCGCTGACAATGGCTGTAGAAGCGCGGGGTCGCGCCTGGACCGCAAAAGGAGAGCAATCGCCGGCTGGCTCAGTCAGCCAGCCGGCGATTGACTCGCCTTGACCGGCATAGCCTTGGCGGCTGGGTCTAGGCGGTGCTGCCTGCGAGGGAGCGCCTGTCCCGGACGCGGTACGCCGTGATCAGCGCAGGGAAGAAAAGGAGCAAGCTGAAGATGAAGAACAGCAGCCAGCTGTGGCCCTTATGGCGGGCTACGCGTGCGGGCCAGAACGCCAGCGCCACCAGCCAGACGATCGCGACCGTCCAGAGCAGTGCGGACATTGCCGATCTCCGTTTGAGTGATGGCTGGTGCGGCCGCTTCCTGACACTCCGGCCAGGACAGGGGGCGTCGCGGCCGTTGCGCAGTGCCGTTGTGAGGCTTCCCGGGGCGGGCTGCCGTGTCAGATTTCGGCGGTGGCTTCGGCTTTGCCGTCTTTGACGGCGGCCTGGAGCGCGGCGTAGTCGAGCTCGTTCTGGTCGGCGTAGGTTTCGGCGAAGTCGGCGATGGCCTGGTCGAACCTGTCCGACCCGCCGAGGTAGGCGGCCAGCGCGATCCGGTCGCCGGAGCGGGCGTGCGCCCGGGCCAGGGTCCACCCGCACAGCCGGGCGTAGACCGTCATGCCGGGCGGCAGCATCACCTCGATCGGCACGGAGAACTTCCAGTCCCGCAGCTGCCGGACATAGAAATCGCGGTCCACTCCGTCGTCGGGGTTGGTGACGCGGGTCCAGCCGAGGAAGATATCGCTCTGGGCCTGCTGCAGGCGCTGCCCGGCGACCACGCGCTCGCCCTGGTTGGCGTACTGGCTGCGCCCGGCGTACTCCGCCAGGACCGAGACCTGGGCTTCCTTGGCTTGCAGGAACAGCGGTTCGACCCCGTCGGCGGCATCCATCAGCAGGACCCAGGCGCGGGTGCCGACGCTGCCGACCCCGACGACCTTGCGGGCCACCTGGACCAGGGTGAACTCGCCGAGCAGGTGCCGCCGGTCGGATTGCAGGGTGCGCCGGTACTTGCCGAGCACGGCGCGGATCTGCTCGTAAATCGCGTCGGCCTGCACGCCGCTGAAGACCTCCTCGACCGGGACGATGGTCGGCGGGTCGCTGATGATCCGCCGCTTGCCGTCGGCGACGGTGGTGAGCTTGGCCAGCGCCTGGGTGCTGTCCCGGGTGTGGGCCTTGGCCAGCAGCTTCTCGAACTCCCTGAGCTTTTTCGCCGGGACCTGGGACCGGAACTCGCTCAGCGCCGGCTCGATGTCCAGGTGCGCATACCAGACGTCCAGGAAGGGCTGCCCGGCGAACCCGCGCATCGCGGCGCGGTAGCCCTCGGCCGCCGCGAGAGCGATCTTGCGGCGGGCCTTGGCGGGGAAGCCGTTGTCCCGCCCGGCCACGGCCAGGCTGGCGGCCAGCCGTTTGACGTCCCACTCGAACGGGCCGGGCAGGGTCTCGTCGAAGTCGTTGACGTCGAAGACCAGCCGCCGCTCCGGCGAGGCGAACGCGCCGAAATTCGACAGGTGCGCGTCCCCGCACAACTGCACCCGCAGCCCCGAGGCAGGCGTACCGGCCAGGTCCGCCGCCATCGGCAGCGCCGCGCCCCGGTAGAACGTGAACGGGGACACCAGCATCCGCCCGTGCCGCACCGGCACCAGCTCCGGCACCCGCGACGCCGCCTGGCCCAGCAGCAGCCCGACCGGATCCCGCCCCCGGCGGGGCGAGAACTCGGCATGGGAGCCCAGCGGGGCCACCGCCCTGGCATCCTTCCCCCGTGCCGCCCGGTCCGCGCGGCTCAGCTGCTCCACCGCCGCGGCCCGCGCCGGCCTGCGAGCTGAAGCCCCCGTACCTGGCGTACTTGATTTCCTGGCCGCTCCGCCACCAGATTTCCTCGCCGCTACACGATCAGCCGTCGCAGTCATGACAATTCCCTCCGGTACCGCAGCGTAACACCACCGGCTAGTGCCCGCGCGGATAGCTCCGCCGGTCCGCTATACAAGGCAGGTCGTCAACCCGCATTTCGGGTGGACAGCTTGCCGACCGTTGCTGCGTTGTCCCTGCAACCGAATCTGCGCCGAGCAGAGGCTGGCTGCATCATCTTTTCAGGGTGATCCCGCAGACCGGTTTCGTCAGCACTCGCTGCCGCGATTGCTGACGGCGGCCAGCGGAATCACCACCGGGGCGCGCGACCGCGGACTCGATGAGGAACCTCGACCGGTTGCGGGGCAGATGGCTCGGCACTGCCGATACCGGGCTGCTGTCAGAGCAGCCGCAGTTCCATGGCTCGCTCGATCGCTTCCGAGCGTGAAGACGCTCCCAGCTTCTGGTAGATCGACCGCAGGTGAGTCTTCACCGTGTTGAGGGAGATGTAAAGAGCAGCGGCCATCTGTGCGGGGCTGGTGGTCGGCAGCAGTTTCAGGACCCGCAGCTCCGCGTCGGTCAGCGGCGCGTTGAGAATGCGACCGGATCGTCCGGGCTGCGTAGCGCGGACCTCCAGGGCCGCGGCGATGATCCGCTTCAGGAACGGGTCGGCCCGCGCGTGGCTCGAATGCTCGACGAGGTAGCGCGTCACCTGGGGCGCGGTCGTCACGATCGTGTTGAGGAAGCCTTCGTGACGTGCTGCCTGGAGCACACCGCCCACGATGCCAGCCGCCTCAGGGTCGCCGCGCTCGATCGCGGCGGCGGCCAGGAGTACCTGGCGTACCAGCGCGGCTCGCGGCGTCAGATCCCCCGGCGACAGCGCGTCCAGGTGTTCCGCGGCGGCGGCGTGATCGCCGGCGGCGAGCGCGACCCGGGCCAGCAGCAGGCCGCGCCGGGTGGCGGGAAGCCCGCCCGCCAGTCCGGTGGCCGAGCGCAGGTCACCGAGCGCCAGGCGCAGCTGTGCCTCTAGCTCGTCGGCCCGCGCCAGCAGCACGGATTTCGTCCCGGCCAGGACGAGGCGCGCCCCATCCACGGTGGCCAGCGCCTCGCGGATCTGCCCGCGGGCGGCCCAGATCCCGGCCCGGTCGAGCAGGGCGAGGAACTCAAAGACGGGCCGGAAGCGCTCAGATATCGACAGCGCCCGCTCGGTGAGATGCTCCGCCGCGCCGAAATCGCGCTGCTCCAGCGCGCCGCCCGCCAGAACGCGCAGGTAATCCACTGCGAAGGGATGCTGCTCGAATCCCAGCCGTCGTGCGTCGGCATCGGCGGCCCTGGCGGCATCGGCGGCATCGGCCAGGCGGCCGGCTTCGAACCACGCAAGCGCCTGCGCGCCCCGCACATCCACCAGCCTGGCCGGCTCGGCGGCCGAGGGCATCGCCTGCGCCACGGCCGCCTCGCGGTCGACCGCCTCGAAGTCCTCCAGCCAGGTGTAGGCCCGTAGCAGGAGCAGCGGCACGCCAAAACCCCACTCATCCCCGAGCAGGGTCCGCTCTTCGATACCCCGCGCCGCAAGGCCATAGCGCACCGCCTCGGTCGCCTCACCGGACAGGGTGCAGCGCAACGACCGCAACACGGCAAGCCGCGACGCCAGCCGCGAGTCCGGCGGGATCACTGGCTGGGAGCGTTCCAGCAAGTCCAGGTACTGACCGCCGCGAACCGGGTCACCCCACAGCAGCAGGTCAGCGGCAAGGGCCAGCAGCCGTTCAGGAACCCCCGTCAGCAGCGACGGGTCAACCGTGCTGAGGTCCAGCGCCGCCGGCGCGGCCGGATCATGAAACAAGTCGGCCGCCACCCGGTCCTGCAGCAAGCCCAGGGCCCGGTCAGCCTGCCCGGCCGCGAGGAAATAGCGGGTCGCTCCCCGCGTGTCGCCCGTGGACTCCAGCCACTCCGCTACCCGGAGCTGCAGCGTGAGCTCTCCGCTGCGATCGGTGGCACGCAACTGCGCGCGCAGCACCTCGCGGACCAGATGGTGATACCGGTAACTCGTCCGGTCATCATCAAGGGCCACGATGAACAGGTTGGCCGCCTCGATGCCGCGCAGCAGCGCCGCCGCGTCTCCCCTGCCGGTTACCGCGGCGCAGGCATCAGCGGTCAGCTCGTCCAGCACAGAAGTCTCCAGCATGAAGGCCGCCACCTCAGGTGGCTGCTGCTCGAGGACCTCACCGATGAAATACTCGACGATCGCATGGCCGCGGACATCAAGCGCACGCGCAACCTGGACCGGATCCTTGGTCCTGCGGAGCGTCAACGCGGCCATCTGCAGCGCCGCGACCCACCCCTCACTTCGCTCGTGCAACAGGGCGAGCTCACCAGGAGCGACCCGGACACCGAAGTTCTCGAGCAGGGCGCCGCTCTCGGCCAGCGACAGGTACAGGTCGCCATCGCGAAGCTCGCACAGCTCACCGGACAGCCGCAGCCGGTGCAGCCGCACCGGCGGGTCGATGCGGCTGGCCAGCACCAGCTGCGCGCTCCTGGCCGGCCAGCGCTCCACCAGATCAGTCATGCTCCGGCCGGCCGCCGCCGCCGCCTGGAAGTCGTCGACAACGATCACCGACCCGGCGGGCAGCCTCGCGGCGTCGTTCGCGATCGACGCGGTCACATCGGCGGACATCACGCCGTCCACCGCGAGCAGCTCAGCCGCATCGGCGCCGAACCCCGGCGCCCCGGCCTGGGGAGCCTCGATGAACCCCGCCCAGAAACGGACTGGGTCCGCGTCGGCCTCATCGCACGAAAGCCAGGACGTCACCCCGCCATGCCGCGCGTCCGCCCAGCTCGACAACAGCACGCTCTTGCCGGCCCCAGCCGATCCCACCACCACCGTCAGACGCTGGCTGGCTCCCGCCTCCAGCCGTCCAAGGAGCGCCGGCCTGGCCAGCAGCGTGGCGGGCAGCGTCGTAGGGCGGAACTTCGCCAGCGCGAACCGCGCGGCGTGCGGGGCTCCCCGCCCTGCCGCCGAGCGCCGCGCCGCGCCGTCCCCCGCCGTCTCGCCCACGGCCGACGCGGAAACTACCAGGGTCCCGGCATCCTCGATGTCAGGGCCCCGGCCTGGATCGCCGTCATGACGCAATCCCTGTCCTACGGGAACGACCCCCGATAGGCCGGCCGATCGGCTGTCGGCCGCCACCCGCCGGTCTTCGCGGCTCACTCACACCCCAGCCCAGTAGTTCGCATAGCCGCCGGGATCTAGAGCAGCACGACCAGATCCATTCTCGCAATATGATACCTGGTTAGCAAGCTCAGCTCAGCAGGGGAATGCGCTGGCCAGCCTAGGCACCGCGTGGCCGGACTAGGAGCGCCGGCGAATTCCGGTGGCGCCATGATGCCGATGCCGTGGCACGGCCCCAGACCTGATCCGGTACCGAGACAACGAGCCCCGCGCCGCAGCCCGATGATAGAGCGGATGCACCGCTCCAGGATGCTCGGCTGGGACCGCAACCCGCTGCGGCGGCGCATCGACCGGGTCGAGGCGGAGCCGGGGTGGACCCGGAAACCTTAGTGCCATGCGGCAGGTCGAGAGGACCATGCAGCAGGTCGAGGCGTCCGGGCCGAGGGCCGCCACCGGCTCTTCAGGGTACCGAGTTCCTGTTCCCTCCCAGGCAGGACGGGCTTAGAGCAGGTGGAGATCCACGGCTCGCTCGATCGCCTCCGCGCGCGATGACACTCTCAGCTTCTGGAAGATCGACCGGAGGTGGGTCTTCACCGTGTTGTGGGAAACGTATAGGGTGACCGCGATCTGAAGGTACGTGGTAGTCGGCAGCAGCTTCAGGACCCGTAGCTCGGCAGGGGTCAGCGGCTGGGCGATAAGACGATCGGATGGTGCGGCCCCGGTCTGCGCGGCGCGTACCTCCATGGCCACGGCGATGATCCGTTCCAGGAACGGCTCCGGCTGCACCTGCGCGGAGTGCTCGACCAGGTAACGCGTCACCTCGGGCGCGGTCGTGACGATCGTGTGGAGGTAGCCCTGGCGGCGGGCTGTCTGGAGCACGCCGCCCACGATGCCCGCGGCGCGGGGATCGCCGCGCTGGATCGCGGCCGCGGCTAGCAGTATCTGGCGCGTCAGGGCGGCCCGCGGCGTCAAGTTCCCCAGCCGCGAGGCGTCCAGGTGGCCGAGCGCGGCCTCGTGGTCGTTCGCGGCGAGCGCGACCCGGGCCAGCAACAGTCCGCACCGGGCCGCGGGCAGGCCGCTCGCCAGCTCGACCGGGGTGCGCAGGTCACCGAGCGCAAGCCGCAGCAGGGCCTCCAGCTCATCGGCCCGGGCCAGGTGCGAGGGCGTCGTTCCGGCCAGGACGGCGCGGGCCGCCTCGACGGTGGCCAGCGCCTCACGGATCTGCCCGCGGGCGGCCCAGATCTCGGCCCGGTCGAGCAGGGCGAGGTATTCAAAAGCGGGCCGGTAATGCTCAGATATCGACAGCGTCTGCTCGGTGAGCCGCTCCGCGGCGTCGAAGTCCCGCCGCTCGAGCGCGGCGCCTGCGAGAGCACGCAGGTAATCCACTGCGAAGGGATGATGATCGAACCCCAGCCGCCTCGCGTTGGCATCAGCGGCGCTGGCGGCATCCGCGGCCTCGGCCAGGCGGCCGGCCCCGAACCATGCGAGCGCCTGCGCCCCGCGCACCAGCACCAGCTTGACCGGCTCGGCTAGCGAGGGCATCGCCAGGGCCGCGGTCACCTCACGGTCGACCGCCTCGAAGTCTTCCAGCCAGGTGTAGGCCCGCAGTAGGACGACCGGCACCACCGTATTCCACTCGTCCCTGAGTAGCGTCCGCTGTTCGATGCTGCGCGCGGCGAGCGCCTGACGCACTGCCTCGTCCACCTCACCAGTGAGCGCGTGACGCCCTGATCGCACGGCTGCGAGCCTGGCCGCCATCTTGGAGTCGGGCGAGATCTCGGGCTGGGTTCGCTCAAGCAGGTCCAGGTACTCGCCGCCGCGAACCCAGTCGCCCCACAACACCATGTCAGCCGCCAGGGCCAGCAGCCGGTCAGGAGCATTCGCAAGCAGCGAGGGGTCGACCGTGCTGAGGTCAAGCGCCGCGGGTACCGCTGGGTCGTGCAGGAAGTCCGTGATGACTCGCTCCTGCAGCAGCGCGAGGGCCCGGTCGGTCTCGCGTGCCGCGAGGAAATGCCTGGCCGCCTGCCGCGTGTCACCCCCGGATTCCAGCCATTCCGCTGCCCGCAGCTGCAGCGCAATCTCCCGCGCCGGGTCGGTGACATGCAACTCGGCGCGCAGCACCTGGTGCACAAGGTGGTGGTACCGGTAGCTCGTCCGGTCATCATCAAGCGCGACGACGAACAAGTTGGCCGCCTCGATGCGGCGCAGCAGCGCCGCCGCATCCACCCGGCCGGTGACCGCTGCGCAGGCCTCAGCGGTCAGCTCATCCAGAACCGAAGCATCCAGCATGAAGCGGGCCACCTCAGGTGGCTGCTGCTCCATGACCTCACCGATGAAGTACTCGGCGATCGCGTGGCCTGAGACATTCAGCGCCCGCGCGGCCTGCGCCGGGTCCCTGGCCCCGCGCAACGTCAGCGCGGCCATCTGCAGCGCCGCGACCCACCCCTCGCTTCGCTGGTGCAACAGCGCAAGATCGGCGGCGGCGACCGGCACGCCGAAGTTCGCCAGCAGCGCGCCGCTCTCGGCCAGCGACAGGTACAGGTCGCGGTCACGGACCTCGCACAACTCACCCGACAGGCGCAGCCGGTGCAGCCGCAGCGGCGGGTCGACGCGGCCGGCCAGGACCAGCTGCGCAGCCCCGGCGGGCCAGCGCTCAACCAGATCGGTCATGTTCCTGGCGGCCCCGGCCGCCGCCGCGTGGAAATCGTCCACGACGATCGCTGAGCCGGCGGGCAGCCTGGCGGCGTCATTCGCGATCGAGGCGGTCACGTCGGCGGACATCACGCCGTCCATCGCGAGCAGCTCAGCCGCATCGGCACCGAACCCCGGCGCCGTAGCCCGGGGGGCCTCGATAAACCCCGCCCAGAAACGAACCGGGTCCGCGTCGGCCTCATCGCAAGACAGCCAGGACGTCACGCCGGCCTGTCGCCTGGCCGCCCAGTTGGACAAAAGCACGCTCTTGCCGGCGCCCGCCGATCCCACCACCACGGTCAGCCGCTTGCCAGCCCCCTCCTCCAGCCGTCCGAGCAGTGCAGACCTGGTGAGCAGCGTCGCAGGAAGCGTCGTCGGGCGGAACTTCGCCAGCGCGAACCGCAAACTGCGCGCGGTACCCCGCATCGTCGTCCCTTGCTGTTCCACAACACCCCCGCAGCTCCCTGCCCACCACAGGCACGAAAGCCCATAACGTCCACTTAATCCATCATCGTAGACGGCGGCCCGAGCACGGGCCAGGTGAGACGGGCTCCTGATCTGCCGGGACACGCGGTCGCGCAAACATGGCGCGCCATGCTAATGGCCACAGGCAGCGGGTCACCCTCGAAGGAGTAGGACGCAGCCGCGCCCACCATGCATACTCGGACCACGCGTGATTCGAAGCAAGGCTGCGAGGCACCAAACTAGTGGCATCACGAACATATGAGCTCACTTTCGCCGGCCTGGCGGGTACCGTCCTGAGGGCAGAATTCGACGACTGCGAGATCAGCCTGGGTTCCGGCACAACCACGCTTCATCGCGAGGTCATTGATCAGGCCGCCCTCCACGGACTACTGCAGCGGATCGCCAGCTTCGGCCTTGAACTGATCGACGTGAGCGTCGTGCCGCCGGCTGACGTCCGACAGGAGACTGCCAAGGTCCGACGGCTCAATTCGGGTCAAGAGAACGAAATGATGACCGAGGTGTCCTCGGATGAGCTAGGTCCCGTGGGCTACGTCGTCGTCGAGTTCCCGGCGGGCGCGAGCAGTTTCACCGGTGAGATGGCGGCCGAGCTGCGCGCGCTGGTCGACTCCGGCACCATCCGCGTGATCGATGTACTGATCCTCACCAAGGACGCGGCCGGAGCCGTCGAGGCGACAGAGCGGTCCGATGGCGGGGAACTCGGCGAATTGCGGATGCTCGAGTGCGAGTTCGGGGAACTCCTGGCCGGGGATGGCGTCAAGCACCTCGCGGCGGCGATGGAGCCGGGAAGCACGGCCGGGGTGCTCATCTGGGAGAACCTGTGGGCGGCGCCCTTCTCCTCAGCGGTGCGGCATTCGGGCGGCCAGCTGATTGCCGACGGCCGGGTCCCCATCCAGGCGATCATCGCCTCGATCGAAGCCGGCGAGGTAACGGCGACCGTGAGAGACTGAAATGCCACCTCGGCCTGCGCGTGCCGGAGGAGTCGACGTCCCCGGCGCGCCGGTCGCCAAGTCTGTGGTAGCCGCGGACCAGTGGAGGGACCCGAACCTCACCCGGACAAGGTGATGCAACATGCGAGTGGCGGGTGTTTGGCTCGACCAGAGAGTTCCAGTACCTCCCCGTGTCCCCGGAAGCCCAGGATGAACGGCCCTAACGGCAGGCCGCGAGCGACGCGGCCGCGGGGAAGTGCCCGGCGGAGCTGTCGCTAAGGAGGCCGGCATGGCGACCCGCGATCAGCCCGGGGACGGCTGGACGGTGGTTCTCCGCCGCCAGGCCCGCATGATCGAGGGACAGCCGGAAGGCGGCTACACGGACCTGTTCGAGATCATCTGCTGCGACTGCGGTGACCATCCCGACCTGGATTACCGCGAGGTCTCACCCGTGCTTGCGCGGGTCCGGGGCCCGTACCCGATCGCGGCCGGCATTGCCGCGTACGTGATGCACTCGGGGCTGCATCGCCAGCCGGCCCGTGCCGCCAGCAGGGGTACGGTGACCGATGCGAGCTGACCGGCGGTGAACGCTGAGTTCTTCGCCCTGGCGTTCCTCTCGGCGCTGAACCCGAAGCTGCTGGCCCTGGATCTGCTGCTGATCGAGAACCGGCGGCCGCGGGCGATGTTCTCGTGCCTGCTGCTCGGCGGCATCACCGTGGCCGCGACGATCGGCCTGCTGGACGTGCTGGTCTTCCACGCTGATGCCATCAAGGCCCAGGGCAAGGTGAGCGCGGGCGTCGACCTGGGCGTCGGCCTGCTCCTGCTCGCGGTCGGCGGGCTGCTCGCCACGGGCCGCCTGCACGGCCGGCGCAAGGCACCGGTCCCGGCCGGGGACGGGCCGCCGGAGAAGAAGCCGGCGGAGAAGAAGAAGAAGAAGAAGGACGGCTGGGCGCAGCGGGTATTGAGTGAGCCCCGGCCCGGGCTCGCCATGCTCGTTGGCGCGGTGATCGGCATCCCCGGCGCCACCTATCTCACCGCGCTGCACAACCTGGTCACCGGGAAGTCCTCGACCGCTATCCAGGTCCTCGCCGTCGTCATCTTCGTCATCATCGACTTCTTGCTGATCATCATCCCGTTCGCGTTCCTTGAGCTCAGGCCCGAGGCCACCAAGGCGCTGCTCAAGCACAGCCAGGACTGGCTGCTGAGCCACGCCTTGCAGCTCATGGCGACCATTGCCGTGCTCCTGGGCGCCTACCTGGCCGTCAGCGGCCTGGTCCGGCTGAGCTGATTAGCTAGCCGGGCCGACGGCCACACCCGCGTACGGCCAAGGGTGGGCCGGATCAGCTGAGCCTCCGGGCTTTAGGGCCCACCTGCGACCCGCAACGCTGGCGTGACCGCCAAGGCCTCCGGAGGCTGACGCCAATCACCCTCAGAAGGGTATGACGCACCCAGACGGCTCCAACAGGATCGGGCATAGGCCGCCAGGCAGTCCCGGGCGCAGGTTCCGGCGATCCTGGCACAGAGCGATTAGGCCGGCGGCTATCGAGCCGCTGGCTGGGAAGGAGCCGGAGGTCCCGATGGTGACCCAAGTTGCCAAACCGGTGGCGATGCGCGCCAGAAGGCCAGCGGTTTCCGCCCACGTTCCGATCGTGGCAGCTAAGATCACCGCGCCGGGTGTGCCCGGCTGGGCGCTGGCGCGGCCGCGGATCACCAAGCTGATCGCCGAGGGCAACCGCTGGCGCCCGCTGACTCTCGTCACCGCCCCTGCGGGCTCGGGCAAGACGATGGCCATGGCGTTGTGGGCAGCGGCCGAACCTGGCACGGTGGCGTGGGTCTCAGTAGATGAGTTCGACAACCGGCCGGGCGTCTTCTGGGCCTATGTCGTCGCGGCATTGCGGCGGTCCGGCGTTGCCATCCCGGGGGCGTTGCCAGCCGCGCAGGGGCGGGACGCCGGCCACGTCTTCTTGCTGGGGCTGGCGGCGGCACTGGCGGCCCAGGATCCGCCGGTGACGCTGGTCCTGGATGACCTGCATCTGCTGACCGACCCCAAGGTGCTTGACGGGCTTGACTACGTCCTGCGCAACACAGGGTCGGGCCTGCGCCTGCTGGTTGCCGCCCGAATGGATCCACCGCTGCCGCTGCACCGCTACCGGCTGGCCGGCGAGCTGACCGAGATCGGCGCCAGCGACCTCGCTTTCACCATCGCCGAAGTCGGGGAGCTCATGGCCCGGCACGGCTGCACGCTGACGGCGGACTCGCTGGAGTGCCTTACCCGGCGCACGGAGGGCTGGGCCGGCGGTCTCCGCCTGGCCGCGATGTCGATGGACGCCCATCCCGACCCTGACCAATTCGTCAAGGAGCTGATCACCGAGGACAGCGCCGTGACCGGCTACCTGGTGGCGGAGATCCTCAACCCCCAGCCTCCTGCGGTCCGCGACGTCCTGCTGAGCACGAGCATCCTGGAGTACGTCAGCGCCCAGACCGCCAGGGAACTGACCGGAAATGAGCAGGCCGGGACAATCCTGCCGGCCTTGGCGCGGGCGAACGCGTTCATCCAGCCGACCGGGTCGGGATGGTACCGCTACCACCCGTTGTTCGCCGAGGTACTGCGCCTGGAACTCAAGCGCGAGCATCCGGACCGGATGGCCGGTTTGCACCGGCGAGCTGCCCGGTGGTACGAACGCAACGAGCAGCTCGCCTTCGCGGTGCGGCACGCCGCCGAAGCCGGCGACTGGCAGCTGGCCGCGAGTATGGTCATCGATGGGCTGGCGATCAGCGAGATCATCCAGCCGTGGGGCAGCCCCTCCCTGGCCAGTGAGTTCGGGGGCATGCCGCACGGCCGAGCCTGGGCCGGACCTCAGCCGCATCTGGTTTGCGCCGCGGTCGCGTTGTCCGCTGGCCGGCCTGAATCCAGCACGGCCGCGCTGGATGTCGCCGACGGCATCCTCGCGCGTCTTCCCGCCGATCAGGAGATCATGTCCCGGCTGGCTGCCGCGATTATCCGTCTTACCTCCGCACTTCGCGCGGCAGACCTTATCACGGCGGCATCGGCCGCTGTCCGTGCAGAGGCGCTGGTCAGCACGATTGACGGCGGCAAGCTCGCCCGGCATCGTAAAATCCGGGCCTGCGTGCTGTCCGGCCGCGGAGCCGTCGAGCTGTGGTCAGGCCATTTCGACCAGGCGGCCCGGACCCTCGATTCGGGGGTGGCCGCCGCGACCGCTTCGGGCGGCGAGGACGAACGAGCCGGCTGCCTGGGGCCCCTCGCGCTGGTGGAGGTTTTGCGCGGCCGGCTGGGCCGCGCGGCGACGTTGGCGGCCCAGGCGACCGCGGCCCGCACGGCCGGCGAGCCGCGCCCCAACCCCGCGGCGCTCGTCACGCTGGCCTGGGTGCACCTGGAACGCTATGAGCTGCGTGAGGCGCACAGTCGGCTCGAGCAGGCGGACGCCGCCCTTGACGCGACCCCGGACAAGCTGATCGGGGCGGTGGCCTGGCTGATAGCGGCGTACGGTGACCTGGCCAAGGGACGTGCCGCAGCGGCCGGGCAGCTCATCGCCACAGCTCGATCCGGGTGGTCCGTTCCGGCCTGGCTCGACCAAAGGCTAAGCGCGGCCGAGTCGCGTGCGTACGCGGCGGCGGGCGACATCGCGGCAGCACTCGCTGCGGCCCGGCGGGCCGGCAGCGACACGTCGCCGGAGGCGGCGGTCGCTCTCGCGCATGCCTGGGCGGCTGCCGGAGACGCCGAGAACGCACGGCGCGTGCTCGCACCCGTGCTAACGGTCCATAGCGGGACGCCTGATCGGGTGCGCCTGCAAGCATGGCTGGTGGACGCCCGCCTCAGCTACACCAGCGGTGACCGCGTGCGAGGCCGCCGGTCACTTACATCTGCACTGCGGCTGGCCGAACCTGAGCAGCTCAGGCTGCCGTTCGCCTTGGAACGTGGCTGGATCGAGCCGATGATGCGCAGTGACCCTGAACTGGCCCATGCCCACCGGCGCCTGCTCGCACCAGGGCCAAGCCACGATCAGCTCTCTGCTCTGCGGAGCGTCCCAGATCAGGCCCCTATTCTCGCGGTCGAGACGCTCACCGAACGAGAGCTGGAGGTGCTGCGACACGTCTCAGGCCTGCTCAGCACCGCCGAGGCCGCCAGCGAGATGCACATCACCGTCAACACTCTCAAGACTCACCTCAAACACATTTACCGCAAGCTAGCGGCCACTCGCCGCGGCGAGGCGGTCCGCCGGGCCCGCCAACTTGAGCTGATCTGATGCCATGCAGCTTGCGCCCATCACGTCCACGTCCGCGCCGCCGTACCGGGCACCTTGGGGCGCCGGCGCTAGCGGAGACAGACAACTCCAGACCTGGCCCAGCAAGGAGCAAGAGGATGAGACCCAGCCAACCCTACGCGGGCCGGGCAGCTCGATGAGCGGCGCACCCACAGCCGGCGACGAGCCCGGCACCGGCCCCAGCAGAAGGATGCCAGCCGAGCTGGTGACGCGTGGCCCGCTCAGGCTCTCGCCACCGGCAACGACGCTCCGCGGCACCGGCGCGGCCAGCAGATCGGGACTCCGATGGTCGTCCTGAACCTTCTTCTCATCGGCCTGGTGATCACGCTCGAACCCATTCCGCTCACCGCGTTCATCCTTGTTCTCGCGTCCAAGGGCGGCGTGCGCAAGGGCGCCGCGTTCATCTTCGGCTGGCTGCTGTCGCTCGCGATCGTGATCGCGTTCACGGTGTTCGTCACCGGCAACAACCCGCCCAAGCCCAGCACGGCTCCCTCGCTGGCTGCCCTGGCCGCGAAGCTCGCCATCGGCGTCGGGCTGACGGTGATCGCCATCCGGCAGTACCGCAAGATGGGCAAGCCCAAGCCGCCGAAAAAGCCCCCCAGGTGGCAGACGGGCATCGACAACATGACGCCGTGGTACGCCATCGGGCTCGGCCCGCTCACCCAGCCGTGGGCACTCGTCGCCGCCGGCGTCACGGTCATCGTCGAGGCGAAGATCTCGTCCTGGCAGAGTTATCTCGCGCTCGCGCTGTTCTGCGTCATCGCCACATCCGCGTTCCTGGCCATGGAGATCTACGCCGGCTTCCGCCCCGAGCCAGCACAGCAGTTCCTGGCCCGGCTGCGGCACTGGATCGATACCCACACCGACCAGGTCATCATCATCGTGTCCCTGGTACTCGGCTTCTGGCTGGTCGGGAACAGCATTTACTACCTCGTCACCTAGCAACGGGCAGTGTGCCAGCCACTCGATGCCGGAGCCGGGTAGCGGCCCCTTCCTGGTCCGCCAGCGCCGGCTTACCACCGGGCTGCGCGCCGTAAGGGATAAAGCTGGTCCGGCGGTGGGGACGCCTGGGCCGCTGGCGGGTCATGAAGATCGCCATTGCGCAGGGATAGCCAGAACGCCTCGGCATGCTGCAGGTACCGCTCGAACGCCTCGGTGGCGCCTTCGCGGTCGCCGGTGGCCAGCAGATCGAGCAACAGCCCGCGGGTCACCGCCATGACCAGGCGAGCTTCTGTGCGGGCGGTGGAGCGGTCGATTCCTTCCTTGACCCAGACGTCCGTGATCGCGGAGATCCACGGCTCGATGTTGGCCTCAAGAAAACCCTCGGTGCCCGGACGGCCGAGCAGTGCGCGGGCGTACAGCTCGAAGAACAGACGCTCGGCCGGCCACAGCTCCGGGTCGCTGAAATGCTGCCAGGCACGGCGGGCAGCTGCCCTGGTAGTGATCCCCCAGTCGGACAGGTTGGCGCGCTGCGCATCCTCGACCACGCCGGCCACCGCGACGAGCAGGCCCTCGCGGGAGCCGAAGTGATAGAGCAGCATGCGATGGCTGGTGCCGATGGCGGCCGCCAGCTCGCGGAGGCTCAGATCCTCGATGTCGAGGAAGGCCGGCACCTGGCCTACACCGTGATCGGAGGCATCCCGGTCCGGAACTACCGGGGCGAGGTCACGCTGACTCCCGTCGCCGACGGGACCCGCATCCACTGGGCCGCGACCTGGGACGCCACCCTGGCCGGCCGCATCGCGCGGCGCGGGCTGCGCACGTTTTTCCCGCAGCTCATGGCGGGCCTGGTGGCCGCGGCCGAGAAACAGGACGGCGCGTCGCCGGCCCCATGACGCCGGACTCGCCGCACGGCCGAGGACTTACGGCCCGAGGACTCACGGCACACCCGAGCGACGGATCGCCGACTTGGGTATCTACGCGCACACAGCCAGCGGGAAAAAACGCCGCGGCAATGAGGGTGCCTGGGCTCGGAGCGGGGCCTGGCCACCCCGAGCCCAGACAAGACAGGGCGAGCTTACCTCGTCCCCTCACTAATGATCATGCCGCCTAATTCTTAGGGGACGCTAGGACGCAGCTGTGAACCCGCCACTTTTCAAATAAAAGTGAGCGCGTTACGGCGGCGGCTGATCTGACCGCATCGGCGCACCGGGCGGCCACGCCGTGAGCTGCTCGGCCACCTGGCCTGGAAGCTCACCTGAGGTCCAGCCCGCCAGCTCGACGGCGATGTCGCGGACGTGATCCGGCGACGGCCGGCCCATGCCGAAGCTAACCGGCGCGCCCGGCAGAGCCGGACTCGTGTACTCACCGGTGCTTTCCGGCGGCGGTTCGGACCGCGATATCTGCGGGAGCGGCCCCGGCTGATGGGGAACCTGCTGAAGCGGAAGCTGCTGAAGCGAGACTTGCTGAAGCGGGACCTGCCGGCGCTGCGCGCACTCATCGCGATCGAGGAACTCCGCGAGGTATTCGGCCTCGTCCGCGTCGATCCCGATGACTACCCGGGGTTCACGCCATGGCTCTTTAGTGAGTAGCCGACGTAACTGACGACAGGCTGCCCGGGCGCCACGGCAAGTCCATGCGGTGCACGCCATTGTTCCCATGCCGATTCCAGTCGCGGCGCGGCGCGCTGAGCACGTGCCACCAATTCTGGATCACGCATCGCGGACCCTCCCCTGAGAGCGGACCGGCCCCGGCAACGTGCCTTCGACAGTGCCCCGGCAGGTAGATCTTGCCGGATACACCTCGATGCGACACTTCGCCACCGGGGCCGACCCCCCATTCCATTGAACGAGTGCTGCCGTATTCACTGACCGCGGCGCCTGGGCACGCTCGCCTGGTGAAGACGGCAAAAGATCACTCTGAACGCTGCTGCGGAATACCCGCGAGCAGTGCACGAACCTCAGTCTCCCGGTAGCGCCGGTGTCCCCCCAGCGTGCGGATCGAGGTCAGTTTCCGGCCTTCGCCCATCGTGTGACGGTCTTGGGGTCGACACGGAACATCGTGGCGACCTCCGCCGGCGTCAACAGCGGCTCGGCCTCGGGTGTACGTGCGGACATGTGTTGGCCTCTCCTCCTGGACCAGTGTTGCGATCCTGCGATTCTTGTGTTGCCTGGTGCTCCGTGGGGAGCTTGTCGGGGATGTCCTAAATGGCCGACAGAGACCATATTGCCATCACCAGCGGTGACGCGTCGACCACCAGGTGCAAAAGTTTCTGTACCGGGATGCCCGGTTGCCCGGCCGATCGCTGTCACTCAGGGTGAGTGTAGCGATACTTATAGTCGCATTGCGCCAGATTCGGGAATACTGCCCGCCGGCAATTCGCCGGGCAGTCACGGTACTCAGTTCGCCAGCTCGAATTCGGCGAACGCGCGCCACCGGCTGTGAGCGCGCTTATACATGGCCACGGCGAGCTCGCACTCGCCTTTGGCCACTCCGTCGATAGCCGCGCTGATCTCGGCTACCGACTGATCACCACGGAGCGCGTCGTCGCTGAGCAGGTGCACCAGCCCGCCATAATCGAGCTCCACGAGCGAGTATGGGTGAAATTCCTCGAGCCAGCGTCCGACTTCGGACAACTCGGCCTCCGCGCGCAGGGGTTCCCACCCGGCATCGGTGTACCCGGCCGCCGCGCGCCGCAGCGCGCCCAGGCCGCGGGCGATCCGCCGGCGCGCGCGGGACATCCCGGTGGTGTAAACGAGCGCCCTCATCGCCGACGCGGCGGCCGCGCCGGACGGCCGGTCACGGCCCGGGCCCAGGGCCAGCCAGCGTTCGGCCGCCGCGAACGGGACGAACCAGGCCAGCGGCACGGTCCATACGCTGGCCAGGATGTGCAGCCGGGGTGTCGTCTCGTCATCTTCCAGCCGGGCGAGCGCGACCATCGCCTCGTCGTCGTCATCGGCCGGTACCGTGCCGGGCAGCAGCGCGCCAGCGACCGAGAGCATCCGGCCGTAGGCCAGCAGGCAGCGCAGCCTGGTCTGCCACGGGCAAATATAAGTAATCCCGTCCGAGTGCCGGACGTAGGCGTGCTTACTCTCCCGATCCGGAACCACGACCTGCGGCGCCGCGATCGTCCGCCGCAGGGCCTCGCCATGCTCCACGGTCAGCGAGTCACGCCTTCTCGGCCGGCTGGACGAGGCCGCGTAGGCCGCCCACCGGGAACGCTCGGGTTCGTGAAAGGCCGAGACCGGCTCGTATATCCGGAGATACGCGGCGTTAGTCATCACTGTCGTATCGTAACTACCAGAACGCCTCAAGGGCATAGCTCAAGGTAACGAGATCGTCTCTACTGACAGTTACCAGCCAGTATGGCCCGGATCGGGCCGGCTGGGTCCCGCCTGGACACCCCGACGGGTCCGTGCACGGGGGCCCGCGCAGGCCATACGCTTGTTTGCGATCCTGGCTCAACGAAGAGCCGGGACGAGATGAGAAGAGTCGCCGCCGTGTCCAACGTGTTCGCGATGCCCGACAGGGAAAACGGCTCCGCCGGCGGGGCGGGGCACGAACAGGTCGTCTTCTGCCAGGACAAACAGTCCGGGCTCAGGGCGATCATCGGCATCTATTCCACCGCCCTGGGTCCCGCGCTCGGCGGGACTCGCTTCTACCCTTACGGCAGCGAGGAGGACGCCCTCGCTGACGTACTGCGGCTGTCCACCGCTATGGCCTACAAGAACGCGCTGGCCGGCCTGGACCACGGCGGCGGGAAGGCCGTCATCATCGGCGATCCCGCCCGGATCAAGACCGAGCCGCTGCTGCGCGCCTACGGCCGCTTCATCGCCTCTCTCGGCGGCCGCTACGTGACGGCGTGTGATGTCGGCACGCGCAGCGAGGACATGGACGTCATCGCCAGGGAATGCCGCTACGTGACCGGCCGCACCATCGCGAACGGCGGCGCGGGCGATTCGTCGGTGCTCACCGCGCTCGGCGTCATGCACGGCATGCGCGCGGCGGCCCAGCACGCGTGGGGGGATACCAGCCTGCACGGCCGGACCATCGGCGTGGAGGGCGTGGGCAAGGTAGGTCACCGGCTGGTCGACCACCTCCTCGAGGCCGGCGCCGAGGTGATCATCTGCGACGTCAGCGACACCGCCGTCGCGGCCGTCCGCGCCCGGCACCCGCAGGTCCGGGCCGTGGCCGGGGTGGGGGAGCTGGCCGCGGCGGAGCTGGACATCCTGGCCCCGTGCGCGCTAGGCGGCACGCTGACCGAGGACCTGGTAACCACGCTGACCGCGCGGATCGTCTGCGGCGCCGCCAACAACCAGCTGGCCCACCACGGGATCGAGAAACTGCTCGCCGACCGGGGCGTCCTCTACGCCCCGGACTACGTGGTCAACTCGGGCGGCGTCATCCAGGTGGCCGACGAGCTGGCCGGGTTCAGCTTCGAGCGGGCCCGGGCCGCCACCGAGCAGATCTTCAGCACGACCGCGAAAGTTCTCGCGATCGCGGCCGCCGACGGGGTGCCCCCGTCGGCGGCCGCGGACCGTCTAGCCGAGCGGCGGATGTCCGATGTCGGGCGGCTGCGCGGAATCTACCTGGGCACGATGGGATCAGCGTAGGCATCAGGGGCGCAAAGCAGGTACGGTTGTATCTGTACGGATGCTGGTGAACGTCGCGCTCTCCGTTTGCGGGGTGGCGGCGCCGTCTTATGACGCACTGAAGCCAGCGAGGCGGAGATCATGGGGCCTGACTGGCTCCGGACGTTCGAGGGGGTCGAGCCAATGGGGCGCGGCCGAGCCAAGGCCAAGCAGGTGAAGGTTGCTCGCCAGCTCAAGTACAAGAGCGACGACACAGACCTTGACCGGCTGCGTGCGGAGCTGGGCGTCGGTGCGGACTCAGGTGACGGTAATTCCGCCACCGGAGATTACGACGACGACGAGGAAGAAGACGACGAGTCTCCGGGATCCGAGGACGTCTGGAAGGACGCCGAGGACGCCTGGCCGCGGTAGTTAGCGGTAAGGACCCAACGCCCAGGCCGTCGAGTACGTGCTTGCCCCGGTCGTCTTCGGCGACCGGGACGGGATACTGCCCGTCAAAGCAGGCGCGGCATAGCTGGCTGGCCGGGATCGTGGTCGCCTCGATCAGCCCGGCCAGCGACACGTAGCCCAGCGAGTCGGCACCTATCGAGGTGCAGATCTCCTCCGGCGACAGACGGCCCGCGATGAGTTCGGCGCGGGTGGCGAAGTCGATGCCGTAAAAGCACGGCCAGCTCACCGGCGGGGAAGCGACCCGCACGTGCACTTCGGCGGCGCCCGCCTCGCGGAGCATCGCGACGAGTGCGCGCTGGGTGTTCCCGCGGACGATGGAATCGTCGACGACGACGATCCTGCGGCCGGCGATGGCGTCCCTGAGCGGGTTCAGCTTCAGCTTGATGCCACGTTCCCTGATCGTCTGGCTGGGCTGGATGAACGTCCGGCCCACGTAGGAGTTCTTGACCAGCCCCTGGCCGAAGGGGATCCCGCTGGCCTCGGCGAAGCCGATCGCGGCCGGTGTCCCCGATTCGGGGACCGGGATCACCAGGTCGGCGTCAGCCGGATGCTCGGCCGCGAGCCGCCTGCCGACCTCGACCCTGGTGGCGTGGACGCCCCGGCCGGAAATCGTAGTGTCGGGCCGGGCCAGGTAGACATACTCGAACAGGCACCCGCTCGGCCGCGGCGGCGCGAACGTCACCGAGCGCACCCCGCGCCCGTCAATGCTGACGAGTTCGCCCGGCGCGATCTCCCGCACGAACCTGGCCCCGACGATGTCCAGCGCGGCCGTCTCGCTCGCGACCACCCAGCCACTATCCAGGCGGCCGAGCACGAGCGGCCGGAAGCCGTGCGGGTCTCGCGCCGCGTACAGTGTCTGCTCGTCCATGAACACCAGCGAATACGCGCCCTTGGCCAGCGGCAGCACCGCCGCCGCCGCCCGCTCGACCCCGCTCCCCGCCGGATCCGCGCTGACTCCCGGGAGGTCGCTGACGAACAAGGCCGTGAGCACGTCGGTATCGGATGTCGCCTCGATCCCGGTGCCGCCCGGGCCGCTGCCGCCGAGCAGGGCGGCCAGCTCGCGGGTATTGATCAGGTTCCCGTTGTGGCCAAGAGCCAGGCTCGTCTTGCCGGTAGACCGGAAGGTCGGCTGCGCGTTAGCCCAGACCGAAGCGCCCGTGGTCGAGTACCGGCAGTGCCCGACGGCGATGTGCCCGCGGAGCGTGGTCAGGGCGGGCTCATCGAAGACCTGGGCGACCAGCCCCATCTCCTTGTGGACCATGATGCGGCTGCCGTCACTGACGGCAATACCCGCCGACTCCTGCCCTCGGTGCTGCAGCGCGTACAGTCCGTAGTAAGCGAGCTTGGCCACATCCTCGTTCGGGGCCCACACACCGAACACGCCGCAGGCATCTCGTGGCGGCTGATCCTCGGGGACTAGGGCATCCGTCAGACGGCCGTCGGAGGGTGTCACTGACTCAGTTTAGTCGCACAGCGGCAGGTAAGCGCCAAGATCAGCGCGCGGGCCGCTGGCGTGAACGGCGGCCGAGCCGACCGCGTCGACCCAGCCGAGCCGGCCGGTGGCCAGCCGGATCCAGGTGAGGGGGTCGGTCTCCACCACGTTCGGTGGCGTCCCCCGGGTGTGCACCGGCCCGGCCAGGCACTGCACGGCCGCCACCGGCGGAACCCGCACCTCCAGGACCCGGCCCGGGTGGCGGTCCGCGAGCAGGTAGAGCAGGTACCGGGCCGCCGTGCGCTGGTCCTCGGCCCCGGGTGCGGCCCCCTCGTCAAGCGCGCGCAGCACGGCCGCCACGCTTCGCGGTCCGCGCGGGTCCAGGCGTCGGGGAGGCAACGGACACCCGCCGGCTCAGCCGAACAGCGCGGGCAGCGTCCGCGTATGCGCGGTGGTGAGCTCATCCAGGCCGATGCCGAAGCTGCCTTCGACGACCAGGCGGTCACCGCCGACGGTGCCGATGGTGGCGCCAGGCACGCCGTGGCCGGCCCGCAGGGCCTCGAAGGCCGCCTCCGCTCCCGGCCGGACGGCCACGATGACCCGTCCGGCTGACTCGCTGAACAGGGCGGTGAACGGATCGCCGGGCAGCCGCACCACGCAGCCGACCTGGCCCCGCAGGCACGATTCCGCCAGCGCCACGGCCAGGCCGCCGTCGGACAGGTCATGCGCGGCGGCCAGCAGGCCGCCGGCGCCGGCCGCGGCGAGCAGGGCGGCCAGCCGCCGCTCCGCGTCCAGGTCGGGCGCTGGCGGGCGGCCGCCCAGGTGGCCGTGGAGCACATGCGCCCAGGCCGACCCGCCGAACTCCGCCTCGGTCCGGCCGAGCAGCACGATGCTGGCCGGGCCAGCGGGGAAGCCGACGCCGACCCGCAGGCGCACGTCGTCGTGGACGCCGAGGACCCCGATGACCGGGGTGGGGTGAATAGCCGCGGTCCCGGTCTGGTTGTAGAAGCTCACGTTGCCGCCGGTGACGGGCACGCCGAGGGCGGCACAGCCGTCGGCGAGCCCGCGGACGGCCTCGGCGAACTGCCACATCACCGCGGGGTCCTCGGGCGAGCCGAAGTTCAGGCAGTTCGTCACGGCCAGCGGGCGGGCGCCGGTCACCGCCACGTTCCGGTACGCCTCGCACAGCGCGAGCTGGGTGCCCAGGTAGGGGTCGAGCCGGCAGTAGCGGCCGTTGCCGTCGGTGGCGAGCGCGATGCCGAGCCCGGTCTCCTCGTCCACCCGGAGCAGGCCGCCGTCTTCCGGCATGGCCAGCACGGTGTCACCGCGGACATAACGGTCGTACTGATCCGTCACCCAGCTCTTGTCGGCCAGCCCGGGCGAGGAGATCAGCGCCAGCAGGGCGGCGCGCAGCCCGGCGCCGTCGGCCGGGCGCGGCAGGGCGGCCGGGTCGTCGGCCGCCAGGACGTCGCAGTCCGCGCCGCGTTCGGCCAGGCGGTAGACGGGACCGTCGGCGGCCGAGGCGGGCGGAAGGTCCACCACGGTCTCGCCGTGCCAGGTCATGACCAGCCGGCCGCTGTCGGTCACCTCGCCGATGACCGCCGCCCGGACGTCCCACCTGGCGCAGACGCCGAGGAATTCAGCTACCCGGGCCGGCTCGACCACCGCCATCATGCGTTCCTGTGACTCGCTCATCAAGATCTCGGGCGGTCCCAGGGTCGCGTCGCGCAGCGGTACCGCATCCAGCCGGACGACCATGCCGCCCGTGCCCGCGGCGGCGAGCTCCGTGGTCGCGCACGCCACGCCCGCCGCGCCGAGATCCTGGATGCCGATGACCAGGCCGTTCGCGTAGAGCTCGAGGCAGCACTCGACGAGCAGCTTCTCCATGAAAGGATCGCCGACCTGCACGCTGGGCCGCTTCGCGCTTTCCCCGCTCGCCGCCGCGCCGGCGAAGGAGGCGCTGGCCAGCACGGAGGCCCCGCCGACGCCGTCCGGGCCGGTGGCGGAGCCGAACAGGATCACCTTGTTGCCGGGCCCGGCAGCGGCGGCGATCTGCAGGTCATCGTGCCGCATCACTCCCACGCAGAGCGCGTTGACCAGCGGATTCCCCGCGTAGCACGGGTCGAAGTCCAGCTCCCCGCCGATGTTGGGCAGGCCCAGGCAGTTCCCGTAGGAGGAGATGCCGCTGACCACGCCGGGCAGCACCCGCCCGGTGTCCGGCGCCTCGGCGGGCCCGAACCTTATCGCGTCCATCACCGCCACCGGGCGCGCGCCCATGGCCAGGATGTCGCGCACGATGCCGCCCACGCCCGTGGCCGCGCCCTGGTGCGGCTCGACGTACGACGGGTGGTTATGGGACTCGATCTTGAAGGTGACCGCGTAGCCCCCGCCGATGTCCACCACCCCGGCGTTGGCGCCGATGCCCGCGAGCAGCGCGCCGGACGGGGGCGCCTTGGCCGCGAACTGCCTCAGGTGCACTTTGGAGGATTTGTACGAGCAGTGCTCGCTCCACATGACCGAGTAAAGGGCCAGCTCGGCGCTTGTCGGCCGGCGGCCCAGGGTCGCCACGATCCGGGCGTACTCCGCCTCGGTCAGGCCGAGCTCGGCAAACGGCTGCGGCGTGTCCGGCGTCGCCGCCGCCCGCGAAACGGTGTCCATCACGTGAGAACCCCGGCCAGCGCCGAAACGAAGAAGCCGAGGCCGTCGGCGGACGGGCCGGTGAGGTCATCGACCGCGTGCTCGGGATGCGGCATCAGGCCGACCACGTTGCCCGCGGCGTTGCAGACCCCCGCGATGCCGGCCGCGGACCCGTTCGGGTTGCCGCCGGCGTACCGCAGGACGACCTGACCGCAGGCCTCGAGGTCCGCGATCGTGCTGGCGTCGGCGGCATAGGCCCCTTCCCCGCTCTTCAGCGGGACCACGATCTGCTCGCCGTCGGAGTAGGCCCGCGTCCACGCCGTCCGCGCGTTCTCCACCCGCAGCCGCAGGTCCCGGGTGATGAACCGGAGGTTGATGTTGCGGGTCAGTGCCCCGGGTAGCAGGTGCGCCTCGCAGAGGATCTGGAAACCGTTGCAGATGCCGAGCACCGGCAGGCCGGCCCGGGCGGCCGGCACCAGCTCGCCCATCACGGGCGCGAACCGGGCGATCGCGCCGCACCGCAGGTAATCGCCGTAGGAGAACCCGCCGGGCAGGATCACCGCGTCCACGCCGCGCAACCCGCGATCGCCATGCCAGAGCGCGACCGGCTCGGCCCCCGCGAGCCGCACCGCCCGCGCCGCGTCACGGTCATCGAGCGACCCCGGAAACGTAATAACCCCTATTCGCACCCAGGAAGTCTATTTTCCCTCCCGAGCCAAAGGGGCCGCGGCGTTGCCTGGACTGAGGAGCGAGGAACGAGCGACGAGGGAAGGCGACGCAATGAAGGGGGATGAGGAGGTGGGCGGGGCCCCCGGAGGCGAGCGAGAAGGACAGAGCGAGCGAGAAGATAGAGCGAGCGAGGACGACAGAGCTAGCTAGCCGCGCGAAGCTGCCGGAACGGGGCGTCGCTCGACCAGCGGATGTCCTTGCGCAAGGTCACGACCGTCCCGTGCCCGGGCTGGCTGTCCAGCGTGACGGTGTCGACGCAACCTCGCATGATCGCGAGGCCCCGGCCCGACTCGGGCAGCTGGGCCACCGGCGTCTCCTTCGGCGGGATCGCGACCTCGCGCGGCTCCCGGGGCGCGACGCCGACACCCTCGTCCGTCACCTCAACCTGGCAGCCGACCGCGCCCAGGCTGGTCACGACCGCGTAGCGGGGGACGTTCCGGCCGCCGTGGATCAGGACGTTGGTACAGGCTTCTGTGGCCGCGAGCAGGATGTCATAGACCGATTCCTCGTCCATGCCGAGACGGCGCAGGGTATCTCCGAGCACCCGGCGCATGACCGGCACGCTGAGCGACTCGCACTGGAACACCAGGCAGAACTTCACGTCGGGAACTGGCTTCATACACGTCTGACCACCCGTACTCACAATTTCAGTGATTCCCCGTTAACGCGCCGGAAACCCGGCTACGGCCACCAGAGCGTCAGATCGAGCCGCGACCTCACCCGGAATGGACGGTAAAGTCCTCTATGACCGGGTTAGATAGCAGTTCCCGCGCCAGATTTGTGATCGCTGTCACAGCATCGCCGTCCGCCGGGCCCTCGAGCTCGACCTCGAACCGCTTTCCCTGCCGGACCCCGAGCACCTGCCCGAACCCCAGCCGGTGGCAGGCGCTGGCGATAGCGTCGCCCTGCGGGTCGTGTATCTCCGGTTTGAGCATTACTTCCACGATCATTCGCGCCACGTATCCTCCAAGGCGATCAGGGCATATATCTTCTGGTGAAGAGCGTCTCACCGGGCCGCGGACGCATACGCCCCACCGGGCACGCAGCGTACGCGACGGCTCCGAGGCAGATGCGTCCGGGAACCCAAGGCCGTCTGGCCGGTGCTGGTGATCCCAGTCCCGGCCCGGAAAGGAGTGGCACGTGACCGTCGAATCCGGCGCCGCGACCACAGCCGCACTAGCCGCACAACCCCTGCACCCCGAACCAGACACGACCAGCGAGACCGGACTGGTCCAGCTGCTGACCCCCGAGGGCGAGCGGGTCGAGCATCCTGACTACCCGCTCGAGCTTTCCGCCGCCGACATCAGGGACATGTACCGGGATCTGGTGCTCGTCCGTCGCATCGACACCGAGGCCATCGCCTTGCAGCGCCAGGGTGAGCTCGGCATCTGGGCCTCGCTGCTCGGGCAGGAGGCCGCCCAGATCGGGTCCGGGCGGGCCCTCAGCCCGGATGACATGGTGTTCCCCACCTACCGCGAGCACGGCGTCGCCTGGTGCCGCGGCATCGACCCGGTGAAGCTGCTCGAGCTGTACCGCGGCGTCAGCCACGGCGGCTGGGCTCCCGAGGAGCACAAGTTCCACCTGTACACGATCGTGATCGGCAGCCAGACCCTGCACGCGACCGGCTACGCGATGGGCATCCAGCGGGACGGCGCCGATGAGGCGGTCATCGCCTACTTCGGCGACGGCGCCACCAGCCAGGGCGACGTCAACGAGGCCTTCGTGTGGGCGTCGGTCTTCAACGCGCCGGTCGTGTTCTTCTGCCAGAACAACCAGTGGGCCATCTCCGAGCCGCTGGAGAAGCAGAGCCGCATCCCGCTCTACCAGCGCGCCCGCGGCTTCGGCTTCCCCGGCCTGCGCGTGGACGGCAACGACGTGCTGGCCTGCTACGCGGTGACGAAGAAGGCCATGCAGGCGGCGCGGGAAGGCCAGGGACCGACGCTCATCGAGGCGTTCACCTACCGGATGGGCGCGCACACCACCACGGACGATCCGACCAGGTACCGGCTGGCCAGCGAGCTCGAGATGTGGAAGCTCAAGGATCCCATCGAACGGGTGCGGGCCTACCTGGCGCGCACCGGGCAGGCCGAGCCGGAGTTCTTCGCCGAGGTAGAGGCGGAGGCGAAGGAGGTAGGCGCACGTGTCCGCGAGGCGTGCCGGACGATGCCCGACCCGCCGCCGCTGGCCCTCTTCGATCACGTCTACGCCGAGCCCACCGCGATCCTGCGGGCCGAGCGCGATCAGTACGCGTCCTACCTCGATACGTTCGCGGGCGAGCAGGGCACGGAGGCCGGGCGATGACCACTCTCACCCTGTCCAAGGCGATCAACGCGGGCCTGCGGAAGGCCATGGAGAACGACCCCAAGGTCCTGATCATGGGCGAGGACGTCGGCAAGCTCGGCGGCGTCTTCCGGGTCACCGACGGCCTGCAGAAGGACTTCGGCGAGGGCCGGGTGATCGACACGCCGCTGGCCGAATCGGCCATCGTCGGCACCGCGATCGGCCTGGCCCTGCGCGGGTACCGGCCGGTCTGCGAGATCCAGTTCGACGGTTTCGTCTACCCGGCGACCAACCAGATCATCAGCCAGCTCGCCAAGATGCGCTACCGGTCGCTGGGTAAGGTCAGCCTGCCGGTGGTCATCCGCATCCCGTTCGGCGGCGGCATCGGCGCCGTCGAGCATCACAGCGAGTCCCCCGAGGCGATGTTCGCCCACACCGCCGGCCTGCGCGTGGTCGCCTGCGCGGACGCGGCCGACGCGTTCGCCATGATCCAGCAGTCGATCAGCTCCGACGACCCGGTGATCTTCTTCGAGCCCAAGCGGCGCTACTGGGACAAGGGTGAGGTGGACACGGCCGCGGACGTGACCGGTGCGCTGCCGTTTGACCGGGCCAGGACGATACTCGAGGGCACTGACGTGACTTTGCTCACGTACGGCCCGCTGGTCCGGACCGGCCTGGAGGCCGCGCTCGCCGCTCGCGAGGACGGCCGCAGCGTCGAGGTGGTCGACCTGCGCTCGCTGTCCCCGCTCGACGTGGACACCATCTGCGCCTCGGTGCGCAAGACCGGCCGCTGCGTCATCGCGCACGAGGCGCCGGTGTACGCCGGGCTCGGCGCCGAGATCGCGGCCCGCGTCACCGAGCAGTGCTTCTACCACCTCGAGGCGCCGGTGCTGCGCGTCGGCGGTTTCGCCACCCCCTACCCGCCGTCGCGGCTCGAGGATCACTACCTGCCCGATCTGGACCGGATCCTGGACGCCGTCGACCGCACGTTCGGTTACTGAGGAGCGACGATGACCGAGCGCAAGGAGTTCAAGCTACCCGACGTCGGCGAGGGCCTGACCGAGGCGGACATCGTGGCCTGGCACGTCAAGCCGGGAGATCAGGTCGAGGTCAACCAGATCATCGTGGAGATCGAGACCGCGAAAGCAGTGGTCGAGCTGCCGTCACCCTGGGACGGGACCGTGGCCACGCTGCTGGCCGCCGAAGGCCAGACCGTCGACGTGGGCGTGCCGATCATCGCGGTGGACGTGGGCGATCCAGCGGGCACCGTAGCCGGTTCCGCCCAGGAAAACACCGATTATCCCGAACGAACGGTGGTTCCCGCCGAGGCCACCGGCCAGCCCGAACGCCAGGCCGTCCTGGTTGGCTACGGCGTCAAGGCCGCCTCGACGACCCGCCGCCCGCGCAAGGCCGCGACCGCCGCACTGCCCGCCGTGCCCGCCGTGCCCGCCGTGCCCGCCGTGCCCGCCGCGCCCGCGACCCCCGCGGTCCGGGCACTGGCCAAGCCGCCGGTGCGCAAGCTGGCGAAGGACCTGGGCATCAGCCTGGCCGTGCTGGCGGGCACTGGGCCCGACGGCTCGATCACCAGGGACGACGTGCAGCGGGCAGCCAGTGGTACCACGGCTCGTTCGGCAGAAAATGGGTTGGCAGGAAATGGGAGCTCGCCGGCCACCCTGGTCGCGGGCCCGCGCCGCGGCGGCGAGGAGCGCATTGCGGTTAAGGGCCTGCGCAAGCACATGGCCGCCGCGATGGTGACCAGCGCGTTCACCGCGCCGCACGTCACCGAGTTCCTGCAGGCCGACGTGACCGAGACGATGGCCGCGGCGCGGCGGGTGCGCGAGCTGCCCGAGTTCGCGGACGCCCGGGTGTCGCCGCTGCTTTTCGTGGCGCGCGCGCTGCTCGTGGCGGTGGCCAGGCATCCGCTCGTCAACTCATCGTGGGACGCCGGGACGCAGGAGATCGTGGTCAAGCACTACGTGAACCTGGGCATCGCGGTCGCCGCCGAGCGCGGGCTCCTGGTGCCGAACGTCAAGGACGCGGGCGAGCTGCCGCTGCCAGAGCTGGCCCGCCGCCTGCAGGCGCTGACCGAGACGGCCCGGGCCGGGAAGGCGACGCCCGCCGACCTGGCGGGCGGCACCATCACGATCACCAACGTCGGGGTGTTCGGGGTGGACGCGGGTACTCCGATCCTCACCCCCGGCGAGTCGGCCATTCTGGCGTTCGGCCAGGTCAAGGAGGCACCCTGGGTGGTGGACGGGCAGCTCGCGGTGCGCCAGGTGTGCACCTTGTCGCTGTCCTTCGACCATCGCATCGTCGACGGCGAACTCGGCTCAGCCGTCCTGCGCGACGTGGGGGCGATGCTCACCGATCCAGTCCGGATGCTGGCCTGGAGTTGATAGCGTCGGGCCATGATCAGGCACGTAGTCCTGTTCCGGTGGACGCCGGACGCGACGCAGGAACAGAAGCAGCGGGTGGCCGCGGAGCTCAGGCGGCTGCCCGCGCTGCTGCCGGTGCTGCGCGGCTATGACGTCGGGGCCGATCTGGGCCTGGCCGAGGGGAACTTCGAGTTCGCCGTCGTGGCCGACTTCGACGACCTCGAGGGGTTCCGGACTTACCGGGACAACCCGGAGCACCGGGCGGTCATCGCGGAGTTCATCCAGCCGATAATCGCCCAGCGCGCGGCGGTGCAGTACGAGTTCTGAGCCTTTCCCTGGCTTCGGGGGCTCCGGGGCTCCGGGGGCTCCGGGGCTCCGGGCTAGAAGGCGCCCTCGGGCAGGTCCATGAGGTCCAGGGTGGTCTCCTCGGCGATCTTGCGCTCCGCGGCCAGCCGGGGCAGCACCGTGGCGGCGAAGAACCTGGCCGCGCCTACCTTGCCCGTGTAGAAGTCATGATCGGCGGCGTCCGCGGCGATCTCGTCCAGCTTGCGCAGTGCGATCTCCGCGTGGGTCAGGAGCAGCCATCCGATGACCAGGTTGCCGAGCGCCATCAGTAGCCGGGTGGTGTTCAGCCCCGCCTTGTAGATCTCGGCGGGCTGGTCGGCCGACGCCATCAGGAAGCCTGTCATGGCGGCGGTCATGGCCTCGACGTGGCCGGCGGCCTCGGCCAGCGCGGCCCGCTCGGTCTTGAGCCTGCCGTTGCCGCCGTCCGCGGCGGCGAAGTCCCTGATCTTGGCCAGCAGGGTCCCGAACGCCTTGCCGTTGTCCCTGATGATCTTGCGGAAGAACAGGTCCATGCTCTGGATCCCGGTGGTGCCCTCGTACAGGCTGTCGATCTTGGCGTCCCTGATGTACTGCTCGATCGGGTAGTCCTGGAGGAACCCGGAGCCGCCCAGGGTCTGCAGCGACAGGGTGAGCATCTCATACGACCGCTCCGAGCCGACGCCCTTGACGACCGGCAGCAGCAGGTCGTTCAGGCCCGCCGCGGCGTCGTCCGTGCGGCCCTGCGCCGCCGCGATCTGCAGCGTGTCCTGGATCGCGGCCGTGTAGAGGACCAGCGCCCGCATGCCTTCGGCGTAGGCCTTCTGCAGCATGAGCATGCGCCGCACGTCGGGGTGATGGATGATCGTGACGCGCGGGGCCGTCTTGTCGGTCATCTCTGAGAGATCGGCTCCCTGCACCCGGCTGCGGGCGAAGTCGAGCGCGTTCAGGTAGCCGGTGGACAAGGTGGCGATGGCCTTGGTCCCGACCATCATCCGGGCGTCTTCGATGACCTTGAACATCTGCCTGATGCCGTCGTGCACGCCGCCGACCAGCGTGCCGACTGCGGGGCGGCCCCCTGGTTGAGCTGCGCCGAACGTCACCTCGCACGTGGTCGAGGCCTTCAGGCCCATCTTGTGCTCGACGTTGGTGACGAAGACGCCGTTCCGCTCGCCCAGCGTCCCGTCCGCGCCGGTCAGGTACTTGGGCACGAGGAACATCGACAGGCCCTTGGTACCCGGGCCGTGGCCTTCCGGCCGGGCCAGCACGAGGTGGAAGATGTTGTCGGCCAGGTCGTGCTCGGCGCTGGTGATGAACCGCTTGACGCCTTCGATGTGCCAGGTTCCGTCGGGCTGCTCGATCGCCCGGGTGCGCCCCGCGCCGACGTCGGAGCCAGCGTCCGGCTCGGTCAGCACCATGGTCGCGCCCCACTCGCGCTCGATGGCCTCCGCGGCGAACCGCTTCTGGTCCTCGGTGCCGAGGTCCCAGAGCACGCGGGCCATCGTATGCCCGCTCGCGTACATCCACACGGCCGGGTTGGAGCCGAGGATCATCTCGGCCATGGCCCAGTTCAGGGTCCGGGGCGCTTCGGTGCCGCCCAGTTCGGCGGGCAGCGACACCCGGTACCACTGGGCGTCCATGAAGGCGCGGTAGGACTTGCGCAGCGACTCGGGTATCCGGACCGAGTGGGTCGCGGGGTCGAACACCGGCGGGTTCCGGTCAGCATCGGCGAAGGACTCGGCCAGCGGTCCGGCCGCCATCCGTCCGAGCTCGACGAGGATTCCGCGGACGGTCTCCTCGTCCAGTTCGGGGTAGGGGGGCTGGCCCAGCAGGTCCTGACGCCGTAGCACCTCGAAAAGGTTGAACTCGATGTCGCGCAGGTTGCTCTTATAGTGACTCATCCGTTACTCCGCCGTGTCGCCGTTTCACCCGGTCCTGAGGCTATGCTACCCGCTAGTAACAAGTGCGGCGAGGGCGCGGTCACCGGCCGGGCCGGGCCGGGACACGGTTGACCGGACCGGACAGTAGTGGCTGAATGTCCGTATTTTTAGGCGTTTTCACAAATCGTTGATCACGGGCGACTACGCTTCGCATGTGTGACAGACGTACGCGACCCCTCCACGGGCCTTCCTGCCCGACGGCCGGGTGCGAACGTTCCGGCACCGAACGGCGATGGACGGCCGCAGGGGCCGGCCCCGGTCTGGGGATCGGGGTCGCCGCAGGAGCCAGCAGGACCCGGCCAGCCCGAGGGACGGCCAGAGGCGGGACGGCCAGAGGCCGGGCCGCCGGAGGCCGGGCGACCAGAGATGGGGCCTCCAGTGGCAGGGCGACCTGAGGCGGGGCGTGCGGAAACGGGGCCGGCCGGGTACGGGCCGCCGCCGGACGCCGAGCAGCTCGCCCGCCGCCAGCCAGGAACGGGCCCCTTCACCCGGCTGCCAGGCGGCCCCCCGACCCGTCAGCCGCAGGCCCGCCTCATCGCGCCGGGCGGACGCCACCGGCGTCCGGTCCCCTCCAACCTGCCCGAGGGCACCCCCGCGCTGGTGCTGGCGGTGCCGAACATCAGCGACGACAGCCTGTCCGGCCCCACCGCGGAGATCGCGACCGTGCTCCGCGTGAACAACCCCGAGCTTGACGTCCGGACGGCGCGGATCGATTACGGCGGACGCGGCGACCCGACCGGGATCCGGGCGGTCCTGGCCGACGCCGCAGCCAGGCGCCCCGCGGGCGCACCCTCGGCCGTCGTGGTACCGCAACTGGTGGCCCCGCACCCCGGCACCGTCCGCGCGCTGCGCGAGGCCATCGCGGCCAGCGGCGCCAACGCGAGGATCGGCGAGGTCTTCAACACCAACGCCCTGCTCGCCGAGGCGCTGCACCACCGGCTCGCGGACGCCGGCCTGGCCCGGGCCGACCGGGTGCGGATGTTCAGCATCACCACCTCCGCCGACGGCATCATCCTGGCCACGGTCGGCGGGGAAGAAGCAGTGGGCACCATCAGCATCACCGCCTTCCTGCTCGCGGCCCGGCTCGCGCTCCCGGTCCTGGCCGCCTCCCTGGACGCCAAGCCCACCGTGGAGGAAGCCGCGGTTCAGCTGGAAGCCATGGGCGTGAACCGGATCGCCGTCGCGCCCTGCGTGATCGGCCCCGAAGCCGATCCGACGGCCATCGCAGACGCCGCCGCCTCGATCGGCGCCAAGTGCGCCGCGCCACTCGGCGCGCACAGCAACGTGATCAAGCTGATCTCGCTCGCCTACGGCCAGGTGCTCAGCCAGCTCGAGACCCCGGGCGGCTCCTGAAGGACCTCAGCCGGCCGGGCGGACCGCGCCGATCAGGCCGCCTGGCTGATACATGCTGTCGATACCGACGAAGGCTCCGGTGTACGGGGCATCGACCATCATGCCGTTGCGGATATAGATCCCGACATGATGAATCGTGGCCGGATCAGCTGTATCGGTGGCGAAGAACAGCAAGTCGCCGCGCTGCAGCTCGTTCAGCGGCACGTGCGGTCCTGACTCCCACTGATACCCGGTCCAGTGCGTGAGCTGAACGCCCGCGTGCGCCCATGCGTCCATGGTCAGGCCCGAGCAGTCGTAGGTGCCAGGCCCGGCTCCACCCCACTGGTACGGCTTGCCCAGCTCAGTGAGCGCCCAGTTGGCCGCGATATCGCCCTGAGTCGTGGTGGCGCCAGACCCCCACGCCTGGCTCGGGCCTGGCGCGCTCCCCGCCGCGGCCGCCGCCCGCACGGCGGCGGCCGCCCGCACGGCGGGCGGCCGCGATGGTGAACACCGTGAGCAGACCGCACACCAGCACCACCCGCAGCCCAGCGTGTCCGGCTAGCCGACGAGCGATCTTGCCCCGACGAGAGACTTTGCCCCCAAGTCCCCGTGCACCACTCAAGCCCCCGAGCACCCCCCGAACTCCTATGCCTCACGCTCCCGAGCGTCTTTGACTACGGATTGTAGTTATAGAATCCCGTGATGTGATGTTAGTCTCGTCGCAACGACCGCCCGGCAGGTGAGTATGTGATCCCGAGCACATCTCACCCACTCGGATGCTCCACACTTATAGGGCAGGGTCAGAAAACTACCGCTGGCCAGCAAGTTGACCCGGGTGGCGCCGGGCCGCAGTGCCAGCAAGGAGGATTGGTGGAGGACGCCGAAGTAGTGCTGAGGCGGGCACCGCTTTTCGATGGGCTCGACGAAGAGAACGCACGAGCCCTCCGTCGGCAGATGTCAGAAGTCAAGCTGTCGCGAGGCGACCATCTCTTCCTCGAGGGGCAGGACGGAGATCGCCTGTACGTCGTGCTCGACGGCAAGATCAAGCTCACCCGGGCGGCGACGGACGGCCGGGAGAACCTGCTGAGCGTCCTGGGACCGGGCGAGATGTTCGGCGAGCTCTCGCTGTTCGATCCGCGGCCGAGGACATCGACCGCCAGTGCCGTCACCGAGGCTACGGTGGCGGCGCTCGCCCACGACGCGCTGCGCCGCTTGCTGCTCGAACGGCCAGAGGTATCTATGCACATGCTGCGGGCGCTGGCCAGGCGACTGCGGCGGGCCAACGACGTCGTGGCCGACCTGGTCTTCACCGACGTCCCGGGCCGCGTGGCCAAGAACCTGCTCGACCTGGCCGACCGGTTCGGCGAGCAGGAACGTGACGGCCTGCACGTCCATCACGACCTGACGCAGGAGGAGCTGGCCCAGCTGGTCGGGGCCTCCCGGGAGACGGTCAACAAGGCGCTGGCCGACTTCGCGGCCCGCGGCTGGCTGCAGATCTCGGCGCGTTCCGTGCTCATCCTGGATACCGAGCGCCTGCGCAAACGCGCCCGCTAGAGCGTATTCCGTAGGTCACCGTAGGGGCGGCGAAGCCTGGCCGGGCTCGGGCCAGCCTCGATGGCGACGGATCGCGCCGACCCGGCCGGGCGGGCCCGGGCGGGCCGACCCGGCGGGCCGGGCCTGTGGGGGGCCGGCCCCGGCCGGGCCTGGCCTGTGGCGCGGGTGGCCGGCGGGACCGGCGAGGCTGACGCGCCGCCTCACCCGGCGCTGCACCCGGACGGGAACCGCCCGAAACGAGCTACCGGGCGCCCATTAGTCGTGTGGTGCTCTCCGGGGCCCGGGGATGTTCTCCCCCAGGCCCCGCAGATCCTTCCAGCCCCTCGCGCCCCGGTGCTTTGCCCCGCTGCCGTCACCGCGAGCCACATCGATGCTCCATCGATGTGGTCAGAGCAACAGCGATGCTCCATCGTTGTGGCTGGCAGCGGCCGGCTGGCGGCTGGATCCTTGCCCCCGGTCACGTGCCCGGCGGGCGCCTACGGCGCCAGGGCGTGTCCTACGGGTCTTCCGGGGTCGGGTCGCGCCGGTCACGACGATGCCGGGCCGGCTGAACCGCTGTGACCGGCCCGATGAGGAACGGGAGCGGCCGCGGGCCCCGGCCACCCTCGCCAGGCGCCTCCCGGCGTGCCACGCGCACCACCGCCCAACGCTGCCCCAGCAAGCCCAAGGCAGGTCCGCGCCGTCGCGACCCGCCATGACAAGCGCGAGCGCATCCAGCACGGCACCATCGACGTCGCCTCGATCAGCATCTGGCTGCGACCCCGTCCCATGACCCACAGCACACGCCTTAGTAGTCCTGGTGTCAGGGCTGGGCGAGGTAATCGAGCTGGGCGCGGACCGACCACTCGGCGGCCGGCCAGACGGAGGGATCGACGTCGGTATAGATCATGGCCACGATCTCAGCTGGCGTCCGAGCCCCCGCGGCCAGCGCGGACCTGACCTGGTCCAGCCGTTCCGCCCGGTGCGAAAGGTAGTAGTCGAGGGTCCCGATCGGGTCCGCGAGCATCGGGCCGTGCCCGGGCAGCAGCAGGCCCACCTCGCGGGCTTCGGTCAGGTCCCGGAGCTGCACCAGCGTCCGCAGGTAGTCGCCGAGGTTTCCGTCCTGGGCGATGACCGTTGTGCCGCGGCCGAGCACGGTGTCGCCGGTGAACAGGGCGCCGTCGGCGGGCAGCAGCAAGCATACCGAGTCCGCAGAATGGCCGGGGGTCGCGACTACCCGCAGCTCACAGCCGGCCGCTGTGACTACGTTGCCGTCCGCCAGCCCTTCCGGACCGAGACGGCGAGCCGGGTCGGCCGCCTGGACCGGAGCTCCGGTCAGCTCGGCAAGCCGCGCCGCCCCGGCGGAATGATCCAGGTGCCCGTGGGTGAGCAGGATCCTCGCCACCCGCCGGTCGCCCGCGACTGCCGCGGCAAGCACGCGGAGCAGGTGGTCCTCGTCGTCGGGGCCGGGGTCGACGACCACGACCGACGGCGAGCCGGGCTCCGCGATCAGCCAGGTGTTGGTGCCGTCCAGCGTCATCGGCGAAGGGTTAGGCGCGAGCAGGCAGGTGGCCCGCGACGTGCGGAATCCGTCGATGCTCACGACGGCTGACCGCTTCCCTGCTGATCAGGCAGCACTTCATCGGGCGGGGGTTGATCGGGCTGCGGTTGATCGGGCGGGGGTTGATCAGGCTGCGGTTGATCAGGCAGGGCCAGCCAAGCGCGCTCCCCTTCGATCATTACTTTGGGCAGCCGCGGGGTCATCACCCGCCGCTGGGTCAAGATGCCGGTCACGTCCTGATGCCGGGCGAGTTCGCCGAGGGTTACAGCGGTCGGCGGCAGCAGGGTGATCTCGCCGGCCCGGGCCGACTCGAGGGCGGTGGCGGGCCGGAGCCAGGTGCCCGAGTCCGACTCCCCAGGGCCAGGCCTGCGGCCCCGCTCCGCAGGATCATGCTGCTCCGCGGGCGTGACCAGCCCGGCGGACTGCCCGGTCGGCAGAGCCGCGGCGAAAAACCAGGTGTCGAAGCGGCGGGGCGAGGCTTCGGGCGTGATCCAGCGGGCCCATGGGGTAAGCAGGTCGGTGCGCAGCATCAGGCCCCGGCGGCCAAGCAGCTCGCCGAATGACGTCGATCCCTCGAGCAGCCCATGCCTGTCCTCAGCCAGGCCGGCGCTGTCGTACACCAGAGCCGCCGGCGAGAGGCCGGCCAGCAGTACGCCCGCCTCCTCGAACGTTTCCCTAACCGCAGCGCAGACCAGGGCGCGAGCGCGTTCCGGGGACGTGCCCAGCTGGCTGGCCCAATCCGCGGGGGTGGGTCCCGCCCAGCCGATCTGCGGGTCGGCGTCCCGCTCGTCGACGGATCCGCCCGGGAACACGCAGGCGCCTGGCGCGAAGTCCAGCGTCCGGGTGCGGCGCAGCAGGTACGCCTCGACACCGGAACCCTGGCGGAGCAGGATGATGGTCGCGGCCTCACGAGGGACGGCAGGCGAGAGCCGGCCCGCCGCGATCTCGCGCGCCCGGTCGGCGAGCGGTCGCGGCACCCGGCGGTCTGCCCCTATTGTCCGTAGCTCGTTCACCAGCGCCTGTTCATCCTGCTCAGCCGCGCACCTCGGCGATCAGCTCGACTTCCACCGGCGCGTTCAGCGGCAGCTCGGCCACCCCGACCGCGCTCCTGGCATGCCTGCCGTCCTCGCCGAAGACCTCGATGAGCAGCTCGCTCGCCCCGTTAACGACCTGAGGCTGGCCGCCGAAGCCGGGCGCGCTCGCCACGAAGCCGGTTACCTTGACGATCCTGCGGATGCCGTCGAGGCCGCCGGCCTGCGACGCGGCGGCGGCGAGAGCGTTCAGCGCGCAGGTGCGGGCCAGGCCGGCCGCGTCCGAGACGCTGACCTCACCGCCGACCTTGCCGACGGCGGGTAGCTTCCCGTCTACCGTCGGCAGCTGGCCGGAGGTGTACACGAAGGCACCGCTACGCACCGCGGGTACGTATGCACCGCCCGGAGCCGCTACCGGCGGCAGCGCTAGCCCGAGCTCAGCGAGCCGCTCAGCCGGGCCGGTCACTGCTTTTCCCTCTTCAAATAGGCGACCAGTTGCTCAGAGTTGGGCCCGGGTATCACGGCGACGAGTTCCCACCCGTCGTCACCCCAGTTGTCGAGGATCTGCTTGGTCGCGTGCACGAGCAACGGCACCGTCGCGTACTCCCACTTTGGCATGGACTGAACCCTACGCCTCATCCCCGGTGGCCACGTCAGGGGCCGTGACCTGCTGCACCTCGGGTGCAATGACACTTTCCACTTCGGGCACCGGCGGGATCGTGCTCTCCTCGAGTTCGGGCACGTGGACGTTCGAGATGGCCGCTTCTGCGGCGGCTACCTCGGCGTCGCCGAGGTCATCGAGGTCGCCGATGGGTTCGGGCGCGGGCGCGGCGGGGCCGGGCGCCATCTTTTCGAAGAACCGGAGCAGCTCGACCGGGATGGGCATAACGAGCGTGCTATTCCGCTCGCCGGCCACCTCGACCACCGTCTGCAGCAGCCTCAGCTGCAGCGCTGCCGGGTCGCGCGACATCACGTTCGCGGCGGCGGCCAGCCGTTTGGACGCCTGGTATTCACCGTCGGCGGTGATGATCCTCGCGCGCCGTTCCCGTTCGGCCTCGGCCTGGCGTGACATGGAACGCTTCATGCCTTCGGGCAGCGATACGTCCTTGATCTCGACCCGCTCGACCCGGATGCCCCACGGGCCTTCGGTGGGCTCGTCTATGATTCTGCGCAGCTCACGGTTGACCGTCTCCCGCTCGGCGAGCAGCTGGTCCATCTCGGACTGGCCGATGATCGACCGGAGCGAGGTCTGCGCCTGCTGGGAGATGGCGAACATGTAGTTCTGCACGTTGACCGTGGCCTTGATCGGGTCTACCACGCGGAAGTACACCACCGCGTCCACCCGGACGCTCACGTTGTCCCTGGTGATGCCTTCCTGGGCAGGTACGGCCATGGCGACGATCTGCATGTTGACTTTCTGCATCCGGTCGCCGACGGGCCGGATCACGGCCAGCCCGGGGCCGCGTATCTCGGGCATGACCCGCCCGAACCTATAGATGATGCCCTTTTCGTACTGCTGCACCACCTTGAACGAGCGTGAAGCCGCGATAAGCCCAAGTACGACCAAGATCACGATGACAGCAACAACTGCACCCACCGGGATCACCTCTCTTCCTAGACCCCAGCGTAGTGACATAAGGATCACACAGCAGTCGCGGCTACCGAACCATACGGTATCCGCGCCGAGATAGCCTCCGTTGAAGGAACAAACCGGAGGCAACAACGGCATGACCACGAGGGATACCGACTGGGACGGCGTGCGGCTGCACGTGGTCACGGGTAAGGGCGGCACCGGCAAGACCACGGTAGCGGCGGCGATGGCGCTGGCGCTGGCTACGACGGGACGCAAGGTCCTGCTGATCGAGGTCGAGGGCAGGCAGGGCATCGCCCGGCTCTTTGACTGTCCGCCGCTGCCTTACGAGGAGCGGAAGGTCGCGATCGGGCTGGGCGCCCAGGGGGCCGGGCAGGGCGGTGACGTCTACGCCCTCGCCGTCGATCCGGAGGGCGCCCTGCTCGACTATCTGGAAATGTTCTACAACCTGCGCCGCACCGGGAAGGCGCTGACCAGGCTCGGCGTGGTGGATTTTGCCACTACCATCGCCCCTGGCCTATCCGATGTGCTGGTTACAGGTAAGGCTACCGAGGCCGCCAGGAGGCGCGTGGACCGGCGTGACGATAGCCACTTCTATCACGCGGTCGTAATGGACGCCCCGCCGACCGGCCGGATCAGCCGGTTCCTTGACGTCAGCACCGAGGTCTCCGCGCTGGCCAAGATGGGCCCGATCAGGACCCACGCGGACACGGTGGCCAGGGTGATCCGGTCGCCGCAGACCGCGGTGCACTTCGTCACGACGCTCGAGGAAATGCCGGTCCAGGAAACCCTGGACGGCCTCGCCGAGCTACGCGAGCTGACCGGCGACGCTATCCGGCCAGGCGGTGTCATCATCAACATGGCCCGCCCGGCCGGGCTCGACCGCGCCGACCTGACCGCGGCGGCCAGCGGATCCCTTGACGTCAGCGAACTCGCCCTCGGCCTGAAGGCGGCCGGAATCAGCGACAACCACGGGCTGGCCGCCGACCTGGCGACCGAACTGAGGGAGCACGCGTTGCAGGTGGCGGTGCAGGACAGGGAGCGCGAGGAACTGCAGACATCGGGGCGCCCGATGTACGAGCTGCCGATGATTCCCGAGGGGATCGACCTCGCCAGCCTGTACCAGCTGGCCGCCACGCTCAGGCAGCAGGGGGCAGCATGAGCGAGCTGGGAGGAGCCCGGGCCACCCCGGACGCGAGCCGGGGACGTGGTACCCCCGCCAAGCCAGTCCGGCTTGACCTGGACCGGATCATCGACGACCGCCGGACGAGGATCATCGTCTGCTGCGGTTCCGGCGGCGTCGGCAAAACCACGGCCGCAGCTTCGATCGGCCTGCGCGCCGCCGAGCGCGGCCGGCAAGCGTGTGTACTCACCGTCGACCCGGCCCGGCGGCTAGCCCAGTCGATGGGCCTGACCTCATTGGACAACACGCCACGGCGGGTAGACGGGGTCGATACCGCGAACGGCGGCAGCCTGCACGCGATGATGCTCGACATGAAGCGGACGTTCGACGAAATCGTGGAGGCGCACGCTGACCCTGACCGGGCCGCTCAGATCCTGGCGAACCCCTTCTACCAGTCGCTGTCCTCCAGCTTCGCTGGGACGCAGGAGTACATGGCGATGGAGAAGCTCGGCCAGCTGAGGCACGCCGAAGAGTGGGATCTCATCGTCGTCGACACCCCGCCCAGCCGGTCTGCGCTCGACTTCCTGGACGCGCCGCAGCGGCTTGGCCGGTTCCTCGACGGCAAGCTGATCCGGCTACTGACTGTGCCGGCCAAGGCCGGTATGTCGTACATGAAGGTGCTGAACGCCGGGTTCGCCATGATGACGAGCGCGCTGACCAAGATCCTCGGCGCGCAGGTCCTCAAGGACGCGCAGACGTTTGTCACCGCGTTTGACACCATGTTCGGCGGCTTCCGCGAGCGGGCCGAGGGGACGTACCGGCTGCTGCAGGCGCCGGGCACCGCCTTCCTCGTGGTCGCCGCGCCGGAACCTGACGCGCTGCGCGAGGCGTCTTACTTCGTCGAGCGCCTCGACACCGAGCGCATGCCGCTCGCCGGGCTCATCCTCAACCGGGTCCACACCTCGCCCGCCAGCCGGCTGAGCGCCGCCCGGAGCCTGGCCGCCGCCGAGACCCTTGACATGCAGGATCGACCAGACGGCCCGGAAGGAAACGGTCCGCGCTACTCGATCGCCGCGGCGGCCCTGCGGCTGCACGCCGAGCGCATGCAGCTCAGCAAGCGGGAACGCCGGCTGGCCGAGCATTTCACTTCGGCCCACCCGGCCATTCCGGTGGCGGAGGTGGTCGCGCAGCCCGAGGACGTGCACGATCTCGAGGGGTTGCGGGTGATCGGCACGATACTGTCCCGGCAGGGCCGGTAAGCCCTGCCGGGACAACATAAGAACCCTGTAATCAGAAAAGCTAGTCGGCGCGGCTTAGCCACTCTGCTGAGCCGTCCGCTGAGCGACGCTGCTCAGCTGGCCACGAGCTCGTCGATCGACTGCCGCTCGTACTCGTCGCGCGCGCGCTCAAGCAGTTCGCGCCAGGAGGTCACTTCGGGCCGCCGGCGGAGCAGCGCACGCCGCTCCCGCTCGGTCATCCCACCCCAGACACCGAACTCGATCCCGTTGTCGAGCGCATCCGCAAGGCACTCTGTGCGAACCGGGCAGCCCCGGCAGATCAGCTTGGCGCGATTCTGCGCTGCACCCTGGACGAACAGCTCGTCCGGATCGGTTCCCTTGCATGCGGCGCGTGTGGTCCAGTCAGTGATCCACATGTGCCCACTCCTCTTGATCGTCGAGCACGAACGCCCGACGGTCGTCTCGATGGGGTTGCGATTCCGTGGTCAGTGCGTGCGGCCGCCCTGACCACGGTTATCTGTTCGTGATCCAGCAACTTACGGAAGTCCGGCCGGGATGCCAAGACCCCGGCATGGTCATTTCCCAAATAGTTCTCACGGACTATATAGAATCCCGCAAACGATCACTCTCCGGGTGTGAACATACTCCAGTCGTAACTTTGATGAGCATACGTGACCCTGAGCGGTAACTTACGGTATTAATTCTTAACTTACGGATGGTTTGGGTGACCTGCGCATGTCTAGGGGTCTAAGTCTGGTATGTCCGGTACAAGCGCACTAGCCACTTGCCATCGCGGCGTACGCTAAATCGCGTGCAGCCCGGAGAGACGATTTTCACCCGGACGAGCGTACTCGGACGCCTCGTCGCCTTCGCCGCGATCGGCGGGGTCCTGGCCGCGGCCATGGTGCTTCCCGTCGTCGCCGCGACTGGGGTGCTGGTGCGGAACCAGGCCGACAAGTTCACCACCTTGTCACTGACCGCCCAGGGCCTCCCCCAGCGATCGGAGATCCTGGACAGCAACGGCCACCTGCTGGCATACGTGTACGGCATCGACGTGCCCTATTACAACAGCGCCAACAGCGCAGGCGCGCTCCAGTACTCCGGCTGGGACCGGCAGCCGCTGACGTACCAGCAGATTGCCCCGCAGATGGTGAACGCGCTCGTGGCCATCGAGGACTCCCGGTACTGGGTGCACGGCGCGATCGACCTGCGCGGCACGATCCGGGCCGCGGTGAACGACCTCCAGCACAAACCGGTCCAGGGCGGTTCCACGATCGCGCAGCAGTACGTCAAGAACGTCCTGCTGCTGACGGCGGAAAAGGCGAACAACACCCAGGCCGAGACGGCGGCGGACGCGGAGACGCTGAGCCGCAAGCTGAACGAGCTGCGGATGGCAGTAGCCGCCGAGCACCAGCAATCCAAGCAGGACATCCTGGCCGGGTACCTGAACGACGCCTACTTCAGCAATAACTCCTACGGGATCGAAACCGCCGCCGAGACCTATTTCGATACCACCGCATCGAAGCTGACCGCGACCCAGGCCGCCACCCTGGCCGGCATCGTGGAAAACCCGTCGGCCTACAACCCGATCGCGCATCCCGCGGCGGCCCTCCAGAGGCGTAATCACGTCCTGTACCGGATGGCCCAGACCGATAACGGGCTCACCTGGGCTCAGGCCACCGCTGACGAAGCCAAGCCGCTCGGCCTGCAGGTCGCCGTGCCGGAGAACGGCTGTCAGGCCAATACGGTGGGCACGGCCGGGTTCTTCTGCCAGTACGTAGAAGAGGTCTTCCTGCACGACCCGGCTTACGGCAAGACGCCGATGGACCGGGCCAAGCTGCTCGCCACAGGCGGCCTGAAGATCTACACCACGCTTAACCCGCAAGACCAGGAGGCCGCCAACGAGGCGGTGAACTACGTCGTGCCGTCCAGCGACGGCTACTACAACCCGGGGCACAACGCCGACACCGAGGCCATCGTGCAGCCGGGCACCGGCCAGATCGAGGCCATCGCCGAGGACAGGCAGTACGGAACGGCTCGCGGCCAGACCGAGATCAACTACGCCGTGAATACCGCCTACGGCGGCAGCACCGGGGTCCAGACGGGCTCATCGTCGAAGCTGTTCACGCTGATCACCGCGCTGAAGCAGGGCACGCCGTTCGGCTTCCAGCTGACCGTACCGGGCAGCACTACCGTCACCGGCTACACCAACTGTCAGGGTGCGCCGGCCGGGACGACCACGTTGGGCGTCTCGGGCGGATACGACGTGTCAAACGCGGAAGGACCAGGAACGTCAACCGACTCGCTCTACACCGGAACGACGAACTCGATCAACGTGTTCTACGCCGAGCTGGAGAAGAAGGTCGGCCTGTGCAACGTCGTCCACACCGCCGTCGACCTGGGAATGACTAGGGCCGACGGAACTTCGCTACTCAGCTGGGATGGAAAGAACGTGCCGCCCGCGGACAATTTCCCGTCCTTCACCCTGGGCTCGGTCAACGTCTCGCCGCTGTCCATGGCGGCCGCTTACGCCACCGTCGCGGCCCGGGGCATGTACTGCGCACCGGTCGCGATCGGCAAGATCGTCACCAGCACGGGCGCCCGCGTCGCAGTGCCCTCGGCGAACTGCCACCGGGCAATATCCTCCCACGTCGCCGACGCCGTGAACTACATCCTGCAGGGCGTCCTGACCACCGGCACGGCGGGTCAGATCGGCGGCCTGAGCGGCCGCGAGGCGGCGGCCAAGACCGGTACCTCGAACGTGGCCAACAACGACGGCACCCCCTACGCGGCGTTCGCCGGCTACACGCCCAGCCTCGTGGGTTACGTCTCAGTGTTCAACCCGTATTCCCCGACCGGCGACACCATGGGCGGGCAGAACAGCTGCTACCGGCTGGAAATCGGCGGCCTGAGCTGCCCCGGCGAGATGTTCGGGGCGGACGCGCCGGGGTCCACCTGGCACATGTCGTTCGACCACGCCGCCCTCGGCCCGGTCACCTACTTCGTGCCAGTGTCGGCCGACAGCCCGTTCAACAGCCTCGGCAACGGCCAGGTCGTCATCCAGCCGAAGGCCCCGAAGGGCCCGAAAGCTCCGAAGGGCGGTAAAGGTGGCGGGAACGGCGGCGGCAACGGGAATGGAGGAAATGGCGGGGGGAACGGCGGCGGCGGAGGCGGAGGGAACAACGGCAACCCGATCTTCCCGGCACTCCGCAAGCCGGGGAAGGCCGTTACCTAAGAGCCGCCGTACGAGGTCACCGCCAGGAACATGACGAAGGATCGATGGAGTACAGGCTGCTCGGGCTCAGCGGATGCACGGTTTCCGCTCTCGCTCTCGGCACCCTGACGTTCGGCAACGAGGCTAGTGAGATCGAATCGTTCGCGCAGCTCGACCGGTTCGTGGCGGCGGGCGGAACGCTGATCGACACCGCCGACGTCTACGCGGACGGCCGTTCTGAGCAGATCATCGGCCGCTGGCTGGCCAGCCGGTCCGATGCGCGCGACCTGGTCGTGATCGCCACCAAGGCCCGATTCCCCACGAGCGACAGCCCGAACGGGCACGGGCTATCCCGCCGTCACCTGGCGGCGGCGCTCAACGCGTCGTTGCGGCGGCTTCACGTCGACACCATCGACCTGTACCAGCTGCACGGCTGGGATCCGCTGACGCCGATCGAGGAGACGCTGCGATTCCTCGATGACGCTGTCCGGGCAGGCAAGATCAGTTACTGGGGTCTGTCGAACCTCCTCGGCTACCAGATCCAGAAGTACGCCGATCTGGCTGACCGGCATGGACTGATCAGGCCGGTGACCGTGCAACCGCAATACAACCTGCTGGCCCGCGCGATCGAGTGGAAATCGTCCCGGCGTGCGAGGCCGAAGGCCTGGGCCTGCTGCCCTGGTCGCCGCTGGCCAGCGGCTGGCTGACCGGCAAGTACCAGTGGGATGAGCCGCCGGCCGGGGGTACCCGGCTTTCCGACCGGATAGACCAGGGCATGCGGATCTGGAACGAGCGCGGGCACCTGGAGCGCAACTGGCAGGTCATCGACGCGGTGCGGAAGGTCGCCGAAGGCCGCGGAGCCTCCATGTCGCAGGTGGCGATCGCCTGGCTGCTCGCGCGCCCGGCGGTGCGTTCGGTGATCCTGGGGTCCGTACCCTGGCACAGCTCAACGACAACCTGGCCGCCGGCGAGTTGAGGCTGAGCGATGACGAAACGGGTCTCCTCGACGCAGCCAGTAACCCGGGCGCTCCCGATTACCCTTACGGCGAACGCGGCCAGACGCAGCGCGACCGCCGCATCTCAGGCGGCCGCTTCTGAGCTGACCTCAGCTGGCCTGCAGGCGGCGACGCACCTCGGCGGCCACGCGGGACCCGTCGGCTCGGCCGGCGACCCTGGGCGTCAGCGTCTTCATGACCTGACCCATGCCCTGCATGCCGCTTACCCCGGTCTCGGCAATGGCCGCGTCGACCAGAACGGCGAGCTCGCCGTTGCTGAGCTGCGCGGGGAGATACCCGGCCAGGACTTCGCCCTCGGCGCGCTCGGCCGCGGCCTGGTCGTCGCGACCTGCGGCCCCGAACGCCTCGGCGGCTTCCCTGCGTTTCCTGGCCTCGCGGGTGAGTACCTTCATGACCTCGTTGTCGCTGAGCTCGCGAGCCGAGGTCCCCGCTACCTCCTCGTTCGTGATTGAGCTAAGCGCCATTCGTAGAGTGCGCATCCGCACCTGGTCACGCGCCCGCATCGCGGTGTTCAGGTCCGCGCGCAACCGCTCTTTGAGTTCAGCCACGTCCCCATCCTAGAAGCGGGCCCGACCGTCTGCGGTCCGCGGCACACCTGTGGTCATGGCAACATGGGTGAGTGAAAACGCGAACGCTCATCCCCGTCGCCGTCGCGGCGGGCGCCGCCGCCATCGGGTATGCCGCGGTGATCGAGCGGAACTGGTTCGTCCTGCGCGAGTTCGAGGTTCCTCTCCTGCCACCGGGTACCGGTCCACTGCGTGTGCTGCACATCTCGGACGCCCATCTCACTCCCGGGCGGAAGCGGCTCATGTCCTGGATCAGGTCCCTCGACGACCTCGATCCCGACTTCGTCGTCAACACCGGGGATTCCATCGCGCACCCGCAGGCCATCGAGCCTTTCCTCGATGCCCTAGGACCATTGCTTCACCGGCCGGGCGCCTTCGTGCTCGGCTCCAACGACATGTACGCGCCGGAACCGCATAACCCGGCCCGGTACCTCGCAGGCCCGAGTTCCCGCTGGAACCACGGGAGAAAGCGCCCGGACCTGCCCTGGGAGAAGCTCCGCGATGACATGACGGCAGCGGGCTGGCTGGACCTGAACAACCAGCGAGGCCGCGCGACCATCCGCGGGATCGACATCGCACTGGCCGGGGTGCACGACGCGCACGTCAAGAAGGACCGCTATGAGCAGGTAGCAGGCCCGGCCGACCAGGCCGCCGACCTTCGCCTCGGCGTCCTGCACTCACCTGAGCCGAGATTGCTCGACCAGTTCACTGCCGACGGCTACGAACTCCTGCTCGCCGGACACACCCATGGCGGCCAGCTGTGCCTGCCGATCTACGGCACGCTGGTCACCAACTGCGGCATAGACCGCGAACGGGCCCGCGGGCTGCACCGGTATCCCGACGGCGGCCAGGCCTGGCTGCACGTTTCCGCCGGACTGGGAACATCACCCTGGGCCCCGGCCAGGTTCGCCTGCCGCCCGGAGGCCAGTTTGCTCACTCTGGTATCGCGCGATTCCGGCTAAGTGACCGCGGTGTTCCCACTTGTCGTGTGCTGTGGCAGGCGTGCCCGAGAGGGTCCTCGTTTCCGCTAGACTGTCGAAGTCTCGTAGGGCACCGCTGAGGTTCCGTACGGGCGGGGTGTAGCGCAGCTTGGCAGCGCGCTTCGTTCGGGACGAAGAGGCCGGGAGTTCAAATCTCCCCACCCCGACCAGTTCAGAGGGCATATGGTCACCACCGGACCGGCTCACGGTCGTTACTGAGTAACTAAATGAGTAACTAAGCATCGTGATCCGGGCCACCGGGAAGATCCGGTCCATGACATCAGCACCGTGCACGATCACTGGGCGGATCTGCTTCCGGTAGACCGTCTCCGTCGTGGTTGAGCTGCTGTGGCCGACCAGTCGGGAGATCTGCTCGATCGGGACGTCAGCATCGGAAAGCAGCGAGACGAAACTGTGCCGCAGCTCGCGCGGCGTCCACTCGTGAGGATCCAGGCCCGCCCCCGCGACTACCTTGCGGAAGGAACGCCGGACGTGCGAGGCATCGGCTGGCGTGCCAACTCGCGACGGAAACACTAGGTCGTTGTCCTGCCATCTGCTGCCAGTGGTCTGCCTTATCTCTTCCTGCTGCGCCTGGTGGTCGCGCAGTACATCGACGCAGCGCTGCGGCAGTTTCAGTGTGCGGCGGGATTTCCTGGTCTTGGTATCGCCACCGGCGCGGACCGAGCGCCACACCATTATGAACGGCGGGTCGGTATCGAGGTCAACATAGGACCAGGTGAGCGCCCTGAGTTCCTCGGTCCGGGCACCGGTGAGCAGCGACAAGACGATGTATGCGTGAAGGCTCGTGTTCTCCGCAGCAGCGAGCAGCGCTTCGGCCTGCGTCAGGGTCAGCGACTTCGACGGCCGTCCGGTACGGCCTTGCGGAATATCGCACAACAGGACGACATTGCGCTTGACCTTATCCCTAGCCTGAGCCCGCGTGATGGCGCGTTTCAGTACGGACCTGACCTCCCGCAGCGTCCGGGTGCTGAGGATCTGCGCCTTGGCGGCAAGCCATTTGTCTATGTCATCGGCCGAGAGGTCACGGAGCTTACGCGCGCCCAGAGCGGGGATGATGTGCGTGTTCGCCAGGATGGTGCACTTCGTGATCGTGTTGCTGTCACGGCCAGGGCCGTTAGGCCCTGGCCGTGACGAGCGCGGGTCGAGCGCGAGCAGTCGAGAGGAATGAGCGGCCAGGCTGACCCGCCGTAAGCGGCCAGGGTTCGATCGGGGTCTCGCCGTTGCGGGGCGGCAGCTTCGCCGCGTCCTTCGGACGCAAGCCCTACGGCGCGGCGGCTGCCGCGCACGGCACCCCGGTGACCGGCCGCCTGCGGTCCCCGCCGTATCCCGCTGCCGCGCCCGCCAGCACCACGGCCAGGCCGTCACCATCGCGCCAGATGCGCCGATCGCCGTGAAGATGTCGCAGCGACGGGGGCCGGAACGCCGCGCATTGTCCGGGTCGGCCCCTCCAGCGTCAAGGGCACCCGAAGATCGTTTCTAATCGCTTCGCAGAAACGATCTTCAGGACCCGCCCTTGAGCGCCGGAGCCTCTGCCAGCCCAGCGGGCCTGACGGCGAGGGCCAGGCCAGAGGCCAGGCCCGATAGGCGCGCGGCGAACCTCTGCAGCTTGCGCCCGGCTCATCAGGAGCACCAGGTAACTCGGGGTCCTGGATTCCTTTCGGGACGACGCCCACGGCTGTACATAGCCGGGCCTGTTACTAAGTCCTCTGTACCTGCCAGGTGACGTAGTATTCCGAATTCGAGCCGCATCCATCGGCAGAGTCGATCCCAGGGTGGTACGTCGTGTGTTGGAAGGACGCTCCCGGCACTTGCGTACGATTCCAGAGATCTATTCCCTTGAGAGCAGGCTGTTCCGCGGCGACCGGGCCGTCGCAGTCAGCCGTGAGTATGCCTAGGAAACCGCCGACCAGCCAGCCAGCCAGTATCCCGAGCGCTGTTCCGATGACCGGCATGATTGCGGACCCGATACTGGCGCCCACGGCGGAGCCGATCGCGCTGGTGGCGGACTTTGCTCCGGCGCTGGCGAGTTCATTCCCGGCCTTTGTGAGCACGCCATCAACTGTCGACCAGCTGGAATGACCAGAGTTCACGATCAGGTAGTTGGCCGCGATCCCTAGGTTGGGATCGTCTACTGCCACGGGCCCGACGGCCAGGTGAAGCGGGTATGTCCCGTCCCCGAGATTTCCCAGGTCGCGGGTGACTGTCACGGGATTGCCGCCGCCTACGGCGATGCTGACAGATGCCTTGTCGGAGTCTTTCTCCGACGAGCGAGTATTGGTGATCCGCATGCTCACCAGCGAGAACGTGTAATTAGATGGTTGAAATGCTGGCGGAGCGAACGTCACGACCAGATGGGGTGGTGGCCATGATTGCCGCCCCCCGAAAAGGGAGGCGAACTGACGGGGAGGAGAAGCGGGCAGGTTTGCAGTAGGTTGAGCTGGACTGGACATTACGTCACCTTCGGATTAGGTTCTTTTGGTTGACTCGCAAGAATCACGGCGGCATTCAGAGCCGCGCTAGTTTCATCCTTGCTACAGAATCCGTCGACGGGTCACCGTCACCATGCCGATGGCTACTGGCTCGACTTCCTCCTTTCCAGTGGCGGGGCCAATTGCTCGTATGTGACTGGCCTGGGACCAGTGTGCGAGGCCAGCCTCATTACTGCCATCGGCTGTTCTACGTATGGCTAGACCGCCGTGACCGAGTACAGTGGACGGGGTACCATGACAGCTCCGGTGATGGCCAGCGACCGGGACCTGCGCGCCCTGGCGGCCATCGTGAGCGAGGACCGCCCTGACCTGCCTATCGCCACAGGTGACCAGACGACGGTTAGTCCCGTTCCTAGTCTCATACATGTTCGTGTACCTGCGCCTATCACCGTCCACCGCCGAGCTAGCTATGAGAAGACGGTAGTCTTAACGCGCGTGGCGGGTAATGGGTCGATCGACGTATTTTTAGGTGTGAGCATGCGCGCAGATCGCCATACGGCCCTGCTGGATTTCCTCATGGAGGCGGTCGCGGTCGAGGGCACTGCGCCATTTCCTGCGCATGTCCTGGGTGGCCTACGGCGGGTGGCCCGGTGCGAGGCGGTCTCCTATCGCGAGTGGAGCCCGCAGGAGCAGATGGAGTCCTCGCTTGCCGCCGATGATCCGGAGGAGGAGATCCTCCGGGTCTGGGCCGCATACCCCCAGGTCAGGCATCACGATCCCCTCCATGGCGGCGCGCAGGACGGGGGCCTGCTGCCTGACCGCGAACGGCTCGGGCAGGCGCTCGCAATCTCCGACTTCATTAGCGATCGTGAGTTCCGCTGCGGGGGTCTGTACGCCGAGATCTGCAAGCCGCTCGGCGTGCGCGCCGTGATGAAGGTATTCCTGCCAACCGGCGCGGCGATCGGCGCGTCGTTCGTGTTCGATACGACGAGGAGCAGATTCGCCGACAGCGACCGCCTCACGCTGCAGCGTCTTGTCCCGCATCTGGTGCAACTCCGGCGCAATGCCCTCGCCCGGAATGCCTATCCCGCGCTTATGGATTCCACGGCAGCGGCCCGGACGAGGCTACAGCGCCTCACGCCACGCGAGCGGGTCGTCCTGGCCAGGGCCGCGGCGGGCGAGACGAATACCGTGATCGCACAAGCCCTGTTCGTTAGCCCCGGGACCGTTCGTAAACACCTTGAGCACGTCTATGACAAGCTCGAAGTCCGCACCCGGACAGAAGCGGCTGCGATCTACACCCAAGAGAGAATAGTTTCAGAGGTCTCCTGAGTGATCTGAGACCCAGATGTCAACGATGCCCTCAGTTTTAGAGCCAGGTGCCAGGTTGTATTGTGCCAGGCACGGCGCATGATCAGGCATAGCTTGGCCGGTCCATGGCGGGTGGTATAGGCCTGCGGGCACCACCACCGCGCCCCTTGGTTGGTGAGTAACTAAATGAGTAACAACCGCGACATACGCCAGCGGACGCCAGCGGACGTCCACGGACGGTGCGAGGCAGGCCAGACAGAGTAAAGGGGTGGTAGGCGACCTCGCGCGTTGGCTTCGGGACGAAGAGGCCGGGAGTTCAAATCTCCCCACCCCGACCCAGGTCAGAGGTCATATCCGGCTCTCGGGTATGGCCTCTTTACATTCCGGTGAGTGACTAACTGCGTGATTAACCCTCGGTGGAGATGCGGTCCATCGATCCGGCGACGCGAACCCCGGCTCGGCCGTAGCTGATGCCCTGCAAAGAACGACGCCAGCGCGCAGCGGCATGGCCCTAGACACGGCGGCCCCGGCCGAGACAAGAGCGGCGAGGCGGGCTGCGGTACCAAGGTGCGGTGGAAGAGCTCAGTTGATGACCTGCTCCTGTCACTAATCCGACGAGGGCACTTGACGCCTCCGCGGGTGATCACCCCCCGACGGCCGAGTTTACTCGTTTGCTGGCTCGTGAAATGATACGGCTCGGGCTTCTCGCAGGCCGCAGGCAGGAGCGGCCAGGCCGATGCAACTGGTTGGAGGGATCGATGGCACTTCCCCCTTGCATCTGACCTGGTTTCCATAGTTATCAGGGGCGACTTCCGGCCTGTAACTGTATCGCCTAACCAACTGTATGAGGATAAGCTCATAGGTGAAGCCGAGTGCGCTGATTCAACGATTGAAGTGCGCATTCCGGGCGAAGTGTCTATATTCAATGCAGGTTGGCTCAGATGCCAGGCTACCGTCAAAGTGGGCAGGTAGCGGATACGCGTGAAACAGTCTACGGATCAGATGGCTTGCTGGGATGGCCTAAGTCAGGACAAAGAATCCAACGCAGCCCGGGGCATCACGCTCGCGGCGCAATGCCCCGGCCCGCGGTGAGGGGCGAGCCGGAGGTCGCGGCCCGCCTATGATCTAAAGCTCAACTAACGGGCGCCCTGTACGTCCTGGAGTTGGGCGGTGTTCGCGTACTGCTGGAAGCTCGTCAGCTTGCCGTCCCGGAACTTCAACACGTGGCAGATCTGAGTGTCGAGACTCTTTCCTGTCTCCTTATAGGTCCCGGTGTAGCGTCCTTCGACGACGACCACGGAACCCGCATCATGGAACTCCATGGGATGCACAGTGAAGCCATCCCATTCCGTTCCGAGCTTCATGAACAGGTTCTGCACGACCGCCTCCGGCCCCAGCCAGGCCTTGCCGTCGGGCTCGTACGGGTTCCCCTCTGCTTCGCGCCATTCGATATCGGGGTCCATCATCTGAAGCACGGCGGGAATGTCGCCCCGGCCGAAGGCATCGTATACATCTCGCGCTAGCTGCACATTGCTCACTATTGTCTCCCTCCCTTATGCGGACCGTACGCCGCTCCTTCGAGCTTGGCAATCGCTGGGCACCTTAAGGCTGCGCGCCACCCTTGAGCAGTGATCTTGCCCGGCAAGACCCGGCAGCTCGTCGAGATCAAGCGCTGACCCACGCTGCCCGCAGTCCCGTGCTCGGCTAACGGATCGCGCAGGGCCGCCGATTCCATGGGAGAGTGAGAGTAACCGGCCCGCTATGTGGCCGGCGGTGGAGGGGGAGTTAGCATGCGGCCGTTCTTCAAGAACGACGATTTTAACTTCCTGACCGAGATTGCGCTCGGCTCGGTGTACCGGCAGGCGGCGGACGTGGGTGAAGTGCTCACGACGGTCGATCGCATCCATGACGGCAAGGCACGGTCGTGGGTGGACGAGTGGACGGCCACGGCTGATCGTCTCGCGCAGGAGGCGGCCGCCAACGCCGCGGCCGGTCACACGCAGTCGGCCGCTGGTCAGTACCTGCGTACGTCGTTGTATTACTCAGTGGCGACGTACTCGGCCGACGGAACGGGGGACCCGGCCCTGTTCGCGGCGCTGTGGAAGAAGCACCGTGCCGCCTGGGACCAGTTCGTGGACCTGGGCGACTTCAGCGGGGCTGCCGCCGAGCGCGTCGAGATCCCGTACGAGGGCACGACGCTGCCGGGGTATTTCTTCCGGCCCGGCGCGGCCGGTGAGCCGCGGCGGACGCTGATCTTCAACAACGGCAGCGACGGCTCTGTCGTGGGCGCGTGGACCGACGGGATCGCCTGCGCGCTCGCGCGGGGCTGGAACGCGATGACGTTCGACGGCCCGGGGCAGAACGCGGCGCTGGTGCGGCAGGGCCTGGCGTTCCGCCCGGACTGGGAGAAGGTCATCACGCCGGTCGTCGACTCCCTGTCGGCCCGCGCGGACGTTGACGGCGAGAAGCTGGCGCTGCTCGGTGTCAGCCAGGCCGGTTACTGGGTGCCCCGTGCGCTCGCTTTTGAGCACCGCATCGCGGCCGGGGTGGCAGACCCGGGTGTCGTGGACGTCTCGACGACGGTGCTCGGGCATCTGCCGCACATGATGATCAAGCTGCTTGAGGCAGGCGAGCGGGAGAAGTTCAACCGGGACATGGAGTGGACGCTGAAGATCTCGCCGTCGACACGGTCGCTGCTCGCGCTGCGCATGCGGCCATACGGCGTCACCACGCCGTATGAGTTCTTCTCCGCCGCCCGCGACTACGTGCTCACCGACGAGCTGATCGCCCAGATCACCACCCCCGTCCTGGTCACCAGCCCGGACAACGAGCAATTCTGGCCGGGACAGTCCCAGGAACTGTTCGACAAGCTCACCGGCAAAAAAGCGATCGTCGCGTTCACCGAGGCCGAAGGAGCCGACTCACACTGCGAGCCCGCCGCATCCGGCATACGCGGCGAACGCATCTTCGACTGGCTCAACGAGCAGATCCTGGCCTGACCCGAAAGCCCGTCACCAGTTTCGCCGCCACGCAAAGCGAATCCTTAAAACCCGCACTCACAGGCACCCTAACTAGCACCGCCCTCATCTGCATGAGACGGCTCCGAGGCCAGTCTCATTCATGTTCGTGTACCAGGGTTCATCGCCGTCTACTGCTGCACTCTGCGCAGGGTCTATGGACCGTCATGGTCGGTCCTGGACGGTCATCCTTAATACTGAAAAGAGCAGACGGTCAAGGGCCACGCCCGTCGCCCCCTCATAGGGTATTTCATGCAATGCCAGGGTGGTTTGACCTCGTAGCGCAGGACGAGATCGGTGCCCGGGTAGCAGGCCTGGGCTTGGTTGAGCTGGTCGCAGAGGGCGGCGAGGGCCTGGGTCCGCCGGGGCGCGGTGAGCGGGTCGAGCCGGATGAGCAACTGGCCGCTACCAGGGCAGATGTCGCCGGAGACGGTGAGGGCTTCGCGGATGAGTGCGTAAGCCTCGTCGCCGGCGCGGGCGTACTGGCCGTCCAGGGCGCGGGCCAGGGTGGTTTCGGCGTTGTAGGCGGCCATCCGGATGGCGTGGGTGATCTGCTTGGTCTCGGCGTCCAGGCGGACCATATCCGGGGCCAGGGTGCCGAGCGGGATGCGGGCCGGGACGGACACTGCGGCGCTGTCGGCTTCCTCTAGTTCGCGCCAGGCGGCCTCGACCGGGGCGCCCAGGGCGTTGATCACCTGGTTGCTCAGGTAGGCGGCCTGGCCGGGGGCGGGACTGCGCAGCTGGAGCAGCGCGGCGGCCCGGGCCGTCTCGGCCGCCTGGGCGGCAGCTTCGGCCTGCCTGACCCGCGCAGCTGCGGTCTTCCTGGCCGGGTTGGGCACCATCCGGGCCGGGCGGCGGCGTGGCGGCGGGCCAGCGCCATGATCAGGTCCGCGGCCTTCCCGGCCGCGGCGAGCTCGGCGAGCTTGCGGCGGATCGTCTTGACCTCCGGTGCCCGGTCCAGGCCGAGCACCCGGCCCAGCGCGGCGGGCGGGACCCGGGTGGCGCCTTCGGCGCGCGGCTCCCCGGCCAGCGCCAGGAACACCAGCGTCAGCAGCGTCGCGGTCAGCCCGTAGAACCCGTCCCTGAGCTGGCCGTAGACCTCGCGGGCCACGGCCAGCAGGCCGGTGCCCTCCAGGGCGGGCAGCGCCAGCAGCAGCCCGGCCAGCGGATACCGGGCGCCAGGGGTGAACACCGGCGCGGCGCCCTCGCCCAGCAGCCCCCACCGCGCCAGGGCACGCTCCGCATCGCGGGGCACCGGGTCCGGCAGCACCGGAACCGCGCCCTGGCCCGCGTCATCATCCCCGGCGGCCGGGCCGGCGCTGTCTTCGGCGGCACCAGCCGCAGGCCGCCCGCCGGACGCGACCCGCCCGAGCGCGTTGCGAACGGTGAACGTCGATACCCCGGTCGCGGCGGCGATCTCCCGGAGGGTCGCCCCGGCCGCGTCCAGCCCGGCGATCTGCTCTGCCAGCTGCGGCGTCAGCTTCGAGGCCCCCTTCGGGCCGCGCCGGGCCGGGACCAGCCCGGCCACCCCGCCCGCGGCCAGCGCCTGGTCCCACCGCCAGATCGTGCCCGGGTCCACCCCGAACGCCCCGGCCACCTGGCCTTGCGACGCGGCCCGCAGCCGGACCAGCTGCACCGCCGCCAGCCGCCGCCCCGCCTCATCCCCGCCATCCCAGGCGAAGGTGGCCAGCCCGTACACCGTGACCAGCCCGCCCTGTTCACCAGCGAGAAAACCCACTCCAGGGCGATCTCGGCCGCTCCGGCGGGCAGCAGCGGGAGAGGGAGCTGGCTGAGCATAAGAGCCATCATCCACCCCTCCCGCGGGCCGGTCATCTTGCAATAATTTTCTCACGTACCGGGTGCAGAGGACATGAGCGACACGCCAGAAATTGCAGATCAGCCCGCCACAACCACTCCGACACCCGGCTCTATGTCAGGAGTCCTGGTCGCTGGAATAACAAGACTCACAGGCTGCTCTGTGGACAACTCACTTTGCATGTGGACAGCAGGCGGCTCGCGACTCGGGTAAAGGCTGCGTTTCGCTGGTTATCCACTTTTCCACAGCCCCGCTCATCCACAGGTGCATAACAGCTGACCAGCGTGTTTGGGTAAACCGTCCACAGGCTTATACACAGGCCGCTAGCCTTGCAACCCCGGGGCTGGCGTGATAGGAGCATGCTCTCATGCTGGTCCCGGGATCCTTCGCGCGTCTGGCGAGGCAGTCGGCCTTCCCGCCATCGTCAAACATTAGCGAGCTGGTCAGGGGGCAGGCCTAGTCTCATTCGGCTAGGTCCGGAAACGTTACGCGCACGCGGAAACGACTGAGTGACCAAGTAAGTGACAATCGCCACGGCCAACGGTGGACGTCAGCGGGCACCCACGGACGGTCTGTCCCAGGCCAGGCGTGCTGCGGCGCTGGCAGTCCACGTCTGTACTTGGCTTCGGGACGAAGAGGCCGCCGGTTCAAATCCGGCCAACCCCGACCAGTTCAGAGGGCATATGGCCACCACCGGACCGGCTCACGGTCGTTGCTGCGTAACTGAATGAGCAACCAAGCATCGTGATCCGGGCCGCACGGGAAGATTCGGTCCATGACATAAGCACCATGCACGATCACCAGGCGGATCTGCTTCCGATAGACCGTCTCCGTCGTGATTGAGCTGCTGTGGCCAACCAGCCGGGAGATCTGCTCGATCGGGAGGTCGGCCTGGTCAGGCGTAACCTGCCGAATCCAGGCGGGCAAACCAGTCAGTCACGGAGCGCTTGTACCCGGTCGGCATATCCAGGCCTGGCACGTCAGCGAGAGCGAACAGGCGGGCTTGCTTGTGCTCTGTGCTGACAACCGGCGGCTGGTCACCAGCGAAATGACAGCCATAGGTAACGATCACGACGTCGCGGTCCTCCTGTATGTGGTACTGCCAGCAGTCCAGGACCGGGCCGGCCGTGACCTGCCAGCCGGTCTCCTCGGTGATTTCCCGGACCACGCACTCTTGCGGGTCCTCCCCGAGTTCCAGCTTCCCACCGGGAAGTTCCCACTCGCCGCGCTCGTTCTCCAGCAGCAGCACTCGGCCGTCCTGAATGGCAACGCCCTTCACCGATACGGGAAACGCGTGTCCACCATCCATGGAGGTGAACTCTGACATCGATTACTGATCCTTCCGGAGCCATGAACCCGGCTAGGACTGCATTGCTGGCGTAGATACTGACCACAACCGCTGACCGCAACGACATGCGGCTCCAGTCGATTGAGCCAGACGGCGAGAAGCCGAATTCTCAGGTGAACGACAGTAGCCGACACAGCGCAAGGACCTTAAGCCTGCTTGGAACTCAGTTGCGGTTGGCTGAGCGGCAGTGTGCTGGCGAGCCAGCCGCCGGGTCATTACGATGATCATGGCCCAGTAGACGTAGGTTTCGTGGTGAGCGGGCAGCCGCTCGTAGTCCCGGACGGTCCTTCGGTGACGGGTGATCCAGGACAGCGTCCGCTCCACCACCCACCGGCGGGGCAGCACCTGGAAGGCGTGCAGGTCATCGGGCCGTTTGACGATCTGCAGCGTCAGCTTCGGCTTGAGCTTGGTTGCGGCCCAGGCAACGAGCTTGCCGGCGTAGCCGCCGTCAGCCCAGGCCAGCCTGACAGAGGGGAAGGCCTTGCGCAGGTTCCACAGCAGCGGCTTTGCGGCGTCGCGGTCCTGGACGGACGCGGCGGTGACCAGGACGGTGAGCAGCAGGCCGATCGTGTCGACGGCCAGGTGCCGCTTGGTCCCGTTGATCTTCTTGCCCGCGTCATAGCCACGCCGGGAACGGCCGATCATCTCCGAGCCTTTGACCGACTGGAATCGATGACCGCCGCCGTCGGGGCTGCCTTCCGCCCTGCCGCGGCCCGGACCCGGTCCCGCAGGTCATCGTGCATCCGCTCGGCCGATCCGTCCGCCTGCCACTTGTCCGCCCACCAGTAGACGGTGCCCGCGGCGGGAAGTCGGCTGGCAGTGCCCGCCACACCGGCCCGTTGTGGTGAGGTAGCGGATCGCGTCCACGATGTCGCGCATGCACCAGCTGGCCGGGCGGCCGCCGCGCCCGGCCAGCCACGCCGGGCCGGCAGCAGCGGCTCGCACACCGCCCACTCGGCCCCGGTCATGTCCGAGGGGTAGCGGCGGGCCCGCGTACTGCGGGAGATCCCGCCCGGGCAGCACCGGCACGCCACCGCGCCGGCGGTAGCGGCTGGCTGGACATCACGATCGGCGGCAGGGTAGAACGGCACGCAGGGCTCCTGGCATCGCGCTGGATTCGACACCCATGCGATTACCAGGGGCCTCTTGCGTTAAATCAGCGACACGCCGGACTCTGCCCCCGAAGATCCAGATCTGTCCGGCCTACGGCAGGCAGGTTCTCAAGCAGGCTCTTACAAGCGAAAGATCAGTGTCAACCGTCTCTCGACGGTGTTCTTGCTCGAGAACCCGCACCGCGGTCTCTCCTGGCTCCACCCACGGATCGTCGCCGTAGGCCAGCGCCTGAACCCGCTCGATCGCCCCCTCGGGGAACGCCGACCTGACCGGCTCCCCGATCCGGTTTGCCGGTGCGGTCCCCATGTCTCCACCGGGTGTTCCTCGTCACGCTGACGTCGCATCTGTAAGTGTCGTAACAGACCTGACCTGGGCCAACCCAGTTTGCACCGAGGTGCCGGTGGATGCGGTCGGGGGCGTCGCCGAGACCGCCGATGGGGCCGGCGGGTCACCGCTGGTGAACACGTGCCCGTCAGGGATGTCCGGCGGGATGCCGCTGCGCCACTGGACGACCAGGTACGGGTCTCTGGCCACCCGCCATCCAGCGGTGTGGGTGGTTTCACCCCTGACGCGGGCCGGGTCGGCTGTGCCACCCTGGTGGCTGAGCCGTTCAAGGGCGTGAACACGGGGAGTGGTGACCCATGGGCGATGAAGCCGGTACGATCGGCCCCCGGCGTTTCGCGGTGGCAGCCGCGGCGCTGGTAGTCGCGGCGGGCCTGATCGTCGGCTGCTCGAGCAGCAGCAGCAGCAGCTCGAGCACGCCGACGTGCCCGTCCAAGCACGGCACGCCGGTCACCGGGAACGCCCCGGCCGGAACGGGCCGGCCTGCGGCGGGCTGGACGCAGCCGGGCGCCGACGTGGCGAATACCCGGTACGTGGCCAGCGCGATCACCAGCACGGACGTCTCGAAACTCGGGGTGGCGTGGACGGTGCCGCTGACGATATCCACGACCCATACCGACGGGGCCTACGCGACCACGCCGGTGATCGTGAACGGGGTGGTGTACGTCCAGGATCTGGAATCCGACGTGATGGCGATCAGCCTGGCCACCGGCAAGGTCTTGTGGACGCACGACTACGACTCGCCGAACGGCGGGCCGGACGGCGTCAACGTGGCCGGCGGGGTCGTGTACGCGGCCACCGCCAAGTCCGCGGTCGCCCTAGACGCCGCGACCGGGGCGCAGTTGTGGAGCCGGACGCTGATCGGCAACGACCACGAGGGGATCGCCATGGCGCCCGGCTACAACCACGGCACCGTGTACGTGTCCACCGTTCCGGCCAACGTGACGGGTCAGTACCTCCCCGGCGGCGAGGGGATCTTGTGGGCGCTGAACGCGCAGACCGGCACGCCGGAGTGGTCCTGGAACCAGGTGCAGAACCTGTGGGGCAACCCGGGCGTCAACTCCGGCGGCGGGCTGTGGTACACGCCGTCGTTCGACGCCCAGGGCAACATCTACATGGGCATCGCCAACCCCGGCCCGATCTTCGGCACCACGAAATATCCGCTGGGGAGCAGCCGGCCAGGCCCGGACCTGTACACCGACTCGGTGGTGAAGCTCAGCCCGGCCGGGAAGCTGCTGTGGTATTACCAGCTCACCCCGCACGACCTGTACGACTGGGACCTGCAGAACCCGCCGGTGCTCAGCACCGCGAACGGGCGGGCAGTAGTAATCGACGGCGGCAAGGCCGGCATTCTCATCGAACTGGACGCGCAGACCGGCAAGCTGCTGTGGAAGCTCCGGGTGGGCGGGCACGACGGGCACGAGAACGACGGGCTGCTCACCGAGCACGCCACGCCCGCCTCGCGCGGCCTCCTGCCCGCGCAGTACTGCCTCGAGCCGAGCCTTTACGGCGGCATCCTGACCCAGCTGGCCAGCAACGGCTCGACCACCTTCGCCGCCGTCAACGACCTCGCGCTGCCGGCGACCCCGGTCGACTACACCGGGTCGGCGACCACCGTCATCGGGGCGGTCGAGAACGCCGCCGGCGAGATGGTCGCGGTCAACCAGGACACCGGCACCGTCGAGTGGGACACCCTCCTTCCGTCCTCGCCGTACGGCGCCGCGACGGTGACCAACGACGTCGTGTTCACCACCACCTTCAAAGGCGACCTGTACGCGCTCGACGCGGCCACCGGCGCCATCTTGTTCAAGACGCCGATGTCCGCCGGGAGCAACGCGCCAGTCGCCCTCGACGGCGACTACGTCATCGCCGGCGCAGGCGCCGCGCTGTCAAGTACGCAGCGGGACATGATCATCGCCTACAAGCTCGGGGCGACAGGCAAGCTCCCTGACACTGTGGGCTCATAACCTGACTCGGGCCAACGTGGCACTCGACCTGGTCTTCACCGTCTTCACATACGAGGACACCAGGCCACCCTACGACCCAGGATGAGTGCGCAAATCCACTCACCGCGAACGGCAAACCCCGAGGTGAGCCCCTCGCGGAACCCCTCAAAGCCGAAACCTGGCCCAAGACAAGTTACAAGCGAAAGGTCAGACGCGACCGGCTGCCACACGGTCCAATAGTTTGCATTCAGGTCGCCAATCCGAAACCGCCCGGAGCCGAGTAACCGAGTGAGTAACAATCGCCAGCGGCGGCGGTGGACCCCAGCGGACACTGACGGACGATCGTTCCCAGGTCAGGCACGCTGTAGCGCTGGAAGTCGACACCGCGAGTTGGCTTCGGGACGAAGAGGCCATAAGCACTGCCGAATCTAGCCGTAGATGTCAAGGCGGCTCGGTTCGGCCCATTGAGCATGACAGCGCAGGCTAACTAGCCGATGTTGGCCGCCAGCTCCTGGTAGGGAGGGACGAGGTTGTCCCACCGCGCCTCGCTGTCGCCGCGATCACGCCCGGCGAGGTAGGCGGCGAGATTTTCGGCGTGGATCTGCCACCCGGCCCCGTAGAAGGCGATCTTGTCCAAGGGCAGCCCCGGACCTCGATGACCAGGACGGTCTGGTCGCCGTCAGCGGTCAGCGTGGCCTCAAGGGCCTCGTCGAACGGCGGCGCGCCGTTACCCTTCCGCCAGGACTCGTCCGTCTCCCTGGTCGTCACCAGCAGCCGCCGCGGGGGCTCGCACGCTTCCACGCGCCCGGCGCCTTCCACGTCGTCGGATTCGAGGTACAGGCGGAACTCTCCGCCGGGGCGGAGGTCGCCTTCCACCCGGCCGTACCAGCGGGCCAGGCGGCCGGGATCGGTGAGTGCCGACCACAGGTCGTCGATACCGGTGTCGTGGCGGTCTTCGATCCGCACGACGCCCTTGCCGTCTGCCGATCGCAGGCTGCCCAGGATGCGGGTACCCGGACGTGCGTTGCCGGTCATCTGGTGCTCCTTCGCTCGCGTTTTCCCCGGGCTATCTCGGTGTGCAGGGCGTCCAGCCGCTGTTCCCAGAGGGCCCGGTACCGGCCCAGCCATTCATCGATCTCGGCGAGCGGCTGCGGGCGGAGGCTGTAGACCCGCCGCTGCGCCTCCTGGCGGACCTCGACCAGCCCCGCCTCCCGCAGCACCCGCAGGTGCCGCGATACCCCCGGACGGGCAATCGGCAGCAGCGCCGCCAGCTCACCCACGGTAACCGGGCCGCGGGACAGCCGTTCCAGCATCGTCCGCCGGCTTTCGTCCGCCAGCGCCCGCAGCGCAGCTTCCATGACGCGAATATACCGAGGTGGTTACGTAACCGTCAAGGTACATACGCGGGCACACGTGTGTGCTCCGCGGCGGTCAACCGCCCACGAAACTGAGCGAGGTGGCCGTCTCGTGATCATCATTAAACCGAAGTACGTCTGTTCGGCTGCTTTTATACTGTTGACCTGGGATTTTGTGGCAGCGGTACAGGAGGCCGGGCATGGTCACGGCTGGCTGTGGATGGCGACGGGATTATCACCGGGGCTGCCGGGCGGGGGTCCCAGGATCGTGCAACCTACCTTGGCCATAGCAGTGGCCACGGCGCCGGGCGTGCAGGCCCAGTCGTCCGGCGGTGGGTTCCGCAGATCCCATCCTGCTTCCCGGAAGGCTTGTTCCAGGCCGCCAGGAGCGATTACCTCCAGGATGGTTGCGATGTCGGAGGTGACCAGGTAGGTATGGGGAACGCCCCTGGGCAGGAAGGCGACGCCGCCGTCTGAGAGTTCCCGTCGCTGGTCACCGGCCCAGACCGTCAAAGCGCCGTCGAGAAGCAGGAAGATCTCGTCCTCTCGCTGGTGGACGTGGACCGGAACTCCGCTGCCCCGCGTGGTGTTGCTTCGCATGATCAGTACCTGGCCGTTGCTGACGGCAGAGTCCACCAGGACTTCCAAGGTCGAGCCGCCCATCCACGCCAATTGCTGGTGCTCGGCGGCGGCGGCGAAATAGGCGCCCAGGGTCATGGTGCCACGCTAGCGCGCTCAAGGGAGCGGACCGGTTCGGGTCCCCACGGAAGGCAGATCCCAGGAGGCGCCCGCCGGCGCTTGCGCGGTTTGGAGACGTGAAGCAGACTTGCGACGTTCTCCGGGCCCGGCCGACAGTTCAAGCAGCGCGAGACGACATCCCCGCCACAGCGGCAGCGCATCAGGAAGCTGGCCGTGGCCACGTCGGGCGGTCACAGTAACGAGCATGAACGGAGGCCAATGAATGACACGGCTACCAGGATCCACTGCACGTCGTTACGGCAAGGTTTTTGATGAGATGGCGGCTGAGTACGACCGCCACCGTCCGACTTATCCTGACGAACTCATCGACCAAGCCTGTCAGGTCGCAGGGATCGGGAGCGGTGATCGTGTGCTTGAGGTCGGGTGCGGGAGCGGCCAGCTGACGCGCGGCCTTGCCGCTCGCGGCCTGCACGTCACGGCACTCGAACCAGGCAAGAGCCTCATAGCACTGGCCGGGCAGAACCTGGAAGGTGCTGGAGCGGTGGAATTTGTGAACGCTCAGTTTGAGGATGCATTGCTTCCCCGCGAGCAGTTTCAGGCCGTGTTCTCTGCGTCCGCGTTTCACTGGGTTGACCCTAAGGTCAGCTGGCAGAAGACCGCTGACGTACTTGTTCCTGGTGGAACGCTCGCCCTCGTGCAACACTGCGGACTTGAGGAGTCGCGTAGCAAGCGAGATCAGGAAGCAGTACTCGGTGCCATGAGAAAGGTCGCCCCTGATATTGCCGCTAATTGGCCGGCCTACAGAGGTCTCGACGCCACGCTAGCTGGGATGGAGCAACGCCGTGGTAACGTCTCAGAGGTATGGTCCTGGCTCGGCAGCTACGACATAGGGCAAGATTATGCCGGCCGCTTGTTCAATGATGTCCGGGTGGCAGTCACGCCAAAGCTCACCGAGCACACTCCTGACGAACTAAATGCTGTCGTTCGTACGATGTCGTTTTACCCTCGGCTTTCACCGGACCAACGTCAAGCCCTTGAGCGTGAATACGAGGCCATTTATGAACGACTCGGGCGACCGATTCGCGCCAGCACGGTCACGGCTCTCGTCACGGCACGGCGCAGTACCGAGGGAGATGATCAGCGCTAGCCGAGCTGGCCGCTGGAGCCACGCTGAGAGCCGGGTCCACTTGGACGCCGTCTCGAGCCGTGTCGTCCTCTCGGGGCATCGACGAGGTAAGGGAAGGTCTCATCTGGTCGAGCGGAAATGCGGACGCTCGCGCTGACGGTCTGGCTTACCGCCGGGACCTGCTCTCCACCGAGAGCTTGAGGCGTTGCAGCGCGTCGGGCCAGAGATCCGCAGAACCTCGCGTACCGGCTCCAACGGCTCGGGACGCATCAGGTACAGCCGTCGTGTTCCTTCGCGTCGCTCGCTGAGCAGGCCAGCCCCGGCGAGTACGCGAATGTGCTGGCCTGGCCAGCCGCTCATATGCGACGGTGGGCGCATGGATTCGGTTTCGGTCCCGCTGCCGGTCGATGAGCTGGCCGTGCTGCGCGGGCGGCGTAGCGCGAAGTGGCAGACCTACCCGGCGGATGTTCTTCCGCTGACCCTCGCGGAGATGGACTTCCCGGTCGCGGAGCCGATTACTGAGGTACTGCGCGAGGCGGTGAACCGGTCCGACACCGGGTATGCGATGCCCGTGCCGGAGCTTGGCGAGGCGGTCGCCGGGTTCGCTGCTGCCCGGTGGGGCTGGACAGTGGAGCCCGGTTCGGTCACTGCGGTCACCGATGTGAGCACCGGCTGTGCCGAGCTGCTACGGGTGTGCTGCAGGCCCGGCGAGGCGGTCGTGATCAGCCCGCCGGTATACCCGCCGTTCTTCGACTGGGTCGCCGAGGTCGGTGCCCGGCTCGTCGAGGTGCCGCTGCGCCGGGACGGATCCGGGATGTGGCGGCTGGACCTAGACGCCTTGCGGGATGCGTTCCGGGCGCGGCCCGCCGCCTACATCTTGTGCAATCCGCACAACCCTGTCGGCCGGGTGCATGACCGCGACGAGCTCGAAGCGGTCGCGCGGTTCGCACACGAATACGGGGTGCGGGTGATCAGCGATGAGATCCACGCGCCCCTTGTGCTGGAGGGCGCGGCGTTCACGCCGTTCCTGACCGTGCCGGGTGCCGCCGAGGTCGCCGTGAGCCTGGTGTCAGCCAGTAAGGCGTGGAATCTGGCTGGCCTGAAGTGCGCGGCGATCGTGGCAGGATCACCGGCCATGCAGGCCGTCGCCGACCAGCTGCCACCCGACGGGCGGTGGCGCATCGGCCACTTCGGTGTGCTGGCCACGGTCGCGGCCCTTACCACGGGCCAGCCCTGGCTGGACGCGCTGCTGGCCACGCTCGAGATGCGCCGACGCCAGCTCGGCGACCTGATCGCCGCGCAGCTACCCGATGTCCGCTGGCAGCCGCCGCAAGCGACCTATCTCGCATGGCTGGATTGCCGGCGTATCGGAGATGGCGAGCAACCGCGCAATATGTTCCTCGACCGTGGCCGCGTCGCACTCGAATCCGGACCCCGATTCGGTACGCCAGGAAGCGGCTTCGTGCGGCTGAACTTCGGTACGAGCGAGGCCGTGCTCGCCGCGGCCATCGAGCGCATGGCATCGGCTCTTAGCTGACGTGATCGCTACTCGCCGCCTATCGTCATGCCTATGAGCGCCGACGCGGTAAGACCGCTGCTCAAACGGTTCACGGCCGACGTCAGCCGCGTCGTGCCGCTGACCGCACTTTGGGCGCACGGGTCCTTGGCCTTGGGGGACTTCCAGCCCGGCCGCAGCGACCTTGATCTGGTCGCACTCGTCGGCATGACGATCAGCGATGCGCAACGACAAGAGCTGACACGCGCGCATGAAGAGCTCATCGGGAAGGTGCCGCTAGCGGACAAGCTGCACTGTTCCTACGTGGTCCGTTCCGAGCTGGACGATGTCAGCCGGGAACATGTGACCTGGGCCCAGGGCGAGCTGTTCGACCGTACAGTATCGCCCGTCAGCCGCCGGGAACTGCGTCAGGGAGGGCTGTGCCTGCTCGGACCCGCGCCGGGCACTGTAGTCCCGGCGGTAACCGACCAGGAGCTCGCGGACTATATTCGTAGCGATCTCCGGGATTTCTGGTACCCGAAAACTGAGCGGCCCGAGCTGTGGCTTCGTGACATCTGGGTGGATCTGGGGCTGCTGACGCTCGCGCGCGCGACCGTGACCCTGCAGCAGGGACGGCTCATTACCAAGAAAGAAGCGCTCGAGGTCCTAGCCGGGCTCGGCGCTCCTGCAGATGTTCTGCGTGACATTCACCAGCGTCGGTACGAAACAGAACCGCCATCGTCACAGCAGTGGCGGACCAGGCGGGGGGAAGCGGCGCGGACCTACGTGCGGGCGGGCATCGTCCGTGTCCTGGCGCTTCCCGAGGAGCCCTCGCACCGCGGCATCTAAGCGACGGCGGAGCTACGATCCCCCCATGGGCGGAACCTGGGATCCCTCGGCGCCCGGCATCATGCGGCTGCCCTCGGGGCGGCTTGTGCGCGGGCGCGGCCTTGGCCGCCCGGTCCCCGACGGCGCCTTCCCGGCTTTCGGTATCTACCTGCTGGGCCGGCCGCCGCCGACCGTCCCCTGGGAATCACGCTGGCTCCGATGGCCGGACTTCCGGCTGCCCGCGATCGAGGCGGAGGTGCGGCCGGCGTTGACCGAAGCGTGGCAGCGCGCCATGACTGAGCGGGTGGAGATCGCCTGCACCGGCGGCCGCGGCCGCACCGGAACCGCGCTGGCCTGCCTGGCCATACTTGATGGCGTGCCCAGTTCCATGGCCGTCGCGTTCGTGCGTGAGCATTACGATCCGGGTGCCATCGAGACGTTCCGGCAGCGACGCTACGTCGCCCGGTGGCACGGTCAGGCCGATGGTCCCGCAAGTGGGTGAATCATCCAGACGTTAGGCTCCCAGTACCGGCCGGTGTCATGCTCGCGGTCGATGTGAACAGTGGTGAGGCCGCCAGGGAAAACGTAGTCGCCCGTCTCGGGAAACGGCATCTGCAGCCACGACTCCCAGTCCGCCACCGTGCCGGTGATGCGCATTGAATAGGGAATCGCCGGTCCTGTCCTGGCGCCCAGGCGGGCATGCACCCGCATCCACGGGTCGAATGGCCATCCGTCCCGGCGAACCCAGCGCGCGTAGCGCTCGATCGCGATCGTGGGGTAGCGCTCCTTGAAGTTCGGGCGCACCGGAGCGATCAGATCGGTGAAGCCGCTGCCGGACGCGAGCGCGGCCATCGCCCGTAGCACAGCGGCAGCCAGGCCCGAATTCCGGTGACGGAGCGGGACCTCCGCCGACAACGCGGACAGCGCCGTTGGCGTCCCGCCCGCGGCTCGGAGCTCGAAACCCGCGGTAATGGTCGCGTCGATACCAGGTCCGAGCCCGGTGTCGGTCCGGTCCCAGGCGACGGGAATGCTGTGCCCTCTCGCCAGGACCTGCTCGTCCCGGTCGAGCAGAGCGAACTGCCACTGCCGGAAATCCTCGAAAAGCCGCTCCCAGTGGGCGCCCACCACGTCGCTATGCAGGTTGTACTCAGGCCACACACCCACGAAAAGGTCGCCGCCGTCCCAGAGGTCAGGGCGCTCGCTGTAGCGCACCGTCCGCAGATCCACCCGAGAAGCATAAAGGCTGCACGCCGTCGGCCGTGCTCTATTTATCCGGAATGGTTGAGCGATGGCCTAGCTTATACCCTGCTAAAATTCACCCGGATCTTCCGCTTGATAAGTCCGCCACAGGAGATCATTCATGTTCCGCCGTATTTCTGCTGCCGCCGCTTGCGTTGGCATACTCGCCACGATCGCGCTTCCCGCGGATGCGGCCACCAGCTATATCCGTACCTCTAGCGTCGCCCGCGTCAGTCGCCGGCTGATATCCGGAAAATGCCCGTGACCGGTGATGTTGCACAAATCGGGTTTCGCCTTGCGAAACATTCATTGGATCTGGAATGCCCTGGGCCTGCACAGTGAAACTACCGGCCGGGCACGGCCGGCGCCCTTGCCGTAATAGGCGATCAGCGGCGCTACCCCGCGGTGATCTGCTTACGGCCGCTGCTAGCGCCGCCGACCAGGCCAGTGCGCAGGTTGGGTGCGGGAATGGCCACCGGAGCAGTGCGGGTGGGCGTGGGTGCGGCGCTGGTCAGCCGCAGGGCCAGCGCCGGGCACATGTGCACCGCCTGCTGCGCGTCCTTCTCCAGCCAGGAAGGCACCGGGATGTTCAGGAGGACCGGATATCCCTGGGCGTCTACGTGGATGAGTTCTGGCACCAGGTGCGCGCAGAGCCCATGCCCGTGGCAACGGGTCCAGTCCACCACCAGACGCTGTTGCTCTTCCTGTTCCGGGCCGCTCGGCAACGGCAGCACGCCACGGACGGGACGGCCGCAGGAGGAGTGGAACACGTGGGCCGCGAGATCTTCGGTGAACACGTCGAGCGCGGAAAGCACGAACCTGGTCATGCCGTCGGGGTGGGAACAGGCACCCCGGCCGGCCACCGCCGCCGCCGACCGCCGGGCCACATCGAGCGCCTCGATGCCGCCGGAGCCGTCGATCAGCGCCGCCAGGGCCCGGGCGATGGAAGGCAGGCCGAGCTTGCACGGCCCGCACTGGCCCGCGGATTCCCCCGCCAGGTAGCTCGCGATCCGCGACACCTCACCCAACGGACACGTCCCGTCGCCGAGGGGAAGTACGATGCCCGAACCGAGCGTTCCCCCGACGGCGGCCAGGCCTTCCCGGGAGACCGGTACCGCGTACGCCGTACTCGCGGGCAGCCACATGCCGTGATAGCCGCCGACCAGCACGCCGTCGCCCGCGGCGGCCTGGCAGATATCCAGGACCGCGGCCAGCGGAATCCCGGTGGGCGCCTCGACCACGGCCGGATGCGCCGCCGATCCGCCCACGCTCAGCAGGACGGTGCCTGGCTCTTCGGGCGTGCCGACCGCGGCGAAACGCTCAGGCCCGAGCAGGGCGAGCACGGCGAGCTGGGCGAACGTGGACGCGTTCGACAGCAGCGTCGGCAGGTCATCCACACCGAAGTCGCTGGCGAGAACCTTGCGTCCGGGAGGTACCGGCCGTTTGCCGTTGATACCGCGGACCAGCGCGCCCGACTCGCCCGAGATGAACCGATCGGGCAGCTGGACGATGCGGGCCATCTTCCGCAGACCCGGTTCGGCCGCGATGGCCGCCTCCATCGACCTGTTCGCCAGCTCGTTGCCTGCGACCCCGACGATGATCTCCTCGGCGCCGATGGCTTCGGCCACGAGCGCGGCGCCGCTGAGGATGAGGTACGGCGAGCGGATCATCAGCATCTTGTCCTTGATGCTGCCCGGCTCACCCTCGGTGGCGTTGACGACCACGATCGTCTGGCGGTCGTCCGCCTCGGCGTTGTCGATCACCGCGCTGAGCTTGCGCGCGAAGGGGAAGGCCGCACCGCCCTGGCCGCGGAGGTCAACCTGCTCGGCCATCGAGATCAGCTCGTCCGCGGTGAGCCGGGGCAGCGGACCGAAGATGTCACGGTGGGCTTCCAGGTCAAGCCGGGGCATCCGGTCCAGGCCGGCGGTCATCCGGGCCGCGCCGATCCTCATGATCGCGGGCGCGTCCAGGCCCCTGGTCGGGCTCATCGCCACTCCTCGCCCCCAGTAGGCCCGGATTCCTCGGGGTATCTCGGGTCAGCGGAATTCTTTCGGTGTGAAGTAGGGGCGGCTGCTCTCCGCGGCCGACCGCCCCGCGGCCCGGGAGCCGGATCCGCGGGTAGCCCGGGCGGCCCGGTACGAGGCATGGGGCCGGTTCCGGTGCGCGGGACCGGACCGGTGTCAGGACGAGCCGCCGGCCCCGGGCCCATGCCAGACGCCGGACCGGGGCCAACACGCGGGATGGGGCCGGTATCCGGACGAGCCACCGGACCCGTCCCCGCCCAGGGCATGGGACCCGAGTCGGCCCGCGGCATCGGACCCGTACCGGCCCGCGGCATCGGACCCGTACCGGCCCGCGGCATCGGACCGCTATCAGCCCGCGGCATCGGACCCGTACCGGCCCGCGGCATCGGACCGCTATCAGCCCGCGGCATCGGACCCGTACCGGCCCGCCGCATCGGGCCAGTGCCGTTACGCGGAGGCTGACCATTTCCGGCGCGCGGGATCGGCCCGGTATCAAGGCGCGGCATCGGACCAGTGCCCGAGCGCGGCATCGGACCAGTGCCCGAGCGCGGCATCGGACCAGTGCCCGAGCGCGGCATCGGACCAGTGCCGGCCCGTGGGGTGGGTCCGGTATTGCGGTCACCCGGGCGCCCCTGAGCGGGCTGGCCCGCTCTGGTACCCGGGGCCTCGATCGCCCGGTTAGGACGCGGGCCGCCCGGCCCGCTGAATTCCGCCCGGCTCGGGTAATCGCCGGAAAGCGCGTAGTCGCCAGCGGGTCCGGCCGCGAGCTGCGACCGACCTGGCGGACCATACGGATATGAGGACAGTTCGTCCTGCGGCACGTGTCCCCTGGGCGCTCCCGCGAAGCGAGGCGGCCCGTCATACCCGGGCTCATACAGCGGCCGTCGCGCGGGACCCGTCGCACCGGGCGGGGCCGCGGGCACGTACGGGCGGCCGCCGAGGCCGACCGGAGCGTCGTCGCCGTACGGAGGCGCGCCCAGCGGCGTGAACGCGAGGTCACGGTACGCCTCAGCCGGGCGGTACGAATCCGCGGGGCGGCCGGAGGCATACGGGGGGTAAGCGTCGGACGACGATCCGGCGGCGTAGACCGGAGCGGCGGCCCCCAGGGCGGCCAAGGGCAGCGGACCGGAGGGGGACGACCAGGCCGACGTGGCGGGGAGCGCGGCCCAGGGGCCGGTCCCCTGCGCACCGGAGCCGGCGCCGCCCGCGCCCATCCCGGCGGGCAGCACCTGCACGGTCCCGCCAAGCTGCGCCTGCGCCATGCTCATCGCCGCGGTGTGCAGCGGGGAGGCCGCGGGGGTCCGGGACCGGTCCGCGCGAGGAGCAGCGCTCAGGTTCTCCTTCGGCCGCAGCGAGATGGCCAGGAACCTGACCGCGAGACCGAGGGCCGTCAGGGCGATCGCGAACCCGTAGCTCCAGTCGACGTACGGCTTGGCGGCCCGTCCGCCGAGCAGTCCGTGCAGGACCCCGAACACGAACGCCGCGTAGGCGGAGTAGTGGATGGCCCGCCAGCGCCAGGCCTTGCCGTGCGCGGTGAACCGCTTGCGGAGAATGCTCGTTATCACGATCAGCAGGATGAGATCCGACGCGATGGTCCCGAGTCCGATGTAGAAGGTCCGGAAAGGTGACAGGAAGGGAATGAAGGCGTCCAGGATGTGTACCCGCTGGGCCAGGATCTCGGTCACGATATGGATGACCAGGAAGGCCAGCGCACCGAAGGAGGCGGCCCGGTGTACGGCCTGAGCCATCACCCGGTGTCCCGGCGTCATGACGATCCGGTCAGTAGCCAGCAGGCCGATCAGCACCGAACCGGTGAGACCGATCAGCGCGAATACCCCCGCGTAGAACAGCATGAAACGCTGCGTCGCGGCATCAATGTCACGGCCGGCCTTGGTCATGGCCAGCACGAATACGATAATGACGGTCGCGGCGACCATGGTGACCATGATCTTCCGCAGGTGGTCTCCAGCCGCTCCCTGCGCCCCCGAGTGCACACCCTGACGACCGCGTGAACGGCCGCTGGTCGTTGGCACGCTTAACCTCCTCAGGATCGTGATTAACGAGAGAAGACCAATTGCGACGCCCACAACGCTGGCAGTTATCTCTAGCCCGCAGCTTTGCGAGTAGCGACTCTATCAGTGCCAATAACGCTTAGGCGACGAAATGGTATATGAACGATTTCGGGCTGGCGAGACGGCGGAAGGCCGGCCCAGGCCACGCCGGTCCGGCTGAACTACGGGTCCGCGGATCCGGGAGCCGACGACCGCTGGCGGCAGCGGGCGTATCCCATCGGCCCGGCGTGCTACGTCGCCACAGAGCGGACGCAGGCTGGGGCCGGTCATGACTCCTGCCTTGCGAGTCATCCGGGGCCGGAGAATCCGTAGACCAGCACGAGTCCTGCGATATCCCAGCACGTGCCTCCTTCGCGCTACCCGGCTCCCTCACCTGTTATACAGGCCTCAACCGGACCAGATCTGCCGAATCGGCAAGGTCCTGCTTACGGAACTCTTCCGTCTACACGGGTCCGGCGGCACCTAAAGCGACCGCGATGCTGCTCCGGAAAAGCGACATACAGATAGAGAAATGCCTTAACCGGGACTGTGATAAGACAACCGCTGACGGCAGGTACTCGACCGTCACCGGCAGGTGGTCGGAGGCCAGGGCGGCCTGCGCGGTGTCCAGCACGTAGTGCGCGCGTACCGCGCCGGCGAGCGGTTCGGTCACGCGGACGCCGTCGATGCGGCGCCGCACGCCGTGCGCGGCGTAGACGTCGCCAGGGTGATGCCCCACCGTGGGATGCCAGTCGGCGCCGATGAGCGCGGCGGCATCGTGCAGGCCGCCGGCCCACAGTACGTCCCCAGGGCGCCGGTCCGCCCGGTGCCTGCGCCGCCCGTGCTCGTCGTAATCCCACTCGCACTGGTAGATGAGGTCGGCGAACCAGCCGACCCCGGCATACGGGTCGGCGGGCTCGTACAGCTCCCACCGGCCGTCCACCGGGATCCGGTCCGCGCATTCGGTGTTCCAGTCGGCGCCGACCAGGGCGGGCGGCTCGCCCTCGGGCCGGGTGATCGCGGCCACCAGGCGCTCGTTCTGGTCCGCGCGGAGCGCCCGGCAGAAGGGGGACGCGTGGAAGGCCCCGTGCCGGATCAAGGTACCGCCCACGTCGAGGGTGACCACGGCCAGGCCGTGCCAGAAATCGCGGCCGCCAACACAACGCAGCGAGCCCGGAAGCGGCTCGATACCATCCCGCCACATCAATCCGACCTGGTAGCCGTGCCCGCCGACCGCGAGCGCCACCGCAGCGCCTCCGGGCCCGCGACCGGGCACCGCACAGCGCAGGCCGGTATCGTCCGCGAGCTGGCGCAGCCGCTGGGCGGCCGTCGGCCCGTCGGGCGCCAGGATCTCCTGCACGGCCAGCACGTCCGGGTCGAGCGACCGGATCACGCCCGCGACCGCCTGGTAGTGCTCCCTGGCCGGCTGCGAATCGTCGGCGAACAGGTTGAACAGGTTGTAAGACGTGAAGAATACGGAATCCGGCGATGTCCGCTGCACCCTCAGAACGCTATACGCCGACCGGGAAAGCGTAACGGGCCGGGCCCGGGACAGTAGGTGACGGCGATCTGGGGACGGGGCGTGAGCAGGATCGCGCCCGCCACCCGCGACCCGTCGAGGTAACCCTCCACCGGATCCGAACCCGAACCCCTCCTGCTGGTTACGAGTGTGCCGTGAATTCGGCCGCCACCAGCTCCGCGATCTGCGCGGTGTTCAGCGCCGCGCCCTTGCGCAGGTTGTCGCCGCAGACGAAAAGCTCGATCGTGCAGGGGTCATCGAGCGACTGGCGCACCCGGCCGACCCAGGTCGGATCGGTTCCGACCACGTCGACCGGGGTCGGGAACTCCCCCGTGGCGGGGTCGTCGGCCACCACGACGCCGGGCGCCGCGCGCAGCACCCGCCACGCTTCCTCGCGCCTGACCGGCTGCGAGAACGTGGCGTGCACCGCTACCGAGTGGGTAGTGACGACGGGCACCCGGACGCAGGTGGCGGAGACGCGCAACGAGGGCAGGCCGAGGATCTTGCGGGACTCGTTCCTGATCTTCAGCTCCTCCGACGACCAGCCATCGGCCTTCAGCGAGCCCGCCCACGGCACCACGTTCATCGCGAGCGGCGCGGGGAAGGGCCCGAGATCGCCGACCGCGGCGCGCACGTCACCCGCGCGCTGACCGAGCGAGCGGGTCCCCGCCACCTTGTCCAGCTGGGCGTAAAGCGCGTCGATGCCGGCCTGGCCGGCTCCGGAGGCCGCCTGGTAGGAGGCGACGACCATTTCGGTGAGCCCGAACGCCCGGTGCAGCGCGCCCACGGCCACGATCATCGACAGCGTGGTGCAGTTCGCGTTCGCGACGATGCCCTTGGGCCGCTTCGCGAGCTGTTCCGGGTTGATCTCCGGCACCACGAGCGGGACCTCGGGGTCCATCCGGAACGCGCCCGAGTTGTCGACCGCGACCGCGCCGCGGCCGGCCGCGACCGGGGCCCACACCGCGGAGACCTCGTCGGGCACGTCGAACATGGCCACGTCGATGCCGTCGAAGGCGTCCTGCGACAGCGCCACGACCTCGGTCCGGCGGCCCCGGACCATCAGTTCCCGCCCCGCCGACCGCGGCGAGGCGATCAGCCGGATCTCACCCCAGACATCCGCCCGGGTGGACAGCAGGTCGAGCATGACCGTGCCGACCGCGCCGGTGGCCCCGACCACCGCCAGTGCGGGCCGGCCCGCGTAGTCGCTCACCGGCCGGTCCCGCCGTATACGACGGCCTCGACCTGATCGGAGTCGAGCTCGAAGGCCTTGTGCGTCGCGGTTACGGCCAGGTCCACGTCGTCCTGGTCGACCACGACCGAGATCCTGATCTCCGACGTCGAGATCATCTCGATGTTCACCCCGGCGTCCGCCAGCGCGCCGAAGAACCGGGCGGTCACCCCGGGGTGCGAGCGCATCCCGGCCCCGATCAGCGACACCTTGCCGATCCGGTCGTCGTAGAGCGGTGACTCGAAACCCACCTTCTCGCGCAGCCGCAGCAGCGTGCTCATCGCGCTCTGGCCGTCGTCCCGCGGCAGGGTGAAGGAGATGTCGGTCCGCCCGGTGGCCACGGCGGAGACGTTCTGGACGATCATGTCGATGTTGATGCCGGCCTCGGCGATGGCCTTGAAGATCTTCGCCGCCTCGCCGACCCGGTCGGGCACGCCCACCACAGTGATCTTCGCCTCACTCCGGTCGTGCGCGACCCCGGAGATGATCGCCTGCTCCATGCCGGCTTCCTCCGATCTGTCGTTCGCGTGCCCCATGACCCACGTTCCGTTCCGGTTGGTGAAGGACGACCGTACGTGGATGGGCACTCCGTAGCGCCGCGCGTATTCGACGCAGCGCGGCATCAGCACCTTCGCCCCGCTAGCGGCCATCTCGAGCATTTCCTCGTAGCTGATCCGCGGGATCCGCTGCGCCGTCCGCACGATACGCGGATCCGCGGTGAAGACGCCGTCCACGTCGGTGTAGATCTCGCACGCGTCCGCGGCCAGGGCAGCGGCGAGGGCGACCGCGGTGGTGTCCGACGCACCCCGGCCCATGGTGGTGACGTCCTTGGTGGTCTGGGACACGCCCTGGAAGCCGGCCACGATGGGGATGGCCCCGTCGGCCAGCGCGTCGGAGATCCGGCCGGGCTTGATGTCGATGATGCGGGCCCGGCCGTGCGCCGCGTCGGTGATCACCCCGGCCTGCGACCCGGTGAACGAGCGGGCCTGCATGCCGAGGTTGGCGATCGCCATCGCCAGCAGCGCCATCGAGATCCGCTCGCCCGCGGTCAGCAGCATGTCGAGCTCACGGGCGGGCGGCAGCGGGCTCACCTGGCTGGCCAGGTCCATCAGCTCGTCGGTGGAGTCGCCCATCGCGGAGACCACCACCACGACCTGGTCGCCGCCCTTGCGGGTGGCCACGATCCGCTGCGCGACCCGCTTGATGCCATCCGCGTCAGCGACCGACGAACCACCGTATTTCTGCACCACGAGCGCCACGGACGCGCCGCACCTCCCCGGACGTGAATGAACGCTTGAGTTTAAGCGAAGACACAAAATACTTTTTTTCCGAACGGGCGCCGCTGCCTGCCGCCGTCACATGCTCGTGCGTTCCTCGGCGACGTCCAGGCTGGCGTGCGCGACCACGGCGTGCAGCGCGCGCAGGGCGGCGCCGCCGTGGGTGCCCCAGTGGTTGAAATAGGAGTACTGCCACCACCACAGCGCCTCCAGCGACCGGCCGGCCTGATAGTGCTTAAGCCCGTGGATGAGGTCGGCGGTCACCGCCGCGATGTCGTCGGATATCCGGAACGGCAGGCAGGACGTGTCCTTGTACGGGTCGAACACCTCGGCGTACTCATCGCACGCGGCCAGCCGGCGCGCCAGGCCGGTGCGCAGCGCGTCGAGGTCCGGGTCGGCGCCTACCTCCGGCTCCCAGTTGCCCGGCAGGATCACGTCGCGGCTGGCGCCGAGCTGCGCCCCGGCCAGCAGGATCTGCGACACCTCGAGCAGCAGCATCGGCACCGTCTCGTCGCCGCCGCCGTGCGCAAGCGCCTCGACCCCGTCGATGAAGTTCTTGACGTTCACCGCGATCTGGTCCGCTATCGGCCGCCATTCGCCCCCCTGAGCTGGCGGTTCAGACATCAAGCAGTCTCCGTCCTTCGAATGCGCGGCCCAGCGTCACCTCATCGGCGTACTCCAGGTCGCCGCCCACCGGCAAACCGCTCGCGGGCCTGGTCACCCGCAAGCCCATCGGCTTAACCAGCCTAGCGAGGAAGGTGGCCGTCGCCTCGCCTTCGAGGTTCGGATCGGTGGCGAGTATCAGTTCTGTCACCGTTCCGTCAGACAGCCGCGTCAACAGTTCCCTGATCCGCAGCTCGTCCGGTCCGACCCCGTCGATCGGGCTGATCGCTCCCCCGAGCACGTGGTAACGGCCGCGGAATTCCCGGATCTTCTCCACGGCCGCGACGTCCTTCGGCTCCTCCACGACGCAGATCACCGCCGGGTCGCGCCGCGGGTCGAGGCAGATCCGGCACTCGTCGGCTTCGGCCACGTTGCCGCAGGTCCGGCAGAACCGTACTCGCTCGGTCACCTCGATCAGCGCGTCGGCCAGCCGCCTGACGTCAGCGTGGTCGGTGGCCAGCAGGTAAAAAGCGATCCGCTGGGCACCCTTCGGACCGACCCCGGGCAGCCGCCCGAGCTCATCGATGAGGTTCTGGATAACCCCTTCGTACACGTCAGGTCCTGTGTCTTAGGTTTCCTCGTCATCGTCATCCGGCTCGTGCGCCGGACCGCCGATTCCGAGACCGGACAGGTCGAGACCGCTGGGCAGGTCGAGACCGCCAGGCATGCCGGGCATACCCGGCATACCGCCGCCCTGCATCGCGGCGGCGAACGGTCCCATCTGCTGCTGCTGGAGATCCTCGGCCGCCCGGTAGGCGTCGCGGACCGCGGCGAGCACCAGGTCGGCGATCGTCCGCGCGGTCTCCTCCGCGTCGTCCGTATCCACCGCGGCCGGTGAAATGCTGAGGTCCAGCAGCTCGCCCTGGCCGTTCACGGTCGCCTTGACCAGGCCACCGCCTGCCGTCCCGGCAACCTCGGCGTCGGCTAGCGCCTGCTGGGCGTTCATGAGCTGTTCCTGCATCTGCTGTGCGGCCGCGAACAGCTGTTGCATATCCATCTGGGGTTCCACATCGCCCTCCTACGCAGAGCCTACGACCAGCCTGCCGCGGTCTAGCCCATCCGGGCCGGCCGGGCCGCTGGCTCATCCCTCGAACTCCCCGATCACCTGGCCGCCAAGCTCGCGCTGGATCAGGTCCATCCCGGTGAGCTCGGCCGCGGCGGGAGACCGGCGCGCGGACGGCTCGTCCGGCGGCATCTCGTCCTCATCGGGCGGCAGCTCGTCCGGCGGCTCGTCGTAGTGGTCGCTCGGCCGCGGGGCCGCTTCGGGCGGGGGCGGCACCGCCGGGCGGCCCGGACCCGCGTCCTGGGCAGGCGACGAGCCCGGCGCGGGGCCGGCCTGCCGGCGCCGGGGTCTGCGCCGACCACGCCCTTGACCATCACGTTCAGGCCGAATCTGGCGCTCAGCACCCGCTGGAGGTCGGCGTCGCAGCCGCTGGTACTGAAGCCCTTCAGGTCACCGTCCCGGGCGAATCGCAGGGTCAGGACCCCGTCCTGCACGGAAAGGACGCTGGCGTTGCTGAGCAGGATCCACGCCACCCGGCGTTCCCGCTTGATCGCGTCCAGCACCGCATCCCAGTTCTTCCGCAGCGAATCCGCCGGGGACAGGCCAGCCCCGGCCGCGGCCGGGGCAGGCGCCGCCGGGGGCGAGGAGACGGTCGCGGGCTCAGCCGCCTTGGGGGCGGGGACGGGCTGGCTGGGCTCCGCCCGGGGGGCACGCTGTTCGCTGGAAGGTGAAACGCGGGCCCGTTCGGCATCATCGTTTTGCTGGTGACCGGAGTGCGGCGCGCGCGGGGATGCGGACGGAACCGGAGCGGGCGTGCCCCGCTCTAGCCGTTCCAGGCGGGCGAGCAGCGATTTCTCGTCGGTGGCGGCGGCCGGCAGCAGGACCTGCGCGCACATCAGCTCGAGCAGCAGCCGGGGCGAGGTCGCGCCGCGCATCTGGTCCAGCCCCGTGCTGACGATCTCCGCGGCCCGGGTCAGCCCGGCCTGGCCGAACCGGCCCGCCTGCGCGGCCATTCGATCGGCCCGGTCCGGCGGCAGGTCGAGCAGGCCGATCTCCGCCGCCTCGGGTACCGCGGCCAGCACGATCAGGTCGCGGAAGCGGTCCAGCAGGTCGGCCGCGAACCGGCGCGGCTCGTGGCCGCCCTCGATGACCTGGTTCACGACGCGGAACACCGTCGCGCCGTCGGGCGCGGCGAACGCGTCCACGATCTCATCGAGCAAGCTGGCGTCGGTAAACCCGAGCAGGGCCACCGCACGCTCGTACGTGAGCCCGGACTCGTCGCTGCCGGCCAGCAGCTGGTCCAGGACGGAGAGCGAGTCCCGGACCGAGCCCGCCCCGGCCCGCACCACCAGCGGCAGCACGGCGTCTTCGGCCGTGACGCCTTCTGAGCGCAGGATGTCTTGCATCAGCTCCCGCAGCACGGACGGGGGCACCAGGCGGAACGGGTAGTGGTGCGTCCGGGACCGGATGGTCGGAATGACCTTCTCCGGTTCTGTGGTGGCGAAAATGAACTTCAGGTGCGGCGGCGGCTCTTCGACCAGCTTCAGCAGCGCGTTGAAGCCCTGCTGGGTGACCATGTGCGCCTCGTCGATGATGTAGATCTTGAAGCGCCCGGACACCGGCGTGTAGAAGGCCCGCTCGCGCAGTTCCCTGGCGTCGTCCACGCCGCCGTGCGAGGCCGCGTCGATCTCGATCACGTCGATGCTGCCCGGCCCGGACGGCGCGAGGGCGACACAGGAATCGCATACGCCGCAGGGTTCGGGAGTCGGGCCGTTGACGCAGTTCAGCGAGCGGGCGAGAATCCGCGCGCTCGACGTCTTGCCGCACCCGCGCGGCCCGCTGAACAGGTAAGCGTGGTTGATCCGCCCGGTGCGCAGCGCTTGCCGGAGCGGGCCGGTGACGTGCTCCTGTCCCTTGACCTCGGCGAACGTCGCCGGACGGTATTTACGGTACAGCGCTAGCCCGGACTGGGCCGGGCTCGCCGGGGTCGCTGGAGTTGTGCCCTCGGGTGCCGACGCGGCTGCTGCCATCAGCTCATCCTCACCGGTAATGGGGGACCCCCCGCACACCCGTCAGAGCCCGCGTACCCTTGCTGCCTTCCGGCCCTGGGGGGGTTGGCGGGATAGCGCCGTGCGGGGGGTCAGGGGCCAGTGTAGTCAGCCCCGGGACCTGATGTTGCGTTAGCGCGGTGCATCACCGGCGAGGGCGAAGATTCGGGTAAGCTTCCGGGCGGAGGATTCGCCTAGTGGCCTAGGGCGCACGCTTGGAAAGCGTGTTGGGTGCAAGCCCTCAAGAGTTCGAATCTCTTATCCTCCGCTACGTTGACCAGCCCTTGCGTAGCGCTGCGGTCTGGTCAGCACGAGACCGGCTGCTGCCCAGTCTCATTCCCAGTCTCATACACGGCCTTACGACGAGTGCCGAAGGCCCTGACGGGGTACCGAGGGCCACGCGAGACGCTCACCCGGCCGGTCAGTCTGGAGGAGTGGTGGCCCGAGTCGAGTGGAGTCGGTTCCCGGGGGAAGAGATCGAGACAGTCATCGCAATTCAGGGCGCGGGCGAGGCGGCGCATAGACAAACCGTCGGCCCCGTCACGGTCGATGAGGTCCAGCGCGGTGCTCAGCACGACCTCGCGGGTGACCTTCCCGTCCCGGCGTGCGTCAGGAGTTACCATTGTAAACCAACGATGTAGACACGACACGATATCAGGCCAGCAGCGACGCGCCCAGCCTGCGGGTATCAGCGCACCTGCGCCAGAATGGCGGAGGGCGAAGATAGGAGCAGGATGATGACGCAGCCGGTCCAGTTCACGATCGGAGCCAAGGTTAGCTGTACCGATGGGGTCTGCGGCCACGTGATCCGCGTGGTGGTTGACCCGGTGGCCCGTGCCGTCACCCATCTCGTGGTCGAGCCGAAGGACGGGAGCGGGCTCGGCAGGCTCGTCCCGCTCAGCCTGGTCCAGGCCGGGACGGACGGGATCCGGCTCGGCTGCACCCAGGCGAAGTTCGGCCAGCTCGAGGCGGCGCAGGAGATGAAGTTCCTGCCGGGAGGCCGTGGTCGCGGCGCCGACGGCCCAGGCGATGCGCTCTCCTGGCCCTACTACAGCCTGAACATGGGGCCCATGGGCATCGGGATGGAGGGCGCCCCGGGCACCGTTGTCTACGACAAGGTCCCCCTGAACGAAGTGGAGGTCCGCCGCGGCGAGCACGTCCATGCCACCGACGGCGACATCGGGCGAGTCCAGGGCCTGGTCATCGACCCATCCGACCACCACGTGACCCACGTGCTGCTGCAGGAGGGTCACCTGTGGGGCCGCAAGGAAGTCACCATCCCGATCAGCGCCGTGACCAGCGTCGATGACGGTATCCAGCTCAGTATCTCCAAGCAGCAGGTACAGGACCTGCCGCCAGTGGACGTTGATCATCTGAACGGCTAGCCGAGCTAGTCTCATCCATAGTCTCATTCAGGCCGGTTCATGGGCGTCCACCTGGCCTCAAGACACGCAGCATCCCGAGGCCAGCAAGCGGGTTGGCCTAGCGCGAACAAGCATCCACAGACTTGGAAAGCGTGTTGGGTGCAAGCCCTCAAGAGTTCGAATCTCTTATCCTCCGCCAAGCGGGCCAAAGTAAACGTCCAACGCGTGCTGCAGCCGCGGGCCTGCCGACCGGTAGGCCCGCGGCTGTTCTTGGTCGCCTCTCGCGAAACGCGTACAGCCGGGGGCTACCGCTGGCCCGAGATGACGACCACCGGGCATGCTGCGTGATTCACGACTTGAGCGCGTACCGAGCCCGGCATCAGCCGGGCGAAGCCGCCGCGCGCTCCGACGACAACCATGTCGGCGTCATGCGAGGCCTCGATGAGTGCATGCCCCGGCTGGCCGATAGATCCGCGCACCGTCACCGAGCTGGGCCGGCCATCGCCGAGCTTGCTGATGGTCTTGCCTACCGTCTCCTCGGCTGCATGCAGGACCCGCTGCGCTTCGGGCCGGTCCTCGGGGTAGATGATCGGGTTGGTAGTCCATGCGCTTGCTGCGACCCGGTGCACGGCCAGGACCGTCAGCGGGGCATGCTCGAGCGCTGCGTGCGTCACTGCCCATTCGAGTGCATGCTGTGACTCAGCTGAGCCATCGACGCTTACAACGATTCCAGGCACTTGTTTGCCTGCTCCTTCTTCCGGGGCTGCCCTCGACGGTCAGCCGCTATCTGCTAAACGCCGTACCGGAAGGAGCACTTTCGATCCTTATACACTCCATGCACTAAACCGCACGATCCATGCGCCTTCCATGCACCGGCGTGGCGTTCGCTGAAGTTGGTGGCCCCGGCCGGGTGGTGAGCCGAACGATGACCGACTGGCACGAAAACGACCGAAGGCCGGGAAACAGGTCCCCGGCGTTCGGTCGTTGGTCGAGTGTATGCGGACCTGATCAACCAGCCATCTGGTTGTTGCCGTGGGCCAGGAAGTTGGCCAGAGCGGCCTGGGTGGCGGCGTTCATCTGTCCCGTCTGCGGCAGGTGCGCGTCACGCTGGAGATACGTGATCGCCTGGGAGGTCTGAGGCCCCATGATGCCATCGTCCGGGCCCTCGTAGTAGTTCAGCTGACCCAGCTCCTGCTGCAGCTTCACCACCGACGCTGAGGGCTGGACCGGGTGGGCAGGGCTGACCGGGGTGGTCGGCTGGACGGGGTGGGCGGGGCTGACCGGGGTGGCCGGCTGGGCCGGGACGGACGTCGAGGTCGGCGTGCCGCTGGTGGCCGGGGCCTGGCTGGAATGCGAGTGCGACAGGCCCAGGGCCAGCGCAACGACGGCCACCGCCGCCACTGCCGTGCCGATGATCACGCTCCAGATGCGGAACCAGGATGGGCCGCCACCCTGGTGGTGGGGGGCCTGCTGATGGGGGGCCTGCTGGTCTGTGGTGTAAAATTGAGTGCTCATCGCGGGTTTCTCCTTGGCTCAACTCAGTTGCTCTGTGTGGATAGATCCACTGTCGCTTGAGCCGAGAGCAAAATCCCTAGAGAAACTCCCTAGTTCGCCTCCCTAGGATGACGCCCAGGGCGGCGACGTTCTGCTCGAGCCACTTGACGCGCTTGGTGCCCGGGATCGGCGCGAGGCGGACGCCGAACCGCGGGGTGGCCTCGTCAGGTGGCCGTATCAAGCGGCTCGGCCGGTGCCCGGTGCGGGACGAGTCCCGGCCACGTCAAGTACTACTTCTTGGGCGCGCGGTGGCTAGGCCGGGACTTGGCGGCGTGCGCCTTGCGCGCCTCGGCGGCCCTCGCGGCCGCCGCCCTGGCCGCGACGATGTCAGCATGCGCGGCTTGCGCGGCCAGTTGGGGCGTCATCCACCTGAGCATCGGGCCGAGAGCCGCGCGCCACACGCTGCCCTGGTGGCCGCCCGGAATGGTCACGAACGGGACGTTCGCCAGCCGGGTGCTCAGCAGCTGCCTGAAATTCGCCGCGGCCAGGACATCCGACCTGTCCTGCGCTCCCGCCGCGAGCCAGAAGGCGGGGAGCTCGTCGTTGATCGGCACCCTGGTGATGTACTTACCCGGCGTGTTCATCAGCTGCAACGCCGGGTACCCACGGAAGACATTGACCTGGACCGGCCTCGCCCCCGGCTTGTTGCCTTCAGGGATCGAGCTGGCGATGGGATAGAAGTAGCCTGACATGACGCCCGCGGCGCCCCAGTCTTCCGGGTACTGCAGCGCGATGTTGGCGGTGCAGTAGCCACCCTCTGAGTAACCCGCCAGGCCCCAGGCCCGGCCCGGTGGCTGCACGCGAGCGATTCGCGCTATGGCGTCGGGCACATCCTTTGCGACGAAGGTCATGTCCTGGATGCCGCCTGGGTCATTTAGGCACTGCAGTCCATACTGCATGCCGCCGTCGGTATCCGGCATCACCAGCACCGCCGCGTCCGCGGGATGAGCCTCGAGCAGGCTGAGGAAGGTGGGGATCACGCCTATGACGTCGACCCAGGCCGCAGGGTTTCCCGGCGATCCGTGCAGCAACTCGATGACGGGAAACTTGGTGTGCGAATACGGCTTCTGGAAGTACTGCGGCGGGAGGTAGACGTACACGTCACGGGTCACATGGTTGCGCGCACCGGTGACCGATGTCTGGAAAAGGTATCCGAACTGCGCGTCTTCCGCCTGGCTGGTGACCCGGCCGATGTTCTTGTCGAACTGCTTGTTCGAGCCGACCCCGCCGGCGGCATACTTGGGAATGCTGCTCGTGCCCTGCCCGGTGAGATCGTTGACCAAGCCGCCCCAGGTCTGGTAATAGTCGTAAAATTTATTGACCGAGGCAATTCCGAATACCATGGCCGGAAGGAAAGCCAGGCAGGCGGCGAGCACGCGGAATACGACCTGCTTGGCCAGGGCCACCCAGACGAGCAACCCCCCGAATAGGACCATCAAAAGCAGGAAGAACCCGGTTCCCTGGGGTCCGAACACTCGGTTCTCCTCGCCGGAGTATGGTCTGACAGGTGCACGGCGACGCCGGGGCAGTCCGCTTTACCACGTGATCACCTGTGCGAACGTCCGAGACGTGACGTTAAGTTCCACGGTAGGTACGTGGAGCGTGCTCGCGGCCCTGCTGAGCGGTGGAGGTGGGATTTGAACCCACGGAGGGGTTGCCCCCTCACACGCTTTCGAGGCGTGCGCCCTCGGCCACTAGGCGACTCCACCGGTGGTGAGCTTACCCGAAGCAGTGCGTGCTCGGCGGCGCGTATTACCCTCCGTGCGGCCGGCGGGCGGCGAAGAAGTCGCGCAGCACAGCACCGCATTCATCGGCGAGGACCGCGCCGATGACTTCGGGGCGATGGTTCAGGCGAGTGTCCCTGAGCACGTCCCACAGTGATCCCACCGCGCCGGCCCTGGGATCCTCGGCTCCGTACACCAGCCGGCCGAGCCGGGCCGCCGTGATGGCTCCCGCGCACATCGTGCACGGCTCCAACGTCACGACCAGCGTCAGATCCGTTAGCCGCCAGCGGCCGAGGGCCCGGGCGGCCTGCCTGATCGCGACGATTTCCGCGTGTGCGGTGGGATCGTGGTCTGCTTCCCTGCGGTTATGCGCACGCGCGATGACCAGGCCGGCGTCATCCAGGATGACGGCGCCCACCGGGACGTCATCCCGTCCGGCCAGGGCCGCTGCTGGCGGTTCCCGCCCGGCCAGCCGTGCCTCATCCAGTGCGAGCCGCATCGCGGGCTCGAAAGCAGCGGTATATCCAGTCACGAGCCAAGGGCGGCATCAAGGGCGCGCTCCACCGCGTCCCCGAAATGCAGCCGTTCGGCGATGCCGGCCACCGCGTCCTCGGGGTAGAGGTCAAGATCGGCCGAGATCGCGCCGAGTTCCATCTCATCGAGGCCAAGGTCCGCGAAGATGGACATGTCCCCTGCCGGAAGCACCTGGTCGAGCTCGTCATCCGACGGAACAGGGATGTCCAGGGCGTCGAGCACCTGGCGCGCCAGCGGGTAGTCCACGGCCGCGGTGAGGTCAGACAGGAACAGTGACACGTCTTCGCCGAGGATCCTGACCGCGACGAAGAAGTCGTCACCCACGCCCGCGAAGCCGATGGTGCCGCCGATGCCCGGCTGCCGGCGCAGGGCCTGCACCAGGCCGTCCAGGTCGGCAGTAACCGCAGCAGGCAGCACGTCGGCTTCCCACTGATCTTCTTCCCGGTAGACGATGACCGCGAAGTCAGTCTCACCCAAGTCTGTCACCGTCATCTCACCAGCATGCTCTGCACGGGGGAATGCTGTCAGATGGCTGCCGGTCGCGGCGGCAAAATCGCCGATCAGGGCCGCGAACAACGGATTTTGTCACCGGTGCCGGCGTGGCTGGCATGCTCCGTCACGCACTGCTTCCGCCGATCGGGCATACTGAGGGTCACAGGGGGGCATACTCATGCCGGCACGGCAGCTTCACCCCCGTTAGCATTGGCCGGGAAATCGGCGCGAGTTAGCATAGGTTCTCTGGCAACTAGGGCAAGTCTGGGCGCCCGTGGGAGGCGACGTGAATCTGAAGACCATCCTCGGATGGGCCGCGCTCGCGTTCATAATCTGGTTCGTGATAGAGCAGCCTGCGGCCGCAGGTCACATCGTGCACAACATCGGGGCGTTCCTGGCGACGGCGGCGAGCGGGTTTTCAAGCTTTGTCGCATCGATTTAAATTTAGATAGGCGCTGGGATGAGGCTGGTTCCGAACACTGACACGGTCCCGGCCTCAGTAAATAAGTACCTCCTGCCCCATGAGCGACAAGTCATCACCGTTCACCGGCATCCGGCCGTGCTGATCGGGCCCATCTTCGTGGTTCTCGTCGGCCTCGCCATCGCGGGCTGGCTGAGTTACGCCATCGCCCACGGCAACAGCACGGTCATCATCGTCATCTGGATCGTGTGGGGCCTGGTCCTGCTGCGCCTCGCGGTGAAGATCTTCGAGTGGGCCGACACCTACTTCGTGGTCACGTCCCAGCGGATGCTGCTTCAGACCGGCCTGGTCACCAAAAAAGTCAACATGATGCCGCTCAGCAAGGTGACGGACATGAGCTTCCGGCGGTCTTCGCTGGGCCGGATCCTCGGCTACGGCGAGTTCATCCTGGAGTCAGCCGGGCAGGACCAGGCACTGCGGGTGGTCGACCACCTGCCGTATCCCGAGCAGCTTTACCTCGAGGTATGCGGGCTGATCTTCAAGGACAAAGAGGAGAGTCCCGACTAGGGCTGGCACGACGCCCGCACGCAGGGGGCCTACGCGGTAAGGAGCACGACGCCGACCGCGGCCAGGAGAAGGCCGGCCCGTTGCAGCCACCGCATCCGTTCACCGAGCAGCAGCCGGGCCAGCAGGACGGTCATGCCCGGGTACAGCGACGTGATCACGACGGCGAGCCCGAAGAGGCCGACCCTGGTCGCGAGGACATAACACACATTGGCCGCGGCGTCGACCGCCCCGGAGACCAGTGCGAGAGCCATTACCCCGCGGCCAGGCTGCCACGGCCGGGTCCTGGTGGCCAGCGCGATCGCGAAGGCGACCAAGGTTCCCGCCGTGCGCGAGACCGCCACCGGCCAGAGCACCCCGGACTGCCCGGCGTTCTTGAGAAAGAGGAAGAACAGGCCGAAGCCCGCGCCCGCGGCGGCCCCGTAGCCGAGGGCACGCAGCCGGCCCGCGGCGTGGTGCTGACTTTCCCAGGGGCGGCCTCCCTGGTCCGGGCCTGCGTCGCGGCGGTCCCGGTCGCGCCGCGCGGGCGGCACGCTGACCAGGACGATCGCAATCAGGCAGGTAACGCCCCCCGCGACCATACTGGCTCCTGGCCTCTCACCGTCAGCGATGGCGACACTGACCGGAAGCACGGTGGAGACGAGCGCGGCCACCGGTGCCACAACGCTGATCGGGGCGGTCGCGAAACCGGCGTAGAACGCGATCAGGCCGGCCGCTCCGCAGACACCCGACGCCGCGGCCCAGCCGACCGCGCCCCAGCCTCCGGCCGATATAAAGGCACCTAGGCCGCCTTGCCCCAGGAGCCCCCCTAGCCCCATGACCTGGCCCAGCAAGGCGACCACCACGACGACGACCGCGCCCGCCGGGACGGTGATAGCCAGCACCGCGAACACGCGCGCTCGCCTGGACGCCACCCCGCCGAGAAAGTCGGCGGTGCCGTAGAGCACGGCGGCGGCCAGGGCCAGGACAGTCACCACGGTCAGTTTCCTTAAAACAAGACGGCACTAGTCGGAATAATGAACTATATAGTTCATCTTACCGACCGATGATGGTGTCCGTGAAGGGGATATATGACGGACGTGCCCGAGATAACCGCCGCGGTAGCGCGCACCCTTCAGGCGCTGCGCGCCGATCGTGGCTGGTCGCTCGACCAGCTGGCCGCACGCTCCGGCGTCAGCAAGGGGGTGCTAGTGGCGCTCGAGCAGGGACGGTCTAATCCGAACCTGGCCACGCTGGCGCGAATCGGCGACGCCTTCGGGGTCCCGGTGACGCAGCTAGTCGACGTGGGCGGGGAGCCGACCGTCAGGATCAGCCGCCCGGACGCCTCACGCGTACTCTGGCACGGCCCGTCTGGCGGCACCGGGACGATCATCGGCGCCACTGACCCGCCGTGGGCGGTCGAGCTGTGGCACTGGGAGGTGATGCCCGGCGAGACGTTCGGCGGCGACGCGCACGCTCCGGCCACTCGCGAGATGGCCTGGGTCGAGTCGGGCACGCTGACGCTGACGGTGGCGGGCGAGCGTCACGCGGTGAGCTCGGGCCAGTGCGCGCGGTTCCCGGGCAGCCGCCCGCACCGCTACAGCAACGAGGGCAAGCAGCCGGTGCGCCTCACTATGGTCGTCGTCATCCCGCCGGCCGAGGAATAGTACCGGCTCTGGGATAAGAAGCCGCGTGGCATGACTTCGTGCCGCTGGCGGATGAGCCAGTCGCGGGCGGCGAAAGCGGAGCCGCGGGCCCCCGCCATGTCGAGGTCGGGGACCAGGCTGATTTCGGCGGCCCTGGCCTGCTCCTCACGCAGTACGGTGTTGGCCCGCACCTCGGCGAAGAACCAGTCGCGGAAGTGCGGCGTGGCTTCGACCACGCCGCCACCGAGGAAGTAGGCATCGGGATCGAGGAAGTTCGCGGCGATCGTGAACAGCCGTCCGATCGCGATCGCCTGCTGCCTGAAAATGGCCAGCGCCATCTCGTCGCCGTTTTCTGCGTACTTGCGGATGAGCTTGGCCGCCTGGCCGATCGGCACGCCGGCGAGCTCGTGATCGGAGTACCTGGTCAGCCAGTAGGGCAGCAGGTTGTTCTGGATGCCGGTGAGCGAGGCGACGCTCTCCGCATCGCCCGACTGACCGCAGTTGCAGGCCGGCATCGACTGGCCGCCAGCCAGCAGGTCGTCCAGCGGGATCGGGACGTGGCCAAGCTCTCCCGCCATCCCGGCGGCGCCCTTCACCACCTGCCCGTTCACGACGATCCCGCCGCCGAGCCCGGTACCCACGATCACGGCCGCCGAGCTGCGCTGCGCGGCCTCCGCGCCGAACCGGATGTGGTGGGCGTACAGCGCGGCTGAGTTCCCGTCGTTGTTGTAAATCACCGGCAGCCCGAGGCGCTCGGCCAGCGCTCCCCGGATATCAAAGCCGCGCCAGCCGGCGTGCCCGAAGTTCGTCGCGCCCTTAGACGAGATGACGCCATCTCCGCTGGCCGGGCCGGGCGAATCAAGCCCGACCGCCCGGACCGACGTTATCGGCACGCCGGTGCGTGTGAGCACCTGCGCTACGGAATCGACCAGCGACTGGATAGCCTTATCCGGGCCTTCCCGGACGTTACTGGGCACTTCCGCCATCTCGTCCAGGAGGAACTTGCCACCGGAATCAAGGATCGTTCCGTTGTTCGTAGTTCCGCCATTGTCAAGGCCAACGACAACCCAGTCGACTGGCATGCGTCCTCCTAGTCCGGCCGCTGAGCCACGCTCAGTCTAGGGATATGACTTAGCAAAGAGCAATATCGGCGCAAGGGTGCACGACGGGCGCAAGTCGGCGGCCCGCCGCGCTGAGCCGCTACTCCCCCGGCCTGAGGGCGACGTGGATGTGGCTGGCAAGCGTCGACGCTCCAGCGTCGTGCCACGCCAGGAAGGCGAAAGCAGCCAGGAGCAGGGGCGTGACGATCACGTGCTCCGCGAGCTTGCCCGTCGTGAACCGCATCGGCCGGGGCAGCAAGTGGAACTCCCGCATGGTCACGGGCCAGGCCAGCGGGCAGCCGCATCGCGTCAGCATGTCTCCGAGGATGTGGGTACCGGCACCGAGCACGGCGGCGAGTGGCACGAATTCAAGGCCGTACCCGGTCCAGCACATCGCGGCTGCGCCCGCGCAGGCGAGCAGGTTGCCGGTGTGGCCGCCGATCCGCAGGGCGTCCAGCGCGGCGGCGAATCCGGCCGCGAGGATAACGGCGAGGCCGATCCGGCCCGGCCAGGTGTCCCGGAACAGGCAGGCGAGCCGCCGGAGACCGCTCTACGGTAGTAACCGGCCGGAGAAATGAGGAGGGCCGGGTGCCAGCACAGAATGCCGAGCACTCCCTAGAGGACTACGACGGACATAGCCGGCCCTGGGCCGAACAGCTGGCGCGCCAGCGGCGTTCGAAACCGAGCGGATCATGTTCGGCAACGGCGACAACGCGCTCGAGGTGGCCATTGCATCGGCCACGCGGCCCCGCCAGCCGGCACGCGCGGATCAACTAGTTCCGGGCCGCTGCGCAGCGCAGCCTCGTCCCGACCAAGAAAGTCAAAGGCGGATGCATACTTCAGGCCGAGCGCGGTAGCTGTGTCGTTTATCTGAGTGGTTGGCCACTCAGATAAAGCGCGGATCTGAGGATCCGTACGCCAGGCCACCTGGATGGCGGGACTTGTGATGACTCAAGGACAAGACGCCCGATCAATGGCCCCGGCGTTGTCCCGCCGGGCCTTCCTGGCCGGAACGGCCGGTGGCGCGGTGCTCACGCTGACCGGCTGCGCGGCCGGCGCCGAGCAGCTGTTCTCCGGGGGCGGCTCGGGGACCGCGGTCACGGTGGCGATCGTGTCCAACCCGCAGATGCAGGACGCGATCAGCCTGTCGTACCTGTTCGAGCGCGAGCACCCGGGTGTGCACCTGAACTTTGTGTCGCTGCCGGAGAACGAGGCGCGCGCCAAGATCACCGCGGACGTGTCCACGCAGGGCGGCGAGTTCGACGTGGTGATGATCAGCAACTACGAGACGCCGATGTGGTCCGCCAGCGGATGGCTGGTGAACCTGCAGCCCTACATCGATGCCACCCCTGGTTACGACGCCGGGGACTTCCTGCCCCAGCTCCGGGCGACTCTGTCCTACAAGGGGGACCTCTACTCGGTACCGTTCTACGGCGAGTCGTCGTTCCTGATGTACCGCAAGGACCTGGTGGCTAAGGCGGGGATCATGATGCCGCCGCGGCCGACTTGGGACCAGGTGGAGAAGATCGCCGCCAAACTGCACAACGCCACGACTGGCATGGTCGGCATCTGCCTGCGCGGTGACCCTGGCTGGGGGGAGAACCTCGCGCCGATCGACACGGTGATCAACACCTTCGGCGGCCGCTGGTTCAACCCGGCCTGGCAGGCGCAGATGACCACCCCCGAGGTGACGCGCGCTGTCAGCACCTACGTGTCGATGTTGCAGAACTACGGCGAGCCCGGTGCCCCCGAGGCCGGTTTCTCCGAATGCGCCACTCTCTACAGCCAGGGCGACGCGGCCATGTGGTATGACGCGACCTCCGCGGTCAGCACGATCGAGGACCCGGCCAGCAGCAAGGTGGCCGGCCGCAACGGCTACGCCTGGGCGCCGAGCCAGGACGGCCGCCCGTCCGGCTGGCTCTACACCTGGTCCCTGGCCATCCCCTCCACCTGCCCGAACAAGCAGGCCGCGTGGGACTTCATCTCCTGGATGACCTCTAAGTCCTACATCCGTACCGCGGGGGAGAAGCTCGGCTGGTCGCACGTGCCCCCGGGCAGCCGGTTCTCCAGCTACCAGATACCGCAGTACAAGAAGCTGGCCGCGGCCTACGGGCCGCTGACGCTGCAGTCGATTAACGCCACCAATTCGGCGCACCCCACCGTCAAGCCGGTGCCTTACACCGGCGTCCAGTTCCTGGACATCCCGGAGTTCCAGGACCTCGGCACGAACGTCAGCGAGCAGTTCAGCGCGGCCATCGCCGGCCAGCAGTCGACGGCGGCCGCACTCGCCCAGGCGCAGCAGTACGCACAAGCCGTCGGCGACACCTACCGGACCGCCTGATGCCCCGCGTGACGCCCGGCGCCGCACCCGAACGGAGGCCACGATGACCGCGATCGCCCGACCCGTCGCCGTCGGCCAGCGCGCCCGGGCCCGTCCTGACCGGGGCCGCCAGGGCTGGATACGCCGCGCGCCGCTACTGCCCGCGCTGGTCTTCACGATCATCATCACCCAGCTGCCGTTCCTCCTGACCCTGTGGTACTCGCTGCAATCGTGGAGCCTTGTTCGCCCGGGATCCCGGCACTTCGCCGGCCTGACCAACTACGTGGACGTGTTCAAGGACAGCCAGTTCCGTACGACGGCGCTGAACACGGTGATCATGACCGTCGGGACGGTTCTCATCGCGATGGTCATCGGCGTCGGCCTGGCCCTGCTGCTGGACCGGAAGTTCGTGGGCCGGGGCATCGTACGCACCCTGCTGATCACGCCGTTCCTGGTGATGCCGGTCGCGGGCGCGCTGGTGTGGAAGACGGTGATCCTGGATCCCACGTTCGGGATCGTGAATTTCCTGCTCCGGCCGTTCGGGATCGGTCATTTCGACTGGGTCAGCGAGTTCCCGCTCGGATCGGTGATGCTCGAGATGATCTGGCAGTGGACCCCGTTCATGATGCTGCTCGTGCTGGCCGGGCTGCAGAGCCAGCCCAAGGACATCCTGGAGGCGGCCAGCACCGACGGCGCCCGGCCGCTGGCTATCTTCCGTGAGCTGACGCTGCCGCACCTGCGCCGCTACATCGAACTGGGCATCGTGCTCGGCGCTATCTACGTCGTGAACGAGTTCGACGCGGTCTACATGATGACCCAGGGCGGTCCCGGTATCTCCAGCGCCAACCTGCCCTTCTATATCTATCAGCGGGCTTTCCTAGGCTTCCAGGTCGGTCAGGCGGCCGCCATGGGCGTGGTGGTGGTCGTCGCGACGATCATCATCGCGACCTTCGCACTGCGGCTGATCTTCAAGACGTTCTCCGGAACAGAGCAGGCGGCATGATGGCAAGCGCAGACGTCAGCACGGCCGAACCGGGCGTCACTACCGCCGCCGCGCGGCAGGTCGTACGCAGGAAGAAGCGCGGGAACCACACCGTCGTGGGCATCGTCGCCTGGATCGTCGGCATCGTGTTCTTCTTCCCGGTGCTGTGGATGGTGCTCACCTCGTTCAAGACCGAGGCGCAGGCCTACACCAACACGCCGCACATCGTGTTCTCGCCCACGCTGTCCCAGTACCGCGCGGTGTTCTCCAGCGGCCTGTGGCCGTACGTCGCGAACTCCGCGTTCGCCACGGTCGTGTCCACGGTCCTGGTTCTCCTGCTCGCGACCCCCTGCGCGTTCGCGCTGTCGCTGCGCCCGGTGCGCAAGACGCGTGACGTGCTGTTCTTCTTCATCAGCACGAAGATGCTGCCGGTGGTGGCCGCGATCATCCCGATCTTTATCGCCGCACGCAACCTGCACATGCTGGACAACATCTTCACCCTGGTCATCCTCTACACCGCGATGAACCTGCCGATCGCGGTGTGGATGATGCGGTCGTTCTTCCTGGAGGTCCCCGGCGAACTCCTGGAGGCGGCCGAGATGGACGGGGCGCCGCTGCGCAAGACGGTGATAGAGGTGATCCTGCCCGTGGTCGCGCCCGGCCTGGCCGCCACCGCGCTGATCTGCTGCATCTTCGCCTGGAACGAGTTCTTCTTCGCGGTCACCCTCACCGCCACCCAGGCCGCCACCGTCCCGGTGTTCCTGGTCGGCTTCATCTCGTCCGAGGGCCTGTATTTCGCCCAGCTGGCCGCCGCGGCCACGGTGGCGACCCTGCCCGTCATCCTGGCCGGCTGGATAGCGCAGCGCCAGCTCGTCCGCGGCCTGTCCTTCGGGGCCATCAAGTAACAGGGGAGTTGATCATGGCTGAGGTCACCTACGACAACGCGACGTGCATCTACCCCGGCGCGGAGCGGCCAGCGGTGGACGGCCTCGATCTCGCCATCAGGGACGGCGAGTTCGTGGTCATGGTCGGCCCCTCCGGGTGCGGGAAGACGACCGCGCTGCGGATGCTCGCCGGGCTGGAGGAGATCGACGCCGGGGCGATCCAGATCGACGGCAAGGACATGACCGGCGTGCCGTCCCGCGACCGCGACATCGCGATGGTCTTCCAGAACTACGCGCTCTACCCGAGCAAAACTGTCGCCGAGAACATGGGCTTCGCGCTCAAGATGCACGGCATACCCAAGGACGAACGGGCCCGCCGGGTCCGCGAGGCCGCCCGGCTGCTCGAACTGGAGCCGCTGCTCGACCGCAAGCCGCGGAACCTTTCCGGCGGGCAGCGGCAGCGGGTGGCCATGGGCCGCGCCATCGTCCGCGAGCCCAAGGTCTTCTGCATGGACGAGCCGCTGTCCAACCTAGACGCGCAACTCCGGGTCCAGACCCGCACCCAGATCGCCGAGCTGCAGCGGCGGCTGCAGGTGACCACCGTATACGTAACCCACGATCAGGTGGAAGCGATGACCATGGGGGACCGGGTGGCCGTCATGCGGGCCGGCCAGCTCCAGCAGTTCGCCTCGCCCACCGAGCTGTATGACCGGCCCGACAACGTATTCGTGGCCTCGTTCATCGGCTCGCCGGCCATGAACCGGTTCGACGCCACCGCCGAACGCGACGGCATCCGGATGGGCGGCGCTCTGCTCCGCACGGCCGATGCGCAACTTAACGCTACCCAGGGGCACGGCAAGCTGATCGCGGGGATCAGGCCGGAGCACTTGTCGATCGGCGAGGGCCAGCTGACCGTCAAGGTCACACTGGTCGAGGATCTGGGCAGCGACTCCTACGTCTACGGCCACCTGGCCGACGACCCGGCGAGCAGCGTCATCGTCAGGTCCGACCGCCGGCACCCGCGCCCCGGCGAGGTTGTCAAGGTGACCGTCGACACCGCCCAGCTCCACCTGTTCGATGCGGCCAGCGGCCTGCGCATCGGCGACTGAGCCACCGGCGACCGCCCGGTACCGGTGGCCGGAATCGACAACCGTGAGGGGACATGATGCGTGCTGTTATCTGGGAAGCACCCGGAAAGCTGGCGGTCACCGAGGCAGCTGACCCGGCACCGGGCCATGGCGAGCTGGTGATCCAGGTGGGAGCCTGCGGCATCTGCGGCACCGACCTGCACATCGCCGACGGCGAATTCCCGCCCACGCCATACCCGATCATTCCCGGTCACGAGTTCGCCGGCCGCGTGGTCGCCCGCGGCGGGGGCGTGCCGGATGACTGGCGGGAAGGGGAGCGGGTCGCCGTGGACCCCTCGCTGTTCTGCGGCCACTGCCAGGCATGCCGCAGCGGGCGCGGGAACCTATGCGCGAACTGGAACGCCATCGGCGACACGGTCAACGGCGCCTTCGCCGAGTACGTCGCCGTTCCCGCCGCCAACGCCTACCGCATCCCGGACAGCGTGGACGACGCCCAGGCAGCGCTGATCGAGCCGCTGTCCTGCGCGGTCCATGGCCTGCGCCGCATCGGCCCGGTCCTCAGCGAGGACATCCTGCTGACCGGCGCCGGCACCATGGGCCTGCTGCTGCTGCAGCTGCTCAACCAGGCTGGCGCCCGCTCGGTCAGCGTGGTGGACCGGAAGGCGGCACGACTGCAGGCGGCCAAGGCGCTCGGCGCGGCGAGCGTCGCCGAGGATGTTGCCGCGCTCGACCGCCGTGCGTTCAGCGTGGCGGTAGACGCGACCGGTGCGCCCGCAGCGATCGAGGCGGGATTCAATGCCCTCGACCGCGGCGGCCGTCTCCTGGTCTTCGGCGTCGCCAGCGGCGACGCCGACGTGTCCTTCTCGCCGTTCCGCATCTACAACGACGAGATCACCGTGCTCGGCTCGATGGCCGTACTGAACAGCTTCGGCGCGGCCACTGACCTGATGGCGGCGGACGCTATCGACACCGCTCCGCTGCTCGGGCCGCGTCATCGCCTAGCGGAGTTCCCCGGCGCGCTAGCCAGTGTCCGCGCCGGCGAGGGCATCAAAGTCCAGGTCGAGCCGTGCAGCTAATAATGCTGGACCGCGGCAAGCACTTGGCTGTGCCTAAGGTCTCTGCCCCCGGCGCCCTTTGCGTTGCTCAACAGCTCCAGCGGCCAGCCAGAGCAGTACCAAAACGAGCTGATCTGTGCGCCCCGCTCTCCTGCATCGAAATGCCCAAAGACAGTGCATATCGGCGGCATTATGCGACAGGTTGGCAGTTGGGGACGCTCCAACGTGGTCCCCGACTTACCTCATCGCAGAAGAGGATCTCCGGAAACGGGTTATCCGTGAAGGCGCCTGACTTCGGCGATGAGCCTCATGATGTCTTCCGGTGCGCAGGCAACGAAGTCGATAATCTGGTCCAGCTGGACATCTGGCGACGTCAGCTGCCGTCGCCGGTCCGCACTTCCAGGTACATTTCCCGGTCGATGAACGGATCATCTCCGATCCGGATGAAGCTGCACCCGCCGGTGGGAGCGCGGGTTTCCAGCTCCGGGATCCATGGCGGCGTGCGCGCTACTCGATCTGGTTGAGCTCGCCGTCCGGCAGGGGATTAGCCATGATCGTTATTATCTCCGCAAAGACGTGGCCTCCCGGCGCGCTCCACGGCATAAGAGCTCGTCGGGTCATGGAGAGAAGGATCTGCCGGGAGACCTGCCGGACGGGCGTGTTTCGTGTGACCCTGGTGCCATGAGGGTGAAAGGTCTGGTCTGGCTTGGCATTCCTGCCGACGATTATGCGGCTGCGGTCCGGTTCTTCGGCGAGACTTAGGCATGGACGTGGGGTTCGATGAGGGAATCACAGTAGAACTGTCCGCCGAGAACGGCGACAAGATCCAGCTGTTCGGCTCGGGCCACCGCTATTTCGGGTACTACCGCAGCTGGGGTGCCGGCATCGTCCCGTTGCTTGAAGTGGACGACCTCGATCAGGCGTGAGCCACTCGTGAAACGGCGCACGAACCCTCGTCAAGGTCGCGGCATGTGAGGATGTCCGCCCAAGTGGGATGCGCCAGAATGGGGGACCATTCGGTCGCCATCGCGATGCCGCCGCGTGACGACACTGGAAAGGGAGCCCTGATGGACAATCGCTTGGAGGTGGCGGTGGGTGCCGGGACGATGATGTCCGGCTCCGGCGCTGTTGCCCGCTTCCCGCACCGGTGGACCGTCGGCGGCCTCACGGTCGAAGCCGAACTCACCGGCGGCCATCTGCTCCATCTCGCGGCAGCCGGATGCGTTCTTAATGACCTCTACCGGGAAGCTGCCACGCTGGGAATCGAGCTGGCAGGGGTCCGGGTGACCGCGGCGGGCGGGTTCGACACTGCGACCTGGCAGTCGACCGGCATCGGGTATCGCGTCGAAGTCAGCTCCGATGCCCCGCCAGCCAGCCCGCTCACCTGCTCGAGGTAGTGGACCAGGTGGCCGAGATTCCCCGTGCCATCCGAGCCGGATCCACCGTTCGGAGGGTCAGCTGAGCCCGATCCCGGCCAGCGCGAGCAGCGGCTGACTTTCGCCTGACGACCACTAACCGAGCGCCCGCAGCGGCATGAGCGAGCATTCTCCGGGCAGGACGGCGATGCATAAATATTTAGGCCTGGCGCCTGCATGTTGCGCTGACCACGGGTCTGCCAGGACGCCGACATCGCGAAGGTCCCTTTGATAACCGCGCTGACCCGCCGTTCTGTATCGTCAGATCTCACCAATGCAGTCTGGCTGTGGCAGACAGATCGTCATTTTTGGATGGCGTGGCCCAGTTGGGCTGTGGAAGGCGCGTGATGCTGAGCCGACATCTGAGCGGGCCGAGAGTCGGCATTCCCTGAAGTGCAATTCACCCTCAGTAAGACCGGTGGACTAAGCTGACTCGCGTTTCCTGCGCTGTCCAGAAGGACGGTGACGTGTCGGACCGGCATTTCAGACCTGAGTTCAGCCAGGCGGCGGACCCGGCAGGAACAGCGAAAATGCGCTGCTAATCAGCGGCCCAGCCACGAGGATCGACGAGGTAATCACGTCCTTCGCTCCGCTTGTGACCTTCAGGAGGTCCGCGAGATCTTTGCGCTCTTTCAGACGGTTCTGCCACCCGTCAGAACCCGGAGGCAAAATGGGGAAAAGCGTGTCTACGGTCGCGTTGGCAAGGCGGATCAGGCGCCGGAATGCGGGAAGGAAGTTAACGACGAGCAGCGCGCTGAAGGCAAGGCCCCATATGAGCACATAGGCCGATGGGTAGGGCCCGGTGTGCCTCGGATCGGCCAGGGCGGCCTGGCGTTGCGCGCCCGTCGTGAGCACTCCGGCGCTAACCAGGAGACCCACGGTGGTCAGAGCGGAAAGCAGGCACTCCCTGAGCAGGAGCAAGCGGTTCACTCCCGCGGCGCCGTCCTGTCCGCCGGTACCGCCATCATCGGCAAGCAGACGATAGCACTCCCACATGGCCAAGAACGCAGGAACAGCCGCCGTGACTGCAAGCAGATAAATAACGCCGATGCGCACAAGCCCGCCGTAGTACGGAGAGCCGCCACCGCGCGCGTACGCTCCCGCGAGGACAGCGGCTGTTACCACCACGACGACGGCGATAAGGGCCGGCGCAGCTCGCGATCGCAGCACGAGGTGTGGTTCGAGACCCAGACGCCTCAGCAGATCGACACCAACGCGCCAGACCAAGGGCAGTGCGGCAATCACGCCAATGGCGAGCGTGGCCCATACCTTGAACTCTGGCGTACTGGTATAGACCTGGCTGCCCAAGGTAGCGTCGTCCCCGATAAGAAGCAGGCAGACCCCGAGCGCAGCGAACCCGAATGACAGCGCGGCGAGCCACCAGCTGGCAGGGAGGACTTTCGCTGAGCCCGGAGTTGCCGCCTGGCGTGCTGAGATAGGACGTTGACTCTCGCCCGTGACCGGGCTGCCGGCTCCAACGCGTCCGCGCTGTTTACGGACCACCTGGGTCTCCCTGCCGTCCTGCCTAGTGCTAGGGCCTGCCGCTGACCGAGAGCTCGTCGAACAGACTGGCTGCTGGAGCTGGAATCGTTAATATCAGGCTGGAACGAGGCGACGCGTCGATCCATCACCCGAAGATACTACGCTCCTCTGGGATGAACATATCGGCTGTACGATGATCCCGTCGCGATATCGGCTACGTCCCGACATCCACGCGTATTAGGAACAAGTGACTATATCTCGATTCCGTCCCTGTCCGCAGGAGGACCGGTAGGCGGAATCAACTGTTATCCAGAGTACCTAGCCACATACCGGTAGAGATCATTCCTTCGGCGGCTGCGAAGAGTGGAATGATAAAATTGAAGCATCCGGAAAGGCTCGGAATTCACCGGTGACTCGCCCCGGACAGAGTTCTATATGATAGGAGAAATGCATAAAACCCGCCTTCAAAAGGAACCGTTGAACGTGGAAATAGCAGGACGCACGCATAAGTGGCCGGTCTGCGCTCCGCAGCGTCCGTAGGAACTCGGGCCGGGCGGGTGTCGGCCGCCGCCGTCCGCCTGGTCCGGGTGGACCTGCATGCCGCCGGCGGTCAGCGCATGTCGTGCACGCTGGCCGGGTACCCGGGCTGCGACGCCAGGTTCCCGGTACCGTGCTGGGCATGGAATCCAGCTTCTGGAGGAGGATCTGGCCATGAGTGACCGCAAGCCGGCGCCGGAAGACGCCGGCGATCAGCGTGGCAGCGAGCCTGACGCGACGGACGACGCTGAGTTCGCCAAGATGCGGGCCGTGATGCGTGCCTCGGAAAAGCACCGGGAAGGCGGGGTAGATCCAGAACTCGAGGACGCGGACACAGATCCCGGCCCTGACACCTGAGCCCCGGCGGGTCAAGCGGCGCCCGGCGGAAACGTATCTGTTAAGGCTCAGCACCGAGGGTTGCAGACCGACCCTGTCCGCTGCAGATGCGGACGTTCACCACAAGGGGGCCGATGCATAAACATGCAGGTCGACCACATGCGCGTTGCCCATAACCGGGTGGCCAACGACGCAAGAACCGCTAAATAACCGGCGCCGACCCGCCGCTCTGCACGCTCCGGTTCGCCTCCGCATCTGGCTCCAAGCCGCAGTTTCCGCGCTATTACGCGTAGCGGCTCAGGGCGTCTGGGTGCCAGCGCTGCGCTGGTCCCGCACGATGGTTACCGCCTCCCGCTGGGTGAGCCTCGAGCCGGCGGAGAACGCCTGATCGAACTGGCTCGTGCCGAGCCGCTGGCGGACCTTGGCTACCAGCTCAGCCTCCACCCGCCGCAGGTGCGGCCATGCTGGCAGGGCGACCCGCCGGCGCAGGCCCTGGGCCGTGCCTTCCAGCAGCGCGGCCCGTTCCGGGTCACCCTCAGCGAATGCCAGCCAGGCGTACGCGGCCAGGCACAGGATCACGAACGGGGTGCTGCGGGCGGCCAGGCTCTGATCGAGCGCCTCATTGAGTAGCGGCCGGGCCTCACTAAGCCTGCCCGAGAGGACATGCAGGATGGCCAGCTGCACCCTGGAGCCCGCGGTGAGCCAGTCATCGCCGCAACGCTCCGCTAGGTCGCGCGCCTCGCGCAGGTGCTGCAGCGCGTTGTCGTAGCGGCCCGACCCGGTCTCCAGGGAGCCGGCGGTGAACGCGGTCATGGCCGTGAAGAAGGGCTCATCCTGGCCGTGGAGCTCCTCCAGCGAGACCAATGTCTCCCGCAGCGCCGCGTCAAAGTTACCGGTGATCGGCATGGCCCACGCCATGGCCAGCTGGGATGCCGCGTGCAGGAAGGGGTCCTCGATCCCGGCCAGCAGCGGTGCCAGGCGCTCGCGGGCCGCCAGCGCCGCCGCGTCGTCACCGGTGTCTACGGCCAGTACGGCCGCCGCCCACGCCAGCTCGGCCCAGGCCTGCGGATCCAGCGTCCCGTCAGCGGGCAAGAGCTGCTCCACCCAGGGGCGGGCCTCGCGCTCAAGGTCGCGCTGCGACCAGAACAGCCACAGAACCCGGAACAAGTGAGGCAATGGCCCGCGGTCGTGGTCCAGGAACCAGCGCACGGCAGCGGCCAGGTTGCCCGCCTCGGCGTCCAGCCGCTCCAGCCACTGATTCCGGCCGGGGCCGCGCAGCGGCCGGTCGGCCTGCTCGGCCAGGGCCCGGTAGTAGCTGGCGTGGCGGCGGCCGACCTCAGCGGCGTCGGGCCGGGCGGCCAGCCGCTCGGCCACGAACGCGCGGATGGTTTCCAGCATCCGGGTCCGGGGCCCCAGCTCGGTGCTGTCGACATAGACCAGGCTCTGGCGGGCCAGTGCCTCAGAAAGCTCCAGTGCCCGATCCTCATCAACGTCTGCCACGCGGGCGGCGGCCTGGATGGTCCAGCCGTCGGTGAACACCGCCGCGACCTCCAGCAGCGACTGCTCGGCCTCCTCCAGCAGGCCCACGCTCCACTCCACCGTGGCGCGGAGCGTGCGCTGGCGCTCGGGCAGGTCCACCGCGCCAGCTCCGAGCGCGTCCAGCGAGGCCGCGAGCCGGTCAAGCAGCGCAGGGGGGGCGAGCAGCCGGGTGCGGCCGGCGGCCAGTTCGATCGCCAGCGGCAGGCCCTCGAGCCGGCGGCAGATCTCGGCCACCGCCGCCGCGTTGCCCTCGGTCAGCGTGAAGCCAGGCCGCACCGCGCTCGCCCGGTCCACGAACAGCGCCACCGCCGGCGAGGCGGCCAGCTCCCCGGCCGACACCTCGCCGGAGCCGGGCGACGGGGGCAGCGGCAACGGTGGCACGGGATACTCCCGCTCGGCTTGCAGCTCCAGCACCGTCCGGCTGGTAGCCAAGATCGCCACGCCAGGGCAGCGAGCCAGCAGCTCCCCGAGGTCGCGGGCGACGTTGATCACCTGCTCCAGGTTGTCCAAGATGAGCAGCCTGGCGCCGTCGCCGAACATCTCGGCCATGGCATCCAACGGCGAGCCCGTTCGCGTCAGGTCCGCTCCAGCCATTCGGCCGATGGCCGCAAGGACCAGTCTCGGATCTGTGACCGACTCCAACGGCACGAACACGGTGCCCGCATCAAAGCGGTCACGCAACCGCTCGCCTACCGCCACCGCCAGCCGGGTCTTGCCCACCCCGCCCGGCCCGGTCAGCGTCACCAGCCGCACCCCGGAACGCTCTATCAGCCCGGCCACCTCACCGATCGCCCGCTCCCGACCCAGCAGCGACGTCGTGCTCACCGGCAGCCGCCCCAGGCCGCGGCGGCCTTCCGGCGACCGCGCTGCACCCGCAGCCTGGCCGTCAGCGGCCTCGAACCGCTCGCTCAGCAGCACCGCCAGGTCATCACGCACCAGCCGGCCCAGCTCAGCCGGGGTGCGGAAGTGACGGTAGGAGGCCGAGGACTCCTCCTTGATCCGGGCCAGCAACTCTGCCAGGCGCGGCTGCCGATCGGGGGCCGGCCCCTTGACATACAGCAGCCGCGGCAACCCGGCCGACAGGCCGAACTCCTCCTCCAGTCCCGAGACCTGCGCGCCCGGGACTAGCTGCCCGTACCATTGCCAGTACAAGCCGATGAACACATTTGCCTGCGCCAGGTACGCTCGGTACACCTCGGCCGGAGGATACGGCCGCGCCCCCGCCTCGAACATCACCGGCGTCAGCCGCAGCGCCGAAACCGCACGCGCAACCGCCTGCCGCTCCTCAGCCAGCTCACCCAGCGTGGAACTTACGAACACCCGCAGCCGCCGGTCCGGAGTCCGGATGACCACCTCATCGGACGCCTGCTGGCTCACCTTTCGCCCCGGATCCGGTCCACCACGCCAGTCTGCAACCAGCCACCCCGGACAGCAAACCCGCGCAAGGACCCAACCCCTCCGTCAGCACCGGCCGCCAGCTCAAAGGCGACTCCAACCGCCCTCGCGCGACTCCTGGGCAAGCCTCCGAACCGGGTCGATTTACGGCCATGCATAAGGCTGTGATCTGCGTGCGGTCACAGCCGCTGCCGACACGCTTCCCTTGCGCTCCGAACCGGTGATCTGAACAGCCATGGCAACAATGTGGCGGAGCGAGCCAGGAGCAGCCAGGCGAACTCATCACGAATTAATATGCTAAGCGCTGCATAAGTATCCGGCGGGCTAACGCTCGCTATTCAGATCCGGACGTCGGTGTCCCGTGCCAGATAAGTCGGCCCGTTGCCAATCAATCCGGCCCGTTTGCATGTCCTTGCCAGCCGTCCGGTACGAACTTTCGCCAGTTTGGCGACGGCGATCAGGCCCCGCGCCGTCACATGCTGCACCAGCACGCTCATCGGCACGAGCATCGGAGCGAGACCTCGCCACGGGCCCGGCGACGATCGGCCGGATCGACCGGCAAGAAGTTCTCTCGAACGCGGTAACTTCTCGTCTATGGCGGTGAATGCGGAGCAAACCGAGGACTGGAACGGGGCAAGCGGCCGGCACTTCATCGAGCAGCGCGAGCGACACGAGCGCATGCGCGGCAGGCTGACCGCGCGGCTGCTGACCAGTGCGCGGATCGAGAACGGCCAGAACGTTCTCGATATCGGCTGCGGCTGCGGTGATACGACCATCCTCGCGGCACGCGCCACCAGCCACGGGCACGCCCTCGGCGCGGACCTGTCCCAGATTCAGGTAGCCGAAGCGCGCCGCTCGCCGGCAATGCGGGCATCACTAACGCCAGCTTCGAGGTGGCCGACGCTCAAGTGCACCCGTTCCACGCCGAAGCCTACGACCTAGTGCTGAGCAGCTTCGGCGTCATGTTCTTCGATGATCCGGCAGCGGCGTTCAGCAACGTGAGGAGGGCGCTCTGGCCCCGCGGGAGACTAGCGTTCCTCTGCTGGCGCACCCGGGATGAGAATCCCTTCTTTACCATCGGGTTCGCCGAGGCCGCGGCGGTACTCGGCCTTCGCGAGATGCGCGGGCCGGATGCTGCCTTCTCCCTCGCTGACACCGGCCGGGTGCACGCCCTGCTGAGCGGCGCGGGGTTCGGCGGAATCGAGTTCGCGAGGGCGGACGAGCCGATGCTCATCGGGCACGACCTTGATGACGTGCTCGAGTACGAGCGTGCCTCCCCGCGGACCAAAGAGCTTCTCGCCGAGTTCAGCACTGTGCAAGCCGCCGAACTGACAGAGCATGTCCGGGAACGCTATACGCCGTACGCATCGCGAGAAGGCGTGGTCATGCCCGCCGCGGCGTGGCTAGTCACGGCGCACGCCGTCTGAGCCGGCTCATCTACCGCTAGACCGCACCTATCGCCTCGGTTCACGCGAGCGGTTGCCGCGCCGATCAGCCGTTACAGCTCGGCGCCGGCACGCCACCCTCGTACCGCACTCGAGCGCATTGGGCGGATATTTCGCAGGCGGCAGCCTATGCAGCAGTCACATTCAGTAGCTAGGCTGGCCGCCTCCGGGCAGCGGTTCTCACGAACGAAACCCCATCTTGCGGCCTGCACGCGCCGACGCGACACCCGCGCTCTCCGGCCTGCCGCCGTCTGGCCGTTTCGCCGGTGCTGACATTACAATCGGGGGCTCGTCTTCCCGAGACGGACGGCAGAACGATGAATGCGGAAATCGAGGACGACGACCTCGTCCGGTTCGAAGCGCACGGCGCCGACCCTCTGCCGGCAGCGGACATCGAAGGCTGGCTGGACCATGACGGCGCCCGCATCTCGCATGCGTCCTACGGCGACGGCCCGCCGGTCGTCCTGCTGCATGGTGGCCTCGGCCATGCCGGCAACTGGGGCTATCAGGTGCCGGCCATTCTGTCGGCCGGCTATCGCGCCATCCTGGTCGACAGCCGCGGCCATGGCCGCAGCACGCGCGACGACCGCCCCTATTCCTACGAGCGCATGGCCTCGGACGTGCTCGCGGTCATAGACGCCCTCGGCATCGACAGCGCGCGCTTCGTCGGCTGGAGCGACGGTGCGTGCATCGCGCTCGTGCTGGCCGCCCGCCAGCCAGCCCGTACCGCGGGCGTGTTCTTCTTCGCGTGCAACATGGATCCGGGCGGCACGAAGGTCATGGAGCCGAGCCCCGTGATCGATCGCTGCTTCGCCCGCCACCGGAAGGATTACGCGAGCCTCTCGGCCACGCCGGACGGATTCGAAGCGTTCGTCGCCGCCGTCGGCGAAATGATGCGCACGCAACCGGACTACACGGCCCGCGATCTCGCCGCGATCGACGTGCCCGTCGCCATTGTGCAGGGCGAGCACGACGAATTCATCCGGCCTGAACATGCGGCGTATCTCGCCCGCATCATCCCCGGCGGCACGCTGACGATCCTGCCCGGCGTGAGTCATTTCGCGCCGCTGCAGCGTCCGGCCCAGTTCAATGCGGCTTTGCTGGCCTTTCTCGACGGACTGCCGGGCTGACGCCCTGCACGCGGCAGATCGAGTGGCCGCTCCTGCGGCCCCTGCCGCCGGAGCCGTTCGAGACCGGCGCTGGTTCACCCCCCGGTGAATCGGTTCAGCCAGGTCACCGTGCGCACCAACAGGTACTCAGTCCAGGCGAGGCTGATCGGCCGCCGGGTCCGGGCCCTGCTGCACGCCTCGCACCTGGTCATCTACGACGGCCACGCCGAGGTCGCCCGGCATGAGCGGCTGCCCCGCAGGTCCGGCGCCCGGCTGGATCTGGACCACTACCTGGAAGCCCTGGCCGCAAGCCCGGCGCGCTGCCCGGCTCCACCGCACTGGAACAAGCCCGCGCCGCAGGCAAGTCCAGCGCCCCCTAGGCAACGCTTCTTGTCCCCGAAGCCGCTGTTCGCGCAGCTACCCAGCCTGGACCTAACCGGCTCACAGTGGCGCAGAATGCCCAGGTCTTGGGCTGCGCCTGCATCGGCAGCGAGCTCTGGGCCGCCCGGATCGACTTGCATAAACAGCGCTGATGCTCGGTAACAGAAAGGACGGCATGACCGCCGCCGCAGGCTCGAACGGCGCCGAGCGATTACTTGCGCCTGGCGTGACGCCTACAGGCGGGCTGACGTAACAACACCTTCTCCCAGAACGACATGGCGGCAGGGTCGCCAGCGGCGACCGTTCAGGGGCGGCGCTTGCCGGCTGGTAGCGTCGGCGAGTGGAGATAAAGGCGAGCAGGATATGGGCGAACGGCCTGGAATTCGGGCTGCTGAAAGCCGGCGCTGGCCCGTTGGCGCTGTGCCTGCACGGCTTTCCCGACACCGCCCGCACCTGGCGGTACCTCCTGCCCGACCTGGCAGCCAAAGGGTTCCGCGCCGTCGCTCCCTTCATGCGCGGATACGCTCCGACCGCGGTCCCGGAGGACGGCCACTACAGCATAGGCACGCTGGCAACCGACGCCAGTGCCCTGTACGAGGTTCTCGGCGGAGACGAGGATGCGGTCCTGATCGGCCACGACTGGGGCGCTTAAGCTGCCTATACGGCGGCGGCGGCCGCGCCAGACCGCTGGCGGCGGCTGGTGACAATGGCAGTGCCGCCCGCCACGCTGGACCCGGTGCTGTTCAGCGACTACGAGCAGCTCAAGCGCTTCTTCTACATCTTCCTGTTCCGGGACACCCCTGGCCTGGCCGAGAAGATCGTGGCCGCCGACGGGATAGCATTCATCAGGTGGCTGTGGCAAGACTGGTCACCAGGTTTCGACGCGGCGGACTGCCTGGAGCACGTCAGGGAATCCCTGGCTGAGCCGACCAGCCTGTCGGCGGCGATCAGCTGTTACCGCGTCCCGCAGGACCCGGACTCCCCTGGCAGCGCAGGGCCGCATGAGGCGGAGGCGCAGGCGGCAGCACGGCGTGCTCCGCAGCCGACGCTTTACCTGCACGGTACCGCCGATGGCTGCGTCAGCGTCGATCTCGTCCGCAACGCCGAACACCACCTGGGGGTCATGAGCCGTACAGCGCAGAACGGCCTGATCTGCGCATCTCAACGGATGAGCAGCGAGGAGATCCCCGCCGCGACGAACGGCGGTTCCGCCGTGTCCGTCGCGCATTCACGTGTCACCTTGGCGGGCCGGGACGTGGCTTCTGCAATTGGCCGCTTGCCGCGTCATCGGCCGCACCAGGAGAGCAGGGTCGGTGCTGCCCGATTGTCGTGTGCTGTGTCGAGCGCGCTGGCGTGGGGAAGGTGACCGCTACGGGGCGGGGTTTACGACGAGTGCGCTGCCGCCGCCGAGGCGGACGGGCTCGGCTATGGCTTCGAAGCGCTCATGGCCGAGGATCTGAAGCGCTGTGGCGTCGCCCGGATAGTAGTCAAGGGGGAGTACCGGCCCGGTGGCCTCGGTGAACTTCTCGCCGAATTGACTGGTCAGCTGCTGCCGCAGCACGCTGTTGTAGAAGGCGGGTTCGGCCAGCGAGGTGGCCGAGTTGGTCTGGCTTACCCGCGGAGCCGCGAGCGCCGCGGGTAGTGACATGCCGAAGTCGACGTGGTTCAGGATGATCTGCAGGATGGTCGTGATGATCGTGGATCCGCCGGCCGCGCCGACGCTGAAGACCGGTGTCCCGTCGCGGAACGCGATGACCGGTCCCATGCTGGAACGTGGCTGCTTGCCGTCGGCGGGCAGGTTCGGGTCGTAAGCCCCGGGCGAGGGCGGCGCGAAGTCGAAGTCGGTCATCTCGTTGTTGAGCAGGAAGCCGTAGCCGGGCACGGTCTCGCCGCTGCCGCCGAAGAAGTTGATGGTGTTGGTGTAGGCGACGATGTTGCCCCACTTGTCGACGGCAACGATGTTGTTGGTATGGCTCCCTTCCGATGATGCCGCCGCCTGCTGCGAGTTCTGGTTCTGGCAGCTCTGGTAGGGCGGGTACGGGTCGCCCGGGGCCACCGGCGAGACAAGCGCCTGGTTATGGATCAGGCAGCGCCGGGTCGCGGCGAACGCCGGGTTCAGCAGCCCGGACAGGGGCACGCTGACATAGCGGGGATCGCCGACGTAAGCGTCGCGGTCGGCGTAGGCCAGCCGGGACGCCTCCAGGTAGTGGAACAGCGCCGTCGCCCTGGGCTCGGCCGACAAGTCGTATCCGCTCAAGATGTTCAGTGCCTCGCCGACGGTGGACCCGCTGCTCGACGGCGGCGCCATGCTGTAGATGTCAAGGCCGCGGTAGCGAACGTGGGTTGGTGCCTGCACCCGGGCCTGGTACGCACTCAGGTCGCTCGTGGTCATGATGCCCGGCAGGGCGACCACCGTGTTCCCCGGGGTTACCACCGGGTGATCATCGGCTTGGACGATGGCCCGGCCCAGCGGCCCGTCGTAAAGGTAAGACGGGCCGTAACGGGCCAGCAGCCGGTAGGTCCTGGCGAGGTCAGGATTGCGGAGCAGGTAGCCCACGGGCAGCGGGTTGCCCGCCGGTGTCAGCAGCAGGGCGCGGCTGGCAGGGTAAGCCTGCAGCTCGGGCAGGTCTGACTCGGTGAGCTGAACGAAGTCCGGGTTGACGCGGAATCCGCGGTCCGCGACCGCGATCGCCGGCTGGAGGTCTGCGGCCAGGCTCTGACGGCCGTACAGGCTGATCGCCTTGGCCCAGGTGGCCACCATGGAGGGGACGCCGGTGGCCAGCGGCTGATCCGATGCGTAGTCGTAGCCCAGCGGCTGACCGGTCTTGGGGTCAGTGAACATCGTCGGCGTGCAGGCGCTGGGGCATGTCTCACGGCCGTCGATGGTCACGACCTGATGGGTCTTGGCCAGGTAGATCACCATGAAGCCGCCGCCGCCAGGGCCCGCCACGAACGGGATGGTCACGCCCAGCGTGCTGGCCATCGCCACGGCGGCGTCGATCGCGTTCCCACCGCGCTTGAGCACGTCAATACCCGCCTGGCTCGCGTCCAGGTCCATAGAGGCGACCGCGCCCCCGGTGCCCACCGCGACCGGCTCCTTGGCCGCGCCGGACAGAGCCTGGCCGGCAGCGGTGCTTGCCCCAGACGGAAGAGCCAGAAGCACGGCGGCAAACGCGGACATTGCAGAAACCGCTACCAAGCGACGCATGAGCACCTCGGCCGGAGTCGCGCGAATATGACGATCCCTGTCCGTCTTGCTCCGTACCGATCATGCTAAACCCGCAGCAGCACCCAATTTCGGCCCTAACCTGACATCGGCCGGATTCCCCTATGCCGCCGGATGGCCTGAACCACAAGAGTCGCGCGTTGCCTGAGCCGGAATGGACGGCACGACCTAGCTGAGCATCGCTGCCGCGACCGTCATTGCCGCGCCGTCCTGATCGCCACCGTCGTCCTCGGATACCATGCCCGGCGCGGGACGCGCAGCCGAGCTCCTGCTCCAGCTCGTCCGATACTGCCCGGCAATGCGCAGGCAAAGTGCCCCGGCGATCAGCCGCGACATGCGCCCGGCCGGTTGGGCGCGGGTACTCCCGGCCGAGGTGTTCTTATCACCTCGCTGCCCTCTCCGCAGGGCAGGATTCTGCCGCAATTGGTCAGATTCGACTGCGACCGGGATAACCGGGCCAGTCACGGCCCCAGAACTGATGAGAGCCCCAAACGCAGGATAGTCCAGGCGGTCACGTCGTATCACGATCTCACTCATGGCCGTGTCCTTCCCTTCTACCTCAAAAAGAAGTGTTCCGTATCACCCCGCTTCGCTGTAGTACAGGCGGCCGCGCTAACGACTAGGTTCCCGCCCATATCGGCGGTTACAGGAGCAGGCGATCCAACCGGGCGCTTTTGAGGATGCCACGCATGGTGCCTGGCGGTAGGTGGGCGTTATGAAGAATTCTTCATAAGGCTCATCTCCTTCGTGATCTGGCAGACGCAGCCCAGTCCTACCCGGGAGCGATCTGGCCCGGCTAGGCCGCCGGGCGCTGCAAGCCCTGATCCACGCCGCGAACCTCGCCCGCGAGCAAGGCCTGCCCGCCGTGTCCGCGACGGCCTTATTTCAGCCCGGCCCCGGCCGCGGTCACCCGCCGCGCCTGCCGCCCGGGAACGGCGGCAGGTTCGCGGTCACCCGCCGCTCACGGCCGATCGCGATCCACCCCGGGATCTCGTCCGGGTCGGCCCCGGCATCGCGGGCCAGCGCTGCCACCGTCAAGGCGGTCTCCTGCCCGGGCTCGTCACGGCCGAAGCCCTCGGCCAGCCCGGCAAGCCGCGCCAGCAGGTCGGCCCGCCCGCCAGTTCCCGCAGCTCGGCCACCGCGGCGTCTCACCCGGTACCGGACGGGGCCGGGTGCGCCGCGAGGCGCCGCGCCGTACCCGAGAGCCGTGCACACAGGATACGGTCAGCCTGCGGAAGCTTGTCGATCTTATGTTCTAGCATCGCACCCGCAACAGCGTCTGGCCAATTCCCTGCTGCTGCTCCCGCGCTGCGCGCATCGCCCCGGCCAGCGCCTCGCGGCGCCGCCTGAGCCCGGCCGTAACCCGCGCCGGCAGTTCCGGGCCCGACTTCAGCTAGCCCGTCCGGCGTCCCCCGCGCGCCTGCTCAGCCTGAGGCAGCAATCTCATGGTCCAGGTCCTGCAGCCCACTCCAATCAGCCGGCGCACGCATTCCGACGGCCCGCCGGGCCCTTCGCTGCTCAGCGAGAAATGATGGTCCTCGCGGCGGACCGCTAGGGCGACTACCGCTATGACGGCGAAGGCGACACCGGCGAGGAAGAGAGTCAGCATTGCGATTGCCGCACCGGCCATGGCGGCCTCCAGCGCTTCCGTCTGCGGAGTTCTCAGGCTGGACCCGCTTTCCAGTGTCCCCGGGCCTGGTGAGGTTATTTCCGCTGGCCCGGCGCGTCATGCGTCACGCGGGCGGCGAATCTACTTGCCGGTAGATCCGTCACGCCGAGCCGGATTTCCGGGCCGCCGACCGGTGACCCGCGTAAAGCCTCACGAGACTGCTTTCCTGGCAACACCGGCCAGTACGCAGGCCGGAGCGGGTGGCGCAGCGGGCGCGTCATGCCAGCCGCCGCGCCAGCCCTGAGCGGCGACCAGCTCCGGCGGGACGAGATCCAGGCCGGGAAGCTCGCCACCCCGGCCCGGCGAGTGGTTGCGGACCGCCGTAGCCGCGCATGCCGGGGAACCAAGGCAGGTCGCGAAGAGCTGGCCGTAGCGCAGGCGAGCCGCCGGCGCATGGGTCGAAGCCATGCTTCTTGCCCTGCTCGGTTGACGTTCCCGCTTCCCGGTGGTGTCTTCGCTCCGGGGTTGGCCGGTGCCGCTGACCTGATACCGCCCGTGACCTGCTCGTGCCCGTGATGGCCCTACGGCAGCTTGTAAGGCCGCCGCACTCCGCCGCCGTACAAGCCGGGAGCGCGAAGATCATCAAGGGTCAGGATTAGCGGTACGCCGCTAACGGCTCGCCCGATATCACCCCTGCGCGCAGGGAATGTTTACCTTTCAAGTTGCCGGTGATTTCATTGACTTGCGCGTCGGCCAAACTGTATGGTCAATTCGGCAGAAGCTGACGGGAGACCGGCAATGGGGTTATCAGGCTCTGTGGCAGGAACACCGCAATACAGCGTCGCCCGGGCGGCCTGACTATCCTGATCTGTGCTGCAGCGCTTTTCCTGTGTCTTATCGGGCTGGCCGGATGCGGAAGTTCTCCGGGCAGCCCGAGCCCGGATAGTAATGCCGCCGTCGGGGCTGCGGGATCCGGGAGCGGGGTCGCCGGGTCCGGGAGCGGAGTCCCGGGGTCCGGGTCCCCAGGTTGTTTCACGACAAGCTTCGTGCATCGAGGTCACAAATCGTCCTCGGCCAGGCAGCCAGTTCTCGCAGCGGCTCAACTTCCTAGCGTGGATGTTCCGCCTCCGGACGTTGACATCGACAGTGAATACCAGGCGGACGAGAATCAACAAACTTGGGCAGATAACGGGATCAATAATGCGAAATCGGTAGAATTGACGTCGCCGCAGCAGGATGGCCTTCAACCGACTGAGGCGAACCTCCTGTATGAGTCAGACTCGGTAGTAGCCACAGAAGACAATTTGCTCCTCGCTGAGTACACCCTCGAGCTCTCTGCCGATAATGACCTCGATGCCCACATATGCGATGTGCTTGGCTACGCGCTTACTTTGACCCGGGCCGCTAACTTCAATCCGAATGACCCGAGTCAGGTCGCCGATGAGATTGAGAGCCTGAAATCGAGTGATGGCCCCTACGCGACGAGTGTGGTGGGGGAGGGAATCAAGAGTGCTTTTGATCTAATGCAGCAGGCTTTTCCGCAATGCAACAACACTCTCGACACGATACAATGGATTATCGAGCAATATCAGAAGTTGTTCTGCCCGGAAGGGTGACCTAGACCCTGCCCGCTTTCTAACGTCAATTCCGGGGGCTCACCGGTGCCGCTGACTCACGTGCGCGCGCCTTCCCCTTCGATCCACCGGGCGTAAACGGGCAGCTTGCCGCCCCTGCGGATGAACTCATAGATGAGCTCGTAGACCTCGCCGAGGTCCTGGCACCGTCCGCAGCTGGGCGAGCGCCCGGGCCAGGCATTCGGCGAGGGGGTCGAGGATGTAGGCGGCCTGGCAGATGACGATCCGGCGTTCCGCGTCGGCGATCCGGGCCTCGGCGTCGGCAACGGCGGTCTCGGCGGCTGTGATGGCGGCGGCCCCGGCACTGTGGCAGCCGTCGCACGGGTCTTTGGTGCTCGTGGCGTAGGCGGCACCCAGGGCCGTGCGGGCCGCCGCCAGGTCGCGGCGGGCCTGCTCGAGGTCGTGCTGCGCGGTCCAGGGCCAGGGAAACCTGTTCCTGGAGTTCCTTCACCTCGCGCAGGCGCTGTGGGGCGAGTGATGAGCGTAACTGCAACCCGAACTGCAACCTTCGGCCGTTCCGTTGGTCAGGCCCTGCCCACAGATGTTCTGGGACAGGGCCTGGGAGCTGCGGAGGATCGGGGATTTGAACCCCGGAGGGCCGTGAAGCCCAACCGCATTAGCAGTGCGGCGCCATAGACCGGACTAGGCGAATCCTCCACCCGCACGAGCGGTGCGGTGGGCCATAGCGTACCGGCATCGACCCGGCGTGGGCAAAGCGCAGCGCCAGGTCGGTCAGTGCCTTCGGTCAGTGCACCTCGATGATCTCGTAGTCACCGCGCTGATACGCCTCGCGCATCTGCCGTTTGGAGAACTTGCCTACGCTGGTTTTGGGCACTTCGGCGACAAAGCACCAGCGCTCGGGCAGCTGCCAGCGCGGGATCTGGTCGGTCATGAAGGTCCGCAGCTTCTCCGCGCTTACGTCGGCGCCTGATCGCAGCACCACCGCGGCTAGCGGGCGCTCTCCCCACTTCTCGTCGGCGACTCCGATGACGGCGGCCTCGGCCACATCGGGATGGGCCATCAGGATGTTCTCGAGCTCCATGGAGGAGATCCACTCGCCGCCGGACTTGATCACGTCCTTGGACCGGTCGGTCAGCCGGATGAAGCCGCGCTCATCCAGCGTGCCTACGTCCCCGGTCCGCAGCCAGCCGTCATGGAACTTGCCCGGGTCGTCGTCCCGATAGTAGGAGCCGGTTATCCAGGGACCGCGGACCTCGATCTCGCCGACCGCCTCGCCGTCGCTGGGCAGTATGTCCCCGCCATCTCCGGCCAGCCGACCTTCAACGGCGCAGAACAGCCGGCCCTGGCTGTCCCGGTAGGCCCAGGCCTCCTCCTCGCTGACGCCGGGCGGCGGGTTGGCCACGCTGGCCAGCGGCGAGGTTTCCGTCATACCCCAGGCCTGCAGGATGCGCACGCCGAGCTCCGACTCGTACCTGGCCTGCATCGCGTGCGGTACCGCGGAACCGCCGGCGATCACCAGGCGCAGCGAGGAAAGGTCACCGCCCGCCTCCCGCACATGGGCGAGCACGCCCGCCCAGATGGTCGGTACCCCGCCGGCGATGGTGACGCGTTCTTCGCTGATCATCCGGACGAGGGCGGCCGGCTGCAGGTACTGGTCCGGCAGGATCAGGTCGGCACCGGACAGCAAGCCGGCATAAGCCAGGCCCCACGCGTTGGCGTGGAACATAGGCACCACGGGTAGCACCCGGTCCTGTTCGGAGAGGGCGAAGGCGTTCCCGAGGCAGGCGCCCATCGAATGCAGGTAGCTGGAGCGGTGACTGTAGACGATGCCCTTGGAGCGCCCGGTGGTGCCGCTGGTGTAGCACATCGCGGCCGCAGAGTGCTCGTCGAGCGCGGGCCAGCCGAACGAGTCGTCCTCCGCGGCGAGCAGTTCCTCGTAGTCGTATACGCCCACGTCAGCCAGATCGGCGACCTCCGGCACCTCACCGAGCCGCGCGCCGGACACGATCACGTGCTTGATCGTGGGGGTGTGCGGCAGGATCTCAGCGAACCTGGCCAGCAGCGACGCGTCCACGATGACGGCGTGGTCTTCCGCGTGGGTGGCGATGTACGCGACCTCGTCCGCCGCCAGCCGGATGTTCAGAGTGTGCAGGACTGCGCCCATGGACGGTACGGTCAGGTAGGCCTCGAGGTGCTCGGCGTTGTTCCACATGTACGTGCCGACGCGCTGGTCGCCGTCTACGCCCAGGCGCCGCAGCGCGTTCGCGAGCCGCGCCGCCCTGCGGCCGGCCTCGGCGTAGGTCCGGCGCCTGGTCCCGTCACCGGTCCAGGTGAGGACCTCGCGATCACCGAATATCGACGTGCCGTAGCGCATGATTGACGTGATCGTCAGCGGGACATCCATCATCGTGCTGCGCACGAAGCCACCTCCTCGGGGGCGCCTGACCTGCTTACCTGATAGTGCCACGAGTTGGGGCGCCGGCAGTAGACCCCGCAGTAACGGGTGCCGTCACCATAATGCGGATAAGTCGTCGCGGCGCTGCCGAGCGTCAGGAGTCGGAATTCGCGCCGAGTTCGACGTCGATCCGCAGCCGGGCCACGGCCCGCGATACCGTGCTCTTCACCGTGCCCAGGCTGATGCCGAGTGCCGCCGCGACTTCCGGTTCGGTCATGTCATCGAAATACCTGAGCGTGACGGCGGGGCATATCCGCTGCGGCAGCCGGTCCAGAGCCCGCCGGAACACCTCGGCCATGTCACTTTCCGTGCGCCTCAGCCGTCGCCACGGCCGGCCTGCCCGCGCTCCGCATGCCGTCCTCTTCCGCCGAAGCTGAGGTTTGGCTGGCCACCCTGGCCTTCGAGCTGGCTCTCATTCCCTTCCCGTCGCCTGAACTCGGCGAGATCCTGGACCGGCTCGGTTATTCCGAGCCCTGCGAGCTGCGCCGTCTCCCGGTCGGGCGGACGATGGCCGCGCTGCGCGCGAGCTCATAGTGGCGCAAGTACGCGAGCCAGGTCTCCACCGCGGACCCGGCCGATGTCTGGCGGGAAGGGTGCTGGCGATTCGCGGTATACCCGGGAACCGTGCGCGGCCAGCGAGTCGACATCGTCTTCGCCGTCTACCTGCGGGCCCGCAGGCCTGCTATTCGGGTGGCGGTTCTCGACGCGGACACCGACGAGGTCCTCGGGCCGGCCGGAAACCGCGAGTCTGTCGTTATCTAGGAGACTCTAGCCACGACGCTAGATAACGCTATGAGCGGATAGACCCAGCCGCGGGCTCAGACGGGCTGGGATCGCAGGAACTTGCCGAAGTGCGGGACTGTGAACGCGATCAGGCCTCGCTCCGAGCTGTAGATCAGGCCCTTCTTGATCAGCCCGTCGCGCGCGGGCGACAGGCTCGACGGCTTGCGGCCGAGCTCGTCGGCCACTACCGCCGTGGGCACCGGATCATCCCCGGTAGCGGCCATCGCGCGCATGTACTCACGTTCGGCGGGTGTGGCCCGCTCGTACCTGCTGCCGAAGAACCCGACGGCCAGCTCGCCCTCGGCCTCCGGCGCCGCCACGCTCACGTCAGCGGCCGTCACCGGGCTCGACGCGGCCACGTCCCAGGTGACCTTGCCGTACGCCTGCACGAAGTACGGATAGCCGTCGGCGGCCGCGTACAGCGCGTCGAGCGCATCGGGAGTAAAGGTCACGTCCTCACGCTGCGCCGGGGCGAGCAGCGCCAGGTCGGCGGCTTCCCGCTCCAGGCGGTCGATCCGGGTGTACCGGAAGAGCCGCTCGGAGTAGCTCTTGCTCGCCGACAGCACCGACGGCAGATGCGGCAGGCCCGCACCGACGACGATGAGCGGGCCGCCCGTCTGCGAAAGCTCATGACATGCGGCGCACAACGCGGATACGTCAGCCGCGGGAACGTCCTGCATCTCGTCGACGAACAAGGCGATTCCGACGCCAAGATCCGCTGCCACCGAGGCGGCCTCGGCGAACAGCTCGGTGAGGTCGACCTCCAGGTCGCCTGAGTCGGCCCGGCCGCGCTGGGCTGGCACGTCGATGCCCAGGGCGATGGTGACTGACGATCCCTTGATGGCCTTGGGGTCGCGGAGGGCGAACGCCTTCAGGACGCCGAGGAAATACTCGACCCGGTCCGGCGCGCGGTGACGGGGCGCGAGCTCCCGTACGGCCATATGCATCGCGGCCGCGACTGGCCGCCTGATCGACTGGTCCGGCCGGGCTTCGATCTTCCCGGTGCCCCACAGCCGCTGCAGGGCCATCGACCTGAAGGTATTCAGCAGCACGGTCTTGCCCACGCCGCGGAGGCCGGTGAGTACTATGCTCCGCTCCGGGCGGCCGCGGGCGATCCGCTCGAGCACGACCTCGAACTGACTGATTTCCCGGTCGCGTCCGGTGAGCTCTGGTGGCCGTTGCCCTGCGCCAGGGGCGTACGGATTGCGTACCGGGTCCATGCCATCGGACTCTATGGCTACATCTAGCCTCAACCCTAGATTTGCTTAGAAAGCCCTACCGGCGTGTCGCGGTCAATGCTCCCGGGGCTTGTTGATGCGGGCCAGGAAGTCGTTATAGGCGGCCAGCTGCTCGTCGTCGTCGACGGATTCCGTCCCAGCGGCCGGGGCGGCCGGAGCGGCGGGCCGCGGGGCTCCGCTGCCCCCGCTCGCATCCTGATGCGAGCTGACCAGCGCGGCGAAGTTTGCCCGGCGCGCGGACTCGAGCCAGCCCAGTCCGCCGTCGCTGCGCGTTTCCCGGCTCCAGGCGAAGAACACCGCCATCACCAGCGCGAACATGATGCCTGCTCCGCCCACCCACATCACCGCGCCGCCGGTGTGCACGTCGCTGATCGGGCTGGGCGCCCAGGCTGGGCGCTGCTGCGCCAGCGCAGGGAACGGATTGCTGCTCTGCGACCCGAGGATGAGACCGGTAAACGCGTCCACAGGCATGGCGATGAAGAGCAGGAAGATCCGGGTTGGATAGGACACCCGCCACCTGATCGGCTCCCGCCCGATCAGCGGCAGGAAGTACAGGTAGCCGACCGCCAGGTAGAGAGCGTGCTCGCCGTCGTGCACCGCCCCGTTGGTCAGGACCAGGTTCATGAAGCTGGTGAGGTGGGTGCCGACGATGGTGACGAGGTAGAGCGCGGCCCCGAACGGCGGCCAGGTGATCGCGGTCACCACGCGCGAGCGCAGCGTCTTCTTGGCCCACGTGTGCAGGGGATTGCGGCTCGCGTGCAACAGCAGCGTGGCCGGCTGGCCGACGACGAGCAGGGGCGGCGCGACCATGAGAAGCAGCAGGTGCTGCACCATGTGATCCCAGAAGAGCACGTCGTCGTAGCTGCCGATGCCGCTCTGCGTTGCGATCACGACCACGGCCAGGCCGCCGAGGAACAACGCGGTCCGCCATAGCGGCCACGGCCGCGCCGGATGACGCCGCCGCACGCGCAGCACGCCCCACAGGTACAGGCCGGCCGCCACCACCACGAAACCTGTTACCACCGGCGCGAACTGCCACCGGCTGAAGACCTCAGACAAGCCGAGGGGAGGCAGTTCCATGCCGCCGAGACTACTAGCCCGCGCCCGAACCCAGTGCGGGGCCACTGTAGGCATGTCCTGCGCTTCCGATGAGTATTGACGGCCGGTAGAGTCCGGTCTTCGTGGAAGCAACCAACTTGGCCGACCTGTACAGAACGCCGCTGCTTGAGTGGCGCCGCATCGAAGCCCGCCTGGATCAAGGCTTGCGCCAGGCTCCAGAGACCGAGGGTCCTAACCGTCACACGTGCTGGCTGGCGACGATCAACCGGGACGGAAGCCCGCATGTCACGGGGATCGGCGCCCTGTGGGTTAACGGGACATTCTGGTTCGAGACCGGCGACGGGACTCGGAAGGCAAGAAACCTCGCCCGGGACCCGCGCTGCACGCTGAGCGTCGCCACTTGTGAATTCGATCTCGTCGTGGACGGCGAAGCCCGCAAGGTCACCGATCCCTCGACGGTCTCTGCCATGGCCGGGCGTTGGGCCGCGGGGGGATGGCCGGCCCGCGTCGACGACACGGGTTTGGCGCTTACCGCCGAGTTCAGCGCGCCCTCCGCTGGGCCGCCGCCATGGTTCGTGTATCGCCTGGTGCCAGCCACGGCCACGGCGCTGCTCACCGTCGAACCAGGCGGTGCGACTCAGTGGCGCTTCTAGCCACTGCAGCGGTCGCGTTCGGCTTTCACCTGTCAGGCTGGTCGGCGCTGGGACGGGCGGGAGCTGAGACCGTGGCGTACAGCCCGGTGCCGGGGAGCCACACCGACATGTGAGCGGGCTGGAACGCCTCATGGACGACGCCGACAAGATCGCCGCGGATCGCGTCCAGATCGATGGTCTGGCGCAGTCGCCCGGTGAACGCGGCCACGACTGCCTCGGCATCGTAGCGCGAGCGGTTGAACCGGCGGTCGACGGCATGCTGCACCCGCTTGCGCAGTGGGTTGAACAGTGCCGCGGTGACCAGGGTGGCCACGGCCACGGCCACCGAGTTCTTGGACGGCAGCGCCCAGCTGGCCAGGAGGATGAGCCCGGCGTACACGCCGCCGAGCAGGGCCGTGATCAGCGTGTAGGAGACCACCCGGCTGATGATCCGGTTGATCTCGTACAGCCGGTACTTCAGTACCGCCACCCCCATGCAGACGGGCAGGGCCGCGGTGCCGAGGACCACCACCGCGCCGACCGCCGACTGGTCACCCCAGCCGGGGACTTCTTCCACGACGAGCTGGGCGATGAACACGCCGATGATCAGCGAGACCACGAAGATGGCCGCGCCGCTGTAGAGCCACTTGAGCTGCTGGCGGTGCTCGCCGCTGGCGTGCCGGTAGGTCGGTATCTGGATGGCCAGCCAGGCCGTCCAGCTGGCCAGGGTCCCGGCGATCACCACCACGTCGAGGACACGCAGCGCCCCGGGCAGCCGGTTGGCCAGGTCGCCGCTGGCCTGGATGCGGACATCGCCTCCGGCGGCGACCAGCACGCCCCGGCTGGAGGTAGCCAGGCCGATCAGCAGCCAGCCGACCGCGGCGACCGCGGCGGGCCGGTGCCACCGGCCCTCCGGCGGCGTCCCGTCGGGGAACAGCCACAGCAGCAGCGTGATGAGGACCAGGAACATCGGCCAGCATTCCTTGAGCACCACCGCCACCCAGCCCAGGGGCAGCGCCCCGTGATGCATCCGGTAGTCCAGGATGAGGTACTGACTGGCGGGGCTGATCTCCACGATGATGATGGCCAGCAGTATCCATCCGATCGGATTGCGCGGCCGGCGAGCGGCAAGCAATGTCCCTACCGCGGTCGCGGGCACCGCGCCGGCCGCCGTGATGAACGCGTCGGCCGCCGGTCCGCCGGTCCCGGGCTGGTGGGTGAGGCTGTCTAGCAGGACGGAGGCCGCGCCGAGCCCGAGCGTGACCACGCCGAGCACGACGGCCGCCGCAACCGGCGCCGTCCGCGCTCGCACGATCGTGCTCACGAAATGCCCGCCTTTCCTGCGATCGCCCGCGATGAGCCAACCTTAGGCGCGCCGCGTTCCGGGATCGTTACGGGCCTTGCGTCACCAGCCTTGACCATGTTCCCTTCCATGCAACTGGACCGGTGATCCGTGTAGGAATCGTGAACCTTCTAATCCGTAGATCAATGCCGCGAGGCTGGACCGGGAACTGCCTTTGCAGGGCGAGCCGACCATTGCCCCTCTGAGGCTTCGGGATGGTATCTGGGTCGCCACCCTCGAACCTGACCTGGCCGTCCTGTCCTCGGTTGAGCCCGATGACGCGCCGAATCGCTGCCGCTACGTGGCCAGCCACTTTGGTGTGGGCGTGACCTGGACTTCTCGCGAGAGCAGGCACGGGGGCAGGTGGGATTGGCCGCCGGACATCTGGTCGAGGCAGCCCGGCCAGGATGACGTCCTGTTGCACTTTGCGGTGCAGGCCGTGATGATCTGGTGCGAGGCAAAGTGAGCCTGACCTACTGATTAGGAGGACGTAGGCCGGGCCCTAGCGGCCTAGGTATTCGCAGGTGAGTCGGCATACCAGGCTGTCCGGGAGTGACCGTGATTTCCCGGCGTGGACCGGCCGATCGGGCACGCATCGGGCACATTAGGCCTTTCGCCGTAGGGCCCCTGGTTATTGCTTGACCGCAGTCAGATAGGCCAGTGCTTTCCGCTGCTGCCCGGTGCCGGACTCCACCAGCGGCTTGAGATGCGCGGTGAACTCGGTAATCTCCTGCGGACTGAGCACCCGGTCCAGGGCTTCGCCCAGCGGCGGCACGAGCGGGTTGCCAGACATGCGCAAGAAGACCTCCCACGCGACCGGCCGTCTCGCGTTCTCCACGCTGACCCGCAATTCGAGATCGACTGCAGGGAATCCAGCCTGCTCGGCATGACGCACAAGGTCACGCTCGTCGAAGTCAACCATGGGATCAACGCCCGGCGGCTGGATGGAGTCGTAGAACGCTTTGAGCTTCGCCGCCACCGGCTTCACGGGGGTGATGTCGTAGCCGAAGTACCGTTCCCGGTCATCCATCAGCACGTTGATCGGCTCGAACAGGCTGACCCGCCCCCCGGGTCTGAGGACCCGGTAAAACTCATACAGCGCTGCGGCCTTGTCCTTGACGTAGATCAGGACAGACCTAGTGGTGACGACATCGACCGAGGCGTCTGCAATACCAGTCAGGCAGTCGGCCGAGGCCAGGACGAAGCGGCACCGGTCCGGCAGTCCTTCGGCCGCGGCAGCTGCCCGGCAGTGATCCAGCAAGTCCTGAGAGATGTCTGAGAAGATCACCTGACCGGATGGACCGAGCCGCTCCAGCGCGCCGAAGCCGATCAGGCCGTCACCCGTGCCCACGTCTAGTAGCGTGTCGCCCGGCCGCAGCTGGGCCTTGTCGAGCACCGTGTCGCGGGCTGGGTACAACAACTCTGTGAGAACTTGCTCGCGGGCGGCGGCATCACCGCCGAACCGCACATCGAGCAACCACCGGTGCCAGCGGTCAGGACCCTTCGCCATAACAGGTCATTGTGCCCGCCGAGATCTGTGGCGGTGGCGGCCGGGTCATGGCTGGCGAAGCCATCACGCGGCGCCCGGAGAGCCGTGACAACGCGGCGGCCGTGAGCTGGACAAGCGCCGCCGAGCGAGACGGCAGCACTGAGCGCCAGCCGCGCGCCGGATGAGTCCGGCTGATCTTGCGGCACCCCGTGAGGCTCCAGGATCAAGCGCAGCGTGTACGTTCACCGGGAACCTTTCCACCGGCAGTCGTTATCCCGCGGTCAGAGTCATGCTTGAGGCTGGAGGAGCGGGCACGGACACTCAGCGGGCCATCCCCGGACCGACGTTTTAACCTCACAGATCCGTAGTACCTGTGTCGGCGCACCGACGCTGGCAGCGGTAAGGCCAACTGGTTCGGTCGGCAAGGGCGTGGGTAGCCGCTGAAGAGGCCTCATCCCGGAGACCACGTTCGATGGGAGGCTGGAATGGCCTGGGTTGGGTTCGCGAGTCGGCGTAGGCTCTTGCCGCCGCGGATAGCGTGTGCCCGATGCGGGCACGCCGATACTTTTCACACCAAGCCGCACACCTGCACGTGGCGGATGAATTTGCTCCATCTTTCGAGGTCGGAGCGGAGGGCGTGGGATTCGAACCCACGGTGACGTTGCCGCCACAATGGGTTTTCAAGAGGGTACGTGGTTCACGTGCCATCACCGCGGCTACCTGGCTCTTCAGCATTCGGGGTTGCTCATCAAGCAAGATCATCCGGGGTATGTCCCGCGCTTGGCCTAGTGACGCCCAGCTGACTCCGATGATGTAAAGGTTCCTTGACTTCGCGGTCAAGTAAAGCTACCTTTACATTGTGCGGAACCGGGTCAAGGAGCAGCGGACCCAGCGGGGGCTGTCGCAGGCTGAGCTGGCGGCGGCGCTGGGCGTGTCCCGGCAGACGGTGATCTCGATCGAGAGCGGCCGTTACCTGCCGTCGCTGCCGCTGGCATTCCGGATCGCGCGCTTCTTCAATGTGACGGTCGACAAGATGTTCGACCCAGAGGGTGAGGTGCCGGAGACATGATGAGGCTGAGTGACGGTCGCCTGCGGGTGCCTGCAGGGATGCTGGTCCTCGGCACGGGGCTTGCTGCCGCCGTGCTCGTCGGCCAGGGATGGCACAACGCGATCCCCGTCGAGGTGGTCACGGTCATCGCCGCGGTCGGCTATTTCCTACTCGGCGGACTGAACACCGACGTCGGCGCGATTTACGGGTCGAGCGGCGACGAGCGGCAGCAGATGGTCAGGCTACGGGCTCAGGCCCTGACAGCGGTAGTGACGGTACTTGCCGCTGTGATCGGCTTCATGGTGCAGATCGCACGCCGGGCTCCGACCTGGCCGTTTGGGGTTGTTGTCGGGGTTGCCGCCGCCTCGTTTGTAGTGGGCCTGGCGATTTACCGCGTCCATGGCACCTTCCTGGGCAACCCCGGCCTACCGGAGGAGACACGGAAATGATGAGCGCCCGAGGAGGTCCTGCGACCCGCTGCAAAGGAGGACGTCGTGGGCGGCAACGCGCAGACCTGCCTGTGTGCAGGTCAGGGGTCAGGTTGGAATATCCGCAAGTGCGCACCGCCTGGTCTCATCAACCCGCACCAGGATAACGCCGACGAGCATGAACGCGCCGCCGGCGGACTCCATGGGGGAAGGCATCTGGCCCAGCAGCAGCCATGCGTATAGCGCCGCGAAGAACACCTCGGCCATGCCTATGAACGAGGCCAGCTTGGCGCCGAGCCGACGGGCGGCGGCGATGCCGGCGACGTAGGCGATCGCCGTCGAGACCAGCGACAGTGCCACTATCGGCACGATCCAGCCGATGCGGCGGTGAAGAAGCTCGACGTCGCCGGCATGGGCAGTAACATGCAGCACGTCGGTCGCTGCCGCTGCGGTCAGGAAGACTGCACCGGTGCACAACCCGACGCACGCATGACCACCGACGGCAGGACCTCGTCACCAGCGGCAGCCTAGAGCAGAAAATAGGCCGCGAGGCTGACGGCCTCCAGCAAGCCCCACATGATCCCGATCGGGCTTAGCCGTGAGGTCCCGGCCATATCGACCAGAAGCGCGAGTCCGGCGATCGCCGCCACCCCGCCCGCCACCGTGAGCCACCCGGATCGCTGACCGCGGACCACCCACAGCCACCCCACCACCAGCACCACGCCGAGATACTCCAGAAGCACCGCCAGGCCGATCGGTATCGACTCTTAGCGTTGAAGTAGAACAACTGGCCGCCAGCCATGGCGACCAGGCCGCAGCAGTCGGTCACCGCGCCGCACGATCCCGATGGTTACGCGCCCGGCTGGCATTGGCACATCGCCTGGTTGAGGCGGCTCGTGACCGGTCATCAGACCAGTATCCGCGTGTTCCGGACCTGCGTCGCGGCCGGATGAGCCATCTGGATAGGCTTCCGTGGGCATACGGCCCGGCGTGCGCCGGGCGGGCCGCCAAGGCCAAAGCCCGGTGCGACGCCAGGGCCTGCGGCGCCGCACGGCGCCGCCTTGATCTAAATACGGCTCAATTCGGCAACGCGGCGTTCGGAGGCGTCGGAGCGGATAGGCGGATCACGTTGGACTAGGCGCGGATCGCGCTGTGATGAGCAACGCGAGCTATAGGCGAGGGCATCCACGGTTCAAGGTTCCCCTCGCGCGTCACTGTCGCTTTCCTCTCCGTCATCCTCGCCGTCCTCTCCGAAGCGGTCTTCGTGTCGCCTGATGCCCTCATCCACGGACCTCTCGAGGTCGTAGTGCTTAATCCGTGCCGCTGTGTCCCGCCGGGCCTCATGGACCCGCTCGTACTTGCTGTCCTTTGTCATCTCGATGGTCCGTTCCGCGCTGGAGAGGGCTGACAGCAGCATGTGCACCGCGACGGAGACGTCCTCGCTCGTCCGGCGAACCCTCGTCCCGGCGGAGTACACGTACTCCGTGGCGCTGGCCTCAGGCTGCATCCATGTGAACCGGTCCATGGTGGTCCGCAGGATCTCGGCCAGGGCTACCAACTCAGCGGCGCGGAGCTGCTGCATCCCGGCTTCGACGCGGGTCACGGTCTGCTGGTGCCAGGTGATGCCGTGCTCCCGCGACCAGCGGCAAATGGCGGCAGTCGGCTGGATGTGGCTGCGGTCGGTGACAAGTCTTCGACATGCGATCGGCTGGCATAAGCCCAGCTCAGGACTGGTTTTCCGAGGTCGGAGCGGAGGGCGTGGGATTCGCCCACGGTGACGTTGCCGCCACAATGGTTTTCAAGGACATCGGTGACTCGCTGCCCGGCAGCGTTGCTACCTGGGCTTTCAGTGGCCGTGTCCGCTGCGGCACTCAAGATCATCCCGTGTATATCCCGCGAGCCGTTCGGCGCCTCGTCCGCTGGATGGTCGCCGAGAATCTGATCCGTAGGAGTAGGCATATCGTCCAGGACCGTCCGTTGTGGTCCGTGTGCTGGGCTGACATTCCAGGGTTGTCCGCACGGGACAGGCGTTGTCCAGCGGCTTGGCAGCAGTATTGGCAGCAGTCACGGCGGACGGCCCTGATCTTCTCCTGGGATGTCTTTTCAGGCGTGGCAGGCATGCAGGTCAAGCCAACCGCGGCAGCGTAGCCGGATGCCGCTAGGCGCGGGACACGGTGCCGCGCATCGCGAGGTGGATGTGCGGGGCGAGGCGTCGCTGGGGTTCGACGGCCGCGAAGTACTGCACGTCGTAGCGGAGGTAGCGGCACCGTCTCGTTCCGGGCGGTACCTTCATCAGAGCGGACGCGAGCATGCTTGAGTTCCCGGCGGGATTCTTCGGCGCTGCCAGCTCCGACCCGGCGAGAAAGGATCATGATTGACGTTATTAGTACTCCAGCGCTGAGCGGCATCCATCATCTGAAGGTGCACGTGACCGATGTTCGCCGATCGGCCAGGTGGTATCAGCGGACGCTTGGTTATGAGCCGGTCATGGAGTTTGTCGAAGGTTCCCGGCTTGTGGGGTACGGCATGAGCCACCCCAACGGCGGCACAGTCCTCACCTTGAGGCTCGACCCTGAGCAGGCGCAGAAGACTGCTGGCTGGGTGTACTTCGAGATGGGTGTGCCGGACACGGCGGCACTGGAAGGCTTGGCTGAGCGGCTCGCCGCCCTTGGAGTTGGACACGGGCCGGTGGTACGCACTCCGATTGGCTGGCTGCTGTCAGGAGTCTTCGATCCGGATGGACACGAGATGCGCTTCTATGTTTCTGCCCCGGAGGAGGTGGTGGATTCTCATCACCCGATACGCATCCACGACGCTGGCCCTGGCGGCTGGACTGAGCGGCTAACGAGTATTGACCTCGATGAGTCGGCCAGCCTGGGCTGACGGCTAGCGACTGCGCAGGTTATAGCCCATAGTCTCAAGATCAGCGGGTAAGCATCTGGCCAAGGACGTGCGCGCTAGCCGGGGTGGCAGTTTCTGGAGCCGCCCAGTCCGACCTACGCATTACGAGAGTGTCACGGTGCGTTGGTCGCGGGTTCAAAGCCCGCGCTAGCTTCAAGTTCGCAGGGTGCTGCTGGTGGCGATCGTTGGCTATTGATGGCCGTTCGGGGGCATCTCAGGGGCACGCGCTCGTAATACGTAGGCCGGAGCCCGCCCAGTCGTGGTCCTGGTGCGCCGCCCCTCTCCCCCATCGGACTGACTGCTGCCGGTCCATTCGCCGGAGGGGAGGTGTCAAGGGCGGCTTCGCGTGTACGTTAACCAGGCGGTTCCACCTGTGCTCGTTGTCCTGCGGTCACAGCCGTCCTTGACGCCGAACCGGAGGCGTATCAGAATCGGGCGGCAGTCTGGTGGGGGTTCTCTGCACCTTCCACGACTAGGTGAGGACTGGCGGGAGCCGTTGCGGATTAGCCCGTGGTGGATGCCTTCATCCGGCACGGGTGATGCGGGCCGACCTGCCAGGGGAGATTGTCGACCGTGAGCGCGGTATAGGGACTGAGCGCGGCATCGGGAAGGAATAGCCATGAGTGATGTACCGGTGGATGTGCTTGTTGCGGGTTACCAGGACACCGCCGCGGCTCGCCGGGACTTCGACGGGCTGGTCGGCCTGGTCAAGGGCAGGCAAGTGAAGGTCGAGGGCGTGATCCTGGTTGCCCATGACCTGGACGGCGATGTCACCGTGGTGGACACCGGTGATCATGTGGGCCGCAAGGGCGCGGGGTGGGGCGCGGGCGTGGGCGTGGTGGTGGGGCTGTTCGCGCCGCCGCTGCTCGCTTCGGCCATGGTAGGCGGCGTTGCTGGCGCGGTGGTGGGCAAGTTCGCTGATCATCAGCTCAAGTCGGGGATCAGGGACAAGATCGGCGAGGCGCTGCCGCCTGGCTCTGCGGGCATTATCGCTGTGTTCGACGATGATCAGCGGCTGGCGTTCGAGCGGGCGCTGCCGGGCGCGCGGCTGACGTCGGTGGTGCAGTCGGACAAGGACGGCCTGGTCCGGGGGCTGAAGGCGTCGCTGGCCGAGGCGATGGGCAAGTTCAGCCCGGACCGGACGAAGCTCCCGATCCGGGACCTGGGTTTCGGCGGCACCATCGGCCGGACGCTGGATGCGTCGGTGGCGGACTGGTCCATCAACGTGACCCCGACAGCGCCGGAGGGCGCGCCGAACGTGCTGCTGGTGCTGATCGATGATTCGGGGTTCGGGAACCCGGGTACCTTCGGCGGGCCGGTCGCCACGCCGACGATGACCCGGGTGGGTGAGCAGGGCCTGACCTACAACCGGTTCCATGTCACCGCGATGTGCTCGCCGACGCGGGCGGCGATGCTGACCGGCCGCAACAACCACGCGGTGGGGTTCGGCTCGATCGGCGAGCTGCCCGGGCCGTTCCCGGGGTACACGGCGGCGGTGCCGAAGTCCTGCGCGCCGTTCCCGCGGGTCCTGAAGGAGAACGGTTATGCCACGGCCGGGTTCGGCAAATGGCACCTGACGCCCGACCACGTGCAGGGCGCGGCGGGCCCGCACGACCGCTGGCCGATGGGCTGGGGATTTGACCATTTCTGGGGGTTCCTGGGCGCCGAGTCCGGGCAGTTTGACCCGCTGATCATGCAGGACAGCACGATCATCGGGGTGCCCCAGGGCACCGACGGCGAGCAGTTCTACCTGCCCGATGCCATGACCGGCCAATCGATCAAGTGGCTGCACTCGGTCCGCGCGCAGGATCCGGCCAGGCCGTGGTTCCTGTACTACGCCACCGGCTGCGCGCACGCGCCGCATCATGTCCCGGTCGAGTGGAGCCAGAAGTACCGGGGGAAGTTCGACCAGGGCTGGGACAAACTGCGCGAGGAGACCTTCGAGCGGCAAAAGCAGCTGGGCGTGATCCCGGCGGACGCGGTGCTGACCCCCCGCCCGGACATCTTCCCCGCCTGGGACTCGCTGTCGGAGAACGAGAAGAAGCTGTATGCCCGGCAGATGGAGGTCTACGCGGGCTACCAGGAGAACGCCGACTATAACGCCGGGCGGCTGCTGGACGCCGTGGCGGAGATGGGCGAGGCCGATAACACGCTGGTTTTCTTCATCTTCGGTGACAACGGGGCCAGCCTGGAAGGCACGGTCACCGGCTCGTTCAACGAAATGACCATGGCGAACGGCATCGCGCTGACGCCCGAGCAGCAGCTGTCCCTGCTCGGCCAGTACGGCGGGCTGGACGCGTGGGGGACCAACGCCTACGCGCCGCATTACGCGGCTGCGTGGGCGTGGGCGGGGAACACCCCGTTCCGGTGGGGCAAGCAGATCGGCTCGCACCTGGGCGGTACCCGCGACGGCATGGTGGTGGCGTGGCCGGGCCGGATCACCGACGCGGGCGGCCGCCGGTCGCAGTTCACCCACTGCATCGACATCGGGCCGACGATCCTGGAAGCGGCGGGCATCCCGCAGCCGCAGGTCGTGGACGGGATCGAGCAGGAGCCGATGCACGGCACCAGCTTCGCCTACACCTTCGACCAGGCAGACGCCGCCGAGCGGCACACCCAGCAGTACTGGGAGACCTACGGCAACCGGGCGATCTACCAGGACGGCTGGTGGGCCTGCGCGAAGCTCGACCGCATCCCGTGGGACGTCACCGCCCCCACCTTGGCCCGGTTCGCGCCCGGCACCTACGACCCGGAGAAGGACACCTGGGAGCTGTACTATCTCCCGGACGACTTCACCCAGGCCAGGGACCTGGCCGCGGAGAACCCGGGCAAGCTCGCCGAACTCAAGGACCTGTTCTGGCAGGAAGCCGAGAAGTACAAGGTGCTGCCGCTGCTGGGCGGCCTGTCGGTCTTCTTCGGGATCTTGCCGCCGATGCCGACCATTACCAAGACGACCTTCTACGGCGACGTGGAGAACATCGCCTCGGGCATGATCCCGCGCATCTACGGGCGCTCCTATGCAATCGAGGCGGAGCTGGCGGTCCCCGGCGGCGGCGCCGAGGGCGTGATTGTCGCCGAGGCCGACGAGATGGGCGGATTCGCGCTGTGGGTCGACGGCAGCGGGCTGCTGCACCACAGCTACTCCGTGATGGGCGTCGACCAGTACAAGCAGGTCGCCACCCAGCCGCTACCGCCCGGCGATGTCACGGTCGGAATGCAGTTCGACGCCGACGCGCCCAAGCCGGGCACCGGCGGCACCGTCACCTTGTGGGCCAGCGGCGAGAAGATCGGCGAGGGCCGGATGGACCGCACCGTGGCCCTGCGTTTCTCCTTTTACGCTGGCATGGACATCGGCCGTGACAACGGCAACACGGTCGATGAGGCCTACCGGGACAAGGCACCGTACGCCTTCACCGGGACCGTGAAGAAAGTCGTCTTCGACCTCAAACCCGTACCGCACGAGCACGAGAAGACGCTGCACGAGACGGCTCACCACGACGCCGTGGGCACAGCGATGAGCGGATAGCGACCACGATCCGCGAAAACCGCCGCCGGTCCAGACAAGTTAGCCAGAATTAATCAGGGCTGTTTGCGGACGGCGCGGGCGCGCCGGGCGGGCCTCCCCAAGGCAGAGCTCGGCGCGGGGAGCGCCGGACGCGGCGCCGCAGGCGCCGCCTTGATTCAAATACGGCTGAATTCGGCAACGCAACGCATAGGCGAGTCAGCGGACGCGCTGCGATGGTCTTCGCGAGTCACACCGCTGTTGGTCAGGGTCAGGCCGAGGTGCTGCCGTATGGTGGCTGCGTGATCGGTGCGGTCGTGTTCGATGTGGGCGAGTGCCTTGTGGATGAGTCGCGGGAGTACGGGACGTGGGCGGACTGGCTCGGTGTCCCGCGTCATGTGTTCTCAGCGGTCTTCGGCGCGGTCATCGCGCGTGGCCAGGATTACCGGGAGACATTCGAGGTCTTCCAGCCGGGATTTGACCTGGACAAGGCCCGCCAGCAGCGGGCCGGTGAGGCTAATCCTGAGTGGTTCGGCGAGGACGACCTGTATCCCGATGCCCGCCCTGCGCTGGCCCGGCTGCGGGCTGACGGCTTCTGGGTCGGTATCGCCGGGAACCAGACAAGCCGGGCGGGCCGCATCCTGCGGAGCCTGGAGCTGTCCGCTGACATGATCGCGACCTCTGACGACTGGGGGGTCGCTAAGCCAGATACAGCGTTCTTCCGGCGCCTGATCCACGCTGTGCCCTTCGATCCGGCCAGCATCTTGTATGTGGGTGACCGGCTCGATAACGACATCGTGCCCGCGTCGGCCGTGGGTTTGCGGACGGCGCTGATCAAGCGCGGTCCGTGGGCGTGGATTCAGCGGGATGACCCGGATGGCCGCCGGGTGCCGGACATGCGGGTTGATTCGCTGGCCGAGCTCCCTGGCAGGATCGCGGCGTTTAACGCTGGAGCGTGCTGAGGGTGGCCTGCCAGTCATAGAGCCGGTCATCGAGGTGCTGTACGCATGGCAGCGCGGCGTGCGGCTGGAGGGCCTTGCGGACTTCGAGCACCCGGTCCATGCCGGTGGCATACCAGGTGATGCCGAGCTGGTCGAGGGCCTGCCCGGCGTAGGCGCAGGCGGCTTCCGGGTTGTGCTGGGCGGCTTCGACGGCGGCCAGGTCGCCGAGAATGACGGTGCGCTGCTTGTCATCTGCGGGTGACCCCTCGTTCAGCGCGGCGGTGAGGGTTTCCTTCGCCTGCGGGAGGTGCCCGGCTTTGAACTGGGTGTTGCCCTTGAACGCGGCGAGCCGGACGGGCGAGAACCAGGTGAACCAGTCTGGTGAGGCGTGCTGGCTGCCTGCGGCGAGCGTGTCTTCGGCGTGATTGATGAGCCGTAGTGCTTCGCGGGTGTGGCCGCTGATCGTCTCGATCTCGGCTTCGACAGCATCGAGCCAGGCGAGGAACTCGGCTGAGGCGGGCGCCCGTCGTGCGTAGGTCCGGGCGGCGCGCATCCGGTCGGCGGCGTCGTCGCGGTGCCCGACCCACCCGGGGATGAAGGCCGCGTGGGCGAGGATGGCTGATCCGAGCAGGGCGTCGTCGGCTTCCCCGGCTGCTTGCAGGGCGCGGACGAAGCTGGCATCGGCGTCGTCGGGCTGCCGTAGGTCGAAGAACTCGATGCGCCCGGCCAGGAGCAGTGTCTCGGCCAGGGCTGAGGCGAGGATGCCGTGGCTGACCCCGGCGGTCTCGCTTAGCAGCTGCGCGCCGAGGCGGGTGTGCTCGATGAGTGGCGGGTGCAGCTGCGTGGGCAGGACGCTGGCGTACAGGCGCCGGTAGGCGGCGGTGATGGTCGCGTAGTCGCTGGCTACGGCTGAGGGCTGGATGACGCCTCGGGCCTTGGACAACGGGAGCGCTGCGTTAGTGCCGGATCTCGGCGGCTGGGGACGCCGGGCGGCTGCGGCGGCTTCCGGTCCGGCTACGGACACTTCCCAGGGCGGCGTGAAGCCGAGGTCTTCGATCGGGAGCTGGAGTACTTGCACTAGGAGCCGCTGGTGGTCTGCCCGTGGCCACGGCGGGTTGGCTGATTCCCACCGCCGTATCTGGCGGGTGCTGATCTCCAGGTGGCCGAGCCCGAGCTGGGGCGCTGCGCGGGTGAGGGTGTACGCGAAGTGCATCGACGGCGGCGAGGAAGCCGCTAACAGGAGGATCGATGAAGCACTGGCTTCCTGACCGATCTACCATACAAGGGTCTCGTTTTCGGCCGGACCCTACTGTTTCCCGCGTGGTGAGCTGGGGAAACGCTTCAAGGTCCATCCCGCGTATATCCCGCGACCAGCGACAAGTAGCGGCAGTCGGCTGCATCTGGCTGCGGTCGGTGACGAGTCCACTACACGGGACCGGCGGACATAAGCCCAGGTCAGGACTAGTTTTCCGGGGTCGGAGCGGAGGGCGTGGGATTCGAACCCACGGTGACGTTGCCGCCACAATGGTTTTCAAGACCATCGCCATCGGCCACTAGGCGAGCCCTCCAGTGCCCTACAGCCTACGGTAAGGCCGAACGGGACGTCAGCCGGCGCGGCCAAGCGAACCCGTCGCCCACCGTCGCGGCCAGCGTCAGGTACGCCTCGGCCGTTTCGCTGCCGAGCAGTTCAAGTTCGACCTCCGCCCCCTCTTCCAGGTGCGGGTCGTAGGGAATCCTCGCGACCGCCCGGCAACGGGCCGCGAAATGGTGCTCAAGCCGGTCCAGGTCGACGGTGCTCTTGCTCTTCGGCCGGATCGCCGAAAGCACGACGACCCCGTTCCTGACCAGGTCGCCGCATCGGTGCGCCTCCAGCCAATCCAGGGTCGCGCTCGCGCTGCGCGCTCCGTCCACCGACGGCGAGCTGACCAGGACGATCTGATCGGCCAGCCGCAGCACCCCGGCCATGGCCGAATGCAGCAGGCCGGTGCCGCAGTCGGTGATGCAGATCGAGTAGAAGTGCTCGAGCACGCGAACCGCGTCACAGTAATCATCGGCGCCGAAGGCGACGGAAACCGCCGGGTCGCGGTCGGAGGCGAGTATCTCGAGCCGGCTCGGCGCCTGGGAGGTGAAGGCCCGTACGTCGGCGTAGCGGCGGACCAGGTTCTCGTTCGTTCAGCAGGTCCCTGATCGTCGCGGCCGTCTCCAGGCGCACCTTGTCCGAGAGCGTGCCGCGGTCGGGATTGGCGTCGACGGCTATCACCCGGTCGCCCCGCAGGGTCGCCAGGGTCGCACCGAGCCCGACCGCCGTGGTCGTCTTGCCGACACCTCCCTTGAGGCTCAGCACCGCCACCCGGTGGTGACCGCCCGCCACGGGGGTCCGCACCCGGTTGATGAGATCGCGCCGCCGCATCTCAGCCGCCGACTCGCCGAACCTGAGCAGCCCGCCGGTAGCCCGGTAGACGCCGCGGCGCCAGCCCGGCCCTGGTGCGGCCCGCTTTCCGTGCAGCAGGGATTCGGTGGTCAGGCTGTCTGAGGTCTCGTGGACGTGATCAGGGTCGGGGCCCGGGGCCGCGGCCGGCCGCGGGCCCGAGTCCCGCTGCGGCCCCGGGTCCGCCCGCGGATCCGGCCCGGGCACCTCCCCGAAGTCCGGGCCCGGCAGCGGCTCCATCGGCGGCACGGGGCCCGTGCCAGGCGCGAAGTCTCCGGCTGACGGGTAACCCAGGTCAGCGCCGGCCGGATATTCCGAAGCGGCCGGGTAAGCCGCGCCGTCTGGGTAGTCCGCGCTATTGGCGTACCCCGTGTCGTCCGGGTACTCAAAGTGGTTCGCGTAGCCCGGGTCCTGCGGATATCCCAGCTGCCGCGTGTAGCTCGCGTCTGCCGCGTAGCCGGGCCCCGGAGGGTCACCCGGCTGCCGCGGAGCCGGGTGGTGGTTTCGCTGGGCCGGCTGATCCGCTGGAACTGGCCGGTAGCCGGGCGCCCGCGGATACTCCGTGGCCGGGGGATAGAACGACGGCTGCGGGTAGTCATCTGGAGGTGCGCTCGAAGACGCGGAGGAGGGGTTTGCGCTGGGCGGCATGTCACGCCCAGCCTCACCCGCCGGGCCAGCCTCGGCCGCCATGGCATGGCCGTTCGCGTCCGGGTGGGACTCGGCATCAGCGAACTCGGTGTCGGAGCCGACCGGGTCGGCGGGGCCATCCTGCCATTCCCCGGGGAAGACGTCATCGTCGTGCGCGCCTGGGCCGAAGATCTGCGGCGTATCGTTATTAGTGGTCACGGGTCGTCCCCCTTGGTCCTCATCGGTGGGGCGCCTGCGGGCGGGGTTTCGCGCATCTATCCGAGCGTAAGCCAAAGTACGCGCGATTTGATACCCGCTTTGATACTCACTGCACTTGTTCGGTGGCACTAAGTTGCAACCTTGGACTGGCGGCTTAAGGGGATGACCCGGTAAGGCAGGCTGGCCATCAAGCGAAGGAGAGATACATGCGCGCCGTCGTGATCACCGAGCCTGGCGGCCCGGAAGTCATGCGCTGGCTTGAGGTTCCCGACCCGGTCCCGGGCCCGGGCGAGGTGATCATCGAGGTAGCCGCCAGCGGCGTCAATCGCGCGGACCTGATGCAGCGGGAGGGACACTACCCGCCGCCGCCGGGTGCGCCGCCCTACCCGGGCCTGGAGTGCTCGGGCCGGGTCGTGGCCGTCGGCGCCGGGGTCACGACCTGGCGGCCTGGTGACGAGGTGTGCGCGCTGCTGTCCGGCGGCGGCTACGCGGAGCAGGTCGCGGTGCCCGCGGGCCAGCTCCTTCCGGTCCCGGGAAAGACGGACGTCATCACGGCGGCCGCCTTCCCCGAGGCCACCTGCACGGTGTACGCCAACCTCTTCCAGGTCGCCGGGCTGTCCAGCGGCGAGACGCTGCTCGTGCACGGCGGGAGCAGCGGGATCGGCACGACAGCGATCCAGCTGGGCAGGGCCTTCGGCGCCAGGGTGGCGTGCACCGCCGGATCGCCGCAGAAGCTGGCCCGGTGCCGTGAGCTCGGGGCGGACGTCGCCATCAACTACCGCGAGGAAGACTTCGTCGCGGCTGTGCGGGACGCCACCGGCGGGGCGGGCGCCGATGTCATCCTCGACATCATGGGCGCGAGTTACCTGGAACGGAACCTGGACGCGCTGGCCACCAACGGCCGCCTGGTCATCATCGGCCGGCAGGGCGGCAGCCGGGCCGAGATCAACCTGGGCGTCCTGCAGGGCAAGCGCGCGAGCGTGTACGCCACGACGTTGCGAGCGCGGCCGGCCCAGGAGAAGGCCGCGGTGGTGGCGGCCGTGCGCGAGCACGTCTGGCCGCTCATCGAGGCCGGCCAGGTCGCCGCCATCATCGACCGGGAGCTGCCGATGTCACAGGCCGCGCAGGCGCACCGGGCCGTGGCGGCCAGCGAGCACATCGGCAAGGTCCTGCTCGTGCCGGAATGACCCCCGCGAGCCGCAGCCGCGAGAGTAATCGGACAGACTAGGGGAATGAGCGACGGGATGAATCCTCAGGCACAAGAACACCCGCAGATCCTGGTGGTGGGTCCGGACGGCATAGCCTCCTCGGCCGGGGACCAGGACGTGAACGCCGGCCGCGAGCGTCCGGTCACCGAGATGGTGGAGCAGCCGGCCAAGGTCATGCGGATCGGCAACATGATCAGGCAGCTGCTCGAGGAGGTCAGGGCGGCTCCCCTGGATGAGAAGAGCCGGGCCCGGCTGAAGGAGATCCACCAGAGTTCCATCAAGGAACTAGAAGCCGGACTCGCGCCCGAGCTCGTCGATGAGCTGGAGCGGCTATCGCTTCCCTTCGCCGAAGACGAGACGCCGAGCGAGGCCGAGCTCCGGATCGCCCAGGCCCAGCTCGTGGGCTGGCTGGAAGGCTTGTTCCACGGCATCCAGACCACGCTGTTCGCGCAGCAGATGGCGGCCAGGTCCCAGCTTGAGCAGATGCGCCGGGCGCTTCCGCCAGGAATGGTGCCTCCCCCGGAGCAAGAGCAGCCGCACCAGCGCCCGGGCTCGGGACCGTACCTGTAAAAAGATTTTTTCGGGCCGAACGGGCCCCGGTTCCCGTAGCCGGGAGAAGCCTGTTCGCCCCGTGGTTAGCCACGCCCCGCGGCCGCTGCGGGCTAGGGACGGCCGAAGCGCAGCCGTCCCAGCCAGGCGGCCGCCGCGGCGAACTCGGGATCCGAGGTCCCCGGCCTGACCTGTGTGGCCGCGCCGTCACACCTGGCGTAGCTGCCCAGGAAGCGGACTTCCCGGCACACCCGGCGCAGTCCCATCAGCGCCTCGCCGACCCGCGCGTCGTCCACGTGCCCTTCGCAGTCGATGAAGAAGTAGTACTGGCCGAGCCGGTCGCCGGTAGGCCGCGACTGGATCGTGCTCAGGTTGATGCCGCGCACGGCGAATTCGGTGAGGATCTCGAGCAGCGCCCCCGGATGGTCCTCGACCAGGAACGCGGCCAGCGACGTCCGGTCCGCTCCGGTGCGCGCGGGAAGCGGGCTAGGCCGCGACACCACGACAAACCGCGTGACCGCATTAGCCCGGTCGTGCACGTCGGGCGCGAGAACCTCGAGGCCGTACCGGCCCGCGGCGAAGGCGCCCGCGAGCGCGGCGTCTACCTGCCCGTCCGCGGCCTGCCTGGCCGCCTCGGCGTTGGAGGCGAGCGGTACCCACTCGCAGTCGGGCAGGTTGGCGGCGAGCCAGCCACGGCACTGCGGCATGGCCTGCGGGTGACCGGCCACCCTCTTGATGTCACCCAGGGCCATCCCCGGCGCGGCCAGCAGCGCGAACGCGATGGGAATCTGCAGCTCGGCCAGGATGACCAGGTTGTTGCCCGTGGCCAGGTCGTCAAGGGTCGCGGTGACCACTCCCTCGACCGAGCTCTCGATCGGGACCACGGCCCGGTCCGCCGTGCCGTCGCGCACGCACGCGAGAGCGGCCTGGATCGTCGGGCAGGAAAGTGGTTCGGCCCCAGAGTCGACGGCGTGCAACGCCGCCTCGGAAAAGGTGCCCTCGGGTCCCAGGTAGGCATATGGCATAGCCCACATAATGCCAGCATCGCGCGACTGCGCGGCTAGCCAACGTGCATCGAGGAGTGCATCCCGACGGTGCCGCGGCCCGGCTGCGTGGTTATGGGCGTGCGGCGAGCGCCCTGGCGACATCGGTGAGCTGGTGCGCGCGGTGCAGCTGGGCCCGCAGGCCCGTGCCGGTAGCCCGGTGCGCGAGGTCTACCTCGACCTCGGTGATCCGCAGGCCCTGGCGCAGCAAGTCGATGGTCAACGCGGTCTCCACGCCCCAGCCGTGCGCCAGCGGGCGCGCCGCTTCGAACGCCGCCCGGGTCAGGCCGCGCTGTCCGTTCAGCGGCTGCTTCGGCTGCCAGCCGGTGGCCCGGCGGATGCCCGCCCCGGAGAGCCCGACCACCAGGCCGTGGCCACCGAGCTTGACGGTGGCGGCGAACACGGCGATCGTCATGTCCGCCGTGCCCGCGACCACCGGATCGATCAGCGGCCCCGCCCGCGTCGCGGTATCACCCAGGTCAGCGTCGAGGAACAGCAGGTGCCTGGGGCGGTCACGGTGCTCCCGCTGGTCGATCAGCCGGACTGCCTCGGCGCCGGTCTCCATCGCGGCGCCCTTGCCCTTGTTCCCCGGGTGCCGCATCACCGCGGCTCCCGCCCGCCGCGCCGCGGCGGCCGTGGCGTCCTTGGAGCCATCGTCCACCACGACGATCAGCCCGACACCGGTCAGCCCGGCTGCGGCCGCCACCGTCGCCTGGATGCGGTCAGCCTCGTTCCGCGCGGCGATGACCACCGCGACATCGCCGTCCAGGGACCGTGCTGACATGGGCCGATCCTAGGTCAACGGGCCTGCGTCCGCCGCCTCGTCCGCTTCACTACGGGATCGCGGGCTTCGGCCGGCTCAAGCTCGTGTTATCGACCAGGGTGAACACCGAGTCAAGCCCCGTGACCTGGAGGATTTTACGGACCGCGGGCTTAGGGGAGGCGATCTCAAGCTCGCCGCCCCGCTCGCGCACGCGGCGAAGGCAGGAGAGCAGCACGTTCATGCCGGTCGAGTCGCAGAACTCCACGCCGGACATATCAATCACAACCCGGGCGGGCATGCCCTCAGCCAGGACGGCGGCAAGCTCGCTGTGCAGCCGCGGAGCGGTATAGAGATCGATCTCACCGCAAATGGTCACGATTGTGTGATCATCGTGATATCGGCTTGAGACGTTTAGCTCCACGTGCCGAACCCTATCGTGCCGAGCCCCTGGAAGCCAGGCAACTACGCTGAGCGCATCCTTAGAGGTTCCTGCATAACTGACCCGGCGGTGCGTAATCCCGTCGTACGGCTAACCGCTCTCGGTCGCCACCGCGGGCCCGCCGACCGTCGTCATCTCCGTCGTCGGCGGACGGACAGGTATCTGTGCCCAGACGGTGGTGCCCTTGTCGTCGGCGGAGGTCCCCCAGTCCACAGAAAGCTTCTCCACGATCCGCAGGCCGCGGCCTCCGGTCGTCGCCTGAGTGGGCTGGCCCAGCTCAGGCTGGGTCTGGCCACCACCGTCGCCGACCCAGACCTGGACGCAGCCCGCGTCGACACGCCAGGCCACCCGGATCTGGGCGCCGGGCAGCGGGCCCGCATGCCGTAGCGCGTTGCTCAGCAACTCGCTGACCACGAGCGCAGCGTCGCAGACGGCGGAATCGTAGATCCCGGCCGCGATCAGGTCCGACACCAGGCGCCGGCGGGCCACGCCGACGCTGGAAGCTGCGAACGGGAGCATTAGGACGCTCGCCTCAGTCACCTCCATGACAGCCCCAGCCCGTTGTCCGAACCTTGGACGAACCCGGTACGAGCGGAAATGCCCCGTCGAGGCGCCTCGGAAACACGCCAGCACCTGAGATATCGCAGCGGTAACGACGCCTCAGCAGAAACCCTCAGTGGCTCCGGTACCCGCGGCCGGCACGGTAACGTCTCACCGTGAAGGTTGTCAGTTCATCGCGCGGCGCACCGCCACCTCGGCTCGCCGTAGGCTCGCACGCATGAAGGAGCGAGCACGTGACCAGGGCGGCCCCGGCACGCTGACCGACGACCTGGTGATTCCCGAGGTGGATCCGTCGGCCCTGTCTGACGAGCCGCTCGCCGAGCTGGCCGCCAGGTACCGGCTCAAGCCGAGTGCCGCCCGGCCCGGCATCTTCGCCTACGCCGGCCAGCTGTGGGCGCGGCGCCACTTCATCGTGGGCTTCGCCACGGCGCGCAACGTCGCGATGTATACCGAGGCCAGGCTCGGCCAGCTGTGGCAGGTGCTCACCCCGCTGCTGAACGCCGCCGTCTATTACCTGATCTTCGGCCTCATCCTCAACACCAGCCGCGGGGTGCCGAACTTCCTGGCCTTCCTCATCACCGGGATCTTCGTCTTCAACTTCACTCAGCGGGCGTTCATCACCACGTCCCGGGTCATGCCGGACAGCCTGCCGCTGATCAGGGCGCTGCCCTTCCCGCGCGGCTGCCTGCCGATCGGGTACGTGCTGATCGAGCTCGAGCAGCTCGTCATGTCCATGCTCGTGCTTTCCGTCATCGTGCTGGCCACGGGCGAGCCGCTGACCTGGTACTGGCTGCTCGCCATCCCGGCCCTGCTGATGCAGGCCGTGTTCAACGTCGGCATGGGCTTGTTCCTGGCCCGCCTGGGCGCCGGCGCCGACGATTTCAGCCAGCTGATGCCGTTTGTCGTCCGGACCTGGATGTACGCCTCGGGGGTCATGTTCAGCATCCAGACGATCTCCTCGCTGCGGCATCATCCGACACTCACTTATCTGCTGCAGATCAACCCCGCCGCCGTCTATATCAGCCTGGTGCGGAACGCGATCCTGCAGTCGCAGCGAAATGCCTGGCCAGGCAGCAAGCCGTACAACGCGGCCAATTGCGCCCTCTACCATGCCGCCACCAAGGGACCCCGGCTGGAATTCAGCGCCTATTGCCACGGGACGGTGACGATGAACGGGCTGTGGCTGTGGGGCATCGGCTGGGCGATCGTGGCGCTCGCGATCGGGTTCGTATTCTTCTGGGAAGCGGAAACGAGGTACGGCCGTGGCTGACCTTGCCCTCGGCGGGACGACCCCCCTTCAGTCCCCGGACACCACGGGTCAGCCCACCGTGGTCGTCGATGACCTGCACGTGGTCTACCGTGTCTACGGCGCAGGGGGCGACAAGGGCACCGCCGCGACCGTGCTCATGCGGGTGATCAAGCGGCAGCGCCGCCCCTCGGTTCGCGAGGTGCACGCGATCAGGGGCATTTCCTTCGTGATCAACCACGGCGACGCGGTCGGCATCATCGGCCGGAATGGCTCGGGCAAGTCGACGCTGCTGCAGGCGATCGCCGGCCTGCTTCCGCCCGAGCAGGGCTGCGTCTACACCAGCGGCCAGGCCGCCCTGCTCGGCGTCAACGCCGCGCTGCTCGATGACCTGACCGGAGAGCGGAACGTGGTGCTCGGCTGCCTGGCCATGGGCATGACCCCGCAGGAGACCAAGGACCGCTACCAGTCCATCGTGGACTTCTCCGGCGTCGGCAACTTCATCGATTACCCCATGCGGACCTACTCGACCGGGATGGCGCAGCGGCTGCGGTTCTCCATCGCGTCCGCCAAGAACCACGAGATCCTGATGATCGACGAGGCGCTGGCCACCGGCGATGCGAACTTCCGGGCCAAGAGCCACGAGCGGATCGTCCAGCTGCGCGGGGAAGCGGGCACGGTGTTCCTCGTCGCGCATAACCTGAGCGAGATCGAGGCGAGCTGCAACCGGGTGATCTGGCTGGAGAAAGGCCAGATCATGAGACAGGGTTACGACGTGCCCGCGATCGTCGACGCCTACCTGGAGGCCACCGGCGGTGAGCCCCGCAAGCGGGACAAGCCCCAGGACAGCGATCACAGCGCCGAGTGAGGGGCCGCCGCGGGCGGGCTCAGCTTCCGGCGGGGCGCAGCCGAAGGCACATGGCCGTGCCGCCGGACGGACGTGAGCTCGCGGTGACCTCGCCGAGCTGGGCGTGAGCCAGCCGCCGGACGATGAACAGGCCGATGCCGACGCCGCCGAACCTGCGGCGGTCACCGGCCTCGCCCTGGAAGAAGCGGTCGAAGATGCGCTCATGATCGCCGTCCGCGATGCCGATGCCCTCGTCTTCGACCGTCACCTGGATCCAGCTGTCGGCGACCTCCGCACGGATGCTGACCGCGCCGCCGTCGGGCGAGTACTTGAAGGCGTTCTCGAGCAGCTGCCCGACGATGATGTCGGTGGCCATGGTGTCGCCGATGGCGGCAGGCAGGTCGTCAGGGATATCGGTCACGACGACATGCTTGTCTGACAGCGGCCGGAAGGCCGTAGCGGCGCCGCGGAGCACCGCGCCAACGTCAAACGGGCCGTTGCTCACGGGCAGCTGGTCGGCACCCACCCGGGAGCCGAGCAGCAGCTGTTCCACCAGCTTGCCCAGCGAGCCGGCCCGCTCGGCGATGGTCCGCACCGCGGCCCGCCTTTCGGTATCCGGCAGCTGGTCCCACCGGCTGGCCAGCGTGCTGGCGAAGCCCTGCACCACCGTGATCGGGGTGCGCAGCTCATGGCTCGTGGTGGCCAGGAACAGGTCCTTGGCCTCCTCGAGCTCCTTAGCCGCGGTGACGTCGCGGAAGTCGATGACCAGCTCCCCGCCGTCCGCGAGCGCGGTGCACAGGACGTCCAGCCAGCGGCCGTTCGGCAGCTTGTGGGTGACCGTCGCGCCCGGTTCGGGCAGCGGGAACGGCGGCGGCCTGCCGATCGCTTCCGGCGCGGCCATCCCGGTGATCCGGTGCGCGGCCGGATTCCACTGCCGCACCAGGCCGGCCGCGTCGAGCACGGCGATGCCGTCCGCGCTGCCGTCGATGACCGCCCGCTCGTGCGCGCGCTGCCGTACCACCTCTTCGAACGCCATCGCGTTGGTGAGCGCTACGCCGGCGTGGCCGGCGAGCAGCTCAAGCAGTTCGAGCTCGATGTGGCTGAGCTCGCGCCGGCTGTACAGCGCGTACAGGGCCCCGTAGGGCTTACCCGCTACATGCGAAAGGCTGAGCGCGATCGTGTGCAGGCCGGGCAGCGCCGACCAGATCAGGTCATCGAAGCCGCCCAGTTCCCCGGTCGCCATCATGACGGTCTTGCCCGATCGCATCAGCTCGCCGACCAGGCTCCGGGACAAGGTCGCGGTCCGGCCGCGTAGCCTGGCCGGCAGCCCGGCCGTGCTGACCAGCCTGAGCGTGTCGTCCTCGATGATCACGAAACCGCCGGCGTCGGCGCTGGTCAGCTCGCGCAGACTGGCCGCGATGCGGTCGAGGACCGATTCCAGGTCGCGCTGGGCGTTCATGTCGGCGACCACGTTGCCGAGCCTGCGCACCACCCGGGCGCGTTCGGCCATGTAGTGCCGGGCTACGTCGTCCTCGCCGGTCTGGTGACAGACGTTCACCCAGCCGGTCACCTCGCCCGTCCCGTCGATCAGCGCGCTGGTGTCGATGCGCAGGTCGATGACGGTGCCGTCCTTCCGGATCCTGCGGGTCGCGAAGGAAATCTGGCCGCCGCCCCTGACCCGCTCGAGCACCGCGTTGTGCTCGGCCTTCAGCTCCTCGGGAATGATCTGCGGCTCAAGGCCCACGATCTCGGCGGCCGTCCAGCCGAACATCCGCTCCGCGGCCGGGTTCCACAGCATCACCGTCCGGTCGGTGCTGAACGCTACGATCGCATCGGCCGCGCACTCGATCACGGTGCGTGCCGTCGCGTCGGTGCGGCTGCTGATCGTCGCCGCCGGTTCTGCGGTCACCTGAACATCGTGCCACGTCATACGGCCCGAAGTTGGGAGAGTACGCCCCCGAGTACTCACCATATGGTCCCGGGCTGATCTATAGTGCTTTTCAAATACGAGTAAGGCCGTTCATTCGGGGCATCCATGACGTATGGCTGTCCAGGAAACGGTCTTCCGCTAGGACGCGGACTATGGACCAGGCAGAGTCAAGCCCATCGCAGGGCCAGCCGGAGCGGCCGGGACAGTCATCCCCCACGCCGCCTCCCGAGGCCGCCGGCGTAGCCCCCCAGCCGCCCCAGCCGGTGCCCGCCGCCGAGCCTGACCCGGCCGCGCTCAGGCTCAAGCACCCGGTCATCGCCGGCTACGACGGCTCCGCGTCGAGCCGCAACGCCCTGGCGTACGCGACAGGGGTATCCAGGCGGCTCGGCCGGCCGCTGCTCATCGTGTACGTGTGCTCCTCGGGGGTCTACTGCGAGCCGCTGACCGGGCAGGTCGTCGGGGTGCCGCGGGACGCCGAGGCACTGGAACGATGGCTGCTCACCGAGCTTGACCAGGTGACGGGGCACGCCGAGGTGGAGGTGCACGTCCGCACCCGCCGGGGCAGTCCGGCCAGGGAACTGGCCGCGGCCGCGGAAGAGTTCAGCGCCGACGCGCTCGTCATCGGGGCGCCCAGGCACTTCTGGCATCGAGTCGCGGGTTCAGTACCGGGATGGCTAGCCCGCCATGCCCGGTGCCCTGTCATCGTGGTGCCCTGACCGGGACCGGCGATCTCTACATGCGACAAATCAACTAAGTGGGCGAGGAGGGATTTGAACCCTCACGTCCTTTCGGACACACGGACCTGAACCGTGCGCGTCTGCCGTTCCGCCACCCGCCCCGGGCAACGAGTAGGTTAGCACGACCGCGAGCGCTCCTGCGCCCCGGATACGATCAGGGGCAAGGACGCGAAGGGAGGTGGCACGTTGGGAGTTCTGCAACGCTTCGAGCGTCGCCTTGAAGGCATGGTTGAGGGCGCCTTCGCCCGCGCCTTCAGGTCCGAACTGCAACCGGTCGAAGTAGCGAGCGCGGTACAGCGCGAGATGGACGACCGGGCGGCCATCGTGGCCAAGGGCCGCACCCTGGTGCCGAACGACTTCGTCGTGGAGCTGGCCGACAGCGACTACGAACGCCTCGACGTTTATGCCGAGAGCCTGGGTGTCGAGCTAGCCAACCTAGCCAGGGACTACGCCAAAGAGCAGGGCTACTCGTTCGTGGGCCCGGTGCGGATGCGGTTCGAGGGCGTGCCGGAAATCACCACGGGCACGTTCCGGATCCGCTCGGGCGTCATCCGGGGCTCGACCATCGAGGGTGGCGAGATCAGGCAGCCGGCCAGCGACCTGCCGCGGACGCAAGGGCGGGGATTCCCAGGCCACCCGAGGCTGCTCGTCTCCGGGCCGGGCGCTCCCGGCGGGCCCGCGGGCGGTGATCAGCACACCTATGAGCTGCAGACGCCGGTGACGCTGCTCGGCCGCGGGACAGACTGCGACCTGCGGCTGGTCGACCCGGGCGTGTCCAGGCACCACGCGGAACTGCGGGTGGAAAGCGACCAGGTTGTCCTCGTGGACCTCAGCTCGACGAACGGTACCTTCGTCAACGGCCAGCCGGTGCGGCGAGTGGCGCTCCGCGACGGCACGCAGGTCTCGCTCGGCCGGACCACGTTGGTGTTCCGCCAGGACGGGCCAGACCGCCAGGATGGCCAGGCCAGTGGTTACCCAGGCAGCAGCTACTAAAGTCCAGGGGCGTGGCCACAAATGAACGAGCTGTCCCTCACCATCATCAGGGTGGCGTTCCTGGCCGTGCTCTGGCTATTTGTCATAGCGGCCATCGGAGTCGTCCGCACTGACCTGCTGGGGAGCTCCACCGCAGGTACCCGGCGGGGAAAGGTGCGCCAGGCGCAGGCGCCGCGGCCGGCCAAGCCGCCGCGAGCCGGACGCGGCTCGCCCCGCCTCCTGGTGGTCACGGCGGGCGCGCTGAAAGGCACGAGCCTGGACCTCGCTCAGCAGCAGATCACGCTGGGGCGGGCGAATGATGCCACGCTAGTGCTCAACGACGACTACGCTTCAAGCCGACATGCCCGGATTTTCCCGCAGGACGGTCAGTGGATCGTCGAGGATCTTGGCTCGACCAATGGCACCTACCTGGACCGGCAAAAGGTGACGCGGCCGATGCCAGTGCCGCTGGGCGTGCCGATCCGCATCGGTAAAACCGTTCTGGAACTGCGCAGATGACACTTGTACTCCGTTACGCGGTACGTTCTGACGTCGGCCTCCTCCGAGAAGGAAACGAGGACTCGGCGTATGCGGGGCCGAGCCTGCTCGCGGTGGCGGACGGGATGGGCGGCCACGCCGCCGGCGAGGTGGCAAGCTCCCTGACCATCTCCTCGATGGCGGAACTCGACGACCAGGAGCCCGACGCCGACATGATGGGCGAGCTGGCCACCGCGGTCGCCACGGCCAACGCGCGGCTCCAGGAAATGATCATCGCCAACCCCGCCGTCGAGGGCATGGGCACGACGCTGACCGCGCTGTTCTGGTCGGACGGACACGCGGCCGTGTGCCACATCGGTGATTCGCGCGGTTACCTGCTGCGCGACGGCGAGCTCTACCAGATCACCCACGATCACACGCTGGTGCAGTCCCTGGTGGACGAGGGACGGATCAGTGCTGATGACGTCTCCACCCACCCGCAGCGCTCACTGCTGCTCCGGGCGCTCGACGGCAGGTCGATCGCCGAGCCTGACCTGTCGGTACATGACGGCCAGGTGGGCGACCGCTACCTGCTCTGCTCGGACGGGCTCTCCGGCGTGGTCAGTGACGAGACGCTGCGCGACACCCTGGCCGGGATCGCCGATCCCGAGGCGGTCACCCGCCAGCTGATCGAGCTCGCGCTGCACGGCGGCGGGCCGGACAACATCACCTGCATCGTGGCGGACGTCGTGGACACAGAAACGACGCGGCTGCCGCCGACCAAGACCCCGGTGCTGGCCGGAGCCGCGGCCCACGCCAGCGACCCCCGGCTGGCCGCCGGGGGCACCGGCCCGTTCGCCGCCATCGATGATCACTTCGAGAATCACCTCGATGAGCACGGGCAGCCGTCCATGAGCATCGACGATGCCGACCCGGATGCCATCCCGCTCGCGGTGGCGAACGGGAACGGTACCGGGCCGAACTCCGTGCGCGCCCGCAGTCACCGCGCCCAGCCGAGACGCGCCACCAGGAGCCGCCGCCGCTGGCCGATCGTGACGACCTCGCTGGTGGTGCTGCTCGGCGTCATCATTGGCGGTGGCTACATAGCCTGGCGGTGGAGCCAGGACCAGTACTACGTCGCGGCCGACAGCAAGGGCGAGGTCGTTATCTACCGCGGCATCAACCAGAGCATCGCCGGGATCAGCCTGTTCAAGCCCTATCAGCCCACCGGGATCCAGCTAGCCCAGGTACCGCCCCCCTACCAGCAGACGGTGAAGGCCACAGACCAGGCCAGCAGCCTGAGCGAAGCGCAGCGGATCGTCACCAACGTCCGCACCGCGGTCCGCACCTGCCAGCAGCAGTACGCCGCGCTGCAGGCGTGGACTCAGGTGGAGAACACCTACCAGACGGCAGTGCAGCAGGCCAAGGCCCAGAAGAAACCGACGAAAGACATCCCCAAGCCCGGCCCCCAGCCAGCCAAACCCGGCGCCATGTGCCCGCCGTCTACGGTGTACGGGATCTCGCCCAGTGCCCTCGCCACCGCTGCCCCGGCGGCCTCAGCGTGACCGGCGCGGCACGGTGAGCAGCATGACCGCTCCGTCACCGGCGGTTGATCCAGATAACCCGCTGGTCCCGGTGTCCGGCGGCAGACGGGGCACCGAGCTGATCATGCTGGTCTTCGCCTTCGCTCTGGTCGCGTTCGCGTTCGCGAACGTTGGCTTCAGCCTCAAGGGCAAGCTGCCGTCGGCACTGCTGGAATACATGGCCGCCTATGTGGTCATCGTCCTCATCGCTCACCTGGCCATGCGGAGGTTCGCCCCGTGGGCGGATCCGCTGCTGCTTCCGCTCGCGGCCCTGCTGAACGGCCTGGGGATCGTCATGATGTACCGGCTGGCGGCCCAGGTGAACCCGGCCACCGGAAGTCCCGTGATCAGCACCACGCAGGCGGGCCTGCAGATTGTCTTCTCGGCCCTCGGCATCGGATGTTTCGTCGCGGTGCTCGCCCTGGTCCGCGAACCGCGCGTGCTCCAGCGTTATACCTATACGCTCGGTGCCATCGGGGTGTTGCTGATCGCGCTTCCCGCCCTGCTCCCGGCGTCCATCAGCGAGGTCTACGGCGCCAAAATCCAGATCAGGATCGGCTCGTTCACCACCGTCCAGCCGGAGGAGTTCGCCAAGCTCGCGCTGGCCGTCTCGTTCGCCGGCTACCTGGTCGCCAAGCGGGACGTCCTGGCGCTGGCCGGCCGCCGGGTGCTCGGCATCGACCTGCCCCGGGCACGCGATCTCGGGCCCATCCTGGTGGCCTGGGCGGTCAGCCTGCTGTTGCTCGTCTTCGAGAGCGACATCGGCACCAGCGCGGTGTTCATGGGCTTGTTCGTCGTCATGCTGTATATCGCGACCTCCAGGACGTCCTGGCTGCTGCTCGGCTTCCTCATGTTCGTGGTAGGCGCGTTCGCCGCGAGCAAGCTCGTCGGGCACGTCGGTGAGCGGTTCGATATCTGGCTGCACCCGTTCACCCAGGCCAACGTGCAGGGAAATGCCTATCAGCTGGTTCAGGGCCTGTACGGGATGGCGAGCGGCGGCCTGCTCGGCAAGGGCCTGGGCGGCGGTCAGCCGTACATCACGCCACTGGCGCAGAGCGACCTGGTGATCAGTGCGTTCGGCGAGGAGCTCGGGCTGGCCGGGCTGATGGCCATCTTGTTGATCTACGGGCTGCTGGTGCAGCGCGGGCTGCGGGCCGCGATGTCGGTCAAGGACCCATTCTCCAAGCTGCTGGCCGGCGGCCTGTCCTTCATGCTCGCGCTGCAGGTCTTCGTCATCGTCGGCGGCGTCACCCGGCTCATCCCGCTGACCGGCATCACTACCCCGTTCCTGTCCCAGGGGGGATCCTCGCTGGTGGCGAGCTGGATGCTGATCGCCGTGCTGGCCCGGATCAGCGACACCTCCCGGCGCCCGCCGCCGCGGCCGATCCAGGAAGAGGGACTCACCCAGGTGGTGACGCTCCAGTGAACCGGGCACTGCGCCGGATATCGGCCGCTGTGCTTGTGATGTTCGTCGTGCTGCTCATCAACGTCAACTACCTGCAGGGCTTCGATACCGCCAGCCTGGCCAACGAGCCGAACAACGCCCGCGCCTTCGAGGCGCAGTTTCAGTACCAGCGCGGCAACATCGTCACCTCGGACGGGGTGACGATCGCCGAGTCCAAGCCGAGCGGCGACGTCTACAAGTACAAGCGCTACTACCCCTACGGCCCGGTGTACGCGCATGTGACCGGCTATGACACCCTGTACAGCCAGACGGGCATCGAGGCGGCGGAGAACTCGCTGCTGTCCGGCAGTGACTCCGCCCTGACCGTGCGGAACGTCATCGACCTGCTCACGGGCAAGCAGCGCAAGGGCGCCAACGTCACCCTCACGCTCAACTCCAAGGCCCAGACCGCGGCCTACAACGCGCTCGCGGCCGAGGGCAAGCCAGGCGGCGTGGTGGCGATCGACCCGAAGACGGGGCAGATCCTGGCCCTGGCCTCCTACCCGAGCTACAACCCGAACGTCCTGGCCACCCACAGCGGCAAGCAGCTGAACTCGGCTGACGCCGCGCTGCTCAAAGCCGCCGGCAACCCGCTGTTCAACCGGGCCACGCAGGGGACGTTCCCGCCCGGCTCGACGTTCAAGATCGTGACGAGCTCCGCGCTGCTCACGCAGAGTCCCAGTACCACGATCAACACCAAGGTCGCCTCCCCGACCGAGCTCACGCTGCCGCAGACCAGCCACGTGCTCACCAACGACCTCGGCGAGGTATGCGGTGACGGGAGCGGCCAGGTGCCGCTGATCGCGGCGTTCGCCCAGTCCTGCGACACCACCTTCGCCAAGATCGGCATGGATCTCGGCGGCGGCACGCTCAACGCCATGGCCGAGAAATTCGGCATGAACAACCCGAACCTGACCATCCCGCTCCCCGTGGCGCAGAGCAACTACGTGATCCCGCCGAGCCTGCCGCTGACCGCCTTCTCGGCCATCGGCCAGTTCAGCGACACCGTCACCCCGTTGCAGGAAGCCATGTTCGCCGCGGCCATCGCCAACGGCGGCACGCTGATGAAGCCCTACCTGGTCCAGCAGGTGACCGCCAGTGACCTGAGCACGGTGCAGACCACGTTGCAGTCGGTGCTGAGCCAGGCGGTCTCCCCGTCCGTCGCCAACGACGTGCAGCAGATGATGCTCGCCGTGGTCCAGCAGCCGGAGGGTACCGCTTACGCCTTCAGGACGGGCATAACGGGCGTAACCATTGCGGGCAAGACCGGCACGGCCGAGACCGGTACGGTCACCGGGCTGGACGATGCGGCCTTCACTTGCTTCGCCCCCTACGCCAACCCGAGTATCGCCGTCGGCGTCATTATTCAGGGTGGCGGATACGGGGCCACCGCGGCCGCACCGATCGCGGTGCAGGTCATCAAGGCTTTCCTGGGGAATCAGTGAGCGACTATCTGCTGGCCGGCCGGTACCGGCTGACCGACCGCATCGCGGCCGGCGGCATGGGCGAGGTCTGGCGCGGTCAGGACGAACTGCTGAACCGGGCGGTCGCGGTCAAGCTGCTGCCCACGGGGCGGGCGGGCGATGAGGCGTTCCTGGCCAGGTTCCGCGCCGAGGCCAGGTATGCGGCCAGCCTGTCTCACCCGGGGATCGCGCGGGTGTACGACTACGGTGAATCCTCGGAGTTCGGCGGCGCCTACCTGATCATGGAGCTGGTGAACGGCGAGCCGCTGTCCGCGATCCTGGCCCGCGCGGGCCGGCTTTCCGCCGACGCCACCCTGGACATCGTCAGCCAGGCGGCGCGGGCGCTCGACGCCGCGCACCAGGCCGGCATCGTGCACCGCGACATCAAGCCGGGCAACCTGCTGGTCGCCACGGGCGGTACCACGAAGATCACCGATTTCGGCATCGCCACCGCGGTCCGTGCGGCGCAGGCCACGCACCTGACCGAGACCGGCATGGTGATGGGCACGGCGATGTACGTCTCGCCCGAGCAGGCTACCGGCGCGCCGGTCAATGACTCCTCGGACATTTACTCGCTCGGCGTGGTCGCCTACGAGTGCCTGGCTGGCCGGCCTCCGTTCACCGCCAGCGAGCCGCTGGCCATCGCGTTCGCGCACAAGCATGAGCCGGTGCCCCCGCTGCCGCCCGAGGTGCCCGCGCCGGTCAGCGATCTGGTCTACCACATGCTGGCCAAGACCCCGCCGGAGCGTCCGGCCAGCGCCCGGGCGGTCGCCGACCGCGCCGACATGCTGCGCGACGCCCTGGCCCTGGGTGCGGGCGCGGGCCACGTCGCGGCGACCAGGGCGGACCTGCCCGCCGCGGCGACAGGCGCCCTGGTCGGTGCGGCGGCGACAGGCTCCATGACCGGCCGTCCGCGCCGTCCCCCCGGCCGGCGCTGGCGGGGGGTGGCCGCGGGCGCCACCGTGGCCCTGTGCGCGCTCGCCGCCGCGATAGGCCTGTATCTCAGCGGCCATGTCGCCGGCCAGGCCAGCGGCAACGTCGGGAGCACCACCACCCAGCAGCCGAGCTCGCCGAGCGTCCCGTCTTCCTCCCGGGCCAGCCAGCGCGCCACGCCGACGCCAACGCCAACGCCTAGAGTGGTGGCGGAACGGCCGACAACTCCATCCAGCCGGAAGACCAGCCCGGGGCCGGCGAAGTCCACGAAACCGGCACCGACCAAGAAGGCGTCGCCGTCGGCGAGCGCGTCAGCGTCGGCGAGCACCTCGCCGACGGCCACGATTTCGCCGACGGCGACGTCATCCGCGACGGCTTCTGCTACTACGTCGTCCTAGAGAAACTAGAAATACGCAGGGTGGTTTGGCACAGTGCGAGATATGACACAGCCCCGTCTACTCGGCGGCCGCTACGAGCTCGAGGGCGTGGTGGGCCGCGGCGGCATGGCCGAGGTCTACCGGGCGCGCGATATCCGGCTTGACCGGATCGTCGCGATCAAGACGCTCCGCGCCGACCTGGCCCGGGATCAGATATTCCAGGCCCGGTTCCGCCGCGAGGCGCAGTCGGCGGCCTCGCTGAACCATCCGTCCATCGTCGCGGTCTACGACACCGGCGAGGACATGGCCACCGGCGTGCCCGTGCCGTACATCGTGATGGAGTACGTGGATGGACGCACGGTGCGTGACCTGCTGCAAGAAGGGCACCGGCTGCTGCCTGAGCGGTCGCTGGAGATCATCGACGGCGTGCTGCGCGCGCTGGAGTACAGCCATCAGGCCGGGATCGTGCACCGGGACATCAAGCCGGGCAACGTGATGGTGACCCGCAACGGCGACGTCAAGGTCATGGACTTCGGCATCGCCCGGGCCATGAGCGACGCCCAGGCCACGATGACCCAGACGGCCCAGGTGATCGGCACCGCCCAGTACCTGTCGCCCGAGCAGGCCCGCGGTGACCGGGTCGATGCCCGCAGCGACCTCTACTCGGCCGGCTGCCTGCTGTATGAGCTGCTGACGGGCCGGCCCCCGTTCACTGGCGACTCCCCGGTGGCGATCGCCTACCAGCACGTCAGGGAGAATCCGGTGCCGCCGTCGCGGGTGGACCCCGACGTCCCGGCCTGGGCGGACGCGATCGTGCTGAAGGCGATGGCCAAACCGCCCGCCGACAGGTACCAGTCGGCCGCCGAGATGCGCGCCGACCTGCAGCGAGCCGCCTCGGGCATGCCGGTGTCGGCCCCGCCGACCAAGCTCGACAACTACCCGCGGACCCAGCGGATGGGCACCGGCGCGATGATGGCCGGGACGACACAGATCCCGCCGGTCGGCGACTACGACTACGCAGGCGGCGACTACGGCCAGGACGGGCGCGACGGCGGCGGCGCCCGTCGCTGGGTGCCTTGGGTCCTCGGCCTGGTGCTCGTCTTCGGCGTCGTGGGCGGCGTGGCCTACTACCTGCTGGCCGGCGGCGGCAAGACCTACGCCGTGCCGCTGGTGAACAATGAGACGGTCGCCACGGCGAAAGCGCAGATCGCGGCCGCGCATCTGCGTTCCGCCGTCGTCGACCAGGCCAGTCCCAGCGTGAAGAGCGGCCTGGTGATCAGCTCCAATCCGCAGCAGGGCAACAACGTCGCCGCCAACACCCTGGTCACGCTCTATGTCTCCACCGGAGCAGCTCCGGTGGCCGTGCCGAACGTGGTCGGCCAGCAGGAGAGCCAGGCCGAGTCCACGCTGCAGGCGAAGGGTTTCCAGGTCGTCGCCAAGTCGGACCCGAACTCACCTCAGACGGCGGGCACGGTGCTCAGCCAGAGTCCGAGCGGCGGCACCGCGCCGCCAGGCTCCACGGTGACCATCACCGTTTCCGGCGGGGCCGTCTCGGTGCCCTCGGTCATCGGCGATTCCCAGGCGACCGCCAGCCAGATCCTGACGTCGGCCGGGTTCACGGTCAACGTCCAGCAAGGATCAGGCCCGGCGCAATACGCGAACGGCACGGTCTTCAGCCAGCAGCCCGCGGCCAGCGGCACGGCCGCGAAGGGAACCACCGTCATCATCTTCGTGCAGAATGCCGCGACTCCCACGCCGACCCCAACCCCGTCGCAGACGCCTACCCCGACCGGCAGTGGCGGCGCTGGCGGCGGGTTCTGACGCACCTACCCGGCCAGGAGAAACTACCCGCTGGAGCCGGACATGCCGACGGGCAGGTGAATCGAGGCCCAGGGGATCGATGACGGATTACGGTCACTAAGAAAAACTGAACGATATCTGTTAGTCATCAGGGCTGTCCGGAAAACGCGGATCGGGACGACCGCGGCCGGGAGCGGCTACGCTTAGGTCCGCATCACAGGTTTGCTACGCAGGAGGCCGTCGTGCCCAAGTCGCGCGTCCGCAAGAGGACGGTCTACACGCCGCCGCCGTCGAAGACGGCGCGGAGGAAGGTCAGTGCGCCCTGGGTCGGTCCGGCCATCGTCGTCTGCCTGGTCATCGGCCTCGCCTGGATCGCGACGTATTACACGACCCAGGGGTCTGTCCCCGGCATGAGCGCGCTGGGTTCGTGGAACCTCGTGGTGGGCTTCGTGTTCATCATCGCGGGCGTCACCCTGTCCACCAGGTGGCGCTGATACGCCGCCCGGCGGCCGTCGCTATCCGCCGCCGGTGAGCTGGCCGTTCCTGACCGCGACCGCCACCACGATGAGGGCCACGACGGCGACGGTCGCCAGCACCTGCACCGCCGTGCGGTTCTTGCGGGGGGCGTACACGTAGGCGGCGGTCAGCAGCGCGCCGGCGAGCAAGCCGCCGATATGGTCCTGCCAGGCGATGATGTTATGGAAGAAGAAGCTCAGGGCCAGGTTGATGGCGATCAGGATGACGATCGGGCGGCTGTCGAGGCGCAGCCGCCTGGACACCACGAACCAGGCTCCGAACAGCCCGAAGATAGCGCCAGATGCGCCGACGGCAGGATAGTTCGCCGGCGCGAGAAAGTAGTACATCACCGCGCCGCCGAGGGCACTGACCAGGTAAACGGTGAGGAAGCGCGCCCGGCCGAGCAGGCCCTCGAGCGAGGGGCCCACGAAGATCAGAGCCCACATGTTGAACAGGATGTCCAGGAAGCCCAGGCCGCTCAGGCCGGTCGCCGGGGCCAGGAACGCGGACGTGACCAGCCGGTACCATTCGCCGGCCGCCACGCCGTGCATGGGGCCACCGAACGTATACCTAGCGTAGCCGAGCAGCTCCAGGTTGGTTACGATGCTCGGGCGAACCCATGTGACCAGGAATATCGCGACGTTGATCGCGACCAGCGTCCAGGTGACCACGGCGGTCGCGGCCGGGCGGCCACCGAAGGTGGTCCTAGCCTGGCGGGTGCTCCGCGCGCCCGCGCCCACGCACTCCGCGCACTGCTGGCCTACCGAGGCCGAGCGCATGCAGTCCGGGCAGGCGTACCGCCCGCACCGGACACAGGAGACGTAGGTCTCCCGGCCCGGATGGCGGTAGCAGGTGGGAACGCTCCCGTTCCCCGGTGCGACTCCGTCCGGGCCAACCGGTTCGCCCGGTCCGGAATCGCTGGGCGTGCTCACGGCTGAGTCCAATCAGTTGGTAGGGCCGCGTTCCAGCGTGACTGACTCGATGGTCACGTCTTCCACCGGCCTGTCCTGGCTGCCGGTCTTCATCCGGCTGATCTGGTCAACCACGTCGGCCCCTTCGATGACCTCACCGAAGATGGTGTGCTTGCCGTTCAGCCAGGGCGTGGGCGTGACCGTGATGAAGAACTGCGAGCCGTTGGTGCCTGGCCCGGCGTTCGCCATCGCCAGCAGGTACGGCCGGTCGAACCCGAGATCCGGGTGGATTTCGTCGGCGAACTTGTAGCCAGGACCGCCCCGGCCCGAGCCGAGGGGGTCGCCCCCCTGGATCATGAAGTCGGGGATGACCCGATGGAAAATGGTCCCGTCGTACAGCTTGTCCGTGGTCGCCCGCCCGGTGCGCGGGTCGGTCCACTGCCTGCTACCCTCGGCTAGCTCCACGAAGTTGCGTACGGTCTTCGGGGCGTGATCAGGGAAAAGGCGGATAACCACCGGTCCGGCGTTGGTGTGCAGCGTGGCGGTCAGGGTGTCTGTCATGGGATTGACTCCTCGTCCTGCCAGCTAACTGGCCGGACATTTCGTCGCTGTTAATTTCCTCCTGTGCTCACCGTACCGGGCGCCCACGATGGTTGAAGCCAGCCAAGCCGGGAAGTCAGTGGTAACGGGATCACGTTCGGGAGGTTTACTGTGTCCCTTATGAATACGAATGGTAACGCTGGCGGTGCCGCCCCAATCGGTGCCCGCGCGAAGGACGCGCGAGCAACCGCGGTCCAGGGCGTTGTTCAGGGTGTCCAGGGCGCGAAGGAATGGGCCGCACCCCGCCTGGGGGACGCGGTTCAGGGCGCCCGGGAATGGGCCGCACCCCGGCTGGAAGACGCCGCGGACGCCGTCACGGTCACGGTCGTGCAGGGCGTTCAGGGCGCCCGGGAATGGGCCGCACCCCGGCTGGAAGACGCCGCGGACGCCGTCACCGAGACGGTGGCACCTAAGGTGTCTTCGGCTCTGCGTTCCACGGCGGCCCAGGTCAGGCCGGCGAAGCCAGCCAAGGTCGGCCTGCGCAGGCTGCTGGACTGGCGCTGGCTGGTCGGCGTCGGCGCGGTGGCGGCCGCGGCAGGCGCGGCCGGCGCGATCACCGTGCGGCGCCGCTACGCCAGTGCCACCGCGGCGGCCAACGACGCCACGGAATCCTTCGAGGGCGACCGGCCGGCCGAGGGTAGCGATTCCGCCGCCGACGCGGCCATGCGCTCGGAGGTAAACGGCCGGGTGACGACGCCGGGGAACTAGGAGACCGGGGCCAGCCACCCCGGAGTTGACGGGCAGGCGCCCGCGGCATCGCATACCGCGGGCGCCTGGACTTTTACTGCTGGGAGCTTCGCCTCGCGGGCGGGAGTCAAGACCTCCGGGCCCGGTATCCGGTACCGTCTAAACGCGGACCCGCGAGTGCGACGACATGACTGTGACCAGCAGACGGGTGAAATTTCGTGAGTGAGAAGGACGGGGTGGCTGCCCCGGGCTCGCCCGAACTGACTCACCTGCTGGCCTGGCTGGCCGCGGCCGCCATCGCCGCGTCGACGCTGGTCATGATCGTGATCTCGGCCGCGGGCCCGAGCGCGTCCGTCCCGTACCTGGTCCGGCCCGCCAGCGGGCCGCCGTGGTGGCACTCGCTGCACTTCACCACCACGTTCGTGACCGCGGCATTGTGGGCCGCGATGGTACTGGGGTGCGCGGGCGTGATCGCCGGCCTCATCGCGGTCGCGCGCGGCGCCCGGCCGCCGGCGCGAGCGGTCATCACGTTCGCGTTCCTCGCGGTCGCGGTGCTGACCGTGCTCCCGGCCGCGGGCTCGACCGACTCTATTTCCTACGCCGCCAACGGGCGGATGGCCGTGACCGGACACAGCCCGTACGTCATGACGCCGCGGCAGCTGGAGCAAGCTGGCGACCCGGTCGGCAGGCAGATTCCCTTCGGGGAGATACCGTCCACCTGGAACAACACGGTGTCCGTGTACGGTCCCGTGGCTACCGGGGCGGAGTGGGTCGCGGCCGAGCTTGGCGGTACGTCGCTCGCCCGCATCATCTTCTGGCTGAAGCTCGAGGAGGCGCTGGCCTTCGGCGCCGTGATCGTGGCCCTGGACCGCATGGTCCGCTCCGACCCGGCCCTGCGGCTACGGGCTCACCTGCTCTGGTCGGTCAACCCGCTGCTGCTGTGGGAGATCGTCGCGAGCGGGCACGTCGACGGCCTGGCCGCGGTGTTCGGGCTGGTCGGCGTGGCCGCGCTCCGGACGGGCGGCCGGGCGGCCGGCCGGCCAGGCACCGGCCTGCGCGGGGCGGCCATGGCCGGGCTGCTGATCGGGGTGGCCACCGGCATCAAGGTGGAGTACGCCCTGTTCGCGGTGGCTGTCGCCTGGGCCAGCCGGCGGTCGCTCCGGGCCCTGGCGGCCGCCGCGGCCGGCTTCGCGCTGGTGGTCGTCCCCAGCTACCTGGCGGCCGGGGCTCCCGCGATCAAGGTGCTTGTCACCCGCAGCCCCGGGATTACCTGGGACACCATGTACCAGCTCTTCTGGCGGCCGGTGCTCGGGTACACGCAGTTCAGCGTGTCCAGCGTCCCGCCGCACTTGGAGCTGATCGCCTACCTGCTGTTCGCCGCGGTCGCGGTGCTGGCCGTGGCGCGCATGCCGGACCGGGTCCCCGGCCGGCGGCCGTCACGCCCGCCCTGGCGCTGAGCCTGGCCTGGCTCTTCGTCACGGCCTTCCAGCGGCCCTGGTATGACGTGATGGCCATCAGCCTGCTGGCGTTGTACTCAGCCTCCTGGCTGGACTGGGTGGTGCTGATCCGTCTGCTGGCCGGCGCGACGGTTTACGCGCAGGCCGTCCAGAGCCCAGCTGAGCCGCATTGGCTCTATGACGTCGCGCAGTTCGACGGAGCCTGGCTCACGCCGGCCGTCCGCCTGTTCGCGACCGTGGCCCTGGTCTGGTTCTGCCTGTCCGGCCGCTGGGGATGGCGCCCGCCGTCGGCCGCATCCTCCGGGCGGCGGCCCGAACTGCTGCCCCTCACCTGACCCGGCACGGCCGCGAGGTTCTCCACAACCACGCATTGTGGATAACTCTTCACGCAATTGCCCAGGATGCACGGGGCGACTGGCAACTCATGCACACTTCTGTGGATTCACTGTGGACAACCGGTAATGCCCGGTTTACGGCTGGTCCGGAGGATCTCCGAGCGGATCGGCGGTCAGGTACAGGCGGGGCCAGCGGCAGTCGATGAACTGGTCGAGGTATCCGGTCAGCCGCTCCTCGAAGTCGTCGTCTTCCGCGCAGGCCCCGGCGGCTCGTTCGATGCTGGACGGGCTGTCGACCCCGAAGGCGACCGCTCGCACCTCCCAGCCGTCGCGTTGCGCGCCGTCGTACCAGCGCTGCACCGTTCCGACCTGACGGGCGCAGGTGTCTCCCGCGATCACCTGACCGTATGTCCGTTCCCACTCCGCGCTGCGCGGATGCGGCCCGGCCCCCGGGTTCTTCCTGTCGGCCGATCTAAGCGCATCCAGGACGAGCGTCCACTGGTAAGCGGGAGCGAGCCACTTGGGTTCCTCCCGCTGGCACAGCCAGCTTCCCCGCGACAACCTGGACCTGATGGCGGTGCTGACGTGCGCCGCCAGGCCGACCGGGCTGACCCGTCCGGCGATGACCGGCACCCGCACGGCCAGGGCCGCGTCCACGCCGTGCGATATGGCGCAGTCCCGCGGCCGCGACGGCATCATCTGCAGCAGCGACACCAGCGGCGTCCGCGGCACCGGCATCGGCCAGCCGGTCAGGTGCGCGAGCACCGACAGCTCGGTCCACAGCCTGACCGCCGGATACTGGGCGAGGGCGCGCTGGGCGACGCGCACATCCCGCAGCGTGCATGGCCGCCCGGCGCAGTCGGCACCGCAGGTGATGCTCCGCGACCGGACCACGCCGGCCGGCGTGGCAGTGGCGGCCTCGCCCGCCGTTTCACGGCTGGTGCCGTCCGGCATGCGAGCCAGCACCGGATAGTCCATGCCGTCGGTGAACACGGCGGCCTCACCAGGCGTGAGCGTGACCAGGAACCGGTTCTGCGCGGTGGTCATGTTCATCGTCGCGCCCACGGCGTCGCGGTCGTCAGCCGCCGGGAGGCGGTGGGTTATCTTCACCGCGGTGTTCTTGATGACGTCCTGGACGAGGCGATCCGGGATCTGCTCGGCGATGACGAGCCCCTCGCCGTAGGCCCGGATTTCGGCGAGCAGGCCGGCGAACATCTCGACCGCATGCGCCGTCGCGCCCCCGGCACTGCCGCCCCCCGCCGCTTCCGGACGGCGGAGCAGCCGATGCGCTTCCTCGATGACGGTGAGGTGGCGGAGCGTGACCTGGCCGCCGGACGTGGCCCGGCTCGCCATCCGCAGGTGCTCGGCCAGCCTGATCAGCACGGTCCCCATCAGGAACGCCTTATCACTGTCGTCACCGACGTCTTCGATCTCGAGCACGGCGTTCGTCCGCAACAGCCTGCCGAAGTCGATCTGGTGGCCGCCCTCGAGGAAGCGGCCGGTGGTGCCGAGCCGCAGGCTGCTCAGCCGCACCTTGATGAAGCCGAGCACATCGTCGGTGATCCGCTGGCTGTAGCCGACCTCCCGCACGATCCTGATCGCGGCCCGCTGGAGATCGGTGAGGTTGGGGTAGCCCGGGTTCGCGTCGGGCGCGATGGTCTCGCCTAGGGCCAGGTCCCAGCCGGCTTCCTCGTAAACCCGGGTCAGAGCCGCGCTGAGGACCTGGGGGAACGGCTCCTCCGACCGGAAGGACGCGATGAACAGGGCCTTGACCAGGTCCGCGTGCGTCTGCAGCGGGAACCGGCGGCCGTGGGCGTCCGGCGCGGGTTCCAGCGGATTGAGCCCGGCCGCGATCGCGTCTGACTCACCCGGCCTAATCCGCACCACGGTGCCACCTAGGGGCCGGCCCCGGCCAGGCGGGCGGCCATCAGCCGGTATTCGGCCTTGGCCGGTTCCACCACCAGCCACGGGATCCCGGCGCCGGCCGCGGCCTCAAGCAGCGCCCGCACCGTCTGCGACTTTCCTGAGCCGGTCGCGCCGCAGACAAACACATGCCGGTTCAGCGAGTCGAGCGGCAACGCGAGCGGGCCGGCCTGGCGGCCGGAGTCGAGGATCTCGCCGACGGCCAGCGTCTCCCGCCCGGCCGCAGGCTCCTGGGTGACGTCGAAATCCGGCCGCAGCACCAGCCGCACCCCGGGCACCTCGCGCTCGGGCGGCCTGGCGAGCGCGGCGACCAGCTCGGTGCTGGCGTGAAACGGGTAGTCAAGGACCGCGTCCCCGCCCGCCGGCGCCGGACCCGGGTCCGCCAGCAGCTCCGGCAGGCCGCGGGCCATCGCGCCGGCCGGGGCGATCGCATAGGGCAATTCAGCCAGGTCAGCCGAGGCGCACAGCAGTCCGGCCACCCGCGAGGCCGCGTCCGGATCACTGCCGCCCGCGAGCAGCCGCACCCGCCAGAGTCCCGTCGAGGTGCCCTTACGCACCTCAGCGTGCCGAAGGTGCAGGCGGCGAGCTGCCATGGCCCGTTCGGGAAATCGATCTGAATTGCCAGTGGAATGTTGCTCGCGCTCAGCCAGCTCATCCGCCATCTGCTGGATTTCGACGGCGGCCAGGGGCTCAGCCAGCAGCAGCATGCCGAACGGCCCTGGCCACACGGCGAGCAGGCATTCCTCCATCGAAGGCGGCGGCAGGCCGGCGGGGCGGCGCTCGGCCGCTGGCAGCAGCCCGTCACTTATCCCGCCGATGGCCCGCCAGGAGGGCAGCTGCGTCATCAGCGCGGCCAGGGAACCGCGGGGCAGCGGCTGGGCTCTCGCACCACCTGGCAGCGTCAGGAAGACCTCATGACCGGCGTCGCTGCCCACCAGGGCCGCTCCGGCCGCGAGAAGCTGGACGGGGCCGCCGGCCCGGTGCCTGACCCAGCCCATGGCCAGCGCGCCCGCGTGGTTACGGCTGGATCCGGCTCCGGCGTGATAGGCCGCGATCAGGGCGGCGATGCGCTGGGTCCGGCCCGGGTCGTCCGGCTGGTCCGGCGGCCGCTGCGCCGTCTCGGCGTCCGGGCGGCGCGGGATTTCGGTGATCCGGTACGCGTCAAGTTCGTCAAGCCCGCGCCAGGCTAACATCACGACGCCCCTTCCACCACTCCGGAACTTCAATGAGCTATCCGCGGGCGGGGTCGCCGTCACCAGGAACGTCAATCGCCGTCCGGACACCCGTGTGCGCCGCAAGCACGCCAACCTGCCGCCAATCAACACGTTGTGTTAGTTACCGATACGAACACCATAGACACGCTTAGTCGCGCTTAGGAAGGTCCCCGGCGCGAGGAGCGTAACCGGGACCGGGCCCGGGACTGTGACCAGGTCCGTAGTCCCGGCTGTAACCGTGTGGCGATCCGTATCGCCACAAGGGCCCGTAGCGATCGTGATCGGCGTCGCGGCCGGCGTCATCCTCGTACGGGGGCGGCAGGGTCCGCCAGTCGCGGGCGGCACGCACCCGGCGGCCGCGGGTGACCGACGCCCGCCGGCGGCCCGACCGGGCCATGATCTGCAGCACGACGAAGGCGCTGACCGCGGCGACCGCGACGGCGACCAGGACAATCCGGCCCGCCTGCGAACCGCTCCGCGGGTCCTGCCCAGCGGCCGAGGCGGCATGGCGGGCGGCCGATAGGGTGGCCGCCGCTATCGAAACGACTGGTCCGTGCATGGTCCTCATCACCGTTCACCCGCGCCGCGAAGCCTGAATCGATCGGCGTGACCGGTGCCGCGACCGCCATCGAAGAAGGCGGTAATCGCTGACCCGCCATTCATATGCCACGATCGGCGGGCAGTGATATTTCCTGGCGGCCGCGCACCGGCCACTAACCTGGACTACGAGCCCATACCAGGTGAGGTTCGGCGGCGCGACCGCCGTAATGAGCCGGTAAGAACTTAATCGGCGGCAGGCGCGGAGTCCGGGGCGCCGAGAACCCGGGCCAGGTAGGAATTGCCGAACCTGCCTTCCGGGTCGGCCTCGGCGCGGACCCGGCGGAATTCGTCGTAGCGCGGGTAAAGCGCGCGCAGGCGCCCGGCGTCGAGGGAATGCAGCTTGCCCCAGTGCGGCCTGCCCGCCACCTCGGCCACGATGGACTCGAACCGGGCGAAGTAATCCCGGTAGGGCAGTCCCGCGTACTGGTGGATCGCGATATACGCGCTGTCCCGGCCGTAGGCGGTGGACAGCCAGATGTCGTCGGCGGCGGCGACGCGCACCTCAACGGGGAACATCACCGGATCGGCGAGGCGAGGCACCTCCCGGCGCAGTCCGGCGAGCACCTGGCCCAGTGATTCACGTGGAACGGCGTACTCGGACTCGACGAAGCGGACCCGGCGGGGGGTCACGAACACGCGGTGCGACACGTCCGTGTAGGACCGGGCGGACAAGGCGGCCGAAGACAACCGGTTCAGCGCGGGGATGAGACCGGGGCGGGCCCGGCCGAGCCGGCACAGGGTCCCGAAGGCGGCATTCTCCATCACCTCGAACTCCCAGAACCGCCGCCAGCCCGGCATCGTCCCAGCGGGCGGCTGGGCCGGGGCGCCGTCACCGCGCGGAAGCCGGTTGTTCCGCTTGACCAGGGCCTGCCGGCCGTAGGGGAACCAGTAGAACTCGAAGTGATCGTTGGCGGCCGCCAGCTCGTCGAAGTGCTCGAGGACTTCTTCCACTGGCACCGGGCGCTCGTCCGCCGCCAGGCGAAACGACGGCACGCACCGCAGCGTCACGGTGGTGATCACGCCTAGCGCGCCGAGGCCGACCCGGGCGGCCGCGAAAAGCTCAGGCCGGGATGAGGCCGAACACGTCACCAGCGAGCCGTCGGCCAGGACGAGCTCGAGCGCCTCCACCTGGGTAGCGAGCCCGCCCAGGCGGGCGCCGGTGCCGTGCGTTCCGGTGGACAGCGCGCCAGCCAGCGTCTGCGTATCGATGTCGCCGAGGTTGGGCATAGCCAGCCCAAGGCCGTCCAGTTCGGCGTTGAGGACCCGCAGCGGGGTCCCCGATCGCGCCGTGACCGCGCCGGTCCGCGTGTCGGCGGCGGTGATCCCGGTCCACCGGGACAGGTCGAGGGCCACGCCCGCGGTCGCCGCCACCGCCGTGAAGGAGTGCCCGCTGCCGAGGGCGCGCACCGGGAGCCCGGCGGCCGCCGCGTCCTTGACCGCGGCCGAGATCTCGTCCGCGGCGCGCGGCTGGCACCAGCGCGCCGGAGTCGCGGTCGCGGTCCCGGCCCAGTTCCGCCACACCCGGGAACCAGCCCGCCGCGCGCCGCCGGGAACCTCAGAAGTCCGCGTCATTACTGGAGAGTATTCAGAATTTCACGGCCCTGGTCTACTGTGCGAGCATGTCAGTCGACCAGGGCGGGCCGCCCGCCACCCGCACCGCACGTGGGGAAGACCGCCCCGCAGCCGCGGAAGCCCTGCGGGCCAGGTACGACCGCGCCACCGCGGAACTCGACCCGCCGCTGGCCATCGTCGACCAGGACGCGTTCGACCGCAACGCCGCCGACCTGACACGCCGCGCCGCGCAGCACCCGATCCGGGTCGCCACCAAGTCGCTGCGGTGCCGCTACCTGATCGAACGCGCCCTCGCCACGCCCGGCTACGCCGGCGTCATGTGCTACTCGCTGCCCGAAGCCCTGTGGCTGCACGCCATGGGCACCAGCGACGACCTGCTGGTCGCCTACCCCACCGTGGACACCAGGGCGCTGCGCACGCTGGCCGGGGACGACACCGCCCGGCGGCAGATCACGATCATGGTCGATTCAGTCGCCCACCTGGACGTGGTGGACCGCGCGCTGGGTGACGGGCATCCGGAGATCCGGGTCTGCCTGGAGCTTGACGTCTCCTGGCGCCCGCTGGCCGGCCAGCCGCTGGTCCACGTCGGGACCTGGCGCTCTCCGCTGCGCACGCCCCAGCAGGCGGCCGGCTTCGCCGCTGCCATCAGAGGCCGGCCGGGCTTCCGCCTGGTCGGCGTGATGGGGTACGAAGGCCAGATCGCGGGCCTGGGGGACGCTCCGCCCGGGCATCCGCTCCGGGCCCGGCTGATCAGGTTGATCCAGGCCCGCTCGGTCGCCGAGCTTAACCGGCGCCGGGCCGAGGCGATCCGCCTGATCCAGGCCGTGACTCCCCTGGAGTTCGTGAACGGCGGCGGGACGGGCAGCCTGGAGTCCACCGCCCTGGACCCGTCGGTCACCGAACTCACGGCGGGCTCGGGCCTGGTCGGGCCGACGCTGTTCGACGCCTACACCAGATTCACCCCCGCGCCTGCGCTGCTGTTCGCGCTGCCGGTAGTCCGGCGGCCGGGCCCGGAAATCGCCACGTTGTTCGCCGGCGGTTACGTCGCCTCGGGCCCCGGGACCCCGGACCGGCTGCCGCGGCCGTACCTGCCCGCCGGGCTCCGCCTGACCGGCGTCGAGGGCGCCGGCGAGGTCCAGACGCCGGTGCGCGGGGCGGCGGCCGCGCGGCTGGCCCCCGGCGACCGGGTTCTGGCTGCGGCACGCCAAGGCCGGCGAGCTCGCCGAGCGCTTCGCGGAGTACTACGTGATCGCGGGCGACAGCCAGGTCACCGCGGTGCCGACCTACCGGGGCGAGGGCCAGTGCTTCGGGTAGCCATTTCTCTCCTCCGTTCGGTCCGCTTACCGCGGCACCGGTCCCCACCGTGATATTTATGCCGAACGGGCCCAGGTAACACTTCCGGGCCAGGCTACTGGTCCTGGTCCCGCGCGTCCTTCAAGTTCGCCCATGCCCTGCCCCAGGCGCTGCAGGGCGGCAGCGCGCGGCAGAATCCGTGGACCTTCTCCGCCCTGATCACCGCGGCCCGGCAAAGCTGCGCCTAAGCCGGTCCCGGCCGAACCACAACGATGCTCCATCGATGTTGCTATCACCACAGCGATGCTCCATCGTTGTGGTCGCCTCAGCCGCCAGGTGGTGCGGCTGGGGCAGATGAGGCGGGTACGGCGGCGCGGGCAGCGGGGCGGCGATGGCGGGCATGGAGTGGTCTTCCGCATCCTGCATCCCAGCGTGGCTTGCGTCCCAGTCCCAGCCGCGGCTTGCGGCCGTAACTCCGGCCCGGGGCGGACGGCCTGGGTCTCGATGACGGCGAAGGAGGCGGCCGGCATGGACACCGTGTCCTGCGTGATCGCGACCTCCGGGCTGGACGCGGCGAGCAGGCCGATACCGCGCTGGCCGAGCGGCAGCCGGACGGCCGCCGGGCCGAGGTTCGCCGCGATCCGCAGCCTGCCCCGCCGCACCAGGAGCCATCGCGCGTCTTCGTCGAAGTCGGCCCGGATCCGGTCCAGCCGCGGATCGGTCAGCTCAGGCCGGGCCCGGCGCAGCGCGATCAGCTCCCGGTACCACGCCAGGATGCCGAGGTACGGCTCGCGCTCGCGCTGCTTCCAGTCGAGCTTCGAGCGCAGGAACGTCTCCTTGTCCTGCGGATCGGGCACCTCGGCCGGCCCCCAGCCGTGCCCGCTGAACTCCGCCTCGCGGCCCTCGGCGACCGCCGCCGCGAGCCAGGGCTCGATGTGATCGGTGAAGTACTGCCACGGGGTGTCCGCGCCCCACTCCTCGCCCATAAACAGCATCGGCGTATAGGGCGAGGTCAGCACCAGGCCGGCGCCGACCTTGACCAGATCGGCCGGCAGCGTGGCGGCGATCCGGTCGCCGGTGGCCCGGTTGCCGATCTGGTCGTGATCCTGGAGGTAGCCGAGGAAGCGGTAGGCCGGGACGCGGAACACGTCGACCTGCCGCCCGTGCGTCCGGCCGCGAAAGGCGGACCAGATGCCGTCGTGGAAGAACACCTTGGTGTAGGTCTTGGCCAGCGCCGCCAGCGATCCGAAGTCGCAGTAGTAGCCCTGCCGTTCGCCGGTGATCGCCGCGTGCACTGCGTGATGAAAGTCGTCGCTCCACTGGGCGTTCAGCCCGTAGCCGCCCGCCTCCCTGGAGGTGACCAGCCGGGGGTCGTTGGTGTCGGACTCGGCCACGAGTACGAGCTCGCGGTTCAGCCGGGCCGCGAGAGCCTGCACCTCGGCCGCCAGCTCTTCGAGGAAGTACAGGGCCCGGTGGTCTTCCAGCGCGTGCACCGCGTCCAGCCGGAGCCCGTCGAGGTGGTAGTCGCGCAGCCACATCAGCGCGTTGCCGATCAGGAAGGCGCGTACCTCGTCCGATCCCGGCTGGTCCAGGTTGACCGCGGGTCCCCAGGGCGTCACGTGCGCCTCGGTGAAATAAGGCCCGAAGTCACCGAGCCGGTTGCCGATGCCCACGTGGTTGTACACCACGTCGAGCATCACGGCCAGGCCGCGCGCGTGACAGGCGTCCACGAACCGCTTCAGCCCGTCCGGTCCGCCGTACGGCTCGTGCACCGCCCACAGATTGATGCCGTCGTAGCCCCAGCCGTGGTCGCCGGGAAACGCCGCGACCGGCATCAGCTCCACCGTGTGCACGCCAAGATCGCGCAGCTGAACCAGCCGCTCGATCGCGGCGTCGAACGTGCCCTGGCTGGTGAACGTGCCGACGTGCAGCTCGTAGATCACGGAGCCGGCGAGCGGGCCGCCGCGCCAGCTCCGGTCGGTCCAGCGGAAGGCCGACTGGTCGTAGGTGCGGCTCAGGCCCCGGATGCCGGACGGCTGCCGCAGCGACCGGGGATCGGGCAGGGGGTCGCCACCATCCAGCCGGAAACCGTAGTCGAGGCCGGCCGACACGCCGGGCACGCCGGCGCTCCACCAGCCGGAGCCCGGCCCGGTGTCCTCCTGGGTTCCCGTGTTCTCCCGGGCCATCGCGTACCGCTGCCCCGCGACCTCGACCTCGACCTGACCCGCGGCGGGCGCCCAGACGCTGAAGACGGTCATCGAGGGTCCCCGGGCGAGGTCCGGTCCCGCTCGGGGACGTAGATCCGCTCGGGGATGAGCAACGCCACCGGAAGCCGCCAGGTCAGCTCGGCTAGCGGCGGCCGCAGGCCCGCGTGCCTGACGCCGGTCAGCACGTCTCGCCAGTGGAGTTCGGGCAGCGGCAGGACCGTGTCCGCCCAGCCGCCGCGCCGTCGCAGCCCGGCGGGCAGCCGGGTGACGACGGTGACCGCATGCCCGCCGCGCTGGAAGGCTACCGCGTGCTCGGCGGCCGGACCCTCACAGCCGAGCGGGACGTAGTCGCCGGCGAACCAGTCCGGATGCTCCCGGCGGAGCCGCAGGGCGCGGGAGGTCACGAGCAGTTTCTCCGCGTCCAGGCCGGCCGCCTGGTCCGGGCCGGCCTCCAGCGCGGCCAGCAGCCGCCGGCGCCGCAGGTAGTCGACCGGCCGCCGGTTGTCCGGATCTACCAGCGACAGGCCGGTGAGCTCGCAGCCCTGGTAGACGTCTGCCACGCCGGGCATGGTGAGCTGCGTTAGCTTGGCGCCGAGTGAATTCACCCGGGCGTCGGGCGCGATCCTGGCCACGAAGCCGGCGATGGCGGCCGTCAGCTCCGGGTCGCTGGTCACGGCGTCGGCCAGTCCGAGTACCGCCGACTCGTATCCCGGCCGGGGCACGGTCCATGATGTTCGCGTCTTGGCCTCGTGCATGGCCTTGCCGAGGTACTCGGCCGTGCGGTCCCCGCCGATCAGCCAGGCGCCGACCAGGGTCTGCCACATCAGGTACTCAAGGTCGGGCTCGGGAGCCCGCTCGGTGGCCTGCGCAGCCGCGCCGTCGGTGAGCCATCTCGCCAGGCCGTGCCACTCGGCGACCTGATGCGCCCATTCCTGCGGCCATTCGGCGAGCACGGCCAGCCGGGCCCGGACGTCCTCCTGCCGCTTGGTGTCGTGGGTGGACAGCGTGGTCATGGTGGCCGGCCACCGCGCGGCCAGGTGGCTGGCCTGGGCGTGGAATTCCGCCGGGCTCACGCCGAAGACATCCGGGTCGCCGCCCACCTCGTTCAGCGCCGCCAGCCGTGACCAGCGGTAGAACGCGGTGTCCTCGACGCCCTTGGCCAGCACCGGGCCCGTCGTCTGACCGAACCGCACGATCAGCTCGTCGCGGGCGGCCTGCTGCGCCGGGTCCTCGGACGCGCCGCCCAGACCGAGCACGGCGGCGCACACTGCGTCGAGCGCCGGATGCAGGTACTCCGCCAGGTGGTCGCGCGCGGCGGAGGCGGCCGCCGACACCGCGGCCGTCGCGGCCGCGGGCGGCGGCCGGCCGGGGGTCACGTAGGCCCGGTACACGCCGAACTCCGCCAGCAGGGCGACCAGGACGTCGTGCAGGTCCGCCGGGCTCACGCTGTCCAGGGCCGGGTAGTCCGCGCGGGCGAACAGCCGGGTGAGCCGGGCCAGCTCGGCGGCGAAGGTGCCATCGGCGATGTACTGCTTGGCGTCGCGCTCCACCGCGGCGAAGTTGTCCTGGCCACCGGTGAAGCGGACGTATTCGCTGGTCAGCGGCTCTGCCCCGGCGGGGTCCACGAACAGCCCGCCGACCAGGTTGAGGGCGTCGTAGCCGGTGGTGCCGGCGCAGGGCCAGTCGGGCAGTTCCTCACCGCGCTCGAGGATCTTCTCCGCCACGACCCACGCGTTGCCGGTGGCCGAGGCCAGCCGCCGCAGGTACCCGGCCGGATCGGCCAGCCCGTCGGGATGATCTATCCGCAGGCCGTCGATCAGCCCCTCGGCCACCAGCCGCAGCAGTACCTGGTGGGTGGCGTGGAACACGTCGGGATCCTCGACCCTGATCGCGATGAGCGTGTCGATGTCGAAGAACCGCCGCCAGTTGAGCTGAGTCGCCGCGTCATGCCAGTCGGCCAGCCGGTAGTGCTGCTCGGCCAGCAGCACGCCGAGGGGCAGGTCAGCGATTCCGTCCCTGAGCGGCAGGACGTGGTTGAAGTAACGCAGCACCGGCCCGGAGTGCCCGGCGTACTCCGGGTCGCGGAGCGCCGTGTCGATGATGAGATCATCCAGGCACTTCTCCAGCGGGCCGCCCAGGATCGGCATCAGCAGCCGACCGTCCTGCGCGTCCCAGTCGACATCGAACCAGTGCGCGTACGGGGAATTGCGGCCCTGGTAGAGCACTGACCACAGCTGCTGGTTGAGCGACTCCGGGGTCGGCCTGGCCATGTGGTTGGGCACGACGTCTACCACGACCCCGAGGCGGTGCCGGTGAAACTCCGCCACCATCGCGCGGAACGCGTTCTCGCCGCCGAGGTCGGTCGAGACCCGCGAATGATCCACGACGTCGTATCCGTGCGCCGAGCCCGGATTGGCCTGCAGGATCGGCGACAGGTAGACGTGCGTCACGCCGAGCGCGGCCAGGTAACCAGCCTGCTCGGCGGCCCGCTCGAACCCGAAGCTGTCCCTGAGCTGGAGACGGTACGTGGAGGCAGGCGTGCCAGCGGCCCGGCCGAACTCAGCCACGGCGCAGCAACTGCATCGAGTAGTTGATCAAGGTAACCGCGTCTCCTGGCTTGACGACAACCTCGTCTTGGAGTTCCGGCAGCGTTATCGCCGTGTCCAGGACCGTCGCCCAGCGCGCGCCGTAACGGCGCGGCGGGATCACGAACTGAAGGTCGTTCTCGCTGGCGTTGAAGAGCAGCAAGAAGGAGTCATCCTGGACTCGTTCGCCGCGCCGGTCCGGCTCACTGATCGCGCGCCCGTTGAGGAACACGGTGAGCGACTTGGCGAAACCCGCCTCCCAGTCCTCGTCGGTCATCTCCTCGCCGGCCAGGGTGAACCAGGCGATATCGCCGAGCCGGTTCCGGCCGCCGCGCAGCGCCTGCCCGCGGAAGAACCGGCGGCGCCGGAACGCCGCGTGGTCGGCGCGCAGCCGGATGAGCTTGCCGACGTAGTCGAACAGGGCCTGGTCCTCTTCCGCGCGCACCGCCCAGTCCACCCAGGAGATCTCGTTGTCCTGGCAGTAGGCGTTGTTGTTGCCTCGCTGGGTGCGCCCCATCTCGTCGCCGGCCAGCAGCATCGGGACGCCTTGCGACAGCAGCAGCGTGGCGAGGAAGTTGCGCTTCTGCCGCGCCCGCAGCGCGAGCACCGCCTTGTCGTCGGTCGGGCCCTCGACACCGCAGTTCCAGGACCGGTTGTCGTCACTGCCGTCCCGGCCGTCCTCGCCGTTGGCCTCGTTGTGCTTGTGGTTGTAGGAGACAAGGTCCTGCAGGGTGAAGCCGTCGTGGCAGGTGACGAAGTTGACCGAGGCGACCGGGCGCCTGCTGTCCTGCTGGTAGAGGTCACTGGACCCGGTGAGCCGGGAGGCGAACTCGGGGACCTTCGAGGGCTGGCCGCGCCAGAAGTCGCGGATCGTATCCCGGTACTTGCCGTTCCACTCCGACCACAGCGGCGGGAAGTTGCCGACCTGATAGCCGCCGTCACCCACGTCCCACGGCTCGGCGATCAGCTTGACCTGCGAGACCACCGGATCCTGCTGGACCAGGTCGAAGAACGCGGAGAGCCGGTCCACCTCGTAGAACTGGCGGGCGAGGGTGGCGGCGAGATCGAACCTGAACCCGTCCACGTGCATATCGAGCACCCAGTACCGCAGCGAGTCCATGATCATCTGAAGCACGTGCGGGTGCCGCATGAGCAGGCTGTTCCCGGTGCCCGTGGTGTCCATGTAGTAGCGCCGGTCGTCGTCCACGAGCCGGTAGTAGGCGGAGTTGTCGATGCCGCGGAAGGACAGCGTCGGCCCCATGTGGTTGCCCTCGGCGGTGTGGTTGTAGACCACGTCGAGGATGACCTCGATCCCGGCCGCGTGCAGGGCCCGGACCATGGTCTTGAACTCCTGTACCTGCTCGCCGCGGCTGCCGCCGGCGGCGTAGGCGTTGTGCGGGGCGAAGAAGCCGATGGTGTTGTAGCCCCAGTAGTTGCCCAGCCCCTTTTCGCTGAGGTGGCTGTCGGTGACGAACTGGTGCACGGGCATCAGCTCGACCGCGGTGACCCCGAGCCCCTGCAGGTGCGAGATGACCGCGGGATGGGCCAGGCCCAGGTAGGTGCCGCGCTGCTCTTCCGGAATCACCGGATGCTCTTTGGTCAGGCCGCGGACGTGCGTCTCGTAGATGACGGTCTCGTAATAGGGCGTCCGCGGCGGCCGGTCGAGGTTCCAGTCGAAGTACGGGTTCACCACGACCGAGCGCGGCACGTACGGCGCGGAGTCGGCATTGTTGCGCCGGTCCGGATACCCGAACGGATAGGAGAACACGGCCTGGCCCCAGTCGACGCCGCCCTCGATCGCCTTCGCGTACGGGTCGAGCAGCAGCTTGTGCGGGTTGCAGCGCTGCCCGGCGGATGGCTGGTACGGGCCGTGCACCCGGTAGCCGTAGCGCTGACCCGGGTTGACGCCGGGCAGATACCCATGCCAGACGAACCCGTCCACCTCGTGCAGGTCGACCCGGGTTTCCTTACCGTTCTCGTCGAACAGGCACAGCTCCACCCGCTCCGCTACCTCGGAGAACAGGCCAAAGTTAGTCCCCGCCCCGTCATAGGTAGCCCCCAGCGGATAGCTGTCACCTGGCCACACGGCAGTAGCCGCCAAAAGTTCCCCATCCCTTGCGCTCAACATGCGTTCCGACCATCTCTCACCTTCCCATCCCCGCGACGATCACACTGAGACAATCGCGCACCCGGCGGAGCGGGGGCGTGTCCTCAGCGGACGCACAGAGCGTTAACCAAGGCGGGATTACCCTATGCAAGCCGCCGATAACGCCATAATCGACGCTGGCGAAGATGGGCGGCGCTGTCACGCCCGTCTCCGCGGCCAAACCGGCGGAGTCCGCAAACACGCCCGCGAGGGACAGGCGCATTCTCCAGTGCCGCTCGCCGGCCATGCCGGCCGCAGGCGCGGCCGAACTTCGGGCGCGAGACCATCCCGGCGACAGCCTCCGGACAACGGCGGCCGTGAAATTACTCTGATCAACTAATTATGCAGATATACGCGCCGCCATTTTACGGCCTGGGATGTATCACATGCCACATCGCGGGAGTACCCGCTTTATTAAACTGATACGATACGATTAGGCGTCGGGCTCATCTCGAAACGTCGATGGCGTCCACCGTCGTCCATAACTGTCCACTAACAATCAGCAACCATGGACTAAACTATGCGGTCTGACGGGACTCCGCAGTCCCGCGTGCTGGCATGATTCAACGGTGGCTCGCCGCGCGTCGTAACAGCTAGCGGGCCCCTCAAGCCTGTCCCGTGATCCCGTGATCCCATCCGGAGTGATGTGTGATGACCTCGCAGGAAAAAGACATTGAGACGGTAATTCCGGACGTACGCGACCTTCCGGTGAACCGTCTCGCCGAACTGGGCTCTTCGGCCCTCGCGCACTCCATTGCCCTCTACCGGGAACGGCTCAGGGAAAACGGAATTCCGCTGAGTTCGTTTCAGGCGAGGATTTAGCGCGCAGCTGACCCTGGCAGGGCGGGAAGGGTCATCGTGATTACCAATCATCACCTGCCGCAGGCCGCATTTTCCGAGCTGGCCAACGGCGCGGGCGGCCCGGCTACCGTGCGACTGCTGGGCACTGCGCAGCGCAGCAAGCACCTGATGCTGCTGCACGCCATCGCCGAGGCAGCCGTCGGGCCCGGGGCCGGGCCGGCCGCCTTCCGGGCCGGATACGGCCAGCTGGCGCAGCTCCAGGCCACGGCGCCCGGTGCCGCCGAATGGCTGCTCGGTCTGCCCCACCTGGGCGGGTGGGTGCATGACACCCTGATCCACCTCGAGCAGGGGACCGCCGCCGACTTCGGCCACTTCGCGTGCCTGGTCGCCGCGGCCGCTATCCGGGCTGGCCTCCCCGTCGAGCTCGACGTCCCGGTCCGGGACGACCGGGTCCGGTTTCCGGGCCTCGGTTCGCTGCTTATCGCGGATGGGCCGCCCTGGATCCGGCTGCGCTGCGACGGCGAGCGGGTGACCGTCGGTGACCGGGTTTCCGCCGACTGGCAGCTCCTCGTCCCGGACGACGGCACCGGCACCGCGATGGCGGGCTGGTCAGGGACGCCGGCCATCCGGTCGGTCGCCGACGGGCTGACCTGGACCGTCCTACTTGAGACCGGCGAGGCGTACCTCGACCGCTACACGCTGCCGATGCGCAGCGTCCTGACGGCGGGCGAACTGCGGGGCTGGCGCCAGCGGGTGCGGTCCGCGTGGCAGATCCTGGTGGACCGGCACCGCTGGGCCGCCGAGCCGATGGCCGAGGCGATCTCGGTCATCGTCCCGCTGACGCCCCGCTCCGATACCGACCTGGTCAGCGCGACCACCCCGGCCGCCTTCGGTGCGATCGCGACGTCCTGGCCGCCGGACGAGGTGACCCTGGCCGAAACTCTCGTCCACGAGTTCCAGCACGTCAAGCTGTGCGGCCTGCTTGACCTAGTGCCGTTGACCCAATCAGGCGAGCGATGCGTGTACGCCCCTTGGCGCCAGGATCCGCGGCCCGCTAGCGGCCTCCTCCAGGGCGTCTACGCTCATCTCGGGATCGTCCGCTTCTGGCAGGCCCAGCAGCAGGCGGAAACCGATCGCGATGGCATCCTGCGGGCGCAGGTGCTTTTCGCCCGCTGGCGGCCGACCATTGGCCAGGCGGTTCAGACGCTGCTCCAGACCGGCGGCCTGACGCCGGAGGGCGTCCGGTTCGCCAGGCTCCTGCAGGCGCGGGGACAACAGCTGATGTCGGCGCCGGTACCCGACGAGGCTGGCCAGATCGCCGCGGAAGTCGCCCTGGACCACTGGCTCACCTGGCAGATCCGCCACGTGGCGGCCGACGCGGCGGATGTGGCGGACCTCGCGGCCGCCTATCAGCGCGGTGAACCCGGTGCGGGACGAGCGCGGACCTGGGTTCAGGAAGACGTCCGCAAGGTCGACTCGGGCCTGCGGAGCCGGCTGCTGAACCTGCGCTACCTGGAGCCGGCCCGCTACCGCGAAGTGCGCGCCGACGGGGTACTCCCGCTCAGCGAGCCCGACCGTCTCCTGCTCGAGGGGAAAAGCGAAGACGCGATCCAGGCCTACCGGGCACGAATCGCCGACTTCGCCGACCCGCAGCCGGACGCCTGGGCCGGCCTGGCGCTCGCGTTGCACCAGCTCCCGCCGTCACCGATCCAGACCGCGCTCGCCACCCGGCTAGTGGTCATGTTCGAGGTCCACGCCCGCCTGAGCGGCCGGACCGACCCGCTGGACCTGGCCAGCTGGTTCACGTGACCGACTTGGCTCACGTGACCGAGCTGGTTCACGTGACGGAGCATCCCGCTCCATGGCCGCACCGGGATCTCAACATCGCGGCGATGCGGGCCGTCGGCCACCAGCCGGTGCCCTTCAACCAGTTCATCCTGAAGGTTCATAGCCGCTGCAACCTCTCGTGCACCTACTGTTACGTGTACGAGATGGCGGACCGCGGTTGGCCCAATCTGCCCAAGCGGATGGAACCGGCGATCGTCCGGACCGTCGTCGAACGCATTGGCGAGCACGCCCGGGCCCATGATCTGCCCAGCGTCGACGTGATCCTGCACGGCGGCGAGCCGCTGCTGGCCGGGACCGGATGGCTGACCGGACTAGCCCGATCGCTGCACGTCGCCGTGCCGGCCCAGGTCAACATCGGCGTCCAGACCAACGGCACCCTGCTGCGCCCGCGCATGCTCCAGACGCTGACGGAGCTCGGTATCAGCGTCGGGGTCAGCCTGGACGGCGACGCCGAGGCCACCGCGCGCCACCGCCTGTATCCCAGCGGCCGCAGCAGCTTCGATGATGTGGCCGACGGCCTTCGCCTGCTCGGCTCACCCTGTTTCCGCGACATCTACAGCGGCATCTTGTGCACGATCGACGTGCAGAACGATCCGGTCGCTACCTACGAGGCCCTCCTGACGTTCCGGCCGCCCGCCGTAGACCTGCTGCTCCCGCACGCGAACTGGAGTTGCCCGCCGCCCGGCACCGGCTACGCCGACTGGCTGATCGCGGTGTTCGAGCGCTGGTACTCCGCGCCCGAGCAGGAGACCCGGATCCGCCTGTTCGCCGAGCTGATCCAGCTGGTGCTGGGCAACCCGGGCGCGGTCGAGGGACTGGGCCTGGGGCCGAGTACGCTCATCGTGGTCGACACTGACGGCTCCATCAAGCAGCTCGACTCGCTGAGCTCCACCTACGAGAGCGCGGCCGAGACCGGATTGCACGTCAGCACCGACGCCTTCGACGCGGCGCTCGGCCATCCGACCACAGTGGCCCGGCAGATCGGCGTCGACGCCCTGTCCGCGCAGTGCCAGCGGTGTCCGGTGCTGCGCGTTTGCGGCGGCGGCCTCTACCCGCATCGCTACCGGAGCGGAGCGGGTTTCCGTCACCCCTCGGTGTACTGCGCCGACCTGATGAAGCTCATCACCCACGTGAGCGACCGGGTACACGGCGACGTGGCCCGGCTCAGTACGGCTCGATCTCCGCGGTGAGCCGGTTCCGTGCCAGGGCCGCGCGGGCCTCGGGATGCTCCGTGGTCAGCATGTCTGTGTAACGGCGCAGCGCGTCGGCGAGCATCTCCTCGGCCGCTGCCTCGTTCCCCGAGGCCAGCTCGTCGAGGGCCAGGTTGGCCGCGGCCATCAGGGTGACCGGGTGGTTCTCGCCCAGCGAGCCGCGGCACCTGGCCAGCGTCTCTTGCCCGGCCCGGATCGCGGCGGCGAGATCACCCCAGGCGGCCAGGTCGGAGGCGTAGTTGATGGTCGCCTCCAGGGTGAACGGGTGCTCGTCTCCGTAGGCGTTGATGAGTCCGTCCCGGGCCTGCCGGTCGTAGCGCAGCGCCTCCTCGGGCTCGCCCGCCGCGCGCAGCACGGACGCCAGGCTGACCAGCGCCGCGTACGCCAGGTCGGTCGGGGAGCCGACCGCCTGGCACCGGTCCAGGATCTCCCGGCCCAGCTCCTCGGCCCGGGCGAGTTCGCCTACCGCCCGCCGGTCGTTGATCAGGTTGACGGCGGCCCGGAGCGTGTAGGTGTGGTCCAGGCCGAGGTAACCCCGGTAGCGCTGGACGACGTCCTCGCTCTCCTGCAGGGCGTCCCAGTGGTAGCCGGCCTTGCGCAGCGCCGCTGCGAAGCTCTTGCGCGCGTTAAGCCAGTCGAGGTTCTCCGGCCCGCGCCTCGCGGCGAACCCCTCCACCACCTTGCGCGCGGTATCCAGCGACTCCTGGTAGTGGCCCAAGTCGCGCAGATCGCGAGCCACCGCATCCAGCGAGGTCAGGGTGATGGGGTCGTCGGGACCGAAGATACGACGGCGATCGCGCAGGGTCTTCCGGTCCTCGTCCAGGGCATCCTGGTGGCGGCCCAGCCGACGGTAGTCGGCGGCTATGTTGTTGCGGACATTGAGCGTCCGGTGGTGATCGGGGCCGAAGACCCGCTCGAACCGGGGTAGCAGGCTGAGGTCCAGGTCGAGCGCCTCGGCGCGCTGGCCCCGGCTGCGCAGGTCGGCCCCGTAGGTGTTGGCGCACAGCAGGGTGACCTCGTGGTCCTCGCCGTGGCGTTCCCTGAGAACCCGGAGTGTGCTCAGCATGAGCTCGCGGGCGTCCGCGGCATGGGCGTCTGACCGCATGGCGATCGCCACCTCGACCGCCATGGTCAGCACCTCGAGATCCTCCTCGCCGAGCCGCTCCCGCCACACCTGGAGGGCATCTTGCCCGAACCGCGTCGCCTCGGCGTGGCTGCCGCGCAGGTGCAGCCGCCGCACCTGATCGATGACGAGACGGAGCAGTGCTGGATTGCTGCTGTGCAGGAAGGTGCGATCGGATTCGAGGTGCTGCAGCGACATGTCGTAGACCGCGTCGTTGGCGGCCCGGTCCGGGTTACCCGGGTTCGACTCGGCCAGCAGAGTATCCGCAGCCGCCCGGTAGGCCAGGAAACTGTCGTGCTGGTACTGCCGCAGCTGGCCCCTCGTCACCGCCTGGACCACGCGGTGCATCTGGATCTGGTCACGGGCCCCGTCCACCTTGACCAGGGACAGCCGGTGCATCTGACTCGCCGCCGCGCGGAACCGGAGCGAGGAGGACAGGAACTCGCGCAGCCCGGGCGGATCGCTGACCGCGTGGGCGTTCTCCAATAGCAGCTCACCCGCGATCGGCTCCGGGGAGAAGAACGCGCACAGGTTGAACAGGTGCTCGGCATCGGGAGTGAGCAGCGCGGTGGACATCGTCCAGGTGTGCGACACGGCCTCCGGCAGCTCGGGAAGCTGCTCGCTGAGCAGCCGGTGCGCGTTCTGGTCGAACTGGCTGAGGTAGTCACCGACGCTCTGGCCGGTCTCGGTAAGGTAGGCCGCCGCATGCTCGATGGCGATGGGCAGGTGACCGAGGGCGGCCGCCAGGCGTCCGGCCTCGTGATTGCGCTGCTCGTCTTCCTTCTCGCGCACGGTCCGGTCCGCGGCGAGGGCGGGCACCCGGCGACGCAGGAAGCTGACGGCCTCCTCTTCAGTGAAGGGAAGGACCTCAATGCTGTCCGCCTCGATGTAGCCAGGCCAGGTCTGCAGGCGCGAGGTGATGATGACGTGGCCGCCCGGCCGGCACGTCGGCAGATACCGCTGCAGATCCAGCGGCTCCGCCACGTTGTCATAGACCAGCAGCCAGTTCGGCCGGACCCCCGACTCCAGCGCTTCCAGCACCGCCGCGATGGCCCGGTCCCGGCCGCCCGACGTGACCAGCCGCAATTCCAGCCGCTCGCCCAGTTTGACCAGCGCGTCCCGGATCCGGTCGTGATGTTCGGCCCGGATCCACCAAACGATGTCGTACTTGTCCCGGTGCACGTGAATGTACTCAGTGGCGATCTCGGTCTTACCGACGCCGCCCATCCCCGAGATGACCTGAGCCGGCGGGACAGGCCGTCCGCGGAAGATGAGGTTGGCCCGCAGCGTCTCCAGTTCCGTCACCCGGCCGGTGAAGTTCAGGTTACGGGAGGGGACCTCCGCGGACCAGATCTCCGGGTAGGAGCCGGGCGTCGCGGGCCGGGCCCGCCCCGCGACGCCCGGGTTCGGCGCCATGGTCTCGGGCGCACTGACCCGCGGCGTCACGATGTTGTTTTCCGCCTGCCAGGCCGCTTGCCACCAGGCCAGGAATACCGTGGTATCCCCGGCCAGGACCTTGATTATTTCTTCCAGGAAAGACCACCGCGGTACCCGCGAATTGCGGAACGCGAACACATTGTGCACGGTCGAGGAACTGATCCGGCCGCGCCCAGCCCGGGTGGCGATCTCCCGCATGGACGGCCTTCCAGCCTTGAGATGCAGTTCGTCGAGCCGGTCGTAAAGCTCGGTGATCGGGCCGGGCGGGGTCGCGTTGCGATTGATCGCCGTCACCGTTTGGTCCTCCCCATGATTACAGCTGTCCAAGTTTGTCAAAATCCGTACACAGCCGCAATATGTGTCCGCGGGCGGGCCGTGCGCACGCGCCATGCACGGGCGTCCACCACTGTGCGGCCGCCGCACAGGCGTACACGCAGCGGACGGAGACCAGGCAAAGCCGTCCACAGCAGTCCCGGCTTGTTCACCAGCGGGTAATCGCCCGCCTACCGGGTCATGCTGAAAATAGGAATCTGATGACGATCCGGGCGGGAGGAGGGTCGATGAGCCAGCTGGCGGTGGTGCCCCAGGTGAGCGACGGCCCGGTGTACCGCTCGATCGTCGCGGTCGACGTCGAAGGATCCACCAAGCGGACCAATCCGGCCAAGGGCAAACTCCGGCGCATCCTGTACGACCTGCTGGAGCGGGCGCTCAGGACCGCCGGGATTGGTCCCCGGCATCTGGAAGAGCTGGCCGATCGCGGCGACGGCGTGCTGATCCTGATCCGGCCGTACGACGACGTGCCGAAGACCGTCCTGCTCGGCCGGCTGATCCCGGCCCTGACCGCCCTGCTAGCCGAGCACAACGCCGCCGTGGCCGAGCCCGAGTTGCGGATGCGGCTGCGCGCGGTAGTGCACGCCGGCGAGGTACACGACGACGGATGGGGATTCTACGGCGACGACATCGATGTCGCGTTCCGGCTGCTAGAAGCGCCGACCGTGAAGCGGGTGCTGCGGGATGCTCCGGAGGCACCGCTGGTGCTCGTGGTCTCGGAAGAGATCTGGGCCGGGATCGTCCGGCACGGATACGTCGACGGCGGCCCCTACCAGCAGCGCGTCCAGGTCAGCGTGGGCGAGCGACGGCGGCGCGGCCGGGTGCACCTGCCCGTCCCGCCCCCCTCCGACCTGCCAGCCCTGGTCCCCAGAGCCCGGACCTCGCCGGTGCCCGGCTCCCTGGCCGTCGCTTCGCTGGCCGAGTCCGCCAACCGGGCCACGGCCGGCTGAGTTCAACGGGCGCGAAGCGCCTCCACCAGCGCTGGGATGACCTCATGCAGGTCGGCGATAACGGCGTAGTCGGCGTGCGCGAGGATGGGGGCGCCCGGGTCGGTGTTGATCGCGATGATGTGCTTGGCGCCCGCGCAGCCCGCGATGTGCTGGATGGCGCCGCTGATACCGCAGGCCAGGTAGAGCTCCGGGGTGATCTTGGTGCCGGTCTGCCCGACCTGCTGCCGGTGCGGGCGCCAGCCCTCGGAGGTGACCACGCGGGAGACGCCGACCACGCCGCCGAGCAGTTCGGCCAGTTCCTCGAGCGGGGCGAAGCCGTCGGGGCCGCCGACGCCGCGGCCGCCGCCCACCACGACCCGCGCGGTGGCCAGCGACACGCCGCCGCTCCGCCCGGCCGATTCGGTGGCCTGCACCGTTAGGTCGGCCTCGGCCAGCTCGGGCTTGTGGACGTGCACCCGGACGGAAGCTGGCGTATCCGCGGGCACCGGCGCGACCGCTTCGGTGGCCACGGTGAACAGCGCAATGGGCGCTTCCATGACCGCGTCCTCGAACAGCAGCCCGGCCCAGCGGTGCCGGACGAGCCGGTGCGTGCGCCCGCCGTCGGGGGTGACCAGCGTGCAGTTCGCGGCCATCGGCAGGCCGGTGATCGCGCCGAGGTGGGCCATGACCTCGTTGCCCCGGTCGGTGCCGGCCGCCAGCACCGCGGTCGCGCCGGTTTCCGCCGCCAGCCCGGCCAGCACCCGGCCCCAGGCCTGCGGCGCGTACCCGTCCAGCGTGCCCGGCTCGATCACGTACACGTCGGTGACGCCGTACTCGGCCAGCGCGGCGGCGGGCACGGCGTCCGAATCCGCGAACACGACGGCCGCGAGGGCGGGATCACCCAGGCTCCGGCCCAAGGTCACGGCGCGCAGCGAGGCGTCCGCGGGATCGGAGCCGTCGAGTTCGGCCAGGCAGAGGACGGTCATGACAGCACCCCCAGTTCGGCTAGCACCCGGACCAGCTCAGGGACCGCGCCGGCGCCCCGACCGAGCACGGTGGCCTGGTGCTTGGCCGACGCGGGCACGCGGAGCGCTTCCTTGCGCAGCCCTTCGGCCGCCCAGGCCGGGGACGTGCGCTCGACCGGGGCGCGCTTGGCCCGCAGCCGCCCCGGCAGCGACGGGTACCGGGGCAGGTTGATGCCTTCCTTGACGGTGACCACCGCGGGCAGCGGCAGTTCGTAGGACTCGTCCACGCCGCGGTACTCGCGGCGGGCGACCACGCCGCCGGCTGACACCGACAGGTCCTTGATCCCGGTGGCTACCGGCCAGCCGAGCTCGTGCGCGAGCCGGATGCCGACCTGGTAGTCGCCGGTGTCGGCCGCCTCGTTGCCGAGCAGTACCAGGTCATAGGAGTGCGTCCGGACCTCGGCGGCGATGGCGGCCGCGGTGGCGATCGGGCCGAACTCGCGGCCGTCGGTCTCGAGCAGGACCGCCCGCCCGGCGCCGAGCGCGAGGGCCCCGCGAAGCTGCTCGATCGCCGCCTCGGGGCCTAGGGTCAGCACCGACACCGAGCCACCCGTCCGCTCGGTGATCTGCACTGCCTCCTCGACCGCGCATTCCTCGTGCGGGCTGATGGAAAACCCGGACAGCCGGGTGTCGACCTCCTGCCCATCCGGGGTCACCGCGATCTTGCCGCCCACGGTGGGGACCCGTTTGACGCAGACGAGTATCTCCATAGCCGGCTCAGCTCCTGATCCGCGCGTTCGAGGGATCGAACAGCGGGGTGGCGCCCGCTACCGCGACCGTGACCGGGTACTGCTCGCCGACGTACTCCACCAGCAGCGAGCTGCCCTCGACGGCGAACTCGGCGGGCAGGTACGCCATCAGCAGGTGCCGGCCTACCGACGGGCCCGAGCCCGCGCTGGTCACGTACGAGGGACGGCCCTTGGCGTCGACCAGGCGCTCGCCCGCGAGCGACAGGATCGGCTCGCCGCCCAGCATGTACCGCAGCGAACCGTCCGCGGCGGCGTGCGAGTCCACCGTGAGCGTGCACAGCACCGCGCACGGCGGCTCGGCCCGCTGCCGCAGGTACGCGTCCTTGCCGACGAACGGCTGCGGTTTGACCTTGGGCCTGGTCAGGCCGGCTTCTACCAGGGTGTAGTCGGGCGTGAGCTCGGCCCCGAACGCGCGGTACCCCTTCTCCAGCCGCCCGGTGGTGCCGTACACGCCGATGCCGGCCGGCACCAGCCCGTGCGGCTGGCCCGCCTCCCACAAGGTGTCCCACAGCCGGGCGCCCTGCTCGATCGGCACGTGCAGTTCCCAGCCGAGCTCGCCGACGTAGGAGATCCGGGACGCGAGCACCACCGTGCCGCCGATCTCGATCTCGCGGCAGGTCCCGAACGCGAACCCCTCGTGCGACACGTCATCGGCTGTCACCGAGGCGAGTACGTCCCGGGCGCGCGGCCCCCACAGCCCGATCGTGGTCCAGGCCGAGGTGAGGTCGGCGAGAAACGCCCCGGACGGCAGGTGGTCGCTGATCCACTTGGCGTCGGCCATTCCGGTCGCGCCGCCGGTCACGATCCGGAACCGGTCCGCGGCCAGCCGCATGACGGTCAGGTCGGCCCGGAACCCGCCGGCCTCATCCAGCCAGGAGGTGTACACCACCCGGCCGGCCGGCACGTCCAACTGCGCGACCGCGAGCGCCTGCACCGCCTCAAGCGCGGCCGGCCCGGACACCTCGAGGACGGCGAACGCGGACAGGTCGACCAGCGCGCAGGCGTCCCGCATGGCCAGGTGCTCGGCGTTGATGACCGGCGACCACCAGCGCGACTCCCATTCCGCCGGCCGCTCCATCAGCCGCCCCGCGTACCGGTCGAGCAGGTTCTCGTTACCCAGGTAATAGAACGGCCGCTCCCACCCGGCCGTCTCGTAGAACACGGCCCCCAGGGCGCGTTCCCGCTCGTAGACCGGGCTGACCCGCACCGGCCGGCCGGACTCCCACTGCTCACCGGGGTGCACGATGCCGTACATCTTGTTGAAGCCCTCGTGCGCCCGTCCGCGGACATGCGCGGCGGTGGCCTGGAACGGGTAGAACCGGGCGGCGTCCGCCTCGTGCACGTCGACGGTGGACACCCGGCCGGACATGAGCTCGGCGACCGCGCGCCCGCAGCCCGGGCCTTCCTTGATCCAGCTCGCCGCGGCCGACCAGAGCCCCCTGGCCTCGGGCATCTCGCCGAGCAGCGGGTGCCCGTCCGGGGTCATCGAGATCAGGCCGTTGATCGCGTACCTGATGCCGGCCCGCTCGTCGCCGAGCAGCTCGGGCATCAGCTCGAGCGCCTGCTCCAGCTGCGGGTCGAAGTCCTCCTGGGTGAACGGCAGCTCGGTGGGCGAGAGCACCGACTCCTCGATGGACGGGATCTCGTCCGGCGGGACGATGATCGGGCGGTGCGCGTAAGAGCCGACCTCCATGTCGCCGCCGTGCTGGCGCTCGTACATGTTGGTGTCCACGTCCCGGACGATCGGGTAGGAGATCTCCCCGGGCGTATCGGCGAACAGCGCGATCGGGCCGACGCTGATCATCTGGTGCACGGTCGGGGTGAGCGCGAGCCGGGCCCCGGCCATCCGGGCGATCCGCGGCGACCAGACGCCGCAGCAGATGACGACGTTGCCGGTCTCGATCTCGCCCTGGCTGGTCGTCACGGCGCGCACCCGACCGCCGGCACCGCCGGCCCCGCCGTCGACCGAGATGCCGTACACCTCGGTGCCGGCCAGCACGGTCAGCGCCCCGGCCTGCTGGGCCCGTTCCCGCATCAGCGTGCCGGCCCGCAGCGAGTCGACCACGCCCACGGTGGGGAAGTGCGCGCCGCCGAGGATGACCGACTCGTCCAGGTAGGGCACCAGCTTGTTCACCTCGCCGGGCGTGATCAGCTCGGCCGGGATGCCCCACGCCTTGGCCTGCGTGCAGCGCCGGCGCAGCTCGTGCATCCGCTCCTGGGTGCGAGCCACCTCGATGCCGCCGCTCTGGGTGAACACGCCGAGCTCCTTATACTGCCCGGTGCTGTCCTCGGTCAGCTCGAACATCATCTTGGAGTACTCGATCGGGAAAATGAAGTTGGAGGCGTGGCCGGTCGAGCCGCCCGGGTTCGGCATCGGCCCCTTGTCCACCAGGACGAGGTCACGCCAGCCGAGCAGCGCCAGGTGGTGCACGAGGCTGTTGCCGACGATGCCCGCGCCGATGATGACGGCGCTGGCCCGCGCCGGAGTGTCGGTCATAGTGATCATCCCGCCAATAGTGTGTCGGTTCCGAGGCGCTCCAGGGCCGCCCGGCGCCACTGCTCGGTCGGCTGGAGCTGGTTGAACGTGAACAGGTGCAGGCCGGCCACACCCGCGTCCGGCGAGGTCAGCACCGCGGCCGCGCGGTCGAGCAGCCGGTCCGGGCTGTACCCGCCGGGCACCCAGAACCGCAGGATCCAGCTCGGGTGCCTGGTGATGAACCGGGCCGACTCCGACGCGCCGGCCACCGCCGCCATCTTCAGCAGCCGGGTGCGCTCGGCCGGCCCGGCCAGCCCCACGTACAGCGGCAGGGTGACGCCGCGCGTCCTGATCCGCCGGATCCAGCGGCTGAGCGCCGCCGCGTCGAAGCACACGTTGCTCACGATGTAGCTGGCGTACCTGCGCTTATCCCACATGGCCTGGACGGTGACGTCGTCGTGGATTTTGGGGTGGCTCTCCGGGTACCCGGTGATGCCCACCCGCCGGAACGGGCGGCCCATCTCGGTCAGCCGCTCGAGCAGCGGCAGCGCGCCCTCGAACGGCCCGGCCGGGTGCGTCGCGTCCCCGCCGGGCACGAACACGTCGTCGCAGCCGGCGGCCGTCAGCCGGCCGACGATGCCGGCCAGGTGCGCGTCACTGGTCACCGAACGGGCCGCCAGGTGCGGGACCACCCGGTAGCCGCGGGCCGCCAGCCGCTCGGTCAGCTCGATCGTGGCGTCCAGGCCCTTGACCGGGGACGCGGTGACCGTCAGCGTCATCCCGGCCGGGACCCAGTCCAGCACCGCCTGTTCGGTGCCCTTGGCCGGGATCACCTCATACCGCGGGCTCCGCAGCAGCGCGTCCAGGCCGGTCACGGGAGCATCTCCTCGACCAGTGCGGCGAGCGCGCGCTCCAGCCCGCTCACGCCGGTCTCGACCCGGGTCAGCGGAAGACCGAACATCGCCGCCACCCGCTCGGCCTTGGCGGCCAGCGCCGGCGAGGGCTCCTGGGCCAGCCAGACCAGCCGCCGGTAGTGCCCGAAGTAGTCCGCCCACAGCTCGGGGTACCGGTCCAGGCCGAGCTCGGCCAGCACGCTGCGCTCGAAGCTGCGCAGCAGGAAGTCGGTGAGCACGTACGTGCCGGGCTCCGTCTCGAACATCGCCGCGACCCGCGGCGCGCCCGCGAACACGTCGTAGCAGTGCAGTCCGGGCAGCCGGCGCACCCCGTACCTGCCGCACAGCTCATCGAGCGCGCCGTAGGTGCCGCAGTCGGCGTAGGCCAGCGCGACGGGGTGACCGGTGGCCAGGGCACGCACGACGCTGCGTTCGGCCCAATGGGTTATGTTCTGCGGCCGGTTGTGCAGCACCGCGGGCAGGGACCGTACGGCGACCGGCCAGCCGCGGCGCGCCACGATGTCGCGGACGTGCCCGGCCAGCGCCCCGCAGGCAATGACCTCAAGCGCCCGGGAAGGGCAGCTGCTCGATGAAACGGTCGTTGAAGTCGGCGCGGTCGGAGAGCTCGACATACCTCACCTCCTCGAGCAGCGCCAGGCCGCCGGCCCGCTCGCGCAGGCTGAGCAGCGCCATCTTCGCCCCCTCGCCCGCGACGTTGCCCGCGGACACGACGCGGGGCACCGGGACCTTCGGGACCAGGCCGATCCTGATCGCGCTGGCCGCCGACAGGTAGCTGCCGAACGACCCGGCCAGCAGCACCTGCTTGACGTCCGCCGCGGTCAGGCCGGCCTCCTCGAGCAGGATCTGCCAGCCGGTCGCGATGGCCGCCTTGGCGAACTGCAGCTCGCGGACGTCGCGCTGGGACAGGTAGATGGCGTCCTGCGGCGCCGCGCCCCGCCAGTGCAGCACGAACACGCGTTCCTTGCCGATGCTGGTCAGCCGCCCGGCCAGGCCGGGCGCTCTGCGGCGGGCGTCGTCCTCGCTGATGAACCGGCCCGATTCGTCGAGCAGGCCGACCCGGACCAGGCCGGTGACCGCGTCGACCAGGCCGGAACCGCACAGGCCCTGCGGCTTGGCGTCGCCGATCACCTTGAGGCTCAGTTCGTCCGGCGTCATGGTGACGACCTCGATGGCGCCGTCGGCGGCGCGCATCCCGCACCTGATCGCGGCGCCCTCGAACGCGGGACCGGCCGGCGCGGCGGTGGCCACCAGCCACTCCCGGTTACCCAGGACGATCTCGCAGTTGGTGCCGATGTCGATGAACAGCCGCACCCGCGCGTCCCGGTCCATCCCGCTGGCCAGCAGGCCGGCCGTGATGTCGCCGCCCACGTACGCGCCGAACGAGGGGAACACCACCGCCCGGGCCCGCGGGTGCACGATGCCGGACAGGCCCACGTCGGCCGCGAGCACCTCGGGGAACAGCCGGGCGGCCATGATGAACGGGGCCATGCCGAGCGGCTCGGGGTCGATGCCGAGCACCAGGTGGGTCATGGTGGCGTTGCCCGCCAGCGCGACCTCGTACACCTCGTCCGGCTGGACGCCGCCCTGGGCGCAGACGGCCAGGGCCAGCTCGCCCAGGGTCTCCTGGGCCAGCTGCTGCAGCTTGTCCAGGGCACCCGGGTCCATCATGGTGGCGCTGATCCGGGTGATCACGTCGGCGCCGAACGGCTGCTGCTTGTTCAGCATGGACTCCACCGCCACCGGGGTGCCGGTGGACAGGTCGAGCAGGGTCGCCACCACCGTGGTGGTGCCCAGGTCGAAGGCGATGCCGAACCGGCGCCCGGTCGTGTCGCCGGGCTCCACGGCGATCAGCACGTCGTCGACGACCACCGCGGTGACCTTGTAGTCCGCCTCGCGCAGCGTCCGGCCCAGCGTCCTGAGCACGGCCAGCTCGGCCCGCGGCTCCAGGTCCTCCAGCTGGGCCAGCACCCGCTCGACGTCGCTGGCCTGGTCGGCCAGGCTCGGCTCGGTCAGCTCCAGGTAGCGCTTCTGCACCGCCGGGCGCAAGATGACCTGCCGCCCTACGCCCACGGTCGCGGCCTTCGGCCGGGTGGTCAGCGGCGGCACCTCGACCTGGGTATCCCGCGTCGCCGGGGTCCGGCAGGCCAGCCGCCAGCCGTCCTTGATCTCCTGGGCGCTGTAGGCCCTGATGTCCAGGCTGGTCGGCGCGGGCGGGTCGACCGCGATCTTGACCCGGCACTTCTTGCAGGTGCCGTGGCCGCCGCAGGTGGAGTCGATCGCGATGCCGTTCCAGCTGGCCGCGTCGAACAAGGTCACCCCGTACGGAACCCGCACGGGCCGCTCATTGAAAAGCAGATTTATCCGAACGGGCCCGGGTGCCTGCTCATCGTCAACGCTCACGTGGCACCTGGCTGTGCGCCTGCTCCTGCTCCTGCGCCTTCTGGGCGGCCAGCTGCGCGCGGTGCGCGGCGATCCAGGCGGCGCCCCACTCGTCGCGGTTCAGCACCAGGTCGGCGGCCTTGACCGCGCGGACGACCTGCGGCGCGCGGGCGTCCATGATAGCGCTGGTCAGCCCGTGGCTGGCCGCGATCGGCAGGAACGCGGCGCTGATCGAGTGCCGGTCCGGCATGCCGAAGCTTACGTTGGAGGCCCCCAGCGTCATGTTCACGCCGAACTCGGCCTTGAGCAGGGCGATGGTTTCCAGCGTCCGTTCGGGATGCAGCGTGTCGGCGCCGACCGGCATGGCGAGCGGGTCGATGACGATGTCCTCGACCGGGATCTTGTACTTCTGCGTGGCCACGTGGATGAGCTTGCGGGCCAGCTCGACGCGCCGGGCCGGCTCCTCGGGGATCTCCTCCTCGTCGTTCGGCAGGCCGATCACGGCGGCGCCGTACTTCTTCACCAGCGGCAAGATCGCGTCCAGCCGCTCGTCCTCGGCCGTCACCGAATTGACCAGCGCCTTGCCCTGGTAGGCGGCCAGGCCAGCGTCCAGTACCTCGACGATCGAGGAGTCGATGACCAGCGGCAGGTCGGTCAGTTCCTGGATCAGCGTGACGGCCCGGGTCATCAGGGCGGCCTCGTCGGCCAGCGGGGTGCCCATGTTCACGTCGAGCAGCATGGCCCCGCCGGCCACCTGCTCCTTGACGTCGATCTCCACCCGGGACAGGTCGCCGTTGCGCAGCTGCAGCTGGAAGATTTTCCGGCCGGTCGGGTTGATCCGCTCGCCGATGATCGCGAACGGCTGGTCCTCGCCGATCCGGACCGTCTTGGTCGCCGAGGACAGGATGGTGTGCACTTTTGCTTCCCCCAGCGTTGTTGCTCAGGCGTTTACGGTCGCGCGGCGGCGTGCGATCAGTTCCTTGGCCCGGACCACGGCCGCGGACGCGTCGGCGGCGTAACCGTCGGCACCTACCACGTCGGCGTACTCCTGGGTGACCGGGGCGCCGCCGACCATGACGATGACCTGATCGCGCAGCCCGGATTTCTGCAGCGCGTTGATGTTGGCCTTGAACATCGGCATCGTCGTGGTCAGGAACGCGGAGAACCCGACGATGTCGGGCTGGTGTTCCTTGATCGCCTCGATGAACTTCTCCGGCGCGACCTGCACGCCGAGGTCGATGACCTCGAACCCGGCGCCCTCGAACATGATGTTGACCAGGTTCTTGCCGATGTCGTGCACATCGCCCTTGACCGTGCCCATCACGATCTTGCCGATCGTCTGGGCGCCCGTCTCGGCCAGCAGCGGACGCAGGATCTCCAGCGCTCCCGCCATCGCCTTGCCCGCGATGAGCATCTCGGGCACGAAGAAGTCGCCGCGCTCGAACCGGGCGCCCACCTCTTCCAGCGAGGGGATCAGGGCCTCGTACAGCAGCGTCTCCGGGCCGAGGCCCATGGCCAGCCCGGCGTTGGTGAGCTCGATCACCGCGGGCTTGTTGCCGACCAGCGTCCGGTCGTACAGCTGACTGAGCAGCTCCTCCGTCGTCACGCGGCACCTGCCTTCCGGTTCTGCCTGCTGGCGCGCTGGCGGTAGCCGAGGACGGCGGACAGGCCCGCGGCTTCCTCCGCGCACTGGCCGGCGGCGGCCAGCACGCCGTCGGAGGTCATCCGGTTGACCGGGGCCGACACCGACAGCGCCGCGACGACCGAGCCGTCGTAACCGCGGACGGGGGTCGCCACGGCGATCAGCCCTGGTTCGAGTTCCTCGCCGGTGACCGCGTAGCCGCGGGCCCGTACGCCCGCGAGCTCGGCCCGCAGCGCCGTCTCGGTCGTGATCGTCTTGTCCGTGCGCCGTTCCAGTGGTCCCGGCGGGAGCTGAGCCGTGCCGTAGGCCAGCAGCACCTTGCCCAGCGCGGAGCAGTGCAGCGGCACGGACATGCCGACCCAGTTGGTCCCGCCGATCAGGTAGGTGCTGTCGACTTGGGCGATCTGCTCGACCAGCCCGTGGCTGGCGACGCCGAGGTTGATCGTCTCCCCGGTCGCCTTGCCGAGCCGCTCGAGGAACGGCTGGGCCACCGCGACCAGCCCGGCTTCGGCGCCGCCGCGCCAGGCGAAGCTCACGAACATCTCGCCGGGCAGGAACCGGCCGTGGTCGTCGCGCCGGACCAGCCCGTTGCGCTCGAGCGCTAGCAGCAGCCGGGAGGTGGTGGACTTGGCCAGTCCGGTGGTCGTGCTCAGCCCGGTGAACGTCATCGGGTCCGCCGAGTGCACAACTTCCGCGAGCAAGCGCGCCGCCCGGTCGACCGCTTGAGTGCCGTTCTGGTTGCTCATCCCTGCTTACTCATTCATTGAGGCGTGTTCCACTTTATGGGACCGAGTTCTACTATGTGATCGTAAGGTCCCGGTTTAAGATCGGTCAAGTTCCCGCCCGAGCTCTTGAAGGCACGGTGAAGCTCGATGTTCGTCAACACGATGCCGAGGTACGAGATCCTCTCCGCCGACTCGATCGCGGTGCTCGAGCGCGGCTGGCAGCGGATCGTCTCCGAGATCGGCATCCAGTTCGCCAAGCCCGAGGCCGTCGAGCTGTTCGCCAAGGCCGGCCAGCAGGTAGACGGCGACGTGGTCAAGCTCGACCCGGACTTCGTGCTCGAGCAGGTGGCGAAGGCGCCGCGCGAGTTCGACGTGCAGGCCCGCAACCCCGCCCACAACGTGCACATCGGCGGCGACCACATGGCGTTCAGCGCGGTGTACGGCTGCCCGTTCGTCCGCGAGGGCGACGTGCGCCGGGACGCCACCATGAACGACTTCCGCCAGCTGGCCATGCTGTCGCAGGGCTACGACGAGCTCGACTCGGCCGGCGGCGTGATCTGCGAGCCGAACGACGCGCCGCTGGACTCCAGGCACCTGGACATGATCTACGCGCTGCAGACGCTGACCGACAAGATCTACATGGGCAACGTGGTCTCCGGGCCGAACGCCGCCGACACGATCGCGATGACGTCGATCCTGTTCGGCGGGCGTTCGGTCATCGAGCAGACGCCGGCGACGATCTCGCTGATCAACTGCAACTCGCCGCTGCGCTGGGACGACCGGATGCTGGACGCCCAGTTCGAGTACTGCGCCGCCGGCCAGCCCGTGGTACTGACGCCGTTCCTGCTGATGGGCGCGATGTCGCCGGTGACGATCCCGGCCGCGCTGGCGCAGCAACTCGCCGAGGCGCTGTCCGGGATCGCGCTGGCCCAGCTGATCAGGCCCGGCGTGCCGGTGATCTTCGGCTCGTTCCTGTCCAACATCGACATGCAGTCCGGCTCGCCGTCGTTCGGCACGCCGGAATCCGCGATCGGCTTGCTGTGCACCGGCCAGCTGGCCCGGCACTACGGGCTGCCGTTCCGTACCGGCGGCGGCCTGAACTCTTCGCAGACGGCTGATGCCCAGTCCGCGTACGAGGCGCTGATGACGCTGCTGCCGACCTTCCTGGCCGGCACCAACTTCGTCATGCACGCGGCTGGCTGGCTGGAAGGCGGGCTGGTCAGCTGCTACGAGAAGTTCATCATCGACATCGAGCTGCTGCGCGAACTGCGCGTCGAGTTCACCCCGCTTGAGATCACCGAGGCCTCGCTGGCGTTCGGCGCGCACGAAGAGGTCGGCCACGGCGGGCACTTCCTCGGCGCCGAGCACACGATGGAACGTTTCCGGGAGTGCTTCTACCGCCCGATGCTGTCCTCCACCGCCAACTTCGAGCGCTGGCTGAAGCTCGGCGGCAAGGACACCGCCGCCCGGGCCGGCGACATCTGGCGGGCCAAGCTGGAGTCCTACCAGCCGCCGCCGCTGGATGACGCCATCCGCGCCGAGCTCGACGACTTCGTCCAGCGCCGCCGCCGTGAGCTGGGCGACTAGCCCGCCGCCGTGAGCCGGGGGCTAGCCCGCCGCCGTGAGCCGGGGGCTAGCCCGCCGCCGTGAGCCGGGGGCTAGCCCGCCGTCTCGGCCCAGCCGAGGCGGCCGGAGATCTCTGCGGCCGCCCGGCGGACGGAGCCGGCCAGGGCCGGGATGCGCTCGACCGGCACGCGGAAGCTCGGGCCCGAGGCGCTGATCGACGCGACCACGCGTCCCTCAGCGTCCCGGACCGGCGCCGCCACGGCGGTGAGCCCGGCCTCGAGTTCTTCGACCGCGGTCGCGTAACCCCGCTGCCTGACCTCTTCGAGCGTCCGGGCGAGGTCACCCGGGTCGGTGACCGTGTGCGCGGTGAAGCGCCGCAGCGGCTGCGTCAGGGTTTCGGCCAGCTCCGCGTCGGACAGGTAGGCCAGCAGGACCTTGCCGTCCGAGGTCGCGTGCAGCGGAATGCGCTGCCCGGCCCAGTTGTGCGGCGAAAGCGCCGCCGGTCCCGCCACCTGGTCCAGGTAGAGCGCGTCCCGGCCCGCCAGGATGGCGAGGTTGACCGTTTCCCCCACCTCGGCGGCCAGCGCCCGGCCCACCGGGCGGCTGGCCTGGACCACGTCCAGCCGCCGGGCGGCCGCTCCGCCCAGCCGGACCAGGCCCATCCCGAGCCGGAACTTCCCCCGCGCGGCGTCCTGAGCCACGAGCTCGCGCCGGTTCAGGGCGTTGAGCAGCCGGGACGCGGTGGACTTGTGCACGCCGAGCTCGCGCGCCACCTCGGTCACCCCGGCCTCCCCGTCCCGGGCCAGGATCTCCAGGATGGATACCGCCCGGTTAACCGACTGGACCGGCCCTGGGTCGTTGTTGCTCATAGCGCAACACTATCCGCCTCGACCGTCGCCCGCCCCTCGCATCGGGCCGGTTTGTCTGCAGTTTCTGGGGTTATAGCCCCAGAAACTGCAGACAAAGGCGGGGCGCTCCCTGTCTTGACCGGAGGGGACGCCGGGACGCACTATTGTTGCATATAGCGATATAAGTTGTGCTATATGCAACACATCGAGGTGACGTGATGCGCGCTGAGCTTGGCCGGGAGTACGTGCTCACGCTTTCCTGCCCGGACCGGCCGGGGATCGTGTACGCGGTGTCCAGCTTCCTGGTCCAGCATTCGGGGAACATCCTGGCCAGCCAGCAGTACGGGGAGAGTCCTGGCGGCCGGTTCTTCATGCGGGTCCACTTCACCGTGCCGCCGCCTGGCGTGCCGCGGGCCCCGGAACTTCAGCTGGCCGAACTCGAGCGCGGTTTCTCCTGGGTGGCCGAGGCGTTCCAGATGTCCTGGCAGCTTCACGACCAGGCTGCTCGCGTCCGTACCCTGATCATGGTCTCCCGGCTCGGCCACTGCCTGAACGACCTGCTGTTCCGGTGGAAGACCGGCGCCTTGCCCGTCGACATCGTCGGGGTGGTGTCCAACCATGACACCTTCGGCGAGCTCGCCGAGTCCTACCGGATCCCGTTCTGCCACATCCCGGTCACCGCGGGCACCAGGACGGCCGCCGAGACCCAGCTACTCGGCGTGATCGAGGACGCCGACGCCGAGCTCATCGTGCTCGCCCGTTACATGCAGATCCTGTCCGGCGAGATCTGCAAGCGGGTGGAGGGCCGGATGATCAACATCCATCACTCCTTCCTGCCAAGCTTCAAGGGTGCCAAGCCCTACCACCAGGCCCACGCGCGGGGCGTCAAGCTGATCGGCGCCACCGCCCACTACGTGACACCCGACCTCGACGAGGGGCCGATCATCGAGCAGGACGTGATCCGGGTGGACCACACGCTGCCGCCCGAGCGGCTGGCCGAGGCGGGGCGTGACGTCGAGGCTCAGGTCCTCGCGCACGCGGTGACCTGGCACGCGGAGCACCGCGTCCTGCTCAACGACGACCGCACCGTCGTCTTCCACTGACATCATGGCCATCAGCGCTTTCGACCTGTTCAAGGTGGGCATCGGCCCATCCAGCTCGCACACGGTCGGCCCCATGAAGGCGGCCAGGATGTTCGCCGAGGGGCTGCGCGACGACGGCCTCACCCCGCGCGTGCGGACGGTACGCGTGGCCCTGTACGGCTCGCTGGGCCTGACCGGACCGGGACACGGCAGCGACAAGGCGGTCCTGCTGGGACTCGAAGGCGAACGGCCGGCCACCGTCGACGTGGACGCGATACCGGCCCGGCTGCAGGCCATCGCCCAGCATGGGACATTGCGGCTGCTCGGCGAGCACGAGATCCGCTTCACCAAGGCCGAGCACCTGGAATTCAACCGCAGGAAAAAGCTGAGCTACCACCCGAACGGCATGCGCTTCACCGCCTACGACGACCAGGGCGCCGAGATCCGGGAGCGCGCCTACTACTCGGTCGGCGGCGGCTTCGTCTGCGAAGAGAACGGGACCGTGACCGCATCGCCGCAGCACGGCCCGGTGCTGCCGTATCCGTTCACGACGGCCGCTGAACTGCTCGCGCACGCCGCCCGCAGCGGCCTGCCCATCTCCGGGATCATGCTCGAGAACGAGATGGCCCTCGGCCAGACCGCGCTAGAGGTGCGCGCGGGCCTGGCTGAGCTGTGGCAGGTGATGCGGGCCTGCGTCGAGCGGGGGTGCCGCACCGATGGCATGCTGCCCGGCGGCCTGAAGGTGCCGCGCCGAGCGCCGCGCCTGTTCCGGCAGCTCACTTGCGAGCGCAACGACGATGACCCGCTGCGCGCCATGGACTGGGTGACGCTGTACGCGCTCGCCGTCAACGAGGAGAACGCAGCAGGCGGCCGGGTCGTCACCGCGCCCACCAACGGCGCGGCCGGCATCATCCCGGCCGTGCTGCACTACTACGACCGGTTTGTGCCCGGCGCAACCACGGAAGGCGTGACGCGGTTCCTGCTGACCGCGGCGGCGATCGGCGGCCTGTTCAAGGAGAACGCCTCGATCTCGGGCGCCGAGGTCGGCTGCCAGGGCGAGGTCGGGTCGGCCTGCTCGATGGCGGCCGGCGCGCTGGCCGAGGTGCTGGGCGGAACGCCCGAGCAGGTGGAAAACGCCGCGGAGATCGGCATCGAGCACAACCTCGGGCTGACCTGCGACCCGATCGGCGGCCTGGTCCAGGTGCCGTGCATCGAGCGGAACGCGGTCGCGTCGGTGACCGCGATCAACGCGGCCCGCATCGCGCTGCGCGGAGACGGGCGCCATTTCGTCTCGCTCGATAAAGCCATCGCCACCATGCGCGTCACCGGCCGCGACATGCTGGACAAATACAAGGAGACCTCGCGTGGCGGGCTCGCCGTCAACGTCATAGAGTGCTAGCCCATGGCAGGCTTTGAGCTATTTCGCGGCGATGCGCTCGACGCCTACCGGACCTGGCCCGCGCCCGGGACCATCATCAGCGACGGTGCCTACGGCGTGCGCGGGTTCCACGGCGACACCGTTGGCGCGGACGCTCTCCCGCACTGGTACCGCCCGCACATCGAGGCCTGGTCGGCGGCCGCGGGGCCGGCCACCACGCTGTGGTTCTGGAATACCGAGATCGGGTGGGCCAGCGTGCACCCGGTGCTTACGGCGCACGGCTGGGATTACGTCCAGCTGATCGTCTGGGACAAGGGGCTGGCGCACATCGCCGGCAACGTGAACGGGCAGACGATCAGGCAGTTCCCCGTGGTGACGGAGGTGTGCGCGCTGTATCAGCGGACGTGCACCTTTACCGGCCCCGACGGCCCGATGCCGGTGAAGCAGTGGATCCGGCACGAATGGGCCAGGTCCGGACTGCCGCTGCAGAAGGCGAACGAGGCCTGCGGGGTGAAGAACGCGGCTACCCGCAAGTACCTCACCACGGACTGGCTCTGGTACTGGCCGCCCGGGGAAATGACCGAGCGCCTCGCGGCTTACGCGAACAGGCACGGCCGTCCGTCCGGCTGGCCGTACTACTCACTCGACGGCGAGCAGCCCGTCACCGCCAAGGAATGGGACGCTCTGCGGTACCGATGGCGGCACGCCCACGGCGTGACCAACGTCTGGTCGCGGGGGCCGCTCCAGGACGACGAGCGGCTGAAGGGCACCCTGCGCCGCGCCGCGCCGCGGGTGCACCACCCGACCTCCGCCAGTTCGGCGCATCTGAACCAGAAGCCCCTTGAGTTCATGGAACGCCTGATCGCCGCGGTAACCGAACCCGGTGACGTGGTGTGGGAACCGTTCGGGGGGCTGTGCTCGGCGTCCGTCGCGGCGGTCATGCTGGAGCGCCGGGCCTTCGCGGCGGAGACCGACTATGTGTTCGCGGACCTCGCCGCAGAGCGGCTAGGGCGTTCCCTGGCTATCCGGGGTGCCGGGGCTGCCGTCGCGCTTGCGCGGGCGGCCGGGGCCGCGCAGCGGTGAGACCTTGGCCGGGTACCGTCCGGCTTCGATCAGTGCCCGGCGCAGCACCATCTCGATCTGAGCGTTGGTGCTGCGCAACTCATCGCCCGCCCATTTGGCCAGCGCGTCATGCACGGCCGGGTCAAGCCGGAGCAGGATCGGCTTGCGCTCAGCCACGATAACCACGCCGGGGGCATCCGGAACCGGCGTCCGGCAGCGTCACTGGTAAAGCGTTCCCGTGTTGATAACGGGCTGAGTCGGATGCTCGCTGCACAGGACAACCAGCAAGTTGCTGACCATGGTGGCCTTACGCTCCTCGTCTAGATCCACGGCTCCGTCGGCGGAAAGCCGGTCCAGGGCGGCCTCCACCATGCCGACCGCACCGTCGACGATCCGCTGGCGGGCGGCCACCACCGCGCCAGCCTGCTGACGGCGCAGCATCACGGTCGCTACCTCGGGCGCGTAGGCCAGCCTAGTCAGCCGGGCCTCGATGATCTCCACGCCGGCCGGGCGGACCCGGTCCGCGATCTCGGCGACGAGCGCGGCGGTAATCTCTTCAGCGTTCTGAAGCAGCGACATCTTCCCGTCGTGACTGTCATAGGGATAACTCCCGGCCACCCGCCGGACCGCGGTCTCCGCCTGGATGGCGACGAAGGTGGTGAAGTTGTCCACGCCGAAGAGCGCCTTGGCGGTATCGGCGACCTGCCAGACGACGACGGCCGCGATCTCTATCGGGTTGCCTTCCGCGTCGTTCACCTTGGCCAGGCCGGTCTCATGGTTGCGGACCCTGGTCGAGATCTTGTGCCGCTTGGTCACCGGGCTCACCCACTGCAGCCCCTGGGCCCTAATCGTGCCGGTGTAGCGTCCGAGCAGCTGAATCACCCTGGCCTCACCCGGCGCCACCGCGGTCAGGCCTCCGCCCAGGATGGCGGCGGCTGCTATCACCACGGCGCCGATCACGGCCACCGATCCGCCGACCGTGACCAGCGCGATGCCCGCGGCGAGGCCGATAAGCGAACCCCACAAGACCGGCCAGCCGGGCAGCGTGGTCGCGGCGTACTCTGTGATCTGCGCCGCGGGCCCGGGTCGCGCCAGCATGGCCGCTCCGCTCCCATCCGCAGGCCCCGGACCCGGTGGCGTGCGCACCCTGGCCGCATCCACGGGGTCGGGCCCGGCCAGCTTCGGCCCTGCGGCCCCATCCGTACCATCATCGCCAGCAACAGTCATGACCTGACCTCCAGCATTGTCCGCTCGCGGCAAAATTTCCTGCACGGTAATACTATTGTGATATCACTTTTCACGGGGGACCGCCAGAACATGGCGGACACCGTGACGGTAATGTCGAAGAACCAAGCCCCGGGGCCGTAGGCGAAGCGGCCTCGCCGGAGCTGATCGAGCTCCGCCGGCGGTCCGGACCGGTGATCGCGCTGGACGGGCTCACGTTCAGCGCTCCCCCGGGCAGGTCTTCGGCTTCCTGAAGATCCCGGGTTGCCGATTTGCGGCGTCATCGGGAAGAGTGACCGCGTGGATTGGCAGCAGCGATGGGACGAGCGCTACTCCGGCACCGAATTTCAGGTACGTACGCAGCCCAGCGAGCTCGTGGTCGCGGAATTGGCCGGACTGCCGGCCGGGCGTGCCCTTGACCTGGCGGCCGGCGCTGGCCGTCACTCGGTCTGGCTCGCCGAGCAGGGCTGGTCGGTAACCGCGGTCGACTTCTCCCGGGCCGGACTGGAGAAGGCGCGCCAGCTGAGCGCCGCACGCGGGGTGGGCGACGATCAAGTCGACTGGGTGGTCGCCGACCTGGGCGACTATGCGCCGGCGCGGGACGCCTTCGAGCTCGTGCTCGTCGCGTACCTCCAGGTAGACGCGTCGCTGCGAGCCAAGGTACTGACCGGCGCGGCCGTCGCGCTGACTCCGGGCGGCACCCTGCTCGTCGTCGGCTACGACCTGGCCAACCTCACCGACGGGGACGGCGGCCCGCAGACCCCGGACGTGCTCTACACCCCCGAGTCCATAACCGCCGAACTGGCCGGGCTGAACATCCTGCGGGCCGGCCGGGCCCGCCGCACCGTCGAGCGGGACGGCGGCACGGCCACGGCCATCGACACCCTGGTCCGAGCGGAGCGGCCGTCCTCAGGACGCTGAGGCGCTCGGGCTCACTGACGCGGAAGAAATCGGCGACGCGCTCTGGGAGGGCGAGGAGGAAGGAGACGCGCTCTCGGTCGGAGTGGGCGACGCTGGCGGCGGTGTGCTCGCCGACGCGGACGGAGAGGGCGACGCGCTGGCCGTCGGAGAGGAAGATGCGGTCGGCGACGCGGACGCCGGGGCGGAGGAGGATGCCGGTGCCGACGGGGATGCCGGCCCGGCCGGGGACCCTGACGGGGCCGGGGGGTTGGACGGGGCCGGGGCCGGGCTCCTGGACGGCGTCACGGTCGCAGGCGAGGACGGGCTCAGGAATTCCGATAGCGAAGGACTGATAGACGCGCTCGGGGACGACGCCGACGGGGACGCCGATGACGCCGGACGGGGGGTCACGGACGCAGGTGCGGCCGCGGTGGGCGTGGTCAGCGCGGCTCCGGCGCGCGGTTCGCTCTGCGGAGCGGGCGGGTGAGGGACGGCGCCGGTCAGGACGAACACCGCCGCCGCGGACGCCGCGACCAGTCCGCCGGTAATGCCTGCCGATGCCATCGGCCGCGACACACGGTGCCGCGCCCGACGCTTGCTCCCGGCGGCCGCCTGGCCGGCAGCCGCTCCGGCGAACGGGACAATGCCTCCCGCGGTGGCGGCGTTGAGGAGTTCGGCGGCCGACTGCCCTGCGGCGGACCCGTAGATGATCGATTCCGATAGCCAGCCCCTCGCGGGCTGGATCGCGCCCACCACGGCCAGCAGCTCGCAGGCCGTGGGCCGGTCGTTCGGATGCTTGGCCAGCAGGTTGCCGACCAGCGCCCGCACCTCATTAGGTAGCTTGCGCAGGTTGGCCGGGCTGTTGACCAGCCGGTAGATCACCGCGGCGTTCGACCCGGAACCGAACGGCCCCTCGCCCGTGCCGGCGAAGGCGAGGACCGCGCCCAGGCTGAACATGTCACTGGGCGGACCGATATCAAGGCCCATGACCTGCTCAGGCGACATATACCCGGGCGAGCCGATCACGTTCGCGCCGACGACCGGACTCGCCTCGGCGGCCTCGGAAATCCCGAAGTCAATGACCCGCGGCCCGTCCTCGGCCAGCAGCACGTTCGAGGGCTTCAGGTCGCGGTGCACCACCCCCGCATCGTGGATAGCGCTCAGGCTCTCCGCCAGCCCGGCGGCCAGGGCGAGCAATGTCCGGGCCGACAGCGGTCCGTGGCCGTGTACCGCCTCGGCCAGCGAAGGTCCGGCGACGTACGCCGTGGCCAGCCACGGTATCGTGTCGTCCAGATCCGCGTCGACGACCATGGCGGTGAACAGGCCGCTCACCTTCCGGGCGGCTTCGACCTCGCTCCGGAACCGGGTCCGGAACTCGGGATCGTCGGCAAGCTCGGCCCGGATAACTTTGACCGCGATGGGCCGGCCGCCCGCCGACATGCCCAGGAACACCTGTCCCATGCCACCCGAGCCCAGCTGCCCGAGCAGCCGGTAGGGCCCGATCTCACGCGGGTCCCCCGGCTGAAGTCCCGCCACGAGCCCCATTTCCCACCCCGAAGTCCTAGATATCCGTATCTCACTATATATCGGACGTCGCGATATTGGACAGCGCGACCTTAAGACCCAACTGGCCCGCCGATACGGATGTAACGCATATTTAATAACTATTAGTAATAAGGCCTGCCGATGCGCTGATCAGCATCGGGAAAATGCACCCGTCGCCCGGCGTGCGGCGCTACTGCACCCCGAGCCGTCGCAGGGCCAGTTCCAGCACGTCGGCGCGGCTGCGCGCGCCGTGGTCGGCGGCTATGAAGTGATTGCCGGTCATCAGCGAGTAGTAGAGCATGGACCTGGCCTCGACGTCGTCCGCGTCGGGGCAGAAGGCGCCAAACAGCGAGCGCAGGTACTCCATCCGCCGGTTGTCGATGCGCCGGAGACGGCCGGCGACGGCCGGATCACGCCTGGCCCAGTCGCGGACGGCCAGGTCGACCGCCACGACGCTGGCGGAGGCGAGCGGGAAAAGCCGCCGCAGCTTGGCCGCGGCGTCGCCGCCCTCGCTCTCGACCAGCTCGAATACCTCATCGGTGGTCGCCCGCTCCCAGGTGTCGAGCATCGCCTCGAGCAGCGCACGCCGGTCGGCGAAGTGCCAGTAAAAACCGCCTCTGGTCACGCCGAGCGCCTGGGCCAGCGGCTCGATCCGCACGGCGTCCGGTCCGCCGGCCGCCAGGGCCCGCAGCCCCGCCTGGATCCATTTGCTGCGAGGCGTGCGGGTCGGAGCGGCCATCGCCTATCTCTATCTCGTCCCGCCTGGCGTTGACAACCGCCGCGGACGATGCCTACCCTCCATCCATACACTACTGTATGGATGGAGGCCGTGCATGAGGCTCCCGCCGATGCTGCGCGAGATCGGACGGCGCTGGCAGGCGCTCGGCGCCGGCCAGAACCCTGACGACCTGCCCATGGCGGCGTCGGGCCGGGTCCACCAGGTCACGCCGCCGCCCTACACGCGCGGGCTGAGCACCTTGTCCCGCGTCGATTACCAGGACGCCTTCGTCGTGGGTACCGGCCCGACGCAGGATCGTACGGCCGAGCAGTGGGCCCGGGTCATGCTCGAAGGCGCGCCGGCCAGCACACGGAGCTCGCTGTCCAAAGGGTGGTCCCGGCTAGGTCTGCGGCCCAGTCCCGCCCCGCCGGACCAGTCGGTGCTCGGCTGGGAGATCCGGCGCAGCACCCCGGACGTCACGCTTCTCGGCGCCGATGGACGCCTCGGATTGTCTGGCGAACTGCTCTTCGAACGCCGGTCGCGCACCCTGCTCTACGCCACCTTCATACACCTGGAGAACCCCGTCGCCCGCGGGCTCTGGGCCGGAATCGCGGCCCGGCACCGGCAGGTCGTGCAGGACCTCCTCGAACAGGCCAGCGCGCCCGGCGGCCGCCCGCGCCAGCCATGAACCGGGACGCCGCCATCGCCCTGCTCGACCGGATGCACCGGGCGCAGAACGAGTTCTACGCAGGCGGCTCCGCCGCGGCCCTGCTGCCGATCCTTGCCCCGGAGATCACGTGGACCGTCCCCGGCGACAATCGCATCGCCGGGACCTATCGCGGCCTGGAAGAGGTCCTCGGTTACTTCCGGCGACGACGCGATCTCGCCGGTCGTACGTTCCGGATGAAGCGGCGAGACGTCCTCGTCGGCGACGGAGACCGGATCGCCGCACTTACCGACGGCTTCGCCACCATCGGCTGCACCGACCATCGCTGGTCCACCGTGGGCCTGTACGACGTCGCCGTCGAGCACATCACCGCGTGCTGGCTGCTCCCCCTGGACCAGCGCGCCTTCGACGCCATCTGGGGCGCCTAGGCCGGGCGGCCGCGGCCTCAGGACGGACGCGGCGCGGCCGGGCCGGTCGTTTCGGGTTCGTCGTCGGGCGCAAACTCCCCGTCGGGCGGTGTGGCGGGGTCGTGACCGTTCGGGAGCGGCCGGTCCCCGATCAGCCTGGCCAGCCGGGACAGCGAGTCCTCGAGGTCGTGCGTGGTCACGACGTCGGCCAGGGCGAGGCGGACGGCGGCGAGTTCGCGGGCGAGGAACTCGGTGTCGGCCTGGGTCCGGGCCGCCACCTCGCGGTCGCGATCGATGTTGGCCCGGTCCCGGTCGTCCTGCCGGTTCTGGGCGAGCAGGATCAGCGGCGCGGCGTAGGCCGCCTGGGTCGAGAAGGCCAGGTTGAGCAGGATGAACGGGTACGGATCCCAGTGCTTGATTGCTCCGATGGTGTTGAGGATGATCCAGGCGACCACGAGCACGGTCTGGCCGACTATGAAACGCCCAGTGCCGAGGAACCGCGCCATCCCCTCCGCGAACCGCCCGAACGCGTCGGCGTCGTACCGGGCTCCCATCTGCGGGGAGCCGCGCGGAACAGATAGATCGGCCCGCTCATTAAGGCGGCGAAGGGAAAGCCGTGACATTTCAGTCTCCCGTCCTCCGCCAGCCCACGGGCAGCAAGTGGTCCAGTACGTCGTCTACGGTAACGGCGCCGACCAGGCGGCTGTCTTCGTCGCACACCGCGACGCTAATGAGGTTGTAGGCGGCGAGCCGGGCCGCCAGCTCCGGCTCGGGCAGATCAGGCCGGACGAAGACGCTCGACTCGACGCACTCGCCGACCTCGGTGGCGGGCGGCCGGCGCAGCAGCCGCTGGAACCCCACGCTGCCGAGGTAGCGGCCGGTCGGCGTGGTCATCGGCGGCTCGCACACGTACACCTGCACGGCCGAGGTGACCGGCATATCCCGGTCCCTGATGCGGGCCAGCACCTCGGCGACGGACATTTCCGGTGTGACGACGACAGGCTGAGAGGTCATCAGGCCGCCCGCCGTCGTCGGTTCGTAACGCAGCAGCCGCCGCAGGTCAGCGGCCTGGACGGCCTCCATCGCCGTCAGCAGCCGTTCGCGCTGCTCGGCCGGCATCTCCGCGAGCAGGTCCGCGGCGTCGTCGGGCTCCATCTCCTCCACCACATCGGCGCTGCGCTCAAGCCCGAGGCTAGCCAGCAGCCGGACCTGGTCTTCCTCGGGCATCTCCTCGAGCAGGTCGGCCAGTTCCTCGTCGTCCAGGGCAGCCGCTATCTGGCTGCGCCGGGTGGCCGACATGCCCTCGACGGCGGAAGCGAGGTCAGCCGGCTGCAGTTCGCGCAGGCTGGCCAGTTGCTCGGCCAGCGGCCCGGTACGGAACAGTTCCGGGTGCTTGTCCCAGGGCACGATCGTCGTGCCACGGTGCCGCAGGCCCATGCCATGCGATACGGCGAACGCGGAGACCACCCAGCCGGCCCGCTGCTCCTCGCGGGGGACGATGGCGACATCGACGACCGTCCCGGCCTCGGTGCGCTTGCCGTACAGCTCAGAGGCCAGGAGCTCGCCGGTCCGCCGGGTGAAGCGGTCCAAGTCCACGTTGGCGCCGCGCAGGTGCGCGCCATCAACGGAGATTTCCGCGATCCGGCCGAGGTTGACGAAGATCTGGCGCCGCTGCAACGTCACGACCAGGCCCAGCGCGCGGGGCGGTTCGGTCCCGGCGGCGGGCAGGATCACGACGTCGCGGATCCGGCCGATGGTCATGCCCTCGCTGTCCAGCAGCGGCCGGCCCTTCAGCCGGGACGTGAATATCTGGCGGTCGGTCATTGGTCCGTCGGTCTCCTCCCGCAGCTATCCCACCTGCCCCATTATCGCGCCCGTAACCGGGCTGCCGTCACGGCTAAGAGGGAGCGGATCCGTTGCCTGCGCAGGTCTGCCCCGCGTTCGGGGACAAGCCCGGCATCCGTCCGCAGGTTGCGCACCTTCGGCTTGCCCCGCGCCCGGCCAGATGACTGTCCTGCGGCAAGTGCCTTCGGCGATTCCTGACATACGAGCCACTTGATCTGGCGCCTCCCCGCTACCGCGAGTACGGGCTTGACTTCTAGAAAAGTGATATCACAATAATAGGCAGCGGACCTGCCGGCCATCGGGCCAGCGGCCTTCCTGTCGAGGAGGCGGGCATGTGCAAGCCAGCCATCGAAGTGCACGGATTGCGCAAGAGTTTCGGCGCTAAAGAAGCGGTAGCCGGGATCAATCTGGAGATCGCGGCCGGTTCCCTCGCCGGGCTCGTCGGACCGAACGGGGCGGGCAAGACCACGACCCTGTCGACGATGACCGGCCTGCTGCGGCCAGATTCCGGCCAGATCCTGATCAACGGGCTGGACGTGTGGGCCGACCCCCGCGCCGCCAAGGCGGTCATCGGGGTGGTGACAGCCGAGGCCCGGCTGTTCGAGCGGCTGAGCGGCGCGGAAATGCTGGAATACGCCTGGCCTGCACGGCCTGCCCGCCGGGGAGGCGCGCTCGCGGGCCAGCCAGCTGCTGGACGTGCTCGACCTGACCGCTGACGCGAAGCGGCTGGTCGCTGACTACTCCACCGGTATGCGCAAGAAAACCACGCTCGGCTGTGCCCTGATCCACAACCCGTCGGTGCTGTTCCTGGACGAGCCGCTCGAAGGCGTGGATCCGATCTCCGCCGACGTAATCCGCCGGCTGCTGACGCGCTTCACCGGCTCCGGCTCGACCGTGCTGTTCTCCAGTCACGTCATGGAACTGGTCGAGCAGGTCTGCGATCACGTCTCGATCATCAACAAGGGCACGATCGTGGCTAGCGGCACTACGCAGCAGGTCCGGGACGGCAAGACCCTGCAGCAGGCATTCATCGACCTGGTCGGCCCGCGGGCCCGCGACGAGGAGGGACTGTCATGGCTCGGCTCCTCGTCCAGCTGAAACTACGCCTGCTGCGCAACGCACTGCGCTCGTCCACCGCCGCCAAGATCTCCTTCCTAGTCAGCACGACCCTCGCCGCGCTTGCCGCGATCGGCGTGTTCTTGGTCCTGGCCCTGCTCCGAGGCCAGAGCGCGTCGGTGGACGTGACTGCCGTCATCTTCACGGTGTTCGCGTTCGGCTGGCTGATCCTGCCCATCTTCGCCTTCGGCCTGGACAGCACCCTCGATCCGGCCACGCTGGCGCTCTACCCAGTGCGCACCCGCCCGCTGGCGACGGGACTGCTGGCCGCCTCGGCGGCCGGCGCCTGGCCGCTGGCCAACCTGCTCGGCCTGCTCGGCGTGACCATCGGGCTGGCCCGCGGCCCGTCCGGCGTGGTCATCGCGGTGGTCGCGGTGGCGCTCCAGGTGCTGTTCTGCATCACGCTGGCCCGACTGGTAACCACCAGCATGGCCGGGCTGCTGCGCTCACGCCGCGGCAAGGACCTCGCCGCTTTCCTGATCATCCCGATCTTCGCCTTGTACGAGTTCTTCACTCAGGTGGTGCCGAAGGTGGCCGCCGACGGCACGTTCACCGCGGCAAGCTTCGACGGTATCGATTCATGGCTGCGCTGGCTGCCGCCGGGCCTGGCCGCGCACGCGATCCAGGATGCCTCCGACGGGCATATCGGCACCGCGCTACTGAGCCTGGTACTGCTAGCGGCCGTTATCGTCGTGCTCGGCTGGCTGTGGGTACGGTCGCTCAGCCGGGCCCTGGTCACCGCGGACACCACCACCCAGTCCTCGCGCGTCCACGGCGCGGCGCTGCCGCTGGCCCGGTACGGTCTGCGTGGCGCGGTGACCGCCCGGGTCTGGATCTACCAGCGCCGCGAGCCCATGTCGCTCGTCTTCTGGGCGATGACCGCGGTCATCATGGCTGCCGTATCGATCAGGGCCATCCTTGGCCCGAACGGGCATCCTGCCTTCGTGTTGGCGAGCGCGGTCTTCGGCGCCGGGTTCGTGGGATACTTCCACGCCAACACGGCCGGGCTGACCGGGCCGCCGTTCGTCATCGAGGCCATGGCGCTGACCGGCCGCCGCGAGCTGCGTGCCTACTTCTCCGGCCAGGACATCGCGCTCGGCGTTATCGCGGTGCCGCTGCTCGCGGCGGTCTCGTTCGGCCTCGCCGCCGTAGCCAAGCACCCTGGGTTCGGATTCCTGGGCACGGCCGTGGGCCTAGCCGGGCTGGGCGCGGCCCTGGCCTTGAGCAACATCCTCACCGTCGTGCTTCCCTACCCGATGGACAAGCGAGCCGGAAGTCCCATGCGCCAGGCCGCCCAGGGGTACGGGTCCCGTCAGTTCCTCGGCGTCCTCGCCAACCTGGGCGGCGTCGCGATCGCGGCGATTCCGGTGATCATTGCCGTATTGCTCACCAGCGCGGATCGCGCCGCGGTCCGGATGCCGGCGCTCATACTGTGCGGCGCCGCGTACGGCCTCGCGCTGGCCTGGGCCGGCGTGGGGATCGCGGCCAGCGCGGCCGAGGGGAAGCTGCCGGAACTCTGCCAGGTCGCCACGCGCAGCAAACTTTAGTCAACCCGGAGCCTGGTCCTCCAGGTCCCGAAATCAGGCCAGCGGAGCTGACGTCTGCCTGATGACGAGCCGCGGCGGAAGCACGATCTCGGCCGATGTGTCGTACTCGTGCTCGGTGCGGGTGAGCGCGAGGTCGAGCGCCTTGGCCGCGAGCGCCGGCGCGTCTTGAGCGACGGTGGTAAGGGCGACGGTGGACAGGCTGGCGATGTGGCTGTTGTCGTAGCCCACCAGCGACAGCTGATCAGGTATGCGTAGGCCACGGGCGCGGGCGGCAGCCATCAGACCCGCGGCGCAGTGGTCGTTGAACGCGGCGACCGCGGTAGGCGGCGTACCGGCCAGCAGCTGGGCAGCGGCGTACTCGCCGTGCTGCTCGGTGAGTCCGCCGGGTACCACGCGGGTGTGGGCGCCGAGTCCGAGGTGGCGCATGGTGGCGCGGTAGCCGTGACGGCGTTCGGCGGCGCCGGGGGCTTCCTGGCCGTCGATGTGCGTGATCTCGTGGTGCCCAAGGTCGGCGAGGTGCTCGACGGCGAGGCGGATGCCGGCCACGTCGTCGGTCCGGACCACGTCCACGGCGCGCGAGCGGAGCGCTCGGGCGACCACGACGACCGGCAGGCGTTCGGCGAGCTCCTCGATCGTCCCGCGGGGAAGTGCCGGGCCGACGAGGATGAGCGCTTCGCAGCGGTAGTCGAGCAGCGATTGCACGGCGCGGGCCTCGTCGCGAGTAGGTGCCGCGGCGCCGAGGGCCAGCTCGTAGCCGGTGCCGTCGACGGCCTGGTAGAGCTGTTCGACTACCTCGGCGTGGAATTCGTCGTGCAGCCCGAAGGCTACCCCGACCATGCGCGTGCGGTTGCGGCCAAGTAGTCGTGCCCGCTGATCCGGGCGGTAGGAAAGCTCTTCTGCGGCGCGCATCACCCGCTCCCGCGTGGCGGGACTAGCGCCGGCCACGCCGCGGAACACGATCGACACGAGTGCTCGCGATACCCCGGCATGATGGGCCACGTCCTCCATCGTGACCGTGGGCGCACGCCTGTCGGACCTCGTTCCGAACACCTCCCATGTGAAGCTGGCGAAAGTATAGAGCGCTCTAGCATGAACGCCAGTTGCAAGGCTAGTATTCGTTGAACGCTAGAGCGCTCTAGTATCCGGTCGGACGGGAGCACGGTCATGAACATGGTTGAAGCTGCGCTGACGAACCCGGTACGCGTGGGGCTCGTCGGGGCGGGAAGGATCGGGACGTCACACGCCACCTTGCTGGCCCGTCATGTGCCGGGCGCGGATCTGCTGGCGGTAGCGGACCCGCGGCCCGGCGCGGCGCAAGCCCTGGCCGGGAGCCTGGGCTGCCGGGCACTGACCGATCCTGCCGAGCTGTTCGCCGATCCGGACGTCGAGGCGGTGGTCATCACCGCCGCGAGTCAGGCGCATGCGGACCTGGTTGTCGCCGCGGCGACGGCCGGCAAGGCGGTGTTCTGCGAAAAGCCGATGGGCCTGACCGTCGAGGAGATCGACCGCGGTGTTTCCGCGGCCCGGGCGGCCGGCGTGGCGTTGCAGGTCGGGTTCAACCGCCGCTTCGCCGCGGACTTCGCCGCCGCGCACCGGCTCATCGCCGAGGGCGCGATCGGCACGCCGCAGCTGATGCGCTCGCTGACCCGCGACCCGGGACTCGCGAACCCGGCCGCGGTCCCGCCCGGGACCATCTTCACCCAGACGCTGATCCACGACTTCGACACGCTGCTGTGGCTGAACCCCGGAGCGAAGCCGGTGACGGTGCACGCCACCGCCGACGCGCTCGTCGCGCCGGAGTTCAAGGACGCGGGTCTGCTGGACACCGCCGTCGTGGTCATCCGCTTCGATAACGGCGCGATCGCCGTAGCCGAGGCCAGCTTCGCCGCGGTGTACGGGTACGACGTGCGCGGTGAGGTCTTCGGCTCGGCCGGCATGGTCACGATGGGCGAGACAGCCCGGTCCTCCCTGGTGCACCTCACCGTGGCCGGGCGGCACGCCGACACCATTCGCGGGGACGTCGAGCTATTCCGCGACGCTTACACGGCTGAGTTCGTGGAGTTCACCAACGCCGTCCGTGCAGGGCGTACCCCGGCGGTCACCGGCGAGGACGCGCGCCGCGCGCTGATCGTCGCGCTGGCCAGCATCGAGTCGGTGAAAACCGCCACCCCGGTCCTGGTCGACAAGGTGGACCCGCGATGAGCGGCGGCTACGGATTCACCCTCGCGGTCTGCGCGGAGATGGTCTTCCGCGACCGCCCCATCTGCGAGCGCGTGCGCCGCATCCACGATCTGGGCTTCGCGGTCGAGATCTGGGACTGGACGGCCAAGGACCTCAGCGCCCTCGCCGCCACCGGGGCCCGGTTCACCTCCATGACCGGCTACATCGAGGGCAACCTCACCGAACCGGACGGTGCCGAGGCCCTGCTGCGCACCGCGGAACAGTCCATCGCCGCAGCCGCCAAGCTCGGGACACCCAACCTCAACCTGCACGGCACCGGCCTGGACCCGCAAGGACTGCCAGCGCGCCCGGCCGGCACGGTCACCGGCCCCATGTGGCTGGCTGCGGAAAAGACCCTCACCCGCATCGCCGCCCTCGGCAAACGCGAGGGCGTCGTATTCTGCCTGGAGAACCTCAACACTGCCGTCGACCACCCCGGCACGCCGTTCGCCAGGGCCGCGGACACCCGCGCCCTCGTCCGGGCCGTCGACAGTCCCCACCTGCGCATGAACCTCGACCTCTACCATGCTCAGATCGGCGAGGGAAACCTCATCCAGCTCATCGGGGACAGCATCGGCTGGGTCGGCGAGATCCAGGTCGCCGACGTCCCCGGCCGCTGCGAACCCGGCACTGGAGAGATCAACTACCCGGCTATCGCCGGCGCCCTGGACCGGGCCGGCTACACCGGCGTCGTAGGCCTCGAGGCGTTCGCCTCCGGCGACAGCGACGCCGCGCTCCAGCGCTTCCGCCAGGCCTTCGCCAACCCAGCTGGCATGAGCTGACCTGGTGACGTGCACTCCGCCGCCCGACCCGATACGGCCAGACGCAGGAGTTCGCCCGCCAGATCACGTCCCCGCCGTCCTTCCGCCACGCCGCATCCCTGTGGTGCGGATTGCGGTCAGGCGGCCCCATGCTCACGGCCGCCGTGGTCCGTGCTCAGTACCTCAGCGGCCGTGGGCGGCGCGGTGGATCCGCGGACCTGGAGCGTCGGGGCCAGGAGATGGATTTCGGCGGCGCGAGCCGGGTCGGCGATCCGGGCCAGCAACGTGCGGGCGGCGAGCCGCCCGGCGTCGAAGCCGGCGCTGTCGATGCTGGTCATCCCGATGGATCGAAGCCGGGACAGATAGGAGTTGTCGTAGCCGACTAGCGAGAGCCGACCTGGCATGCCGATGTTCATCTCCGAGGCGGCCGACTGCGCGCCGAGGCAGGTCAGGTCGTCCACGGCGAAGATCGCGGTCGGCGGCTGGCCGCTGTTGAGGAGGCGCACAGTCGCGCGGTACCCGGCGTCCTCGGTGAAGTCACCGGGCTCGACCCTGATGTGCTCACCAAGCCCGCAAGCCCGCATGGTGTCCTCGTACCCCTGCTGACGCAGCCTTCCGATAACGTTGCTGGTCCCGGATACGCGTCCGGAAATGTGGGCGATCCTGCGGTGGCCGAGTTCAATCAAGTGGCGAGTCGCCAGCATGGCGCCGAGCAGGTCGTCGTTAGCTACGGTGTCCACCCGCGGCAGGTCGATGTCGCGCCAGCCCACCGTAACCGTAGGGACGACGTTGGCGATCTCGCCGATGACAGGCGAGTTTGCCTGGGTGCCAGCCAGGATGAATCCGTCGACCTCGAGCTCAAGGAAGCCACGCAGCGCCCAGTCGTTCATGCGCCGGTCCAGCCGGCCACCGCCGCTGAGCACCAGGTGCCTCCCGTCAGCCTCCACGACGGAGATCAGACCGTCCAGGATGTCGGCGAACCAGGGATGATGGACGTCGTTGAGCAGTACCCCGATCGCCCGGCTGCGTCCCTCACGCAGGGCCCGGGCCGCCGCGTTGCGACGATAACCCAGTTCCGCAATCGCCCGTTCCACCGCCGCCCGCCGATCAGGGCTGACGTTCGGCGAGCCACGCAGCACGAGCGAGACCAGGGACTTGGAGACGCCGGCACGTTCAGCCACGTCACGAATGGTCGGCCGGGGAACGGGCTGCTCGCCGCTCGCCGGCATCCGGGACCTCCACGACTGGTTATGGAACGATCTACTGGGCTCCCAGCATAGTCCTGACCCCAGGCCAGGTGTCCTGCGATACGCACCGCGCCGTGAGCCAACGCACGATCAGGCAAGCCAGGCGAGGCCGGCCTATCTGGGGCCTTGACAGCAGACGCCGCGGCAGGGATTCTTCATATATTGGAACGATCTATAAATTCCAACGTTTGTCCAACCTGAGCTTCCAGGGCACCCGGCGGAGGTCGAGCATGAGCAGCAGCGCGTCACGGGTCATGGCGTACGACCCGTTCAGCCAGGAGTTCCAGGCCGACCCGTTCCCGGTTTACCGCTGGATGCGCGACGAGGCCCCGGTGTTCTACAACGAGAAGTGGAACTGGTGGGCTTTGTCCCGGTTCGAGGACGTCCGGGCGGCGGCAACGGACCCCCAGACGTTCCTCAGCTATGAGGGCATCGACATCGACGACACCGCGAAGGACCAGAGCGGCCCCGGGTTCCTGCCTGACATCGACAATCCGCGCCACGACCAGATCCGCCGGATGATCCAGCCCCAGCTGCTGCCCAACCGCATCGCCGAACGGGAAGACGCGATCCGCGCGGTGGTGCGCGGTCTCGTCGACGCCTGGCGGCACCGGAGCACCGTGGACCTGGCCCAGGAACTGGCTTGGCCGATGCCCAACGAGGTGTTCTTCGACCTGCTCGGCCTGCCCGCCGCCCGGCAGGAGGGCCGCGCGCAGCTGAACCAGTGGGTGCACGAGCTCAAGGACCGCAAGCCCGACGACGCCCGGCTCACCCCGGTGGCCAAGGCGGCCACCGCCGGCATCCAGGCCTACTTCGTCGACCTGCTCCACGAGCGGCGCGCCCGGCCGCGCGCGGACCTGGTAACCCACATGGTCACGGCCGACATCGACGGGACGCCGTTCGCTGAGGAGGACTTCGGACCAGCCTCTGAGGTCCTCGGCCTGATGATGGTGCTGTTCCTGGGCGGGGTGGAGAGCACCGCCGGGCTTACCGGGACGCTGTTCAAGCTGCTCGCCGAGAACCCCGGCCAGCGAGCGTTGCTGCGAGAGAACCCTTCGCTCATCCCGGATGCGGTCGAGGAGGCGATCCGCCTCGCTACCCCGTTGCAGCTGGTCGGCCGCACCACGGCCCGCGAGGTCACCCGGCACGGGGTGACCATCCCGGCCGGCGGCCGGGTGGTGCTGGTCTATGGTGCCGCGAACCGTGACGAGCGCCGCTTCACCGATCCTGACCGGTTCGACGTGACCCGCGGCCGCTTCCGCCACCTCGGTTTCGGTGAGGGCATGCACGGCTGCCTCGGGGCCCCGCTGGCCCGGCTCGAGGCGAAGGTCGCCCTGGAAGAGGCGCTTCCCGTCCTCGGTGACTACACGATCGCCGGGCCCCCCGAGCGCTACCGGACCACGCCGAACATGTACGTCTGGGAACACCTGCGGCTGTCATTTTCCGGCGCCTCCACCGAGCATCATCCGCACGTGGAAACGGTGCAGCACCGCACCACCAGCGTCACTTTCGTCACTCGCGAGTTCGAGGCCGACGTCCGGGTCGAGACCAAGCAGGAGGTCGCCAACGGGGTCGTGGCCCTGACCTTGCGGCAGATCGCCGGCAGCCCGCTGCCCCGGTGGTCGCCCGGCGCGCACGTCGACCTGATCCTGGACGGGGTGCCGACCCGGCAGTACTCGCTCTGCGGCGACCCCGCCGACCACCACGTGTGGCGGCTGGGCATTCTGCGTGACGCGGACGGCGGCGGCGGCTCCCGCTTCGTCCACGACCAGTTGCGGCCAGGCGATGCAGTCCGGGTCCGCGGCCCGCGGAACAACTTCGCGCTAGCCAGCTCGACCCGCTACCTGTTCATCGCCGGCGGTATCGGCATCACCCCCGTCCTCCCGATGATCGCCGCTGCTCAGTCGGCAGGAGCCGACTGGCAGCTCCTCTACGGCGGCCGCCAGCGCGCCTCGATGGCCTTCCTCGGCGAACTCGCCCGCTACCGCGACCGCGTCACGGTGGCGCCCCAGGACGAAACCGGGCTTCTGGACCTGGACACCTTCCTGGGCACCCCGCAGCCGGACACCCTCGTCTACTGCTGCGGTCCCGAACCCCTGCTCGCCGCCGTCGAGCAACGCTGCCGCGCCTGGCCACCCCGGTCGCTGCACGTCGAACGATTCAGCGCCAAGCCGCTGACCGCACCGGTCCGGGCCGGCGCCTTCCAGGTGGAACTCGCCCAGAGCCAGCTCACCCTCACGATTCCCACCGACCGCTCGATCCTCGACGTTGTCGAGGAAGCTGGAGTCGGGGTCCTGTCCTCCTGTGCCGAGGGAACCTGCGGCACCTGCGAGACCGCCGTACTCGACGGCCTGCCCGACCACCGCGACTCCGTGCTCACCGAGGAGGAACGCCAGGCGGGCGACTGCATGATGATCTGCGTCTCCCGCTCCTGCACCGCCCGTCTCGTCCTCGACCTGTAGACCGAGAACGCCAAGGCCGTCGCGGGTCTGGCGCGGATCAGGCCGGCGGGGCGAGAGCGGACGCCAGGGCAGCCAATGTCACTTATGAGTGACAGGATGACACGGTACGGTGGCGCGGTCTCGTCCCGGGTGACGGAGCCCATTCGGCGCAGGCGCGCTCTTCTTGATCACTTTTCTCACTTCGATCCCAGCGGCGCTCCTTCTCTACACCCCGGTGCTGGACCACACCAACTACATCGTCGGCGCTGGCGCCGACACGCGCGTGGCCTTGGGTGCGTTGCTCGAGGTCCTCCTCATCATCGCCAACGTCGGCACTGCCGTGGTGCTGTTCCCGGTCCTCAAACGGCAGAACGAAGCCCTCGCCCTCGGCTATGTCACCGCCCGTCTCGTCGAGTCCACCTTCATCGCCATCGGCATCGTCAGCCTCCTTGCGATCGTGACGTTGCGACGGGACGTCGGAGGCGCAGGCGGCGCGGGCTCGCTTGTCACGGTCGGCAGGTCGCTCGTCGCGATCCACGACTGTACGTTCCTGCTCGGGCCCGGCTGGGTCGTCGGCGTCGGGAACGGGCTGATCCTGGGCTACCTGATGTACCGGTCTGGCCTCGTGCCACGCGGCATGGCGATGCTGGGGCTGATCGGAGGTCCGCTGATCATCGCCTCGGGGACCGCCGTGCTGTTCGACGTCATCGAGCCAGGCTCCGCACCGCAGTTCATCGCAACGATCCCGGAAATCCTTTGGGAGTTGTCGCTTGGCATCTACCTCATGGTCAAAGGATTCAAGCCGTCTCCGATCCTCTCCGGCACTATCGGAGATGCCAGAGCGGACGAGCGTTCCCCGGCCCTGGCGGTGCCTGACAGGTAATTCCTCAGCGATGCCCGCTAGGGCGACCTAGACGTGGCGGCCGGGAACGGGACGATGGATCGCCGAGGAAGACGGCACCGTGCAGCACATGTTGCGCGTCCGGATGAGCCGTGCTGATCAGGGGCTAGCTGTGGCTGGGGCCGACGCGCGCCCGGCCGGGCGTCCCAAGGCAGAGGCCGGGGGCTGGCGTCGGTCGGCGCGCGCCGGGCCGCAGATGCAGACCACGCAGATCAAAGGCAGGTCATCCGCCACGCGGAGGCGAGCCGATGCGGAGCCGTCATCGTCGACGCGCATTGTCACGCAGTGTCGCCAGGCCTGCGGGTTATGGGGGCGGCGGCGTGGCTTACCGTGGTCCGCCTCAGTGCCTTCACGCGACGACCCGTAACCGGGGTACAAGACAGTCCACTCCGGACTCTGACCGGTCCTCAGGGGTAGTCCTCCCGGATGACCCGGAGGACTACGGCAGCCCCGTAAATCGCCCGCGGGACCGATGCGCGGCGCCGCCGTGCTACGGCACTATCGATCTATGAACACGGGTCCCACGACCCCGCTGGCGGACCCCCCGGTCACCGCCAGCCGCCGGCGGATCCTGGTCCGGACCCGGCTCGACTTCTGGCTCGACGCCCTCCTGCTGGTGGCCTACACGCTCGCCTACAGCCTGGGATTCACCGGGGTCGCCACGCACGAATGGCTCGGCATCGGGCTTGGCGTGGCCTTGCTGGTCCACCTCACGCTGCACTGGGACTGGGTGATCCGCACCACCCGGAAGCTGTTCAGCCGGGGCGGCCGCGAGCGGTTCGTCTGGCTGGTCAACCTGCTGCTGCTGCTGTCCGTGGTGCTGTGCATCGCGTCCGGCATCATGATATCCGAGGTGGCGCTGCCGGAACTGGGGATCACCCTTTGGGCTAGCCTCTTCTGGCGGCAGATGCATGACACCACGGCGACGCTGACGCTGATCCTCGTGCCCGTCCACGCCGCGCTGCGTCTGGCGGTGGGTCGTGGGCGTGGCCCGCCGTTTCGCCGCCTGGCGTCCGGGGCGGTCGCGGTGAAGTTCCTCCGGCATCTCGCCGCGGTCGTGCTTGCGGTGACGGTCATCGTCGGGCTGGGCATGCTGTGGGCACACGCCTCCGGCGGCACCGGGCCCAGACAGGCACCGTCGCCCGAGACGCTCCTGCGGCTGGAGCAGATCAAGGGTCGGCGTGATTGGGGTCCATTCCGGCAGCGGGTTCCACCTCGCCGATACCGGCAACCTGATCCGGACCTGCGAAATCGAGGCGATACTGGCGGCCGCCGTGATCACGGTCAGCGTCCTTCGGCGGCGTTTCCGCCGGATACGGCGTACCGCCGCCAGGGCGTAGCGCGGCCCGCCCGCCAGGGTCTATAGACCAGCGTGGCCGGTCCCGGACGGTGATCCTTACCAGGGGATCCGGGCGCGGCGCGGCCCGTGCCGCCATCAGTAGCCGTCTGGCATTCAGTGCGGCAGGGTAGTGACACCGAAACGGCCGAAAGTCGCGGTGGACGCAGGCGCTACGTTAGGCTGCCGGGCAGGCTCTGCGGGAGCATCGGAAGCGTCAGGCGGAGGACCGACTGGCGGCCGGGGCCCTGTGGCAGGATCACGGCCTGGTCTTCGCCTCGGCCATCGGCACTGGCGGTTTTCTTCGCTTGGCTGGTAGTCGGTGAACGGGCCGCACGGCAACAGCGGCATCACCATCGCGCTGATGACCGACGCCCCTTTCTCCGGCGGATCGGCCGGGCTGGTCATCACGGCCGATGCCATCGTCGGCGGCCCCGTGGCCAGCGAATCTGGTGATCCTCAAACTGAATATGACCAATCCTGGAGCAGACTTGCGGTCGGCGGTCAGCGATCGGTCAGATTCTGCTCGCATCCTGGGGTCGTGAATGCGGGAGCGGCACCGGCGCGATTGCTGGTCGTGGATGACGAGGCGATGATCTTGGAGCTGCTGTCGGGATCGCTTCGTCTGGCGGGGTTCGAGGTGTTGACGGCGGCGAGCGGCGCCGAGGCGGTGCAGGCTGCCGCGTCGGGTCGGCCGGACCTGGTGCTGCTGGATGTGATGATGCCGGACGGCGACGGGTTCGAGGCGCTCCGCCGGATGCGTTCCGGGGGCGCTGAGGTCCCGGTGATCTTCCTTACCGCCCGGGACGAGGTGTCCGACCGCGTCAGGGGTTTCGCGGTGGGCGGGGACGACTACGTGACCAAGCCCTTCAGCCTGGAGGAGCTGCTCGGCCGCATCCGGGCGGTGCTGAAGCGCACCCGGGCGGACGCTCCCGGTTCGCGGTTGCGCGTCGCCGACCTCGAGCTTGATGAGGACGTGCATGAGGTCGGCGGGCCGGCGCCGTCTATCGCGCTGACGCCCACCGAGTACCGGCTGCTGCGGTTCCTGATGGTGAATGCTGGGCGGGTGGTCAGCAAGGACCAGATCCTGGATCAGGTCTGGGAGCACGATCCGGCCAGCGCCGGCAACGTGGTCGAGCCGTGCCTGAGCTACCTGCGGCGTAAGGTCGACCAGGGGCAGCCGAAGCTGATCCACACGGTCCGCGGTTTCGGCTACGTACTGCGGATCCCGCCGCCGTGAGGACGAGGCCGTGAGAGCGGGCCGGTGGCGGAAGGCCGTACGCGGGGCGTCGCTGCGCACGCGGATGATGGCGGCCGCCGCGCTGCTGGTCGCCCTGACCTGCCTGGTGACCGCGGTTCTGGGTACCACGCTGCTGCACAGTTACCTGCTGTCCCGATCGGATGCCCAGCGTCGGGACTTCGCGAAGGTCGCGAGCCGCATCGTGCAGCGGCAGCAGCTCCAGCCTGGCGGCGAGAGCAGCCGTCCGCAGGCACTGCCCACGCAGTTCCTGGTCGAAGTGGTCAGCTTCGGCGGACTGGTCCGCATGGCGGGCGGACCGCTGGGCGCGGCGGACGGACCGTGGCTGTCCGCCGCGCAGCTCAGCCACACCGGAACGCCGTTCACCGCTGCGGCCGCCGGCGCCTCGGGGGGCTCTTGGCGCGTCCTGGTACAGCGGCTGTCCAGCGGACGTCATCTGGTTATTGCCTATAGCCTCGGCGATCTCGGCAGCACGGTCACCCGCCTGGAGATCGCCGACGCGGTGGCCTGGGCCATCGCCGTCGTTATGCATGGCCGGCATCGGCCAGCCTCTGATGAGGGCCAGCCTGGCGCCGCTGGCCCGGATCGAGGCGACGGCCACGGCGATCGCGAGCGGTGACCTGTCCCGGCGCATCGACCAGCCGGCCGGGAACACCGAGGTCGGGCGGCTGGCCGAAGCGCTGGATGTGATGCTGGCCAGCATCGAGACCGCCTACCTGGCGCGAGCGGACGGCGAGGCGCGCGCCCTGGAGTCCGAGGAACGCATGCGCCGCTTCGTCGCGGACGCCAGCCACGAACTGCGCACCCCGCTGACCTCGGTCCGCGGGCTGGCCGAGTACGGTCTGCAGCAGGATGACGCGGCCAGCCGGGATGAACTGCTGCGGCTGATGAGCCTGATCGCCCGCGAGGCCGACCGGATGGGCCGGCTGGTGGCAGACCTCCTGCTACTGGCCAGGTCGACGCCGGGCGGCCGCTGGACCGGCGGCCCGTCGACCTGGCCAGCCTCGCCGCCGAAGCCGTCACCCGGGCCCGCATCATGGACCCCGGACGGCCGATAACGCTCGAGGCCGCCGAACCGGTGATCATCGACGCTGACGACGAACGGCTGCGGCAGGTCATCGACAACTTGATCGGCAACGCCCTTCAGCACACCCCGCCCGGATCGCCGGTCACGGTCACCGTGACCGGCGCCCCTGGCCGCGGGCAGCTCACCGTCGCCGACCAGGGCCCGGCATGACGGCGGAACAGGCGTCGCGCGTGTTCGAGCGGTTCTACCGCACCGACGGCGCCCGCACCCGCGCTCGCGGCGGTGCCGAGCTCGGCTTGGCTATCGCGGCGTCGCTGGCCGCCGCCCACGGCGGCGAGATCACCGTCGATACCGCACCCGGCCGCGGCGCAGCCTTCCATGTGCGCCTCCCGCAGGCAGAGATCTCTCAGGAGACCGCAACCGGATCGCAAAGCCAGGTTCGTTAGCTGCCTGGTGGCCGACGGCCACGAGAGTGCAGCCGAGGCGCGTGGCGTATAGCACCGGATGGCTCACCGCGACAAATCTCCTGTCTTTGTGCCGAGCGATACCACATAGCGGGCGCGCTGATTAATTCTACGATGAAATAGCGGGTCCCTGTTCCCGATAACCACGTTCACCGGTTGATTACTGTCCCACCCCGGCCTGAAGAATGTCTCCGGCTCTGATCGCTATCCGGCGAATCTACTTTCCGGTGGCCTTGGCGTTCCCTTGCGGACCGTTTGCTGACGCCTTGGCCGTCAGCTCGCGTTGCACAACCTCGCGGCTACCTTCCAGGCTTTTTCCACGGCATTTCCAGCGCGCCCTGCGATACCTGAGATCAATAATTTCACGTACAGGAGTTAGACAATGTTTTCCAGCAAACACAGCAAAGTCATCGCTGCCACAGCCGCAGCCATCGCGATCGCGGGCGGTCCTACAGCGTCGTCACCGCCACCTCCAGCAGCGCCTCGGCCACGCCCGCCGCTAGCAGCAGCAGTCCGGCTGGCGGGTTCGGATCCGGCAGCGGATCCAACGCACGGTCCGGGCCGGCCGCAGGAGGCTCAGTCGGCACGATCAACAGCATGTCCTCCTCCGGGTTCACGCTGACCACCGCAACCGGCCTGAAAGTGACCATCAAGGAGGCGTCCTCCACCACCTACGAGAAGGGCACCAGCACGGCCACGTTCAGCGCCGTCACCACCGGCGAACCCGTCCTGGTGCTGGGTACCACCGACAACACGACCATCACCGCCACCCAGGTCATCGTGCAGCCGCCCAGCCACCAGCGCATCGAACCCCGGAGGACAGGTGATCAGCTATAGCAAGAGCGAGAAGAGCTCTTCCGAGCAGGTCGGCCAGATCCCGGCGGACTACACCCAAGAGCTCTGGAACGCTCGTCAGCGGAACCACCGCGTACAAGCGACCGAAGCGGCGCTGGCCGCCTACCCAGGCGCATCGTCTACCGCGTTGTGGCCCTAGGCAACTGCGATTACGAGGTCCACTACATCGGCATCAACTGGCCCCACCACATCTTCGTCAACCAGGACTTCCAGGTCATCTGCGCCAACGACTAACCGCCGCGGTCAAGCCGTCTCTGACCAGCACAGCGTGAACCGCCAGGAGGGTGGCGGGCCGCGGGCAACGATTGTTCTGGAACACGGCAGCGCAGCAGCCTGCGCGGTGTGATGCATCATCGGATCATCGCTGGTACTGGTAGTGCCCATGGGGGATCTGCGGTCCTCAGTGGAGGATCCTTTAAGGGGACAGCCGTTCGATCGTCCAGTTATTGCTTGCCCGCCGGTAGCGGATCCGGTCGTGAAGGCCGTCCGGAGATTCCTGCCAGAACTCGACGCGGTCGGGAAGCACCCGGAAGCCGCCCCAGCGCTGGGGACGGGGGAGATCAGTGTCGGCGGGGTGGCGGAGCGGCATGTCCTTCACCCGCGTCTGGAGGGCGGCCCGGTTGGCGATGACGCTGCTTTGGTAGGAGGCGGCGGCGTTGCGGCGGGTAGACGCAGGGCGTGTACGCCAGTACTCGTTGGCTTCCTCCTCACTTACAGGCTCGACGGGCCCCGCCACCCGTACTTGGCGGTGGACCGGGCGAAGCCAGTGCAGAACGGCAGCTGCCTGCGGATTGGCGGCCAGCTCAGCACTCTTGTCGCTGGTGAGGTCGGTGAAGAAGGCCAGCCCCCGCTGGAGGCCGCGAAGTATCACCATCCGTGCCGCAGGGATGCCATCAGCGGTCGCGGTCGCGATGGTCATGGCCTCAGGCATTGGCTCGCCCGCACTGCGAGCGGCATCCAGCCATGCCACCAATTGCCGCAGCGGATCGGCGTCCAGGTCTCTGATGTCCACCCGGTCAGTATTGCCTCACCCGACGGCCAGCAGATCGAATGAGACCGGCATAACCGTGCCAGGGCCTGGCTGGCCACCTCATAACTGCGGGCACAGCCCCTGAAGGGGTGCCCATATGGGCCCGGCCGGGCAGGTCGGCTGTACACCACCCGGCGGCTGGGGGTTCGAGGCTGAGTTAATCCCCGCCCATAGTCCGATGATGAGCAGGACCACGACGATCCATCCAATCCCAATCCACCGACGCACTGGCTTCCTGGGCGGCTCCGGCGATCGCTTCGGCAGGCGTTGCGCGAGCAGGTAAACGAGGCCCCCGACCACGAGCAGGACGCCGAGCAAGATCGCAATCAGCAGGACCGAGGCCGCAAGTCCTTCCATGTCCCGAACGTTACACCGTACACAGCGGACTGGGGCATGCCAATATTGCTGGCCCCTGGTGCTCGTCGCCATCCAGCGACCTACGCATTACGAGCGTGTTCTCGGGGGGGGGGTGGGGGGGGGGGGGGGGGGGGGGTGGGGGGGGGGGGGGGGGGCGGGGCAGAGGGGGGAAGGGGGGGGAGGAAGAGAGGAGAGAGTAAGAAGAGGAATAGAGGGGGGGGGGGGTGGAGAGCGAAGCGATTCGGGATACTCGGCGAGGAATACTATTTGTGGTGTATCAACGTTCCCCTCTCGGGGGCGCGTGGGAGACCCGCCGATGTGGCTGCCGGCACTTGAGCCAGAGCCTGAATTCTGGCGTCGCGCCCGTTGCGGTCGGTCGTGTCGGTGAACCCTGGCGTCACTTGGTTGCGGTGGACACGTCTCGATGATGGCGCCACCGACGGTGAGCCGATCGACGATCGCGGACCACAACTACGGGACCCGCGTTCAAGGGGCCTTCCTCGGATCAGTTGGACCAGCGTTCGCGCACGGCTGCCACGACCTTGGCGAGCTGAGCGTCGAAAGCGTCAAGCTGCTCAGCTTCGGCAGCGCTCGCGACGAAGGCGTGTCGATCGCAGGCTATGCCCCCGCGCCATATCCGCTCAATGGCGCGCGTCGCGGTGATGTCCGTCAACGGGTCACCGGACACGAGGACCAGGTCCGCGCGCTGCCCGGCGGCGACACGTCCTCGGTCGGCGAGGCCGAACACTCGTGCCGGTTCAGCCGTGGCAGCGGTCAGGGCCTGCGCCGGGCTGATGCCGCACCGGACAAGGAGTTCGAGCTCCCGGTGCAGGCTTGCTCCGAACACGGTCCCCGGGTTCGGAGCATCCGTGCCCGCCAGCAGAGTGACCCCCGCATCGGCCAATCGTCGCACGTTGTCCTCGGCCCGAGAGTAGGGCGGCATTTGCCGGCCATGCCATCCCGAGGCCTCCGAAGTCAACCGGCGTGCCCAGGCGTCGCCGAGCGCTTCAGCGAGCCGTGGGTCCCCTGCAACTGCCGCGCCACCAGGTTCGCCGAGGGTGTTCTCGATGGTGGCCAGCGTCGGACCGACCACGATTCCGGCTTCGGCCATGCGTTCGACCAGGACCTTTTCCAGCTCGGCGTTCGCAGGGACGTGGGCCACCACATCGACACCGGCGGACACGACCTCCTCGACACCGGCCGTCGAGCTCACGTGAGCGACGACGACCAAGCCGCGGGTGTGCGCGGCAATGACCAGTGCCTGGATGGTTTCGGGGTCCAGCGAGGGCCACAGACCCCCGGTGCCGGAGATGATCTTTAGATAGTCCGAGCCCGCCGCGATCCGTTCCGCCACGAACTGCCCGGCCTGGTCAGCGGCGGTCAACGTCGGGAACGGGGCGTACATCATCGACGGGTGCCCGCCGGGCGCGGTGGCACCGACACCCGAGGAACGCACGTCGGCCACGTCCGGACGGGAGCCGGCCTGCTCCTTGGCGCTGGCCACCAGGTCGGGTTTGCTGAACATGTCGAGAACGGTGGTAACGCCGAAGGTCAACGATTGTGCGAGAGCGCCGGGAACGAGGTGCACGTGCGCGTCGATCAGACCGGGAAGCACCGTCCCGCCGCCCGCGTCGATCACTTCGTCGCCTTCTTGGGCGGCCGAGGCGACCGAGCACTTGGTGATCAGGCCGTCAGCGAACCGGACCGAAGTCCAGTCCTGCGGCTTCGTCCCGTCGAATACCTTCGCGTTCACGATCGTCGTTGCCGCGCCCAAGGCGTCCTCCCCAAGGGATCCTAAACAACCTGAATAGTAGAGGAAGGGAGTAGCACCGAGTCTGGCTCTTGGTTTGGCTCTGTTCTGAGGGCCTCAAGATCGCCGTTGGCCGCTGACCTGTGGAGCTAAGGGGACTCGAACCCCTGGCCTTCTGGATGCAAACTACCGGCGCGTCCCAGTAGGTAGTCGAACGATGCAGCTTAGTGCGTGTGTTGGTGGCTGCCCACGATTGCCGAAGGCCGCAGGTGTTGCTGTATCTAGCTGCTGTACGAGACGGCCCATCTCCGAGCCCAGGCGCAGCCGCCCGGTGATCTTCCGGTCACCGGCAGCATGAACGACCGTCACCTTGAGCACCTTGCCCGTGCGCCGATGCGATTGCGGCGTTACCCGTGTTCACCCCGGCCGTGGCACTGGTCAGGCGGGTAACAGACAATATCAACGGAAGGGCCGTGCATTTGCGCCACGGCCCTTCCGTTTGTTCTCAGGCGAATTTGTCCCGAGCTTCAGCCTGTAAAGTACTTCTTGTACGGACCCCAGGTAGCTCCGTTATCGTAGCTGAAATGTATGTAGGCCCCCCGTTAGAACGACGGCGAGGCCGCAGCCAGTATCATCCCAGAGATTGACCGCCTTCACCTTGCCGCTATACGCCCAACTCCCACCACCGGTCGGCAGAGCGCACCAGACTCGTACCTGAAGCCGATAGCCGCAGGCGTTACTAGTCCATTCAGCCTTGCTATCGGGAGGAGGGATAAGATTAGTGCTGGTCTTGTAATAGGATGTGCACCCATTGTTGCTTATCGGCGCGGACGAATCGGCTGGGCTCGCAGCAGTCCTAGTTACGGCCGTCCTGGCGGATGATCCCACGGTGGCCTCAGCACTTGCTGAGGTAACCAGCGCGCCGCCGCTGAGCATGACGGTCACAGCCGCCGCCACATAAACGCGAAGGTGCTTCATGTCGCTCCTGACACGGTGATTGCAGGATATTTAATGAGAGATTACGGCTAATGTGCTGAGAGGTCAACGGGCGATAACAGGATCTGCACTGTCCTATCGTCCGCAAGCCTGACACTACGTCGCCTTGAAGGTTCGCCGCGAGCGTATCGGGCCTGGCCTCTGGCCTGGCCCTCGCCGTCAGGCCCGCTGGGTCGGCAGAGGTCTCCGGCGCTCAAGGGTGGGTCCCGAATATCGTTTCTGCGAAGGGTTAGAAACGATCTTCGGGTGCCCTTGACGCTGGAGGGACCGACCCGGACAATGAGCGGCGTTCCGGTCCATTGGCTGTGACATCTTCACGGCTTCTGGCGTGCCTGGTGTAAGGGTGACCGCCTGGCCGTGGTGCTGGCGGGCGCGGCAGCGGGATACGGCGGGGACCGCAGGCGGCCGGTCACCGGGGGTGCCGTGCGCGGCAGTCGCCGCGCCGTAGGGCTTGCGTCCGAAGGACGCGGCGAGAGCTGCCGCCCCGCAACGGCGAGACCCCGATCGAACCCTGGCCGCTTACGGCGGGTCAGCCTGGCCGCTCATTCCTCTCGACTGCTCGCGCTCGACCCGCGCTGTTCACGGCCAGGGCCTCAGGCCCGGCGCGCCGAAGGTGCGCCCTTGGAACCGTGAAGAAAGTTGTAACAAGTCAAAAAGGGCCTCTTTCGGGATCCTTGATCCGCGGCTTCCGCCCTCACGTTCTGCGACCTCCTGTGGCTTGGAGTCGGCAGCTGAACGGCGGGAGGTATTGGCCTGCCATACGCGGTAGGACCAGCCTCGCTTGCAAGCGTGGCTGGTCTGGCGGGCCGTCTAGCAATTGCCCCTCATCCTGTTCGCTCCTGCTCGTTTCCTATTGTCCTTCTTGCCCGAAGAGTCCATCGGTGCGGTTTCCTTCGCGATCCATTCCAGGTAGTCCAGGTTGCCACCGGTGATAATCCGAGTGGAGATGCCTGGGACTTCGTAGGGGTGGCCTTGCTTTGCCAGGGCTACGATTTCTGCCACGCGGTCGCACCGGGTATTGAGGGATACCCGGCCCTCTTCGCGTTCGTAGATGTCACCACGCCATCGGTAGATGGACCGGATAGGCGCGAAGTTGTGCGCGCTGGCGCAGAGCCGCTGCTCGACCAGCTTGCGGCTGAAGTCTTTCAGCCAGACGGGATCGGGGGCGGTGACGACGACTTCGCATAGCTCGGTGTCAGTCATTGACGTAGGCAACCCCTTCGCTCTCGATCAGGCCCGTCATGGTCTTCTCGGATTCTTCGCGGGTCTGGCCCATGGAAGCCCACCCGCTCATGATCCGCCCGTCGAAGCCGAGCCCGACCCAGCGGCCGGACATGTTCAGGCCATGTGGGTGCAGCACGAAGTACATCGTGCCCTTGGACCGGATCGAGCCGTCGTTGGCCGCGTACCAGCCCATCAGGATCTCGTTGTCCCATAGCCGCAGCTCGCCGCTCCATCCGCGTCCATGACACCCGCCGCACTTGCGGCTCGCTGCTCGCGGCCCTCGACGTGCACCCGCGTGTGGCCATGCAGATCCTCCGACACAGCAAGATCTCCATCACGACGGAGATCTACACTGTGGTGCCCGATAAGGCGACCCTCGCGGCGCTCAAGCGGCTCAGCGACGCCCTGAGTTCCCCCGACGCCGTGCTGCCAGATGAAGCCGAGTAAGTGCACGTTGCTGTACGACGCTGCTGCACATAGGGGACAGGTGTTCGAAAAATGCGTGGAGCTAAGGGGACTCGAACCCCTGGCCTTCTGGATGCAAACCAGACGCTCTTCCAGCTGAGCTATAGCCCCAGGATGTCTCCCAAGGGTACCCGCTGCGCGCATGCACTGCGATGAAAGAGCATCTGGATGCCGCCCGGCGATACAGCTGGCAAGCGCCACCGCTCGTTCGTCCTCAGGCTCATTATGTGGGAGGCCATGTCGCGAGCTCAACGAACAGCGGGCGCCTCCGCTTGGCGGCGGCTCACGGGTCCCATACCGGCACATTTCCCCCGTACCGCCCTCCTGCTGGCCGGAGCCGAAGGTAGTGGTAGTCACACCCTGCACATTCTTCTGTGCAGGGTGCTACACCCATACGCTGACGGAACGCTCGCGGAGCGGCTCACGGGACGTTGACGGAGCGGCTCACGGGACGTTGACGGAGCGGCTCACGGGACGTTGACGGAGCGGCTCACGGGACGCTCGCGGGTATCGGTGGTCATGGTCCTGCCCAGCAGTTCCTGACGGTACGGGCACCGTAGCGGGCGACACCGGGTCCGGCCCCAGGATCTGGATCTGGCTGATCGAGGGTCCGCCCGGCGGCACTACCCAGCGATGACGCGCTTCCCCATCCCGCGCGGGGGCGGGGCGGGGGCGGGGGCGGGGGGCCCGCCGGCGGTACAGCCGCAAGCACCGAAGGGCTTACTTGAGCAGGCGGGACAGACGGCGGTCGGCGAGTGGCTTGCCGCCGGTCTGGCAGGTGGGGCAGTACTGGAGCGCGGAGTCGGCGAACGAGACCTCCCTGATGGTGTCGCCGCAGACCGGGCAGGCCTGGCCGGCCTTGCCGTGCACGCGCAGGCCGCTCTTCTTCTCGCTCTTGAGGTCGGCGGCGGCCAGGCCCGCGGAGCGCTCGATCGCTTCGGCCAGGGTCGTCTTGATCGCGTCGTACAGGGTGGCCATGTCGGCGGGCGTCAGGCTGGAGGCGATCTTGAACGGTGACATCTTGGCCGCGTGCAGAACCTCGTCGGAGTACGCGTTGCCGATGCCCGCGATGATCCGCTGATCGCGGAGTACGCCCTTGATCTGCGTCCGGCGGCCGGCCAGCAGGCCGGCCAGTGTGTCCGCGGTGAAGTCGGCGGCCAGCGGGTCGGGTCCGAGCGTGGCGACCCCGGGCACTTCGGCCGGGTCGCGGACCAGGTACACCGCGAGGCGCTTGCGGGTACCCGCCTCGGTGAGGTCGAACCCGGAACCGTCGTCGAGCCTCAGCCGGAAGGTCAGCGGGCTCTTGCCGGGTTTGGGCGGTGCCGAGGGCAGGTCCTCGCGCCAGCGCAGCCAGCCGGCGCGGGCCAGGTGCATGATCAGGTGCAGGCCCTGGTCGGTGGACAGGTCGAGGAATTTGCCGTGCCGGCCGACATCGGTGATCACCTGGCCGGTCAGGTCAGTGAGCGGCGGGTCGAACGTCTTCAGCACGGAGAACGAGGCCGCGTCGGCCCGCGCCACGGCGTGGCCTACCGCGTGGCCGCGCAGGAAAGCGGCCAGCGACTCCACTTCAGGCAGTTCCGGCATGCTTTACAGTCTGCCAGGTGAAACGGGGTGTAGTCACTCACAGTGGTGCCTGCGAGGCCAGCAGGTCGGGCAGTTCGCCGATATCCGTCAGCAGGTGAGTCGCTCCGGCCCGGCGGAACCTGCCCGCGTCATCGATGTCGCTCAGCATGCCGACGACGAACCCGGCCCCGGCCCGCCGGGCCGCTAGCACTCCGCTTTCGCTGGCGGTGACCACGGCGACGGCCCGCACGTCGCCGGTGCCGAGCCGCAGGACCGCCGTCAGTATGAGATCGGGCCAGGGGAAGCCCCGCGCCACGTCCTCGGCGCACAGCACCAGGTCGGCGCGCTGCCACCAGTCGAGGGCAGCCACGATCAGGCTCATCGCGGGCCGGGAAAGCGAGGACACCAGCCCCAGCTTGATCCCGGCCGCGGCGAGCTTGGCCAGCGCCTCGTTGGCCCCGGGCAGTGGCAGCGCGCCGAACCGGTCCACAGCGACCCGGAATGACCGCTCGAAGGCGAGATTCGCGGCCTGGGCCCGGATTTCGTCTTCCGGGAACAGGCTCCGCATGACGTCCATGGGTGACCAGCCGCGGGTCCGGTCGAACTGAACCATCGCTCTGGTATACGCGACAGTGCCGGTCACCACGCCCTGAGTGGCGATCGCCTCCGCGAACGCCCGCTCGAGCACGCTGCCTTCGGCCGCGGCCGCGCCGAGCACGTCACAGCAGACCAGTGAGACAGCGGATGCATCACTCACCGGCTCGCCTCCCCAGGGCCGGACCGGCTCTGGACGCCCCGACGTCGCACGCGGCCGCGCAGGTCAGTCCTCGTCGGCGGCGGTAGCCTCGGTCCACAGGTCGAGTTCGGCGCGGTCGGAGGCGACCTTGCGCCAGACGGCGAATGCGCCGAGCCCGAGCGCGGCCACCACGATTAGTTTCCTCACAGCAAAAAACCCTCCACCTCGATGACATCGGAGCGGTTTCGGCGGAAAGGAGCTTCCGCGGACCGCAGGTGTACGGCAGCTTAGCAAAGCCGCTCCGCCTGCCCGGGCCATCGGATACCAGAACCGCGTCCGCCAGATGATCTCACGGGCCGCGTTGACGCTGGTGAGGGAGTGATTTGTGGGGTTACGTGGACTTGAACCACGGGCCTCGTCCTTATCAGGGACGCGCTCTAACCGACTGAGCTATAACCCCATGCCCAACTGTCTGACCTGCGGAAACAGGAGCAGCAATCATCCTACCGTACCGCCGCGGCGAGTTGCGCCGTGGTTTCGGACCGCCAGCGAGCCCCGGGCCCGGACAAGCGGGCGCACCGATGCTACCGCGCCCGTCACCACCGCGTCACTCGGTCTCGCGGAGCGTTAGTTCTACCCCGCCCACCAGCCGCGAGGTCAGGTTGTAGACGACCGCGCCGATGGTCGACATCGCCGTGATAAGCACGATGTTAAGGGAGCCGAGCAGGGCCGTGTAGCCGAGCACCCGGGACGAGGACCACCATTTGGACGCGTTTACGCCCACCGAGGTCTGGCTGGAGGTGACGCTCGTTACCACCTTCTGGAGCGATTCGAACACGCCGAGTGCGGACAGCGTGCCGTAGAGCACGCTCACGGCCACGAACAAGATGACAAAAGCGACCAGCGAGACCACGAAGCTGACCTTCATCACCGACCAGGGCTCGACCCGGGCCACAGTCAGGTGGGCCTGCCGCGCCGAGCGTCTGGACGATGACCTCTTCGGCCCGCCGAGCGACACGGGCGAGCCCGTATCGCGTGGCGTCTGGCTGGCGCTTTCAGCGGCGGCCGCGGCCCCGGCCGCCGCCGCCGGGGCTATGGTGTCCGTGCCCCCCCGCAGGAAGTTCCGCGCCGGGGATGATGGTGAGCTCGCCGGCGGGTCGGGCATCTCCCAGGCGAACGCGGCCGGCGACACGGGCGGCGGCTCCGCGCTGGACAGCCCGGGCCGGGCTGGCTGGGGATCCGGCGGCGTGGCCGACGACGGGTCCGCGGCGGAGGATTCCGCGGAGCCGCTGGCGGTCCAGTCGTCGGTGCCGGGCGGAAGCGGAGCCGCCTGGGGGCGGTCGAAGCTAAACGCCTGCGTGTCATCCGCCAGGGACTGGCTGGCGCCCGGGTCCCAGCCGGAGTCCTTGGATCGCGAGCCGCGTGACGGCCTCAGATCATCGGCGGGCAGCGCGGGCACGCCGTCGGCGACGGTGGCATCCGCCCCGGCGCCGGGATCGTTCTCCGGCTGGGTCGTCTCCGTCCGGCCATCCGCAGACGCAGCGTCCGTCAGGTCGTCGGTGGCGGATTCGGAGGCCGGCGTGTCGCTCGCCGCCAGCGTGCCGCGCCGCGTATGGCCGGAGCCGTTGCCGTTCGGCGCCGGCGTTGTGCCGGACACGGACCTGGGCGTCGCCTGCCGCGGTGCTGCCATAAGGTCCGATGGCCCGGTTTCCAGGTCTTCTTCAGCGTCCAGGTCTTCGCCGTTAGGCCTTGAGGTCACAACCGTAGGCGAGGCTACGCCTGAGCCCTCTGCCCTGTTCGTGCGCCTGTCCAAGCCGTCCTCCCTCTGATCCAGACCCTCACGAGGTTATCTCCGGACGAGACGCCCATTTGACCACTCATGCGAAGAAGGCGGCTTTTGGCCAAACCTCCGCCTCACTAATGGGACGCTTCTGCCCCCGTAAACGTTGCCGTCACCTGCTAAGACAGATGTAACGATCGTTCTTACCCCATTGCCGGAATTATTCCGCGTCCTCTCCATCTTCCTCTATGACATCCTCGACGTCTGCATCGCGGGCCAGGTCCGTCAGATCCGCGTCCGTCAGATCCGCTGCATCCGGCGAAGTGCCCTGGTCATCGTCTTCGTCCGCCGATTCGACATCGACCTCGACAAGGGACTCCGCGTTACGGGCCAGTCCGACCACGCTATCTCCGGCGGCCAGGTTCATCAGCCGGACTCCCATGGTCTGCCGGCCCGACTGCTTGACTTCGCCCGCCCTGGTCCTGATCACGCCGCCCGCGGAGGTTATGGCGAAGATCTCATCGCCGGGATTCACCATCAGGGCACCGACCAATTCGCCGCGGGCTTCCACGATCTTCGCGGTGACGACACCACGGCCGCCGCGGCCCTGCACCGGGTACGCGTCGGCCGGCGTGCGCTTGGCGTACCCGCCGCCGGTGGCCACGAGCACGTCTTCGCCCTCCCTGACCACGTACATGCCCAGCAGCTCGTCACCATCGGTGAACCGCATCCCGATGACACCGGAGGTGGCCCGGCCCATCGGGCGCAGCGACTCGTCGGTGGCGTGGAACCTGATGGCCTGGGCACCCTTGCTGACCAGCAGCAGGTCCTCCTCAGGCGAAACCAGGCGGGCCGCGATCACCTCGTCGTCCTCGCGCAGGTTGATCGCGATGATGCCGCCGGATCGCGGCGAGTCGAAGTCCGTCAGCCGGGACTTCTTCACCAGCCCGGAGCGCGTGGCCAGCACCAGGTAGGGCGCCACCTGGTAGTCGCGCAGCGCGAGCACCTCGGCGATCCGCTCGTCGGGCTGGAACGCGAGCAGGTTGGCGACGTGCTGGCCGCGGGCGTCGCGGCCCGCGTCGGGCAGCTCGTAGCCCTTGGCCCGGTAGACCCGGCCCTTGTTGGTGAAGAACAAGATCCAGTGGTGGGTCGTGGTGACGAAGAAGTGGTCCACGATGTCGTCGGTGCGCAGCTGAGCCCCGCGGACCCCCTTGCCGCCGCGCCGCTGCGCGCGGTACAGGTCGGTCCTGGTGCGCTTGGCGTACCCGCCGTACGTGATCGTGACCGCGACGTCCTCTTCGGCGATCAGGTCCTCGTCGGCCACTTCGCCGTCGTAGGCGATGATCTGGGTCCGCCGCTCGTCCCCGTACTTGGTGACGATCTCGGCCAGCTCCGACCCCACGATCTGCCGCTGCCGTTCCGGCGACGCCAGGATGTCCTCGTAGTCGGCGACCTTGGCGGTCAGGTCATCGAACTCGTTGGTCAGCTCCTGCCGCTCGAGGGCGGCCAGCTTACGCAGCTGCATGTCCAGGATCGCGCGGGCCTGGACCTCGTCGATATCCAGCAGGCTCATCAGGCCCTGCTGCGCCTCGGAGGCTGAGGCGCTCCCCCTGATCAGCGCGATAACCTCGTCGATCCGGTCGATGGCCTTGATCAGCGCGGCGACGATGTGCAGCCGCTCCTGGGCCTTGCGCAGCCGGAAGCTGGTGCGCCGGACGATAACCTCGATCTGGTGCGCGACCCAGTACCTGACCATCTGGTCCAGGCGCAGGGTCCGTGGCACCCCGTCGACCAGCGCCAGCATGTTGGCCCCGAAGGTGTCTTGCAGCTGGGTGTGCTTGTACAGGTTATTCAGAACGACCTTGGCTACCGCGTCCCGCTTCAGCACGACGACCAGGCGCTGGCCGGTCCGGTCGCTCGACTCGTCCCGGACGTCGGCGATGCCGCTCAGCCGGCCGTCCCGCACGAGCTCGACCATCTTCTCGGCCAGGTTGTCCCGGTTCACCTGGAACGGCAGCTCAGTGGCGACCAGGCAGGTGCGGCCCTGGATCTCTTCCACCTCGACGACCGCGCGCATGGTGATCGAGCCGCGCCCGGTGCGGTACGCGTCCCTGATCCCGCGGCCGCCGACGATAAGGCCGCTCGTGGGGAAGTCCGGCCCCTTGATGCGCTGCATCAGCCCGTCGAGCAGCTCTTCGTCCGAGGCCTCGAAGTTGTCCAGGTACCAGGCGACCCCGGCGCCGACCTCCCGCAGGTTGTGCGGCGGGATCTTGGTGGCCATGCCGACGGCGATGCCCTCGGACCCGTTGATCAGCAGGTTGGGAAACCGGCTCGGCAGCACCACCGGCTCACGGGAGCGCCCGTCGTAGTTCTCCCTGAAGTCGACGGTGTCCTCGTTGATATCCCGCAGCATTTCCATCGCCAGCGGGGCGAGCCGGCACTCGGTGTACCGCATGGCCGCGGGCGGGTCGTTGCCCGGCGAGCCGAAGTTGCCCTGGCTGTCAATCAGCGGCATCCGCATCGACCACCACTGCGCCATCCGGACCATGGCGTCGTAGATCGAGGAGTCGCCGTGCGGGTGATAGTTGCCCATCACCTCGCCGACGACCCGCGAGCACTTGAAGAAGCCGCGGTCCGGACGGAACCCGCTGTCGTACATCGCGTACAGGATCCGCGTGTGCACCGGCTTGAGGCCGTCCCGCACGTCAGGCAGCGCCCGGCCGATGATGACCGACATCGCGTAGTCCAGGTAGCTGCGCTGCATCTCGTACTGGATGTCGACCGGCTCGGTACGGTCGTGCCCGCCGTCCTGCGGGGCATCGGTAACTTCGGTCACTTTTCGCAATCCCTACTTGAAACGAAGGAGGCGGCCCGCGTGGCGGGCCAGCAGATCAGATGTCCAGGAACCTGACATCTTTCGCGTTGCGGGTGATGAACGAGCGGCGTGCCTCGACGTCCTCGCCCATCAGCACGCTGAACAACTCGTCGGCCTGGGCCGCGTCGTCGAGCGTCACCTGTCCCAGGACCCGCTGGGCCGGGTCCATCGTGGTCTCCCACAGCTCGGTCGCGTTCATCTCGCCGAGTCCCTTGAACCGCTGCACGCCGTCCCGCGGCCGCGGGTCCTTGAGCCCGGCCGCGATACCGGCCGCGATCACCCGGTCCCGCTCGGCGTCGCTGAAGGCATAGCCAGGCTTGACGCCGCGCCCCTCCCATTTGATCTTGTAGAGCGGCGGCTGGGCGAGATAGACGTAGCCGGCTTCGACCAGCGGCTTCATGAACCGGAACAGCAGCGTGAGCAGCAGCGTCCTGATGTGCTGACCGTCCACGTCGGCGTCCGCCATCAAGATGATCTTGTGGTAGCGGAGCTTGGTGATGTCGAACTCGTCGTAGATACCCGCGCCCAGCGCGGTGATCATCGACTGGACCTCGTTGTTCTTGAGCACCCGGTCGATCCGCGACTTCTCCACGTTGATGATCTTGCCGCGGAGCGGCAGGATCGCCTGGAACTGCGGGTCACGGCCGCCCTTGGCCGAGCCGCCGGCCGAGTCGCCCTCGACCACGTAGATCTCGGACTTCGCCGGGTCGGTGGACTGGCAGTCCGCCAGCTTGCCGGGAAGCCCGTTGGACTCCATCGCGGACTTGCGGCGGGTGAGGTCGCGCGCCTGGCGCGCGGCGATCCTGGCTCTGGACGCCTGGCTGGCCTTGTTGATGATGTCCTTGGCCTCGCCCGGGTTCCGGTCGAACCAGTCCCGCAGGTGGTCGTTGCACGCCTTCTGCACGAACGACTTGGCCTCGGTGTTCCCGAGCTTGGTCTTCGTCTGGCCCTCGAACTGGGGCTCGGCGAGCTTGACCGAGACGATCGCGGTGAGGCCCTCGCGAACGTCGTCTCCGGTCAGGTTGTCATCCTTCTCACGCAGGAGCTTCTGGTCGCGTGCGTACCGGTTGACGATCGTGGTGAGCGCGGCGCGGAACCCCTCTTCGTGCGTCCCGCCCTCGGCCGTGTTGATGGTGTTCGCGAAGGTATGCACCGATTCGGTGTAAGCCGCGGTCCACTGCATCGCGATTTCGACGGAGATGCCCTCCCCGTCCTCGCCGAAGTCGATGACCGAGCCGTGGACTCGCTCCTTGGAGGCGTTGATATACCGGACGAAATCGGCGATCCCGCCCGCGTACACGTACTCCGCGACGCGCGGCTCGTCCTGCCGCTCGTCGGTGATCGTGATAGCCAGGTTCCGGTTGAGGAAGGCCATCTCCTGCATGCGCCTGGACAGCGTCTCGAAGGACCACTCGTTGGTCTCGAAGATGTTGCCGTCGGGCCAGAACGTGATCGTGGTCCCGGTTTCGTCTGTGGCGGCGCCACGGACGATCGGACCGGTCATGTCGCCGCGCTCGTAGGACTGCGACCAGACGTACCCGTCCCTGCGCACCTCGGCGTCCAGGCGCCGGGACAGCGCGTTGACGACAGACACGCCGACGCCGTGCAGGCCGCCGGAGACGGCGTAGGACTTGCCGTCGAACTTGCCGCCCGCGTGCAGCGTGGTCATCACGATCTCGAGCGCCGGGCGGTGCTCCACCGGGTGCTCGTCCACGGGAATGCCGCGGCCGTCGTCACGGACCCGCACGCCGCCGTCGGCGAGCAGGGTAACGTCGATAGTGTCGCAGTACCCGGCCAGCGCCTCGTCGACGGCGTTGTCCACGACCTCGTAGACGAGGTGATGCAGGCCGCGCTCGCCAGTCGAGCCGATGTACATTCCCGGGCGCTTGCGGACAGCCTCGAGGCCCTCGAGTACCGTGATCGAGCGTGCGTCGTAGGACAAACCAAACTCCATCCATGCATCAGAAGCGCGCGGCGCGGTTACCCACCATCTCGTCACGCGTGCGCCTATCCATTTTAGCTGCGGATACCTATTGCCATGGCCGTGTTGCCCCACGTGTCGCCTAGCCGTAGGTATCTCCAGGCCCCTTGCTGCCGGGGACGCGCCAGCCGCCACGCTGCCGGGGCGGGGCCGGGCCGCGCACCTTCACCCGGCGTACCGAGCCGTCGCCGAGTTCGTCGTTGAGCCGGCGCACGAGCATCGACGCGAGCAGCCGCACCTGAGTCGCCCAGGCGGTCGAGTCGGCGATCACCGCGAGCTCGCCGTCGGCGAAGCTGTCCGGGCGGGTATGCGCCGCCAGGTCCGGGCCAACGATCTCGGCCCAGCGGCCGAATACCGAGCCCATGGCCGCCTGCTGCTGCCAGCCGCGGGTATCGAGCAGCCCGTCGATGGCGCTGAGCAGCGGCTGCGGGTCATCCCGGCGCGGACGGCCGCGAGCAGGCCCGGACGAGCCCGTTCCGCCGCCATCCGGGCGCGTGCCCGGGGTAAGCGGGTCATCCCCGGCCGCGGGTACCCCGGATCGTTCGGAATCATCGGTTTTAGCCGACCCCGGCTGACGCCGGAAGCCGGCCGGCAGATCGCCCCGGGCCCGCGCGTCCGCCTTGGCCTGGGCCAGGGCCTCGGCCGCCCGCCGTGCGCGGTCCGTGCCGCCAGCCTGCCCCTGGTTCGCCGGACCCGGCGGGCTAGCCGGCACGGGAGATCACGCCCGCGCGGACGGTGAACCGCGCGCCCGCGAGCACCCCGGGGACATCGGCCAGCACCGCGGCGGTGATCAGGACCTGCTCGCTGCCCGCGACCAGGGCCGCCAGCCGGTCCCGGCGCCCGGCGTCGAGCTCGGCGAACACGTCGTCCAGGATCAGCACCGGGTCCTCGTGCCCCTCCCGCAGCAACGCGAAGCTGGCCAGGCGCAGCGCCAGCGCGAGCGACCAGGATTCGCCGTGGCTGGCGTAGCCGCGAGCAGGCAGGGCCCCGACGGACAGCTCAAGCTCATCCCGGTGCGGGCCGACCAGGCACACGCCCCGGTCGAGCTCGCTGGACCGGACGGCGGCCAGCGCCTTGAGCATGGCCGTTTCGAGCCCGGCCAGGTCGATATCCGGATCGAAAACAGCTGCCTCAGTGTTGTTAAGCTCCGAATTATTAAACGCTGAGGCACGATAGGAAATTCCGGACGATTCGCCTGCTGGGTCGCCGGATACGGCCTCGTACGCTGCGGCGACATGCGGCTGCAGCGCGGCAACCAGGCGCATCCGGCCGGCCAGCAGCGGCGCGGCCGCCCTGGCCAGCTGCGCGTCCCAGGCGTCGAGGGTAGCCGTCATCGCCTCGCGGGCCGCGCCGCGCAGGTGTCCCTTGGCTCCAGCCGACTTGAGCAGCGCGGTGCGCTGCTTCAGCACCCGTTCGTAGTCCGCGCGCAGGCCCGCGTAGCGCGGCGCGGTGGCGACCAGCAGCTCGTCCAGGAACCGCCGCCGTTCGCCGGGATCGCCCTTGACCAGGGCCAGGTCCTCGGGCGCGAACAGCACCGTGCGCAGCGCGCCGAGGATGTCCCGCAGCCGCGGCATCGGCGCCCGGTTCAGCCTGACCCGGTTGGCGCGGCCCGGATTGAGCTCGATCTCCACCAGCGTGCTGCCCTGAGCGGAGGTGACCGCCCCGCGCAACACGGCCCGCTCGGCGCCGCGCCTGACCAGCGGCGTATCGGTCGCGACCCGGTGGCTGCTCAGCGTGGCCAGATAGCCGATCGCCTCGACGAGGTTGGTCTTGCCCTCGCCGTTCGGCCCGGTGAACGTGGTCACGCCCGGGCCGAGCTCGAGGCCGAGCTCGGGGTAGGACCTGAAGTCGGTCAGCGACAGCCGGGTGAGGTGCACAATCCGAGCGTACGGCGGCGTGGGGGTGGCTGTGGCTGTGGCTGTGGGTAGGGGCGGCCTAGCAGCCGGGGTCCCGGTGACCCGTTCGCGGTCCCGCGCCCGCCCCCGGCCCCGGCCCCGGCCCCGGCCCCGGGAAAAGATCATGGAGGATCGGGCTTAAGTGGAGGATCAGGTGCCCGATAGTCGCCCTGCGCTCAAAAATTCCGTATAGGCCGGATCTTCCACTTAACCGGCGCGGGAGCGCCTGGGACGTCAGCGATGGCAGGAGCCTGACGGGGCAGGACGGGCCGGGGTGACATCCGCCGGGCGGGCGGCACGGGCATCACCCGCACCTGACCAGGCTTCAGCCGCCCGCCGCAAGATCTACGGGACAAGCCCTACCCGGCCGACCGGATCGGCATGAGCACGTAGCGGTAGTCGGCCTCGCGCTCGCTCTTGCCGGTGACGACCGCGGGCTTGGTCGGCGAGGTGAACGAGATCCTGGCCGTGTCGGAGTCAATCGCTCCGATGCCGTCGAGCAGGTACTGCGGGTTGAACGCGATCTGCAGGTCCTCACCGTCGAACGCGGCCTCGAGCACCTCGGTGGCCTGCGCCTCTTCCGACGCGCCCGCCTCGAGCACCAGCTGACCCGCGCTGAAGGCCAGCCGCACCGGGGTGTTCCGCTCGGCGACGAGCGCGACCCGCTTGACCGCTTCGGCGAACGTGCTGGCCGCGAGCTCCGCGGTCGCGCTGAACTCGCTGGGCAGCAGCGCCTGGTACTTGGGGTATTCACCGGATAGCAGCCGGGTGGTGGTCTGCCGTCCGGCCCCGGCGAAGCCGATGAGGCTGTCGCCGCCGAGTGAGATCGCCACCTCGGCGCCGGAGGTGAGGGCGCGCGCGGTCTCACCGAGCACGCGGGCGGGGACGAGCAGCGCGGTGGCCAGATCCGGACGCGCCGGGTTCCAGCGCAGCTCGCGGACGGCCAGCCGGTACCGGTCCGTGGCGACGAGGGTCAGCGTGTCGCCGCTGATCTCGATCCTGATGCCGGTCAGCGCGGGCAGCGTGTCATCGCGGCCGGCCGCGATGGCCACCTGGCTGATGGCGGAGGCCAGCGCGTCACTGCCCACCGAGCCCGCGAGCGGCGGCATCTCCGGCAGCGTCGGGTATTCCTCCTCCGGCAGCAGGACCATGGTGAAGGTCGCGCTGCCGCATTTGAGCGTCGCCCGGGTGCCGTCGGTGACCAGGTTGACCGGCCGGGCGGGCAGCGACCTGACGATCTCGGCGAGCAGGCGGCCCGAGACGAGCACGGCGCCTTCCTCGTCGGTGATCACCGGGACGGTGGCCTGGGCCGAGACCTCGTAGTCGAATGTCGAGAGCGTGAGCTCGGCGCCGGCGTGCAGACGCATGCCGGCCAGCACGGGGGCGGTCGGGCGGGCCGGCAGGGCCCGCGCCGTCCAGGCCACGGCTTCCGCCAGATGATCACGCTCAACCTGGAGCTTCACGGGAACTGCCTCCTGGGGTGGGTACGCGGGGGAAACAGAGTCGTGTGCCTGCCCGGGGCGCGGCGCCGTCGCGCTGTCCCCACACAGGACCCGATTGGTGTTTGTTCATTTCTTATTCTCAAGAACGTCATAGTCATAGGTGCGGTGGAAACTGGGGAGAACTCTTGTCCTGGCCGCTCAGCGGCTATTTCACTGCCCACAGGGGCTGTGCGGCGCCGGGGGATGGCGACGGCCGTCCTGTGGCCAGAACCGCTGCTACACGGGCTTACCACTGGTTGTCCCCCGGTTATCCGAGTGTCTTCCACAATGTTGTCCACAAACTGTGCGCATAACCAGGAACGGACCGGATCAGCCCGTTCTGGCCTGCTGCTTGATGCGGTTGGTTAGTTCGGTGACCTGCGTGTAGATCGACCGGCGTTCGGCCATCAGGGACCGGATTTTCCGGTCGGCATTGATGACGGTGGTGTGGTCGCGGCCGCCGAACTGCTGGCCGATCTTCGGCAGCGAGAGGTCAGTGAGCTCGCGGCACAGGTACATGGCGATGTGCCGGGCGGTGACGAGCACGCGGGACCTGGACGTCCCGCACAAGTCCTCAATGGACAGCCCGAAGTAGGACGCCGTCTGGCCCATGATGGTCGCGATCGTGATCTGCGGGCCCTGGGCCTCGGGAATGAGGTCCTTGAGGACGATCTCGGCCAGCTGCAGGTCGACCGACTGGCGGTTCAGGCTGGCGAACGCCGTCACCCGGATCAGCGCGCCCTCGAGTTCCCTGATGTTGGTGGAAATCCGGCTGGCGATGTACTCGAGCACCTCGGGCGGCGCGTTCAGGCCCTCCTGGATGGCCTTGCGGCGCAGGATCGCGATGCGGGTCTCGAGCTCGGGCGGCTGGACGTCGGTCAGCAGGCCCCACTCGAACCGGCTGCGCAGCCTGTCTTCCAGCGTGACCAGGCGCTTGGGAGCACGGTCGCTTGAGATGACGATCTGCTTGCTCGCGTTGTGCAAGGTGTTGAAGGTGTGGAAGAACTCCTCCTGCGTGCCTTCCTTATTCTCCAGGAACTGGATGTCGTCGACGAGAAGCACGTCGACATCGCGGTACCGGCGCCGGAAGCCGTCCTGCTTGCCGTCCCTGATCATGTTGATGAAATCGTTGGTGAACTCCTCCGAGCTGACGTACCTGACCTTCAGCCCGGAGTAGAGGGTCTGGGCGTAGTGGCCGATCGCGTGCAGCAGGTGCGTCTTGCCCAGCCCCGAGTCGCCGTAGATGAACAGCGGGTTGTACGCCTTGGCGGGCGCCTCGGCGACCGCGACGGCCGCCGCGTGCGCGAAGCGGTTGCTCGAGCCGATGACGAAGGTCTCGAAGGTGTACTTGGAGTTCAGCCTGGTGCCGCCCGGCCGGGGACCCGGGGGCATCGCGCCGTGCCGGTCCTGGTCCTGGTGCCCGTGCTCGTGGACCGCGCCCTCATGAGGAGCTGCGGACGGGGCGGCCAGCCGCGGGCCATGCTCCGCTTCGGCCGGCGGCAGGCGGGGTGCGGCAGGCTCGGGCGCGAGGTCCGCTCTGGTCGCGGTCATGGCGGCCTGCGGAGCCGGGTCCACGGTGACGGCGAGCTGGATGTCGCGACCGAGTTCCTGGGACAGGGCCTGGGTGACCAGGGCCCGCAGCCGGGTCTCGAGTTGCTCCTTGACGAACTCGTTCGGGGTGGCGATCAGGGCGGTATTCTCGACTAGGCCCAGCGGGCGGGTGAGCTTCAGCCAGGCTCGCTGGTGTGGCTGTATCTGGAGGTCAGCCAGCCCGTCGAGAGATCGTGCCCACACATCTGCTAGGTCTGGATTTGCCACCCGTGCGCTCCCCTCGCCGCGAGCCGTAGGCTCACGATCCACAGATCTATCCACATGTTGTGCACGTGGCATTCCCGCTGTACACCGTCGCCGGGCCCGATTCTGGGAGAACAGCTTTCCACAGCCTAAGTCGCCGCAGCGGGGAACGCCTGCCAAACAGCGGTGTTCCAGATGGTAGCCTGTACCAAATCCGAGAACCGCACGCCTGCCGTTGGCGTGCGCGTAGTCAAGACCCCTTTACCTGGAGCTCCAGTGAGTAAGCGCACGTTCCAGCCGAACAATCGGCGCCGGGCGAAGACGCATGGTTTCCGGCTGCGGATGCGCACCCGGGCCGGGCGCGCCGTCCTGGCCGCCCGCAGGCACAAGGGCCGCGAACGGCTGAGTGCCTGATCCTGCCGCCCCAGTCCCGGATGCGCCGCGGCGCGGAGTTCACGCTGACCGTGCGCACCGGGGCCCGTGCGGGCAGGCCCAGCGTGGTCGGCCACTTGCTGCTCCGCACCGGGCTCCCTGAGCGGGAACCAGCCCGGGTAGGATTCGTGGTCAGCCGGGCGGTTGGCAACGCAGTGACCAGAAACCGGGTTAAGCGGCGCCTTCGTGAGCTGATGCGCGGGTACCTTCACTCGCTTCCTGGCGGTAGCCTTCTTGTGGTGCGTGCTAACGCTGCGGCTGCGCACGCGAGCCAGCCAGATCTCGCCGCGGATCTGGACTCGGTAATCAGCAGGTTGCTGCGGCGGCAGGTTGGGGCGCACGTCGGTAATGCCAGGTAAAGATACAGCGAACGGTCCGGCCAGCACTGTGACGGTGCCGGCTCGGCTGCTGATACTCCCCATCGCGGGCTACCGGCGGTTCGTAAGCCCGCTGCTCGGGCCCCGCTGCCGGTTCGCGCCCTCGTGCAGCGAGTACGCGCTCACCGCGATTTCCGAGCATGGCGCGGCACGCGGGCTCTGGCTCGCGGTCGCGCGCATCGCCCGGTGCCATCCGTTTCATCCCGGCGGTTACGACCCGGTGCCGACCAGGAAACCCGCCAAGGTCGCGAGGAGCTAGCTGGTGAGTGCACTCGACCCGCTGAACAATTTGGTGGCGTGGGTCATCATGCGGATCCATGCTGGTCTCGGCGCGGCCTTCGGCCCGGCCTCGGGGCTGGCCTGGGGCCTGTCCATCGTGCTCCTCGTCGTCGTGATCAGGGTGTGCCTGATCCCGCTGTTCGTCAAGCAGATACACGCCCAGCGGAAGATGGCGAAGCACGCTCCTCAGCTGCAGGAACTGCGGAAGAAGTACAAGGGCGACAAGCAGCGTCTCAACGAAGAGACGATGAAGTTCTACAAGGAAAACGGGGTCAACCCGCTGGCGGGCTGCCTGCCGATGATCCCGCAACTGGTCATTTTCTACGCGCTGTTCAACGTGCTGCGCGGCATAGCCGACTGGAAGCCGGGCACCGCGCCTAAGTACGGCCTGACGATTCCGGTGGTGGAGAGCGCGCAGAAGGCGACGATCTTCGGCGTGCACCTGTATTCCAAGCTGCTGTTCGCGCATCCGTCGCCGTCGCTCCACGTGGCCATCGTGATCGCGCTGACCGTGGTGGTCAGCGCGACGACGACCTTCATGACCGTCCGGCAGACCTCCAAGCGCGGTCTGATGCAGACCAACGTGGACCCGGACAACCCGATGGCCCAGTCGCAGAAGTACATGATGTACATCGTCCCGTTCTTCTCGCTGACCGGGCTGTACTGGCAGTACGGCCTGGTTCTTTACTGGGTGACGACCAACGTGTGGACCCTGGGCCAGCAGTTCGTCATGTTCAGGAACTGGGACGTCGATACCGCGGGCGCCGCGGGGGCCACCGCGGCCGCCACGGGCGGCACCGCGGTCCGGGCCACTCAGGGCTCACCGCGGCCGGGCTCAGGCGCCGCCAGGCCCGCCGCACGGACGGGGTCGAGCACGCGGACCGGATCGGCGAGTGCGCGGACCGGATCGGCGAGCACGCGGACCGGATCGGGGAGCACGCGGCCGGCGTCAAGCACGACGCAGGTTAAGCGGGACGGATCCGCCGGGTCGCGGCCTGCCGGCGCCAGTAACGGGTCCAGTACGGCGAAGGCAGGGTCCGCCTCCAGCGGGGCCGCGACGACATCGCGCGGGACTGCTACGACCGCTCCGGCGTCGGCCACCGGCCAGAACGGCAGCGAGAAACGCAGCCTGCTGCGGCTGGGCCGGCCGAAGCAGGAGCCTGTGCCCGAGCCCGAGGTGCCCGCCACTAAGGTGGTGCGGCAGCAGCCGGTACGGCAGACCAAAAGCAAACGGTCGGGCAAGGGATGACGGCTACGCAGAGCGAAGTGGGAGGTCCGGTCGTGAGCCAGCAGGACGTCGAGGTCACCGACGCGGAGGAGGCGCTCGAGGAAGTCGAGGGCGCCGCCGCCCAGCTGAGCGACCTCGAGCTTGAGGGCGATATCGCCGCGGACTACGTGGAGGGCCTGCTGGACATCGCGGACCTGGACGGCGACATCGACATGGACGTCGAAGGCGACCGGGCCATCGTGTCCGTGGTCGGCGCGACGCTGGACGAGCTGGTCGGCGACGACGGCGCGGTCCTGGAGGCGCTGCAGGAGCTGACCCGGCTGGCCGTGCACCGGCAGACCGGGGCGCGAGCCAGGCTCATGCTCGACATCGGCGGTTACCGCGCGCGACGGCGCTCGGAACTGGCCGAGTATGGTCGGACAGTAGCCGAGGAGGTCGCGAGCACGGGCGAGCCGAAGACCCTGGCCGCGATGTCGCCCTTCGAGCGGAAGATCGTCCACGACGCGGTGGCGACGGCCGGCCAGCGTAGTGAGTCGGAGGGTGAGGAGCCCAACCGGCGTGTGGTGGTCTACCCGGCGCAGTGACGTTGCGGCCTGCCGTGACCGGAGATAGCCCTGCCCCGGATCCGGCGACAGCGGACCCCGCCGTAACAGACCCTCGCGCGTCAGACGCGTCCGTACCGCTTCCGGGGGTTTGCCCACCGCCGCCGGAAGGCGCGGCGGCAGTGTTCGGGGCCGCGCTGGGCGGGGCCCGGGTCTTCGCGCAGATGCTGGCGACCCGCGGGGTCGAGCAGGGCCTGATCGGGCCGCACGAGGTGCCGAGACTGTGGGATAGGCACTTGCTGAATTGCGCAGTGGTGGCCGAGCTCATCGACTCCGGGGCCGGGACGCTCGTCGACATCGGGTCGGGCGCGGGGCTGCCCGGCATCGTGCTGGCCATGGCGCGTCCTGACCTGAGCGTTACCCTGCTTGAGCCGATGGAACGGCGGTGCCGCTTCCTTTCCGACTGCGTAGCCGAGCTCGGCCTGGAGAACGCGAGCGTCCTGCGGGGACGGGCCGAGGACACGATGATGCGAGCGGATGTGGCCACGGCGCGCGCGGTAGCGCCGCTGGACCGGCTCGCGGAGCTCGCGGTCCGCTTGGTGCGGCCGGGAGGGATGGTACTGGCGATCAAGGGACAAGCTGCTACGGAAGAACTGAAGAAGGCCCGGCCAGTCCTGCGGCGAGTTGGTGCGCGCAGCGCCGAGGTTGTGCGGGCGGGGCAAGGTAAGGTCGTTCCTGCGGCTACCGTCGTGCGGTTCTTCGCTAAGTGAGGCAGGGCATAGGTGGGGCTTTGTTATGGCCGGCTCAGCCTTTGCGGGCCGGATCCGGCGAGCTTGGGTGCGGAAACTTGAGTACGGGGAGCTTGGTAACGGCGGGGCTGGGCTGGCCGGGTGGACCGCTGGCGGAAAATCCGCACGATGTTGCCCCGGCGGGCGGAATTGCCGAGACCGTGGGGTTGGGCTGGCCTGACGCGGGCCGAGGATCGAGAGGCGTTCAGGTGAACAATGCAGGGTCGGATACCGCTGATCGCGGGGCTGCCGGGAGTTCTGGGGTCGATGCCCAGCACTCGGACCCGGTGGTTGCGGCCGTTTCCCGTGAAACCACGCCGGTGGTCGCCCCGGAGATCCCAGCCGATCCGACGGACACCCCGATCGCCCGGGCCGTACAGGCCGCGGTCGGCGGACGCGGCGGGGATCGCCAGCCGTGGCCGCGACCGCCTCGCTGCCGCGTGATCACCATCGCGAACCAGAAGGGCGGGGTCGGGAAAACGACCACCGCGGTCAACCTGGCCGCCAGCCTGGCCCAGCACGGCTCGCGTGTCCTCGTGGTGGACCTCGATCCGCAGGGGAACGCCTCCACCGCGCTCGACGTGGAGCACCGCTCGGGTACCCCGTCCGTCTACGACGTGCTGGTCGATGGCCGTCCGCTGGCCGAGGTCGTGCGGCCGGCCGGAGCCATGCCAGGCCTGTTCTGCGTCCCGGCCACCATTGATCTCGCCGGGGCGGAGATCGAGCTGGTGCCGGTGGTAGCGCGGGAACTGCGGCTGGCCCGGGCGCTACGGGCCTTTGACATGTCGCACCTGGACTACGTGCTGGTGGACTGCCCGCCGTCCCTCGGCCTGCTGACGCTGAACGCGCTGGTGGCCGCGGAGGAGGTCCTGCTGCCGATCCAGTGTGAGTACTACGCGCTCGAGGGCGTCCAGCAGCTGCTGAACACGGCGGAGCTGGTCCGGGTCAACTTCAACCCCGGGCTGCACGTTTCCACCGTGCTGCTGACCATGTACGACGGGCGCACCCGTCTCGCCTCCGATGTAGCCGACGACGTACGCGCGCATTTCGGTACGTCTGTGCTCAGCACGATCATCCCGAGGAGTGTCCGGGTGTCGGAGGCGCCGAGCCGGGCCCAGACGGTGATCACCTACGACCCGGCGTCGAGCGGCGCGATCGCCTACACCGAGGCAGCGCGCGAGCTCGCGATGCAGTCGGCCGGGATTCGGTAGCACGGCAGGATCGGGAGAGGTAGTGGCTCAGCAGAGGCGTGGTCTAGGGCGGGGACTCGGAGCGCTCATCCCGGAGTCTCCGCTGCTGGCTGATAACGATGCCGCGCGGGGTGCGGGCATGACCGCGCGGCCGGGAACCGACCAGGTGCCGTCCGAACCCGATGGCTCCCTGGGCGAGGTCTTCGGCGCTCGTTACGTGGAAATCTCGGTCGCCGCGATCGTTCCCAACCCGCGGCAGCCACGGCGGACCTTCGACGAGGACGCGCTCGACGAACTCGCCGAATCCATCAAGCAGGTCGGCCTCCTGCAGCCTGTCGTGGTCCGGCCGGCCGGGCCGGGCCGGTACGAGCTCATCATGGGCGAGCGGCGGTGGCGTGCCTCTCAGCGGGCGGGTCTCACCGAAATCGGGGCCATCGTCAAGCAGACTCAGGACAACGACCTGCTCCGCGAAGCCCTGATGGAGAACCTGCACCGCCAGCAGCTCGACCCGCTGGAAGAGGCGGCCGCCTACCAGCAGTTGCTCGACGATTTCGGTGCCACCCATGAGGAGCTCGCACGCAAGGTAGGCCGATCTCGGCCGCACATCAGCAATACTCTCCGGCTGCTGAACCTGCCGCCGGCCGTCCAGAAACGCGTAGCGGCGGGCGTGCTCAGCGCGGGTCACGCCCGGGCCTTGCTCGGCGTGGCAGATCCTGAGGCGCAGGAGCGCCTGGCGAGCCGGATTGTGGCCGAGAGCCTGTCGGTCCGCGCTGTCGAGGAGATCGTCGCGGTCGGCTCCGACGAGTCGCCGCCACGCCGTTCGCCGCGCACCATAGCCAAGCCGCCGACTGCTCCCGGCCTCCGCCACCTAGCCGACCGTCTCTCCGACCTGTTCGAGACCCGGGTCAAGGTGGAGCTAGGGCGACGCAAAGGAAAGATTGTGGTTGAGTTCGCCACGATCGATGACCTGGAGCGGATCGTAAAGGCGATGAGTTCCGACCTATCCGGGCAGGAGCCTGCCGAGTAGCAGGACCTCTGCTCGGCCAGTCGTCGAGAGCAGGTCCAGCTGCGTGGGCATGTCAGGGCTCCCGTATTGTTTCACGGGAAACCTTCGGTCCTGGCGTGGTGCCGGGCGAGTCGCCGTGCGCACGGCAGCACCGCGCAGTACCGGGTTACGCCTAACCGCTTGCAGGCTGGCGGCTATGGCGAGGTAGCCGATCGCATATCGGCGAGGAAGGCGTCTACGTCGGCTTCGGTAGTGTCGAAGGCGGTCATCCAGCGGACTACGGATTCGTGCTCGTCCCAGACGTGGAAGGTCCAGTCGTGCTGGAGGGCCGCGGTATGCCGCGGGTCAAGGCGGGCGAAAACGGCGTTGACCTGGACGGGGTAGACGATTTCCACGCCATCGATGGTGGCGGCGCCGGCGGCTAGGCGGCGGGCCATGGCGTTGGCGTGGGCCGCGTTGGAGCGCCAGAGGTCATCGTGCAGGAGGGCGCCGAACTGCGCCGCGACGAAACGCATCTTGGAGGTGAGCTGGGTCTGCTGCTTGCGCAGGTACGGCACGTCGCCGGCCAGGCCCGAGCGCATCACGACGAGGGCCTCCGCGCCGACCGCGCCGTTCTTGGTACCGCCGAAGCTGAGGACGTCCGCGTGCTCGGCTAGCTCCGCCAGGGAGCAGTCGAGGGAGGCGGCCGCATTGGCCAGGCGCGCCCCGTCCAGGTAAAGGCGAAGGTCGCTGGCCTGACAGAAGTCGGCGATCTTCCGCAGTTCGGCGAGTGAGTAGCAGGTGCCGAACTCGGTCGACTGGGTGATGGCGACGACCCCGGGCTGGGCCCGGTGATCGTCACCGCGGTCGGACAGCCGCTCAGCGATCAGGTCCGGGGTGAGCTTTCCGTCTGCGGCCGGGACCGCGAGGAGCTTGGTGCCGAGCAGGCGCTCACTGGAGCCGCACTCGTCGGTGTTGATGTGCGCCGACTCGGCGCAGATAACCGCTTCGTGCCGGCGCAGGAGCACGCTCAGGCCCAGGATGTTGGCGCCGCTGCCGTTCAGCACCAGGAAGGCCTCGTCAGCGCCGAACGTCTCGCGCAGCTGGGCAGTCACCTGCTCGGTCCGGTCATCGGCGCCGTAAGCGACCGCGTCGCCCGAATTGGCGTCCACGATCGCGCGCAGCACGGTCGGGTGCGCCCCCGCGTGGTTGTCGCTGCCGAAGCTTTTGCCCCGTGTCTTAGGAAGCTGTGTCATAGACACGAGCCTAGACGAGCGGCTTCTGACGCTCGGTTGTCTTGTCGTAGGCGTCCGGATGACCAGCGCGCCGTTCCAAGGTATGAGAGTCGCACCCTACACGTAAGACTGTGGAGGGTGCCACAACCATACCTATAGACAAGAGGGCGCCTGAGGTTCAGGCGGATGGCGGGAGCCCTGGTGTCAGATGGAGTCGGCCGACGGGGCGGCGCACCCGCCCGGAGGGGAATCACTCGGCTAGGCCACGGCTTCGGGCGGTTCCCTCGCTAGGCGCCCCGCGCAGCCGCGAGCTCGAGCAGGCTGAGGCAGGTGCGGCCGAAGGGGTGACCCGAGGCCTCCAGCGCCAGCGGCAGCGTGCTCGTTTCGGTCATTCCCGGCGAGACGTTGACCTCAAGGAAGTACGCCGTGCCGGACTCGTCGACGATGAGGTCGGTCCTGGACAGGTCGCGCAGGCCCAGCACCGAATGCGCGGTGATCGCGACCCTGGCCACCTCGCGCTCGACCTCCTCTGACAGCCGGGCCGGGACGTAGAACTCCGTCTTGCCCGCGGTATACCTAGCCGAATAGTCGTATCCGTCCTCGCCAGGGACGATCTCGACCGCGGGCAGGGCCTGCGGACCGTCGCCGAGATCTATCACCCCGACCGCTACCTCGGTGCCGGAGATGAACCGTTCGATGAACGCGGTGTCGCCGTAGGCGAAACAGCTCAGCAGGGCAGCGGGCAGTTCGGCCGCGGCGCGCACTCCTCCGGCGCCGAGAGCGGACCCGCCGCGGGATGGCTTGACGTAAAGCGGCAGCCCGAGCTTCGCGACGATGAGGTCGATGACCGCGGCGGCGCCGAGATCGTGGAAGGTCTCCCTGGGCAGCGTCACGGACTGCGGCGTGACCAGGCCGGCCACCGCGACCAGGGCGTTGGCCGTGGGCTTGTCGAACGCCATCTGGCAGGCACTAGCCACCGAGCCGACATACGGCACGCCAAGCAGTCCGAGCACCTCCCTGATCGCGCCGTCCTCTCCGCATGCGCCGTGGATGGCGGGGAACACAGCGCTGGGCGGGTCGGCCCGCAGGTGCGAAAGCAGGCCCGCGTCAGCGTCCGCGACTTCCGCGTCGATACCCTGCTTGGCCAGGGCGTCGCGGACCCGGTAGCCGGAGTGCAGCGAAACTTCCCGCTCGGGGGATAGGCCGCCGGCCAGTATGACGACACGTTCAATATCGCTCATGTTTCCCAAATTTGCTCGTGGCTAGGGGTGACTGATGGCTGGAGGTGACTGGTGGCAGGTGGCTGGGGTCGGCTGGTGGCAGGTGGCTGGGGTCGGCGGTGGCTGGGGCCGGCAGGTGGCTGGGGCCGGATGACTAGGGACGGCTAACTGGAGCTGCCCGGGCGTGCTTGACGGGGCGAAGTCGTCCCGCAGCTGGATCTCGCTCTCGATCACCGAGGCTAGCCTGCGGATTCCCTCGGTAATCCGGTCCGGGTCGGGGAACGAGTAGCAGAGCCTGGCGTACTGGCCGCCCGAGCCATTGGCGTAAAAGCCCGTGCCCGGCACGTAGGCGACCCGCGAGGAGATCGCCCGCGGCAGCATGGCCTTGGCGTTGATCCCGTCGGGGAGCCTGAGCCACACGTAGAAACCGCCGGCCTTGGTCCAGTGGCAGCCCGGCGGCATCATCCCGGACAGGGCGGTCAGGGTCGCATCCCGGCGTTCGCGGTATAGCTCGCGGAAGTCCTTGATCTGCTCCAGCCAGGGCTGGGTGTTCAGGTATTCGCGCACGGTCAGCTGGGAGAAGCTCGAATGACAGAGCACCGCCGACTCGGCGGCCAGGATCAGCTTGTCCCTGATGGCGGGCGGGGCCACAGCCCAGCCGACCCGGACGCCCGCGGCAAATGTCTTGGAGAACGTGCCGAGGTAGACTACCCCCTCCGCGTCGTCCGCCCGCAGCGCCCGCATCGGGTCGCCGTCGAAGCCGAGCAGGCCGTAGGGATTGTCCTCCACGACCAGGAGACCGGCGGATGCGCAGATGTCCAGGATCTGGTGTCGTCGTCCGGCGGCGAGGGTGACCCCGGCCGGATTCTGGAAGTTCGGCACCGTATAGAGGAACTTGGCTCGCTTTCCCGCCGCGGCGGTCCGCCGGATAGCCTCCTCAAGGGCCGCAGGAATCAGGCCGTCGTCGTCCATGGCCACGTGTACCACATCGGCCTGATAGGCGGCGAAGGCTCCGAGGGCACCGACGTAGGAGGGCGCCTCGGCGAGCACCACGTCCCCTGGATCGATAAAGATCCTGGTCAGCAGGTCAAGGGCCTGCTGGGAGCCGACAGTGACCACAACCTCGTCCGGATGGGCGCTGATCTCCTCAAGCGCCATGACATCGCAGATCCGCGCGCGAAGTCCGGCGTCACCCTGGGCGGTGCAGTACTGCAGCGCGGTGGCGCCCTGCTGGGCGATCAGTTGGCCGATCATCTCGCCGACCGCATCCAGCGGGAGCGCGGCCACGTAAGGTGAGCCGCCGGCCAGCGAAACGATCTCGGGGCGGGCGGCTACGGCGAACAGGGCGCGGATCTCCGAAGCCACCATGTCAACCGCACGTTGGGCGTACTGACCGACGTAGCGGTCAGTACGCTGCGGCTGCGGTGTCGATCGCTGTTCGCCAGTCACGGACTCTCCCCGAGGTAGTCGAGTATCATGCCAGGATAAGGGGTATCTCCCGGGAACGCTGGTGGATTTCAGTCCGGGAAACGCAGCCGGGGAACAGGGATGTCGCGCCGTATAGTCAATATTACTCTGGATAATCTCGGCGATTTGCCGCCGAAGTGCCGTAAATGCGTTTTCTGGGAACTTGGCCCGGTCAGCCGGGCACGGGCTGAAGAAAACGGTGACCCCGAACTCGAGAAGGAGTCGTGGGTTTCTTCTGTGCTGCTCGAGTGGGGCAGCTGCGGCAAGATCGCGTATGTCGACGGAGTGCCCGCCGGTTACATGCTTTTCGCGCCGCCGCAGTACGTGCCCCGCTCGATCGCCTTTCCGACCAGTCCGGTGAGTGCTGATGCGGTGCTGTTCATGACCGCCCATCTGCTCAGCGAATTCGCCGGCGGCGGTATCGGCCGGATGCTAGTGCAGGCGATGGCCAAGGACCTCACCCGGCGCGGCGTACGGGCGATCGAGGCCTTCGGCGACCGGCGCTGGGAGTCGCCAGCCTGCATGCTGCCGGTGGACTACCTGCTCGCGGTGGGATTCAAGACCATCCGCCCGCATCATCATTACCCGCGGCTGCGGATGGAACTGCGGACCGTCCTCACCTGGCGGGAAGACGTCGAGGTGGCCCTTGAGCGCCTGCTCGGCTCGATGACTCCGGCGACCCCTCAGGGCGCTCTCCGGCCTGTCTAACCCGGTCCGGCATCAGGTCGCGCCGGAATAGGTAAAAACCCTGAGGGGCCGGTGTCCCGATCGCTCAGATATATTCCGCCAGCTCGCGGAGCAGGGCCGTCTTGGGCTTGGCTCCGACGATCTGCTTGACGACCTCGCCGCCGGAGAACACGCTCATGGTCGGAATGGCCATGATCCCGTAACGCTGCGAGACGAGCGGGTTCTCGTCGATGTTGAGCTTGACTACATCGATTTTGTCGGCGTACTCGGTTGCGATCTCCTCGAGCACCGGGGCGACCATGCGGCACGGGCCGCACCATTCGGCCCAGTAATCAACGATGACCGGCTTGTCGTTCTTCAGGACCTCTACCTCGAAGGTCTCGTCCGTCACGACCTTGGTCGCGCCCACTGCGATCACATCCCTTAACTTGCTATGAGTAATTCCTGCGACGCCTGTCACATCAGAGTTCTTTGCTGGCAAGCCAGCGTTCGGCGTCGAGCGCCGCCGCGCAGCCCGTCCCCGCCGCGGTCACCGCCTGCCGGTACGTGCGGTCAACGACGTCGCCCGCGGCAAAGACGCCTTCGATGGCGGTGCGCGTCGACGGCTGATCGACTAGCAGGTAGCCGTCGGGGTCGGTGGCGAGCTGCCCGGTGAACAGATCGGACCGCGGGTCATGACCGATGGCGACGAACACCCCGGTCACCGGCAGTACGTGCTCCGTGCCGTCCTTCGTGCTCCTGATCCGCAGGCCGGTGACCTTGCCGGGGCCCAGGACCTCGGCTACCTCGCTGTCCCAGAGGAACTCGATCTTCGGGTTGGCGAACGCCCGCTCCTGCATGATCTTGGAGGCGCGCAGCGTGTCGCGCCGGTGGACTACCGTCACCGACTTGCCGAACCTGGTGAGGAACATGGCCTCTTCGAGAGCCGAGTCACCGCCGCCGATGACCGCGATGTCGTGCCCGCGGAAGAAGAACCCGTCACAGGTAGCACACCAGGACACACCGTGGCCGCCGAGCTCCTTCTCGCCCGTCACCCCGAGCTCCTTGTACCTGGAGCCGGTGGCGATGATCACGGCCTTGGCGAGGTAGGTCTCGCTCTCGGTCTTCACTACCTTGGGGTCCGCGGTCAGGTCGACCGCCACGACGTCGTCGGGTACCAGTTCGGCACCGAACCGCTCGGCCTGCTTGCGCATCGAGTCCATCAGCTCGGGACCCATGATGGCGTCGGGGAACCCCGGGAAGTTTTCCACGTCGGTCGTCTGCATGAGCGCGCCGCCCGCCGTCACCGAGCCCTCGAAGACCAATGGCTTCAGCTCGCCGCGAGCCGCGTAAAGTGCCGCTGTGTAACCAGACGGGCCGGATCCGATGACAATGACGTTCCGGACTTCGGTTACTTCTGCCAACCGTTATCAACCCCTCATCTGCACTCCAGTGAACCGATACTAGGGCCCGGAGATTCCCTACGGCACCGTCGTCCTGGCCAGCAGGTGGTGGTTGGCGGCTGAGCAGCCCGAACCCGCTACCCAGGCGGTATCACCCTGGCTCGTGCGCACGACGATAAGAGTGGCCGGCTGGTTCTGGTAGCGGACACTCTCGACCAGGACCGGTTTGACACTGCCGGTCATGGCCTGCACGCACGCTTGTACCGCCGCGGATGAGGGTTGCGTCTTACGCGCGGCGGCCGGGACCCGCAGGGCGGCTTCGACCTCCTGCTTGAGCGTGGCGGGCTCGATGACCATCCCAAAGGCAGCCGGTGGCATGCGCAGCGCCCGATCCTGCGGCCCGCTGCTCACGGGACCCGCCACGGCGCTACCGGCCGAACTCGCGGCCTGGTGCGTCGGCAAGCTCGCCTGGCCTGCCGCGGTGGAGGCCTGGGTCTGCGGGCCTGCGCCGAGCTGGCTCAGCTCGTACCCGCCCGTGGCCAGCAGGACGACGCCGGCGGCGGGAGCCAGCACGCGCAGTGCCACCCAGCGGAATCCGTGGCTCCTGGTCGCCCGGTGATGCGCTGGAGATTTCCGCGGACTGTCGCTGCCGGTCCGTTCGGAATGATTCCTCTTCGCCACTTCCGCGGCGAACGCGGTGTCCAGCCGCTGGGCCACGTGGCCGGGCATCGCGGGCAGCGGCACCGTCGCGAGCAGCGCGGAAACACCGGCGAGCTCATCGCCGAGGGCCGCGCACCGATCGCAGGCCGCCAGGTGCGCGCCGATCCGGGTGCCGCGGCGTCCGGTGATGAGCCCCGCGCGGAACTCGGCTAGGACATCGGGGTCCAGGTGAGTCATCTCACCCCCGGTGTCACTCGCTCGCCTCATGAATCGCCTCCCTGCGCAGGTGAGACGCTGTTACTTGCCGATCGGTTCCCTCGCTCTGCCAGCCTGGGGGGACGACCCTCCGGATCCCCCCGCAAATGAGACACGTAGGGAAGCAGCCGGGCCCGGGCGCGGGCGCAGCGGCTCTTCACGGTGCCCGGTGAGATGTCCAGGATGACGGCGGCATCAGCGACGGAGAAACCCAGCATGTCCACGACCACCAGCGCGGCCCGCTGCTGCGGCGGCAGCATCCGCAGTGCGGCGTCGACGTCCAGCCTGGTATCAGCGGTGCGGGCCGGATCGCCGTCCGGTGTCACCAGTGTCTCGAACGCCTGCTCGTCGCCGGCCGAGAGCACGGGCCGGCTGGCCCGGCGCCGCAGTCGGTCCAGCGACGCGTTCACTACGATCCGGTGCAGCCAGGTGGTCACCGCCGATTCGCCGCGGAAGTCCCCGGCCCGGCGGAACGCCGAAACCATTGCGTCCTGCAGTGCGTCTGCGGCCTCCTCCGGATCGCAGACGGTCCGCAGCGCGACGGCCCACAGTCGGTCACGGTGCCTGCGGAACAGCTCGCCGAACGCCTCGTCATCTCCGGCCACATGCCGGCGCAGCAGTTCGGAATCTGAGGGCTGCTGTCCGTCGGCGTCGGGCATGCGGCATCAACCCGACTGGCTCACGGCCGACCCATGCACGGTGACGTTGTAGATGAATGCTTCGTACTGGTTGGAATAGCCGGTCTCCGGCGGCAGGTCGGTAATCCAGATTAGCACGTACCGGCCGGAGGCTTTGCTGGTCACGTTGAAGATCGTGTTGCCCGCCGCGGTGGTCGAACTCTGCAGCTCGGTGAAGGTGTTCAGCGCCGAGGGGGTTGGGGTGTTGCCGATCTCGATCTCGACATGGGTGCAGCAGCTGGTGCCGAACTGGACCGCCACCTGGCTCAGCCGTACCTGCTTGCCCATGTCGAGGATCAGCCCGGCGCCCTTCTTCAGGTTCCCGAAGGTGGAGTAGCCGACGTAGTAGTCAGTGTGCCAGGCTGTGCTTTTGCTGCCGTCTATCGCGTATCGCGCGTCGCCAGGGTCGTCGGTGCCGGTCTGGTCGAAGCTATTCGCGCTGACCGGCGTCAGCGGTCTGGCCGAGGCGGCGGCGACGGAGGACGTGGGATGCGGGCGGCCCGTCGGCGTCGGGGCGGCCGTGTGCTGCGGATGGTGGCTGAACGACCAGACGACCACGCCGACCGCCACGAGGACGAGCACGATCACCGCGCTGCTCACTGCCCGGATGGCGGTGGAACGCTCACCGGACGGTCGGCGGTTGCCGCCGCGGGAGCGCGGACCCGTACCGGGGGCCGGGTACGGGTTCGTGGACCCCGCCCCCTGGTGGTCGAGGTCTGATGTGCGGGCGGCTGACGTGGACGCGTACAGCATCGGAAAAGGGACCGGCGGGGACACCTGCGTCAGGGCGTCGGCGAACTCGGCGGGGGTGCTGAGCGGCGGGCCTTGCCGGCTCGGCCGCTGGAACATCGCCTGGCAGGTGACGGCGTCGATGCCAGCGGGCACGCCCGCGGATACCTGACGCGGTGTGCACGGGATTCCCTCGGTCTCAGGCGCGGGCGGGAGCAACCCGGTCCCGGAAGCCGGACGGCCCGGCCAGTAGCCGGTCAGGGCGGCGTAAAGCAGCCGGGCGAGGTCGCGGGTATCGGTGAGCTCCGGGACATCGCCGGCGATCACCTCGTCGCCGGCGACGAGCTCCGGGCCGGCCAGGGCGGCGTCCATCCCAAGCCCGGTGATCTTCACACCGCCGCCCGCGGTCCAGTGCAGGCAGGCCGGGGCCAGCCGCAGGTGCGTCAGGCCGGCGGCATGCGCGGACGCGATCGCCTTGGCCGCCTCGGCCACCAGCGCGGCCGCGCGCGGCGGGTCGAGGGGACCTTCGGCGAGCATGTCCAGCAGCGATTCGCCGACCACCCACTCCATCACCACGTAGGCCGCCTCATCGGCGTCTTCTACGTCGAACACCTGGGAGAAACGCGGGTCGTTGAGCCTGCTCGCCGCCCGGGCCGCGGTCACGGTCTCCGTCACCCGGGGGAAGCCCGTCGCGAAAGTGAGCACGCTGACGGAGCGGGCGAGGGTTTCGTCAGTGGCTTTCCATAGCGTCCAGCCGGCGCCCGCATTCACCTGGTCAACGAGGCGGTACCGCCCCGCCAGCCGGGTTCCTGGTTCCGACGTGTATGTGCTCATAGGTTGCCACCCATGCTAATGCCGCCTGCCCTGGCCGCCGAACTTCGCCGCCACTGTGTTGGCGAGGAATCCGAATTCGGTCACGCGGAGCGCCCGGGCGCAGAGCGCGTAAAGCACGACCGCGCCGCCGCCGCCGACGACGGTTACCACCAGGCCGTAGGCCGCGCTCGGGTTATGCACGACGCGTCCCGCGCCGATCATGACCAGCACGGCGAAGACCAACCCGGGTACGGTCGCCAGGTGCATTCGGGTCAGGCTCCGGGCGATCGCCCAGCCGTCCAGGCTGCCGACCCTTCTCAACAGCAGGGCCCAGCCGGTCACCGCCCCGACCACGTTCGCGATCCCGTACACGACGGCCAGCCCGGCTACGACATCAGGGCGCGGCAGCACTGACAGCGCGATGTAATTACCCGCGATACCAACGCACATGGTGAGCAGGCCGACGAAGGCGGCGGTCCGGCTGTCCTGGAAGGAGTAGAAGACGCGCAGCTGCAGCTGGGTCAGCATGTACGGCACCAGGCCCAGGGAGAACAGGCCGAAGACCTCGCCGATGTACCTGGCGTGGTAGGGGCCTGTGCTGTGGAACCAGCCGATCAGGAACTCCGCGAGCGGCCCGCCGAGCACGAAGAGGTAGATCGATGCCGGCACCACGAGCACCGAGGCCAGCCGGACGCCGATCGAGAAGTCGTCTCTGACCAGCGAGTACCGGCGGGCGCTGGCGTGCTCGCTCATCCGCGGCAGCAGCGCCGTGATGACCGAGATGCCGATGATCGCGTACGGCAGCTGGAACAGCTGCCACGCGATGGAGTACGCGGAATAGCCGTTCAGTCCGGCCGAGGCCGCGTTCGCCACGATCTGGACGATCAGGTAGCCGGCCCACTGGGAGACTACGTAGACCGACATCCAGCCGGCCATCCGGCCCATCTCGGTCACCTCGCCGGGCCGGAACCTGAGCGTGGGATGCCATCGGAACCCGGCCCCCCGCAGCGACGGGACCAGCGCGACGGTCTGCGCCACCACGCCGAGCGTGGTGCCGATCCCGAGCAGCCGCACCCCGCCGGCCGAGATGGTCCACGGCTCCTTGCCCAGGTGCATCACCACGTAGAGCCCGCCGACCGCGATCACGATCAGGTTGTTGATGACCGGCGTCCACATCGGCGCCGCGAACCGGCCGCGGGTGTTCAGGATCGCGCCGATCAGCGAGCTCATGCCGTAGAAGAAGATCTGCGGGATGAAGTAGTAGGCCCACACCACCATCAGGTCATGCTCGGCGGCGTAGGGGCTACCGGGCGGGCCGTGGATGGTGGGCGCGTACAGGTCGACCAGCGGCCCCGCCAGCAGCGTCGCCACCACGGTGACCACGAGCAGGGCCACCGCGCCTAGGGTGAACATGCGCTGCGCGTACGCCTCGCCGCGGTCCGGGTCGCGCTTGGCCGCCCGGACCAGCAGCGGTACCACCACGCTGGTAAAGACGCCGCCGAGCATCAGGTAGTAGACGGTGTTCGGCAGCGTGTTCGCGTTGTTGTACGCGTTGCCGAGGTAGGAGACGCCGATCGCGGCGACCAGGACCAGGGTGCGCAGGAAACCGGTGGCCCGGGAGACCAGGGTGCCCACCGCCATGCCGGCGCCGGACCGGACCAGGCTGGAGCGCTGGGTGGGCTGGGACGAGCGGCCCTGCCCGGGGACACCGGGGGGGCGCGGGCCCGTACCCCCGGGCCCGCCCGGGCCGCCGGATCCCCGGCGCCCGGCAGGCTCCGCCTGTGGTCCGGCCGGTCCCGGGTGGCGGGAGGGACCCTGGGGGTCCGAGGGATCGTATCCGGGCTGCGGGTAACGGGGCTGGCCGCGGCCGGGTGCCGGCTGGTCCGTCGGCCGGGGGACCCGGCGCCAGCCGGGAGCCGGCGCCGACGAGCCGGGCGGGACCGTCCCGGGTGATCTGGGTGGCCTGGCCGGAGGGGCAGGCCACTTGAGGGCGAGCGGCAGCGTGGTCTCAGCCGGGCTGGGGCCGCCCCCCGGCATCGGGCCCTCTAGGGGCGGCAGCGGATCCGGTGCGGCGTGCCGGCCTCGGCGCCCCGGGCCGCCCTCGGGTGCTCCGGGCTCATCACGCCACGGTTCCTCGGGCCACGGTTCGTCGGGTCGTGGTTCGTCGGGTCGTGGTTCGTCGCGCCGTGGCAAGCCGACAGTGGGCTCATCCGGCCCGGGGTCAGGCGTCGTCGGCCCAGCGTCGTGCATCGGCCAGGTCATCCGGTGCCTCCGTCGGGTGTCGCGCGCTGGTGCCTGTCACGACGCTACCTGGTAGGTCGGCCTCTTCGGGGGCAACATGGGAGTCGTCCCGCTGCCGTCGCCGGGAGGCCCGGTACAAGGAGCTGAGGACCATGACGCCGATCGCGGCGCCGATGAGGAACAAGATCGCCCGGCCGTACCTGGTGGACAGCACGGTAAGGGAAGCAGCCGGGATCGGGAGCGGCCTGCCGTCTGCGGTAGTGAGGCTGAGATGGATGACGGTAGATCCCTGCGGGGCCGAGGTGACCGGCAGCCGGACCGTCACGGCCTGGCCGGGCTTGACGATCTGCACGTTGTCGAATCGGCTGATGCTCAGCTGGGATGTCCGTTCCGGCGTGTTGTCAACGGTGGCGTTCACCCTGACCCGGATGGCCTGGCTCAGCCCGTTCTGAATCGACACCGGTACCGGCCCGGACGAGCCGGCCATCGGCACCTGGGTCGAGGTTATGATCTCGACCTTTTTCCCCTCGGTGGTGAGGTAATCGGACAGGCTGTCGACCAGAGCCTGACCGGACAGTGTCCCGCTGCCCCGCCAGGCGGACGACTCGGTGGCGGCCAGGGCCTCGTCCAGTGACTGCAGGTAAGGCGCCGGGGCGTGATAAAGGATGGACTTATAGGCGCTGAGCCGGGCGCTGAGCGAGCTCACCTTGCTCAGGTAATCGCGGCTGAGTTCTCCCGGGCTGGCCGGCGGCGGCCGGCGCAATTCCGTCCGCTGCGGATCCGGCGTCGTGGTCAGGCTCGCCAGCGTGGCCGGCTTCAGCCACGGCGCGCTGACGGTTTCGCCGAGCAGGTCGCTGGCCAGCGCCTGCGGCGGGCTCCAGTCCTGCGGCGGTGCCACCACCACCGACCGGGACGAGGCCGGGGCCTCAGCGGCGATCATCGCGGTCTCGGCGAGGAAACGCTGCTTGACGGCGAACTCCGCGCTCGGCGACAAGGAGCCGGAGCTGGTGTCCGCGGACCCGAGGAGCCCGGTCAGGGTAGCGTCGGCGAGCAGGACGTTCATGATCTGGCCCGTCCCCGTCCGGATCGACGTGACCGCGTTGTCGGGCTCGAAACGGCCGCTAGCCGCGGGCGGCATCTCGCTGCTACTTAGTACGACCGTGCCGACGCCCTCGGCGGTGGCGAGGTCAGTGAGCACGCTGAGGTCGGCGCTTCCTCCGGCTGGCCACGCGATCTCGGGCTGGAGCACCTGACCGAGTACGTTGCGTGTCACGGCCTGGCCCAGGCTGTAGGCACGGCTGAGATCGGCGTTCAGGCCCTGATGGACGAGCGCGGTCATGTCCGCGTTCGCGTACGGGGTGATCACGGTCGGCTGGGCCGACGTCGCCGTCCGGAGCGAGGAAAGCCAGCTCGCCGCCGCCTTGCTGGCTGGCTCGGGCGTGGCGGCCGCGCAATCGGGCTGCGAAGCTACCCGGTAGGGACGGGTCATCGTGGCGGCGTCGCCGAGCAGCGCCGGGTCCACGACCCAGGTCAGGTCGGCGTCCGGCTGGCTCATCCCGGCGGTGAGCAGCGCGGACAGGCGTCCGCCCGAGCTCAGGCTGGCGGCCAGGTCGTCGTTCGTCAAAGCGCTGCTCGTCACGGCGCTGCACATCTGGTGGTGCGGCTGATCGATGAGCGGCCACACCCAGGCGATCTTCAGTGGGTGCGGCTGGTCCACCGTTTGCTGCCCGGACCAGAACGGCAGCAGGGTCTGGGCCGAGGTCAGCTGCTCGCCGGAGATATTGTCGACCAGCTGAGCGGCCACCGGATACACCCCGAACGAGCTGATCCCCGCCACGCTGACCTGGAATGAGGCCGTCCAGTTGGCGGCAGCGCCTGGTTTCACGCTGGCGGGGATGATGAACGGGTTCCCGGTCGCCTGGAGATCGGTGTCGCCGCCTTGTGCGAGAAAGAGATCCATGTTGTCGCGGCTGGAGAAGTGAGTAAGCGACGTGGCCAGCTGCACCTCGAGGCCGTCCTGTGTCTCGCGGGTGCCGTTGGCGACCGTTCCCCTCAGCGTGACCGTGGCGCCAGGTCCAGCGAACTGCGGGTTCATCGAGGTGATAGTCAGCGACACGCGGCCCGTCCCGCCTGCCTGCGCCGTCCCGCCTGCCTGCGCCGTCCCGCCTGCCTGCGCCGTCCCGGCCGCGAGCGCGGGAGCCGCGAGCGCCGACGTTGGTACCGCTAGCAGCATCGCGGCCGAGGCCATCGCAGCGATGGCCGCCGCCGCAGCCAGCGACAGGGTCCGTCGCCTGAACTTCGCCGCTAGCACGCCGTACACACCTCGAATATTATGGCCGTTTGCCCCATAAGCGTGCCGCCGCCGTTCGCGCCGAGCCCGTGCGGTCGATAATGTCAGTGGCCGTGCCCATGAATGACAAACAGCGCAAGGCGATGGCCGCGCTACTGCGCGAGCGGGTTCCCGGCGTGGCCGAGTTGGGCCGCCTGTTTGCCGATCACGGTCACGAGCTCGCCTTGGTCGGCGGGCCGGTCCGGGACGTTCTCCTCGGTCAGCGGCCCGGCGACCTCGACCTGACCACGGACGCGACGCCCGAGCAGGTGCTGGCCATGGTCGACGGGTGGGCCGACAAGACGTGGACGGTCGGCATTGCCTTCGGCACCGTCGGGCTGCGGAAGGCAAACTTGTCCTTCGAGATCACCACCTACCGTAGCGAGCAGTACGAGCGGGCCTCGCGCAAGCCCGACGTGCAGTACGGCCGGTCGCTGGAAGAGGACCTGGGCCGGCGCGATTTCACCATCAATGCGATGGCGGCCCGGCTGCCCGGATACGACTTCGTCGATCCTTATCGCGGCTTCGACGCGCTCAAGGAGAAGGTCCTGCGCACCCCGGGGCGGCCGGAGGATTCGTTCAGCGATGACCCGCTGCGCATTCTGCGCGCCGCCAGGTTCGCGGCCAAGCTGGACTTCACGGTCGCGGCAGAGGTGCTGGCCGCCATGGCCGAGCAGGCCATCCGGCTGGAGATCGTCTCCGTGGAGCGGATCACCGGCGAGCTGACCAAGCTGATGCTGGCGCCTGATCCCGCGCTGGGCATCGACATCCTGGTCCAGACCGGGGTCGCCGACGTGGTGCTGCCGGAGGTCTCCCAGTTGCGGATGGAGGCCGACGAGCATCACCGGCACAAGGACGTCTACCAGCACAGCCTCACCGTCCTGCGGCAGGCCATCGAGCTGGAGCCGCGGTACGGGCTTGAGGATGACCTGAAGGTCCGGCTGGCCGCGCTGCTGCACGACATCGGCAAGCCCAAGACCCGGTCGATACTGCCGGGCGGCCGTGTCGCGTTCCACCTGCATGAGGTGAAAGGAGCCAAGATGGCCAGGCGCAGGCTGACGGCGCTGCGCTTCCCGAAGGACGTGATCGCGGATGTGTCCCGGCTGGTCGAGCTGCACCTGCGGTTCCACGGGTACGGCGAGGGTGAGTGGACTGATTCCGCGGTCCGCCGCTACGTCCGTGACGCTGGGCCGCTGCTCAGCCGCCTGCACGTGCTGACCAGGGCCGACTGCACGACGCGGAACCGGGCCAAGGCGGAGCGGCTGGCCCGCGCGTACAACGCTCTCGAGCGGCGCATCGATGAGCTCGGCGAGCAGGAGGAACTAGGCCGGATCAGGCCCGAACTCGACGGCAACGAGATTATGCGCGTGCTGGGGCTGCCGCCGGGCCCGCTAGTCGGCAGGGCCTACAGCTTCCTGCTCGAGCTCCGGATCAACGAAGGCGAACTCGGCCCGGAGCGGGCCACTCAGGAGCTCCTGCGCTGGGCAGCCGTTGAGGGGATCTCCGGGCCCGCCTCCGAGTCGCCCGCGCCGGAGCCGTCTTCCCCTGAGCCACCCGATCCCCAGCCCGACGAGCCGGAGCCCGACGAGCCGGAGCCCGACGAGCCGGAGCCCGACGAGCCGGAGCCGGACGAGGACTGACGGCGGCCGCTGGCGAGCCAGTACAGGGCCGCGAGGATCGCGTAGCCAGCCGCCACCACGCCGACCAGGACCGGGGCATGGCCGTCGGCCGGCATGATGGCCACGCTCAGCGCGGCGCCGGCCACGTAGGCGGCGTTGAACATCATGTCGTAGTAGGCGAACACCCGGCCCCGGTAGGTGTCGTCCACCTCTTCCTGCAAGATCGTGGTGGCGCAGATCGCCACGCTCTGCCGGGTGAGATACAGGCAGAATCCGATGGCTAGGTAGGCGACCTGCTGGAACGATTCGCCGAGCGCGAGGGTCACGACCGCGCTCGCGATAAGCAGCAGCGTGATCCAGGCGGGTTTGGACAGCCGCCTGGTGACCGGCGGCGTCACTAGGGCCGCACAGGCGTAGCCGATCCCGGACAGCACGACGAGCGCGCCGAAGTGACCCTCGGCCGTGCCCACGCTCGACCGGTAGAAGTAGTTCCGGTACAGCAGGATCGACATCAGGAACAGCGGCCCGAACAGGAAGCTGAAGCCGCCGGTGACCCCGAGCGCCGCCGCGGGACCGCGCTGCCTGATTACGTACCGGGCGCCGTCAGCCAGCCCGGCCGCGACGGAGGCGACTTCGCTGCGCAGCCGCGCCGACCCCGGCTGCCCGGGCGTCCGCGCCGGGCCGAGCAGGCCGCGCGGCATCGTGGCCGCGATAAGGCTCGCCGCGACGTAACAACCGCCCCCGACGACCAGGGTGACCGCCGCACCGCGCTCGGTGTTGCCGGTGACCACGTTGAGCCCCAGGGCAATGACGCCGCCTATGGTCGCCATGACGCCGCCGACGGTCGGCGATACGGAGTTCGCCATGACCAGCTTGTCCTCCGCCACCACGTGCGGCAGCGCGGCGGAAAGCGCCGACAGGAAGAACCTGTTCACGCCGAGGATGAGCAGGACCGCCACGTAGAGCGGCACGCCCCGGTTGCCCAGGGCCATGAGTACCGCGGCCGCCACGACGAAAACCGAGCGCAGCAGCGCCGACCAGACCAGGATCTGGCGCCGCGACCAGCGGTCGATGAAGACCCCGGCGAACGGGCCGATCAGCGAGTACGGCAGGTAGAGGACCGCGAAGGCCCCCGCGCCCGCCGCCGGGCTCGGGAACGTCGTCGCGTTGAAGAACACGTACGTCCCGACCCCGGCGGTGACGATGCCGTCGCCGGCCTGCGAGGCGAGCCTGGTGGCGAACAGGCGGCGGAAGCCCGGCTGAGCGAGCACGGCCCGCAGCTCGCCCAGGAACGATCCGCCGGTATCGTCGCGCAGGCCCACCCGTCCAGCTTAAGGAGACCGCCCGTCAGCGGGCGACCTCCCCGAGGATGAACTTCTCGACCAGGTCACGGCAAACGTCGTCGCCGAACTGCTCGGGCGGCGACTTCATGAAGTACGAGCTAGCCGACGTTACCGGCCCGGCGATGCCGCGGTCCAGGGCGATCTTCGCGGCGCGTACCGCGTCGATGATCACCCCGGCGGAGTTGGGTGAGTCCCAGACCTCGAGCTTGTACTCCAGGTTGAGTGGCACGTCGCCGAACGCGCGCCCCTCCAGCCGGACGTAGGCCATCTTGCGGTCATCGAGCCACGGCACGTGGTCGCTGGGGCCGATGTGCACGGCGGCGCGTTCCATCTCGTGCGGGATCTGCGAGGTGACCGCCTGGGTCTTGGAGATCTTCTTCGACTGCAGGCGCTTGCGCTCCAGCATGTTCATGAAGTCCATGTTGCCGCCGAAGTTGAGCTGGTAGGTGCGGAGCAGCTCGACCCCGCGGTCCTCGAACAGCTTGGCCAGCACGCGGTGGGTGATGGTGGCGCCGACCTGGGACTTGATGTCGTCGCCGATAATCGGCACGCCGGCCTGCGTGAACTTCGCGGCCCACTCGGGGTCGGAGGCGATGAACACGGGGAGGGCGTTGACGAACGCGACGTGCGCGTCGATCGCGCACTGGGCGTAGTAGCGGTCGGCCTGATCAGAGCCCACGGGCAGGTACGAGACCAGGACGTCGGCGCCGGTATCGCGCAGCACCTGGGCCACGTCCGCGGCCGGCTCGTCTGACTCGGTGATGATTTCCCTGTAGTACTCGCCCAGGCCGTCCATGGTCGGCCCGCGTTGGACGGTGACCCCGGTCGGGGGCACCTCGGCAATCTTTATGGTGTTGTTCTCACTCGCGTTGATCGCCTCGGCCAGGTCGCAGCCGACCTTCTTCGCGTCCACGTCGAACGCGGCGACAACCTCCACGTCACTGATGTGATACGGCCCGAACCGGACATGCATGAGGCCGGGAACCCGGGCGCCTTCGACGGCGTCTTTGTAGTACTCCAGTCCCTGCACGAGGGAACTAGCGCAGTTACCCACCCCCACAATGGCGATGCGCACCTTACCCATCAGGATGCTCCTTCTCGGAAATGTTGTTTTGTCCTCCGGCCTGCCGCTCCGATGCGATCAGCTCGTTCAGCCATCGGACTTCCCGCTCCACTGATTCCAGGCCATGCCGGTGCAGCTCGAGGGTGTAGCTGTCGACGCGTTCCCGGGTGCGCGTGAAGGCGGCTCTGATGGCCTCCATGCGCTCCTCGAGCCGGCTGCGACGGCCCTCGAGGATCCGGATCCTTACGTCGGCCCTGGTCTGACCGAAAAAAGCGAAATGGACGCCGAACTCGTCGTCTTCCCACGCCGCGGGACCGCCTTCGCCGAGCAGTTCCTGCAGCCGTTCCTTGCCGTCCGCGGTCAGCCGGTATACCTTCCGCGACCGGCGATTCGTGACCGGCTCGGCTTCGTCGTGCTCCTCCGCGATCAGGCCTTCGGCGCGAAGTTGCTTCAGGCAGGGGTACAGCGATCCGTAGGAAAGAGCGCGGAACGCGCCGAGTACGGTTGCGAGCTGCTTGCTCAGCTCGTAGCCGTGCATCGGCGTCCTGTGCAGTAGCCCGAGTATGGCGAACTCAAGTACGCCAGAGCGGTTCCGTCCCACGCTTCCCCCAGAAGGTGGCTATATCCCAGTGATGTACCGGCTCGATGCCTCGCCGCGATATTTCCAGCAGTTAGATCGCCTGGATGTATCGACCCGATACATCGATGATGCTATGCGGTATTTCGGGCCGCGGCAAGTACCAGCTCGTTTCGGCTGGTCGTGCCGGCCGGCCGGCGGTCCGGGCGGAAAAGATGATCAAATCCGGGCTCGGCTCACGCCCGGTTCCGACGTACGCTGGCGGATATGACGTCAAGGCGTTCTGTCGTGGACTACGGGCTGGCCCGCCGGGCCACGCTCGCGTCCGTCTTCGCTGGGCGTACGACCGTCACCGACGTCTGTGATGCTCACCCTTACCTGATGCGCGCGGCCAAGTTCCACGGCGAGCCGACCGGGGACCGCTGTCCGATCTGCAGGAAGACCAACCTGACTCACGTCACCTACGTCTACGGCGACGAGCTCGGGCAGTACGAGGGACGGGTCAAGCAAGCCCGCGAACTAGCCGAAATGGCGGCCGAATACGGCGAATTCCGGGTGTATGTGGTCGAGGTCTGTCAAAGTTGCGGGTGGAACCACCTCGCTTCCTCTTACGTTCTCGGCACTGGTGAGCCAGCCGTACGCCGGAGGCGGCGTGCGCGGACCAGCCAGTGAACTCCTGCCCCAGGAGGTAACGTTTGAGTCCGGCGGGTGCCTGGCATTGTCGTACCCGCCTTCCAGGTAGAGGTCGCATTCGGATCAGTCGCGACCTCCGAGCCACCAGCGAGGACGCGCGTGAGCAGCAAAGCTGATGACTTTGACGTTCGGTATCGCGATGCGGGGGAAACGGGTCACGGCCGCCCCGGAGCCAACGGCGGCTATGGGGGGACTGTTGATTACGACCTGGGCTACGACGGGAACGGCTGGGACACCAACGGCTTTCGCAGCCCGGCCGCCGGTTATCCGGCCGCCGACTACGTAAACAGTCATCCGCACGCGACCGGGGCACACGCGACCAGAACGCAAGAGGCCGGGGGCGTCAGCACGCAGGAGATCAGGCCGCCGCAGTGGGAACCCGACGCACCCGGCGCGAGCGGTCTCGGGGCTCCCGAGCTACCGCATGGCCCAGCCGGCCCGCGTGGGCCGAGCGGACCGCGCGGGCTGAGCGGACCGCGCGGGCTGAGCGGACCGGGGCGCCGCGGACGAAACCGGACCGGGGTCAAGGTCAAGGGCAGCTGGTGGCGGCACTGGACGCTGCGTAAGGCCGCGGGCTTGCTGCTGTCGATTATCGGCGGCATCGTGGTGCTCGGCGCCATCGCCGTGGTGGTGGTGTACGAGCAGACGCCCGTCCCTACCGCGCAGATGGCCGCGGTGGGCTACACGCAGTCCGTGGTCTACTCAAAGGACGGCACCCTGATCGGCCGGTTCGGCACGACCAACCGGCAGATGCTGGATTACGACCAGATCCCGCCGACCGTCATCAATGCCGTGCTCGCCGCCGAGGACAGGAACTTCTTCAACGAGGGCGGCATCTCGCCCACGGGCACGGTGCGGGCTGCCTACGAGGACGTCAAGGGCAATGACGGCTCGCTGCAGGGCGGCTCGACCATCACCCAGGAATTCGTCCGGAACTTCTACTCCGGGATCGGCACGCAGCAGACCTTGAGCCGCAAGATCAAAGAGATCTTCGTGGCCCTGAAGGTGGGCAAGGAGAAATCCAAGCAGTGGATTCTCACTAACTACCTCAACACGATCTACCTGGGCGATGGCGCCTACGGGATCGGCGCGGCCGCGCAGACGTACTTCGGCGAGCCTGTGTCCAAGCTCGACGTGGCGCAGGCCGCCGTTCTCGCCGCCGTCATCCAGCAGCCAAGCACCTACCCGCTGCCGCAGTACCAGCCCGAGCTCGAGACCCGCTGGCATTACGTGCTCAACGGCATGGTGCAGATGGGCAAGCTGACCCCGCAGCAGGCCGCGACCATGAAGTTCCCGAAGATGGGCGACCACGTGCCGCAGATCTTCGGCAAGGACGCCTGGGACCCATACGTCCTCGCCATGATCAAGAGCGAGCTGACCCAGGTCTACGGGTTCAGTCAGCAGCAGATCGACGACGGCGGCTACATCATCCGGACCAGTATCGACGACTCGAAGATGGCCGAGCTGTACCAGACGATCAGCCAGAACGAGGCGGCGATCGACGACTCCGCCTACCCGTTCCAGAGCTACATGCACGTCGGGGCCGTGCTGGAGAATCCAGCCGACGGCGCGATCCAGGCGCTGTACCCGGGACCGGGGTTCACCGGGTACAAGTACAACGGGACCGGACGGGTCATTACCGCGAAGGAATGCACGGCGATCGCCTGCAAGTTCAACCTGGCCTGGCAGGCTCGTGAGCAGGTCGGGTCCTCCTTCAAGCCCTACGTCCTGGCCACCGCCGTCAAGCAGTACATGAACGTGAAGACCAGCACGCTCGACGGTTACAACAACGTGTACATCCCGCCGGACTCGGATCCGACGGCCTATCCGGCTACGACCTTGCCGTCCGATTCAAACGGGTGGTCACCAGTGGTCAGCAACGACGACGCCGGGGAGAACGGTCCGTACACGCCGCAGGTGGCGATGGCGGCGTCCATCAACACCGCGTACTCCGACCTGTGGCACGTGGTGGGCGGCAGCGCCGTGGCCAACATGGCGCAGCTGTTCGGCGTCGACACCGATACCGCCTGCATCACCCACAGCTGCGGCACCGGCAAGAACTACGTCCCGGCCATGGAGCACGAGTACGGCGTCACGCTGGGCCAGGCGTCGCTGACCGTCACCGAGCAGGCCTCGATGCTAGCCACCATCGACGACAACGGCGTTTACCACGACCCGCACCTGATCACCAAGATCACGCAGAACAACGTGCCTACCCCGATCAAGATCACCACCTATCCGGTCTTCAACTCCAACGCCCAGCTCAACGCGGAAGAGGCCTCGCAGGTCCAGTACGCGATGTCCGAGGACACCGCCTCGTACGGCACCGCGCCGAACGCGGCGCTGAGCAACGGCCAGGAGATCATCGCCAAGACCGGCACCACCAACACCGCCCAGTCGGCGTTCTTCGTCGGCGCCATTCCGACTCAGGCCCTGGTCGTCGCGCTCTTCACCCAGGAGCAGAACGGGCAAAATGGCGGCGAAACGCTTAACAACCTGGGCGGCAACTCACAGGGTGGCTACGGCGGTACCTGGCCGGCCACGATCTGGCACAGCTACGCGGAGGACGAGTTCGTTCCGCTCGGCGTCGAGCAGTTCCAGCCCGTGGTCTTCACCGGTCAGACCTGGAACGAGGTCCCACCCGGCCTGCGCAATGTCGCGAAGCCGCACAAAAAGCCGAGCCACGGCCACGGTCACGGTAATGGCAACGGCGGCAACGGCGGTGGCGGCAACAACGGCGGCGGCAACCCCAACCCGTTCCCCACCTACACCTGTGATCCGTCGGTCGTGACCTGCGGCGCCGCGGGCGGCACCGGACAGAGCGTGAGCGCCGTCCCAGCCGGCGCCGCCGTGGGCGGCGTCTTCGCCGGGCTGCCCGCGACTTGCCTGTGGGTACGACGCCGGATGCGCAAACGGGGTCCAGGGCGCGGTTAGATATGGGGGTGGACGACACCCCGCGCCCGCTGAACACACGGCTCGGCGGCCACGCCGCCGCCGGACGCGGTCCGCTCGTGCTCGCCCTGGGCAGCACCGGCGTGCTGCTCGCCGCGTCCGTGCTCGGGATGGTGCTGGCGTTCGCGGAGAAGTACCCGTGCCGTTCCGGTGCCTGGAATTCCTACGCCAAGCAGTTCCAGGATTCCTGCTACACCGACATCTATCCGCTGTATTACAACGAGGGGCTGGCGGCGGGGAAGGTTCCCTACACCGGTCATCCGGTCGAGTACCCGGTCCTGATCGGCGGCGCCATGCAGGCCGCGGCCTGGCTGGTCAGGAACGTCAGCCCGGTGATCAGGGGCCGGGAGTTCTTCGACGTCACCGTGCTGCTGCTCGCGGTCTGCGGGGTGGCAGGCGTGCTCGCCACCGCGCGGGCGGCGGGCCCGGACGGCCGGGCGCAGGCCCTGATGGTCGCGCTATCCCCGGCACTGATCCTGAGCGCGTTCATCAACTGGGACCTGATCGCCTTCGCCCTGACCGCTCTGGGTATCGCGGCGTGGGCTAGCCGCCGCGGCGTGTGGGCGGGCGTACTGCTCGGTCTCGGGGTAGCGGTCAAGTTCTACCCGCTGCTGGTCTTCGGTCCCCTGCTGCTGCTCTGCCTGCGGACCGGGCAGCTGCGGGCCTTCGCCAAGACGCTCGCGGCCGCCGTGCTCGCCTGGCTGGCGGTCAACCTGCCCGTGATGATCGTCGCGCCGTCCGGCTGGGCCTACTTCTATGAATTCAGCAAGGACCGCGGCGCTGACTGGGGCTCCATCTGGTACATGGTGGAGCACTTCAACGTGCCGGCGTTCGGCAACGCCCAGCTCAGCACGCTCAACGACATGTCCGTGGCCCTCTTCGCCGTCGCTTGCGCCGCGGTCACCGTGCTGGCGCTGGGCGCTCCCCGCCGTCCCCGCCTGCCGCAGCTGTGCTTCCTGGTGATGGCCGCCTTCCTGATCACCAATAAGGTCTGGTCACCGCAGTACGTCGTGTGGCTGGTACCGCTGGCCGTCCTGGCCCGCCCCCGGCTGTGGCCCTACCTGCTCTGGCAGCTCGCCGAGGTCGCCTACTTCTTCGCCATCTGGGGTTACCTCATCTTCGTATACGGCAGCGAGGGCTATCAGATCACCGGCTACGCGGGTATCAGCACCGGGTGGTACTTCGCCGCTCTCCTGGCCCGGTTGCTCACCGTAGCCCTGCTCGCCGCCTATGTGGTGCGGGATATTCTTTGGCCCGAACGAGACGTCGTGCGTGCCTCCGGCCAGGATGATCCGGCCGGCGGAGTGCTTGACCACGCCGAGGACCGGTTCAGGCTTCGCCTGCCCCCCCTCAAGCGGGCAGGTGCTGCTTCAGCCAGCTGACGTCGGCGGCGAGGCCGCCGTCTTGATCGGGCGTCTCGCAGATGGCAGGGGCGCCGGCCGCGCGGACCACGCCGAGCAGCAGCGCGGGGTCGATCGTCCCGGCGGTGATGTTGGCGTGCCGGTCGCGGCCCGAGCCGAAGTCATCGCGCGAGTTGTTGCAGTGCACCAGGTCGATCCGGCCGGTGATCGCCTTGATCCGGTCCGCGGCGTCGGCGAGTTCGATGCCGGCCGAGAACGCGTGGCAGGTGTCCAGGCAGAACCCGACGTTCTCGCCGTGGTCCGCTGCGGCCTCGGCCACCACGTCCCACAGCCGGCCGATGGCCTCCAGTGACCTGGCCATGGCGCCGTCACCGCCCGCGGTGTTCTCGATCAGCATCGGCACCGGCCGCTCGATCCGCTCCACCGCCTTGCGCCAGTTCTCCAGGCCGTCGGCGGGGTCGACGCCCGCGGTGACGTGGCCGCCGTGCACGATCAGGCCCTTGGCGCCGATGGACGCGGCCGCCTTGAGCTGGCCGTCGAGTAGCTTCCTGCTGGGGATCCTGATCCGGTTGTTGCTGGTAGCGACATTGATGACGTACGGCGCGTGGATATAGATGTCGATGTCCGCGGCGGCGTAGGCGTCCCGGATGGCCGCGGGGTCACCGCCGGGGATGACCGGCCCCTTCCAGCCTTGCGGATCGCCGAGGAAGAACTGAGCCGCGTTCGCCCCGAGGGCGACCGCCTCGTCCAGCGGGTTGTCTACGTGGAAGTGGGCTCCGATACGCGCCATGGACCGAGCCTAGCCCCGGCGGTCAGGCGACGAAGCCACCGCGAGAAAGGCCGAGGGCCAGCCCGACGAACCCGGCGATCATGCCGGCCACGATCAGCACTCTCTGGTTGGTGGTGGCCGAGACCATCTGGGCGTACAGCCCCACGAGTATCGCGACCAGTCCGGTGGCGGTCGCTATGACGATCACCGCGGCGCCGGTGTGAGCATTCCGGATGATCATGCCAAGGACAAAGGACACGAGGCCGATGATCAGGGTGAAGACGGTCAGGAAATTCTCGAGCGGATGCGGCTTCCCGTCCGAGTTCAGGACGTTCTGGCGCTGGCGCTGCGGCGACTGGACGGTGCCTGCCATGGTGACCCCTCCCGGCTGTCACTCCATGAGCATAAGATCTCATCGGAAAGTCTTCCCCCTATGACAGCCGGGAATCCATCGGATTTCCTGCCGGATGGCTACGGGTTTCCTGACGGCGCGGAGCCGCCGGTTTCCCCGTCCGGTTACCGCCTACCCGGGGGATGTTGGTAGGCTAAGCCCGCTGCGGACGACCCGGCCGGTATATGCGCCGGCTCGTGACCGCGACACCTCCTGCCACGGAGAGACCGTGGCCGCATTAGTCCAGAGGAGGCTCAGGACGCTCATGCGCCATTACGAGATAATGATTATCCTCGACCCCAACCTCGAGGAGCGCACTGTCCAGCCGTCGCTTGACCAGTTCCTCACGGTCGTGACCGGCGGCGGCGGCAAGGTCGAGAAGACAGACATCTGGGGGAAGCGCCGTCTGGCCTACCCGATCGAGAAGAAGTCAGAGGGCTTTTACGCGGTCGTGGACCTGACGGCGGAGCCGGGCACCGTGCTCGAACTCGACCGCCAGCTCAACCTGAACGAAGCCGTGCTGCGGACCAAGGTCATGCGGCCCGAGCACCACCACTGAGCGGCTTTCCTTACGCACACCGCTCTCCTTTCCGCAAGCACGATTAGTTAGCGACCGGGAGTACCCCGATGGCAGCAGGCGATACTCAGATTACGATCGCGGGGAATCTTGTTGATGACCCGGAGTTGCGTTTTACCCCGGCGGGTCAGCCGGTGGCGCGGTTCCGGGTGGCGTCGACGCCGAGGTTCCGTGATAACGCCTCCGGTGAGTGGAAGGACGGCGACAGCCTGTTCCTGACGTGCAATGTGTGGCGGCAGGCGGCGGAGAACGTGGCGGAGAGCCTGCAGCGGGGGATGCGGGTGATCGTCTCGGGGCGGCTGCGGCAGCGGTCGTATGAGACGAAGGAGGGCGAGAAGCGGACCGTGTATGAGATCGAGGTCGATGATGTGGGCCCGTCGCTGCGGAACGCGTCGGCGAAGGTGAACCGGGTCGCCCGGTCCGGTTCGGGTGATGGCGGCGGCTACGGCGGCGGCCAGCGCAGCTCCGGCGGCGGCCGGCCTTCTCCAGGCGGCCAGGGCGGTTCCGGCGGCGGCTCCGGCGGCGGGGAATCCGACCCGTGGGCGACCGACGGCCCGGGCGGCGGCGGCGGCTACTCCGACGAGCCTCCGTTCTAAACACAAGCCAGATAGATAACAACAACCGACCATCCCCGCCGCAGGCGGGGCTCTAAGGAGCACCACGATGGCCAAGCCACCGCTACGCAAGCCGAAGAAGAAGGTTTGCGTGTTCTGCCAGGACCGGATCGTCTACGTCGACTACAAGGACACCGGTCTTCTCCGCAAGTACATCTCGGACCGCGGCAAGATCCGCGCCCGCCGGGTGACTGGTAACTGCACGCGTCACCAGCGGGACGTCGCGACCGCGATCAAGAACGCCCGCGAGATGGCGCTGCTTCCGTACACGAGCACGGCGCGCTAGGAGTCAGGCAGATGAGTCGTACCCCGATGAAGCTCATCCTCACGCAGGAAGTGAGCGGTCTCGGCGCCCCCGGTGACGTGGTGGACGTAGCAGCAGGCTACGGCCGCAACTACCTGATCCCGCGCGGCTTCGCGATGGGCTGGTCACGCGGCGCCGAGAAGCAGATCGAGCTGATCAAGCGGGCCAGGTCGGCCCGGGAGATCCGCGGTCTGGAAGACGCGAAGGTCGTGGCGGCGCAGCTCGAGGGCCTGCACGTCCAGATGCGCCGCCGGGCGGGCGGCAGCGGCCGGCTGTTCGGCTCGGTCGGACCCGCGGACATCGCCGTCGCGGTCCGCGAGGCGGGCGGCCCGGAACTCGACCGGCGCCGGATCGAGGTGCGCGACCCGATCAAGACCGTCGGCTCGCATCAGGTCCGCGTCCGGCTGCACCCCGAGGTCAGCGCCCCGGTAGACATCGAGATCTCTGCCAGCTAGCCGGGCCAGCGCCACCCGCTCCGAGCGTGTTCCGAGGGCGTGCACCCCGGTGACGCGGCACGGTCAGTCTCGCCGGTCCCGTAAGCCACCCGCGTAACATCCTGGCGGGCGGCTTGGCGGCCTTGACATCATTGTGGATCGCTACTACCCCCTGGCGGGCAGTAGCGATCCACAATCATGAAACCGGCCTATCTGGTGGGACGGGCGCGGCGGCAGCGGCGCCCGGCCGAGGGGTCCAGCCGCGGTTACCAGCACGATCAGGCCGACCTGCGCGATGCGCCGTCGAGACCGGCCGCAGCCGGTCAGGCTGCGGCCGGTCTAGTGATCCACGGACACGCTTAAGTAGTAGGCCTTGGTTAGTAAACGTCGGCTGCGCCGTACGGCCCAGTCAGTGTGCGGGCTAATCTGGCGGGCTGCCGTAACCGGACGCCAGCCGGGCTAGCTCCGGGTCGATCTCGCGCACCATGGCCCAGATGGCGGCGACCTGTGCCGCCAGAGTCGGGGAGTCCGCGCTCTTGCGGTCGGCGTCGAGCTGGTCTATGGCCTCGACCACGCGCCGGAGAGCGGCCTCGTCTATCGAACACACCGTCGAAGATTATCAGGTCGGCCGTCCCGGCGTGCGCTCTTCCGCCCGCACGGTTATCCACAGGTCGCCGCCGCGTGCCTGTGGATTCTGGCTGTGGATAACTATCAGGAAAATACTCGCGAAGTATTTCTTCCGCACAGCCGGTGGATCATGTTTGCCCAGCTAGTAAGCGTCTGACGAGCACTGAGTCGGCCCTTTCCACAGCTCTTTCCCCAGGCTGCGCACAACGTAGCCGGCGTGTTGCACACGTTGTCCACACCGTCGTCCACCGCGTGACTTGGTATCGGGCGCGGCGGACCGGAAAATGTCAGAGGTATCCGCTAGAACGGTGTCAGGCGACGGTAGAAACGCGTTCGTGTTCCGTTCATCGGCGGGCATGGCCACTCGCACGGGGGAGGAGAGCAGGTGAGCGTTACCGAGATTGCTCCGAGGGGCGGAGACTTCGAGCGGACCCCGCCGCATGACGTCGCGGCGGAGCAGTGCGTCCTCGGCGGGATGCTGCTCTCGAAGGACGCCATCTCGGACGTGATCGAGGTGATCAGGCCGACCGACCACTACCGGCCGGCGCACCAGTTGGTTCACGAGGCGATCCTCGACCTGTACGGCCGGGGCGAGCCCGCGGACGCTATCACGGTGGCCAACGAGCTCACCCGACGCGGCGAGATCGCCCGGGTCGGCGGCGGCGTCTACCTGCACACCCTTATCGCCTCGGTGCCCACCGCCGCCAACGCCGGTTATTACGCCCGTATCGTCAGGGAGCGCGCGGTCCTGCGCCGCCTGGTGGAAGCAGGCACCAGGATCGTCCAGTTCGGCTACGCGGGCGAGGCCGACGCCGACGAGCTGGTGGACCGGGCCCAGGCCGAGGTGTACGCGGTAACCGACCGGCGGACCAGTGAGGACTACCAGTCGCTGTCGGAGATCATGCCGGGCGCGCTGGACGAGATCGAGGCCATCGGCAGCCGCAGTGGAGGACTCACCGGCGTCCCGACCGGATTCTCCGACCTGGACCATCTCACCAACGGCCTGCACCCCGGCCAGATGGTCGTCATAGCTGCCCGACCTGCTGTCGGAAAGGCTCTCTCGCTCGACACTCCGCTGCCGACCCCAGCCGGGTGGACCACGATGGGTAAGATCCGCGTCGGCGATCACCTGATCGGAGCCGACGGCAAGCCCACGCGAATCGTAGCCGCGACCGAGGTCATGCACGGTCGCCCCTGCTACGAGGTCGCGTTCGACGATGGCACCGTTATCATCGCCGACGAGAACCACCAGTGGCTCACCTGGAGCAGCCCGCACGCTGGCCGTTCCGGGACCTCTCTGCTCGTTCCGCCTCAGGTCGTGACTACCGGGCAGCTCGCCCGCACCTTGCGACGTGCGACAGTGCTCGCCCCGTCCAACCATGCCGTGGCGCTCACCGCCGGGCTGTCGCTGGCGCACGTCGGCCAGGCCGTTCCTGCCTACCCCGCCACCCCGGCGGGTGGAGAGCGCCTGCCCGGCGACGTGCCGCGGTGGCGCTACATCACGGACGTCAGGCCCGTGCCCTCTCGGCCGGTTCGGTGTGTCCAGGTGGACAGCATGGATCACCTGTACCTCGCCGGACCGGGCATGATCCCGACCCACAACTCCACGCTGGCGCTGGACTTCGCTCGGGCGGCCGCGATCAAGAACAACATGGCGACCGTGGTGTTCAGCCTGGAGATGGGGCGGAACGAGATCACCATGCGGCTGCTGTCGGCGGAGGCGCGGGTGGCCCTGAGCACGATGCGCACCGGGCAGATGAACGACGACGACTGGGCCCGGCTGGCCCGGCGAATGAGCGAGGTCGCGGACGCGCCGCTGTTCATCGACGACTCACCGAACATGTCGCTGATGGAGATCAGGGCCAAGTGCCGTCGGCTGAAGCAGCGGCACGACCTGAAGTTTGTCATCATCGACTACCTGCAGCTGATGTCCTCGCCCAAGCGGGTGGAGAACCGGCAGCAAGAAGTCTCGGAGATGTCCCGGTCCCTCAAGCTCCTGGCCAAGGAACTAGACGTCCCCGTCGTCGCCTTGTCCCAGCTCAACCGCGGTCCCGAGCAGCGTACGGACAAGAGACCCCTATTGTCAGACCTTCGTGAATCGGGCTGTATGACCGCGGACACGGCTCTTCTCCGCGCTGACACCGGGGCGCCGGTTACCTTCGGCGAGCTAATGCGTGACGGCTGGGAAGGAGTCCTCTTGTGGTCGCTCGACGAGCAGGGTCGGCTGGTTCCGGCGCCGGTTACGAAGGTCTTTGCATCCGGGACGAAAGAGGTATACCGGCTGCGGCTGGCATCTGGGCGCGAGGTGAAGGCATCCGCTAACCATCCGTTCCTTACCTTCTCGGGTTGGACACCTCTAGAGGCTCTACGAGTTGGCGACCGGTTGGCCATACCTCGCCACGTCCCCGAACCCATCGGTGCCGGTCTCGGCTGGTCTGAATACCGGCTCGGGCTTCTTGCACACCTGATCGGGGACGGCTGTGTGATTCGTACGCAGCCTGTGCACTACACGTCAAACGACGAGGAGAACCTGGCTTTCGTCGAAGCCGCGGCGGCAGCTGAGTTCGGCATATCGCCGCGAAGGGTAGCGCAGAAAACCTGGTGGCACACCTATCTGCCGTCGCCCTACCACTGCACGCATGGCCGCTGGAACCCCCTGCACGTATGGTTTCGCGAGCTCGGAATCGAGAATCTGCGTTCATATCAGAAGCGTCTTCCCGATCTCTTGTACTCCGCCAACGACGCCGAGGTGTGCCTGTTCCTGCGGCACCTCTGGGCAACAGACGGGTGCGTGAGCCTCGGCAATGGCAAGTCGCCGGCGAAGGTCTATTACGCCTCATCGAGCCGTCAGCTCGCCAGCGGCGTCGCGCAGCTGCTAGCCCGGCTCGGAATAGTCGCGCGTATCCGGCAGGTGCAGAAGGCTGGGTATAAGCCCAGCTATCACGTCATCGTGGCGGACAGCCCGAGTCTGAGCCTCTTCTGCGCGCGGGTCGGAGTGCACGGACGTCGCGGCGAAATTGCCCGCCAGCTCGGAGCCCTGGTGGCAAGCCGGGTGGGCAACACGAACGTGGACACTATCCCGATCGGCGTCTGGGAGATGGTCAAGGCGGAGCGTATTCGGGTCGGCCTCACCGAGCGCGAGTTCCAGGCGGCCATCGGAACCCACTACTGCGGCACCACGCTCTATAAGAGCTGCCCGTCGAGAGAGCGTCTGATGCGCTGCGCAGAGGCACTCGGCTCCGAGATGCTACGCGAGATCGCTAGCAGCGACGTCTACTGGGACCGAATAGTAGGTGTCGAGCCGCTGGGATCCCAGCCTGTCTATGATGCGACCGTCAAAGGCACGCACAACTTCATCGCCGATGGCCTAGTCGCCCATAACAGTATCGAACAGGATAGCGACCTTGTGATTCTGCTGCACCGCGAGGACATGTACGAGAAGGAGTCACCGCGGGCCGGTGAGGCAGACCTGATCGTGGCCAAGCACAGGAACGGCCCGACGATGACCGTGACGGTGGCGTTCCAGGGTCATTACAGCCGCTTTGTTGACATGGCGCCCGGATAATCAGGGGTTTTCTAGCAGGACGGCGGCTGGCCACGGGAGAGCAGGGACGGATGGGCCGCGATGGCCCGGTTCCAGTCGGCGAGCGCCAGGTATCCGGCGTTCCGGGCGGCGGCGAGCGCCGGCAGATCTCGTAGGACCGGATGCCCACCCAGCGCAGCGGGGGCAGGCTGGTGATGGCGGCGATGACGCCGGTGCTGGCGGTCGTGGCGACCAGGGCGGCGGCAACCCAGCGCGGCCAGGAGCAGGCCGACGGGGTAAACCGCCGGGTCGGTGCCGTAGTAGGCGGCGGACGGGTCCCAGCCGGACGAGTACTGAAGCACCATCGCCAGCGCCGACAGCGACGCGGCGAGCAACGTGGGCCAGACGCAGGCACGCCGTCCGTTCAGAATAATTATGAAAATCCACAGGACGAGGGGCCAGACCAGGTGGAATTGCTCCGCAATGGCTAGCGACCACAGATGATCAAGTGGTAGCTGCCCCTCAGGCCGGATGCTAACGAACCGGTACCTTCCTGGCCAGCAGAAACGCCGTGGCGTCAGCGATCAATCAAGCTGTGCTTCATCGCCGGTGACGGTGACCGCGCGGGCGATCACGTCGGCCAGCCGGCCGGAGCGGCGGTAGGCGGCCCGCTGGAAGGCCGCGCCGTTGCCCCGCGCCAGCAGCGCGGCCAGCAGTTCCGTGACGGTACCGGCGTCCCCGGTGTCGGCTAGCGCGTCCCGGCAGTGGTCGGCCAGCGCGTGCGCGACGGCGGCGGCTGGCTCTGGCAGGCCGGTAACGGGGTGGAGCAGGACGTCATCCAGGCCAGAGCGGCTGGCCCGCCAGGCGGCCAGCCGCAGTAGTTCGGTCCGCGGAGGCCGGTTGGGATGCCCGCCGCGAGCCGCCCGCGCTTCGGTTTCGACCAGTGCGCGGATCAGCGCGGCGACCAGTACGGCGTCCTCGGCGCGCAGGCACACGTCGGCGATCCGGATCTCGATGGTCGGATAGTGCTCCGACAGCCGGGCGTCGAAGTAGACCATGCCCGTGTCCAGCAGCGTCCTGGTCCGGACCATCTGCAGCAGCGTCTCGCGGTAACGCTGAACGGTACCGAAGGGTTCTGTGGGTCCCGATGTCGGCCACCGGCCCCAGGCCTGATAGCGAAAGCTCGAGTAGGAGCTGTCGCGGCCCTGCCAGAAGGGCGAGTTGGCGCTCAGGGCCAGCAAGGTGGCCAGCCACGGGCCGATCCGGTCCAGGACGGCCACCCCCTCCTCGGCGGAGGAAATCTCGACGTGGACGTGGCAGCCGCAGGTGAGCTGCTCGTGCGCGGTCAGGCCGTAGGCCTCGGACATGCGCCGGTAGCGGCTGTCATCGGCCAGTTCGGGCTGGACGGCGAGCGGCGAGGTGCCCAGCGCCGCGACCTGGGTTCCGGCCTGCCCGGCCGCGGCTGCGGCGAAGGCCCGGCACCGGCGCAGCTCACGGTGAAGATCGCTGAGCGAGTGGCACGGCTGCGAATTGGTTTCCAGTTGCTGCTGCTGAAGCTCGAGTTCCAGTTTCGTCGTGCCGTCACCGGCCCGGTTGGGACCGGGCTCCGGTTCCGTGGTCTGCCGCGCCGCCCGCAGGACCGTGCCCGCCATCGCCTGGGGCTGCCCGGTCCGCGGTTCGACGAGCAGGAGTTCCTCTTCAACGCCCACGCTGCGGGGATTCATCGTTCGATGCTGCCCGCACATCGGGCGCCCAATCGCAAACGTGCCGTCAGGACTCGTCGGCCGCGTGGCGAAGGCGGTCTGATAGGGCGCGCAGGACGGGCACGAGTTCCGGTGGGTGCAGGACCTGGAAGTCGAATCCCTTGAGCGCGACATACAGGGCGAGCTCGTCCAGGGAATCAGAACCCGTGTGCAGGACGCAGGTGTGCTGGTCAGCTTCTTCCAGGCGGCCTGCAGCGGGAGATGAGCGCCGGGCGACGTCCGCGGCGGGCGCGTGGATCAGAATGCGGGCCTGATAGCGGTACGGAGCCGAGGAAATGGACTGCGAGACATAGGCCGCCACGTCATCGGACGGCAGGGCCCGCGGAGTAAAGCGGGCGCCAGCCGGGCCCAGCGGGCCCCGGATGCGGTCGACGCGGAAGGTCCGCCAGCCGTCGCGGCCGGTGTCCCAGGCCAGCAGGTACCACCGGCGCGGTGTGTGCACCAGACGGTATGGCTCCACCTCGCGGGTGGCGAGGCCGTCCCGGCCCGGGTAGTTCAGGCGGAGCCGCCGCTGGTCCCGGCAGGCGGCCGCGATGACGGTCAGCCGTTCGGGGTCGGCCCGGTCGGGCCCGGATCGCGGTCCGGCCAGCGGGACCGTGGCCGCCTGGAACGCGGTGATCCGGTGCCGGAGCCGGGACGGCATCATCTGCTGGAGCTTGGTCAGCGCGCGCAGCGAGCTCTCCTCCAGCCCGGCCACGCTGCCGGTCGTGGCGCTGTGCAGGCTGATCGCCACCGCCACCGCCTCATCATCGTCCAGCAGCAGCGGCGGCAACGTGGCGCCGACGCCGAACTGGTAACCGCCCGCCACGCCCGGCGACGCCTCCACCGGGTAGCCCAGGTCGCGCAGCCGGCCGACGTCCCGGCGGACCGTCCGCAGGCCGACGCCCAGCCGGCTGGCCAGTTCGGTGCCAGTCCAGTCACGCCGGGACTGCAGCAACGACAGCAGGCGGAGCAGCCGGGCCGATGTCTCCAGCATGCCGTCAATTGTGCCGCCTATTGGTGCCCGAACCTGACACCAATGGCCGTTAGCTTCGGTGCCATGACGAACAACGACAGCATTTCGCCACCGCAGGCCGCCGGCCGGATCAGGCCGTACCGCATCAGCGTCCCGCAGGCCGACGTCGATGATCTCCGCGAACGACTGGCCCGCACCCGCTGGACCCGTGACCTGCCCGGCACCGGCTGGGAGCGCGGCGTCCCTGCCGGGTACCTTCGTGAGCTCGCCGCCTACTGGGCCACGGAGTTCGACTGGCGAGCGCAGGAGGCAGCGCTCAACGTCTTTCCCCAGTTCATCACCACGATCGACGGAACCGATCTGCACTTCCTGCATGTGCGCTCGGTCGAGCCGGCCGCCACGCCGCTCCTGCTGCTGCACGGCTGGCCTGGTTCGATCGTCGAGTTCCTCGACGTGATCGGACCGCTCACCGACCCGGCCGCGCACGGCGGCGATCCGGCCGATGCCTTCCACCTGGTAATCCCGTCGCTGCCCGGCTACGGATTCTCCGGGCCGCTGACCGAGACAGGCTGGACGGACGGCCGGTCCGCCGCCGCGCTGGCCGAGTTGATGGACCGGCTCGGCTATGACCGCTATGGCGTCCAGGGCGGTGACGTGGGTGCCTTCATCGCCCCGCTGATCGGTCGCACGGTCCCGGACCGGGTCATCGGCGTCCACCTCAACGCCCTCGTGACCTTCCCGACCGGCGACTCAGCTGATCTGGCCGCGATGACCGAGGCCGATCGCGGCCGACTGGCCGCGATGGAAGCATGGCAGGAGCGCTCCGGGGCCTACATGCAGATCCAGGGCACCCGGCCGCAGACCATCGCGTATGCCCTGACCGACTCACCGGCCGGGTTGCTCGCGTGGATCGTGGAGAAGTTCCAGGAGTGGACCGACCCGGCCGCCAAGCGGCCCGAGGATGCCGTCGACCGTGACCGGATCCTGACCGACGTCAGCATCTACTGGTTCACCGCCACGGCCGGCTCGGCCGCGCACACGTACTACGAGCGGTTCAATGACCCGGCCATGTGGGGACCGAAGGAACGCTCCCGCACGCCGACGGGGGTGGCTGTCTTCACCACCGATGTGGCCGTCCGTCCGTTCGCTGACAAGCTGCACCACGTCGTCCGCTGGTCGGAGTTCGCCCGCGGCGGCCACTTCGCCGCGCTCGAGGCTCCGGACCTGCTCACCACGGACGTGCGCGAGTTCTTCCGCGCTCTCACCTGAGCAGCCCGACGTGTACGCGGTCGACCTGGCGAGTCTCCCGCGCAGGAAGCTAGCGATCATCGAGCCGGGTGAACGTTCGAGGTGGGTCCGCGGGCGGCAGGGCTGGGCCTGCCCGCGGCGCGATCTGTTATACCGTAACTTGCCTGAACGTTAATGCTGCCCTTAGAGGTGCGCGTGGCAGAACTGCAGCCTGGCGATCCGGAGCGGGTCGGGCCGTACCAGGTGATCAGACGGCTGGGCAGCGGCGGCCTGGGACGGGTGTTTCTGGGCCGGTCCGCGGGCGGGCGGCCGGTGGCCGTCAAGGTCATCCATGCCGACCTGGCCGCTGATCCCGAGTTCTGGGCCCGGTTCCGGAGCGAAGTCGACGCGGCGCGGAAGGTGAACGGCTTGTATACGGCGCCGTTGGTCGACGCCGACCTGGAGGGCCCGACGCCGTGGCTGGCCACGGCGTACGTACCTGGCCCATCGCTGGCCGACGCGGTGGCGGCCCACGGGCCGCTTCCCCCCGCCTCGGTCCTCATGCTGGCCGCGGGGCTGGCGGAAAGCCTAACCGCGATCCACGCCGCCGGTTTGGTGCACCGTGACCTCAAGCCTTCCCATGTGCTGCTGGCCGACGATGGGGCGCGAGTGATCGACTTCGGCATCTCCCGGGCCCCGGCGGCTGGCACGCCGGCCCATACCGGCCTGGCCGCCAGCTCGCCCGGGTTCATGTCTCCTGAACAAGCCGAAGGCGGCCAGGTTGGCCCGCCCAGCGACGTGTTCAGCCTGGGTGCGGTGCTCGCGTTCGCCGCAGCCGGTCACGGGCCCTTCGGCGCCGGTTCCACCGAGGCGCTGCTCCACCGCGTCATATCTGGCACTCCTGCCCTTGAGGGCATCTCCGCCGAGATCCGCGCGCTTGCGGAGCGCTGCCTGGCCAAGGAACCCAGCCAGCGGCCAACGGCACCAGAACTTCTGGCCGAGCTGGGTGATACCGACGTCTCAGCAGGCTGGCCACCCAAACCGGTGCTGGGGGAGACACCCTGGCCTGCCGGAACAGCTACCCGGGCGGCTGGAATCGAGGCGCCCCCGGCCAGCACGCACGCCCGGGCCACAACGACTGGCCTCACCGCGCCACGCCCATCTGGCGAGCGATTGCTCCAAGCCCGGCCCGCGCTCGTGGCCACGCTCGCCGATCCTGACAGCAGGGTTGTCTATGCGGTCGAGTTCAGTCCGGACGGTGATGTGCTAGCGGCCGCGGACGGTAATGGGCAGGTCTTCTTGTGGGACGTGGTGAGCGGCGAGCTTTCTCATAGTTTCGCTGACCCGGACAGCCAGGGCGTGATGGGTGTCGCGTTCGATTCAGACAGCGAACTGCTGGCGGCCGCGGATGGTAACGGGCGCGTCTTCTTGTGGGACGTGGTCAGCGGCGAGCTTGCTCGTACCTTCGGCAAACGGCGCAGCCAGGGCGTGAACGGCGTCGCGTTCGGCTTGGGCGGTGACGTGCTCGCGGCCGCCAGTAGTAATGGGCGGGTCTTCTTGTGGGACGTGGTGACCGGCGAGTTTGCGGGCAGCTTCGGCTACCCGGACAGCCAGGGCATGATGGGTGTCGCGTTCGGTCCGGGTGGTGGTGTGCTGGCGGCCGCGGATGCCAATGGGCGGGCCTTCTTGTGGGATGTGGTGAGCCGTGAGTTTGCGGGCAGCTTCGGCTACCCGGACAGCCAGGGCATCAACGGTGTCGCGTTCAGTCCTAACGGTGACGCGCTGGCGGCCGCGGATGGTAACGGACGAGTGTCTTTGTGGAATGTGGCGAGCGGCGGGCTTACGGGCAGCTTTACCGATCCGGGCAGCCTGGGCGTGAACGGTGTCGCGTTCAGTCCGGACGGTGATGTGCTGGCGGCCGCGGATGGCAACGGGCGGGTTTTCTTGTGGGATGTGGTCAGCGGCGAGCTCACGGATAGCTTCGCTGATCCGGGCAGCCTGGGCGTGAACGGTGTCGCGTTCAGTCCGGACGGTGATGTGCTGGCCGTCGCCGACGGCAACGGACGCGTCTACTTGTGGAAGGCGAGTTCCTGATCCAGATCATGACGTCGCCTGGCTCGCCGGCCCTCTTACCGCCTGGTTATGACGGATTCCACCTGGCGACGAACTCGATCCGGTTCGCGCATTGCGTCTTCGCGAGGATGCTGCGTACGTGTGACTCCACGGTCCGCTCCGACAGCACCAGCCGGACCGCGATTTGCCGGTTGGACAGCGCCTCGGCCAGCAGGGCGGCGACCTCACGTTCCCGGCCAGTCAACGGATCCGCCTGGTCGCGATCAACGGCAATCCGCGCGGCGAGCGGTCCGGCCGCCGCGACCAGGCCGGGCATACTCAGCCTGGTCGCCAGATCCAGTGCGTCCTGAGCCAGCGTCGCGGCCTCGGCCCGCTCGGCCCGGTTGCCGTCCCGCAGCAGCCGGGCCAGGCCGAGCGAGGTCAGTGCCACCTCCGGCCGGGCGCCGATGGCCCGGTTGCGCGGCAGGGCCTCGCGCAGCAGTTCGATGGCCGTTGCCTTGTCCCCGAAGATCTCGGCTAGCTCGCCGAGGTTACGGCTGATCGTGCCCATGAAGTAGACGGTCGACGTGCCCAGCGCGCCCGGGTACGGGCGGAACGGCAGGAGCTGCCGGTAAACGATCTCGGCTGCCGGCGCGTCGTCGAATCGCTGGATGAGCTCCACCATCTGGGTGAGCACCGCGGGCCACGCCGGATGTTCGGCGGGAAATGGCAGCAGGGTGCACAAGGTGTCGTATACGCCTCGTGCCTCGCGCAGCGAACCGGTCAGCAGCAGCGCGCCCGCACGCTGGACTTCGACGATAGGTACCGACGGCGCCGCGGCCATCGCCTGACGGTAGCCGTCGGGCAGCCAGGCGGCCTCGCCGCGCACCACCGCCAGCCGGACGCCGTGAGCGAAGTGCATAGACATCGCGGTCAGGTCACCGGAGTCACGGGCGATCGCGAACGCGCGGTTGCTATGGTCCGCGGACTCGGCGAACTGGCCGGTCAGCAGCGTCCGGGCCGCGTACAACCGGTGCAGGTGCCATCGCGCCAGCGGCAGAGCGGAGGTCCGGGCGAGCCGTTCGATGGCGGTGACCGCGGCATCGACCACATCGAACCGGGCCGACAGGTACGCCGCGTGGATCCGCCACTCGTGCCCTATCAGGGCGGCCAGCGGCAGCCCGAGCGCCTCGGCCCGGTCGGCCATAAGGTCGCCGAGCCGCATCCGTTCCGCCGTGTCATCGGGGTGCACGAGTGTCATCTCGCGCGCGCGGGCCGCCTCGATCTCAGCCAGCGGATCTGCGCTCTGCGCGGCCAGCGCGAGCGATTCGCGCGCCAGCGTCTCGGCCCTGGCCACGCGGCCGGAATCAGCTTCCGCCGTGGCCAGCTGGGCCAGCAGCCGAGCGCGAAGGTCAATCCCGAGACGCGGGTACGCCAGCGCGCGCTGGCACAAGCGGGAAAGCACCTCCGCCGCTTGCGGATACGTCACGTTCTGCAGCACCAGCGCGCTGCGCGCCACGAGATCCTCCCGGCCCGCGCGGTCGGCCGCGTCCGAGGCTTCACCGCAGCAGTCCAGGCAGCGGTCGTACCGGCCGGCCAGGTATTCGGCGCGCGCCAGTTCGATCAGCACCTCGGCGCGCTCGACGCGGTCACCGTCCAGCGCGGACATGTCGGCCAGCGCTTCGGTGAGCAGCCGGGCCGAGTCGTCGTAAGCCCGCGCGGCCCGCGCGTCCGCCGCCGCCCGGCGGGCCCACTGCGCCGCCGCCTGCCGGGTGCCGGGATCGGTGCCTGCTTGCCGCCAGTGCATGGCGATGCGGCCGGCCCGGTCGGTGTCCGCCGACGCCTCGAGCGCGAGCGCTGCGGTGCGATGCAGCGCCCGGGCGGTCGCCGGGTCGAGGCGATCGACGATGCCGTCCCTGACCAGTGCGTGCGCAAAGCGGTAGCACCGGGTCGCGGCGTCGACGACCAGCAACCCGCCGCGCCAGGCCGCGGCCAGCGCAGCCGCGACGCCTTCGTCGTGCCACACGGCACGGCTGGCCGAAGGGCTGGAGAGGTCGGCTACGACGGCCGCGAGGATGTGCTCGTCGACGTTCTCGCCGAGGACGGCGGCGGCCTCGATGATCATTCGCTGCGCGGGGGTGAGGGCGGCGAGCAGGCCGCTGACCACCACGGCGAGATCGGCCGACGCGTATCCGGCCCGTATCGCGGTCACTAGCAGGGGCAGGCCGCCGGTGCGCTCATGCACGTCAGGCGCCGTCGCCGGATCAACCAGCTCAGCGACCTCGTCGAGGGTGAACGGCGCGAGCGTGAGCGTCACGGCGCCGTACCGGCCGAGGTCAGCGAGACGGACGGCGACGTTATGCGTCGTCGGGGACCGCACGGTGCCGATGATCGTCAGGCCGGTACCGTTCGCGACCGCTCCGACCTGCGCGAGCAGGTCCAGCGAGGCAGCGTCGGCCCAGTGCAGGTCTTCGAGCACCACGGCGACCGGGTTGGCCGCGATCAGCGCGTCGCTCAGCTGGGCTAGCGCGGCAAACCGGGCGGATTGGGCCGCGGCCGGCTCGATGTCGGGTTGGCGGGCGATCTCGGCGCCTGCCCGTTTCAGCGCGGCGCGCCATGGCCACAGCGGGGGCGCGGTCTCGGCGGGACAGTATCCGCGGACGACCGCCGGGCCGGCGGCGCGCCGGATGGCCTCGTCGACGAGCCTGGTCTTACCGACGCCGGCCGGCCCGCTGATCAGCAGGACGCCGCCGGATAGCCGATCCCGGGCGGCCAGGCGGGCGGCCAGGGCGCCGAGTTCCCGGCCCCGGCCGACGAATGCGACACCCGGCGCGACGGCGGACACGCCTCCAGTATCGCGCAGGCCTGCGTACCGGGATTCAGCGTCGCGGTTCCGTACCGGCACGGATGTTCCTGGCTGGCCCGCACGCCATGCTGACGGGCATGGACATCTCCGTACACCCCCAGCTCAGGGCCCACCCGGTCAAGACCGGATGGGTCGACGACGCGCTCGCGGGCGCCTACGCCGCCGGGGATCCCCTCGGTGCCCTGGTCGGACGGCCGCTGGCCCCCGGCGACGGAATCATGCTGGTCGGATGGCCCGAGGGCGGACCCGGCCGGTATCACGTGATCGAGACCCGTTCCGGTCGCGGCACCGGTCCGGCCACCTACATGCAGGTCGTGGAGTTCGCCGGCCCTCGTACCGAGGAATGGGTGGCCGCGGAACAGCGGGCCTCGACGGATCGTCTGGGGCCGGCCACCGACGGCATCGAAGGTGTCGTCTCGGTGACGCGCATGCGCGCTGCGGACAACGCCTACCTGGTGGTCATCCTCGCCGAGAGCATGGACGTGTTCGACGTGGCCGCGCAAGTGATCATGTCGACTGAGCTGCTGCCGGGTGAGAACCCAGAGCTCCTCGGCGGCCCCGACCGCATTACTTTCTACCGGCTGGTCCACGCTGACCTGCCGATTCCCGAATGGAGCCGGACATGAGAACGATGACCTCGGTCGCCGCCGGCATATGGACCCTAGACCTAGCGCACACCCGGGCCGCGTTCGCGGCGCGCCACCTGTTCGGACAGACCGTAAATGGCACGATCGACGTAACTGCCGGGACGGTCGAGGTTGGTAAGGACGGGCGTCCTCAGCGGTTCCACGCGACCCTTGATCCCGCCTCGATCGACACCGGTAACGCCCGGCGCGACGCCGACCTGCGCAGCAAGCGCTTTCTCGCCGCAGACGCCTACCCGCTGATGGAGGTCGTCGCGGATCGGATCGTCGCGACTGCAGACGGCTGGTGCACCGATGCCGTGCTGCGCGGGCACGGATGCGAAGCGCCGCTGCGCATTGACGCCACGCTGGACGGCGCCGCGACCGCGCCTCGCCTGCAAGTGAGCGGTACGACGCGGCTGGACCTGCGTGACGCGGGCATCCGGGTGCCCGGACTCCTGGTGCGCCGGTTTGTCGAACTGTCAGTCTCGGCGCAGTTCACGCGGCAGGCGTGAGGACGTCGATGTCGACTGAATCGTTCGGTTCCTGCCGACGGGAGCCACGCCCGCCGTGCCGCGCTCTGAAGGGACGGCGGGCAGGTGCCGAGAATGGAATCAGACGCTTTGGGCTCCGCTATGCGTTCTCCGGGCCCTGGATCTGGCTGGCTGGCGCAGCGCACGCCTGGAGTGTCGTAAACTAGCCAGGCACCAGCGCTCGTAGCTCAACGGATAGAGCATCTGACTACGGATCAGAAGGTTGGGGGTTCGAG
>CAWJPF010000036.1:0-52674 GCA_963844625.1 uncultured Actinomycetota bacterium | reverse complement strand
CAGCAGCAACCCCAGGCCCAGGCCGCTTCCGCGAACAGCAGCTGCACCATTTTCCCGCGCCGGGCGGCGGGGCCGGTCGAACCGCCCGACGCGGCTGGTGGCGGGCCTGCGCGTCCACCGTCGGCAGGCCGTTCTGCCCGGCAACCGTACCGGACCGAGGGCACCGGCCGTGCCGCAGTGGCCACGTGGCAGCCCGCGTCGCGCGGCGGTCCGGGATGACGAGCTCGTCTTGAACATGCTGCGCACGCTCCCGGTTCTCGCGACCTTGCAGCTTAAGGTTACGGACGTATACGCCGGCCTGCCTCACCCTCCCGTGGATGAGGTCGGCAGGCCTTCCCTCGCCGATCCGCCCGGGGTGAAGCTGACCGGCGAGCTGGGCGCTGGGCGGCTGCCTCGTCTCGCCCCGGCTCCCGGCGGGGGTACGCCAGGGACCGATGCCCCGCTATTCGCAAGGGGTAGTTCACCCCTCGATGGGCGAGGCGTCCGCCCGGGTTTGGCGGGACCGTAGGACCTGCTGAGGTGTTAGACCGCAGTCACCGGAACCGGGCAGGCCCGGTGCTCATGCCCGCAGCTGTCCGCCAGCGGCGGCCGGGACGATCGGAGAGATGACAGGCCCGTGACAGCCGGCGACACCATCGCGCTCATATCCCCCACTCACTTGGTGATGCAGTCCCGCGCGGCAAGCCGTCCGCGTCCGGGACGGAAAGGACTCTGATCATGAACATGCCATCCAAGGTAGAAGTCGATAACGCCACCAGGGAGATGCTAGCCGGATTGGCCCTGGGCGATCCTGACCTCTTGGCCGAGGGCCTGGAACTGCGTACAGAATGGCAAACCAGGAGCGGCCTTGACGCTCGTAGCTACGCGCTCGTCAAGATCGCCGCCCTCATAGCGCTCGACGCTCCCCCGGCCTCCTACCTCTGGCAGGTGACCAACGCCCTGGCTGCCGGCGCGACGCCGACGGACCTCATGGGCGTGCTGATAGCCGTCGCCCCGCAGGTCGGCGGGCCGAAGACGGTGGCGGCCGCGCCGAGCTAATGGCTGCCCTCGGCCTACCTCTTCCCGTAGAGCCGTAGCACCGGGCCAGGCACGAACAGCCTTCGGGGGGCCAGTCCGATGCGGTCATCGGGGATGATGACTTGCCAGGGCGATGCCGGCCAGGCTGGCCTTATGAATTTGGAAGGCCTGAGTGGTCTGGTGAACCGGGTCATCGCGTGGGCGGACCGCCTGCAGCGTAAGCATGGTGTGCTGGGGTTCCCCTACGCGGTGGTGAAGAAGTACGGCGACGATGAGGGCGGGCGGCAGGCGGCGCTCATCACCTACTACGGGTTCCTGAGCATCTTCCCGCTGCTGCTGCTGGGGGTGGCGGTCCTGTCACGGGTGCTGGCCGATCATGCGGACCTGCGGCAGCGGCTGATCACCGCGATCGTGCCGCAGGCGCTGCGGTCCACGGTCGAGCAATCGCTGGCCACCTTGCCGACGTCGACGATCCCGTTTGTGGTCGGCCTGGCCGGTTTGCTGCTGTCCGGAACTGGTGTCGTGTTCTCGGCCTACCAGACGGTGAACCATGTCGCCGCGATCCGGTATCGCTTGCGGGCCGGTTTCGTCTCCCGGTACGTCCGGGTGTTCGCGGTGCTGGCGATGCTGCTGCTCGGGGCGCTGGCCACCGGTGCGCTCACGGTCGTGGCCACCGCACTGCCCGGCCGGACCGGTGTGGAACAGGTGGCCGCGGTGCTCGGGTCGGCGCTGGTCGTCTTCGCGGTGCTGCTGCTTGGGGCCAGGTTGCTGCTGGCGCGGCCGGCTCCGGTCCGGGCGCTGTGGCCGGGAGCCATCTTGGGCGCGGTGGCAGTGACGGTCGTGCTCAACGCCGGGCCGCCGTTGCTGGCCAGGCTGGTGGCCAAGGCCGGGCCCGTCTACGGCAGCTTCGCTACCGTGGCGGGCATGTTCGCCCTGCTGTACCTGCTCGGTCAGGCGCTGGTGTACGCGGCCGAAGTGGCAGCCGTCCGCTACGCCCGGCTGTGGCCACGCGCCCTGGACCTGAACCGCCCCACTGCGGCCGACGCCCGCGCGCTCGCCCTGCTGGCCCGCGAGCAGGAACGCATCCCGGCCGCCCGCGTTGAATCCCACCTCGCAGCGCAGGGGGCCCCGTCGGTACCAGGTGGTCCCGCGCCAGCCAGCGACGGTGCAGGGTGACGCGGCCACCAGCCGCGAGCCGGCCAGCGTCATGCCGAAGCAGCGGGCGGCCTTTCGCCCTGGCGATGCACCGGAAGCCGAGGTGGGCGGACTCAGCCGCCGGGCGCGGGCGCACCGGCCGCCGCCGGTCGCTCCTTCAGATCACGGCCACTTGACGCCGATGCAGCCGCTGGTTCCGGATCCGCAGGCGCGTGCCGTGTCGCCGGGCTGGTGCCCGGTACCATGCCAGGGGCTGATGGGGCGGGCGGGGGTCAGGTCACTCTCCGGTCTGGCCGGGTCAGTTCGGCGAGCTTGAGGGCGAGGTGGAGTTTGAGCCGGTCATCGCCCCGGCTCAGGTCGACCGCAAGCAGGTCAGTCACCCGGGCCAGGCGCCAGTACAGGGTTGTCCGGTGGATGTGCAGCAGCGCCGCGGCCTGCTGGACGTTCGCGCCGCAGTCCAGGTAGGCCCGGATCGTGGCCTCATACATCCCGGTGCGCTCGGTCAGCAGCGCGGTTATGCCCCGGCAGATCCGTTCCGGTGCCGCCTGGTCGCGCGGCAGATACTGGAAAACGGCGTAGCTGTCCAGCTCGCCCCAGTCCGCGGCCCGGCTGAACGCGGGGACGGCGGCGGCGACCTCGGCCGCGTAGCGCGCATTGCCTAGTTCGGCGTGGACCGCCTCAAGCGCCGCAGCGGCGCCGGCCGTGCCGATGACCAGCGGCGGCCCGGGCAGGGCGCGGACGGCATCGCGCAGCGGTCCGGTCGCGTCCTGGGTGGTGATCGCCACCAGCTCGTGCGGCCCCGGGGTGGCCAGCACGAAGCTGCCGGGTGCCGCGCGGCGCCGCAGGTCGCCGGCCACCTGGAGCAGATTGTCGCGCTCGTCCGCTGGCGCATCCGCCAGGTACCTGATCAGCGCCAGAGCATAGGGTGGCGAGCCGGTCAGCGCCGCCTCGTCGGTCAGCTTGCGGGCCGCCGCAGCGCGGCCTCGGTCATCGGCGTGCAGTAGCGCGCCGGCCAGCCCGGCGAAGGTGCCGAACTCCGCGGTCTGCCGAGCCGCCCGCTGTTGCAGCAGCCGCGAGGCCTGTGCCGCAGCGGCCTCGGCCCGCTGGATCTGCGCCGCGGTCAGGGGCGGCTCGTCGATCAGCCACAGGAAGCCGAGCAGCTGGTCGCGGTGCGCCAGCGGCAGGCACAGCCTGCGCAGGCTCCCGGGTTCGGGGGCCGGGATCGACACCGGCTCCCGCGCCTTGAAGATCCCGCGCTCGGTGAGCATCTGCCGGTGCCGCGCGCTGGTGCGTCGCTGCAGCACCGCCTCGATCCGGCTGGCGTCCACCAGCCCGGTCTGCGCGCTGACCGCCACCGGGCGCAGCGCGGCATCGTCGATGATCACCGACCGCTCCAGGGCGCCTGCGAGCTGTTCGGCAATGACCTGTAGCTGCTGCTCGAACACGCGCCCCTCCCGCTCACGAGAATCCTACAGATGTATAAGCCGGGGACCGGAACCTCTGGCAGCTGTGCGATGAGCCAGCGGCGACTGGCTGGTTACGCTGACTGAGCCATCCGGCCGGCGCGCGGTGCGGCTGGCGGGCCTGGAACCCGGTGGCCGGGGCAGTCCGGGTTGACGCGTTTTGCGGCAAGGAGGTCCGCGTGATCGCCGGAACAGATGTGCTTACCCCGACGCTGGACGGCGCTTATTACACCGATCCTGGCATCCTAACGGCCGAGTTCGAGCATATTTTCGAGCACGAGTGGTACTATGCGGGCCGGGCCGACGAGATTCCTGCCCCCGGCCGGTTTATCCGGCGGCGGGTGGGCCGCGAGACGGTCGTGCTGGTGCGCGGCCGGGACCAGGCGATCCGGGGGTTCCTGAACGTCTGCCGGCATCGCGGCGCGCAGCTGTGCCTGACCGGCAGCGGTGAGGTCGGCAAGACGATCCGCTGTCCCTACCACGGCTGGACCTACGGCCTGGACGGCCAGCTTGTCGCGGCGCCCAACTGGCGGGCGCTGGACGGCATCGACCGCGGCCGCTACCGGCTGCACCAGGTCCACGTCGCGACCTGGGAAGGGCTGATCTGGGTCAGCCTTGCCCGGCAGCCGGTGCCGCTTGAGGACCACCTGCGGCCGCAGATCGAGGCCCGGCTGGGCGACTACGGAAAGTTCCAGCGGTACCGGCTCGGCGAGCTGGCCGTCGGGGCCAGGGCCGAGTATGACGTGGCGGCGAACTGGAAGCTGATCTACGAGAATTTCCAGGAGTGCTATCACTGCCACAACATTCACCCCGAGCTGACGATGACGATCCCGCAGTTCAGGTCCCCGGCCATGGGGGCCGAGGGCTACGACCCCGGCGGCTACCCGATCGCGGCTGGCCGCCCGTCCTTCTCGCTAACCGGGCAGACCGTGCTGCCCAGGCTTCCCGGCCTGCTGCCCGCCGACGACCGGCTCTTCTACGGCATGGTGGTGCGCCCGAACTGCTTCCTCTCGCTGGTCAGCGACCACGTGATCGTGCACAGGTTCGAGCCCGTCGCGCCGGACCGGACGCTGGCCGTATGCGAGTGGCTGTTTCCGGCCCAGACGCTCAAGGCCGGGCACGACGTGGCCGACGCGGTGGCCCTGTTCACGAAGGTCAACGAGCAGGATTTCGCCGCGGCCGGGTGGTGCCAGCCGAACATGAGCTCGCGTGCCTACGCCCGCGGCGGGGTACTGGTGCCGAGCGAGGCCCCGGTGATCTCCCGCTACTACCAGTGGTACACCGGCTTGATGGGGGAGGCATGCCGCAGCACTACCGGGTGATCGTCATCGGCTGCGGCGCGATCGGCGCGGCGACCGCGTACTGGCTGAGCCGGCGGCTGTGCGGTGACGCGGTGCTGGCCCTCGAGCAGTACCAGCTCGGGCACTGGCGTGGCGCGTCCGAGGATCACTCCCGGGTGATCAGGCACGCCTACAGCCGGCCGGACTACACCACGCTGACGCCGGCCGCCTACCAGAGCTGGAACGTCGCCGAGCAGGAGACCGGCCTGCGCCTCGTGCACCGGACCGGCGGGCTGGTCATCGCGGAGCGGGACAGCGCCGGGATCGAGTCCCTCGAGGCCACCGCGGCCGCGATGGCCGCCAGCGGCCTGCCGTTCGAGATGCTCAGCCACGTCCAGGTGAGCGAGCGCTGGCCGCAGTGGCGGCTCGGCGGCCAGCACACCACGCTGTTCGATCCCGAAGCCGGGATCCTCGATATCCGCCGGGCCACCGCCGCGCACCTCGCGCTGGCCCGGGCGCGCGGCGCGGCCATCCGGCCGCAAGCGCCCGTATCGGCGATCGCCGAGTCGCCGCATCAGGTCACGGTCACCGCCGCGGGCGAGCGCTACACCGCTGACCGGGTAGTGCTCGCAGGCGGCGCGTGGAACCCCATCCTGCTCGAGCTGCTCGGCGCCAGCCTGCCTATCACGCTGACCCAAGAACAGGTCACCTACTTCGCCACGCCGAACGTGCGCGCGTTCACCCCCGAGCAGTTCACCATATTCGGCATGATCGCCGAGGACGGCCTGCTGTATTACGGCCTTCCCGTCTACGGCGAGGTGGCGGTCAAGGCCGGGATCGACGGCGCGGGGCCCGCGGTCACGCCGCAGACCCGGACCGACACCCCTGATCCGCAGCGGGTGGCGCAAGTGCGGGCGTTCCTGGAGCGCTACCTGCCCGGCGCCCTCGGACCTGAGCTCTACACCCGCGTCTGCTGCTACGACTTCCCGCCCGACCGCGACTTCATCGCCGACTATCTGCCCGGCTCAGCGCGAGTACTGATCGCCGTCGGGGCAGGGCACGCCGGCAAGTTCGCCGGGCTCCTGGGCCGGATCCTGACCGAACTGGCCATCGACGGCACCAGCCAGTTCCCGGTCAGCGCCTTCCGCGCCGACCGCCCGGCCATCACCGGTGCCGGCGCGGCGCCACCTCGGGCCAACTCGATGTAGCGCAGCCAGGACACCTGACCGGGGCAGGCGGCTCCTGGACCGCTCAGCAGGCTCGCAACGTGCTCAGGCACCTCGGCGAGCGGATCGGCTCCCTCCGCTTCCTGATCCGGGACCGCGACACCTATGTTCACCAGCGGTTTACTGGAGTCCGAAGAATCTGCGCACGCGCGCGGACTTGCGGGCCAGGATCCGGAAAAACGGGAGCGAGAACACGACCTGGGAAATGCTTCCGTACCGCTCGTAAATGGCCGCGTTCAGTTCCATGGCCAGCATGATTGCCCGGCCGAGGATGAAGAACCAGCCCAGCGTCACGATGGTCGTGCCGATCGCTCCGTAGAGCTGGCTGGCGCGGTCGAGCCGATCCGGAAGATAGAACTCACTGATGGCGCTCATGACCGTGATGGTCAGGGCCACGAGCAAAGATCCTGGCAGCAGCGCTCCCGGATCCTCGGTGCCACGCGGCAGCATCATCGAGAGGCCCAGCCACGCCAGTCCGTAGATCAGCAGGGCCGGGATAAACGTAAGGCCCGCAACTTCCAGTCCCAGGACTTCCCTGACCCGGTTCACGAGAATGGCGATCACGGCCATGCCGCAGATCAGGCCGGCAACCACGCCCGCCGTACGCAGCGAAGCCCGGGACCCCGACAGCGGCAGCCGCCACGCGGCGGCGCTCGCTGCGTGCAGGACCCTGCTCAACGACCGGCCCGCGGTCAGCACCCCGAACAGGCCGGTCAGCACCGCGAGCCATCGCGTGAACCCGGGCTGGTGAAAAGCCGCGCTGATCTCCGCCCCGAGGCTGCCGTATATACCGGTGGTCCGGCTGACGGCGCGGACATTGACGAAACCGGCGGCGAACCCGGCGATGCCGACCACCAGGAGCAGCAATGGCACGAAGAACAGGAACAGGCGAAACGCGATCGCGCTGCCCATGACCGGTCCTGCCGATTCCCGATCCCGCCGGTAGGTCCCGGCGATGACATCGACCACGGGAAGGTGCTCGTACCGCGCCAGACGCTGCCGGACTGGACTCAGCCGCGTCTGGGTCGCTTCAGCCAGCCTCCGGAACGCGGTGACGTCACGGCCGGCATCACCACCGGCACGCTGATCATCGGGGTCGTCGCTCATCCTGCCCGGCTCGGGCATATCGCGCCATCCACAATCTCGCCGCCGGCCCGCCCGAGTTGAGCTCGTACCAAGACAGGCCTTCAGGGTACGTGAATGTCTCAACTGGCTTGGGCTGGAAGACAAGATCACCTGCCCCTGGCAAGCTAAGCGCAGGCGAAGGTCCCGCGCAGCCGCCCTTGCGCGGCCAGCACGCACCGGCCCGGTCCACCAGCTGCACCAGCAGCTCGTCCAGATCCACGCGCTACCGGGAGGAACATGCGGGCACTGCCAGGCGACAGGCTGCTGGTCAAGGAACGCCGCGCGGGTGAAGGCGATCGCGAAGCGGTGATCATCGAGGTGTGGAGCGAGCACGGGAGGCCGCCGTACGTGGTCCGCTGGCACGACGGCAGCCAGAACGTCTTCTTCCCCGCGTCCGCCGATACGCTGATCGCAGGCGGTCTCAGTCGCTGAGTCGCGGTCCGTCTTCGGACCAGGTGATGGCCGGCTCATCGTGGTCGATAGGGCTGCCCAGCAGATCGGTCGCCGCCAGGTGGATCTTTGCCAGCGCCTTCATGAGGTGCTCGCGTTCGGTTTCGGTGAGGTCTGCGGTGAGCTTTTCCTCCATCAGCCGCCGTTCCGCCTCGATCGGCTCCTGCAGCGCGCGTCCGGCGTCAGTGAGCCAGAGTCGGACGAGGCGGTGGTCGCGGTCGTCCCGGCGCCGCACCAGCAACCCGGCCTCGCTCATCCGGGTGGCCACCTTGGTGACGGCGGGCGTCGTGACATTCACCGCGGCGGCGATCTCGCCGGGCGTCCTGCCGTCCCGTTCCCACAGCACCGCGAGCAGGTGGTCTTGCCCGAGGCGCAGTCCGTGGCGCCGCATGGCCGCGTCGGCCACGGCCCGCAGCGCCTTTGCCGTCTTGCTGTGCAGGTCCAGGAACTCGGGCACCCCAGCCTCCGGGAATGTTGCGGAAGCGGCTGACCGGCCGCAGCCAGGCCGCTTGACGGCGAATCGTTTACCGGTTAACGTTCTTCAGGATCGTTAACTGGTAAACGACCTATGGAGCCCTCATGCTACTGGTCACCGGCGCCACCGGGCACATCGGGCGCGAGCTCGCCCGCGAGCTCGACGCGAAAGGCGCCAAGTTCCGAGTCCTGGTCCGCGACCCCGCCCGAGCTGCCGGACTGCCCGAGCGTGCGGAACGCGTCATCGCCAACCTGGGCCAGCCCGCGACGCTGGCGCCCGCCTTCGACGGCGTCGACGGGCTGTTCCTTCTCGTGCCAGGCATCGGCACCGACTACACCGCCCACGCCCTCGCCGCCGCCCAGGCCGCAGGCCTCCGCCGCATCGTCCACCTATCCTCATACGCTGTCATCGGCGACCCGATGCCCGCCATGGGCCGCTGGCATCACGAGCGCGAGCAGATGGTCCGCGCCAGCGGCATTCCCGTCACGATCCTGCGGCCGTCCGGCTTCATGACCAACGCCCTCGACTGGCTGCCCACGATCCGCGAGGGGGGGTACGTTCTGGACCCGGTGGGTCCCGGCCGCGCCGCTCCGATCGACCCCGCCGACATCGCCGCGGTCGCCGCCCTCGTCCTGACCGAAGACGGCCACCAGGGCGCGGAATACGCCCTCACCGGCGACCAGCTGCTCACCGTCACCGAGCAGGTCCGCATCCTCACGGCCGCGATCGGCCGCGACATCGAGGTCCGCGAGGTGGCCACCCCGGCCGAGGCCGTCCGGTTCCGCTACCCCGACGGGGCGCCCCAGGCACTCGCCGACGCCCTCATCGAAGGACTCACGCTCATGCGCGCCGACACCGCCGGGTTCCGCACCGGCACCGTGCAGCAACTGCTCGGACGCAGCCCCCGGATGTTCACGGACTGGTGCGCCCGCAACGCCAGCGCGTTCCTGAATTAGACCGACACATCCCGCCCCAGCTAAAGACTCCCGTGCCCCCGCCTCCGCGACCGGGAAGCTGGATGCATATCGCCCCGATATGCATCCAGCTACGGCCCGCGGCGAGGTGGATCATTTAGGCCCTATCTCTCCGGGCGCCCGGCGAAGGCTCTCCCGGATTCTCGGTCTGGCCGGCCTTCAGCGCGAGACGAGACCCTGTTGGTTATTTTCGCTGTCTGGTTCCGTGGTGTGGTGGTGTCAGTGTGAGCTATGAGGCCCGGGGTGAGGCGTGCTGCGGCCGGCCCCGGGGACGATCGTGGGTACTTTGCGCTGTGCGGAGGCTTTTAGGTGTCCCCGGGTCCGCGTGCCGATTGTGAATACCGGCCCGCGCGGCGGCTCAGATCGAGGCGGCGGTCCGGCTCTGCGGTTCGGTCAGGCTACTGGCCGGGGCTCGCCTCGCGCGGGCACGGCACGTGCCGGACCGCCCGCCAGCCCTCCCGGCGAGCGGCGGCAACTCGCCCCCGTCACCGCCTGGACAGTCCATCCCGGCCTCGCCCCGGTCACTGCCCCGGTCACCGCCCCGGACGGTCCCACCTCGGCCCCGGCCCTCACCCCGGCCCTCACTTCCGCCACTTCAGGTTAATCTCTTCGCACCCCCAGCCCGCCCGGCCCGCCCGCCAGCAAAAGATCTTGGAAGATCCGGCTTGCGCGGTAATCCTGGTACCCCCGGACTGCCCGGATCCTCCGCGCAAGCCCGATCTTCCACGCAAACCGGCCGGTTCGCCCGGCTGGATCAGGGCAGAGCGTCCATCCCGCATCACCAGGCCCGGCAGCCGCCGCGTCACCGCGACGATCGCGATCCGGACTCCGCAAGTGGATCGGGTGTGTCTGCGTCCCTGAAAGTCTCCGCGTAGCGGGAATCCTCGACGCAAGGGCCGGGCATCGGTCACGCCTGCGCGAGAACGCGCGGATGGGGCCGGCGGGGCCGGCGGGGCCAGCCCGGCAGCGTCGCCGCGCGGCCGTCGGCGTCGCGGGCCTGGCCGGGAGCGTAGGCGGGCCGCCAGGCCTCCAGGGCGCCGTGCGGCGTCCCGCCGAAATAAACCAACAGGGTCGAGACGAGGGCGCAAGCGCGAGGAGCCAGGCCATGCTGCGGCGCCCCGGCCCGGGCGTGCTGCATCGGTCCGCCGAGTCAAAAGTTTGCAGCATAATATATAATATGGAATACTGTCGATGGTCCGGCAAGAGTCATGACAGGCGCCGGCCGGCAAGCCGAGATGGTATGCGGCAGGCCCTGTGCGGGCCTGATGCAGCGCGTTCCGCCGCAGCAGCCGGCGGTAGCCGGTTTGGTGAGAACGCTGCGGAGAGAAAGGGAATTGCCCCATGCGAGCGATGCAAGGACCCGGTCCTTTCGGCACGGCTGAGACCCCGGCTTGGGTGCCCGGCGATGCCGTACGCAAGCGCAGCCGGCTGCTCGCGGCCATGGTGCAATGGGGCTACACCACCCTGGCCGACCTGCATGAGGCCTCCGTCGATGACCCGGAATGGTTCTGGCGTGCCGTCATCGAGGATCTCGGTATCGCATTCGATGAGCCATTCCAGCGGGTCCTCGACGACAGCGCGGGAAAGCCATTTCCGCGCTGGTTTCCCGGCGGCCGCCTCAACGCGGCGACGTTGTGCTCACATCGCCACGCTACCGGGGTGATGGCCGCCAAGACCGCCGTGGTGTACGAAGGTGACGCCGGCCAGCGGCGCACGCTGACCTTCGCCGAGCTCGACACCGAGGTCCGCCGGTGCGCGGCTAACCTGGCCGGGCTGGGCGTGTCGCGCGGCGACCGGGTCGTGCTCTTCGTGCCGGTCGTCCCTGAAGCCGTGATCGCCTTCCTGGCCTGCGCCATGATCGGGGCCATCTCGGTTCCGGCGTTCACCGGGTACGGCCCGGAGGCCCTCGCGGCCCGCCTGCACGACTCGGCCGCGGTCGTCCTGGTGACCGCGGACGCGACCACCCGCCGGGGGAAGCTGGTGCGGCTCAAGGACACCGCCGACGAAGCTCTGGTCTCGGTACCGAGCGTTCGGCACGCCCTCGTGGTGCGCCATCTCGGCACCGATGTGGAGATGCGGCCCGGCCGGGACATCTACTGGGACCAGCTCGACCTGGCCCCGGAGCCGGTCGAGACCGTGGCCGTCGAGTCCGATGAGCCGCTGACCATCGTCTACACCTCAGGCACCACCGGACGGCCGAAGGGGATCGTGCATTCCCACGCTGGCCTGGCGGTCAAGGCCGCCCTTGACTTCGGGTACGGCTTCGACGTGCACGACGACGACGTGATCGCCTGGATCTCGGACATGGGCTGGCTGGTCGGCCCGCTCCTGATCATGGGCGGCCTGCAACTGAGGGCGACAGTGGTCTTCACCGAAGGCGTGCCCGACTATCCGGCGCCCACGCGGCTGTGGGAGATCATCGACCGCAACGGGGTCACCTTGCAAGGGGTCGCGCCCACCGCCATGCGCCTGGTGATGGCGCACAGCGACGGCCCCCCCGCGGACCTGCCCAGCCTGCGGGCGTTCGCCTCCACCGGAGAAGCCTGGGACGAGCCGACCTGGCGCTGGCTCTTCGAAACGGTCGGCGGCTCGCGACGGCCGATCATCAACTACAGCGGCGGCACCGAGGTCGGCGGCGGCCTGGTCGTCAGCTATCCCTTCCTGCCGATGGCCCCGGCGTCCTTCAACGCCCCCCTGCCCGGCTTGGATGTGGCGGTCCTCGATGCGGAGGGGAAACCGGTGATCGGTGCGGTCGGCGAACTTGCCGTGCTCAACACCTTCCCCGGTATGACGCACGCCTTCTGGCACGACCGCGAGCGTTACCTGGAGACCTACTGGAGCAGGTGGGAAGGGGTCTGGGTCCACGGTGACCTGGCCAGCGTCGACGACCATGGCACCTGGCGGATCCACGGCCGCTCGGACGACACGATCAAGGTGTCCGGCCGCCGCGTCGGGCCGGCCGAGATCGAGGCTGCGCTGCTACAGGACCGCAGGATAGTCGAGGCCGCCGCCATCGGGGCGCCCGACGCCAGGCGCGGCCAGCGGGTTGTCGCATTCGTCGTCCTGCGCGAGGAAGACGTCGATCACGACGACCTGACAGCGCTGGCGGTTCACCACGTCGGCCGCTCGTTCGCCCCGGCGCTGCACGTGGTCAAGACGTTGCCGAAGACCAAGAACGGCAAGATCATGCGGCGCGCCATCCGGTCCCGTTACCTGGACGAGCGGCAAGGGGATCTGTCGTCACTGGATCCCGCGACACCCATCGACGACATTCCGGTCCGGGCCCAGCTGGGGGAATCATAGGAGCCATGACTGCCGCATCCGGCCCGGCGCCGGCGCCTGAAGCCACTGTCACGGCGCCGCTGTCCGGCGTCACCGTCCTGGGGCTCGAGCAAGCCATCGCCGCTCCGCTGTGCACCCGCCACCTCGCCGACCTCGGCGCCCGGGTGATCAAGATCGAACAGCCCGGGTCCGGTGACGCGGCCCGGCATTACGACGGCGCGGTCCGGGGCCTGGCCGCCCATTTCGTGTGGCTGAACCACGGCAAGGAGTCCGCGGCCCTGGACCTGACCGACCCGGCCGACCTGGACGTGTTCACTGGCCTGCTGGAGCGGGCCGACGTCGTCGTCAGCAACCTCGGGCCCGGTGCGCTCGGCCGCCTCGGGCTCGCCCCCGAGGCGCTCGCCGAACGCTATCCGCGGCTGATCGTGGTTGACATCTCCGGCTACGGCCGCGGCGGGCCGCTGGACCACAAGCGCGCCTACGACCTGCTCGTGCAGGCCGAAGGCGGATCCTGCGCCATCACCGGCCTGCCCGGCGCGTCGGCCAAACCCGGCATCCCGATCGCCGACATCGGGACCGCCCTGTACGCGTACTCCAGTGTGCTGGCCGCCCTGTACGAACGGGAGCGGACCGGCCGCGGCGCGGTCATCCCGATCGCGATGCTCGACGTGGTGGCGGAAATGATGGGCTTCGCGCTCAACCAGGTGCTGCACACCGGGGAAGAGCTCGAACCGGTCGGGATGGGGTCGCCGACGGTCGCGCCCTACGGCGCGTATCCGACCGCAGACGGGCATACGGCCGTGCTCGGCACCACCAGCGACCGGGAATGGCGGCGGCTGGCCCGGGACCTGCTGGGCCGCCCGGATCTGGCCGAAGACCCCCGGTACGCCCGCAACGTCGACCGGGTCCGGCACCGGGCCGAACTCGATCAGGTCCTCGGGTCCTGGTGCGCGCAGCGCGAACTGGCCGAGGTGCAGCGCCGCGCCGACGAGGCCGGGATCGGCAACGCCCGCCTGAACGGGGTTCGGGACCTGGCCGAACACCCGCAGCTGGCGACGCGCGGGCGGTGGCGGCAGGTGGGCTCCCCGGCCGGGCCCGTGCCCGCCCTGCTGCCGCCGGCGCTGGCCCGCGACTGGATCCCCGCCGCCGGGCGGGTACCTGCCCTCGGCGCCGACACCGACGCCATCCGGGCCGAGGTCAGCCGCTCACGCGACCAGTCCCGCTGAACGCCGGCCTCAGGCGGCCACTCGCTCGAAGATCGCCGCCAGGCCCTGGCCGCCGCCGATGCACATCGTCTCCAGCCCGTACCGGGCCTGCCTGCGCTGCATCTCCCGGGCGAGCGTGGTTAGGATTCGCGTGCCGGTGGCGCCGACCGGATGGCCCAGCGAGATCCCCGAGCCGTGCACGTTCAGGCGCTCGAAGTCGGCCTGGCCGAACCCGAATTCCCGGGTGCACGCCAGCACCTGGGCCGCAAAGGCCTCGTTGAGCTCGATCAGGTCCATGTCGGACAGCTTCAGCCCGGCCCGCTCCAAGGCGGCCCGGCTCGAGGGCACGGGACCGATGCCCATGGTCCTGGGCGGCACGCCTGCCACCGCCCAGGACACCAGGCGAACCAGCGGCCGCAGCCCGAGGGCCTCGGCGCGTCCGGGGTGCGTGACGGCGCATATGGCGGCCGCGTCGTTCTGGCCGCTGGCGTTGCCCGCGGTCACGGTGGCCTCGGGGTCTTGCCGGCCCAGCACCGGCCGCAGGCCGGCCAGCGCCTCGAGCGAGGCGTCGGCACGCGGGTGCTCGTCGGTGCCGACGACTTCCTCGCCCTTCCGGGTCCGGATCGTGACCGGGATGATCTCCTCGGCGAACACCCCGGACCGCTGCGCGGCCACCGCCCGCTGGTGCGAGACCAGGGCGAGCTGGTCCTGCTCCGCACGGGAGATGCCGTACTCGCGCCGCAGGTTCTCGGCCGTCTCCAGCATGCCGCCAGGCACCGGGTAGTCCCGCCCGCCCGCGGTGACCCGCCCCCGGGCCAGCCCGTCGTGCAGGGTCACGCCCGGGCCCTTGATGCCCCAGCGCATCTCGGTCGAGTAGAACGGGACGTTGCTCATGCTCTCCGCGCCGCCCGCGATGACGAGCTCGTGCACGCCCGTGCTCACCTGCATCGCGGCCTGCAGCACGGACTGCAGGCCGGAGCCGCAGCGCCGGTCGACTTGCATGCCAGGCACCGTCACCGGCAGGCCCGCGTTGAGCGCGACCACGCGGCCGATCGCGGGCGCCTCGCTGTTCGGGTAACAGTGGCCGAGCACCACGTCGTCGACGGCGCCCGGGTCGAGCCCGGTCCGGTCGAGCAGGCCGCGCAGCGCTCTCTCGCCGAGTTCGGCGGCACTGAGCGCCTTCAGGGCGCCGCCGTACCGGCCGATCGCAGTCCGGACCGGTTCGCAGATCACGACCTCGCGCATACTGTCACCCTTCCAGATGGTCCGCTAGCCCGACGTGCCGGCCCGCGACGCCCGCTGCTGATCGCGGACGAGGCTGCCGCCGATGATCAGCCGCTGGATCTCGCTCGTGCCCTCGTACAGCCGGAGCAGCCGGACCTCGCGGTAGATCCGCTCGACCGGGACCTCGCGCATGTACCCGCTGCCGCCGTGCACCTGCACGGCGAGGTCGGCGACGCGGCCGGCCATCTCGGTGCAGAAAAGCTTAGCCGCCGACGGCGCGACCCGGCGGTCGGCACCGCTGTCGTAGGCGGCCGCGGCGTCGCGGACCAGCGCGCGTCCCGCGGCGACGCCGGTGTACTGGTTGGCGAGCATCGCCTGCACGAGCTGGTGCTCCCCGATGGGGATCCCGCCCTGAGTGCTGGCCGCGGCGTACGCCACCGACTCGTCCAGGGCCCGCTGGGCGCAGCCGACCGCGAGCGCGGCGATGTGCACGCGGCCGCGGGCCAGCGAGGTCATGGCCGCCCGGTAACCGATTTCCTCGGCCCCGCCGACGAGCGCGGATTCTCCCACCCGGACCGAGTCGAGGATGACGTCGGCGGTCCAGGCTCCCTCCTGGCCCATTTTCGCGTCCTTCGGACCGACGCTGACGCCGGGCGTACCGGCGGGTACGAGGAACACGGCGATGCCGGGGCCGCCGGGGCCCGGTTCGCCAGTACGGGCGAATACCACGAACAAGTCCGCGAGCGGGGCGTTGGTGATGAATCGCTTCTGCCCGTCGAGGACCCAGTTGCCGCCGTCACGACGCGCCCGGGTGCGCAGGCCGGCGGGTTCGAGCCGGCGCCGGGCTCGGTGAGCGCGAACGAGGCGACGACGTCGCCGGAGGCGATCCGCTCCAGCCACTGCTTCTTCTGCACCTCGGTGCCGAAGTTGACCAGCACCTGGCCCGCGATGCCGTTGTTGGTGCCGAACATCGACCGCAGCGCGAGCGTGGTATACCCGAACTCCATCGCGAGCTCGACGTCCTGCCGCAGGTCCAGTCCCAGCCCGCCCCACTCCGCGGGTATCGCGTAGCCGAACAGGCCCATCTGCGCCGCGGCGGCCCGGAGGTCGTCGGGGATGCGGTCCGCGGCCATGATCTCGTTCTCCCGCGGCACGACGTCGTGGCGGACGAACCGCCGCACCTGGGCATGGATGTCCGAGAAGTCGTCATCGCTGACCCTGTCGCTCATGTCTGCGATTCTCGGACCATTTCTGATACCTGTCCAATACCAATGCTGTCGTTATTGTTTCACTTATTGATATAATCCCGTCGTGGACCTCAGCCAGCTCGAGGTGTTCCGCGCGGTCGCCGAGGAACTGCATTTCGGCCGCGCGGCCGAGCGGCTGCATCTCGCCCAGCCGCACCTCAGCCGCACCGTGCGGGCCCTGGAGGCTGATCTGGGCACCCCGCTGTTCGACCGGACGACGCGGCGCGTCGAGCTGACCCCGGCCGGGCGGGCGCTGCTGGAACCGGCGGCGGCGATCCTGCGGATGGGGGAGCGCGCCCGCGCCGACGTCACGGCGGCGCACCGCGGCGACGGCGGACAGGTTCGGTTCAGCTTCGCCGGGCCGTCTTCGCAGGTCATGGTGGGAAGGCTCGCGCGGAGGGTGCGCGAGCGGCACCGGCGTATCGACCTCGCCTTCCGGCCCGGCCGCTACGGCCCGCTGGTGCTGCGCGAGCTGGCCGAACACACGACTGACCTGGGCATCGCGCGCTTCGAGCAGGCGCCGCCCGCAGTCCAGAGCCGCGCCGTGGCTACCGAACGCGGTGTCCTCGCCGTCCCCTCGGGTCATCCGGTCGCGGCCGCGGCGTCGGTCTCCTTCGCCGAACTGCGCGGCGAGCCCTTCATCACGCTGCCGGAAGCCTTCGGCTCGGCCGTCCGGGCCATGTTCGTCTCCGGCTGCCACGCGGCCGGCTTCGCCCCGGACATCGTGCAGACCGCCCCGGATTCGTGGACGTGCGTCGCGCTCGTGGCGGCCGGCGTCGGACTGCACTTCACCACCGACTCCGCCGTCCGGCAGATGCCCCTGGACGGCGTGCACATCGTCCCGCTCGCCGAGGAGATCCCGCCAGTCTTCAGCTATCTGCTGTGGCGGACCGGTGACCAGGATCCGGCGCTGGCGAAAGTTCTCGAGATCTCCGAGCAGGTGCTGCCCACCGTGGCGTAAGCCACCGCGGGCCTTTCTGGCATGAGCCGCCGCCCTTGCGGATACTTAATATATAATGTTGAATAGCCGTCAACGAAGGCGGGCGCGGAAAGAGGGACGCCATGAGTCGCTACGCACGCTTCCAGCATCTGCGAGTCGACGAGCCCGACGAGGCAGGGGTCGTCGAGCTGGTGCTCGATGCGCCGAAGCTGAACGCGGTCAGCGAGGGGGCGCACGCCGACCTGGCCGAGGTGTGGCGCGAGTTCGACGCCGACCCCGAGGTGCGGGCCGTGCTGCTCCGGGGCGAGGGCAAGGGCTTCTCCGCGGGCGGCTCGTTCGAGCTGATCGAGCGGATGAGCGGCGACTTCCAGGTCCGGTCGCGCGTCATGCGGGAGGCGCGGGACCTCGTCTACAACGTGCTCGACTGCGCCAAGCCGATCGTCTCGGCCATCCACGGCCCGGCCGTGGGGGCGGGCCTGGTGGCCGGGATCCTGGCCGACGTCTCCGTGGTCACCAGGACCGCGAAGATCATCGACGGGCACACCAGGCTGGGGGTCGCCGCGGGTGATCACGCGGCCATCTGCTGGCCGCTGCTGTGCGGCATGGCCAAGGCCAAGTACTACCTGATGACCTGCCGCCCGCTCAGCGGCGAGGAGGCCGAGCGGATCGGCCTGGTGTCGCTGTGCGTGGATCAGGACTCCGACCTGCTGCCCACGGCGCGAGAGGTGGCCCGCGAGCTCGCGGCCGGCGCTCCGACGGCGATCCGGTGGACCAAGCAGTCGCTGAACAACTGGTACCGGCATGTCGCCGGGTCGATCTTCGACGCGTCGCTGGCCCTGGAGTTCTACGGGTTCGGCGGCGCCGAGGTACAGGAGGGCCTGGCCTCGCACCGCGAGCACCGCCCGCCGCGTTTTGCGAATCCGACCAAGGAGGAACACCCGTGAAGCCCTATCGATCGATGCTCTTCGTCCCCGGGCACAAGCCCAGCTGGGCGGAGAAGGCGGTAGCCGCGGGCGCCGACGCCATGATCCTTGACCTGGAGGACTCGGTCCCGGCCGCGGACAAGGCTGACGCGCGTAAGACCGTCCGGGAGACGATCGGGCGGCTGCGCCAGCAGGGCCCGAGGACCGACGTCTGGGTCCGGCCGAACAGCTACGACAGCGGCCTGTTCGGTGCCGACGCTGAGGAGGTCATCGTCCCTGGGCTGGCCGGGCTATTCCTGCCTAAGGTGTTCACCGCCGAGGAGGTCGTCCGGATTGACGCGGTCGTCTCGCACATCGAGGAGCGCGAAGGCCTCACCCCGGGTTCGGTCGGGTTGATCATCAGCTTCGAGACGGCGGTCTCGGTCGCGCACTGCGAAGAGATCGCCGGTGTGAGCTCCCGCGTGTCGAGCCTGCTCGGCGCGACCGGGCCGAACGCTGACGTCGGCCGCGAGCTGGGCTTCGAGTTCACACTGGCGGGGCTCGAGACCCTGTACCAGCGCAGCCGGATCGTCGTGGCCGCCCGCGCGGCGGGCCTGCACCACCCGGTCACCGGCGTGTGGCAGGACCTCAAGGACCTCGACGGGTTCCGGCGCTTCGCGCTGGACGCCCGGAAACTGGGCTACCGGGGGATGGTCTGCATCCATCCCTCCCACGTGCCTGTCTCCAACGAGGTGTTCACCCCGTCCGCCGAGACGGTCGACTCCTGCCGCCGCATGATCGCGGCTTTCCGCGAGGCGGAGGCCCAGGGCCACGCGGCGGTCGACTTCGAGGGCCAGCACATCGACTACGCGCACGTGAAGACGGCCGAGGGCGTTATCGAACTGGCCGAGGCCATCGGGGTATAGCGCACGTCCCGGGAGGAAGGGAAGGTTGACGATGTCGCCGCAACTGCGGACGCCGCTCTGCGATCTGCTGGGAATTGACGTGCCGATCATGCAGGCGGGTATGGGCAACGTCGCATACGGCCGGATGGCCGCGGCCGTGTCGAACGCGGGCGGGCTGGGATCGATCGGCGGTATCGACATCCCGCCGGAGGAAGTCGACGCCGAGATCAAGCTGTTCCGCTCGCTGAGTTTCCGCCCGCTGTGCGTCGATCTCGGCTTCCCGGCCAGCGCGCCGCGGGGACTGGCCGACGTGCAGCTCCCGGAGCTGCCCAGACCGCTTCAGCAGCTGAAGAAGGAACTGGGCGAGCACGGTATCGAGGTCGTCCCGACGACGGACCAGGCCATCAGCGTGGCCGACAACAAGCTGAAGCTGGAGATCGCGCTTGGCCATGGCGTCGAGGTGATCGCCTGCGCGCTCGGTACCCCGGCCTGGGTGGTCGAGGCCTGTCACGCCAAGGGCGCCAAGGTCATAAGCATCGTGGGCCTGGCCAAGCACGCCCGCAGTGCCATCCGTAACGGCACCGATATTGTCGTCGTCCAGGGCACCGAGGGCGGCGGCCACACCGGCGAGGTCGGCCTGATCACGCTGCTGGCTGAGGTACTTGAGTTCTCCACCGTGCCGGTCGTGGCCGCGGGCGGGCTGGTCAAGGGCGCGCAGATCGCGGCCTGCCTCACCATGGGGGCCCAGGGAGCGTGGGTCGGGACGCGGTTCCTGGCCAGCCGGGAGTCTGGGTCGGAGGACGTGTTCAAGGATGCCGTCGTCGAGGCCGGGTACGACACGACGCTGCGGTCCCAGCTCTTCGACGGCCTGCACGTCCGCATGCTCCGCAACCGCTTTACCGAGGTGTGGGACGGTCGCGAGGACGAGCTCAGCTCCTTCCCGGTGCAGCGGGTACTGACCATGCCGTTCAAGTACGCCGCCGCCCGTGCCACGCTCAAGTCGCACATGAGCCTGCCCGCCGGCGCGGGGAGCGGCATGATCAACGACCTGCCCGGGGCGGCCGAGGTGCTCGGCCGGCTGGTAGCGGAAACCGTCGAGGCGTTGCGTACGGTCGCCACCGCGGTCAAATTCGGCTGAATCCGGAGGACAGATGGGCCCGCTGGAAGGTGTGAAGGTCGTCGAGATCGCCTCGATCGGTCCCGGCCCCTGGTGCGCGATGATGCTGAGCGATATGGGCGCGGAGGTGATCCGGGTCGACCGGGCCGACCACGTGCGGGAGCACGCGAGCGGCCAGCGTCCGTTTGATTTCGTCAACCGCCGCGGCCGGCGTTCGGTCGGCGTCGACCTCAAGCACCGTGACGGCGCCGAGGTCGTGCTGCGCCTGGCCGAGCGGGCCGACGCCCTGATCGAGGGCAGCCGGCCCGGGGTAGCCGAACGGCTGGGGATCGGCCCGGATCAGTGCCTGGCGCGCAATCCGCGGCTGGTCTACGGGCGGATGACCGGCTGGGGCCAGCAGGGGCCGCTGTCGCAGGCTCCGGGGCATGACCTCAACTACCTGGCGCTCACCGGCCTGCTGCACGCGATCGGCCCGGCGCAGGGCCGTCCGGTCCCGCCCCTCAACCTGGTCGGTGATTACGGCGGCGGCGGGATGCTGCTGGCGTTCGGGATCATGGCGGGCTTGTGGGAGGCTTCGCGTTCGGGCCGGGGGCAGGTCGTCGACGCCGCCATGGTCGACGGAGCCAGTCTGCTGGGGTCGATTTTCCACGGGCTGCGGCAGTCCGGCATGTGGCACGACCGCAGGGAGTCCAACCGGCTCGACGGCGGCGCGCCGTTTTACGGGACCTACGAGACATCCGACGGTCGCTGGGTGGCGGTGGCGGCGAACGAGCCGAAGTTCTACGGGGTCCTGGTCGAAGCGCTCGGCTTTTCCCCGGATGAGCTGCCCCCGCAGCTGGACCAGGACACCTGGCCAGGCGTGAAGGAGCGCTTCGCGGCGATCTTCCGGACCCGGAGCCGCGAGGAATGGGTGAAGCTGCTGCAGCCGCTGGAGACCTGCTTTTCTCCCGTCCTGACGCTCGACGAGGCGCTCGGGCACGAACACAACGCGGCCCGGTCCGCGTTCGTACCGGTCGACGGCGTGCTCCAGGCCGCTCCAGCGCCGCGATTCGGCCGCACCCCTGGTGCCGTCGCCGGCCCCGCCGCCCGTCCGGGCGAGCACACCGAGGAGGCCCTGCGCGACTGGGGCTTTCCGCCTGCGGAGATCACCGACCTTGAAACCAGGCAAGCCATCGCGCAGCTTCCGACAGCGACCTGCTGAACCCGAAAGGAAGGCGAACCCCTGATGCTGAGCGCCGAGGAACAGGCGGTCGTCGAGACCGTCGCGGACTGGGTGGACCGTGAGGTGCGGCCCGTGGTCCGTGACATGGAGCACGCCAACACCTACCCGGAGAAGCTCATCGAGCAGATGAAGGAGATGGGCATCTACGGGCTGGCCATCCCCGAGCCCTGGGGAGACGCCCCGGTGTCGATGCCGTGCTACGCGCTAGTCACCGCGGAGCTGTCCCGCGGCTGGATGAGCCTGGCCGGCGCGATGGGCGGGCACACCGTGGTGGCCAAGCTGCTGCTGGCGTTCGGCACCCGGGAACAGCAGGACCGGTACCTGCCGAAGATGGCCACCGGCGAGATCCGCGCCACGATGGCGCTCACCGAGCCCGGTGGCGGCTCGGACCTGCAGGCGATGACCACACGCGCCTGCCGCGACGGGGACTCGCACGTGGTCAACGGAGCCAAGACCTGGATCAGCAACGCGCGCCGGTCGGGGCTGATCGCGCTGCTGTGCAAGACCGAGCCGGACGCGCGGCCCCGGCACGAGGGCGTCTCGATCCTGCTCATCGAGCACGGCCGGGGGCTGACCATATCCAAGGACCTGTCCAAGCTGGGCTATAAGGGCGTTGAGTCCTGCGAGCTGGTCTTCGAGGACTACCGCGCGCCCGCAGGCGCCCTGCTGGGCGGGGTCGAAGGTCACGGCTTCGCGCAGATGATGAAGGGCCTGGAGACCGGGCGGATCCAGGTCGCCTCCCGGGCGCTGGGCGTGGCCCGGGCCGCGTTCGACGATGCGCTGGCCTACGCGCAGCAGCGGGAGGCGTTCGGCGTTTCGATCTGGAAGCACCAGGCGATCGGGCACTACCTGGCCGACATGGCAACCAAGGTGACCGCGGCCCGGCAGCTCATCCTGCACGCGGCCGAGCGATTCGATTCCGGCCAGCGCTGCGATATGGAGGCCGGCATGGCCAAGCTATTCGCCTCGGAGATCGCGATGCAGGTCGCGCTGGACGCGGTGCGGATCCACGGCGGCTACGGCTACTCCACCGAATACGACGTCGAACGCTACTTCCGCGACGCCCCCCTGATGATCGTCGGGGAGGGCACCAACGAGATCCAGCGCAACGTCATCGCCGGCCAGCTCATCAAGCGCGGCGGCCTGGACCGGACCTAAACGAAGGAGCCCCGTGAACATCGTCGTCCTGATCAAGCAGGTACCCGACACCTACTCCGAACGGAAGCTCAACGCCGCCGACGGCCTCCTGGACCGGGGCGCCTCCGACGCGGTGCTGGACGAGATCAACGAACGTGCCGTGGAGGCCGCCCTGCAGCTCAAGGAGGCTCACGACGGCACGGTCACGGTCGCGTGCATGGGCCCCGCCCCGGCCGCGGACGCGATCCGCAAGGCCCTGTCCATGGGCGCCGACCAGGCCGTGCACCTGTCGGATGACGCGCTGGCCGGCTCCTGCGCGGTCCAGACTGCCCGCGCGCTGGCCCAGGTGATCAAGACCCTCGGCGGCGTGGACCTGATCCTGGCCGGCAACGGCGCCTCCGATGGGAGCGTGTCGGCGGTGCCGGCCATGGTGGCCGACGTCCTGGACCTGCCTGCGCTGACGCACGCGCGGCAGATCACCGTGGACGGCGCGAGTGTCACGGTGCGGCGGGAGACCGACCGCGGGGCCGTGGTGCTGACCGCGGGCCTGCCCGCGGTGATCTCGGTCAGTGAGAAGATCAACGAGCCCAGGTACCCGTCGTTCAAGGGGATCATGGCCGCGAGGAAGAAGCCCGTCACCCGGCTGTCCCTGGCCGACGCCGGGATCGGCGCGTCCGAGGCCGGCCTGGCCAGCGCCCTTACCACGGTGACGTCCGTGGCGCCCCGGCCGCCGAAGAGCGCGGGCGAGAAGACGGCCGACGAAGGGGACGGCGGGTCGAAGATCGCCGCCTACCTGGTGGCCCAGAAGCTCATCTGACAAGAGGACGGAAATGGCTGAGGTGCTGGTCCTGGTCGACCACGTTGATGGGCAGGTCACGAAGAGCACGTACGAACTGCTGGCCGTGGCCCGGACGCTCGGTGAGCCGTCCGCGGTCGTGGTGGCGACGCCGGGTGCCGCGGGTCAGCTGACCGACGGGCTGAAGCAGCACGGGGCGGAGAAGATCTACCTCGCCGAGACCGGCCGCGCCGACTTCCTGACCCCGGAGGTGGACGTGCTGGCCGCCCTGGTCGAGTCGGCGTCGCCGGTCGCGGTGCTGATCGGCGCGTCCGCCGACGGCCAGGAGATCGGCGGCCGGCTGGCGGTGCGCACCGGGTCGGGGCTGCTGAGCGAGGCGGTAGCGGTCGGGCCGGAATCGGTCACGCACAGCGCGTTCGGCGGGGCCTACACGGTGGAAGCGGCCACGACCACGGCCCACCCGGTGATCACGGTCCGGCCGGGAGCGGCCGAAGCCGACCCCGCCGCGGGCGCGGGCACCGAGCGGGCCGTCGAGGTGCCGCCGGCCGCCCGCCGGGGCGCGACCGTGACCAGCCGGGAGCCGGTCACCAGCGGCGGACGGCCGGAGCTGACCGAGGCCTCAGTGGTGGTCTCCGGCGGGCGCGGGATCGGCTCGGCCGAGCAGTTCACGGTCGTGGAGGCGCTCGCCGACTCCCTGGGCGCCGCGGTGGGGGCGTCCCGGGCCGCGGTGGACTCCGGCTACTACCCGCAGCAGTTCCAGGTCGGCCAGACCGGCAAGACCGTGTCGCCGCAGCTGTACATCGCCCTGGGCATTTCCGGCGCCATCCAGCACCGGGCCGGCATGGCGACGTCCAAGACGATCATCGCCGTCAACAAGGACCCGGGGGCCCCGATCTTCGAGATCGCCGACTTCGGCGTGATCGGTGACCTGTTCGCCGTCGCGCCCGCACTGACCGAAGAGATCGCCAAGCGCCAGGGCTGACCGCCTGGATCGCCGGCCTCGGCGGCTAGCGCCCTAGCGTCCTAGCGCGTCAGCCCGGGGGACAACCGCCCCTGACCGGCGTCTGCGGTGGCTGACCAGGACCCTTATGCACGCTGCATGATCGAGTAACTCCTGTCAGCCTCTTGACCTTCTGCGAAACATAATATATAAAGTTTGAAACTTTATCTTTTCAATTCCGACGCTAAGGGAGCCTGGCACCATGATCATTAGTCGCTCCGCGACCCCGTGTCGTCACGGCTGAGTGTCGTCATGGCTGAGTCGCGCACAGGTACGACGGGAAGCCTCAGGCCCGCCGCCGGCGGGCCCGCCACCGAGGGACCCGCCGCTACCCGCGCGCTGCGGCTGCGCGTGGTCTCCAAGACCTTCCCGGGCGTTCGCGCCCTGACCGCGGTCGACATGGACGTCGCGTCGGGCTCGGTGCACGCCCTTGTCGGTCACAACGGCTCCGGCAAGTCGACCTTGATCAAGTGCCTGGCGGGCGTGTACACGCCCGACCCGGGCGCCCAGGCCTGGCTCGGCGACGAGGCGCTCGAGCTGGGCGACCCCGAGGACGCCGAGCGCAAGGGACTCCGCTTCGTCCACCAGGACCTGGGCATCATCCAGGAGCTCAGCGCGATGGATAACGTGGGCTTCGTCCGCGGTTTCGAGCGCGGCGCGTTCGGCGGTATCAGCTGGCGCCGGCAGGCCCAGCGCACACGTGAACTGCTGGCGCAGTTCGGCTTCATGCTCGACCCGCAGCGTCCGCTGGGCGAGGCCTCCCCGCCCGAGCGCGCCGCGGTCGCCATCGTGCGAGCCGTCGCGGGCTGGCAGGCCGGGCGCGGGGTCCTGGTCCTGGACGAACCGACCGCGGCGCTGCCCGCCCACGAAGTGGACCGCCTCTTCCAGCTCATCCGCGAGGTCAGCGTGACCGGGACCGCGGTGATCCTGGTCTCCCACCGCCTCGACGAGGTGATGGCCATCGCCGACAGCGTGACCGTGCTGCGCGACGGCGCCAAGGTATGGGAGGGGCCCCTGGCGGCCACCAGCCTGCAGCGGCTCGTCGACCTGATCGCCGACACCGACGGCCAGGCCCGCGCGGAAGAGGCCCGCGCGGAAGAGGCCCGGACGAAAGCGGCCCGCGCGGAAGAGGTCCCGGCGGAACCGGTCGCCCCGGCGGCCCCCGCGCTGGAGGTCCGTGACCTGCACGGGCGGTACCTGCGCGGGATCAGCCTGACGATGCGCCCCGGTGAGGTGGTCGGCGTGGCCGGGCTCCTCGGATCGGGCCGCGAGGAACTTCCCTACGTCGTGGCCGGCGCCCGCCGCGAAGGCGTCACCGGCACGGTGGCGATCGGCGGCGAGACCCCGGCCGAACTGTCGATTGAGCGGGCCCGGGCCCTCGGGGTCGTGCTCGTCCCGGCCGACCGCGGCGCCGAGGGCATCTTCGCCGAGTTCACTACGACCGAGAACGTGTCCCTGGCCGCGCTGCCCGCGCTCCGCAGGCGGGGCTCGGTCGCGCCGTCAAGGGAGCGGCGGTTCGGCCGGACCTGGCTCACTGCGGTCCACGCCGATCCCGCCTACGGCCCGCGGCCGATCTCCACGCTCAGCGGCGGTAGCCAGCAGAAAGCGGTGCTGGCCCGCTCGCTGTCGACCACGCCGCGGCTGCTCGTCCTCTCCGAGCCCACGGCCGGCGTGGACGTCGGCGCCCGTGCCGTGCTCTACACCGAACTGCGCCGCCGTGCCGCCGAAGGGCTGGCGGTGCTGATGGCTTCCTCAGATCTCGAAGACCTGCTGGCCTGCTGCGACCGGGTCATCGCCTTGCGCGACGGCGTGATCGCGGGCGAGTTCGAGGGAACCCGGATGACCAAATCGGCGATCGCCTACGCCATGGAAGGTGCTCACGTTGAGCAGCGTTGACATTCCCCAGGCCGATCCGGCCACCAGCCCCCACGACGCGGGCCGTCTCCGCGGCACCCGGCCGAACCGGCTGCGCTACCTGAGCTTCACCAACATGAGCGTGATCTACGCCGAGATCGCCCTGATCATCATCTTCTCGGTCTGGGCGCCGCACACCTTCCCGACCTGGACCACGGTGAAGTCGGTCCTCAACGGGAACGCGATCGCCGGCCTCATGGCGCTTTCGCTCGTGGTGCCGTTGTCCGCCCGGATCTTCGACCTTTCTGTCGGTGAGGCCATGGGCCTGGCCAACATGCTGATCGCCTGGCTACTGGTCGACAAGAGCTGGGGCATCGTGCCGGCCATCGTGCTCACCCTGCTGGCCGGCGTCGCGATGGGCCTGTTCAACGCGCTGGTGGTGGTCAAGGCCCGGATCGACTCGTTCATCGGCACGCTGGCCACCGGTGCGCTGTTCGCCACCGTGGCCACCGTGCTGGGCGACCAGTCGATCAGCGGCCCCCAGCTCAACGGCACCTTCGCCAATATCGCCACCGCCGCTCTGGGGGGTATCGAGGTCCCCGTTTTCCTGACGCTGGCGGTGGGCATCGCGCTCTGGTACGTCCAGAAGTACACGGTGACCGGCCGGCGCATCTACGCCCTCGGCTTCAACGAGCGCGGGTCCGAGCTGGTCGGCATCCGCACCCGGCGGCTGAAGTTCGCCGCGCTGCTCGTGTCGGGCACCGTGGCCGGCATCGCCGGCATCCTGCTGACCTCGTCGGTGAGCTCCGGCACGCCCGGGATCGGATCTCCGTATCTGCTCAACGCGTACGCGGCCGCGTTCCTGGGTGCCACCCAGTTCGGCGGTCGCTTCAACGCCTGGGGGACCGTCCTGGCGGTGATCCTGCTCGGTACGGGCACCACCGGCCTGTACCTGGTCGGCGGGGCCGCCTGGACCCAGAGCATGTTCACCGGCGTCGTGCTCCTGCTCGCCCTGGGGGCGTCGAACCTGGAGCGGGCCGTGCAGGCGCGCTCCTGGATACGGGCCAAGGCCAGGCCGAACGGGCCTACCAGAACGCCAGCCGCTTAACCGCTTCCGTCATCCCTGCCACAAGCAGATCACCCAGCCCGCGGCCGACCACGAGACGGCCGCCCTGCTGACCACGCTATTCACCGCCATCATCACTTGCACTTAAAAGGAAGTCAGCCTCATGGGAAACAAGAAGCAGTTGCGGCGCCCCTGGCAGCGCATGCTGATGGCGGGCGTTCCGATCGCCCTAGCCGTCGGCCTCGCGGCCTGCAGCTCGGGCAGTTCCGGCAGCAGTTCCGCCAGCGCGGGCACTGACGCGGCCGCAAGCTCGCCGGGCCTGAAGGCGGCCGAGGCGATCGTCAGCGCCGATACGTCGACGCCCGCCAGCATCGGTATCACCCAGCCCGTCGGCAAGCCGATCCCCGCTGGCAAGCACATCGTGCTGATCTACTCCGGCCAGGGCGCGATCGGCACCGAGCTCGCGTACACGCCGTTCAAGCAGGCCGCCAAGGTGCTCGGCTGGAAGGTGACCTCGCTGTACCCGGCCCTGCCGACCCCGCAAGACCTCCAGCAGGCCCTCAGCCAGGCCATCCAGCTGCATCCCGACGCGGTCATCATCGCCGCGGTCGACGACGCCGCATTCCAGAGCCAGATCAACACGCTCGCCTCGATGCACATCCCGGTCATCTCCGACTTCAGCCCGGACCCGACCGGCGGTCCGATCACCCTGTCGCTGATGGGCGCCCAGGGGCAAAGCGCCCTGGCCCGGGTGGCCGGGGCCAGGGCCGTGGCCGACCTGGGCGGCAAGGGAGAAATCGGCGTCATCGGGCTCCAGGGCTACAAGATCGTCCAGGATTACGACGCCGGGTTCTACGCCGAGGTCAAGCAGACCTGCCCGGCCTGCACGATCAAGGAGACCGACCTGCCGCTGACCTCGCTGGGGACCACCGACGGCACCGACATCGTGAACTTCCTGCGGGCCAACCCGGGGATCAAGGGGCTCCTGCTCGGCTACGACGGCCTGGGCTCGGACCTGTACACCGCGGCGAAGTCGGCGGGCATCACCCTGCCCAAGATCTACTCCATCGCCACCATCCCCACCGGCGTCCAGGCGGCGCTGGCCGGGGAGCTGACGGCCACGGTGCCGGTAGATTACGCCGACCTCGGCTGGCGTGACGCCGACGCGCTGGCCCGCATCTTCACCGGCCAGACGGCCAGTGCGCTGGCTCAGGACGTGATCTACGAGCGGCCCGTCATCTGGTCCGAGCAGTATCACAACGTGCCCAGCCTGCCGTCGGATAACGGCTTCCCGACGATCGTGACCAGCTACCAGGCCCAGTACGAGAAGCTCTGGGGCAAGTAGCCGTCCCGCGGCAGCGGCCGAACGTACTGAAACCCGGGTTTCAGCACACCCCAGCGTGCTGAAACCCGGGTTTCATCCCCCTGGGCCCATCTTGCCCGCCCTGCAGCCAGCCCCGCGTGAGGCCCCAGAACAGCTCCGCGTGAGGCCCCAGAAAAGCCCCGCGTGAGGCCCCAGAACAGCTCCGCGCAAAGCCCCAGAAAGCCCCGCAGCATCCTTGCTAAAATATAATATATTGTGTATAGTTTGATTATGAAAACCTGAGAGGGCGTCGGCGCCCTCCCGGCCGCCACCGGACGACGCGAAAGGACGTGCCATGCCCGGTCTGTACTTCGAGGAATTCGAGCCCGGCGCGGTCATCGACCACGCCACCCGGCGTACCGTCACCGAGATGGACAACGTGCTGTTCAGCAGCCTGACCCTGAACCTGGCGCCGCTGCACCTGGACGCCGAGTACAGCAAGGACACGGTGTACGGGCAGCGCCTGGTCAACAGCCTGTTCATCCTCGGGCTGGTGTCCGGCATCACGGTGCCGGACACTACCCAGGGGACCACGCTGGGCAACCTGGGCTTCGAGCAGGTCAAGTTCCCCAAGCCGGTGTTCCACGGCGACACGATCCGGGTCCGCACCAAGATCACGGGCAAGCGCGAGTCCAAGAGCCGTGACGACTCCGGCATCGTGTTCTTCCGCCACTACGGCATCAACCAGCGCGACGAGATCGTCTGTGACGCCCAGCGGGCCGGCCTGATGCTCAAGCGTCCCGAGAAGAGTGAGGAGAAGCTCGATGACCAGCACCGATGAGCGCGACCTTGACCTGGTCCGCAAGTCCGCCCGTGAGCTGGCGCGCCGGTTCGACCTGGGCTACTGGCGGGAGAAGGACAAGAAGGGCGAGTACCCCTGGGAGTTCGTCAAGGCGTTCGCCGACGGCGGCTGGCTGGGGGCGATGATCCCGGAAGAGTACGGCGGTCTCGGGCTCGGCCTGACCGAGTCGGCCATCATGCTGACCGAGGTGGCCGCGTCAGGCGCGGGCATGAGCGGGGCGTCGGCCATCCACTTCTACGTCTTCCCGCCCGCGCCGATCCTGCGGCACGGCTCGGCGGAGATGAAGCGCGCCTGGCTGCCCAAACTGGCGCGGGGCGAGATCCTGATGGCGTTCGGCGTCACCGAGCCGACGGCCGGCGTGGACACCTCCCGCATCAAGACCCGGGCCGAGAAGATCGACGGCGGCTGGCTGGTCAACGGGCAGAAGGTATGGACCACCAACGGCCAGAACGCGCAGAAGATCCTGCTGCTGGCGCGCACGTCGCCGCGTACCGAGGACAAGCCGCTCGACGGCATGACGCTGTTCTTCACCGACCTGGACCGCCAGCGGATCACGGTCCGCGAGATCGAGAAGCTCGGCCGGGTGGCGGTGGACTCCAACGAGCTGTTCATCGACAACCTCGAGGTCGCCGACGACGAGGTCGTCGGTGAGGTGGGCCGGGGCTTCCGCTACCTGCTCGACGGGCTGAACCCCGAACGGACGGTGGTGGGCTTGGAGGGGGTCGGCATCGGCCGGGCCGCGCTGGACCTAGCCACCAGGTACGCCAACGACCGGGTGGTGTTCGACCGTCCCATCGGCCAGAACCAGGCGGTCGCGCACCCGCTGGCCGATGCGTGGATCCGGCTGGAGGCGGCGGAGCTCATGGCCATGAAGGCCGCGGCGCTGTTCGACGCCCTGCAGCCCTGCGGCAAGGAGGCGAACGCGGCCAAGTACCTCGGCGCCGAGGCGGGCTTCCTGGCCTGCGACCGGGCCATGCAGACCCACGGCGGCTTCGCCTACGCGAAGGAGTACCACATCGAGCGGCTGTGGCGTGAGGTGCGGCTGCTCAGGCTGGCGCCGATCTCCCAGGAGATGGTCCTCAACTTCATCTCCACATCGGTGCTCGGCCTGCCGAGGTCGTACTGATGAGCGCGTCGCAGCTGCTCGGCCAGCAAGTCGTGATCGTCACCGGCGGCGCGCAGGGCATCGGCCTGGCCATCGCCGAGGCGGTGCTGGCCCACGGCGGCAGCGCGCTGGTGGCCGACGTCGACGGCGAGGCGGCCGGCCAGGCGGTGGCGCCGCTGGCGGCGGAAGGTGCAAACATCGCGGCCGTTCCATGTGACGTTATGTCCGAACGGGACCTGGCTCGAGTGGTCCAGGAATGCCTGGATCGCTTCGGCCGGGTTGACGTGCTGGTCAACAACGCCGGCGTCACGCGCGACGGCTACATCGGCAAGCTCAGCGAGGCCGACTTCGACCTCGTTGTCGGCGTAAGCCTCAAGGGAGCCTGGCTGGGCACCAGGGCGGTCGCACCACTGCTCCGCAAGCAGGGCAGCGGCTCGATCATCAACATCTCGTCGCTGTCCGGCAAGGTCGGTAACCCCGGCCAGACGAACTACAGCGCGGCCAAGGCCGGCCTGGTGGGCCTGACCAAGGCGGCGGCCAAGGAACTCGGCCCGTCGGGCGTGCGCGTCAATGCCGTGCAGCCCGGCCTGATCCGGACGGCCATGACCCTGGCCATGAAGCCCGAGATCTATGCGGCCAAGGAGGCCGAGGTCCCGATGAAACGGGCTGGCCTGCCGGAGGAGGTGGCCGGCGCGGTCGTCTTCCTGGCCTCGCCGCTGGCGTCCTACGTCAACGGCGCGGTCCTCGAGGTGACCGGCGGCCGGGGAATCTGAGCGGGGGAGACAACATGACAGGTCCGCTGGCCGGGGTCCGTGTCGTCGTTCTCGCCGGCCTGGGGCCGGTCCCCTTCGCGAGCATGCTGCTGGCCGACATGGGAGCGCACGTCGTACGGGTCATCCGACCGGCCAGCAGGCCGTCCCGGGCCCTGAGCCAGGTCGACGGCCTGCGCGAGGAGCACGACCTAGTCAACCGGGGCGTCGACAGCGTCGCCGTCGACCTGAAGGATCCGCAAGGAACCGAACTGGTCCTGCGGCTCGCCGGCGAAGCGGACGTTTTCATCGAGGGATACCGGCCGGGCGTGGCCGAACGGCTGGGCCTCGGCCCGGACGTCGTGCTGCGCCGGAACCCGGCCTTGGTCTACGCCCGGCTCACCGGCTACGGGCAGGCCGGACCGCTGGCCCGGGAGGCGGGCCACGACATCAACTACGTGGCCCAGTCCGGGGCGCTGCACGCCATGGCCCGGGACGGCGAGGCGCCGCGGCCGCCGGTCAACCTGCTCGGCGACTACGCGGGCGGCGGCATGATGGCCGCCTTCGGCATCGCCTGCGCCCTGCTCGAGGCCCGCGCCTCCGGCTGCGGGCAGGTCGTCGACGCCGCCATGGTCGATGGCGTCGCGCTGCTGACCGCGAAGCTGCAGGGCCTGCGGGCCGCCGGCCTGTTCAGCGACCGGCCCGGCACCAACTGGATCGATTCCGGGGCCCCGTTCTACGACACCTACCGGTGCGCGGACGGGCGGTATCTCGCGGTCGGTGCGCTGGAACCGGACTTCTACCGCGAGTTCATCTCGCGCCTCGGCGTGGACGCGGCGGGCTGGCCGGACCAGGACGACCGGGCCGCCTGGCCACGGCTGCGCGAGCTCATCGCCGCGGCGGTCGCCGCGCGTCCGCAGGCCGAATGGGCCAGCATCTACGAGGGCACCGACGCGTGCGTCACGCCGGTCCTCACCTTCGACGAGGCCGCCAGGCACCCGCACAACGCCGAGCGCGGCGTCTTCGAGCGCGTCGGCGGCGTCCTTCATCCGTCCCCGGCACCGCGGTTCAGCCGCACCCCGGCCCGGCCGCCGGCCGCGCCGCAGACCGGGCCCGTCGATGTGCGCCGGCTCCTCGAATCCTGGTGCGCAGATGAGATCACAGCAGCGGAGGTAGCTCGTGGCTGAGCTCGACATGACCCGGTACCTGCGGCCCGGCGACACGGTCTTGATCGGTCAGGCCGCCGCCGAACCGCCGGCCCTGGTCGAGCAGTTCATCGCGGCGGCCCACGCCATCGGCGGGCTCACGGCCTTCTGCGGCTACACGCTCAGCGACGCCTGGGCCGGCGTCAGCCCCGGGCAGCCGAACATCAGGGCCTACGTGGCCCACGGCGCGCTGCGCAAGCTCAGCGCCAAGGGCCTGGTGGATATTGTCCCGTGCCACTACGGCCGGATCGAGGAGCTGATCGCGACCGGGCACATCCGGGTCGACGTCGTCCTGCTCCAGGTGGCCCCGGCCGACGCGGCGGGCTACTACAGCCTGGGCGCCACGGTGGACTACGCGGCCGTCGCCGCCGAGCAGGCGCGGGTCGTCCTGGTCGAGGTCAACGCGAACATGCCGCGGACCTCTTCGTCGCGACGCCTGCACCGGTCCCGGGTCGCGGCCTCGGTCACTTCCTCCCGGGTGCTGGCCGACTCGCCCGCGCGGCCCGCCACCGCGGCCGAACGCTCCGTCGCGGAGAACGTCGCGGCGTTCGTTCCGTCCGGGGCGACGATCCAGCTCGGCGTGGGCGCGCTCGCCGACGCGATCGCGCGGGAGCTGCGCGGCCGCCGGGACCTGCGGGTGCGATCGGGCCTGGTCGGCGACTGGCTGGTCGATCTCGACGAGGCCGGGGCGCTGGCCGGCGTCCCCGGGAGCTGCGTGACCGGGATGGCGCTGGGCACAGACCGGCTCTACAAGTTCCTCAGCGATTCCGCCCAGGTACGGATGGGCCCGGTGGACGAGCAGCTGGCGCCGGCGGCGCTGGCGGAGTGCGATCCCTACGTCGCGATGAACTCCGCCATCGAGGTGGACCTGCACGGCCAGGTGAGCGCCGAAGTGGCGGAGGGCCGGTACGTCGGCGCGGTCGGCGGCCAGGCGGGCTTCTTCCGGGCCGCCCGGCAGGCCCGGTCCGGGCTCGCGATCGTCGCGCTGGCGGCGACGAACGCGGACGGCAGCACGAGCCGGATCGTCCCGGCCGTCAGCGGCCCGGTGACGGCAGCGCAGAGCGACGTCGACCTGGTGATCACCGAGTTCGGCGCGGCCGACCTGCGGGGCACGTCGTACCGCGAACGGGCCGAGCGTCTCATCGCGGTCGCGGCACCGCAGCATCGCGCCGCGCTGGCCTCGGCGCTGCCGCCGTGGCTGTGACCCATACCGCCGTGGCTGTGACCCATGCCGCCATCGCCACGCCCAGGCCCACCACGCCCAGGCCCGCCACGCCCCGGGCCCGCCACGTCCAGGCCCGCCACGCCCAGTGGCATTTCGTGTATAATGCTTCATATATTCAGGAGGATATAAGGCATGACACACGGCGTAGTCGCGATGCGCGACCGGCTGACCAGGCGGCAGCAGCTCCCCGAGGAGGTGGCGGGTTACGTCCGCGAGCTGATCATCACGGGCGCGGTCCGGCCAGGGGAGTTCCTGCGCATGGAGCGCATCGCCGAGGCGGTCGGGGTCAGCAACACCCCGGTACGGGAGGGGCTTCTGATCTTGCGCAGTGAGGGCCTGGTCGAGCTGGTCCCGAGGCGCGGGTTCGTCGTGTCCCCGTTCAGCCCGCAGGACGTGCGTGACCTGTTCTGGGCGCAAGCCCAGCTGGCGAGCGAGCTGGCCGCCCGCGCGGCCGGGAAGATCACGCCGGAGCAGCTGGCCGAGCTCGAGGTCATCCTGGCCCGGTACGAGAGCGCCGTCGCGTCGGGCGACCAGGACCGCATCGGCGAGCTCGGCCACCTCTTCCACCGCCAGATCAACCTGGCGGCGGACTCCCATCGTCTGGCCCTGCTGCTCAGCTCCTTCGTCCGGCAGCTGCCGATCCGGTTCTACGCCGCCATCGAGACCCAGGCCAGCACCGGCGGGGACGATCACGGCCTGCTGATGGATGCGCTGCGCCGGCGCGACGCGCAGACGGCGAAGGCGCTGATGGAGCGGCACATCCTGGCCCGCGGCGACTACCTGCTCGAGATCCTGCAAGAGCGCGGCCTGTGGGACGACCAGGAGCGGGATAACCGGGAGTCGGTGTCCTGATAACCGCGCCATCCCGCCGCTGGCGGGTGCCGCCGCCACCTGTCCAGGGATGGCCCTAGCCGCCGGACTCCGGGCGGCATGATGGCGGTATGCGCCCTTGGAACCGGCGGCTATGGGCAGCCGCCGCTCGACATGACGGGTGTCCTGGCGGGCGGGGCTGATCGCGGCCGCCAGCCCTGCCCGCCCGCCCGCCAGCCCTGCCCGCCACCCGGGCCAGGAGGTCGGCCCCATCCGCCACGTGCTGCCGCAGCCGCCTCACCTGGCGCGTCCCCGCGTGAAAGATCATGGAAAATCCGGCCTCAGCGGAATATTTGGTCCGCCAGGGGCCCGGATCCTCCGTATAAGCCCGATTTTCCACGCAATCCCGGCTCGGGCGGGCGCAGGCGGGACACGACGCGGGGAATGCCCTCGGCCCGGGTTCTCAGCTGCTTCACGGACACGATAACCACATCAGCCTCAACCGCCCCGAAAATGCGAAAGCGCAGGCACGCCAGAGCGTAGTGAAACCGCGGTTTCACACCATTCGCCGGCGCCTCTCGATCCATCCTGCGGTCTGCCGCGGGGCCGCTTCCGGCGGCGCGTCCGAAGGCAGGCGACCCGGCTGCTTTGTATGATGCTTTGTATATCGGAAGGCATGGTGAACGATGGCCAACGAGGTGGTCGACGTCCGTGACCGCGTGAACCGTCGGCAGCAGCTCCCCGAAGAGGTGGCGAGCTACGTTCGTGAACTGATCATCTCGGGCGCCGTCCAGCCGGGGGAGTTCCTGCGGATGGAGCGAATCGCCGAGCAGGTGGGTGTCAGCAACACCCCGGTCCGCGAGGGCCTGCTCGCCCTGAAGAGCGAGGGCTTCGTCCAACTCGTGCCGCGCCGCGGTTTCGTTGTCGCCCCCTTCAGCCAGCAGGACGTGCGGGACCTGTTCTGGGCGCAGGCCCAGCTGGCCCGGGAGCTGGCGGCCCGCGCGGCGAAGAAGATCACGCCGGAGCAGGTGGCCAGGCTCGAGGTGAACGTCGAGGAGCTCCAGAAGGCCGTCGCCGCCGGCGACACCGAACGGATCGCCGACCTCGGCTACGCCTTCCACCGGCAGATCAACCTGGCGGCGGATTCCCACCGGCTGGCGCTGCTGCTCGGCGCGGTGGTCAACCATCTGCCCAACCGCTTTTACGCTTCGATCGAGGCCCAGGTCGCCGCGACTAGCGATGAGCATCCTCAGCTGGTGGAGGCCCTGCGCGAGCACGACGTGCGCAAGGCGCGGTCGCTGATGGAGCAGCACATCCTGGGCAGCGCCGACCACCTCATCGAGATCCTCGAGCAGCGCGGCCTGTGGGCCGGCCGAGGCGCTGACGCCAGCGAATCGGCGTCCTAACCCGCCAGCCTGACCTCATCGCCCCGTTTATTTCGGCGGCCTGCTCTTTCCTGGCGCGCAGTACCACCTCCGGTCCGGCTGGGCGCGGCCATTCGGGATGCCAGCCTCAGGGCACTTGCCCATCCTAGCAAACATAATATATTGTGTATTGAAACGTCGAACTTGCGCGTCCCCGGTCGCGGCTAACCGAAGGTTGAAGGGATTTGACGAGATGACACAGGTGGTTTCGTCCTCCGCGGACGCCAGGACGGCAGCGGGCCCGCTCGCCGACCTTAAGGTCATCGAGTTCGCGGCTGTGACACCACCCTCGGTGGCAGCGATGATGCTGAGCGGCATGGGTGCCGACGTTATCCGGATTGACCGGCGAGATCATGAAGCCGATAGCGCGACGAATACGTTGCGCCGTGGGCGACGTTCGATCGTGCTCGATCTGAAGCATCCGGCTGGCCGGGAGCTGGCTCGCCGGCTTGCCCGCGAGGCGGATATCGTACTCGAAGGCTATCGACCTGGTGTGATGGAGCGCCTTGGACTAGGGCCGAGCACCTTGCTTGAGGACAACCCGGCGCTGATTTACGGTCGGCTGACGGGCTGGGGCCAGGACGGTCCCTGCGCTCAGCAGCCCGGACACGACATCACCTACCTCGCACTGACGGGTGCGCTGTACGCGATGGGACCGGGAGACGGGCCGCCCGCCCCGCCACTCAACTGGGTCGCGGACCTGGGCGGGGGCACGCTCTTTCTGCTCCTCGGGGTGCTGGCCGCATTGCACGAGCGCACCCGGTCGGGCCTGGGCCAGGTGGTCGACGCGGCCATGGTCGACGCCGTACCGACACTTTCCGCCACCATTCTCCGCGAGCGCGCGCGCGGAGAATGGATCGACAAACGCAACGCCAATTTCATTGACGGCGGCGCTCCCTTCTACCGTAGCTATACCTGCCGCGACGGCGACTTCATCGCCGTCGGGGCTATCGAGCCGCACTTCTATAAGGAATTCGTCGACGGCCTGGGCTTCGACCTCGCCACGCTTCCTGACCAGTGGGATCGGTCGAATTGGCCGGCCCTGTCGGCACGTTTTGCGGATCGGATCGCCGAGCGCTCGCGCGCGGAGTGGACGGCGCAGTTCGCGAGCACGAACGCGTGCGTGTCACCCGTCCTCGACTTCGAGGAAGCGGCGGCTCATCCCCAGATGGTGCAGCGGGAAGCGTTCGTCAGGGTCGACGGCCATCTGCAGCCAGGACCCGCGCCGAAGCTCGACCGCACGCCCATCGAGGTGCCAGGTCGCGCTCCAGTCCGGGGGGCCCACACCCGCGAGATACTGTCCGGCCTCGGGCTGTCCGGCGAGCAGATCCAGGACCTGCTGGACAGCGGCGCCGCCACCGCGGACGTAACCACGGAGGACGGATGAGACGTGCGGCCATCGTCAGTCCCTTGCGCACCGCCGTCGGCCCGTTCGGCGGCGCGCTGCGCGACGTGCCCGTGGCGGACCTGGCCGTCCCCGAGGGCACGCTGGAACGCCCGGACCACGTCAAGGTGGCCCTGATGGAGCGGGAGCCAGAACAATGAGCACTGAGCAGCTTGCGTCCGATCTCGAGGGCAAGGTCGCGCTGATCACCGGCGGGACGGCCGGGGTCGGGCTGGAGACCGGGCTGCGCCTGGCCCGCCGGGGCGCCCAGGTGGTGGTCAACGGCCGGTCGCCAGAAGGCGGGGAGCGGGCCCTGTCCGCTCTCCGCACGGTGTCCGAACGGGTCTGCTACGAGCCCGGTGACGCCGGTGACGCCGCCAGCGTCACTGCCCTGGTCGACCGGGTCGTCGCCGCACACGGCGGGATCGACATCCTGGTCAGCGCCGGCTCGCCGCACGACATCGGGCCGACGCCGTTCGCCGAGCTGGACCTGAACGAGCTCAAGAGCGCCTTCGACTCCCGGATCTATCCCCGGATCTTCCCGGTCCGGGCCGCGATCCCGGCGTTGCGCGAGCGCGGCGGCTCGGTGGTCATGCTCAGCACCGACGCGGCCCGTCATCCGACCCCGGGCGAGTCGGTAATGGGCGCGGCCGGGGCCGTGGTGATCCTGATGACCAAGACGCTGGCCCGCGAGCTGTCCCGGTGGAGCATCCGGGTCAACAGCGTGGCCATGACGATCACCTCCGGCACGCCGTCGTGGGACCGGATCTTCGCCACTGAGAGCTTCCAGTCCCGGCTGTTCAGCAAGGCCGTGGAGCGCTTCCCGCAGGGCAGGCCGCCGTCGGCCGGGGAGGTCGCCGACGTCGCGGTGTTCCTGGCCGCCGACGCCGCCCAGGTCACCGGGCAGACGGTCAGCGTGAACGGCGGATTGTCATTCGGCGGCTGGTGACCAGGCGGCCCTGCGCCGGGAGCCGCGCCCAGGAACAGCCGCCCGCAGGAACAGCCGCCCTCAGGAATCCGCGAACAGGACTCCGGTCACGATCAGGTCCTCGATCCGGGCGCCGTCGTATACCTCGGCGGCGATCTCCCGGGTGTGCTGGCCGACCCGGGGGGCCTGGCCGGCCCGGTCCGGGCGGGAGCCGCCGAACCGCCACGGCGGCCGGATCAGCCGGACCCCGTTCTGCTCCGCCTCGACCAGGCCGAGCCACTCGGTCTGCGGGTGGTCGGCCAGCCCGGACATGGTCAGCACGGGGGCGTACGGCACGTCAAAGGCGGTCAGCAGCTTCTCCCATTCGGTCAAGGACTTGCCGATGAACTCGGCCTCCGCGATGCGGACTAGCTCGAAGTAGTGCGCTTCCCGCTCCTTGTAGGTGGCGAAGCGCGGTTCGTCCGCCAATTCACGGCGGTCCATCGCCTCGCAGAAGTGGTGCCAGAACTTCTGCGACGACGACAGGTGAACCGCGATGTACTCGCCGGAGGCGGTCCGGAGGCAGAAGTTCTGGGCCTGCGGATGCCGGCTCTCCCGGGTGGGGTCCTGCCCGGTGTCGAAAAACTGGGTCATGGCGTCGACGGTGAGGGTACTGACCGCTTCCATGATCGAGGTCTCGACGTGCTGGCCTTCGCCGGTCGTGGCCCGGCCGACCAGGGCGGCCAGCACGCCGGTCGCGGTCGACAGGCCGGTCACCAGGTCCGCGAAGATGGTCCCGGACAGCTGAGCCGATCCGGCGTTGCTGAGCAGGGAGTACAGCCCGCCGAACGACTGGCCGATGGTGTCGTAGGCGGGCCGCTGCGCCAGCGGGCCGCCGTTGCCGAACCCGGTCAGCGATCCGTAGACCAGGTCCGGCCGCAGCGCCGCGCACTCCGCCTGGCTCAGGCCGATGGCGGCCAGCTTCCCGGGACGCAGGTTCTCCAGCAGCACGTCAAAGCGGGGGATCAGCGCCTTCACCAGCGCCACCCCCTCGGGGGTCTTGAGGTCGACGGACAGGCTGCGCTTGCCTGCGTTGTGCTGGATGAAGTAGAGGCTACGGTCGTTGTCGCCGCGCCTGAAGTCGTCGCCGGCGCCCGGCTTCTCGACCTTCACCACGTCGGCGCCCAGGGCGCACAGCATCGAGGTGGCGTAGGGCAGCGAGATGTAGCCGCCGAGTTCCAGGATCCGGACGCCCGTCAGGGGCTTGTGCTGCATGGACATGACCTCGTTCCACCGTGGCGGCTGCTCGCCCTCTCATGGAAACACTATGTAAAATATATTATTTTGGCAAGATCTAAGCTGATCCCCAACCGGCCGAACGGACCTGACCTGCCCTGGCCTGAATATAGCCGCCGCGGGCCGTGGACGCCGAAAACCCGTGTCACCTGGGCAGATGCTCTGTACAGCGCATCCCAGGTTGGCATCTCTTGTTCTACACTGTAAGTTGGCGACATAGATCTACAGTGTAGACGTGCGCGTATTAAGGTGCTGGCCGCAACCGGTGGCTGTCTCCACCGCGCAGCCAAGGAGATGACCATTTCATGACTGTGACCCTGGACCGGGACGTCGAGGCCTTCGTCGCCGCACCGCGGCAGCTGTTCATCAACGGGCAATGGTGCGACGCGGCGTCTGGCAAGACGTTCGAGACCCCCAACCCTGCGACGGGGGAGACGCTCGCCCGGGTCGCCGAGGGCGATGCCGAGGACATCGACCGGGCTGTGCGGGCGGCACGCCGGGCGTTCGAGGAGGGCCCGTGGGGCCGCATGACCCCGTCAGAGCGGGGACGCATCATCTGGCGGATCGGTGACCTGATCCTGGCGCACGCCGACGAACTCGCCCAGCTCGAGTCGCTGGACAACGGCAAGCCGTTCGCCGTCGCGCAGGCGGCTGACGTGCCGCTGGCGGCGGACCTGTTCCACTACATGGCCGGCTGGGCCACCAAGATCGAGGGCAACACGATCAACATCTCGGTGCCGTACATGCCGGGCGCCAACTTCCACTCCTATACGCTGCGCGAGCCGCTCGGCGTGGTCGGGCAGATCATCCCGTGGAACTTCCCGCTGCTGATGGCGGCGTGGAAGCTCGGCCCGGCGCTCGCAGCCGGCAACTGTGTGGTCCTCAAGCCCGCCGAGCAGACTCCGCTAACCGCGCTGCGCCTGGCCGGGCTCATCGCCGAGGCAGGCGTCCCCGACGGTGTGGTGAATGTGGTACCCGGCTTCGGCGAGACCGCCGGAGCGGCCCTGGCCGCCCACAACGACGTGGACAAGGTTGCGTTCACCGGTTCCACCGAGGTCGGCAAGCTGATCGTCGCGGCCTCGGGCGCCAGCAACTTGAAGAAGCTGACCCTGGAACTCGGCGGCAAGAGCCCCAACATCGTCTTCGACGATGCCGACGACGGCGCGATCGCGGGCGCCGCGAATGCGATCTTCTTCAACCACGGGCAGTGCTGCGTCGCCGGCTCACGGCTGTATGTCCAGCGCGGCCGGTTCGATGAAGTTGTCGACGGCGTCGCGGAGATCGCGAAGTCGATCAAGATGGGACCGGGGATGGAGCCGGGCACGCAGATGGGCCCGCTGGTATCCGACGAGCAGTTCCGCCGGGTGACCGGGTTCCTGGAATCCGGCAAGGCGGACGGTGCCACCGCGCTGGCGGGCGGCGGAAGGTTCGGCGACCGAGGCTACTTCGTCGAGCCCACCGTGCTGACAAATACCCGCCCGGAAATGCAGGTCGTCCGCGAGGAGATCTTCGGGCCGGTTCTGGTCGCCGCCGCGTTCACCGATCTGGATGAGATCGCCGCGGTCGCGAACGACTCCGAGTACGGACTGGGGGCGGGTATCTGGACCAAGGACATCTCCAAGGCTCATGCCCTGGCGAAGAAGCTCCGGGCCGGCACGGTCTGGATCAACTGCTACAACGTGTTCGACGCGGCACTCCCGTTCGGTGGGTACAAGCAGTCCGGCTGGGGCCGCGAGATGGGGCACGAGGCGCTCCATGCCTACACCGAGGTCAAGGCCGTCACCACCCAGCTGTAAATAGCAGCTGTAGCCAGGGCCGGACCGGCCGGTCCGGCCCTGGCTACGTGCTGTCATCACGACACGTCCCGCCGCGCCGCCCGAATCAGCTTCGGAACAATCGTGATCATCGTGCTGGTCGTCCTGTTCCTGCGCAGGCGCTGACCAGCTCACCGGCAGCAGGGCCGACCCGCGAGGGAACCGGCCACGGTCTACGGCCAGTCCGCCACCGATCCCCTGCCGGTGCACCCGCCCGGTAGATGAGTCACGAGAAAGAGTGAGCCGACCACGAGTACCGCCAAGAAGCGCGTACCCGGGCCATGCTAGGAATCCGCAGCTGGAGGCATCGCGTGGCTGGGCACGATCTGTGTCAGCGCGTCGAGGTCAGCGATGATGACCGTACAGTCGCCACGGCCGAGGTGACCACCTCCGAAGGATCTGGAGGCACCGCCCGGGTGTCTTTGCGCGCCGAGCCAGGGCACATCACGCCAGGGCGCCGCGCGAACCTGGTCGGTCGATGCTGTGCTGGATCTTCCCGAGGTGCAGGAAAGCGTACGCGTGGAGGCGGCTTTCCAGCTCGGCGATAGCGAGTCACTGCACCAGCTTCAGGAACGCTGCCAGGACGTCAGTACCCGCCCGGCTGGATGGAGCGCGCTCCTCGAGGCGAACCTTCCGCCCGGCCGCCCCGGGCAGCACGCCCCGGACTCAGCCGGCCAGGACTGACCGCAGGCAAGCCAGCCGGCCACGCCACCCGTGACAACACCCGGCATTCCCGCCGCGGCTCCACGCCCCTGGCGGGACACCGGATGAGCCTGGCGAGGACTGGAAAGGTCATTCGCCTGCATGCCCGTGCCTTGCTGCCTTGGGGTACTTCGAGATAATTCGGAATTGAGGCGAACTGGTGACTCCGTCCCACCAGTCGTTGAATTGCGCTATCACGGTAAGCGTGTCCTGCCAACTCGTGACAGGGACACATGGCACGCCAACGGCCAGTACCGGATAATCATTTCCGGTCTTATCAAGCCGATCACCTACGAATAGCAGCTCCTCTGGGGCCGCGTGAATCTGCATCATGAGCTTGCGAACTCCGTAGCCCTTGTCGATCCCCTTGCGCGTAACGTCAATCGACGTTGAACCACCCCCCCTCACCTCGAAGTCAGGCAGCAATGGCGCCGCATGGGCCACGAGCATGCTCTTCTTCGTTCCATCAGGGTCCCACGCGGCCTTAGCATCGAGCGGTGCGGCTTGCCCGAGGGCGGAGTAGGTGACCTGGCTGCCGCGGTCTTCAATGAGTTCGCCCCACGGACTGCTCTTCCCAGTACCCGAGAGTTCTTGACGTTTCTTCGAGGACCTGCATGATCCGGGCCGTCTCCTCGGCGGACAAGTCTTCGGAGTACACCTGTGACCACGTGCACTGCTGCCGAGAGTAGTAACGCGTGCCACACGTCGGCATCAGATGAAGCCGGCTGAGGACTTGTTCCGAAGCGGTTAGCCGGTCGAGGACCTGGGCTTGGAATTGCTCGAATCGGCCGCCCGAGATGATGCAGACGCCGACGCGCTGGAGGAGGGACACCAGTGCCGTTGCCATCGAGGGGTCCAGGGGTGACTTGGAGGGCGCGAGCGTGTCATCAAGATCAAAGACAACTGCCTTCGTGCTCTGAGGCATCTGATGCATGATCGCGGCGCGTGCGCGCCTACTCCTCACTGCGTATGTGGGCACCGGTCGATGCACAGCAGACTAGCCTCGCGCCGATACCGACCAGCCCTTCGGGCTCCGAAGGGCTTTCGGCGACGTTGGGCGGCAGCCCGTGACGTGGCGCCACCTCGGCCTGCCGGGGGTGCGGCTCAGGTCCCACCGTGCCCGCAAGGAGCGATAGGCCTAACGCCCAGGGCCTTCCGTGGTGGGCAGCCTATTTCGCGTGGCGCAGATGGCGGCTCACGTCGCCGGCCAGATCGACCCGGACGCGCCGCTCCGCGAAGCGCCACTGCCCGTGGTCGCGATCAGGTTCTCGATGGCCCGGTAGCAGGATGCCGGATCGGCGGGGGCGTGCGTGGATGCGGACATGGGTTACTGCCTCCAGCAGATACGTTAGTCACAGATTGCCTCCGGTAAACCGTAAGGAGGATTCCTCGCCGCAACTTAACTGCACGTAGCTTTCCGGGATGGAACACCGTGCCTATATTGGGCGGGTGAGGGTGGCATTCACGCGATGACCGGCAAAAACATGAGCCTGGTCGGGCGCGAGGAGGAGCTGTCCCGGCTGCGGGAACTGGTGGCCCCGCCGTATGCGGAAAGCCGGGTGCTGATGCTCCTGGGCGACCCGGGCGTGGGCAAGACCGCCTTGCTGGCCGCGGCTGCGCGGGAGGCGAGGTCAGCGCGGATGCGGGTGCTGACTGCGGCCGGCCGGGAGTCGGAGCGAGACCTGGCGTTCGCCGGGCTGCACCAGCTGCTGCGGCCGGTGCTTGACCGGGTGGCCGGCCTGCCGGCCCGCCAGGCCGAGGCGCTGCGCGGTGCCTTCGCACTCTCCGAAGATCCCGTGCCGCCCGACGCGCTGCTGACCGGGATCGCCGTACTCACCCTGCTCTCCAGGCTGTCCGAAGACGGGCCGCTGCTGGTGGCCGCGGACGACGCGCAGTGGCTGGACCGTGCCTCGCTCGACGCGCTCGCTTTCGCCGCCCACCGGCTGGAATCGGAGCAGCTCGTGCTGCTGGCCGGCGCGCGCGGCAACATGCCTCCGCCCGGTTTCGAGCGGGACTTCCCGCTAATGCTGCTGCCACCGCTGAGCCTGCCGGACGCCGGCCTGCTCCTTGACGCGCAGCCGCACCCGCCGCGCGGCCGGCCCCGCGAACAGGTGCTCGCCCAGGCGGCCGGCAACCCGCTGGCGCTGATCGAGCTGTCGAAGATGATCGCCGCGGACCCGGACGCGGGGCGCCGCTGGGCCGCCGAGCCGCTCCCGCTGACCGGGCAGCTGACCGCCATCATGACAGCGCAGTACACCGCCCTGCCCGGGACGGCGCGAGCCGCGCTGCTACTCGCCGCGGCCGCCGACAGCCCGGACCTGACCGCCGCGGCGGTACCCGGGCTTTCCGCCGTCACCCTCGCCCCGGCGGAAGCAGCTGGCCTGATCCGGCTGGACGCGCCAGGCCCGCGGTTCACCCATCCGCTCGTCAGGTCGGCGGTTTACCGTGCCGCGTCCTTCGCCGAGCGTTCCGCGGCGCACCTGAAGGTCGCGGACGCGCTCCGCGACCAGCCTGACCGCTACGCCTGGCACCTGGCCGCCGCGGCACTGGAACCCGACGAGCACGTTGCCTCACTGCTCGAGGACAGCGCAGCCCAGGCGCAGCGCCGCGGCGGTGCCGCCGCAGCGGCACGCGCCCTGGAACGCGCCGCCGAGCTCAGCCCCGGCGAGCGGGACAAGGCCCGGCGGCTGCTGGCCGCCGCCGATCTCGCCCTCCCCGCCGGACAGGCTGATTGGGTACGTGAACTGGCGGATAAGGTGCTCACGCTGACATCCGATCCGGACCTGCGCATCGCCGCCCGGCTGGATATCGGCTGGTCGCTGTTGTGGTCGAACCGGAACGCCGACGCGCTCGAAACACTCATCTCCGTCGCCGCCGAGGCGTCCCCGAGGCGGCCGACCCTCGCGTGGGACGCCACCGGGATGGCAGCTACGGTCGCCCACCAGACCGGGCTCCCCGAAGCCTGCGCCAAGGCACGTGCCGCCCTGGACGCTCTCGACGCCCCGGGCGCGCCGGCGCCGTCGGCCCAGGACTGGCCGGCCAGTCGCGCTGACGAGCACCGGATATGGATCCGGGCATGCACGGACCCGTTCGGCGGAAGAGCCGAAACCGTCCCCTACCTGCACCGGATTACCAGCGGACCCCTCTGGGACCTGGGCAAGGTGGGCGGGGCGGCCTGGATCCTGGACGAGACCGAACTAGCGGTCAGGGTGCTGCGCGAAGCCCTCAGCCAGCTGCGCGCCCCCGGCGTCCGCGGCGCCAGCGGCGCCGTGCTCTCGGTGCTGGAATGGGCATGCATCGACAGCGGGCGCTGGGACGACGCACTCGCCGCCGCCCGCGAGGCGAACGACATCGCCGCCGCCTACAAGATGGAAACCGTCGCCGGCTCGGCCGACCTGGCCACAGCCACCGTCCTGGCCATGCGCGGTGACCATTTCCGGGTAGCGCCGCTGCTGGCCCGTGTGCTCGCCGCGGTCGACACGTCCGAATACCGCGGGTTCGCCGCCAGGACCCGGCACGCCGCAGGCCTCGCCGCACTGGCCCAGGGCCACTACGTGACCGCCTACGCGCAGCTCAGCCAGCTCTTCGCCACCGACGGCACACCGCTGCACCACCACTTCTCTTACCTCGCCATCGCCGACCTCGCCGCCGCGGCGGCGCGCGCCGATCGGCGCCTCGAAGCCAGGACGCTGGTGGAGCGCGCGCTGGCCCTCCTGGACCCCGCGCCCGGGCCGCGGCTTACCCAACTCGCGGCCCGCGCCCGCGGGCTCCTGGCCGAGCCTGACGGCGCCGGAGCGCATTTCGCCGCGAGCCTGGCCGATCCCGCCGGGGACACGTGGCCGTTCGAACGGGCCCAGCTTCAGCTGGACTACGGGGAGTGGCTGCGACGGCAGCGGCGGATCAACGACGCCAAGCCCGTCCTCGCGGCGGCCCTGGAAACGTTCCGCCGCCTCGGCGCGGCGCCGTGGACCTGGCGCGCGGAAGCCGAGCTGCGTGCCTGCGGTGTAGCCGCGCAAACCCGGCCGGCCGCCCCGGGCGGCCTAGACGGGCTCACCGCGCAGCAGCGCGAGATCGTCGTCCTCGCCGGACGCGGCCTGACCAACGGCGAGATCGCCGACCGCCTGTTCCTGTCCCCCCGCACCGTCGCCTCGCATCTGTACCGCTCCTACCCCAAGCTCGGCATCGCCGGCCGCCACCAGCTCCGCGGCCTCATCGATCAGTCGAGCACGATGCAGATCAGCGGTTAGGCAGGCTCCCTCGTCGCCGTAAGCCCTGCGGTGATTAAGGTGCAGTCACGCTTCGGATACCGCCTCGCCTTACGCCCGGCGCACACCTGCGACCAGACCCTTGGCGACCGGGTCGAGAAGGGCATCCGCGCCGACCTCGCCTGACCAGCGCCGTGCCACCAACCCGGCCCGGCTCCGGCCGGACCAGGCCCCTGCCATCCCGCGTAATGCTCCTGCCGGACAGGGGCACGCAGGAGCGTTGCCCGCGGTAATTCGATGCTTCGTCACGATTCGCGCCTTCCGGTGATGCCGAGCACCTCGTCGAGAGCTTGCTCGATCGACTGCGCGCCGGAGCTCAGGTAAAGGACGCTGCCGAAGCTACGTGAATCTGTTAGCAGGCGGGCGAGCACGCTCGCGACGTCATCACGTGGTACCGGCCCGCTGAAGGGCACGGCGATGGGCCGGGAGAAGATGCTGCCGGACAGCACGATGTCCGGCTCGGTGATCGCGGCAAAGGACTCTCCGGTGCCATCCCGGAATGCCTGCGAATAACGTTCCTGAACAGAGGGCTCGCTGATCACCAGCTACCACCACATGGATTCGAGGGCGCGGTCGGTGCCGTCTTCATCGCTCATCGGTCGCTCCTTCGCCCTGCATGATCAGGGTGCTGCCGGTGCCTGGACTCCGGTGGCCTCACGCAGGAGCCCGAGTACCTCGGTGTCGAGCCGCCCGGCGACCTCGGACGCGGCGGCATTGTCATAGGGAGCGATCGCGCTGGTCACGGAGTCGTAGGCCACGCGGGTTCCTTTCCCCGGTGTTTCCTCGATGAGGATGGTGACCGGCGCGTACGAGCCGGCGTCGGGCACGTGGCGGGTCATCTGGCCCATCGTGACCGGGTTGCCGGCGATCAGGCGCACCAGCCGGCGCCCGGTCCAGTCCTGAGCCTCCGGGTCGATCGACAGCGCGTGGTCGAGGTCGAGCTGGAGGAACCGCATCAGGCCGGCGCTGCCTTGCGCCTGCTCGACCAGGGAGCTGAACTGCTGATAGGTACCGCTCGCCGCGAGCTTGCCGAACAGCTGCGCGATATCGGGTTGGCTGATACCGCTGAAGATCCCGTCCAGGACACGGGCGAACGGCCAGTCAGTATCGAAGACGTGGCGGTGCACCGACACGTCGAGCACTCGTTCGGATGCCATGGTCTCCTCTTCCCCTCGCTACTTCTTGCCGGAAGGCCGCACGCTCTTCCGGTCAGGTGACTGGTTTGATGCTCGCAGAGTCGCACGGGTGCGGGTATCCGCAATCTGGCTGCAGTCAAGTTGCGGATACCCGGCCGACGTCCCGCGGGTGAGCATGGTGCGATGAGCCTTGACTTTGACGTGTTCGTGGTAAATCCCAAGCCGATCCCGAGCGCAGTGCCGGGTTTCGCTGCGGCGGTGGGCCCGGCCACCTGGCCGCCGTCCACCTCGACGCTGATCAGTGACGATGGCGGCGCCCTGCTGGTCGACTGCCTCATCACCGAACAGGAGGGGCGAGAGCTGGCGGCATGGGTGAAGTCCCACGACCGCGAGCCAGGTTACGTGTACATCACCCATCCGCACGCCGACCACTTCCTGGGGCTGCCGGAGATCCTGGCGGCGTTCCCGGAGGCCAGGCCGGTGGCCCTGGCCGAGTCCATCCCCGCGATGGAAGAGCAGATCTCGCCCGGGTACATGCAGGTCTGGGGCGGGTTCTTTCCCGGCCAGCTGACCGCCAAGCCCGTTCCGCCGGCGCCGCTGGCGGGCGCCACGATTCCGGTCGGAGCCTCGGCGGCCACGGTGATCCCGGTCGGGACCACCGACACCGTGCATTCCAGCGTCGTCCACGTTCCCGGCCTGAGCCTGATCGTCTCCGGCGATGTCGTCTACAACCAGACGCACATGTGGCTGAGCGGGTCGACGCCGGAGACCCGCGCTAGCTGGGCGCGGGCGCTGGATGCCGTAGCGGCCTTGGCGGCCGAGACGCTCATCGCCGGCCACCGCAACCCAGTGGCCACCGACGACGACGCCCGCCGCCAGATCGGCGAATGCCGTCGCTACCTCGCCGATTTCGAGGCCGCGCTGGAACGCAGCTCCGCCCCGGCCGAGCTCATCGACCGGATGATGTCGGCCTACCCGGACCTGGCCAACCCCTACACGCTCTGGGTCGCGGCCTACGACCTGCTCGGCACCGGAACCTGACGAAGCGCGGACGAATCGGTAGTGAAGCGGCTCGCGCATTACGGGTTAACGAGGAAGGCCTCGACGTCAGCGGCAAATTCCGCGTGGTGCTGGAAGAGGAATCCGTGCGCCGAGTCGGGGTAGATCTTCACGCTGGCCTGCGGGATCAGGCCCGCGAGCAGGTAGGAGTAGTGCGGCAGGATCATCGGGTCGCTGTCGCCGTTCGCCACGAACACCGGCAGCTGCAGGCAGCTGAGCCGCTGGAGCAGCGCGTGGTCGGGGATCCCCCACGTGCACACCGCGTCGTACTGCGCTTGACGAGTCGCCCAGTTTGCGGCCGCGTCGCGGTCCTCGGTCCGGGCGTACATGCGCTGCATGGCTTCCTTGCCGGCCTGCCGGCTCGACGAGGATCGGGCGAAGAAGACACCGATGTATTCCTCGGGTCTGGTTTCCGGGGTGCCGATGGCGCCGATGACGTCAGGGGCCCAGCCGTGCATGCCGGCGGCGCCCTGCGGCGCCGCGGACGCCAGGACCAGTCGACGCACGATGGCCGGCCGCCGCAGCGCAATCTGCTGCGCGACGAAGCTGCCGATAGAGAACCCCAGCAGGTCGACCTGGGCGAGGTCCATGGCGGCGAGGAACGCGATGGCGTCGTGTGCCATCTGCTCCACGGTGTCCGGTGTCGTCCCGGTAGAGCCGCCGACTCCGGCGTTGTCGAATGTGATGACCCGCCGGGCTGATGCCAGCGCGTCGATCAGCGCGGGATCCCAGCTGTCGAGGTTGCCGCGGAAGTGCTGGAGCAGGACCAGCGGCGCGCCACCCTCGCCGCCGCCGGTGTCGCGGTACGCGTAGTCGACGCCGTTGGGCGCGCTGATCAGCTTGTTCGGAAGGCTTGAATAGGAAGTCACGGCATTTCCTTCATTGGTGTCGGTTACCGCAAGCCATGATCACCCGCCGGGTGCGGGCGGCGGAATCCGCATGCTGACTGCACCTTGCCGTCAGGCGTGGCAGGTCGCGTGGACACCTAGCGCCCAGCCGGTAACACGGCGCGCAGGAAACCGAGGGGTGCCTGCCCGGCATCGCCGGAAGCCGGCCCTGGTGCCGGCGGCCCTCGGCGCCGGCACCAGCGTGGCCGGGTCAGGAAGTGGCGTGGACAGGCCGTTGGCCATGCAGGACGGGAACACGTCCTGCTTGATGTAAAGCTGACCGACCTCATGGGCGGAAGCCGCTGACGGTGCAGCTGCAGTCAGGTTGCTGATAGCGCGGCCCTCACCGGCGCGAGCATAGTGGAGGGGTGTCCGGTCCATCCGGCGAGAGGCCGATCTGGGAAGAACCGGTTCGCGGGTTCTATACCGATCCCGGGGAGTTCCTTGCCCTGTCAGGGCCGGATCAGCCGTGATCCTGCCCGGCCGACCAGCGACCCTGACCACCGAACTGACGCTTCCGCACCTTGGCGAGAGCGACGATGACGAAGCACGTCCATAGCCCCATCGCCTTCGGTCCCGTGATGACCGAGGCGCTACTCACGAAGAACGGCTGAGAGGAGAGTCATGGACGATAAAACGCCAGGCCCGGCGGAAGAGAAAATCATGGCGGAAAACATCAAAAAGGAGAAAATCAGGCGCGCCTTGCTCGCAGGCCCCTCGTGTATCACAAGCGAAGCGACGGTGGCGGAGATGGACATGAACGGTCACATGACCGTTCTGCGTCCTGGGACAAACGACTGGATCTGCGTCCCCGGCGACCAGAACATCGTCGGTTCGACGGACACGTGCCTCGACCCGATGGGGATGGTGTGGATGAAGGACATTATGGCCAGGAAGCCAAAGCCGACGAACACGTCGCCTGGCCTGATCTACATGCTGAACGGAGCAACGCAACACAGCTTCACGGATCCATTCGACACGACCAGCCCCGCGATCCCGATCGGCCCCCATTGGATGATCCTCTGGCCGTTCGACGCGAAGGCCGCTGGGCTTGGCACCGTAATGCGGGACGGCGGCACGATGGTCATGTTCGCCGGCACGCCATACGCCCATCTGCACATTTGCGGCTCGCCTTGGGATGGGAATGAATACCACCCTGGCGACCGCGGCGTGTGGACCATGGCCTATTCCCGGTGAGCGCCGAGCCTGGCCTTACGCCAGAAGCGGAGAATACGGCTATGACGACGACACGTGCGACGCACATGATCGTGCTGCCCGGCGGCGGGTATGCCGAACACGCACCGCACGAAGCCGAGCCGGTGGCCAGCTGGCTCAGCGAGCTGGGCGTGCAGGCGAGCGTGTTCCGCTATCCGCTCAACGTCCGGCACCCGGCGCCGCTGGACGCGCTGCGCGCTGAGATCAGCCGCCGGCGGGCCGGAGGCGCGCAGCGCATCGGGCTCATGGGGTTCTCCGCGGGAGGCCATCTGGCCGGGCTGGCCGCCCTCGCGCCAGGCGCCGCGCCCGATGAGACGGTGCAGTTCGCTGTCCTTGGTTACGCCATCACCTCGATGGAGACCGAGACCTACCGTCCCGCCCGGCTGATCCTCCTCGGCGAGGACGCCGGCCCGCGGCTGCGCCGGTCGACATCGCTGGATGCGCTGGTCACGTCCGCGTCGCCGCCGTTTTTCATCTGGCACACCGCAGCGGACGCCTACGTCCCCCCCGAACACACCTACCGCTTCGCCTCGGCGCTCGCGGCCAGCCGTGTTCCCCACGCCGTGCACGTGTTCGCCCACGGCCCGCACAGCCTTGGCCTGGCCCAGGACGCTGGCGAGGCCGCGACCTGGACCACGCTGGCGAATGCCTGGATCCATGAACAGGCATACGGTCCGTTCGGGAGTAAAAGAAAAGATTTATGCCGAACGGACGGGGTTTCACCTACCCGGCACACCACTTCCACGGATTCCCCCGTCGCGGAGTCGCTGGCGCAGCTCCGGCTTGGCGATCTTCCCCACGGCGTTCTTCGGCAGCATCTCCTCGATGTGCACCTCACGCGGCAACTTGTAGCGGGCCAGGGACTGGCGGCAGTGCTCGATGAGGTCCTCGGGCACCACGTCAAAGCCGGACCGGAGCGTTACGAAGGCCACCGGCTGCTCGCCGAAGACCGGATCGGGCTGCCCGACGACCGCGGCCTCGAGCACGGCGGGGACGGTATAGAGGACGTCCTCGATCTCCTTCGGGTAGATGTTCTCCCCGCCCCGGATGATCAGGTCCTTGACCCGGTCGACCAGGGTCAGATAGCCGTCGTCGCCGAACCGGCCGACATCACCGGTGTGCAGCCAGCCGCCGCGCAGGACCTGCGCCGACTCCTCCGGCCTGCCCAGGTAGCCGCGCATGACGTTCGGCCCGCGGACGACCACCTCGCCCGCCTGCCCGGCGGGCAGCAACCGGTCAGCCTCGTCCACCACCCCGACGTCGATGCCGGGCATCGGCAGCCCGACGCTGCCCGCCTTGCGGATTCCGTGCAGCGGATTGGCGGTGCAGCAGACGGTGCATTCCGACAACCCGTAACCCTCTACCACCGGGACGCCGAACCGTTCCTCGAACTCCCCGATCAGCTGGCGCGGCATCGGCGCGGCGCCGCAGATGACGAAGCGCAGGCTCCGGGTGTCCGGCCGCGCGCCCGGCCGCGACACCAGCAGCGCGTAGATAGTGGGCACCGCCGAGAAGAAGCTGGGCCTGACCTGTTCGACAGTCGCCCAGAAACTGGCCGCGTGGAACCGCTCGGCGATAAACGTCGAGCCGCCGGCCAGCAACGGCGACACCACGCTGACCATGATCCCGTTCACGTGGAACAGCGGTAGCACCAGCAGGCTGCGCGTATCACCCGTCATCTCGAACCACCCGACGATGATCTCCGCGGTGGCGCTGATGTTGGCGTGGTCCAGCCTGACCCCCTTGGGCCGGCCCGTCGTCCCGCTGGTGTAAATCAGCAAGGCCAGCGCGCCCGGATCGGTCACCAGGCGGGGTGGTGCCGTCGGCGGGGGAGGGGCGGTCACCTCGGTCAGCCCGATGATCCGGTACGGGCCGTCGCGCAGCATCGCCGCGGCCACCTCGTCGGCGACGACCAGCGTGGCGCCCGCGTCATCGATCTGGTACCGGGCCTCCTGCACGGTCAGGACCGGGTTGACCGGCGTGACGGCGGCGCCGAGCCGCCACGCGGCGAACATGCTCGTGACGAGCTCGACCCGGTTCGGCAGCATGATGGCCAGCACGCCGCCGGGGCGCAGCCCAGCGGCGTCGAACACGGCGGCTAGCGCGGTCACCCTTTCGGCGAAACCCGCGTTGTCGAGTTCGTGGCGCTCGTCGGCGATGCAGGCTCCGCCAGGATCCCGCTGCGCCCGATCGTCAGGGATTTTGGCTGCTGTCACGGCATTCCCTTTCCGTTTCAGCCCTGACGCTAGGGGCGAGCCGCGACG
>CAWJPF010000035.1:85000-505014 GCA_963844625.1 uncultured Actinomycetota bacterium | reverse complement strand
CTTTCAGCCGAACATAGGCAGATGTGCCCGGAATGTGCCCGACCTGACCTGCTCGCGATACTGCGTTGCAGGTTAGAGCTATGAAAAGGGGGTGAGCCGGCCTGTAGGCCGGGTTCTGTGCGCCCGCTGGTTGCGGGGCGGCGATCATCCATCTGGGACTGCCGTTGCCGACAGCCTCGTGCGGCCTACCCGCGAGCATCGGACGGGCTGCCCTCAAACGCTCGCGCAGGGAACCGCTGGTTCCCCTCTTGGCCTTGCTCCGGGTGGGGTTTACCGAGCCGCCGCAGTCACCTGCGGCGCTGGTGGTCTCTTACACCGCCGTTTCACCCTTACCCCCGCTGACGCGGGGGCGGTCTGTTTTCTGTGGCACTTTCCCGCGGGTCACCCCGGGTCGGCGTTACCGACCACCCTGCCCTGTGGAGCCCGGACCTTCCTCACCGGGCTTGCGCCCGGCGCGACCGCCCGGCCGACTCACCCACGGTTAGGATACGCCGAAGGCCAACTCGCCGGGGTAACGAACCGAGTCGGCGCCCGCTAAAGATGATCCGTTCAGATGTATCATTACCAGATGTACTTCAAGGACCTGTACATTCTCGGGCGTGCGCTGACCGACGTCGCCTTCCGCGCTACCGGCGCGGCAGAGCAGGGTCTGAGCGCGAGCGAATTCGCGGTGCTGCAAGATGTATTCGACCACGAGCCCACGCCGATCAGCGCGATCACGAGCAGGACGGGTGTGGCTCAGAGCCGGGTATCAACCGCCGTCCAGCACCTGGCGCATCGTGGCTACGTGATGACCAGATCGGAACCCTCCGACCGCCGCAAGACCATTGTCGAAGTGACCGAGATGGTCAGGACCGAAGGCGCCCGCGTCCGCCAGCTTGACATCAGCCAGGCGCTGGCGCCGGTGTTCGACGGCTGCGACGCGGCTGAGCGCGAGTGGGTCATGTCCGCCCTCGAACGGCTCACCCAGCTGGCCACGCCGGTTATCCGGGCCTCGGCCACGGGCTAAACCATCACCTATCCGGGTGATGGTTTAGCGCGGCCGCCGGGCCCGCGACCGCTTCCGCCGGACGGTCACCTGAGCTGTCCGGGGCGGCGGGCCCCGGCGTGACTACCTGCCAGAGCTGGCCGAGCCGGGCCTCGGTGTACATCGACACATTGCGCGCGGTGGCGTAGGCGATGATGAAATGCCGCCGCTGCCACACCTTGGCCAGGTACGAGGCCAGGCTAGGACGCTCGGAGCTCGGCCGGAGCCCGTACTCGGCCGCCAGCCCGGCTAGCCCCTGATCCCCTGGCCCTGACTGGGTGAGGGTGTCATCCTCCCCGCGAGCAGCTGACCGTTCAGCAACTCGCCAGGAGCGGTCAGCCGCCCGCTGTCTCTCATGGGTGTGGATTTTATGAGACAGGCCGCCGCCAGCATGGATATACGAGCGGACCGGAAATCGTTCACCCGGATTTCCGTCCGGGTAAACAGAATTTACTGGAGGAATTAACCAGCCATTCATCCGACCAGGTGGCCGGTATCGTTGAACGACCGCAGTACCGCCGGCCCGTCGGCGTACCAGTCGATCTCGCACAGAGCGGCCACGTCGAGGTGCATGCGGTACAGCGCGGCCGGCGGAGCCAGCAGCGCCGCGGCGACGAGAGTCTTGATCGGCGTGACGTGACTGACGATCAGGACGGTCTGGCGGTCCCGGCCGGCCAGCACCCGGTGCAGCGCGCCGGTCACCCTCGTGCTTACTTCGGCCAGGCTCTCACCGCCGGGCGGCGGATGCGCCGGATCGGCCAGCCATGTCGTCACCTCGGCCGGCCACCGCTCCCTCACCTCGGCGAACGTCAGGCCCTCCCAGGCTCCGAAGTCGGTTTCCCGGAAATCCTCATCGGTCACGACCGGAGCGCCGGTGACGGCGGCCACCTCCTGCGCCGTCCTGGTGGCGCGCAGCAGCGGTGAGGTCACGATCACGTCGATACCGGCGTCCGCCAGCCGTTTGGCGGCGGCGGTGGCCTGACGTATCCCGGTATCGGTGAGCGCAACATCCGACCGGCCGGCGTATCGCTTCTGCACGGACATCGGCGTTTGCCCGTGCCGGAGCAGCAGAGTAGTCGCGGGCTCGCCCTGGGCGGGCAACCAGCTGGTTCTCGGGCGCACCTAGAGACCGGACTCGGGCGTGCGGACGAGGATCCGCCTGCACTCCTCGCACCTGAATACCTCGTCGGGAGCCGCCGCCCTGATCTCGTTCAGATCCACCGTGTTGAGGCTCAGATGACATCCCTCGCACCGGCCGGCCCGCAGCATGGCCGCGCCGACGCCGCGGGTACTGCGGATCTGATCGTAGAGCTTGAGCAGGTCGGCGGGCACATCGACGGCCACCTCGGCGCGCTGGTCGGATGCCTTGGCGCCCTGCTCGTCGATCTCCTTGACGGCCGCATCCCGCCGGGCCGCCACCGCGACCATCTCGCTGCCCAGGCTGTCGCGCTCGGCGGTCAGCTCGTCGCGCCGGCTGACGAGGGCCTCCATGCGCTCCATCAGCTCGAGCACGATCTCCTCAAGGTCGCCCTGCCTGCGGTGCAGCGACTCGATTTCCGACTGCAGGCTGGCGAGCTCGCGCGCGGCGGACACCTGACCCGCGTCCAGCCGGGCGCGGTCCTTCCCGATCCTGGTCGTGACCTGTTCCACGTCACGCTCAGCCCGGCTCTGCTCTCGGGACAGATCGCCGAGCTCGGTCTCGGCCACGACGATGGCGTCCTTCAGCTCGATCGCCCTGGCCTCCAGGCGGGCCAGCTCGGCGACTTCCGGGAGGGCCTGCCTGCGACGGGCCAGGCGGACAAGCTCGGCGTCGAGGCCGGCCAGTTCGAGCAGGCGGAGCTGATTCTGCGGTGATGCCTTCACGGGTCCCAACGTTAGTCGCCCCGGCGACCTAACGGGGTCCTCCCCCGGACAAGCAGCGTGCGTGGTAGACCTTCGCCATGGAGATCCCTCAGGTAAGCCGGCCCTATATGCCGGGGTACGGCATCGCCGGACCGCAGGAAGGAAGCGGACTCCTGCATTGGTCCTGGGCGGCGGAGCGGCTGACGGCCGCACGAAACTACTGGGTCGTGACGGTCTGGCCGGATGGCAGGCCGCACATCATGCCGGTCTGGGGCATGTGGGATGACAGCACACTCTGGTTCACGAGCAGCACCGGGTCGCGCAAGGTCCGCAACCTGGCCGTTAACTCCCGCTGCTGCATCACCACCGAGGACGCCTCGGACCCCGTGGTCATCGAGGGCACCGCGCAGATCTCGACGGAGGCGGCGGTGCTGCGACGGGTGGTCGACTTGATGAACGCCAAGTACCGGACGGATTTCGGGGTGGATTTCCTCGACCCGGAGAAGAACGCGACCATCGGGGTCCGTCCGCGCCGCGTATTCAGCATGCGGGCCGGGGACTTCACCGGATCCCCTACGCGCTGGATCTTCGAGGAATAGCGGTAATAAGGGCGAAACCTTCGCGTAACTAACTAATGGCGCCGGGGAAGGTAGCGTAGACGGAGCGCCTACACGCGACTTTCCGCCATGACAGCACCCGCTGAGATTGCCGAGGACCAGCCTCGGCGCCTACGCGCCCTCACTGGGGCTCTGGTCGGCGTGCTCGCGGCGGCCGTCGCCATAGGCGCCGCTCAGTTCGCCGCCGGCCTCGGGGTGCCGCAAAGCTCACCCGTCCTCGCGGTAGGCCAGGCCGCCATCGATCTCACACCGCCGCCAGTCAAGGACTTCGCCATCTCCACGTTCGGCGCCCATGACAAGACGGTGCTGCTTGGCGGCATTCTGGTGATCCTGGCCCTGTACGCCGCGGTAGTCGGGATGCTCGCCGTACGCCGGCTCGCGTTCGGCATGTGGGGACTCGCGATCTTCGCCTGCATCGGCCTGGCGGCGGCCCTGACCAGGCCGACGGCCACGGCGGGATACGTGGTTCCCACCCTGGTGGGGGCCGCGGCCGGCGCGGCCGCGCTGGCCTGGCTGGCCCGCGCGGCGGCTGGGCTCGGATCTGATCAGGTCCGTACCCGCCCGGCCTGGGGCGGTTTGCGCGCGTTCCGCACCACCGCTATCCCGCCCGGCCCTGCCGCTTCTCCGGACGATCTTGGTCCCCCTGACCTCCCCGTTCCGCCGGACGCCCGTGCTCTTTCCGATCTTCAGGCGGAGCTCGGGCTTCACCCCGGGTCGCCCGACCCAGCTCAGCCGAGCCAGCCACGACCGCCCGCAGATAGGCCCGGGGCCGCCGAACCCGGCACCCGCGCGGGCCCGGCCTATTCCTTTATCTACCTGCCCAATCCGGACGACCGGCCGCCATCCCCCTGGCCTGCGCGGCGGCGGTTCCTGGTCTCGAGTGGCGCCGCTGCCCTCGTGGCCGCGCTCGGGACGGCAGCCGGAAGGAACCTGATCGATGAGCACAACGTCAGCACGGCGCGGGCCGCCATACGGTTCCCCCGCCCCGTGGTCCCCGCGCCGCCGCTTCCGTCCGGCAGCGACCTGAATATTCCAGGCCTCAGCTCGTTCATCACTCCTGACGGCAGCTTCTACCGCGTCGACACCGCCCTGCTCGTACCCCAGGTTGACCCGGCCAACTGGCAGCTGCGGATCCACGGGATGGTGCAGCGGGAGGTCACGATCACCTTCGCCGAGCTGCTCCGGCGTCCGCTCATCGAGACCTACGTCACGCTCACCTGCGTCTCGGACCCGGTCGGAGGCCCCTACGTAGGAAACGCCAAGTGGCTAGGCGCGAGCCTGGCGGACCTGATCAGGCAGGCCCGCCCCCTGGCGGGTGCCGACCAGCTGCTGTGCACCTCGGTTGACGGATTCACCTCGGGAACCCCTTTGCAGGTCGTGCTCGACGGCCGGGACGCCCTACTCGCAGTCGCGATGAACGGCACGGCGCTGCCCATCGTGCATGGTTTCCCGGCTCGCATGGTAGTGCCCGGGCTGTACGGCTACGTGTCCGCGACCAAGTGGGTGACCGATATCGAGGTCACCACGTTCGCCTCCGCCGTGGCCTACTGGGGTCAGCGCGGCTGGTCGCAGCAGGCGCCGATCAAGACCGAATGCAGAATCGACGTGCCCGCCGACGACACGTCGCTCGCTCCGGGCCGGATTGCGGTGGCCGGGGTGGCTTGGGCGCAGCACAAGGGCATCGCCGCGGTCGAGGTACGGGTCAACGGCGGCCCGTGGCATGAAGCGCGGCTGGCCGCGGTGCCCGACATCGATACCTGGCGGCAATGGGTCTGGGAATGGCCGGCTTCGCCGGGCAATTACCTGATCGAAGCCCGCGCCACCGACGCGACGGGCTACACCCAGACCGCTGCCCAGGCCCAGCCCGTGCCCAACGGCGCCACCGGCTACCCCTCCGCGCAAGTCGGCGTCCGCAGCAGCTAGTCCCCTACGCAGACAGAGCGGACAGAGCGGCTAGCGCGGACAGAGAGAGCACCTAGCGCGGTGAGGCGCCGTCCCGGTCGGGCAGCGCTGGGTCGCTGGGCAGGGCCTGCTCAAGCTGGCCGCGGGAGGTGATGCCGAGCTTGGCGAAGACCTTGCCCAGGTGGTACTGGACGGTGCGGGTGCTGATGAACAGCCGGGCGCCGATCTGCGGGTTTGACAGGCCGTCCCGGGCCAGCCGCGCGACCTGGGCCTCCTGGGCGGTCAGCTCGACCGTGGTCTCGACCGTGCGCTTGCGGGCGGTCTCGCCGGTGGCCTGCAGCTCGCGGCGGGCCCGCTCGGCGAACGCCTCCATGCCCATCGCGTCCAGCATCTCGTAGGCCGTGCGCAGCTGATCCCGCGCCTCGGTACGCCGGCGCTCCCGGCGCAGCCACTCCCCGTACAGCAGATACGCGCGGGCCAGCTGGGCACGGACCCGCGTATGGCCCAGCCGCTCGATGGACTCCCGGTAGCAGCTCTCCGCCGCCTCGCCCTCGCTGAGCAGGGCGCGGATCCGGGCCTCGATCCCCAGCGCCCAGTCGGTCGGGCCCACCCGGGTCCGTTCGGACAGCCACTCCAGCGCCACGCTGACCAGCGCGACCTCACCGGTCCTGGCCGCCGCCTCGGCCAGCTCGGGCACGACAAGAGGCCCGAACCCCAGATGGCCGCGCTCGAAGGCAGGCCGGGCGGCGGCCAATGCGGCGGCGTGCTGCCCGAGGCCGTTGCAGAGTACCGAGCTCGCAACGGCCGCGAAGCTGAGCATCCGGCTCAGGCCGCGTGAGGTTGCCTCCTGCATGCTGGCCTCGATCAGCTCAGCCGCCTCCCCTTCCCGGCCGCGCCAGGCTGCGAGCATCATCGCGGTCTGTGCCACCGGCGGGTTCCCTGTGGCCTCCGCGATCAGGCGATCTTCTTCCACCAGCCGCGCCGCCGTGGCCAGCTCGCCATCCAGAAGGCGGGCTCTGGCCAGGTAATTGAGCGCGAACTGCAGATGCACCAGGGCACCGGTATCGCGGGCGAACTGGGCCTGGCCAGCGGCCAGGGCAGACCAGGATTCGTCGTCCCACAGCTCGAGGGCGATGATCTGGCTCACTCTGCCGCCAGCGAGGCGGAGCCAGCGACCGACTTCGCCGGTGCCGACGGCCAGAGCGAGAACCAGCTTCAGGGCGTGGGTTAGCGCGGGTGCGGCCGCCGCGTGCCCCTCCGTTACCCGCAGTGCGAACGCGTCGAGCAGGGCGTCGACCGCACGCGGCGGTTCGGGAGCGGGTGGCGCGGTGCGGGCGGCCTCTGCGGCTTCCCGGACGCCGGGGCTGTCCGGGTCGCCGGCCCACATCGCGGCCTCCCAGAGGGCCTCCAGGTGGGTCTCGCGTGCCAGGCCGACATTAAGCGGATCGAGGCGCCTGGCCGCGCTGAGCAGCAGCCGGGCCGCGTCGCCGGCCCGGCGCTGGTCCAGGGCAATCTGCCCGCGCAGCCGTTCCATCTCGGCCGCCTGCAGCTCATCCAGCGGCCCGGCCTCGACCGCGACCAGCAGCCCCAGCGCGGCATCAAGCGCCCCGGCGTCGCGCTCCGCGCCGGCTGCCGCGAGCAGCCGCTGGGCCCGGCGGGTGGGGTCGGGGGTCAGCAGCGCCGCGCGTTCCAGGAACGCGGCCGCCGCGGCCAGCCCGCCGCGGGCCTGCGCCCGGCCCGCCGAGCGCTCCAGTTCCGCCGCGACATCCTCATCAGGCCCGGGCGCGGCCTGGGCCCGGTGCCACGCCCGCCGGTCGGGATCCAGCAGCGGATCGGTGACCTCCGCCAGCGCAGCGTGCACCTCCTGCCGCTCCGGCAGCGACGCCGACCGGTACGCCGCCGACCGCACCAGCGGATGCCGGAACCGCACCGCAGCACCGAACTCGACCAGGCCCGCCTCCACCGCGGGCGCAGCCGCCCCGGCACCGATACCGAGCCGCCCCGCCGCCCGCCACACCAGCAGCGGATCACCGGCCGGCTCCGCCGCCGCCACCAGCAGCAGCCGCCGCGCCGCCGCCGGCAGCGCCTCCGCCCGCCGCCCGAAACTCTCCTCGATCCGCCCCGACAGCGGCCCCGCACCCGGCAGCCCGAACCCGCCCGCCAGCTCCGCCGCCGTCAAACCCCGCGGCAACTCAAGCAACGCCAGCGGATTCCCCCGCGTCTCCGCCACGATCCGGTCCCGGACCCGCACATCCAACGGCCCCGCCAGCACCGAATCCAGCAGCGCCCCCGCCTCACCCTCCGCGAGTCCCGCCAGCACCAGCTCCGGCAACCCCGCCAGCTCCCCACCCGGCAGCCGCGCCGCGAAAACCAGCCCCACCGGCTCCGCCGCCAGCCGCCGCGCGGCAAACCCCAGCGCCTGCGCCGACGCCCGGTCCAGCCACTGCTCATCATCAATCACGCATACCAGCGGCCGCTCCCCTGCCGCCTCCGACAACAACCCCAGCACCGCCAGCCCGACCAGGAAGCGATCCGGCGCCGGACCCGCGCTAACACCAAACGCAATCCCTAGCGCCTCCCGCTGCGGCACCGGCAGGCGCCCCAGGTAATCGAGCATGGGCGCGCACAGCTGATGCAACCCCGCGAACGCCAGCTCCATCTCCGACTGCACACCCGCTACCCGCGCCACCCGGCACCCCGACGCCGACGCCCGCCCGGCCACGTACTCAAGCAACGCCGTCTTCCCCAGACCCGGCTCACCCCGCACGACCAGGACCCGGCTCTCACCCCCCCGGACCGCATCCACGAACCGGCCCAGCACCCTCAACTCACCGCTTCGCCCCCGCAGCTGCGCGCCCCGCGCCCGCCGACCCGATTGCGTGACCATCAGCCCGGCACTAACGCCGCAACCGCGGCAACGACACCGGCGCCCAGCGCCGCCCGGTGATACAGCGACGCCGCCCCCCGATCGCCCGGCCGGGCGTGAACGCTCACACGGCCTCCCAGCCGGATACCCAGAGCTGCGCCACCACTTGACTAATACCCTAACGCGCAGCGCCGGAGACCGGAAAACCAATTGCCGCACGATATATGCCGATAACCGGCATATATCGTGCCTGATCCGCGTTCAAGAACCGGGTGAATGTAAGCGGGGGACCCTGAGCCTGAAGGCCGCTCTAAGGCCGTCCTAAGGCCGCCTGATCAGGTACTACGGCGACAGGATCACCCCTGAGATAATGACGATAACCGCCCGGCCGGCTTACGAAATCCCCGATAGTTCCGGTCATTCGCCATGGCATTGAGCACGGGGCGGCGCATGCTTTGCGGGATTGCAGACCGCGAAAAGGGCGCGCGAGGATATCACCGCGTTGCGCGGCACCGATTCCGCCGTCGAGCCGGGAACTACCGACGCGCGATGCTAGCCGGGGCTCTTGTCTTGCCCTCGGGCCCGGTACCAGTCCAGGGCGGGCATACCGCGCTCCTGTCCCATGCCCCTCGCCGCGGCCACCGCGATCGCGAGTACGATGACGCCCGCCAGGGTGCGCTTGTCCACCGCCATGCGGACCACCGCAGCCACCATGACGAGCTTGACCACGCGCTGCCGTCGTTTCTCCTCCGGCGCCTGCCGCTCCGCAGACCCGGCGTCACCCGAGATGGGGGCCGGCTTCGCCAATCTCATATTGATCGTCATCTCACCAGCCTGCGGGCCACGGCGCCGCGCGTCATCACCCGGCCCGGAGGATAACCAGGATGGATGCTGGCGATAGGAGCTGACCGCCGCGCATCACAAGCAGGTGACCGACAGCGGATGGCCCGGTCCGTTCGGCATAAGTCTTTTGATCTTTCCGGACCGGATTGCAGCAGGTCACAGAACCGGCGGCCGAACAGGTAGGCGTCGCCGGGCCAGCGCGCAGATAGGTAGTTGCCCTCTTCTACCACGAAGGCGGGGGTGTCGTCGGTCGCGGTGCCGCGCGCGGACAGCGTGACCGGGCCGCGCTCGAACTGGTCGTCCGGATGGTCCAGGGCGGCCCGCACCTCGTCCTCGACGTAGGCGGGATAGGTCCGGTAGTAGCGGCCCAGGCGCCATGCCGTCGCCAGGTAGGCCGAGCGCTCCATGTACTTCGGCAGGCAGGTGGTCCGCCGTTCGGCCAGGACGCTACGGCCGGTGGCCGCGTCGCAGGTGCGCGCCAGCACGAGCACGCCGTGGCAGATCGCGCCGACCGGCCGGTTCAGCCGCCAGAACCGGGCGACCTGCTCGCGGAGCACCGGCGAGCCGAGGTACTGCCGCATGCCAGGGGCATGCCCGCCGGGCAGGACCAGCCCGTCGAAGGCGGCCGGGTCCAGCCCAGCCCAGGCCGCCGTGGAGCTGAATTCCGGGGCGCCGACCAGTTGGTAGTACAGCTTCCTGGCCTCCGGCGCCGCCCCGAGCTGGCCGAACAACACGCCGGTCAGCAGCCGGGGATCCGCGGCCGGGACCGTGCCGGCGTTCTCGGTGGCGAAGACCACCTGGTGACCGGCGTCGCGCAGGATCGCCCACGGCACCGCGACCTCGGTGACGTCAAAATCGCGGTCGGGAAGCGGCATGAGCACGCGCACCCGGTCATCATCTCATTGGCTACGGTAGGGACCGGTGCGTTACGAGCGAGCTGGAGGCTAGATGAGCACGGACGCCGAGTTCACCAGGCTGGCGCAGGGGTACCTCGATGACCGGGCGGAACGGCATCCGACCGCCGCCACCGATCTCGGCGACCACCGGTTCGACGACCGCCTGGCCGATCCCTCCGAGCAGGCCCGGGCCGCTGAGCGGCGCGCCCTGGATGGCTGGGCGGCCCGGCTGGGGGCGATCGACCAACGCGCCCTGTCGGCGGAGCACCGGGTCGACGCCGAGATGATGGCGGGCAACGTGGCGCGGCGGGTATTCGAGATCGACGAGCTCCGCGAGCAGACCTGGAACCCCCTCCAGGCCAATCCGGGCCAGGCCATCTACCAGCTGCTGGCCCGGGATTTCGCGCCGCTGCCGGACCGGCTGGGCTCGGTAGCCGGGCGGCTGGCGGCCATCCCGGCCAGCTTGGCGGAAGCTCGCAGGCAGCTCGGGCCCATGCCCAGGGTGCACCTGGAGACGGCCATCGGGCAGTTCGCGGGCACGATCGCGCTGATCAGCGGCGAGATCGACACCGCGATCGAGGCCGCGCCGCCATGCGAGGCACAGCTCGCCCGGGTACGCCCGGCCGCCCTCGAGGCCCTGGAAGAGCACCGCGCGTGGCTCTCCGCGCAGCTCGCGGGCTCTGACGGTTTCGCCGATCCGAGGATCGGGCCGGAGCGGTTCGCGCGGAAGCTGTCGCTCACGCTGAGCGCGGCGGCCGACGCGGACGCGATCCTGGCCCGGGCGCAGGCCGACCTGGACCGGGTCAGTGAGGAAATCGCCGAGCTGGCCGCCGGCATCGCCGGGTCCGGGACAGCCGGACCGGACGCGGTCCGGCAGGTACTCGACCAACTCGCGCGTGACGTGCCCGACGACACGAGCATCCTGGAGTTCTGCCGCGAGGCGCTGGCCGCCCAGACCGCCTTCGTCACCGACCATCGCCTGATCACGGTGTACGACGACCCGGTCGAGCTGATCGTGATGCCGGAAATCGACCGCGGGGTCGCCGTCGCGTACTGCGACTCACCCGGCCCGCTCGAGCCGACGCCGCAGCCCACGTTCATCGCCGTCTCGCCGACGCCAGCGGACTGGACGCCGCAGCGGGTCGCCTCGTTCTACCGCGAGTACAACCGGCACATGGTGCACAACCTGATGGTGCACGAGGCAATGCCCGGCCACTACCTGCAGCTGCAGCACTCGCGCCGGTTCAAGGGCTCCGGCACCGAGATCCGGGCCGCGCTCAGGTCGGGCTCATTCACCGAGGGCTGGGCGGTTTACACCGAGCAGCTCATGGCGGAGCGGGGCTACCCCGGCGAGGGAGATCCCCGGGCGGTCCGGATGCAGCAGCTCAAGATGCAGCTGCGCACGATCATCAACGCCATCCTCGACGCCCGGATCCACGCGCACGGCATGACCGAGACCGAGGCGATGGCGCTGATGACCGGCCGCGGCTTCCAGGAAGAGGGCGAGGCGGCGGGCAAGTGGCGCCGGGCGCAGCTCACCTCGGCGCAGCTGTCAACCTACTACGTCGGGTACTCCGAGATCTCCGACCTGGCCGGCGAGCTCAGGGCGGCGGATCCCGGCCAGGGCGACCAGGAGATCCACGATCGCATGCTGGCGCACGGCTCGCCCCCGGTTCGGCTGCTGCGTACCCTGATCGGGCCCTGACCGCGGGCTCCCCGCGCGCCCCCGGCAGATCGGCCCCCGGCGGATCGGCCCCCGGCGGATCGCCTCAAGTAGAGCCTGCGCTCCGCCAGTGACCAGCCCATCGACGTGAGCAGGTAGATCCCGGCCGCGAGCGGCGCGAACGCGGCGACCACCACCGTCAGGTACGGGAGCACTTTCATCAGTACCCAGGTCCCTGGGGCTGGCGTCTGAGCCCTGGCTTGACCCTGCGCCGTCTTGGCGGGCGCTGGGAGCGCCGCCGCGGCCTGGGCGGTCATCAGCTGGCCGAGGCGGGCAGCGAGCCAGCACAGCCCGGCCAGCAGCGCGAACACGCCGAGGAAGACCGCGCCCTGCGCGCTGGCGGGGCCGGCGCCGCTCAGCCAGTGCATGCCGAGCGGCACGCCGAACAGGTCGTGGCTCAGCAGCGTGTTCGGCCTTCCCGCCACTCGCGGCGACCGGAAGAGCAGGTACGTCACGGACAGGAGCGGCCACTGGAGCAGGAACGGCGTGATGCCGGCCAGCATGCTCGTGCCCTCCCGCTTGTACAGCGCGGACATTTCCCGCTGCAGCCGTTCCGGCTGCTTGGCGTACCGCTGGCGCAGATCAAGCAGTTGCGGGGCCAGCCGGGCTTGAACAGCCTGACCGCGGAGGGCACGGAAGCTGAGCGGCATGAGGAGAATCCGGACGGCCATCGTGACCGCGATGATCGCGGCCACCGCGGCCACTCCGCCGAGAACGGGGGTGAGGATGCCGGTGAACCCGGAGACAAGGTGGTACGCGGCGTCCACGGGGACGCCAAAGATACTGAACATGGGAGAAAGGCCTTCCAGCTACGACGGATGGTGGCTGGAGGCGGCCGCGAGATCAGTCAGACAGGTACGACCCGGGGTTACCCGGGGCAGGCGGCCGCCAGGGCCGCCGATGGCGCTCTGGGCCTGGCCCGTCCCGCCGCACCGGGATCGCGCTGGCGCAGGAACCCCGCGCGCCAGGACTTCTCCCGCAGCGCCGAGGCGCGGCGGATCATCGGGATGGCGGCGGTCGCGCGCGAAACGCCTGCTACCGAGACCAGCAGGGCCAGGACCGCGGCGAACATGGCTCCGGCCAGGACGGTCGTGGCCAGCGCGGTGATTCCGGACGGGCTGACGGCCAGCTGCGCGAGGTCGTGCAGCAGCCCGGCCAGCACCGTTAGCAGGCTGCCCAGCGCCGTCATCCCCATCGTCCCGTCTCGCGAGGAAAATCCACCTTCAAGCTTACGCCGTCAGGCAAGCTCGGCGACGGCGGCCAGCAGGCGGTCGACGTCGGCCTCGTCGTTGTAGTGGACCAGCCCGGCCCGGACCGCCCCGCCGGAATCCCGCAGGCCGAACACCCCCGTCAGCTCCCACGCGTAGTTGTCACCGTTCCACACGTTGACCTTGCGCGCGGCCAGTCGCTCCGCCACCGCGCGCGGCGAATGCCCGGCCACGGTGAAGAACGCGGTCGGCGCGCGCCGGGCGGCCTGCCCGTAGAGCGTCACCTGCCCCATCGCGCTCAGGCCGCCGAGCAGGCGGGTGAAAAGCTCCGCTTCGTAGGTCTCGACGGCGGCCATCGACGCTTGCAGCCGCTCTCGCCGGGTGCCGGACGCGGCGGGGTCAAGCGACGCCAGGTGCTCCACGGCCGCGACCACCCCGGCCAGGTCCGCGAACCCCGGCGTGCCGCGCTCGAACCGGCCGGGCACGCCCTGCGGCGCGGGCACGAGCTTGTCCGGGCTGAGCGTCTCGAGCAGGCCGGGATCGGCCACCACCGTGCCGATGTGCGGCCCGGACCACTTGTAGGCGCTGGTGGCGTAGAAGTCCGCGCCGAGGACGCGGACGTCCACCGGCACGTGCGGGGTCGCATGCACGCCGTCCACGTAGCACAGCGCGCCGACCGCGTGGGCGGCCGCGGCGATGGCCGCCACGTCCGGCCTGGTGCCGACGACGTTGCTGGCCGCGGTGACCGCGACCAGCCGGGTGCGCTCCGAGAGCAGCTCGCCGAACTGGCCGGACGGAAGTTCCGCCGCCGGCAGGTCGACTTCAGCCCAGCGCACGACGGCCCCGCGCCGCGCGGCCGCCTGGACCCACGGCCTGATGTTCGCGTCGTGGTCCAGCCGGGATACGACCACCTCGTCCCCCGGCTCCCAGCGCCGGGACAAGGTCTCGGCCAGCCGGTAGGTGAGCGTCGTCATGTTCGGCCCGAGGATCACGCCGTCCGGGTGAGCGCCGGTCAGGTCCGCGAGGGCGTGCCTGCATTCAGCCAGGATGGCGTCGGAACGTCCGCTGGCGGGGAAGGCGCCCCCGGCATTGCCGATCCCGGTCCGGTAGGCATCGGCGATCGCGTCGATGACCACGGCGGGGACCTGTGTGCCCGCGGCGCCGTCCAGGTAGGCATAACCATCGCTCAGCGCCGGGTACGCGGCCCGCACGCGATTTACGTCAAAGGTCACGAACCAAGGACTTTACTCCGCCTAACACTGCGGTCCAGCCCCGGTCACGACCCGACGCGCCCAGCAGGAAATGCCACGGATCGTCGTCGGCCCAGCCCGTGGCGGGCAGCGGCCGCAGCTGCGGCGTACCCGCCCGCCACGCGGTCACGACCAGCTCGGGGGTGGCGGGACGGTAGTCCTTGCCCAGCGATCGGGCCAGGTCCCAGGCGTGCAGGTGCCACTCGGCACACGCCACGCCCGCCATCTCCCCCACCGTGACATCGGTACCGCGGTACCTGTGGTGCAGCAGGTCCCACGACAGCGGTAGCCGCCGCCCGTAGGACCGCGCGGACTCGGCGAACGCGGCGATGTGCTCGGGCCCGGCTGCGTCGGGTAGCGCGGCGAGCTCTGCGGAGTTCTGCCGGGCGAGCTTGCGGGCGAGCGAGTCGGCGGGCGCGCCGGTGGCCATCAGCCGCGCCAGCCTGCTGGCCGGGGTGTCATCGAGGTACTCGTGGTAGTCGTCGGCCACGCAGCGCAGATGGCCGGCCAGGTCGACCGCTCGCCATTCGGTACAGGGCGTCGCGGCGAGCCACGTCGCGTCGGTGAACTGCGCTGCGAGCTCGCAGATGACCGTGATCCCGTCGCGGTAGGCGGCCAGGATCCCCGCGCGGGACACGCTGCTCATCTAGGCCTGAGGCGGCTTGTACTGCGCTTCACGGTTCCTCTCCCTGCCGGTCAACCCCGGCCCCCGGTTCGCGAAGCCTCCGGGTGAGCCAGCGTGCCAGAGTTATGGCCTGCCGACAAGGCGTCCGCTCTAAGAAAAAATAAGGTGACAACGTTGCGGCTGCGCGGTTAACCTCACGGCTGATGCCCTCTGTTACCCCTTTGCTGGTCACGCGCGCCTTCGCCAGGGTACGGCCAGTCGGGGCGCTGTGGCGGCTTCGCGGCTACCTCAAGCCATTCCGCATCCAGATGATCGTGATGCTCACGGCCGCCTTCGGCGCGGTCGCGGCCGACATCGCCATCCCGCTGCTCATCAAAGCCGTGATCGACGGGGCGATCGCGCACGGGGCCAAGGGCTTGCTGATCCCGCTGGCCCTGGCCGCCATCGGCCTCGGCGCGGCCGAGGCGCTGCTGAACATGATCCGCCGCTGGATCCAGTCCACCGTGGTCGCGGATATCGAAAGGTCGATCAGGGACGACCTGTACGCGCACCTGCAGCGGCTGCAGGCCTCATTCCACGACCGGTGGCAGTCCGGGCAGCTGCTGTCCCGGGCGACGACCGACCTGTCGTCGATCCGCAGGTTCGCCGGGTTCGGCCTGATCTTCATGGTCACCAACGTGGCGGGGTTCATCGCCGTGGTCGCGCTGCTGATCAACCTCAACTGGTGGCTTGGCCTGATCACCGGCGCGGTGTTCGCGCCGGTCCTGCCGGTCTGCCTGAGGTTCGAGAAGCGCTATAAGGTCCTGTCCCGGCGGGTCCAGGACCAAGAAGGAGACCTGGCGACGCTGGTCGAGGAGGCGGCGACAGGCATCCGCGTCCTCAAGGCGCTGGGCCGCAGCCCGCAGGCCGCCGTCAGGCACCGCGCCCAGGCCGTGGAGGTCTACCGCAATCAGGTCGAGAAGGCAGGCCTGCTCGGGTCCTTCTGGTCGCTGCTTGACCTGATCCCGAACGCCGTCATCGGCCTCATCGTCGTCCTCGGCGTGTTCGCGGTCAGCCGTCACTCACTGACGCTGGGCGGCCTGGTGGCCTTCATCACACTGGCGCTGCAGCTGGTCTGGCCGGTCGAGGCGCTCGGCTACATCATCGCGTCCGGCCAGGAGGCGGCCACCGCGGCCCAGCGCGTGCTGGAAATCTTCGACACCGCGCCGGAAATCATCGATAAAGACCAGAATTCGGCCGAACGGGACGTCGTGCGTGCCCCCGGCATCGAAGCCGCGCCCCGGGGGGTTCCGCACCAGCGGGCTGCGGGTCCGCGCTGGCCGGACGGCGCCGGGACGGTGCGGCGCGGGCGGGGGCACCTGGTGTTCGACCACGTGGCCTTCAGCTATCCGGGCGCGGCCGAGCCCGTGCTCCGCGACGTGGTGCTCGACCTGACGCCCGGCCAGACGCTCGTGCTCACCGGGGCGACCGGCTCGGGCAAGTCCACCTTGCTGCAGCTCGTGCCGCGGCTGGCCGACGCGAGTTCGGGAGCGGTGCGGCTCGACGGGACGGACGTCCGCGACCTCCCCCTGGCGAAGCTCCGCACGGCGGTGGGCTGCGCCTTCGAGGACGCGACGCTGTTCTCCGCGAGCGTCAGGGAGAACGTGACGTTCGGCGCGCCGGACGCCGGCGAGGACGCGGTCGAGGCCGCGCTGACGGCGGCGCAGGCCAGGTTCGCCTTTGACCTGCCGTGGGGCCTGGACACCAGGATCGGCGAGCAGGGTATGGCGCTTTCCGGCGGCCAGCGGCAGCGGATCGCCCTGGCCAGGGCCATCCTGGCCAAGCCGGACGTGCTGATCCTCGACGATCCGCTTTCCGCCCTCGACGTGCACACCGAAGAGCGCGTGACCCGGGCGCTGCACGAGATCCTGGCCGGATCGACCGCCCTGGTGGTGGCGCACCGCCCGTCCACGGTGGCGCTGGCGGACACGGTGGCGCTGCTGTCCGGCGGAGTGATCGCGGCCAGCGGCAGCCACCGGGAGCTGCTCGCTTCCAACCCGGAGTACGCCGACCTGATGGATACCGAAGACCTGAGGGAGAGCGCGTGACCACGCCGGCCTCGTGGCGCGGGGTCGCCGCGGAGAAGAACGACGAGGTCAGCGCCGGCCTGGCCGCGCTGCTGCGCGAGCGGAGCCGGCGGCTGCTCGGCGAGCTGCTGCGGCCGTACCGGCGCGCGGTGATCGCCACCGTGTCGCTGATCGTGGTGGCGAGCCTGGCCGCGCTGGCCGGGCCCTGGCTGGTCGGCATCGCCATCGACAGCGGCCTGCCGCCGCTGCTGAACGCCCACGACGCCGCGCCGCTGCTCGGCATCGCCGCGGCCTTCGCCGTCACGGTCGGGGTGCAGGCGGTCACGACCCGCATGTTCGTCACCATGACCGGCCGCGTCGGGCAGAAGGTGGTGCTCGAGCTGCGCCGCCGCCTGTTCGCGCACTTCGGCCTGCTGGACGTGGCCTTTCACGAGGACTACACCTCGGGGCGGGTCATCTCCAGGCAGACCTCGGACGTCGAGTCGATCTCTGACCTGTTCGAGGAGGGGCTCGACTCGCTGATCGCGGCCATCTTGACCCTGCTGCTCGTCGGCACCGGCATGCTGCTGCTCGCCTGGAAGCTCGGTCTGGTGGTGCTGGTCGGCTTCGTTCCGCTGACCTGGCTGACGGTCTGGTTCCGGCGCGAGTCCGCTCGCGCGTACCGGCGGACCAGGGAAGCCATCGCGCTGGTCATCGTGCATTTCGTCGAGACGTTCGGCGGGATCCGGGCGGTGCAGGCGTTCCGCAGGGAGAAGCGGAACGAGGAAATCTTCTCCGGCCTCGGACAGGACTATGCGCAGTCCAGCGCGCACGCCTCGCGGCTCATCGCGATCTACGGCCCGAGCATCTCGCTGGTCGGCAACGTCATCTTGGGCGTGATCCTCGGCTACGGCGGTCTGCTCGTGATCGAGGGGAACATCAAGATCGGCGTGCTCACGACGTTCCTGCTCTACCTGCAGCGTTTCTTCGATCCGCTGCAGGACGTGTCGCAGTTCTACAACACGTTCCAGTCGGCGGCGTCCGGCCTGGAGAAGATCTCGGGGGTGCTCGAGCAAGAACCAGCGGTCCCGGAACCCGCGGCCCCGCAGCCGCTGCCGGCCCGGGCCGCCACCGCGGCCGGCCGGCGGGTCCGGTTGGAGTCGGTCACCTTCGGCTACCGCGACAACCTGGTCCTGCCGGGACTCGACCTGGATATCCCGGCCGGGCAGACGGTCGCCGTGGTCGGTGCGACCGGCGCGGGCAAGACGACGATCGCGCGGCTGCTCGGCCGGTTCTACGACCCGCGCTCAGGCCGGGTGACGCTGGACGGAATCGACCTGCGGCAGCTCGCGGACTCCGTGCTCCGCACCGAGATCATCGTGATCACCCAGGAGAACTTCCTGTTCGAGGGATCGGTCGCGGAGAACGTCAGGCTCGGCCGTCCCGATGCCTGCCCCGCCGAGGTGGAGGCCGCGGCGCGGATGATCGGCGCGCACGACTTCATCACCGCGCTGCCCGAGGGTTATGACACCCCGGTCGGCAAGCGCGGCGGCCGGCTGTCCGCGGGCCAGCGTCAGCTCGTCTCGTTCGCCCGGGCATTCCTGGCCGCCCCGGCCGTGCTCGTCCTCGACGAGGCCACCTCGCTGCTCGACATCCCGAGCGAGCGGCTGGTCCAGGGCGCCCTGCGCACCGTGCTGGCCGGCCGGACAGCCGTCATCATCGCGCACCGGCTGTCCACGGTGGCGATCGCCGACCGGGTCCTCGTCCTCGACGGGGGCCGGATCACCGAAGATGGCCCGCCGCATGAGCTGATGTCCGGGGACGGCGAGTACGCGGCCCTGCACGCCAGCTGGGCCGCGAGCCTGGCCTGACGGCGGGACCGCCATGCGACCGCGCCGGCGCCGCGCGTACCCTATTGGGTCATGAGACCGGTGGTCATGAGACGGCAGAAGCCGAGCAGCGAGGCGGAGCAGCATTACCAGGCCGATCTGGCGCTCGCTGCGCGGCGGGCAGAACTCCTCGCCGCCGCCCGCGAGGCGGAGAGCCAGTTCAGGAAGGCGCAGGCCCGGCGGGCGCCGTCGCCTGAACTGCGCCGCCTGGCCGAGGACCTTGACGCCGCGCTGACCGAGGCCATGCGGGCCGCCTTCGCCGCGCAGCGCGCGGCTATGGGCCCGCGCGGCTTCGACGACCGCATCTACCGCCGGAAGATGCGGGCCACGTCGCGCGTGCACGCGCTCACGGCCGAAGCCGAGCACCTGCTCACGCTGCGGGAAACCCACCGTCTCAACGACATCCCGGCCGTGGCGTTCGAGCTCAGCCCGCTAGCGTCGCCGGTCACCGAAGCCTAGCCCTACTCCGCCGCTAAGCCCGGGCGTTGGCGGCCGCCGGGCCACGGCATTCGCGGCCGCCGGGCCGCGGTGCTTGCCGCCGCCAATCGCGCCCCGCCGGATTCTGCCGCGCTCGCGTGAACCAACCGGGCTAGCTCGGCGTCTCCAGATGTAGGGGGAGCGAGCCGCAGCTAGAGGCCCGAGGGGCGCAGAGCGCGGCAATCGATTGTTTGGGGTTGAGCGTGTCGCTTGCAGCGTAAGATGGAAAGCGGCACAGTTGGTCTAGGCCAATTTTCTGGGCGCAGGGCCCAGGGGGCTAGGATGATTACAATGAGTAGTCCAGAGGTGCCACACGGAAACCAGCGGGAAGCTACAGATGGCCACCTGGAAAACGATCAGCGTAGGCCATGTCAGCGATCGCCCAGGCTGCGGCACACTTATAACGATCATGAATGCGAACAATGAAAACTTCAGGAGGCACTGATATGTGCCCACACTCGCCACCTTGTCCGGCGCCATCGGCCCCGGACCGGGAAGCGGCCCACACTATCGTCAGTCACCCCGAGCAGGGCTGGAGCCTGCTCTGCAATGGCGTCGTGATGTTCGAGGACACCGGGGAACTACTACCGGACGGCGCGTGCATCGAGCCGCACCGGCCCACTGACCTGGCCCCTTTCGACCGCCCGATCGGTGTGACCTCCGGGCGCAGCGTACGGGCTCCCGAGGCCCCCGCAGCCTTATCCGCCTTGCGCGGCAGCCCGGGTTCGGCGTGAACGTTCAACCAGCGATCCTTTTAATCCTTTTTTAAGCCCTGGCGAGCCCGCCTGGCGCGAGGCCACCGGCTCCGGACGCGGGCCACCCCTTTAGAGCACCGCTGGCAGCCACTCGGCGATGGCGGCCACGATCTGCGCGCGATGGCCCTTCAGCGAATGCGTCTCCCCCGGCACGATGACTACCCGATCAGCGTCGTCCGCAGACGGGATCCCGAACGGGTCACGCTCGCCGTTCACCACCAGCACCTTGGCACCACCCGCGCGCGCCGCGCGGAGTTCGGCGATCCGTATCTGGACCGCGGTTCCCGAGGGCGGAGCGCCCGGCAGCGCGGCGCGTCCGGCCAGGTGCCCGGGGGGATGCAGGGGAAACGCGAGCGCGATCACGGCGCGGGCGCCCACCGCGGCGGCGGTACGGCAGGCCACCCGCGCGCCGTTGCTGCGGCCGCCCTGGACAAGCGGGATACCGGGGGCCAGTTCGCGTAGCACGGCCACGGTCTGGACCCAGGCGGCGTCCTGACGGGCGGCGGAGCCGGGCGCGCGCGCCCCTGCGACCCGGTACGGCTGCGTGACCCGGGCCACCATCCCGCCCAACTGCCGCCCGGCGTCACGGGCCGCCAGCACGTCGGGCGCCTCGACGCTGCCGCCCGCCCCGTGCGTGAGCACAAGCAGGAAGCGCGCCTCCGCGCTGTCCCCGTCCAGGTCAGCCCGCGCGACTCGGCCTTCGGTGACGATTTCCACCGCGCCCGGCTAGACGTCGAGGAGTTTCTTGAGGAAGTGGCCGGTGTAGCTCTCCTCGACTCCTGCGATCTTCTCCGGCGGTCCTGAGGCGATCACGAGACCTCCGCCGGCGCCGCCCTCCGGGCCAAGGTCGATGACCCAGTCCGCGGTCTTGATCACGTCCAGGTTGTGCTCGATCACGATGACCGTGTTGCCGGTCTCGACTAGGCGGCTCAGCACGCCGAGCAGCTTGCGGATGTCCTCGAAGTGCAGCCCGGTGGTCGGCTCGTCCAGCACGTAGATGGTCCGGCCGGTGGCCCGGCGCTGCAGTTCGGCGGCCAGCTTGACCCGCTGGGCCTCGCCGCCGGACAGGGTAGGCGCGGGCTGGCCCAGGCGCACGTAGCCCAGGCCGACGTCGACCAGGGTCTTCAGGTGGCGGTGGATGGCGGGGACGGGCGCGAAGAAGTCGGCCGCTTCCTCGATGGGCATGTCGAGGACCTCGGCGATGGTCTTGCCCTTGTAGTGGACGCCCAGGGTGTCGGTGTTGTACCGGGCGCCGTGGCAGATCTCGCAGGGCACGTAGACGTCGGGCAGGAACTGCATCTCGATCTTGATCGTGCCGTCGCCGGAGCAGGCCTCGCACCGGCCGCCCTTGACGTTGAAGGAGAACCGGCCGGGCTGGTAGCCGCGGATCTTCGCCTCGGTCGTGGCCGCGAACAGCTTCCGGATGTGGTCGAAGACGCCGGTGTAGGTGGCCGGGTTGGACCGCGGGGTGCGCCCGATCGGGCCCTGGTCGACGTGCACGACCTTGTCCAGGTGCTGGATGCCGGTGATCCGGGTGTGCCGGCCAGGGACCGTCCGGGCGCCGTTGAGCTCGCGGGCCAGCGCCTTGTACAAGATGTCGTTGACCAGCGTGGACTTGCCTGACCCCGACACTCCGGTGACGGCGACCAGGCAGCCGAGCGGGAACGCCACGTCCACGCCGCGCAGGTTATGCTCGGCCGCGCCCTTGACGGCGACTTCGCGGCTCCTGTCCCGCTTCCTGCGGCTGGCCGGCATCGGGATGGACTCGCGCCCGGACAGGTAGGCGCCGGTCAGCGACTCGGGGTTGGCCAGGAGGTCCTCGACCGTGCCGGAGACCACGATGTGGCCGCCGTGCTCACCGGCGCGCGGGCCGATGTCCACGATCCAGTCGGCCGCCCGGATCGTGTCCTCGTCATGCTCGACGACGATCAGCGTGTTGCCCAGGTTGCGCAGCCGCAGCAGCGTCTCGAGGAGCCGGTGGTTGTCCCGCTGGTGCAGCCCGATCGACGGCTCGTCGAGCACGTACAGCACCCCGACCAGACCCGAGCCGATCTGGGTGGCCAGCCGGATCCGCTGGGCCTCGCCGCCGGCCAGCGTGGCCGAGGCCCGGTCCAGGGTCAGGTAGTCCAGCCCGACGTCGAGGAGGAAACCCATTCTGGCGTTGACTTCCTTCACGATCCGCTGGGCGATCTGCTGATCACGCTCGGAGAGCTGCAAGCTGAGCAGTAGCTTGGCCAGCTCCCCGATGGGAAGCGCGCACAGTTCGGCGATGGACCTGCCGTCCACGGACACCGCCAGCGACACCGGCTTGAGCCGGGCCCCGTGGCAGGACGGGCACGGCACCTCGCGCATGTACCCGGCGAACTTCTCCCGGCTCGAGTCCGACTCCGCCTCGGCGTGCCGCCGCTCGACCCACGGGATGACACCCTCGAAGTTCGTGTAATACGAGCGCTGGCGGCCGTACCGGTTCTTGTACCGGACGTGGACCTGCAGGTCGTAGCCGCGCAACAGGGCCGTGCGGGCCTTGGCGGGCAGCTTCGCCCACGGCGTGTCCATCCGGAAGCCGAGGCTGTCGCCGAGGGCCTCGATCAGCCGGAAGAAGTAGTCACTGATGTGCCCGCCGCTCCACGGCGCGATCGCGCCGTCCGCGAGCGACCTGGACTCGTCCGGGACGATCAGCTCGGGATCGACCTCGAGCCTGGTGCCGAGTCCGGTGCAGTCCGGGCAGGCTCCCCACGGGGAGTTGAACGAGAACGACCGCGGCTCCAGCTCATCGAACGAGAGATCGTCATACATGCAGGCCAGGTGCTCGGAATACATCCGCTCCCGGTGCGGGTCATTCTCGGGCAGGTCGATGAAGTCAAGCACCACGACCCCGGCGGACAGGCCCAGCGCGGTCTCCACCGAGTCGGTCAGCCTGCGCCGGGCCGACTCTTTCACCGCCAGCCGGTCGACTATGACCTCGATGTCATGCTTCTCGTACTTCTTCAGCGCCGGCAGCTGCCCCGCCAGGGCCTCATCCAGGCGAACGATGGTGCCGTCGACGCGGGCCCGGGAGTAGCCCTTGGTCTGCAGCTCCCGCAGCAGCTCCCCGTACTCCCCCTTCCGCCCCCGCACCACCGGCGCCAGCACCTGGAACCGCGTCCCCTCGTCAAGCTCAAGCACCCGGTCCACGATCTGCTGCGGCGACTGCCGCGCGATCGGCCGCCCGCACAACGGGCAATGCGGCTTGCCGATCCGCGCGTACAGCAGCCGCAGGTAGTCATACACCTCGGTGATCGTCCCCACCGTCGACCGCGGATTACGCGACGCCGACTTCTGGTCGATCGAGACCGCCGGCGACAGCCCGTCGATGAAATCCACATCCGGCTTATCCATCTGCCCCAGGAACTGCCGCGCATACGCCGACAGCGACTCCACGTACCGCCGCTGCCCCTCCGCGAAAATCGTGTCAAACGCCAGGCTCGACTTCCCCGACCCCGACAACCCCGTAAACACGATCATCGCGTCCCGCGGCAAATCCAGCGAGACATCCTTCAAGTTGTGCTCGCGGGCGCCGCGAACCACAAGACGGTCAGCCACTGCGCCTCTGCTCTCTTGGTCAATAGATGGACGGGTCGCTTGGCGATGGTAGCCGGGGGGTCTGACATTTTGGGGACTCCGCGTCCGGGCAGCGCCGCCCAAGTCATGAGCGCTGGATCAGCCCCCGTTATGCCCGGCCCGCTACCTCCCACGATACCCAAGCACGCCGCCCCGGAAGGCTCTCCCGAGGGGATCGGTGGCGTACCGGTCCCTTGGGGGGCCTATATCAGCTCCGCGAACTATCAGCCCGCCGAACCTCACCCATCGGAACCGCCCTCCCGATACCAGTGCGTCCCACGCTGCGTGAGCGCCTCGTGGTGCGAGTGGCCGCTGCAACAACACGGAAAATCCGGCTTCCGCGGAATTTTCGGTACCCCCCAAGGGCCCGGATTTACCGCATAGCTCGGATCTTCCGCCTTAATCCGGCTCCGGCCGTGCCGGACGCTGGCTACGAGACGGGTGAGGTTAGCGGGGCAGGCGGAACGGGAAGCAGCCGCCCCCACCCTGCGCGGCACGGGTCGGGAGGCACTTTGAGCCCTTGGGAGGGAACCTGGGCACACCGATTTCCCTGGGGAAGCCCAGGCCTGGGGCGGCTGGGGCGAGTGGGACGTCAAGGGCCGGGGCCGGGGTGGGGGTTAGAAGTCGGCGCGGGTGCCTGCGCCTTGCTGGTTGGCCTGCTTGTAGACGTAGGTGGCGGCAGCTAGGTCTTCGGCGGCCAGGCCGAGGGACTCGAACAGAGTGATCTCGTCGTCATCGGCGCGGCCGGGGGCGGTGCCGGTGAGCAGTTCGCCCAGCTCGGCACGGATCGTGAGGGCCGCGCCGACGGGCTGGGCCTGGGCCGGCTGGGCCTGGGCCGGCTGGGACTGGGCCAGCTGGGACTGGGCCAGCAGGAAGTCGCCGGCTTCGTTCTGCACGGACTCGCGGCTGTCCGCGAAGATGGCTGCGCTGGCCATGGTAGCGGTGTCGATCTCCCGGTCGCCGGGTACGCAGGCGCCGACCGCGTTCACGTGCGTGCCCGCGGACAGCCATTCGCGTTGCAGGACCGGGTGCGGCGACGAGGTGGCGGTCACGACGATGTCCGCTCCCGCGATCGCGTCGGCCACGACGTCGTAACCGGTGACCGGCAGGCCGAGTTGCCCGGCCAGTCCGGCGGCCACCTGGCGGGTGCGGGCGAGATCGCGCCCGGCGATGCGGATCCCGGTGAGCGGGCGGGTCGCGGCCAGGGCGCGCGCGTGCGCCCTGGCCTGCACGCCGGTGCCGATGATGGCCAGCTGGGCGGCACCGGGCCTGGCCAGCAGGTCGGTGGCCAGGGCGGAGGTGGCCGCGGTCCGGATCTCGGTGACTGCCGACGCGTTTACCAGCGCCAGCGGCTCTCCGGTGGCCGCTGCGAACAGCAGCACCCCGCCCTGGTGCGCGTCTTTTCCGATGGCGGGGTTGCCCGGGGTGATACAGATCGCCTTCAGGCCGTAGCCCGCAGCCCCGCTATAGGAGGGCATCAGCGCCATGAAGCCCGCCGCGTCGTGGGGCCGGACGATGGTCCGCAGCGGCTGCTCGATCCGGCCACGGGCCAGGTCCGCGAGCGCCTGCCGCATCACGTCCGCGCATTCGCGGTATCCGAGCAGCTCATGCACGTGGTGGGCGGCCAGGATGAGGATTTTCACGCGGGTCTCCAGCTGTCGTAGGCGTCACCCCGGGCCGCGAATACGGTGACGTGACCGTGGTACGGATGCTCGTTCGGTATAAGTTTTAAAAGTGACCTACTCCGGAGACGTACAAGTCGGCGGCCCGGCCGACACCCGCGAGATCGACGGCCTGACGGTGACCAAGATAGCCGTGGGCCCTATGGACAACAATGCTTACCTGCTCCGCTGCACGAGCACCGGCCAGGCCATCGTGGTCGACGCGGCCAACGAGGCGGGCCGGCTGATCGAGCTTATCGGCGACACGCCCGTCGGCTCGATCGTGACGACGCACCAGCACGCCGATCACTGGCAGGCGCTGGCGGAGGTGCAGAAGCACACCGGCGCAGAGGTGGTCGCCCATCCGGCCGATGCGGACGCGCTGCCCGTCGCGGTCAGCCACCTCGTCCAGGACGGCGATGTGCTGACCTTTGGTGACTGCGCGGTGTCCTTCGTGCACCTGCGCGGGCACACGCCGGGCAGCATCGCGGTGGTCTATGACGCGGGCGGCAAGCTGGCCGGCCAGCCGCACCTGTTCACCGGGGACTCGCTGTTCCCGGGCGGTCCTGGGCGGACAACACGCCCGGAAGACTTCAACAGCCTGATGGGCGGCCTCGAAGAGCGCGTCTTCGGACGACTGCCCGATGCGACGTGGATCTACCCCGGGCACGGCAACGACACCACCCTAGGCGCGGAGCGCCCGCACCTGGAGGAGTGGCGCGCCCGGGGTTGGTAACCCAGTAGGCCTCATGGGGTGCCGTCAGACGTGCCTTTTTCCGGTCAAGGAACACCGCGAGCCCAGGAGCTGCCAAGAAGGCCACTTCCGCGTACCGCAGCACCCTCTGGGCGACAAGCTCCTCCTGGACCATCCACGGGATGGCGACCTGCTGCTGGCCAGACTTCTTCAGTGCCCGCAGCGGGCTGGCCTGCTTCCCGGTCGCGTAGTGTTGGGTACCGTCAATCTCGATGACGACCCAACGCAGGCCTCGAAGCAGCATCAGGAAATCCATGCGCTGGCGGGCCAGCGGACCTGCCTTTCCCCGCTGCGCCCAGGTGTACGGGTCGTAGTGCAGCTACACCTGCGGCACAAGCGCCGGAAGCTGGAATCCGTGCTGCTTAAGCAGCTTGACGTACTCCTGGAACATCATCGACTCTGGACCCGGCTCGTCTGACGGCGGACGTGCTGCTCGGGCTGCCTGTAGCGCGAGTAACTGCTCTGTAGCGGGAGCAGTCGTCATCCACTCGGAGGCGAACCCCTGTCGTCGGCTCTCTGTTGCACTCGATCGAGCGAGACGTGGGTCATGCTGTTTCCATGAGCATGAACGCAGCGCCGTGGGTTCGGGGCAGAGGGTTGGAACGTCTGCTGGCCCAGGAGACGAACGTGTCGGACCTCATCCAATTCCTGAGCGATCGCGACCTATCGCCTTGGGCCGAACTCGTGGGCTTCGTTCCCAACGCCGTCACCCGCGAGGCGCTGGCCGACAACCATGCGGACCTGTTGCTGACGTCGGACTCGAAGACCGCCGTGGTCGAGGTGAAGCTCGGTCATCTCATGACAGTCGAACAGCAGGAGAAGTACGAGGCGCTCGCATCGCGCCCGGATCTCTACATGGCAGCCTTGACCGCAGATAAAGTGCGCCTGGCATCCGATTCCGACCGATGGAGGTTCCTTAGCCTGAGCGACCTGGTGAGCTGTTGGGAGAAGGTAAGCGACGAACTGGCACGACTTCTCGCAAGCGAGGCCGCCAGGGTCCTCCAGGGATGGGATCGAATGATCTCGGGGGTGTTCGACATACGATCCGCAGAGGGCTGGACGTCGCTCAGTGCTCTAACTCAGAAGTTTCTCGCGCGAGTGGTCACGCGTCGCGTTGCGCAGGATCTCCGCGTCCGAGGGCGATTGGCATCGGCAGGCGTCACGAGCGGAGGCGGCTTGCCTCTGGTCCAGGGGTGGACCCCGGTGAGGGGCGAGGGCACAGATCGCACGTTCATAGCGGAGATTCGCTGGTGGGAGACGAAGCCCGGAGGCGAACTCCGATTCGGTGTCGATTTCGCCCCCCGCCCTGGCCAAGCGGAGGACGAAGAGGTGCGCAGAGCGGCGTACGAACTGGCGCGCAGCATGGATACCGACATCGACTACGCGAGCCTCAAAGGTCAAATCGCCGAAGAACGCCCAGATCTTGCCGAGTTCCTGCGGAGGGAGAAACCGAGTCGCCCCAATGCCAACGGCGATTGGGAGCGCGTGATCGTGCACGGGTTCAAAGGTTCACCTCTGCCGGACGGGCGTCCGAACAACCGACGGCGCACTTCACCGGCCTTCTACGGTGACGGTGCGCTCCGCTTCCAGGCCATCGCTGAAGTCGACTTCGAACGTGCTTCGGCTCGTGACCTGACTGATCTGATCGACTTCACGCTGACGTACCTGAGCTCTCGTCAACCGGCGGTCGATCCAGGCATCGACCGGCCTCAGGAACTCCTATCCTGAGACTGCATCTCACGAGACAGACTTCCGAGACCCGATCACCGGCGCAAACCCTGTGATCGGGTCTCGTCACGTCAAAGAGATGTTCTCGGGACGCTGAGGATGAACGAAACAGAAGGACCCCAGGAGCCGAAGCTCCGGGGTTCATGTCTTCCCGATCTAGACCCACTTCCCCGGCGGTCCTGTGAGGACAACACAGCCCGCGGACTTCGACAGCCTGATGACCGGCCTGGAGAGCAAGGTCTTCGGCCGGCCGCCGGACGCTACCTGGGTGTACCCCGGGCACGGAGCCGATACTACGCTCGGCGCCGAGCGGCCGCACCTGGAAGAATGGCGCGAACGCGGCTGGTAACCGGTCGTCGCGATCCGGGGCGCGACCGCCGTCACGGAGACCGGAGAAACCGTGGAAATTGGGTCCGGCATTCTGAACAACAGTTGCTGACCGGCCCCGCGCAGACCCTGCGGAATAAGCCCCAGATAGTAGTCTTCGCGGCTGGAAGCCACGGGAGGACATGCGAGGATCGACTGCGCAGGCAGGTTAAACGCAATGGATTCCGTGCGACGCGGGGGGCTGGCCGTCAGGTTTCTGCGTCCGTCCTGGCGGCATCCGTCTCGCTCAGTGCTACCGCGGGAAGCTGGCAGTTCGGCGATAGCCTGGTCGAGGGCGTCGGGGACGCCTTGGCGGAGCAGCCGCCCGAATGACTCGTCTCCGGCGGCGGCGAGGTCGCGGATGCCGTCGGCGTGGGCCTTGATGCGCGCATCGACGACATCGAGGAATTCTCCGGTAGTTGCTGGCCAGCCGTAGGTACCCAGGAACCGGTCGAGTCGGCGGGGCCTGGCCGCGAAGTCGGTGAACCCCTCGGCGGCGACATAGTGCCGGGTGTGCAGGGGCACCCAGCTGAAGGCGGTGAGGGCCAGGTCCCACTGCGGGGTGGCGGGCCCGGCGAAGTCCCAGTCGAAGAACCCGGTGAGCTTGCCCTGGTGCCAGGCAGCATTGTAGGTGGCGGCGTCGTTGTGGGCGATGATCAGGCCTGGTGACCAGGTGCCACCCCCGCGCCAGACGGCGCCAGGCGGGGGGACGAAGTTGGCGACGGCCTGGTGGCAGGCGCGCATCCAGCGGGCGACTTGGTCAAGGGTGTCGTCGGCGTGGACCCAGGCTGGCCGCGGCTTGCGGTTTGCGATGGTCTCGCCCTCCAGGAAGGTGAGGACCTCCCGGCCCTGCTCGTCGAATCCGAGGGGCCGGGGGGCGCTCGTGAATCTCTTGTCTGCCAGGTGGGCGAGCAGTACGTGCACGGCTGGCGTCCAGGGGCCGGCCGCGCGGCGAACCGTGTTCCCTACCCGGACCGCCCCGTCGACGTTTCCGCCCTTGAGCCGTTCCTCAGCCGTGCGGTCGTCCGGATTCATGGCGAGAATCGCCTGCCTATCGTATGGTGAGGCCGGCATTGACCTTGAACTCCAGGCCGGTGACGTAACGGGATTCATCGGAGACGAGGAAGAGCACCGCGTTGCTCACGTCCCGGGCGTCGACCAGCTGCACTGGCAGCGCGTTAGCGTAGACGGGCGCCAGGTCGGGGCGCTCGTTGGCGAGCAGGGGGTGCAGCCCCGGCATCATGCCGGTAGCGACGCCGGTGGGGTGAACGGTGTTGACCCGGATGTTCTGTCCCGCCAGCTCGTTCGCCAAGGCCAGGCTCATGCCCACGACTCCGTGCTTGGACGCGGTGTAAGGAGTGGAAAGCGGGGTGCCCTTGATCCCCTGTCCATCAGCAGCAAAAGGATCTTGTTCGCCGTCATCGCGGACCGGGTAGCCGAGGACATCCCCGCCGGCCGCCAGCGCGCGGGTCAGGTTCGCGGCGAGCTGTGTCTTGCCGGTGCCGTCGTTGCCGAACAGCAGGCATCCCTGGCCCTTGGCCCACAGCACCTCGTCGCCCTTGCCCCAGACCGCGTTGGGCACCAGCGGCGCGTCCAGGATGATCCCGCCGGGGCGCAGCCGGGCCAGCAGCTCGCGGTTAGCCGGGGTGTCCGCCAGCCTCGCCCGGTCCAGCGCGGCGGTGACCTCGTCGTCCTTCATGCCGCGGCCTCGCCCGCGTCGGTGCCGATGGCGGTGTCGTCGTCCAGCACCACGCCCACCGGGCCGTCGCCACCGTAGGACCCCAGCGCGTCGGCGATCCGCACGACCTGGTCATCCCAGGTCCCGGTCTCGGCCATCCGGCGCGCGATCTCGAAACGATCGGGGCACCTCGCGGTGTCCTCTGCGTGCGCTACCATTCGTCCTAGCTCCCTAGGGTCTCGGCGGAACGTGGAAGTGCTGCTCCTCTGGACGGGAGTGCCCGGCTTGTGATGGGGCCGGGCGAGCGTAGGTGACGGCCGGGCGTGAAATGAGATTCCGCCCGGCCTGACCTGCGTCTAAGCCCCGGTGATCAAGTCTTGTGAGCCGCTTCGTGACCGGCTCTGTGATAGCCGGTCACGTCCTCCATCCTCGGGCCGATCACCAGGACGGCCACGACCCTGTCCCATCTGTCGGTGATCTCGATCAGCCCGCCCGTCGCGCGGAACCGGGACAGCAGTTTCCCGGTAGCCCTGTGCAGTTGCGTCTGCGTCACCGTGGCATCGACCGGGGTACGAGTAAGCGTCATAATCTCCCTATCGGCCGCGACGATGCACGATGCCGTCTCGCGGGGCGTGATCTACGTCACGGTCTCCTCTCGTGCAAGGTTTTCCTTGCGCCGGAATCGCTCCCAGACCGATTGCCGGGTGATTCCGAGCGCGTCGCCGATGTCGGCGTCTGAGTAGCCCTGAGCGCGGCACCCGTCGACCCCCACGCGGTCCAGGTGTCGATGTGCCGACGCAGGTTCCCGAGCGCGGCCAGCGCGGCGAGGCTGCCCCGCATGGCCCGCTTGCCCTGGCTGGCGACCACGGCCTTGTTGCGCCGGACGTAGTCCGCTTCGTCGTAGTTGCTGTGCGCGCGGTTGTCGATCTTGCGCTGCCGCTTCAGCTCTTTCTCGTGCGCGACCGCGTCCCGGCGGGCCTGGCGCAACGCCCGCGCGATGATGTCCACCTCGGTAGTGCCGAGGCTGGCCAGCGCGCACACGTCGCCCTCGGCCAGCCCCGGTGCCTGCCGGCGGATCTTGTCCGCCTTGTTCATTACTCGCGGGCCTCAGCCGCAGCCGTCAGCTTGATCCGCGCCCGGAGGCGGATTTCCGGGTTGCGCGGGTTCACGCCGCACCCGCTAGCAGGGCGGCCAGCCTGGCCTTTTTCTCGGCCGACAGTGGCGGGGCCTCGGCGATCAGCTTCGCGATGCGCTGCTCTAGCTCGGCCTCGGCCAGCTCGGCGCGGGCTTCGGCGATCTTCTCAGGCGAGGCCTTGGTGGCCACCAGCTGGCCGAGACGGCCGCGAAGCTGGTTGACCGGATTAGGTACAGCGGGCACAGGACCACTCCATGAACGTGATGAATGGTGGAGTGGTGCTCGTAGCTATGGCCCGTCGCCCAAGAGGGACATCGGCCAACGTCTGACACCCGACGCACTACTAATAGTAGTGCACTAGCCTGGCCGGTGGAGCGTCAGGCCAGCCAGTCAATCCGCACGGAGTCCGGGTCGAACCCGGGGCCGCGCCTGGCGGTCGGCATGAAGGTGACGTCAGCCAGCAGCTTGACGATGGCGCGCTTCCGGGGCAGTCACAGCGACTTCCACGTCGTCCCGGCGGGCCGGTCGCGGAACTCGGCCAGCGGGTCTGGCTCGCTGGAGGCGTGAATCTGCGCTTCCACGACGGACAGCCGGTCGCGGATCGTCCGCATGCCAAGGCTGGGGAGAAAGCACGTACGGCTGGAGGTGTAGAGCTGATGACGGTCGCGTGGGCTGCCCGCACACGGCTTGAACCAAGTGAGCTGACCGAGCGCGAACCCGGTGGCCGGGTTTACCGACAGGCCCTGCGCGGTGCGCGCGGATTGCCTGGAACTTTCGCTGCGGCGTGCATTCGACATCGGCGCCCACGGCGTGTGGGGCGGCCTGGTCGAAGGCGAACGCCGGGCGTTGCGCCGTACCTGGCTAGCCGGCACTACCGTCACGGAAATCCTCGGGTCATCCTGAACTCGGCGCCGCCCGGGAAATCTCCTGGGCCGGGCGCCACCGCGCTATACGCCAGTCTGGTCAGCAGCGAAATCACCGCGATCCCGACTATGCGGGGCGGGGACGTGGCCTCAGCTCCCCGGTCCCGGTCGTTGTCATCGCGACCCGCCCTCGTCCCGGCCGGTCTGCAGCACGACGGCCCCCCCATGGGCGCCGCGCCTGACCTGCGCCAGGGCCGCGGCCGCCTGGTCGAGCGGATAGGGCGTCACCGCGGCAAAGGTCAGCACGCCCTGGGCCGCCAGCCGGGCCAGGCCGTCAAGCCGCGTTCCATCCGGCACGACCTGCACGTCAAACATCGTGATGCCGCGCTCGGCGCCGGGCAGGTCCGCGGTTATAGTGGCCAGCCTGCCGCCGTCCCTGACCGCCTTCAGTGCGTCGCCGGCGCCCGATCGCGCGGCGTTCGCCGCGGCGTCCACGCCGCCGCCGGCCAGCAATCGCACCTGCCCGGCCCAGTCGGGCTGGTGATAGTCGAGGACGTGGGCGGCCCCCATGGCAGCGACGCGCCCGGCGCTGTCCCGGCCCGCGGTGGCGATCACGGTAGCGCCGCGATGGGCCGCCAGCTGGACGAGCATGCCCCCGGTGGCCCCGCCCGCGCCGTGCACCAGCACCGTCTGCCCGGGTCCGGTCTCGAGCGCACCGCTCATCACCTGGTCGGCAGTCAGCGCCGGAACCGGCAGCGCAGCGCCGACGTCGAAGGGAACGCCGCGCGGCAGCACCGCACAGTGCGCCGCGGGGATGATAAACCACTCGGCCCAGCTGCCCTGTTCGCGCAGCGGCACCGAATGCGTCGTCACCCGGTCGCCGGTGCCGATCCCGTGGACCGAGGGTCCGGCCGCGGCCACGTACCCGGCGGCCTCTACTCCCAGGGCCATGGGCGGGCGGGCGCCGGTATCCCAGCTGCCGGTCCGGACGAACTCATCCCAGTTTCCGATCCCGGCGGCGCTGACCTCGATCAGGATCTCATCGGCTAGCAGCCCGCGCGGACCGGGCAGTTCCAGGAACTCCACGGCTCCGCCGACCTGCCGTACTCCCGCTGCGCGCATCGCGGCCTCCAGTGCTCGGGATCGATTGGGGGCGCCGTCACGACACCTTAGCCGGGACCGGCCGGGCCAGGGCCCGGTCCACGTCGATCCGGCCGCTGGCGGCCGCGGCGCGGAAGAGCTCGATGGTAGCCGCTACGCCCTTGTCCAGCGGAGTGAAGTCGAAGCCGCCGAGGACTCCGGCCACCACTTCGCCGCTGACCTCGGGCAGATTCGGGCCGACGTCGCCCGCTAGCGTGATCTTCCCGGCGGCCTCGGGGGCAGCCGCCTCGATCGCGGCGACGATGTCGGGCATCCCGGCCGACGGCGCCCCCACGTCGCCCGCGACGGCGTCCTGGACGGTGCCGTCGGCGGTCGCGCGGGCGCCCCGGATGAACATGGCCGCGACATCGTTGGCCAGCTCCATGCCGACCGGGCCGCCGAGCTCGATGGCATAGGTTCGGCCGACGGCGGCCGCCAGCATCGCCTTGGTGGGGAACGACGTCACGCCCTGATCCCGGCCCGGGCCGTACACCACGTAGGGACGCAGGCCGACGCTGGCCAGCTGATGCTCGACCCAGTACACGCGGGCCGTGCCCTCGTTGGCCAGCTTGGTGACCCCGTACAGGCTGACCGGTACGGGCACGTCCGCACTGGTGAGCCGACCCGGCCGGTAGGCTGAACGCGGGCCCCAGACCGCCGCCGAGCTCGCGTAGGCCAGGCCGCGCACCTGGTCGCGATGCCGCCGGGCTGCTTCGAAGATCACCGTGGTGCCGACCGCGTTCACCTGCATGCCCCGGATGGGATCAGCACGCACCATCGGCAGCTGCAGCCCGGCCAGATGGACGATGTGGGTGATCTGGTGGTCGGCGATGACCTGTTCGATCGCGGCGAGGTCAGTCACGTCGCCGTCGATCCTGGTGACGCCGGCGAGCTGATCGTCATCGATGATGAGACGCAGCCGGTGCGGGTCGCCGGGGAGGTCGTAGGTGACCACGCCGGCACCCTCGGCGAGCAGCCGCCGGGCCGTCCAGGCCCCGATGCAACCCAGGCCGCCGGTGATCAGGAAGCATTCGGTCACGAGGACACCATCCCTTGTATCGAGTTACTCAAAGTAGCCGGGGTACCTGGCCTGGAGTACGGGGGCGTAGTCGAACACGCGCCGGGCGTGCACCGTGACCAGCGTCCTGCCCTCGTCGAGCTGGCCGCGCTCGAGGGCCTGCGCGATGCCGGAATGGTCACGGATGAGGTTCTGGACCGTGAGCGACTCGGGAGCCAGGCGCCGGAGCCGGTCGAGCTGAACCTTCGATCGCTGCACGGCCTCCCAGGCGCCAAGGTGCCCGCTCAGCGCGAAGATCTGCGTGTGGAAAGCCTCGTCGGCCGCGAAGAAGGCGCCGAAATCGTCCGCGCGATGCGCCTCGCGCTGCTGCCGCAGGATCTGGGTCAGCAGCGCGGTATCCCGGCTCGGCTGCGCGCAGGCCGCGCAGAAGGCCGCCACCTCCAGGTGCTCACGGATGAACTGGGCCTGCATCACCTCGTCGAGCCGGATCAGGCATACTCGCGTGCCCACCTGCGGAACGACGCTGACCATACCGCTCTCGACCAGGCGTGAGATAGCTTCCCTGACCGGCGTACGGCTCACGCCCAGCCGCGCGGCCAGCTCGGTCTCGGACAGCCCCTGGCCGGGCGGCAGCCGCAGGTCCTGGATGGCCGCGGCGAGCTCGGCGTACACCAGGTCGGAGGTCCTCGTCCCGGACCGGCGACGATCCAGCGGGGTGAGCACGCTCACTCCCGGCGCTCCCGGCGCTCCCGGCGCGCCCGGCGCTCCCGGCGCAGGCGGGGCGGGCGGGGCAGCCGCGCCGCCGGCCGCGCCTTCGCCCGCCGTGCCTTCGCCCGCTGCGGCATCCGCGCGGCGGGTGACGGGAGCTCGCTTCACACCGGATATCTTGCGCTCATCCCCGCTTGTATGCAAGTATCCAGGAGTGGGCGAGCATGACGGCCGGACAGCGTTCGTGACGGGTGCGTCCAGCGGCATCGGCACGCCGCGCGAGATCGCGCAGGTGGCCTCGTTCCTGGCCAGCCCGCGGGCGAGTGTCGTCACCGGCGCCGACCTCCGCGTGGACGGCGGCTGATCGTGCCGCTGCCGTACCATCCGGAATCTCTGCGCATCCCGGCTGCGGCCGACGCAGTTGGCACCCCGCTCGACAGCCCGGTGACCGGGCTCCCGCCCGCATCCTTCCGCGACGGCGAAGTGCTCACGTTCCAGTACGCCACCGAGCCCAGCGCCATCAGGGCGTTGCTGCCGGAGCCGCTGGAGCCGCTCAACGACGTCGTGCAGGTCCAGGTCTCCCGGTGGGGGGACGTGCCGGGCATGGGCCGGGATGTCCACGAGTGCAATGTCATGGTGGCCGCCCGCTACCAAGGCGACGAGGGCACCGTCGAAGGCTCGTACTCGCCGTACTTCTGGGTCGAGAGCGACCGTGCAATGGCCGGCGGGCGCGAGTTTCACGGGCAGCCCAAGCGCATAGCCGAGGTCATCGTGGAGACCGCCGGCGACCTGCATGTCGGCCGGGTCCGTCACAACGGCTTCGACATCTTCACCGGGACCATGCAGTACAAGGCCGCCCCGAGCAGCCTCGAGCGGCTCCGCAGCCGCGTCGACCTGATCACCAACATCAACCTCAAGGTCATCAACCACATCGACAGCCGCCCGGCCATCAGGCAGCTGACCACGCGCGATCTCACCGATGTCGACCTGCACGAGTGCTACGAGGGACCGTGCACCGTGGAGATCCGGCCCACGGCGACCGCGCCACTCTACCGGCTCCCAGTTCGCACCTTCCTTGAGGGCTTCTACTGGCGCGCCGACTTCCGCCTGGTCGGCGGGCGCATCCTGCATGACTACCTGCGCGAGCAGGGATGAGGTGCACGCCGGCCGCTCACATTCCCGATTTGCCCATGATCCAGGAGCTTAAAATGACCGGTATCGAGAGTGTGACCGGATCTGTCGCTGGTGCTGATCTCGGATTCGTACTGGTACACGAGCACGTGATGGCCTCGTCACCGGGCATCGTCGCGAGCTGGCCGGAATTGTGCGGCGGCCGGGCCGCCCTGGTCGAGACGGGCGTTCGCGCACTCCGCGACGCCAAGGCGGCCGGCGTCAGCACGATCGTGGACTGCACCACGTTCGACCTGGGTCGTGACGCCGGGCTGCTGGCCGAGGTGTCGAAGGAGTCGGGCGTGACCGTGATCGGGTCGACGGGCCTGTGGCTGGACCCGTCGGTGACGCTGCGGGCCCGGTCGGCCGATCAGCTGGCCGAGCGCTTCGAACGGGACCTGACCCAGGGCATGGACGGCACGCCGATCCGCGCCGGCGTCATCAAGGTGGCCAGCGAAGAACGAGTCGAGCCGTTCGCGGAGCTGATCCTGGCCGCGGCCGCGCGGGCGAGCCTCGCCACCTCGGCGCCGATCATCACGCACACGGCCGCCCGCCATCGCACCGGCGAGCAGCAGGCGGAGATCCTCGAGTCCTTCGGGGTCGATCCGAGGCGGGTGGCGATCGGCCACAGCGACGACACTGACGACGCGGATTACCTGGCCGGGCTGGCCGAGCGGGGCTACCGGATCGCGATGGACCGGCTGCCCAACGGCGCGCTGTCCGAGTACGGCGGTCAGAGTGTCTCGGACCGGATCGACATGATCGCCGAGCTGGTCAAGCGCGGCTACGGCGATCGCGTCCTGCTCTCACATGACGATCCCGTCTGGGCCGGGCTGCTTACGGACCACGACCAGGGGCGGCACCGGGCGGCTAACCCGCAGGTGCTGACGTTCGTCTCGGCGGTCGTGCTGCCCGCACTTGAGAGCAAGGGCGTGCCGGCCGACGTGATCCGCCAGATGACCGTGGACAACCCGCGCCAGTGGCTGGTGGGGACGGCGGCTTAAGGTCCAGGACCTACGGCCGGTAAGCCGCCCGCGATGCCTCGCGCGTCGAAGACCACCCTGATCCGGGTGATCTTACCGTCCTCGACCTGCATCCAGTTCGCGACCGGAACCGTGTCGGCCACGCTGGTGGCTAGGTCGAACCAGGTCAGCACGTCGGATCCGTCGTCGAAGACCTTACGGATCTCGATACCGGTCATGATCCGCGCCATCCCCTCGATGCCCCGCTGGCACTCGTCGCCGCCCTTGGCCGTCCCGAGCGGCCCGGCGAAGTCGACGTCGTTGGCTAGCACCGAACGCAGTCGCGCGAAGTCCCGGGCCCGCCAGGCCTCGAAGTAGGTAGCGGCGGCGGCCGCGGCGTCCGTCATGACTCGATCCCCTTCCGAATCGTTGGCTGCTCTTCCAGCCTGCCGCGCCATGATCTAGAAGTCCAAGAGATGTTCGTTATCCGAACCAGAAGCGTTAGTTATAACGCCTAGTAGAGAGGCTATCCGCGCGAGGCTTCGAGGGACTTCAGGGCACGCAGGTAGCGGACTTCCGTGACGCCTCCCAGGCCATCGAGCACGTGGCTGGCGCCGTCAGGCGCGAATCCGGCCCGTTCGTAGAACCTGCTGGCCCGGGCATTGTCCCGCAGGACCCACAGCGTGATGCGCTGATACCCGTCCCTGGAGGTCCGGGCGAGGACCTCGTCCATCAGCGCTCGCCCGGTGCCGGTCGACCACCACGAGGGATGGACGTAGAGCGCGTAGAGTTCGGCGACCCGGCCTTGCTCGCCGGCCCGGGTCGGCGGGTGGGGCCAGGGCGCGCCCTGCACGTCTACTTCAAGCCCGAAAGACGCGTAGCCGACGACGCTCGCCTCGGCCACCGCGACGATCATGCGCTGCCACGGCCGCGTCCTGAACGTCTGCCGGACGCGCGCGCCGTCATCGGGCGCGGTGACCCGTTCGATGATCTCGTGCGCGATGATGCCCTCGTAGGCCGCGAGCCAGCCTTCCCGCTGTACCCACGCGACCTGCGCCGCGTCCGCCGCGGAGCCGGACCGGATCACTGTCACCCGGACAAAGCTAGCGAATGCCGGACAACCTAGGGAATGCGGAGGGCCAGGAAGAAGTCCACCTGGTTGTCGAGCGAGGACAGGTCACGTCCGGTGAGATCCTCGATCCGCCGGATGCGGTAACGCACGGTGTTGACATGGACGTACATCTTGGCCGCGCAGTTATTCCACGAGCCAGAGCAGGCCAGGAACTCTCGCAGCGTGGGCAGCAGCTCGGCCCGGTGCCGCTCGTCATAGGAGATCAGGGGACCGAGCATGCGCTGGCGGAACGACCGCAGCACGCTGCCGGGTACGGTGGCCAGCAAGAGCTCATGGGAGGCCACCTCGTCGCTGGTCACGACGGAGATAGCCGTGGTACCGCGCAGTGCGGCCAGCCGCCGCGCGCTGCCGGCCTCGTGCAGCGCCCCGGACAGTGCAGCTACTCCCTCGGCGGGCGCACTGATGCCCACGCTGAGCTTCAGCCGGGAGCGTTCAGACTCCAGCACCGGCTGCGCGTCACGCAGCCGGGCCGCGAAGACGTGGGCGGACGGCGAAGCCCCGTCCTCCGGATCACTGCCCCCTGAATCTGGCTCGGCTCCGGCGCGGAACGGCAGCGGGACGATCAAGATGATCTCCTCGCCGAGCGGTGCGACCAGCGTGCCGTCCGCGAGCGGCGCGGCCAGTTCCTCCGCCAGGTCAAAACGCCAGCGATCGGTGTTCGGTCCGGCCACCCGGTCCGCTTCCGCGCCCATCGCCGCGACGAGGTAGCGGCCGTCGGGAGGCAGCCCGACCGCCCGCATCAGGGAGGCGATCTCGACGGGGGCGACTCCCTCGCCTCCCCCGGCGGCGAGCATGGCGACGATCGCCTCGGCCAGCCTGCGGTCCCCGGTATGCCCGGCATCCAGCCTGGCCCGCTCGAGCGCTACGTCCGCGGCGAGCTCCGCGACGGATTCCCGCAGTTCGTGCGGCCAGTCTTGCTCGCGCCCAGCGCAAGCGAGGAACCAGCTGCTGACCCGCGGCTCGCCCCCCACGCCGAACAGCGAGTACTCCCCCGGCTGCTCATGCGTGCCCGCGACCGCCCGGGCAGCCTCGGCCACGCCCGGCAGCCGGTCCGCCTTCAGGTACTCGCGGGCCAGCCGGAGCGCCAGCGGCCGGGACAGGGACCCTCCCGTCCCGCCCACGACCCGGCCCGTTCCGGTCAGCAGCCAGCATTCGGTTCCGATCTCACGGCCCATCAGGCGGAACATCGCATCCAGGCCAGCCCCCTCGGCCACCGCGGAAAGCAGCAGCCTGCGCCGCCCGAGCACCCGGGTCATGGCGGTCGCCCGGTCACCGTTCAGCCGCCGCCCCACCTCCTCGGTGACCGCGGCAAACGATGTCTCGGCCGGCACGGCAAGCAAGGTGACGCCGTGCCGCCCGCACGCCTGGATCACCTCGGACGGCACCTGACCGAGGGCCTCGCCGGCGCCGAGCACGCCGGCTCCCGCCTTGACCAGGGCCGTCACGAACCGCTCGGCGTCACCGGGCTCCCGGCACCAGATCATGCCGGTCAGCACCAGGTCGCCCGGAGTCAGGTAGCGGCTGGGATCGGGCAAGTCGGTGGTGTACACGTGCTTGATCACGCGGTCCAGGTCGGCGAGGCTGGTCAGCAGGCGCAGCCCTAGATCAGGCACGTCCAGCAGGTCCCGTACTCGCAAGGAATCACCTCCTGACGATGAAGCGTTCCCACGCACCCTAACCGCCATTTGTTTAGCGAAAGCTACAAAACGACTGGCGTCAGGTTACCGGCGATTCATTCGATAGGCAGCTACCAGGTGTTCCGCCGGTGCTGATTGGATGTTCGCATGGCGAACTCGAGTCCTGAGGCGTCGACGCTGGCCGCCTTCAACTTGGCTGCGCCCGAAGCCGCCGCGCGGGACGTCCTGGCCTGCTGCGCCTCGGCCAGGTTCGCCAAGGCGATCGCCGGCGGCCGCCCCTACCGGGACCCGGCCGCGCTCCAGCACGCGGTCGACGCCGAATTCACGGCGTTGAGCTGGGACGATATCGTCGAGAGCATGAACGCGCACCCGCGGATCGGCGACCGGACGGCCGCCGCCGGATGGTCGGCGGCCGAGCAGTCGGGCGCCGCCGCGGCCAGCGACCAGATCCGGCGGGACCTAGCCGAAGGAAACGCCGCGTACGAGGAACGCTTCGGCCACGTCTTCCTGATCTGCGCCAGCGGCCTTTCCGGGCCGGAGATGCTGAACCAGCTCCGGGCCAGACTTAAAAATGATCATGAGGCCGAACGGGCCGTCGTGCGTGCCGAGCTACAGAAAATAACCAAGCTGCGGCTGACGAAGCTGCTGGGCCTATGACGCTTTCCACCCACGTTCTCGACGCGACGACCGGGCAGCCCGCGGCGAGCGTCCAGGTACGGCTCGAAAGCGCCGGCGAGAACGGCTGGGCGCCGGCGGGCGAGGGGGCGACCGGCCCCGACGGGCGGCTGCGGTTGCCCGCCGGGCCGGAGCCCGGCGTCTACCGACTCACCTTCGCCAGCGGTGCCTACTTCCGGGCACGCGGATCCGCCACGTTCTACCCTGAGGTCACGATCACCTTCGAGGTGACCGTACGGGGCGAGCACTACCACGTACCGCTGCTGCTCAGCCCGTTCGCCTACTCTACCTACCGGGGAAGCTGACTGATGGCTATCATGCTCGGGCCTAACCGGTACGGTAAGGCGGAGATACGCCTCCTGCACGTCAGCCGGGACGACAGCGCGCACGTCATCAGGGACCTGAACGTCAGCGTCGCGCTGTCCGGTGAGCTGACCGCGACGCACCTGTCCGGTGACAACTCGGCCGTGCTGACGACCGACGCGCAGAAGAACACCGTGTTCGCGTTCGCCAAGGAGCACGGTGTCGGCGAGATCGAGGATTTCGCGCTGTTGCTGGCCCGCCATTTCGTCGCGTCGCAGGCGGCGATTACCTTCGCGCGGGTCACCGTGGAGCAGTACCCGTGGGAGCGGCTCGGCGGCCATTCCTTCGCCCGGTCGGGCCGGGAGATCCGGACCGCGACCGTCAGCCACGACGGCACCGACTCCTGGGTGGTCTCCGGTCTGCACGACCTGACCGTGCTGAACTCGGCCGGGTCGGAGTTCTGGGGGTTCGCCAGGGACCGCTACACCACGCTGGCCGAGACGACCGACCGTATCCTCGCCACCGCGGTGAACGCGCAGTGGCGGCACGCCACTGCGGTAACTGTCGCCGGGTGGGGAGAGTCCTGGTGCGCCGCGCGGGACGCGTTGATCGAGGCGTTCGCCGGGACCCATAGTTACTCGCTGCAGCAGACCCTGTTCGCGATGGGCCAGCGCGTGCTCGAAAGGAGGCCCGAGCTCGCCGAGATCAGGCTGTCGCTGCCGAACAAGCACCATTTCGAGGTCGACATGTCGCCGTTCGGCCTGGTGAACGGCGCTTCGGTGTTCTATGCCTCCGACCGGCCTTACGGCCTCATCGAGGGCACGATCCTTCGCGATGACGCGCCGCCGCCGGGGAAAGCCTGGTAGCGGCCGATGGACTTCCTGCAGCCCAGGTCGCTGGCGGACGCGATCGCGGCCAAGGCCGAGGTACCCGGCGCGGTGCCCATCGCGGGTGGCACCGACGTCATGGTGGAGATCAACTTCGACGCGCGGCGGCCGCAGGCGCTGCTCGACCTGACCCGGGTCGCCGAGCTCACCTCGTGGGAACAGGACGACGGACAGGTCCGCCTCGGGGCCTGCCTGACCTACACCCGGCTCATCGCCGAAGTCGGCGGCCTGCTGCCGGGCCTGGCCCTGGCCGCCAGGACCGTCGGTTCCCCGCAGATCCGCAACCGCGGCACGATCGGCGGCAACCTCGGCGCGGCCTCGCCAGCCGGCGACTGCCATCCGGTCCTGCTGGCCACCGGGGCCATCGTGGAGGCCTCGTCGGTACGCGGGACGCGGCCGATCCCGGCCGCGGAGTTCTTCCTGGGCCCCAAGCGCAGCGCGCTGGCCGCCGACGAGCTGATCACCTCAGTGCTCGTCCCGCTTGCCCGCGGGCCCCAGCAGTTCGCCAAGATCGGCACTAGGAACGCGATGGTGATCGCGGTCTGCGCGTTCGCGCTTGACCTGCGGCCGCCCGGCCCTGGCCCCGGCTCCCTTCCCGGCGTCGGGACGGGAATCGGGTCGGCGGGCCCGACGCCGCTGCGCGCTACGGCCGCCGAGGACTTCCTGGCCGGGACGCTGACCGAAGGCGGGCTCTGGGAGTCGTTGGCGCGGCTGCCCGAGCCGGTCACCGAGCGCTTCGGCGAGCTGGTGGCGCAGGCCGCGCGGCCGATCGACGACGTGCGGGGCACCGCCGCCTATCGCAGGCACGCCCTGTCCGTGCTGGCCCGGCGCACCCTGGCCTGGGCCTGGGCTTCGGTCCAGTCGAAGGGAGGGCCTCAATAATGCGGGTGACGATGACAGTCAACGGCGAGCCGGCCACCGCCGATGACGTGTGGGAGGGTGAGAGCCTGCTATTCGTGCTGCGTGAGCGGCTCGCGCTCCCCGGCTCGAAGAACGCATGCGAGCAAGGCGAATGCGGATCATGCACGGTCCTGCTCGACGACGTGCCGGTATGCGCCTGCCTGGTCGCGGCCGGCCAGGCGGCGGACCGCGAGGTCGTCACCGTCGAGGGACTGGCCGGACGCCAGATCCCGGTCGCGGCAGACGAGCTGCACCCAGTGCAGCAGGCGTTCATCGATGCGGGCGCCGTGCAGTGCGGCTTCTGCACGCCCGGGCTGATCATGGCGACCCATGATTTGCTGCGGCAGGCCGGCGGAGTGCCCGCGGACGCGGATATCCGGGAGGCGCTGGCCGGCAACCTGTGCCGGTGCACGGGGTATGAGAAGATCCTGGATGCCGTGCGGCTGGCTGCCGCGCGCATGGCCGGGGACGCGCGATGACGCCGGCGTTCGTGATCGAGAACTGCGCGATCGCGACGATGGATGGCCGGGCCGATGATGACAGCGGTACCGAGCACCGCAGCGGCCACATCGTGGGGGCCGGCGGGCGGATCACCGCGGTGGGCCCCGGACCGGCCGTGCACGTGCCCGCGGGGGCGCGGCTGGTCGACGGCACCGGCTGCCTGGCCACGCCCGGGCTGATCAATACCCACCATCACCTGTACCAGTGGCTGACCCAGGGCCGGGCCCAGCAGTCCGTGCTGTTCGACTGGCTTACCGAGCTGTACCCGGTCTGGGCCCGGATCGACGCCGGGCAGGTGCACGCCGCGGCCACGGCCGGCCTGGCCTGGCTAGCCCTGTCCGGCTGCACGACCAGTACCGATCACCACTACATCTTCCCGCGGGGACGAGCCAGGTCGCCGCGGAGAGACAGCGAGGCCGGGGACGCGCTAGCCGCGGAGATCGACGCGGCGGCTCGTGTCGGCCTGCGGTTCCATCCGTGCCGCGGCTCGATGGACCTCGGCCGGTCCGCCGGGGGGCTGCCGCCCGACGAGATCGTGGAGGACACCGACGCTGCGCTCGCCGCGACCGAGGAGGCCGTGCGGCGCTTCCACGACCCCTCCCCCGGGGCCATGGTGCGGGTGGCGGCAGCCCCGTGCTCCCCGTTCTCGGTCAGCGCCCGGCTCATGCGCGAAACGGCCGGGCTGGCCCGGCAGCTCGGCGTCAGGATGCACACGCATCTGGCGGAGACCCGCGAGGAAGACGCGTACTGCCGGCAAACCCTCGGCCGGACCCCCGCCGAGTACGCGGAGGACCTCGGCTGGCTCGGCGAGGACGTGTGGCTGGCGCACTGCGTCCAGCTGGACGAGGCCGCGGTGAAACGGTTCGCTGCGACGGGCACCTCGGTCGCGCACTGCCCCAGTTCGAACGCGCGCCTCGGCGCGGGCATCGCGCCGGTGCGTCAGCTGCTGCGGGCCGGCGTCCCCGTCGGCCTCGGGGTGGACGGCGCGGCCTCGAGCGAGGGCACCTCCCTGGCCGGGGAGGTGCGGCAGGCGCTGCTGGCCGCCCGGGTCAGGGACGCCCACGGCCCGGCCGCGCTGACGCCGCGGCAGGCGCTGTGGCTCGGAACCCGCGGCGGCGCCCGCTGCCTGGGCCGGGCGGACGAGGTCGGTGCCCTGCGGCCGGGCCTGCTCGCCGACATCGCCCTGTGGCGGGTCGACACGCTCGCGCACGACGCGATCGCGCAGGGACCTGAAGGCGAGCAGGCCGGCGGCGACCCGGTCGCCGCGCTCGTCCTCGGGCCGCCCGCGCCGCTTGAGCTGCTTCTGGTCGGCGGCATGCCGGTCGTCGAGCACAGCGAACTGCGCACTGTCGACGTAACCGCGGCCGTCCGCGACGTCCGGGCAGCCCGGCTGCGCCTGGGGGCGTACCGTTGACCCGGCCGGCGGGTTCCGGGACCGCGACCCGGACGGGAACGGCGGCCCACGGCGGGCAGGTCGGCGACAGCCCCGCCCGTCCCGACGGCCGGCCGAAGGTCACCGGGGAGTTCGCCTACTCCTCGGACCTGTGGCTGGACGGGATGCTCTGGGGCGCCACCCTGCGCAGCCCGCACCCCCGGGCCCGGCTCACCGGCCTTGACATCACCGGGGCGCTGGCGCTGCCGGGGGTGGCCGGCGTCCTCACCCACGACGACGTGCCCGGACATAAGACCTACGGGCTCGAGCACAAGGACCAGCCGGTGCTCGCCATCGACCAGGTCAGGTACCAGGGCGAGCCGGTGGCGCTGGTGGCGGCCGACCACCCGGAAACGGCCCGCCGCGCGATCGCCAGGATCAAAGCCGGCTATGCGGTCCTGCCACCGCTGACCGATGCATGCACGGCCCTCGGACCGGACGCGCCGCCATTGCACGCGGGCGGCAACCTCGTCCGGCGGGTCCAGATCCGCCGGGGTGACCTGGACCGCGCGCGGGCGGGTGCGGACGTGGTCGTGCGCGGGGAGTACCAGGTCGGCATGCAGGACCAGGCGTTCCTCGGCCCGGAGTCCGGCCTGGCGGTACCGGCCGAGGACGGCGGCGTCGACCTGTTCGTGGCGACCCAGTGGCTGCACGCGGACCGCGGGCAGGTGGCCGCCAGCCTCGGCCTGCCCGAAGACAAGGTGCGCATCACCTTGTCCGGCGTCGGCGGGGCGTTCGGCGCCCGGGAAGACCTGTCCATGCAGATCCACGCCTGCATGCTCGCGCTGCACACCGGCCGGCCGGTCAAGATGGTGTACTCGCGGGATGAGTCGTTCTTCGGCCATGTCCACCGGCACCCGGCCTCGCTCCGTTACGAGCACGGCAGCACGGCGGACGGGACGCTCGTCTACGTCAAGGCCGACATCGTCCTCGACGGCGGCGCGTACGCGTCAAGCTCCCCGGCCGTCGCCGCGAACGCGGCTACCCTCGGCATCGGTCCCTACGAGGTACCCGCCGTCGTCATGGACTGCTCCGCCGTCTACACGAACAACCCGCCGTGCGGCGCGATGCGCGGGTTCGGGGCCGTCCAGGCCTGCTTCGCCTACGAGTCGCAAATGGACAAGCTCGCCGCCGCGCTCGGCCTGGATCCCGTGGACCTGCGCATCAAGAACGCCATGCGGGAGGGGTCCGTGATGCCTACCGGCCAGGTCGTGGACTCAGCGGCGCCGGTGGCCGAGATCTTGCGCCTGGTACGGTCCCGGCCGCTGCCGCCCGCGCCGCCGGTGACCGGATCCGCAGAACGTGACCTGCGCACTCTGCCCGGCGGCGTGTCCAACACCACCCATGGCGAGGGCGTCGTGCGCGGCGTCGGGTACGCGATCGGGATCAAGAACGTCTGCTTCTCCGAGGGCTTCGATGACTTCTCCATCGCCCGGGTCGCACTTGAGCTGGCCGGCGGGGAGCCGACCGCGCAGGTGCACACCGCCGCCGCGGAGGTCGGCCAGGGGCTGGTGACTGTCCTGGGGCAGATCGCCAGGACCGAACTCGGCATCGAACGGGTAGTGATCCTGCCCGCGGACACCTCGATCGGCAGCGCGGGTTCCTCCTCGGCGTCCAGGCAGACCTACGTGACCGGCGGGGCGGTGCGGGCTGCCTGCCAGCAGGTGCGCGAGCGGGTCCTGCGCCGCGTCCGCGACCGCGGCCCCGCCGCGGCAGGAGAGCTCCACCTGTCGGGCGGCAAGGTCGTTACGGCCGCCGGGGATATCATCGCCGAGCTCGGCGACCTGCTCGACGAACCGGCCGAGGAGACGGTCACCTGGCGCCACCGGCCCACTGGTGCGCTGGATCCGGAGACCGGGCAGGGCCACGCGCACGTGCAGTACGCGTTCGCCGCACATCGGGCGGTCGTGGACGTGGACACCGAACTCGGCCTGGTCAAGGTGGTGGAGATCGCCACCGCCCAGGATGTCGGCAAGGCCATGAACCCGCAGGCCGTCCAGGGCCAGATCCACGGCGGCATCGCCCAGGGCCTTGGCCTCGCCGTGATGGAGGAGATCCAGCTGACGGACGGCGTGGTCAGGAACCCTTCGTTCACCGACTACCTGATCCCTACCATCCTCGACATGCCGCCGGTGCGGCTCGACGTGCTCGAGCTCGCGGACCCGCACGCCCCGTATGGCCTGCGCGGGGTCGGGGAACCGCCGACCATCTCATCGACGCCCGCCGTGGTCGCCGCCATCCGCGCCGCCACCGGCCTGGACCTGACCCGGGTACCGGTCCGCCCCGAGCACATCACGAGGACGTGACGCCGTGCCGCACATGTTCCTGAACGGCGGCGGCATGCGAGGCGGGCCGCTGCATCACCTGCTGGCCGGAGCGCCTCTGGTGGCCGAGATCAGCACTGCGCCACGCTACCTGCTCTACTCCGTGGGCGACCGGTACCCCGCCCTGCAGCCGTGCGAGGAAGGCGCGGCGGCCGGCGGCGCCGTGGCCGGCGAGGTCTACGACCTGCCGCTCGGCGTGCTGCGCGATGACCTTCTCCCGGCCGAGCCGCCCGAACTCGAGCTGGGCGTGATCGAGCTCGCCGACGGCACGGCCGCGCTCGGGATGATCCTGCGCAGGCCGTGCCCCGCGATGGAGGATCTCACCGATATCACGTCTTTCGGCGGCTGGCGCGCCTACCTCAGCCGCCCGCGGTAGGCCACGGGCCGGGTCGCGTATGCCTAGCCGGAACCGGCGTGGGAACCTGGCATGGGGGCCACGGGAAGCCCGGCGCCCGTATCGTCGGCAGGTCCGTCCTCATGGGCCCTGCCCGCAAGCTCTAGGAGCCTTTGGTGACCGAAGCCCAAGCAGGCCTGTCCGGGCCAGAACAGGACCGCCGCGGCCAGCCCGGCGAAAGGACCGGGCAGGATCCGGGCCAGCGCGGGAACAAGTGGTGGACGCTCGTCGCGGTGTGCCTCGGTACGTTCATGCTCCTCCTGGACGTCACGATCGTGAACGTTGCCCTGCCGGACATCCAGCGGGCACTGCACGCGAGCTTCTCGGACTTGCAGTGGGTCGTAGACGCGTACGCGCTGACCCTGGCCGCGTTCCTGCTGACCGCGGGCAGCCTGGCCGACATGTACGGCCGACGGCTGCTATACCTGGTCGGCCTGGTCGTGTTCACCTGCGCGTCGATGCTGTGCGGCTTCGCCGTCAGTACCTTGATGCTGCAACTGTCCCGGGCCCTGCAGGGGGTCGGCGGAGCGATCATGTTCGCGGTGTCGCTGGCACTGCTGGCCGATGCCTTCCGCGGCAAGGACCGCGGCGTCGCGTTCGGCGTCTGGGGCACGGTGACCGGCCTGGCGGTGGCGATCGGCCCGCTGTTGGGCGGGATCTTGACCTCAGGGCTGTCCTGGCGGTGGATCTTCTTCGTCAACGTGCCGATCGGTATCGTGGCCGTGGTGATCGCGGTGCTGAAAGTGGCCGAGTCCCGGGCGCCGCACGCCAGCCGACCCGACTGGGCGGGTTTCACGATCTTTACGGTGGCCTTGGCCAGCCTGGTCTACGGGCTGATCGAGTCGAACCAGCGCTCCTTCACCGACGGTCTGGTGCTCGGCTGCCTGGCTGCGGCGGCCGCGCTGCTGGTCGTCTTCGTCTTCGTGGAGCGGCGCATCGCGCACCCGATGTTCGATCTGAGCCTGTTCAAGCTGCCGACCTTCACCGGCGGTTCGGTCGCGGCGTTCGGGCTCAGCGCCTCGATCTTCGCGATGCTGCTCTACCTGGTGCTGTACCTGCAGGACATCCTGGGTTACTCGGCGCTGGCCACCGGCGTGCGGCTGATGGTCATATCCGGCGGCATTCTGGTGGCCGCCACGGTGGCCGGAAGGCTTAGCTCCCACGTGCCGGTCCGGTTCCTGATCGGACCCGGCCTGCTGCTCGTAGGCGTCAGCCTGCTGCTGATGCGCGGGCTGAACGCGGGCTCCTCGTGGACTCACCTGATCCCGGGGATGATCGTGGGCGGTATCGGGACCGGGATGGTGAACCCGCCGCTGGCCTCGACCGCCGTCGGCGTGGTCCCGCCGCAGCGGGCCGGCATGGCCTCGGGTATCAATTCCACCTTCCGCCAGGTCGGCATCGCCACCGGCATCGCCCTGCTCGGCGCGCTGTTCTCCAACGAGGTCAGGAACGAGGTCATGGCGCGGGTGTCCGGGGTGCCCGGACTGTCTCACCAGGGCTCGCAGATCGCCGCGGCGGTTCAGTCGGGCGAGATCGGATCCGTGATCGCCAAGCTCCCCCCACGCGCCCAGCAGTCCGTGGGACTGATCACCCGGGCCGCTTTCACCACCGGCCTGAACCGCATCCTGCTGGTCGCGGCCATCATCGCGCTGGTGTCGGGCGTGGTCGCCCTGGCCACCATCCGCAGCAAGGACTTCGCGCAGCAGCAGGGTGGTCCACCGCGGTAACCACGCTCGCGGGCCGGCGGGTGAGAGACTGGCGGCTGTGCACACACACGGACTGCGGTTTGACGTCAACTGCTCGATCCTGTTTACCGAACTGCCGCTCCTTAAGCGGCCCGCGGCCGTGCGCGCCGCCGGGTTCGAGGCGGTGGAGTTCTGGTGGCCGTTCACCGCTCCGGTCCCGGGGGACCGCGACGTCGATGGCTTCGTCGAGGCCCTCGGTGACGCCGGTGTGCGGCTCGTCGCACTGAACTTCGCCGGGGGCGACTTGGCCGCCGGTGACCGCGGGCTGCTGTCGCGCCCCGGCGGCTCCGCGGCGTTCCGGGACAATATCGACGCCTGCGTCGGCATCGCGGCCAGGACCGGCTGCACCGTACTCAACGCGCTATACGGGAACCGGGCGGACGACGTGCCCGCGCGGCAGCAGCAGGAACTGGGCACCGAGAACCTGACGCTGGCCGCCCAGGCCGCCGCGGCCGCGGGCGCGACCGTCGTCGTCGAGGCGCTGAACTCCTACGACAGCCCGCGCGCGCCCCTGGTCTCCAGCGCCAGCGCGCTAGAGGTGATCGGCGAGGTGCGGCGCCAGGGCGGCGTCGCCAACATCGCGTTCCTCGCCGACCTGTACCACCTGGGCCGGATGGGCGAGGACCTGGCGGCCATGCTGGCCCGTGACGCGGCCGACATCGCGCATATCCAGGTCGCCGACGTCCCTGACCGCGGCGCTCCGGGCACGGGTGAGCTGGATTACCAGGCCTTGTTCGGCCAGCTCGCCGCGCAGGGTTACCCCGGCTGGATCGGCTGCGAATACAAACCCCTCGACCCGGCGGATAGCTCGTCGAGCTTTGGCTGGAGGTGACGGCGGATGTCCCGGATCGGATTCATCGGCCTGGGCATCATGGGCAGCCCGATGGCCGCGAACCTGGTCAGGGCCGGGCACCAGGTGGCCGGGCATGACCACAAGCAGTCGTCCATGGACCGGCTCGCGGCGCTGGGCGGCCGGGCCGCCCAGCTCATCGCCGCGGCCCGCGCGCAGGGGTACGGCTCCCTCGACCATTCGGCGCTGCTGAAAGTCGTCGAGTCCCTATCCGGGCCAGCGGGGCCGGCGCCGGATGAGGTATGACCTGGTCGTCCGGTCCCGGCGGACGGTGCTGCCCGGCGGGACGCGGGCGGCGTCGGTCGCGGTGAGCGGGCCGGCCATCGCGGCCGTACACGATTACGGCGCGCGCCTCGACGCCGGCCGCGACGTGGATCTCGGCGACGTCGCGCTGCTGCCCGGCCTGGTCGACACCCACGTGCACGTCAACGAGCCCGGCCGGACCGAGTGGGAAGGGTTCGCGACCGCCACCCGGGCCGCCGCGGCGGGCGGAATCACCACGGTGTGCGACATGCCGCTCAACTCGCTCCCGCCCACCGTGTCGGTGGCGGCGCTCGAGCATAAGCGCGCAGCCGCGGCCGGGAAATGCTGGGTGGACGTGGCGTTCTGGGGCGGCGCGGTGCCCGGCGGCGAGGCCTCGCTGCGGCCATTGCATGAGGCCGGGGTGATCGGTTTCAAGTGCTTCCTGCTCGATTCCGGCGTGCCCGAGTTCCCCCCGCTCGGGATGGCCGAACTGCGGTCGGTGCTGAGCACGCTGGCCGCGGTGGACGCGCTGCTGATCGTGCACGCCGAAGACGGAGCCGAGATCAAGCCGGCGTCCGGCCGTGACTACGGCGCGTTCGTCGCGTCCAGGCCGCCCGTCGCGGAACGTCGTGCCATCGAGAAGGTGATCTCCGGCGCCGCCGCCACGGGCGCCCGGGTCCACATCGTGCACCTGTCCGCGGCCGAATGCGTCGCCATGATCGCCGGAGCCAAGGCCGCGGGCATCCGGCTGACCGCCGAGACCTGCCCGCACTACCTGTACTTCGCATCCGAGCAGGTACCCGACGGAGCCACCGAGTTCAAGTGCTGCCCGCCGGTCCGGGATTCGGTCAACCGCGAGGCGCTGTGGCGCGGGGTGGAGGCCGGCGTGATCGACTGCGTGGTGTCCGACCACTCCCCCTGCCCGCCCGAGCTCAAGTCCTTCGGCTCCGGCGACTTCGGCCAGGCGTGGGGCGGAATCGCCTCGCTCCAGCTCGGCCTGTCCGCGGTATGGACGATGGCGCGGCGGCGCGGGCGGCCCCTGGACGACGTTGCGCGGTGGATGGCAGCGGCCCCGGCCGCCCTCGCGGGCTTGCCCGCGAAGGGACGCCTGGCGGTGGGGTACGACGCTGACCTGGTGGCCTTCGATCCGGACGGGGCCTACATGGTGGACGCGGCCCGGCTGCAGCACCGGCACCCGGTGACGCCCTACGCGGGGCGGACGCTGACCGGGCGGGTACGGCAGACGTGGCTGCGCGGTACCGCGCTGCTCGACGCGGAAAGCGGTGCGCCGGATGGTGAACCAGTTGGCCGGCTACTGAAACGGGGCTGATGGGGAATGATCGGTGTATGGATGAGCAACTTCTTCCCGACTTGCTCCGGCTGCGAGGATCGGTGGCGGCGGCCAGCGACGAGTTTTTCGCCGCCAAGGAAAACCTGATCAAACCGGACGCACCGGTCTTCGTACCGGGCACATACGGCCCTAAGGGGCAGGTGTACGACGGGTGGGAGACCCGGCGGCGGCGCGGGCCGGACGGGGCGCTGCCGGAACGGACGGTCCGCGACTGGGCGGTCGTCCGGCTGGGGGTGCCCGGGGTCGTGCGGTCCATCGTGGTCGACACCGCGTTCTTTACCGGGAACTACCCGCAGGCCTGCTCGGCGGACGCCCTCTCGGCGAGCGGGTATCCGACCGCGGCTGAGCTGGCCGCAGAACCGGGTGACGGTACCGGGTCCCGGGCCTGGCAGGAGATCGTGCCGCGTGGCCTGCTGACCGGCGATGCCCGGCACGCGTTCAAGGTCAGCTCGGGGCGCAGGTTCACCCACGTCCGGCTGAATATCTTCCCCGACGGGGGCGTGGCCCGGCTGCACGTCCACGGTGAGGTAGTGCCTGATCCGGCCCTGCTCGACGGCCTGACCTTCGATCTCGCGGCGCTGGAGAACGGCGCCGACGTGGCGGCCCGCAGCGACCGGAACTACTATTCCTCGCCGCGCAACGTGATATCGCCGGGCCTTTCGCGGGTGATGGGCGAAGGCTGGGAAACCCGCAGGCGCCGCAAGCCCGGAAACGAATGGCTGGTCATCCGGCTGGCGGCGCACGGGGTCATCAAGCTCGCGGAGATCGACACGTCCTGGTACCGGGGTAACCAGCCCGACACCGCCTCGCTGCAGACGCTGGACGCGAGCACGGGCGCCTCGCTGACCGACAACAACGCCTGGCGCGATCTGCTGCCGCGCGTCCGGCTACTGCCCGACACCCCGCACCGGTTCCGGCTGGATGGCGCGCCAGCCACCCACGTGCGGCTGAACATTTTCCCCGACGGCGGGGTAGCCCGGCTCCGGCTGTACGGCTCGCTGACCGACCAGGGCCTCGCCGCCGCCAGGCGCCGCTGGGAGGAAACCGCCTGAGGAGTATCAGCTCACGAGAACGCGTCGCCAGCCCTGAACCGGCGGGGCGGAGCGATAGCCTAGTTGTCATGAGCGCTCAGCCTGCGCAGGAGCATGATCCGGATGACCCGGTAGAGACCCTGCGCGTGCTGCCCGAGCGGTTCCGTGAGCAGTTTCTCGACGAGTATGCGGCCGCGGCGGAGGCTGCCCGGAGGCCTGAGGGCTACCGGGCACTTCATGACCTGCTCAGGCTGTGGCGGCTGACCGCAGCCGCCTACTCGGAGCCGGGTTTTGAGGCCCGTCTCGCTGATGTGCGGGAGGCCGCGCTGGCCGGCAGCCTGGAAGGGTCAGTGCCGATCGAGGAGATCGTCCCAGGCTGGCCCGCCCGCCTGAACCGCCGGTGACCTATCGCGTCCGTTTCGAGGCCTACGCCCTAGTCCAGCTCAACGGCCTGCCCAGCGAGGCTTTCGACGCACTGCTGGACCGAGTCGTGGAATTGGTAGAGGAGCCCTGGGACGCAGTCGTAATGCCGCCCGGCGACGATCCGGCATACCGTCGGACCGTGTTCGGCTCCGGCTGGGCCTGCTTACCTTCCACGTCGATGACAATGCCGAGCTGATCCGGATCTTCGATCTCACCTGGATCGGGTAGGCCGCGTTTCGCTGGGTTTGATGGCCATGGACCCCGGCACCTGCCGTCTGTCGTCGCCGAAGGCCCCACCCGCATCGGCGGCACCGAAGCCGGTCCTGGCGGCTGCCCACCGCTGGGAAGAAACAGCCTGATATCTATCGGCCTACGAGAATACTTCCGCATGATCTCATAGAGCTTATGAGCCACGTAGTGGTCGCTCCGGACAAGTTCAAGGGAACGCTCACCGCCCCCCAGGTGGCCGCGTCGGTGGCCGCGGGGCTGGCCCGGGCCCGCCCGGGACTGGCCACCGTGCAGGTACCTATCGCGGACGGCGGGGAAGGCACCGTCGACGCGGCGGAGGCGGCCGGGTACCGCCGGGTGGAGATGGGCGTCCGCGGGCCGACGGGCCTGGCCACCACGGCCGCCTTCGCCGTCAGCGAGGGAACCGCCATCATCGAGTCCGCTCAGGCCTGCGGGCTGAGCCGGCTGCCGGATGGCATACCGGCGCCGCTGACCGCCTCCAGCCGCGGGGTCGGGGAGCTCATTCTCACGGCGATCAGGATGCGGGCGAAGCGGATCGTGCTCGGCTTGGGCGGCGTCGCGTCCACCGACGGCGGCGCGGGCCTGGTCACGGCGCTGGGCGCCCGGCTGCTTGACGAGTCAGGCAGCCAGCTCCCGCCGGGCGGGGCCGCCTTGGCGCGGTTGCACCGGATCGACCTCTCCCAACTGAAGGACCTGTCGGGCACCGAGGTGATCGCGGCCACGGACGTGGACAACCCGCTGCTCGGCCCGAGCGGCGCCGCGGTGGTCTACGCGCCGCAGAAGGGCGCGACCGCCGGGGACGTGATCTGCCTCGAGGACGGCCTTACCCGCTGGGCGGACGTGGCCGAGGAGACACTCGGCCGGGTCAGCCGACAGGAGCGGGGCGCGGGCGCGGCGGGCGGTCTCGGCTTCGCGACGCTGGCGTTCCTCGGCGCCACGATCCGGCCAGGCATCGAGCTCATGCTGGACATGCTCTCCTTCGCCAGTCACCTGTCCGGCGCCCGGCTGGTCATCACCGGCGAGGGGGCGCTGGACCAGCAGACGCTGCACGGGAAGGCTCCGGTCGGAGTCGCCCGCGCGGCCGCCGCGGTGGCGCCTGACCTGCCGGTGGTCGCGGTGGCCGGAGTGTGCTCGCTGACCGCCAGCCAGCTCGGCTCGGTCGGCATTTCAGGGGCCTACGCGCTCGCCGATATAGAGCCTGACCTCGATCGCTGCCGTGACCAGGCCGGCCCGCTGCTCGAAGAGGTGGCCGGGCTGGTCGCGCGCGACTGGATCGCGCCGTAACCGCACGTCAGGGACGGCGGCGGTCGGTGGCGCTGGCCACGTTCGCGATGATCGCGGCGAACGGCGGAATGACCAGCGCCACCACGGACAAGATAACCGCCGCGACCACCGAGTACCGCTCCACGACCGCCCAGGCAAGAACGAACAAGCCGATGCAGATCGTCATGAGCAGGAAGTAAAGACGCTTGTCGTGACGAGAAGGCTGCGGTCCGGGCCCGTCCTGTTCGCCGCCCGGCATGACCAGGGTTACCTGGACTGCTCCGCGACCCCCTGGGCCACGGCGCACGGTGCGCACAGCGGCACATCCACGTCACCGTCCTGGTCCGTGGTGACTCGCCTCATGATCACCGCGTGCCCGTCACACACCCCGACATCATCGGGGTGTGACTTAGCGCAGCGGCAGTCACAGTAACGCCGGGCCCAGACCGGCCCGATGCGCCATCCGTCGATCACCGCACGAACGGCCGGGTCGTTGGTGAGCTTATGGAACGACTCGACGGTCACCGCCGAGGTCCGCTCCGCCCACTCGGCCACCACGGTCGTGGCGGCGTCCCAGGCCGCGACGAACTGCCGCATCCGGTTATCCGCGCCAATACTCATACCCCCATCTTCTCACCCAGGGCCGATGGTGACCAGCACTTCTTGACCAAATCGTGTCGGCGCACGGGTGTATCAGGCCGGAACCTCCGCCCCCCGTGCTCAGTGAGGAGCGTGATCAACAGTGTGATCAGGCTGGGGAAGGCGGCGGGCAGATGAGCCAAGGAGAATCCGGCAGCTACGTCATCTCGTACATGAACCTGCGCAGGACGGTGGGGATCATCGCCATCTTGCTGCCTGTCGTCCTGCGTCTGGGGGTGATCGCCTTCGGCCACGCCGTGCCGTATTCCGTGAGCGGTTACTACTATTCGCCGATGCGCAACGTCCTGGTCGCATCGCTGTGCATACTCGGCGCGTTCCTTATCACGTACAACGGATACGATCGCCTCGATTCCTGGATTACTAACGTCGCGGGCGGCGCGGCCATCGGGGTGGCCTTCCTGCCGACGTCTGACCCGTCTTTCAGCCCGGCGTGGGTCGGCCGGGTCCACCCGTATGTTGCCGGAGTGGCCTTGGTGTCACTGGCCCTGATGTCGCTCCAGTTCACTCAGACAAAGGCGGCGGCCGGTGCAGGCGGGAAGCCCGGCTGGCTACAGGTCATTAAACGCCTAGGTCTGGCCCTGCTCTTCAGGTACGCCGATCCGGAAAACGTCCGGACCGACAGGAAAAAGACAAGGGACCGGATCTACTCGTTGTGCGCCTGGCTGATCCTGGCGGGCGTGGTCCTCGCCTTCGTGCAGAATTACTGGCCGGATTCGGTCAAGGCGGTCACGCAATGGCTGTTCTGGTTCGAGGCCCTCGCGATCGTCGCGTTCGGCTTTTCGTGGCTGGTCAAGGGCGAGGCCATCCTGGCCGACTCGCCGGTCTCCCCGCGGCCAGCCGACCGCCTCAAGCCAGATTCAGTCCCCGCCTGAGGTGACTCGCGCCCACCGTCCCTTACTAGAGTTCTCATGAACACGTCGACGGGGCGAGGACGGGACATGACTGAGGCGCTGGTGCTAGGCGGCGGAGGTGTCGCTGGGATCGCGTGGATCACTGGGCTGCTGGCGGGGCTGGCCGACGCGGGTCAGGACGTCACGCAGGCTGACCTGATCGTGGGAACGTCGGCGGGCTCCACCGTCGCGGCGCAGCTGGGGAGCGGGCTGAGCCTGGAGGAACTGTACGCGCGGCAGGTCGAGCCAGAGCGGCAGGCTGCCGAGATCATGGCGGACCTGGATCTGGAGAGCTTCGGTACGCGGGTCGCCGCCGCGATGCAGGGCGCCACCACGGTCCCGGAAATCCGGCGTGCGGCGGGCAGGTTCGCGCTCAGCGCCGCGACCGTGCCGGCGCAGGAACGACGCGCGGCGATCGAGTCACGGCTGCCGTCGCACGAGTGGCCCGCCTGGGCCCTGAAGATCGTCGCGGTGGATGCCGACAGCGGTGAGCCGCGGGTGTTCGACAACTCCTCAGGCGTCAGCCTGGTCGACGCCGTCGCGGCGAGCTGCGCCGTACCAGGCGTGTGGCCGCCCGTGACGATCGGCGGGCGCCGCTACATAGACGGCGGCGTGCGCTCCGGGGAGAACGCCGACTACGCGGCCGGTGCGTCACGGGTGCTCGTGATCGCGCCGCTGGCGAACGTCGACCTGTTCCCGGTTGAAAAGCCGCTGACCCAGGCCATGGCGGAGCTGCGGGCCGGAGGCGCCGAGGTCGCGGTCGTCGGGCCGGACGAGGCGTCGTGGGCGGCGATGGGCACGAACCCGCTGGACCCGTCCACCCGCCAGCCCGCCGCCGAGGCCGGACGCGCGCAGGGGCGCGGGCTGAAGATCGAGTGGAGCCGGGTGTAGCCAGCGCAGGTTCTGGCCGCGGTCGAGTCGAGGAGAATATCGCCCGCTCAGCCTGAACCCGGGCCGCCCGAACAGGAAAGACCGGTTCGTAAGGAAATCCGGGTAGCGGATCGCCTCTATACTCAGTATCATGCTGGGTATGATGCTTGATGGGGCGACCGGATGAGCGTCCGGCATGCGTTGCTCGCGCTGCTCAGCGAAGGGCCCAAGTACGGGCTGCAGCTGCGCGAGGAGTTCGAGGCGCGGACCGGCGAGGTGTGGCCGCTGAACGTGGGGCAGGTGTACACGACGCTGCAGCGGCTCGAGCGCGACGGGCTGGTGGAAGCCGAGGACACCGGGGACGACGGGCCGCAGAAGGGGTTCCGGATCACCGTCGAAGGCGCGGCGGAGCTGACCCGGTGGCTGCGCACGCCACCGGACCTGGCCTCCCCGCCGCGTGACGAGCTGGTCATGAAGGTGCTGGTGGCGGTGCGGGTACCCGGCACGGACGTGCACGAGGTGATCCAGGCACACCGCCGCTACCTGGTAGAGCTGATGCAGCAGTGGACCAGGATCAAAGAGGACGAAGCCGGGTTCGACCTGAACCTGGCGCTGGTGGTCGACGCGGAGCTGTTCCGGCTGGATGCGGTCATCCGGTGGCTGGACTCCGCTGACGGGCGCCTCAAGCGCGCCGCCGTTGACCCTCCGCAGCCTGCTCCGGCGGCGCTGCCGAGGCGGCGGCTCAGGATGGGAATGCCGTTATGAGCGGGCCGGATCTAGAGCGCGAAAACGAAACGGGGGTACGGCGATGACCGTACTGGAACTGCGAAGAGTGTCGAAGATCTACGGGCAGGGCGCAGCCGAGGTGCAGGCGCTGCGCGGCGTGGACTTGTCGGTCGAGGCGGGGGCCATGGTGGCGGTGATGGGCCCGAGTGGCTCAGGCAAGTCCACCCTGCTGACCATCGCCGGGAGCCTGGAGGACCCGACCGACGGGGAGGTGCTGGTCGGGGGCGTGGCGCTGTCGGGGATGTCACGCAACGACAAGGCCCGGATGCGGCGCCGCACGGTCGGGTACGTGTTCCAGGATTTCAACCTGCTGCCCGGGCTGACCGCGGCGGAGAACGTCGCCCTGCCCCTGGAACTCGACGGCATGGGCGCCGGGAAGGCCCGCGCGGCCGGCCTGCGCGCGCTGGAGGGACTCGGCCTGGGCGAGCGGTCGTCCCGGTTCCCCGATGAGCTGTCCGGCGGAGAGCGGCAGCGGGTGGCGATCGCCCGCGCGGTGGCCGGGGAACGCCGCCTGCTGCTGGCCGACGAGCCGTCCGGGGCGCTGGACTCGGTGAACGCGGAGGCGGTCATGCGGCTGATCCACGACGCGTGCAAGCGTGGCGTGGCCGCCGTGGTGGTAACCCACGACGCGCAGCTGGCCTCGTGGGCCGACCGGGTGGTGTTCCTGCGTGACGGGCGCGTGATCGACCAGACCGCCCCCCGGCCCGGTCCCGAGTCATTGCTCAGTACGGCCCCGGGCGGACGACCCCCCGGAGGCCCCCGCGTGTCTGGCCCGGGCCAGTGAGCACCGCCCTGCGCGAGCGCCCTTCCCAGGCGGGAGCCGGAAACGGGGGTCTTCCGGCCCGGCGCGCGGTAATCCACTGGGCATGGCGGATGTTCCGCCGTGAGTGGCGCCAGCAGCTGCTGGTCCTGGCGCTCATCATCGTCGCGGTGGGCGCGACCGTCCTCGGGGCGGCGGTGGCGACCAACACGCCGCCCCCCGCCAACGCGGGTTTCGGCACCGCCACCGACCTGGCCACGTTCCAGAGCGGCGGCCCGCGCGTGGCCAGCCAGATCGCCGCGCTGCAGCAGCGCTTCGGCCACGTCGACGTCATCGAGAACCAGGCCGTGGCCGTCCCCGGCTCGATCAACACCTATGACCTGCGCGCCCAGAACCCGCACGGCCCATTCGGCCAGCCGATGCTCTCCCTGGTCGCCGGGCACTACCCGGCTGATCCCGGCCAGGTGGCCGTGACCAGCGGCGTAGCCTCCACCTTCGATCTCACGATCGGTGACCGCTGGCACCAGGGCGGGCAGACGCGTCAGGTGGTCGGCATCGTCGAGAACCCGCAGAGCTTGCTCGACGAGTTCGCCCTCGTCGTGCCGGGCCAGGTCAGTGCGCCGACCCAGGTCACTGTGCTGTTCGACGCCCCCGGGGTCGATCCCGCCTCGCTCGGGCCGAACGTGCAGAGCGTGCGGTCGGCGGCGGCGGGCAACCCGCTCAACCCCGAGACCATCGTGCTCGCGCTGGCGACGGTCGGCATGATCCTCATCGCCCTGGTGGCGGTGGGCGGCTTCACCGTGCTGGCGCAGCGCCGGCTGCGCTCCCTGGGGATGCTCGGCGCCCTCGGCGCGACCGATAGGAACATCCGTCTCGTGGTCCGGGCCAACGGCGCCCTGGTGGGTGTCGTCGGCGCGCTGGCCGGGGCCGTCCTTGGCCTGGCCGCCTGGCTGGCCTACCGGCCGAGCGTCGAGTCGAGCTCCCATCACGTGATCGGGGCGTTCCAGCTGCCGTGGAACGTCATCGGGCCCGCGATGGCGCTGGCCGTCATCGCCACCTACCTCGCGGCCGCACGCCCGGCCCGCTCGATCACCAGGGTCCCGATCGTGACCGCCCTGTCCGGGCGGCCAGGCTCCGCCGAAGCGAGTCCACCGCTCGGCCATACCCGGCGTCGTCCTCATCGTGATCTCCGCGGTCTTGTTCTCCTACACCGGCAAGCAATCCGGCGGCGGCGGAGCACCCGAGCTCGTCTTCGGCTTCGTCACGCTCATCGCGGCGGTCATCCTGCTCTCCCCCTTCGGCCTGGTGGTGCTGGCCAGGCTCGGCCAGCGGGCCCCGATCGCGGTGCGCCTGGCCCTGCGCGACCTGGTCCGCTACCGGGCACGCTCAGGCTCCGCCCTCGCGGCCATCAGCCTCGGCGTGCTGATCGCCGCCCTCGTCTGCGTCCTGACCGCGGAGCGGTACGGGAACGTCCTCGACTATGCGGGGCCGAACCTGGCGTCGAACCAGGTCATCGTCTACACGCCCAACGGCGCGTACGGCGGCGGCGGACCCGGCGGGCCGGGCAACGGATCCAGCGGGACCGCGCCGGAAAGCGAGCAGTCCATGGCGGCGGCCGCAGGCGGGATTGCGGCCGCGCTCGGCTCGCACGACGTCATCCAGCTCGACCAGACCGGCGCCTCGCTCGTACACGCCGCGACCGGACGTAGCTGGTCCGGACCGGTGTACGTGGCCACCCCGCAGCTGCTGCAGGCCTTCGGGATCAAGGCTTCTCAGGTCGACCCCGCGGCGGACATCCTCAGCATGCGGCCCGGGCTGTCCGGCATCTCCCGCATGCAGCTCAGCTACGGCAAAGGCCCCCAGGACAATATCGGGCCGGGCGGCGGCAACGGTCCAGGCAACGGCCCGCAGAGCTACCCCTGCCCGGCCGGCAGCTGCGTGGCCAATCCGGTGATCCAGGAGGTCAGCGCCCTTCCGTCCGGCACGTCGGCCCCGAACACCGTGATCACCGAGCACGCCATGCACCAGCTCGGCCTGAAGGCCAGCGCGGCCGGGTGGCTCATCCAGACCCCGAACCCGCCCACCGCCGCGCAGATCACCAACGCCAGGCTCACCGCGGCCGCGGCGGGCCTGAGCATCGAGACGAAGTCGAGCGCACCTTCCTCGGCGGAGATCCTCAACTGGGCCACGGTGTTCGGGATCGCGCTCGCCCTGGGCATCCTGGCCATGTCGATCGGCCTCATCCGCAGCGAGACCGCCGGCGACCTGCGCACGCTGGCCGCCACCGGGGCCGGCAGCCTGACCCGCCGCAATCTCACCGCCGCCACGGCCGGCGCCCTCGCCCTGCTCGGTGCCGTGCTCGGCACGATGGCGGCCTACGTCGCCGCGATCGCCTATTCCTGGGACAACCCGCTCGACGGCCTGTCCGAGCTGTCCAGCGTCCCCACGGAGAACCTGCTGATCATTCTCATCGGCATGCCGCTGGTCGCGGTGGTCGCCGGCTGGCTGCTGGCCGGGCGGGAACCGTCCACCCTCGGCCGTCAGCCGATCGAGTGACCACGGGGCCGGGGTGTGCGACGTCGTGAGTATCCGGTATGCCCTGCTGGTGCTGCTGAGCGGGGGACCCGGGAACAGCCGGCAGCTCCGCGAAGCGCTCGAGACGAGGGCCGGCTGGACGCGCCCGCCGCCCGCGGCCCAGGTGGACACGACGCTGCGGCGGTTGGAGCGCGACGGGCTGGTGGAGTCAGGCGTCGCCGGGACGGACGGCCCGGAGAAGGAGTTCCGGATCACCGCCGGCGGGGAACGGGAGCTGGCCAGATGGCTGCACACGCTCCCCGACCCGGCCGCCTGGCCGCACGATGAGCTGGCCGCGAAGATCCTGGTAGCGCTGCGGGTGCCAGGTACCGACGTGCACGAGGTGGTCCAAGTGCACCGTCGTGGCCTAGTGGAGCTGATGCAGCAGTGGACCAGGATCAAGCAGGACGAGGCCGGTGACGACCTGCGTCTGATGCTGGCGATCGACGCCCAGCTGTTCAGGCTGGATTCGGTGATCCGGTGGCTGGACGCCGCCGACGGCCGCCTCAGGCGCGCCGCCGCTCACCCGGCCGCCGATGACCATATCCGGACATCCGAAGCCGACCGCGAGGACGCCATGGCCCGGCTGCGCGACCACTACACCGAGGGCCGGCTCACCTACGAAGAACTCGGCGAGCGGATTACCGCGGCGCTGAACGCACGAACGTTCGGTGACCTGCGCCGCGTGCTGGCCGACCTGCCCGCGTCGGCGCCGCACTCCGCTACCGCCGGCGGGTGAGCCGGCCGTATTCGGCGAGGGCCGCGGCCACCGCGTCGTCTTCGGCCGGCAGCGCGCAGGCCCGCTCGGCGGCCGCCTGGCGCAGCCGGTGTTCGAGCCCGGGATCGGCGAGTACCGCCCGCACCGCGTCGGCCAGGGACTCCGGGTCGCCGGGCGGGACGAGCAGGGCGGCGTCCTCGCCGGCGAGGACGGGCGTGCCGCCGACGCGGGTGGCCACGACCGGCACGCCCGCGCGCAACGCTTCCTGCAGGATGAGCGGCTGGCCCTCCCAGAGGCTGGGCAGTACGAACACGGCGGCGGCGGCCAGCAGCGCGGGCACGTCGTCGCGCTGGCCGGTGAACCGGGCGTCGAGGCGCAGCCGGTCCGCCTCAGCCCTGAGCTGGGTCTCGAGCGGACCTTCGCCCGCGATGACGAGCAGGGGCCGGGGCCGCAGATCCCGCCACCGGGTGGCGGCCTGGAGCAGGATGCCGAACCCTTTCTGGGCGGCGAGCCGGCCGACGGCCAGCACCACGGGACGGTCCTGATCGAAGCCCAGAGCGGCGGCGGAGACCGGGACAGGGAAAGCCGGGGTGGGGGACGCCGGGACCAGGGCGCGGCCGACGCGTTGGCCGCCGGCCGCGCGCATCCGCTCTTCCAGGTCCGGGGAGACGCACAGGACGGAGTTTGCGGTGCGGGCGACGATCATTTCGAGCACGCGGTACACCGCGCCGGTAAGGCCGCCCGCGGCGGGCGCGTTGTGGACGGTCACGATCAGCGCAGGCCGCGGGTCGTACACGGTGGGCCGGACGAGCGCCGTCGCGATCGCGCTGAGCGCGCCGGCCCGCAGGCCGTGCGCGTGCACCACGCCGGGCCGCCAGGCGCCGGCCAGGCGGCGCAGTCGCGCGATGGTCCGCAGGTCACGTGCCACACTTGGCCGGTCCGCGATATCCACCGCGGCGAACCCGGCCCCGGCAACATCACCGAACCCGAAGTCACGATCGGTCTGCGCGGGACCCCACACCTCGACGGGCAGGCCCTGGGCCGCGCATCCCGCCGCGAGCATGCGGACGTGCCGCCCTGTCCCCCCCGTACTTGTGCCGAGCACGAACGCGACTTTCAAATCCGGAAGACCCGTCGCAGCACCGCGCGCAGGTCTCCGCCGTCGACCAGCGCCACCACCGCGAAGAAGGCGACCAGCACGACGGCGCTGGTCAGCAGCGTGAGGGCCACGTTCGGCAGGAAACCCTCCACCGGGATCCCCATTGCCACCGCGAGCCCGGCCGCGGCCCCCGCCAGCGCGCCCGCCAGCCCGGCCAGCCCGGCGCGCGCGCAACCGCGCAGCGCTTCGGGCCCGCGGAGCCGGCGGACGAGCACGAGCAGCGCCACCCCGGAGCCGGTCAGCCCGATGGTCGTGCCGGCCCCGAGCCAGGCCACGACCGTGGTCCGTGGCACGAACGGCACGATCAGCAGGTCCGCGACGATCACCAGCAGCCAGCCGCCGCTGACCGCCAGGGCGGCGGCCCGGCTCCGCCCGTAGGCGTAGAGCACCCGGGACAGGTTCGCGGTCAGGCCGTACCCGACCAGCCCCGGCGCGAACGCGACCAGCGCGATCGCCAGCTGCCTGGCATCGGCCGCCTGGCCGACGTGGGACTGGAAGACCCGCGCCAGCGGAAGGCAGGTGCCTACCATCCCCGCCACGCCCAGCCAGGACGCCACCGTCACGGCCCGCGTGGACGTGGCGCTGGTGGCGTCGAACTGGTCATCACGGGTGGACAGCTCGGGGAACGCGCTGGTGGCGATCGGCACGGCCAGCACGGCGTACGGAACGAAGAACACCGCCCACGCGAAGCTGTAAAGCACGAGCGCGCCTGGGCCGCCGCGGGCGTTGGCGAGCACGATCACCACCGCTACCGAGGCGTCCTGCGCGACGAGCGTGGCGATGCCCGCGGCGGCCAGCGAGCGGACCCGCACGCCCACCCCGGCCGGGAACCGCCACGCGGGCCTCAGCCGGAGCCGGAGCCGGGCCACGGGGATGAGCGGGGTCACGACCAGGGCCGCGACCCCCGCGGTGGTCCCGGCGGCCAGGATCACCCAGGCCTGCGTGGGCACCGGCCGCAGCAGGTCCTGGTCACCGTGGCCGACGGCGTCGAACCAGAAGTACGCGCCGATGACCACCAGGCTGGAAAGCACCGGCGCCAGCGCAGGCGCGACGAACCTGCGGTGCGATTGCAGGATGCCGTACAGCACGACGGCCAGGCCATACAGCAGGATCTGCGGCGCGAACACCACGAGCATCCGCGCGCCCAGGGCGACCATCGTGGCCCGCGGGCATCCCGGCGTCCCGCCGAGCAGCAGCGACACCAGCGGCCGCGCGACGACCGCGACCAGGACGCTGACCGGGGCGAGTAGCAGCACCGCCCAGCTGATCAGCGCGGCCGACGTCTGCCGTACCTGCTCGCGGTCGGCCGATGCCGGCGCTGCCCCGCCGGCGGCCAGCGACGCGGGCCCGGCCAGCACCGGTACCACGACCGCGGTCAGGGCGCCGCCCATGATGATGTCGAAGATGATGTTCGGCACCATGTTCGCCGTGGTGTACGCGGTGCCCAGGCACGACGCCTGGACCGTGTGCGCGAACACGACCTGACGGCCGAACCCGATCACCCGCGCCAGCATCGTGATGGCGCCGATCAGCACCGCCGCGCGGCCGATCCCCCCGCTCCGCTGCCGAGCACTCCCCCGCTCGGCCACGGGCGCGGTCATTCTTCCGGCGGCGCTAGATCGGAATTTTCTGCCGAACGAGCCGTCGTGCCTGCGCCCGTCAGCTTCATCGTGGTCCGGCGCTGAGCCGGGACGGGCACCGCGGGCACCTGGCCAGCGGGGCGCCGGCCCAGCATGTCCAGCCAGTGCAGCGCCGGGGTGCGCTCGATGACCTTGGTGAAGCTGACCTTCTCGCTGGCCGCCGTCAGCCCGGTGATCCCGGCGAGCAGCGCGATCCTGGCCGGCCGGGCAGGCCGGCGGCCGCAGCGCCGAGCATCGCGCCCAGCCCGTTCGCGCCCGCGTCGCCGAGCATGGCCCGCTCGCCGAGGTCCTCAGGCAGCAGGACCAGCGCGGCCGCCAGCGGCGGCAGGGCGGACTCTCTCGTGTCCGGGGCTACCGCGATCAGCGCGCCGGAGGCGACCGCGACCTTGATGGCCCGCCCGGGCCGCAGGTCGAACAGGTTGAGCAGGTTGGCGCTCCCGGCGATGAGCCCGGCGTTGATGACGACGTCGGCGGGCGAACCGCCCGCCACCACGGCGCCGAGGAGGCCGACGGCCCCGATACCGCCCAGCTTCACCGCCCCCGTGGTCACCTCGCCGTGCCGGAGCGCGCCGAGGTGGCCGCGGAACCCGCGCCGGTCTCCCGAGCCGGCCAGGTCGTCGTAGCCGCCGAACGCCGCCGCGCCGGCTCCGCTTACGGCCATCGCGGTGGTGCGGCGCCGGCCGGGGGCGAGGGCCGCCTGGGTGAGCAGGCCGGCGATCGCGCCGGCCGTCGCGGCGGGTCCCTCCAGCAGGGTGACCGGCTCATCGCGGTGGTTGGTCCGGGACCAGGTCTTGGTGCCGCCCGGCGGACGCCGGTTCAGGGCCGTGTAGGCGAGCCTCGCCGCGGCCGCCGCGGTCGCGGCGCCGGCCGCGGCCGCGATCAGCCGCCGGCCGATGGACGCGCGCCCGTCAGTGCCACCGCTCATTTCTTTGCCTTCTTGTTGGCCGACACCGTAGCCGACGCGGTCGGGGACGGAGAAGCGGACGGCGTAGGCGCGGGCGTCGGGGCGACGGCGCTCGCGCCGTTGTCCGTGAACCCGTAGCTGCCGGCCTTGCCGCCGTGGAACAACGCCGCCAGGGCCTGGATGGTCACGGTCTGCCCGGATACCAGGTCGGCGTCGTCGACCGAAGATACCTGGTTGGACACGTTGCTGGAGCGCAGGACCGCGATCGGGCTGCCCGGCCCGGAACCCGCCGACGAGCCCGCGACCACGGTGGCTGAGCTGCTGGCCGCCAGTTCGGTGGCCAGCGGCACGAGTACCTGGTCATAGGGGTCCGCGGCCCCGTCCGCGGGCGCGTTCTGCGGGGTCACGATGACGACGAGCGTGGCCGGCGTGGCCGGCTGGCCGGTGGTGCTCAGGAACCCGGAGCTCGCGTAGGCCGAGAGCATCGTCGTCCGCGCGCTGGTGCCCTGATCGGTGCTGGCCGGGCTGGTGCTGGCCGGGCTGGTGCTGGCCGGGCTGGTGCTGGCCGGGCTGGTGCTGGCCGGGCTGCCGGGGCTGGGGCTAGCGCTGGCCGACTTGACCAGGATCTCGCTGCCTATCACCTGAGCGGCCTGCTGCTGGAAGCTATCGGCAGGCGTCAGCACGATGTTGGCGGCCTGGGCCACGTCCTGGGTGGTCTGGTTCAGGCTGTCCCGCGTAGTGTCGCTGGTGTCGAAGAACTTCGGCTGCAGGGCGATCTGCCCGGTGACGCTGGCGCCCGCGTCGGCCGCCGCGGCGGCGATCCCGCTGACGACAGAAGGCTGCGCGCCCGGCTCGGTGACGATCAGCAGCCGCTGGCCGGGCAGCAGGTCGCGCAGCACCGCCGGCTCGACCGCCGCGGCATACTGCTCGCCCTGATTGGCCTGCGACTGGGCCGTGGCCAGCTGACTGCGCGCCTGGTCGTACTCGTTCTGCAGTTTCGCGGTGGTGTGGTTCAAGATGTTGAACGTGGGTCCTTGCAGTTCGGTGGAGCCGAGCACGATCCCGATCGCCAGCGCCAGGAACACGGCCACGATGGAGACTACGTGATAGCGGAAGTCGATCACTAGAGTTTTCCGGTCAGCCAGTAGGTGAATGAATGCCAGGTTGCCTCGAAGTACCTGGCCAGGACGGGGCTTGCGGGTGAGAACACCACCGCGACGAACACGGTGACCGCCGCGGCGAGCACCAGCATGAGCAGCGCCCAGCCCGAGATGCGGCTCTGGTACAGCTGGTGTACGCCCCGGGCGTTGACCAGCTTGCTCGCGACCCGCAGATGCGTGATGAACGTGCTGGACATCCCCGGCCGGCCCTTGTCCAGGAACTCCTCAAGCGTATGGTGCGTGCCGACCACCGCGATCAGGCTCGCTCCCTTGGCGTCGGCGACGAGCAGGGCGACGTCCTCGCTCGTCCCCGGAGCCGGGCATTTGACGGCGTCCAAGCCGAGCTCACGCACCCGGTCCAGCCCAGGGGCACGGCCATCCGGGTAGGCGTGGACCACGAGTTCCGCGCCGCAGAGCAGCGCCGCATCCGAGACCGAATCCATATCCCCGAAGATGGCGTCGGGCCGGTAGCCGGCCTCCATCAGGGCGTCCGCGCCGCCGTCCACGGCCACCATCACCGGCTTGTACTCACGGATGTAGGGCCGCAAGGCGGCGAGATCCTCCCGATAGTGGTAGCCGCGTACCACTACCAGGACATGCCGGCCGTTCATGTCCGTTTCCATGTCGGGCGCGGGGATGCCGTTGGTGAGCAGCTCGTGCTCGCGTCGCAGGAACTCCAGCGTGTTCACGGCGAACGACTCGATCTGGACCGCGACCATAGACCGGGCCTCGGTCATCGCCGCCTGCACCGACTCCTCGGTCAGCGGCGTGCCCTTGGCGATGACCGTCTCGCCGAGATACAGGGTCTCGGCGTCCAGCCGGACCACCGCGCCGTCGGTGACCTTGAGGAGCACGTCCGGCCCGGTGCCGTCGATGACCGGGATGCCGGCGTTGAGCAGCAGCTGCGGGCCGAGGTTGGGGTAGCGCCCGGTAATGCTGACCGACGCGTTGACGACGGCCGCGACCTTGCGCCTGATGAGTTCTTCGGCGCTGACCCGGTCCAGGTCGGAATGGTCGATGATGGCAATCTCGCCCGGATTAAGCCGCTGAGTAATCGTCTTCGTCTTGCGGTCGACGCGCGCGACGGCGACGATACCGGGCGGCTCGGTCGCCTTACCCGGGAATAGCAGCGGAATCCTTACGGACGGCACCTTCATCGAGTTCCATCCTGCCAGAGGCGCCACGCGTAATCGGCCATGATACCGATTACGATGTGTCACGACTTCCATGACGGAGCGTCATGGCAGTCGCATGGGCGTGTAGGCGGGGGCGCCTGGGGCAGTGGCCGGAGCGAGCCTCGCGGACACCCGTACCCCGGGGTCCGTCACGGTTGATCGGGTAGTGTTGAAATCGTGATCAAAGGGACGCTGTTTACCGAGGCTGACGCGGAAGCGCAGGTCCACGGTATCTGCTTCAAGACAGGGCCGCCGGAACGGGTAGGCGTCGAACTCGAGTGGCTGGTCCGCGATCGCCGCGATCCAGCGCTCCCGGTGCAGGCGGAACAGGTAGCCGCCACCCTAGCCGGGTTTGACACGAAGCACCCCGGCCTCGATGGGGATGACCAGGGGCAAGCAGGTAGCCCCGTTCGGAATCCCGCTTTTCAATCTCTTCCCTCTGGTGCCTCCCTCACTGTGGAGCCCGGCGGGCAGCTTGAGCTCAGCTCGGCGCCCGCGGCAACGCTCGGTGAGCTCTTGGAGGTGACCGGGCGTGACCTGGCCGCGCTTCGTGACGCGGCCGCCGCGGTCGGCCTCGAGCTTTGCGGCTACGGCCTTGACCCGCTGCGCCCGCCCCGGCGCGTGCTCGACCTCCCGCGGTACGCCGCGATGGAGGAATTCTTCGACCGGGACGGCCCGTGGGGCCGCCAGATGATGTGCGGCACCGCGTCGGTCCAGGTCTGCCTGGACGCCGGCGAGGATAGCCCGGGCGAATCCGGATACCGATCCCGCTGGCGGCTGCTGCACGCGATCGGGCCGGTGCTCGTGGCGGCGTTCGCCAACTCCCCGCTGCGCGGCGGGAAGCCGAGCGGCTGGCGTTCGGCCCGGCAGCAGGTGTGGGCGAACATGGATCCTGGCCGCACCCGGGCTCCCGCCGGGCTGGCGGGCGACGGCGATCCGCGCGACGCGTGGACCACCTACGCCCTGGACGCCAAGCTCATGTGCGTACGAGATCCTGACTCGGCCGATTGGAGCGCGCCGCCCGGGCTGACCTTCCGCGACTGGCTGCGCGGCGGCTCGGCCGCACCGCCTGGCCTGCGCTCGCCTACCAGCGAGGACCTCTCCTACCACCTGTCCACGCTGTTTCCGCCGGTCCGCCCGCAAGGGCACATGGAATTGCGGATGATCGACGCGCAGCGCGGTGACGGGTGGATCGTGCCCGCGGCCGTCGTCACGGCGCTGGCCGACGACGTGCGGGCCGCCGACGCCGCGATGGCTGCCGCCGAGCCGCTGTGGGACGCCTCGGCCGACGCCCAGGATCCCTGGCTGCGCGCGGCCAGGTGCGGCCCGGGAGACCCGGCCATCAGCAAGGCCAGCAAGCAGTGCTTCGAGGCCGCCGACGGGGCGCTGAGCAGGTCTGGCGCACCGGGGCCGATCCGGCAGGCGGTCGCCGACTTCACCGAACGCTACGTACGGCAGGACCGATGCCCGGCCGACGACCAACTGGAGGAAATCACATGACGGAGGTACAGGTTAACTCGGAGACCCTGCGTGAGCAGGTCGCCAGGGACCTGGCCGGCGCCCGGCAGCGGACATCCCTGCTTACCGACTGCGTGGACGAGTCCGACCTGGTCCGGCAGCACTCGCCGCTGATGTCGCCGCTGGTCTGGGACCTCGCGCACATCGCCAACCAGGAAGAGCTCTGGCTGCTGCGCGAGGTCGGCGGCCGCGAGCCGCTGCACCCGGAAATCGACCCGCTCTACGACGCGTTCGAGCACCCGCGTTCCGAACGGCCGACACTGCCCCTGCTGCCGCCCGGCGAGGCGCGGGCCTATGGCCACGAGGTCCGCGGCCGGGTGCTTGACCTGCTCGACCGCTCCCGGTTCGACGGCTCGGCGTTCGGGAGCACCCGGATCGGTGACGCCTTCGCGTTCGGGATGATCGTCCAGCATGAGGTGCAGCACGACGAGACCATGCTGATCACCCATCAGATCCGGCCGGGAGCCCCGGTGCTCACCGCCCCGCGGCCCGGCCCGGCGCCCGCCGACGCGTTCCGGCGGCCGGCGGAGGTCCTGGTGCCCGGCGGCCCGTTCACGATGGGGACCTCCACCGAACCCTGGGCGCTGGATAACGAACGGCCCGCGCACGCCGTGGACGTGGCGCCCTTCTACCTCGACACCACGCCGGTGACCTGCGGCGCCTTTGCGGAGTTCATCGCGGACGGCGGGTACGAAGAACCACGCTGGTGGACGGCAGCCGGCTGGGAGCACCGGCAGCGGGCCGGGCTGTCCGCGCCGCTGTACTGGAGCCAGGACGGGCGTCAGTGGACCCGCCGGGTGTTCGGCCGGCTGGAGCCGGTGGTGCCCGACGAGCCTGTGGTGCACGTGTGCTGGTACGAGGCCGACGCGTACGCCCGCTGGGCGGGCCGCAGGCTGCCGACCGAGGCCGAGTGGGAGAAGGCGGCCCGGTTCGATCCCGTCACCGGCCTGACCCGCCGTTATCCGTGGGGCAACGCAGAGCCCGAGGCCACCCACGCCAACCTCGGCCAGGGCTTCCTACGCCCGGCGCCGGCGCTCCTATCCGGACGGGGCGGCGCCGTGCGGGGCCACGCAGCTCATCGGGGACGTCTGGGAGTGGACCAGCTCCGACTTCGGTCCGTACCCTGGCTTTAAGGCCTGGCCCTACCGGGAGTACTCGGAGGTCTTCTTCGGCCCGGAGTACAAGGTGCTCCGCGGCGGGTCGTTCGCGGTGAGCCCGGCCGCCTGCCGGGGCACGTTCCGCAACTGGGATTACCCGATCAGGCGGCAGATCTTCTCCGGGTTCCGCACCGCCCGCTCGGCAGTTGCGGAGCTTGCTTGATGTGCAGGCACCTGGCCTACCTCGGGCCGCCCGCGACGCTGCGCTCGGTGCTCATCGAGCCGCCGCACGGCCTGTACACCCAGGCCTGGGCGCCGCGCCGGCAGCGGTACGGGACGGTGAACGCGGACGGGTTCGGCGTCGGCTGGTACGCGGCCGGGGACCCTGATCCGGCCAGGTACCGGCGGACGGGGCCGATCTGGGGGGATGAGTCCTTCGCGGACGTGGCCCGGGTCACCCGGGCCGGCGCGATCCTCGGCGCCGTCCGCAGCGCGACCGGGGGCACCGATCCGGGGCTGGCCGCGGTCGCCCCGTTCGCGGGCGGATCCTGGCTGTTCAGCCACAACGGCGTGATCGCCGGGTGGCCGGACTCGGCGGCCGGGCTGGCCGCGACCCTGGATACGGGCCTGCTGCTCGGGCTGGCGGCCCGGGTGGACTCCGCCTTGGCGTGGGCGCTGGTCCTGGACCGGCTCCGCCGCGGCCTGGGGCCCGCCGAGGCCCTCGCGGACACGATCGGGGCGCTGGACGCGGCCGGCCTGACCGGCCGGTTCAACTTCCTGCTGACCGACGGGCAGGTGATCGCCGCCACCGCCGCCGGTGACACCTTGTGGTACCGGCCGGGGCCGGGGGTGGTCGTGGCGTCCGAGCCGGGCGACGACGAGCCCGGCTGGACGAAGGTGCCGCCCGACAGCGTTGTCACGGCGACGCCGCAGCAGGTGAGCGTGATGAAGCTGAGCCGGAACAAAGCTGGATCACTAGAAATGGCTGACGGAAGGAAAACGACTCGATGACCTCCCTCGACCGACGGCTGCCGCCTGGCTTCCTCGCCGAAGCGCTGCGCGCGGACGCGCGTGCCGGGCTCACCGCATCGCCCAAGTCGCTGCCGCCCAAGTGGTTCTACGACGCGCAGGGCAGCGCGCTGTTCGACAAGATCACCGAGTTGCCCGAGTACTACCCGACCCGCGCTGAGCGGGAGATCCTGCAGGCTGAGGCGGCGCGAATCGCCGGGCAGACCCGGGCGCGGACCCTGGTCGAGCTGGGCTCGGGCTCCTCGGACAAGACCAGGCTGCTGCTGGACGCGCTGCGTGCCGCGGGGACGCTGCGCTGCTACGTGCCCGTCGATGTCAGCGAGTCGGCCCTGGTCGCGGCCGGAGACGCCCTGTCGGCGGAGTACCCGGGACTGGAGGTACGCGCCGTGGTGTCCGACTTCGAGGAGCACCTCGGGCTGCCCGACGGCGACGACGCGCCCGCCCCGCGGCTGGTCGCTTTCCTCGGCAGCACCATCGGGAACCTGCTCCCTGATCAGCGGGCGGCCTTCCTGGCCCGGGTCAGGAACGGCATGCGGGCGGGTGACTTCTTCCTGCTCGGCACCGACCTGGTCAAGGATCAGGCCACGCTGATCGCCGCGTACGACGACGCCTCCGGGGTCACCGCCGACTTCAACAAGAACGTCCTCGCGGTGCTCAACACCGAGCTCGGGGCCGACTTCGACCAGGACGAGTTCGAGCACGTGGCGGCCTGGGACGCGAAGGCCGAATGGATCGAGATGCGGCTGCGTTCCGTGACCGCGCAGACCGTGCACCTGCCGGGCCTCGGGCTCACCGTGGATTTCGCCGCCGGCGAGGAGATGCGCACCGAGGTGTCCGCCAAGTTCCGGCCGGAGGGGGTGGCCGCCGAGCTGGCCGCGGCCGGGTTCGCGATGCGATCATGGTGGACGGATCCGGCGGCGCGGTTCGGCCTGTCGCTGTCCGTCCCGTCGCTTTAGGCGCCGACTGGCTTGTCCCCGGCGCCGGAGTGTCCCGGATCCGGGTCACTCCGGCGCCGTCGCGGTCCGCGCCCGGCTCAGATGGTCCGATTCTGAAACAGCCAGCGCTCTCGGACCGCTGTTAGCGTCGCAGCTATAAGCCGAATGCTCCAGGGTCGCCCTGGAGCTCGTCAAGCAGACGGAGTCGCGATGAAGGCGCTGGTGTATCACGGGCCCGGAAAGAAGACCTGGGAAGACGTCCCCGATGCGGCGATCCAGGAACCGACCGACGTCGTCGTGAGGGTCGACACCACCACCATATGCGGGACTGACCTGCACATCCTCCACGGTGACGTGGCCGCGGTCACCGACGGCCGCATCCTGGGGCACGAGGCGGTCGGCACGGTCACCGAGGTAGGTGAGGCGGTCAACGGCTTCGGCGTCGGCGACCGCGTGCTCGTCCCGGCCATCACCAAGTGCGGCCGGTGCGTGTACTGCCAGCGGGGCATGCCGTCGCACTGCCAGACCGTCGGCGGGATCGGCTGGATCTTCGGCCACCTCATCGACGGGACCCAGGCCGAGTTCGTCCGGGTGCCGTTCGCCGACACCTCGCTGTACGCGGTACCCGACAGCGTGACGAACGAGCAGGCGATCTTCCTCGCCGACTCGCTCCCCACCGGGTACGAGGTCGGCGTGCTCGCCGGGAACGTGCGTCCCGGCGACACGGTGGCCGTGGTGGGCACCGGCGCGGTGGGCCTTTCCGCCATCCTGACCACGGGACTGTGGGGCGCCTCGAAGGTTATCGCGATCGACACGAACAAGTTCCGGCTCGGGAAGGCGCTGGAGTTCGGGGCCACCGATGCCGTCGAGGTCGGCCCGGGCACGGTCGCGGACGTTATCGCGCTGACCGACGGTCTCGGCGTGGACGTCTCGATCGAGGCGGTCGGCTACCCGGAAACGCTGCTGACCGCGGCGTCCCTGGTCCGGCCGGGCGGCACCATCGCCAACATCGGGGTGCACGGGACGCCGGTCGAGCTGCCGATGCAGGACATGTGGATCCAGAACGTGACCCTGACCATGGGGCTGGTGGATACCGTCTCGATTCCCACCCTGCTCAAGATGGTCGCCAGCGGGCGGATCCCGGCCGAGAAGATGGGCACGCACTCGTTCACGTTCGGGCAGATGGACGAGGCCTATGACGTGTTCAAGAACGCGGCGGCGAACTCGGCCCTGAAGGTCGTCATCACGCCGGGCTGAGCTGGGGCCTGTTCCGGCCGCGGGTTGGCCGCGCGGGTTGGCCGCGGGTTGGCCCGGACCCGCGGCCGGATCAGGCGATGTAGCTGATGCCGAACGCGTCGATCTTCCGGTACAGAGACGAACGGGCTATGCCCAGCATGTCGGCGGCCTTGTAACGATTCCCGCGGGACTCGTACAGCGCCTGGATGATCGCGTCGCACTGCGCGGCCTCGAGCATGGACATCTTGCGCGGCTGGCGCTGGAAGCACACCCGGGGCAGATCCGGCGGCTGAATCTCGCCGACCGGCTTGCGGGCGATGACGTATCTCAGCACGTCCTGGAGCTCGTTGATGTTCCCGGGCCACGCGTACCCCTCCAGGACCCGGACAACCTGCAGGCTGAGCCGCAGGGACCGGCGGCCCGAGAGCTCACGCAAGATCGACATCGAGATGTCGCCTATCTCGTCCAGGCGATACCGGAGCGCCGGCACCCTGGTCATCTGGTGGAAGTGGCGGAGCAGGAGCCCGTACGGCCGGGTCGCGTCCACGGCCGGGCTGTCGATGAAGCCGATGACGAACAGCCCGGCGTCCAGCGCGATGAGCGGCCGCAGCGACTCGTCAAGCCGGTGGGCCCCGACCGGAGTCAGCCGGTTCAGCCCGCACAGCAGCAGCAACTGCGGGCCGCCGTCCGCCGTTTCGGCCAGCTCGGCGATCGGATGCACTCCGCGTCCTTCCCAGACGCCCGGCTCGGCCGGGAAGGACGCGCAGTTCACCACGACGACCTGCCCGTAAGGGAACGCCTGCCGGAACTGGGCGCGAACCAGCGTCTGCTTCCCCACCCCGGGCTCACCGATGAGCAGATGCCGCCTGCGCTGGGTAATGCTCGCCGCGACCTCCTGCCTGGCGCGCAGGAACGGGGTCAGCAGTTCCTGGTTCGCGCGGATCCTGGCCTCGGCGATCCGCTGCGTACTGTCCGACCCCCGCAGGTCCTTGGCGTAGTCGCGGCGGATCGTCGGCGCGACATGCGAGCCCTGGCGGCGGACGGCCTCGGGTACGGCGGCTGGCCGCCGCGGGGCGGCCTGCGCGCCTGAGAGCAGGCAGCCGACCAGCTCGCCGCTCAGGTAGATGCCTTCGGTAGCGGCCTCGGCGCAGCCGCCGGACGGCAGGTCTACATGCTTGCTCGCGAAATCCTGCAGCGTCAGGCTGGCCAGCGCGAGATCAGTCAGCGCGCGCAGGTCAGCCGCGTCCAGCTGACGGGCCCGGGCGTTGGTCAGGATCCAGTCCCCATCGGTCGCCAGTACCCACCCGGTTTCCCGCTCACAGCAGCGGCCGAAATGCTCGAGGATCGCCCGGGACCAGTGCCGCGGTCCCCCGGCCATCCTCCCGGCGATCCGCTGGGTCAGCATCCGCGCCGCCGCCAGCTGGAACATCGTCTGATCCGACTCGTGGCAGATCACCAGCACAACGCCGCACGCCTCGAGGTGATGCGGGTCGGGCACCAGCGAGGCGGCGCCGCTAATGAACATCAGGCGGGAGTGATAATGCTCGGCGCCGCGGAGGACAACGTTGCCCCGCTCGTGCCAGGCCACCGACGCCGCGGTGGTCCCGATCGTGGCCTCGTCATGGCGGTATCCCGGCACCAGCAGCACCGCGTCCAGCAGCCGGGCCAGCCCCTCGTCGCCGTCCCTTCGGACACGGACCACCCCGTCGGAGTCCATCAGGACGAGAGAGGCCGCTACCCGCCCCGCCTGCTTGAAGAAATCGTCGAAGACGTCCTCGGCCGCGGTCAGCAGCGGCGAGCCGGGAGCGGGCCGGACGAACCGGGCGGCGATCCGGTCGGGATCCACCTCGTGGCGGCGCGACCGCTCCCAGGAGGCGAGAACCTCCGCGCGGACGACGTCCCTGGGGACCAGGCACGTCCCGGCGGCCAGGAAGGACCGCCGGGCCGCTTCGAGGTCGACGGCCCTGGACATGCTGCGAGCCTAAGCAGGCCGCTGCTCGCCGCAACGTCTCATCGTGAGCCGCTCGAGCCGGTGGCGGCGTTACCCGGCGCCGGCGTTAGGCGGCCGGGCGGTGAATTCCTTGTTCATGGTCGCCGCGCTCTCCCAGCGGCGAGCGCGGTCAGTCACCTCTGTCACGCCCACCCCTTCCGTATCATCGGCCAGCGAAGCCAGCCACAACGATGGAGCATCGCTGTTGCCCTGACCACATCGATGGAGCATCGCTGTGGTACCGGGGAGCGCCCGGACGCTGAGCGGCGGCCCGGCGATCTGTCAGGAGGACCGGCTCTGCCGACGGTCCGAACCCCGGTCCGCCGATGGCTGGCAACAGTCACGCGTGCACGGTGCCCACGCGGTCGAAGGTCATGGCGCGCTGCAGGGCCGCGGCCCTCATGGCGGCCGGGATCTCGACCGGGCCGCCCAAGGACGCGGCGTTGATGCCGGCCTGCGCTGCCTCCTCGACGACGCCGCCAACCATGATGGCGAGTTCAGGAGTGCGGTGGAAAATCAGCACGCCGTGGTTGGCCAGCAGCACGGCCGGGACCCCCGGGACCACGGCACTGCGGATGCTGGCCACCGCCTCGCTCGACCCGCGCGGCCCGTAGCCGGCCACCGGCACGCCGTCGGGCAGCCCGAACATGGCCAGGGCTTCGACCCAGCACCCGATGGGCCGGCGGGCCACCGCGTAGGCCGTGGCATACGGCGAGTGGGTGTGCAGGACGCACCCGACATCGGGGCTGTCGGCGTACATAGCCGTGTGCATGGCGACCACGGCGCCTTGGATAGGCGGCAGGTCGCCCTCGAGCAGAGCGCCGTCCAGTCCCACCCGTACCACGGCGGAGGCGAGGTGACCGCGCAGCGACGGACCGGCCGTGAAGTACATCTCCTGCGCACCGGGCACCCGGACGCTGACGTTGCCGTGCCCGTTGGCGGAGATCGCCCCGCTGGCCACAACCCGCTGGGCGATATCGGCGACCTGCTCGGCTAGGTCCTTGTCCACAACACACTCTCCCCCACGACGGCCGATCGAGCTGACCCTGGAAGTCTTTCATGAGGCCGGGCGGATAATGGTGACGGCGCAATGTCGAGGACGGGGCGGCGGCTCCGACTCCATGGTGAGAGCGCCGACCGGGCGCGCGAACCAGAAGCCAGAAGGTGGCAACAGATGAAGTACTTGATGCTGATCTACGGCAACCAGGAGAAGTGGGCGTCGATCCCCGCCGAGGACTGGCCCGAGGCCATCGCCAAGCAGGACGCGTTCAACAAGAAGTACCAGGCCACCGGGGAGCTGATGGGCGCCTACGGCCTGGCCGACGCGGCGCAGGCCAGGCTGGTGCGCAGGGAAAACGGCCTTCCGGCCGTGACCGACGGGCCCTACCAGGAGACCAAGGAGTACATCGCGAGCTTCTACCTGCTGGACTGCGAGAGCGAGGAGCGCGCACTGCAGATCGCGGCGGACATGCCGTGGGCCGACCAGGAGCCAGTCGAGTTCTGGCCGATCATGCACGAGGCCAAGCTGGATCTGTGAACACTGGCCAGGCGCCCGTGGAGGACCTGCTGCGCGACCTCGCGCCGCAGGTCCTCGGCGCGCTGGTCCGCCGGTACGGGCAGTTTCACCTGTGCGAGGACGCCAGCCAGGAGGCCCTGCTCGCCGCGGCGCTGCAGTGGCCGGCTGGCGGGCTACCGGAGAACCCGCGCGGCTGGCTGATCACGGTCGCCTCGCGGCGGCTGATGGACCAGGTGCGCAGCGAGCAGTCACGGCGGAACCGGGAAGGCCTGATCGCGGTGGCGACCCCGCCGTCGGAACTGCTCGGCGCCCCGGCCGACGCCGAGCCCGCTGACCGCGACGACTCACTGGCCCTGCTGTTCGGCTGCTGCCGCCCCGAGCTGTCCGCACCCAGCCAGATCGCGCTGACCCTGCGCGCGATCGGCGGGCTCAGCACCGCGCAGATCGCCGCGGCCTTCGCGGTGCCCGAGGCCACGATGGCGCAGCGCATCAGCCGCGCCAAGCAGACCATCAGGGCGGCCGGCCTTGACTTCAGCCTGCCTCCCGGGCCGGAGCGGGCCGAGCGGCTGCGGGCCGTATTGCACGTGCTCTACCTCATCTTCAACGAGGGTTACACCGCCACCGACGGTGACGAGCTGACCGTGCCCGCGCTGTCGCGGGAGGCGATCCGGCTCACCCGCTGGCTGCACCGGCTGGCCCCGCAGGACGGCGAGGTGGCCGGCCTGCTGGCGCTGATGCTGCTCACCGACGCGCGGCGGGCGGCCAGGACGGAGCCCGACGGGTCCCTGGTCCCGCTGGCCGAACAGGACCGGGACAAGTGGGACCAGGCGCAGATCGCCGAGGGCACGGCGCTGATCACCAAGGCCCTGCGGCTCGGCGAGGTCGGTCCCTACCAGCTGCAGGCGGCCATCGCCGCCGTGCATGACGAGGCTGCGACCATGGCCGATACCGACTGGCGCCAGATCCTCTCGCTCTATGACCTGCTCGAGCTGGCCGCGCCGAACCCGTTCATCACGCTGAATCGCGCGGTGGCCGTGGCCATGGTGCACGGGCCCGGCGCCGGGCTCGAGCTGCTCGCCACGCTGGGCGCCGACAAGCGGATGGCGCGGCATCACCGCCTGCTCGCCACCCGCGCGCACCTGCGGGAACTCTCCGGTCAGACGGATCTGGCCGCCGCGGATTACCTGGAGGCGGCCCGCCGCGCCACCAGCGTGCCCGAGCGCCGGTACCTGGCCCTGCAGGCGGCCCGGCTCGGCCGGCCCGCCGCGGCGGGCTAGCGCTTCTTGGCCCGGCGGGCGGCCGACTTCTCTGTCTTGGCGTCGCCCGTGGTCAGCGAGCCATCGGGCGTCTCCAGGTGGGCGCGGACGAACCAGTGGAATTTCTCCAGCTGGTGGGCCTGCCCGATCAGCATGTCCTGGGTGACGTGGTCGAGGTCTTCGGTGGTTTCGATGGCCGCCCGGTGGGCCTCGATGATCCCGGTGTAGACGACGTCCAGGGCGCCGAGGTGCTGGAGGGTGTCGGCCCGGCCGATGGAGTAGTCATCCCAGTCGCGCTGAGCGACCAGCGCACCCGGGGTCCCTACCGGTGACCCACCGAGCGTCGCGATCCGCTCCGCGGTGTCGTCGACCATGGCGCGCACCGCCTCGACCTGCGGGTCCAGCATGGTGTGCACGGCGATGAAGTTCGGTCCGACCACGTTCCAATGGACGTGCTTGAGGGTCAGGGCGAGGTCGTTGAGCGAGTTCAGCCGGTCCTGCAGCAGCGCGGCGGTCTGCTCCGCGCTATCACTTTTCATTCCCGGCACCGTGTACGTCACCAAGACGGTCCCCTTTCTATGGCTTGTGAATGACCGTGATCTACTACCCCCGTCAGCCGGTTTATCCGGTGCGTGATGTACTTCACGGCGTGACTACTCCATCGAGCCGCCGGGTCGGCGCCCGCCTTGCGCTTCGGGCGCATGAGCAGGCGGAAGTGATCCTGCAGGTCGCGGTCGCGAGCGTGGCGGGCCCGGAGGCCGAGGAAGAGCTGACGGTCCGGCGCGCCGGGGAGCCGGTGAAGGCGGCCGAGGTCGTCATGGCGCACGGCGGCCGGGCGCATCGGCTGAGGCTGGATCCGGGCCAGGTGACCGTCGAGTACGGGGCCGTCATCCGCGGGACCGCGGAGCCACCGCAGGTGACCGAAGCCGATCGCATCACCTACCTGCGGCCGAGCCGGTACGCCGAGTCCGACCGGCTGGCCGCGGTCGCGCGTAATGAGTTCGCCGGAATCAGCGCCGCCGCGGAACTGCTCGCCGCGGTGTCCTCCTGGGTCGGCACCCGGCTGAGCTACGTACCGGGCAGCAGCAGGCCCACCGACGGGGCGGTGGAAACGCTGCTGCAGCGGCAAGGCGTGTGCCGGGACTATGCCCACCTGGTCATCGCCCTGCTGCGGTCCCTGGACGTCCCGGCGCGGCTGGCGGCGGTCTACGCTCCGGGCCTGCACCCGATGGACTTCCATGCGGTGGCCGAGGCGCTGGTGGGCGGGCAATGGCGGGTAGTGGACGCCACGCTGCTCGCCCCGCGCGCCAGCCTGATCCGTATCTCTACCGGCCGGGACGCGGCCGACACCGCGTTCCTCTCCGCCTACGGCGGCGCCGTGGAACTGACCGGAACCGAGGTCACGGCGATGATCGACGGGGACCTGCCCGGCGACGACGTCACCGCTCTGGTCAGCATCGGCTGACCGGGCCGCGCCGGGTCATGGCTTCGCGACCGCGTTCGGCGGTGGGGCCAGCGTTCGCAGCAGGTGGCCGAACCCACGGGGCGCGCGCGCACGGCGCCGCGCTGAGGTCTGGACGGTGATGTCGCTGGCCCGCAGGACCGAGCATCCGGCCTGGTTCACGGCGGCGAGCAGGGCGTGGTCTTCGGCGGTCCGCAGCGACTTGAACCCGCCCGCGGCCAGGTAGGCCGAGGCCCGGAGACCGAGGTTGGCGCCGTGCACGTGCGGGTGGGGTCCGCTGCCGAACTCATACCGCGCCTCGAACGCGGCCGGCACATGCGGCGGGTGCCCGTCCCAGTCGGTGACCGCGATGGTACCGAGCACCACATCCCAGCCCTGGCGGGCGTACCCGACCTGGCGTCGCAGCCAGTCAGGCGGGACCACGGTGTCGGCGTCGGTGGTCGCCAGCCACACCGCGGACGGATCCGGGCCGGCCGTCAGCCGGAGCAGCTCGGCCATCCCGGCCGCCCGCGCCGCGCCGACGCTGCGGCCCCGGATGCCGATCACCCGCGCCCCGTGCGCCCGGGCCGCCGCGACGGTCTGATCCGTGCAGGTATCGGCCACCACCAGCACGTGTACCGGGGCCGTGATGGCGTCAGCGGCCCGCCACAACGCCATCAGGCAGGCCGGGAGCAGCGTTTCCTCGTTGTGCGCCGGCACGACCACGCCGACCGCTTCGATGCCTGCGGCGCCGGTCACACCAGGCCCGTCGCCTGGGCCACCGAGACGGGCGGCCCATCGGTGCGGATGTACACCTCGGCCAGGAAATCAGGCTCGGCGTGGCGGACCAGGCGGGCCAGGCCGGCACAGGCCGCGAGCATGCCGTGGACGTCGTCGCCGGACCGGGGATAGTCGGCGACGGGGTGCCGCCAGTGCACGGCGAGCAGGGTGCCTTCCGGCTCGAGCGCAGCCACGGCGTTCTTGAGCACCCGCTCCAGATCGCTGTCCCCGAAGTAGTACAAGATCTCCGAGAACACGATGAGGTCGAAGCGGCCCGCTGGCCATTGCCCCGGAAGGTCGCGCCGCTCGACCATGACGTGGGCCAGATCACGGTTGCGCCGGGCGGTGGCCTGGACCGCGGCCTCGGCGACGTCGCAGGACAGCAACGTGTCGCAGCGCTGGGCAAGCAGGCGGGTGAACACGCCGATGGAGCAGCCGGGTTCGAAGGCGCGGTGATACCGCTCCGCCGGGAGCTGCGCGAGGCTGATCGCGTACTTGCGCCGCTCGTACCAGCGTTCCTCGAAACCCCAGGGATCGTCGGCGGCGGAGTACATGGCGTCGAAGTAGTCCGCGCCGAGAGTAACCGGAGCCGTCATCGCAGCAGCACCTCGTGGCGCCGGGTGAAGTGGGCCACGATGCCCGCCGGGAGCACCGGGCCCGCAGCGGGGCCGCGGTCGGTGAGCTGGCTGGTGAAGGCCTGGATGGCCGACGCCTTCCTGACCGCGAGGTCAGCGGTGAGCGATATCCGGCGAGCCCGGTCCCAGGGCACCCGCCGGTCGCCGGGCTTGGCCCAGTGCCACATCCAGATCGGGTAGGTCAGCATGGTCTGCCCGGCCCGCCGGGCCGCCCGCCGTGCCGCACGGCCCGCGGCCTCGTGATCCGCGTGCGCGTCGGCCTCCCACGGCGCGAGGCAGACGTCGAATCCGGCGCACTGCGCGCGCAATATCTCAGACAGCTCGTCCTCGCGTGCGGCGAGCCCGGTATCGGGAAACCGCAGCCTGATCACCTCGGCGCTCCGGACGCCCAGCTGGTTGAGGGCGGCCGCTGATTCCGCGGCCCGCAGCGCTCCGATCGCGGCCGGATCAGCATCGGGATGAGACCCCTCGCCGTCGGTGATCGCGATCAGGCGCAGCCGCGCTCCGGCGGCGGCCAGGATGGCCATCGTCCCGCCTACCCCCAGGACCTCGTCGTCGGGGTGGGCCGCGACCACCACGACGCTCGCCCAGGCCAGCGGGTATATGGCCGGCAGGGCCTCCAGCTCCAACCATGAGGTCCAGGCGTCCTCCGGGGTGCCGGGCTGATCAATGCGATTCGGCCCGGGAGCGCCCGCGCCCGACCGGCTCACCACGAAGTGCCGCTGGTGGCCACGAGCGCGCCGAGTTCGGCCAGGTCGCGCTCGGCGTGATGCTGGCGCAAGTACACGGTGAGATCCGCGACCCGTCGCCCGTGCGCCTCGTCGTGGCACAGCGGGCCGGCCCCGAGCGCACGGCCCACCCGGTTCATGGCCTCGCTGGCCATGGCCTCGACCAGAGCGCGGACGCGCAGCGCGCGCATGCGGCCGCCGCCATGACGGTCATCGGGGTCAGCGTCGATTTCACCGGCGGCCGCCGCGAGCACCATCTTCGCGCTGCGAAGCGCGATATCGACGGCACCGAGATGGGCCAGGGCGTGCGGGCCGACGTCACGCCTGGCCGCGGCGGCGAGAAGCGTCTGGCCCACGCCCCGCGCCCCGCCGTACCAGCAGGCGGCCACGCCCGCGCCGCCGTGCGCGAAACCTGGCCGGCCGGTATAGCCGCCTGGTCCGCCGACCGGCTCGGCCGGGATGTCGGTGAAGCGGACGTCAAGCGTGTCGCTGCCGGCCATGCCGGTGGCCGGCCACGTGCCCGGGACCGGGGACAGGTCGCGCGTGCTGATCGCGAACAACCGGTTGCCTTCGGGCGCCACCGCGGTGACCAGCGCATCGGTGCAGGCCCGGGCCCCGGAGCAGTATGGCTTGGTGCCGTCAAGGAGCCAGTCCCGGCCCGCCTGGCGGGCCGTCAGCCCGGGTCCGGGAGGCTGCGCGGCCCAGACTCCCCAGCGGCTTCCAGCCGGCGGCGGAGCGGCCCCGAGCTCGGCCAGGATGGCGAGGGCGTCGGTGTGCCCTTCGGCGAGCCGGGCCAGGGAAAGATCATCCTCGGCCAGTTCCGCCAGCGCCGCCCAGCGGGTCCAGGTCTGGCCGCCGCCGGGCAGCGGCAGGTCCAGCCGACCTGACTCGACCGCCGCGGCGAAGGCCGCCGCGGTCGCGATCGCAGGCCAGTCGCTGGCGCCGTCATAACCCGTTGGCGGACCCACGACGGTCAGCGGATGAGCTCCTCGGGACATCTGTACCCCCCTCGATGACCTGTCTTGGCTGCCCCCCGTCGGGCGAGGTAAACACCGGTTTCGCAGGAAGGAGCCGGGAGGCAGGCACGACGTCTCGTTCGGTATGAAAAAAGGATTTTGCCGAACGAACGGTGGTGCCTGCGGCCAGCCGGTTTAGGCCCGGGGGCGCCGGGAAGCCCGGTGCGGCATGCAGCCAATTTCCCGACTTGAGCAGAACTCCCGCCTGGACGGCGTCGTTTCCGCAGGCCAGCGGGTCGCGCGGCTGGTCCCGCCCGGCAAGGTGCGCGATGCGCTGAACGGGGTCTGGCTCGGGCATCCGCTCCACCCCGTGCTGATCCAGGTCTCCGCGGGGGCGTGGCTGTCGGCGAGCATCCTGGACTTCACCGCCGGCGGCCAGAGGGCCGCCAGGCGACTGGTCGCGGCCGGACTCATCGCGGCCGTCCCGGCCGCGGTGGCGGGGGCGGCCGACTGGTCGGAGCAGCACGAACAGCAGATGCGGGTCGGTGTCGTGCACGCCGCGGGCAATATCGTCGCCAGTAGCCTCTACGGGGCTTCGCTGCTCTCCCGCGGACCGCGGCTCAGCCGCGCGCTGCGGCTGGCCGGCCTGGCCGCGGTCTCGGCGAGCGGGCTGCTCGGCGGTCATATCTCCTTCCGCCTGGCCGGCGGCGCCAACCACGCGGAAGAAGTCCCGCACCTCGTCAAGCCCGGCTGGCATCACCTCATGACCAGCGCCGACCTGCCCGAGGGCAGGCTGGTGCGCGAGATGCTCGGGGAGGTCCCGGTCGTCGCCATCCGGGCCAGGGGCACGGTACACGTGCTGGCCGACCGGTGCAGTCACATGTCGGGCCCGCTGTCCGACGGCAAGCTGGCCGACGGCTGCCTGACCTGCCCGTGGCACGGCAGCGTGTTCCGCATCGCCGACGGGTCAGTGGTCCACGGGCCGGCCACCGCGCCGCAGCCGGCCTTCCAGACGCGGGAAGTCGGCGGCGCGATCCAGGTCTGCCTGCCCGGCGCCGGCTAAATGTTCACGCTGCGTGCTTACCCTGCGAGGTGTCAGGCCGCAAGGCAGGGGTAGAGCCGTGGCTGCCGGCAGAGCGTCGGCACGGGAAGGCGGCCAACGGCGGCCGTCAGGACGGAGGCCCCAGTGAGCGAGTTCGGGAACCTCGAGCACGACGCAGAGCAGCAGGTCGAGGGGGATGTGGAGAAGAAGTTCGGCGCGAACCAGGGCGGCCAGCAGAATCAGGGCGGCCAGCAGGACCAGGGCGGCCAGCAGGACCAATACGGGCAAGGTCAGCAGGACCAGGGCCAGTACGGGCAAGGCCAGCAGGACCAGGGCCAGCAAGGCCAGGGCCAGCAGGACCAGGGCCAGTACGGGCAAGGCCAGCAGGACCAGGGCCAGCAAGGCCAGGGCCAGCAGGACCAGGGCCAGCAGGACCAGTACGGCGGCGGACAGCAGGACCAGCAGGACCAGCAGGGCGGTGACCAGCAGTCGGGGTATTAATCCCTGCTGCTGGAAGGCGTGAACCGGCGAGCCACTCCCGGCGTGGGAGGTGCGTGACGGACGTCCGCCACGGCTACCGCGCCGACGGTGGCTCGCCAGGTGATCGCGCCTGGGCGCCGGGCTGGCATGATCGTAGGCATGACAGTCGTGAGGATCAACGCGATTACCGTGCCCGCCGACAGCGGGGACGAACTCGCCCGCCGGTTCGCCGCCCGGGCCGGCGCGGTCGATGACCAGGACGGCTTCGAGGGCTTCGAGCTGCTCAAGCCCACCGACGGCCGCACCACCTGGCTGGTGGTGACCAGGTGGCGGGACGATGAGGCGTTCCGGGCGTGGATGAACTCCCCCGCGTTCGGGCACGGGCACCGCTCGGCCGCCGAACGGGCGGGCGGCGAGTCCCCCGGCCCGGTCGGTATTGGCAGTGAGCTTTGGTCTTACGAGGTGGCCGGCGGGTCGTCCGGCTGAAAGACGCTAAGAAAGAAAGATTAGGCATCGGTTCGATGGCCACACCCCCCGGCGGCGACACGCCCTCCCGGTCAGGCAGCCTGCGGTAGTTGTCGAGCGGGCCCGGACGAGACCCGCTCAGCCTGCGCACGCGATCTCCTTCGCGGCGGCGGCCAGGTTTGCTTCGGCCTCGGCGATGTGCGCCCGGTGGGCGGCATTCCACCGCCGGGCGGTGACCACGCGCCGCCGCACCCGCCGCGCGTGCTCCCGGACCCGCCGAGGACTCGCGCCGCCAGGCACATCGCGTGCCGTTACCGCCAAGACCGGTTCCGTCGCCGCCGCCAGGAGGTCCGCGCTGACCGGGAGCGCCGTCCCGGTAATTTCCTCGGCGGCGGCGCGGACCGCCGGTACGGTCAGCTCGGTGCCGCCGCGTTCCAGCGTGGCCGCGACGGCCCGGCCGACCACCCGGTAGGCGGTGCGGTAGTCGAGCCGGAACCGCTGCGCCAGCTCCTCAGCGAGGTCCGCCGCCGCGGTGAAATGCCGGGCGGCCTGCTCACCGAGAACCTCCGTGTGCACGGTCAGCCCGGCCACTACGGCAGAGCCGAGCCGGACCAGCCGGCTGGCCAGGTCGACCGCGCCGGCTACCTCGCCGTAGGCATACAGCCAGTTGTCGGTTCGCGCCGACGGGGTGAGACCGGTGGCGAGCAGTCCGGTGAGCCGACCGATCAGCGTGCCCGCTCCGCCACGGAGCACGGGCAGCGCGTACGGGTTTCGTTTTTGCGGCATGAGCACGCTGGCCCGGCACAGGGACGCGTCCAGGGTCAGGTACCCGAACGCGGGGCTGGCGAAGATCTCCAGATCGCTGGCCAGCTGGCTGAGGGTCGCGACCGCCTGGGCCGCGGCGGCGACCGCGTTGGCCAGCGCGTCAGCTGACCACATCGCGTCCCGGGTGTGCGGGCCGACCGAGCCGAAGCCGAGCCGCCGGGCCAGCCGGTCCCTGTCCATCGGCAGCCGGGTGCCGCCCGACCCGCCCGACCCCGCGGGTGACGCGTCCGCCCGGCCGTAAGCGGTTTCGATCCGGTCCAGGTGGCGGACCGCCTGCTCGGCGAAACCGCCGAGGTAATGCCCGAAGGTGGACGGCTGCGCAGGCTGCAGGTACGTGGTGTCGGCCCAGAGCGTGGCGGCGTGCCCCGCGGCCTGGTCCGCCGCGGCGGCAGCGAACGTGGCGACATCGGCGTGCAGGCCCAGTAGCTTGTCCCGAAGCACGAGCCGGAAGGCGATCCGGCCCGCCTCCCGGCGGGTGCGGCCGAGATGCAGCCGACCTGCCGCCGGGCCGAGGGCGCGTTCCAGCTCCCGCTCCCTGCTGTTGTACGCGTCGCCGTACACCGGGTCGTAAGGGAACTCGCTGGCCGGCGTGTCGAGGAGCCTGAGCAGCGCGGTGCACAGCGGCGCCGCCTCGTCCGGCCGCAGCACCCCGCAGTCGGTCAGCTCGACAAGGTGGGCCAGGTCGGCGAGGGTCAGCCCGCGATGCAGCAACGGCGCGTCGCCGATCTCCAGCGCGTAACCGGCCTCGACCAGCTCGGGCGCGGGCCCGCTGGTGATCCGGCCCGCGGTGCCCAGGTAGCCCTCGGGCGGCAGCCCGGTCACAGCCCGGCTCCGGCGAACAATGTCGGAGCACCCCCGCTGACCAGGAACACCTGGGGACCGCCGACCCGGCCCGCGTGGCATTCCGCGATCAGCGCGGCCATCGCCTTCGCCCCGAAGACCGGGTCCAGGAACACGCCTTCGGTCTGCGCGGCCAGCCGCGCGGCGGCCTGACCTTCGGCGGACGGAACGCCGTACCCCGGCCCGATCCAGCCGCCGAGCACCTCCGGCTCGCCGATCGCGGCCCCGCCCCCGGCCAATGCGACCGCCCCGGCCGCTAGCGTCCGGACCCGGTCCAGGCATTCCGGCACTGGGCGGCTCACCGTTACGCCCCGCACCCGGTACCGGGCACCGGTCAGCGCCGCGCCGGCCAGCAGGCCAGCCTGGGTCCCGCATGAGCCTGTGGCCAGCCACAATCCGGCCGGGCGCTCGCCCAGCGCCGCCAGCTGAGCGGCCAGCTCGGTGCTCGCGCGCACGTAACCGAGCGCGCCGAGCGGTGTGGCCCCGCCGCGCGGGACCAGGTAAGGGCGCCGTCCGGCGGCCCGCAGCTCCGTCCCGACCGCTTCGATGCCCGCGTCCACCGAGGCCCGGGCCGCCGATCCGGTGAACCGCACGTCCACGCCGAGCCACCGGTGCAGCCGCATGTTGCCTTCGCTGACCGCATCGGTGCCGTAGCACACCACGTGCGGCTCGACCTGGTAGCGCAGGCAACTCGCGGCGGCCAGCATCGTCCAGTTCGACTGCGGGCCCGCGCCCGTCACCAGGCAGTCACAGCCCTGCTCGAGCGCGTCGGCGAGGATGTACTCCAGCCCGCGCAACTTGTTGCCGCCAAGGCCCCGGCCGGTCAGGTCGTCCCTCTTGAACAGCAGCGGCACGCCTAGTTCCCGCGACAGCCGCGGCGCTGGATGCAGCGGCGTCGGCCCGACGACCAGATCCACCCGCGGGCGGCTGACCAAGGGAGCAGGGCCAGCTCCAGGCTGATCCGCCCGCACCGGCGCGGTCACCGGCGCGCTCTGCTCATCGGCCCGCGACGCTCATCGGCCCCCGGCAGGCTGGCTTCTTGGCGCAGGCCAGCCCGACCCGGTCGACGAAGGCGGCGCACGAGCCAAGCGACGCTCGCACCTCAAGGAGCTCGTCCATCTCCTCGTCGGAGATCGGGTCAAGCCGGGGATCCGCGCGCAGCGCCGCGCGGAAGTCCTGGTCCAGGTCGAGACCGGTCATCGCGGCCGCGTACACCGCGTCATGCGCGGTGTGCTTGCCGAGCCGGGTGGCGAGCGCGCGCAGCACGGGCTCGGACAGCAGGTAACCGCGATGGCTGTCGATGTTGCGGCGCATCCGGCCGGGGTCCGCCTGGAGGCCGTCCAGCATCCGGGCCGCCGCGGCCACGCAGGCCGCGAACATCATCGCGGTCTCCGGTACTACCAGCCACTCGGTCTTCCACGCGCGGCCGTCACGCTCATGCTCGGCGAGCATCCCGTCCAGGGCCAGGGCGGCCTGCGCCCGGATCACCTTGGACAAGGTGACCAGGTGTTCGGAGATCTCCGGGTTCCGCTTGTGCGGCATCGTGATCGAGCCGACCGTACCGGGGGTGAAGGTCTCCCGCAGCTCCCCGATCTCCGGCCGCTGCAGCTCGTAGACCTCGTTGCCGATCTTCCCTGCGGTCGCGGAGATCGCCGCGAGCAGCCAGATGAACTCGGCGACCCCGTCCCGGGCGGTGAGCCAGGGAATATCCGGGACGCCCAGGCCCAGCTCGCCGGCGAATCGGTCCAGCACGTCGAGCGCGCGGCCGCCCCAGAATTCCATCGTGCCGAGCGCCCCGCCGAGCTGGACTACCTCCCAGCGGGGCCGGCCCTGCCGCAGCCGGGTCAGGTGCCGGTCCAGCTCGGCGGCCCAGACCGCCGCCTTGAAGCCGAAGGTGATCGGCAGCCCGGGCTGCCCGTGGGTGCGGCCGCACATGGGGGTGTCACGGTATTGCGCGGCGAGGCCGAGCGCGCGATCCCGCATCCGGGTCACGTCCCGTTCGGCGATGTCACCGAGAGCCCGGAAGGTCAGCGAGAACCAGGTGTCGGAAAGGTCCTGAACGGTCGCGCCGTAGTACACCCATTCCCGCGCATGGGCCGGCAGCACCTCGCGCAGCGCCTGGATCAGGCCCATCGTCGAGTGGCCGGTCAGCCGGGTCTGCTCCGCCACCAGGTCCAGGTCGAGCAGGGACACGTCAGCATGGGCCCGGATCGTCTTGGCAGCCGCCGCCGGTATCACTCCGGCCTCGGCCTGCGCCTGCGCCAGCGCGGCCAGGATCAGGAGCCACGCCTGGGTCCTGCCCTCGTCTGAGAGCAGCGCGGAGGCCTCCGGCGTGGTCCACAGATGACCGAAGATGGCCGAGTCGGCCGGGTGCGCGCCGCTCATCGCACCGGGCTCACTGGCGCTCCGGGGCTCACAGGCACTGCCGCCTGGAGGCCGCACAGTGCCCGCAGCGCGGCCCGTACCTCGTCCAGGTTGGCTCCCCAGGGCACCACCGCAGTGTTGCCCCGCACTTCGATGCCCCGTTCGAGCAGGCAGCACTTGGTGAGCACGCGCGCGCCTGGCAGTCCGGCGGCCCTGGCCTTCGGGCACAGGTCGACCCGCTCGGGCTGGGTTCCGTAGAAGTGCTGGTGGAACTGGCGGGATCGCTCGCAGCCGACCAGCAGCCAGTCCGGATGGTAGGGCGGGTGGGTATCCAGGAAGCTGACCTCCTGGCCGGCGGGCATGCCGCTGCCGCGGCACGGCAGCAAGTAATGCGGAGCCGGGTGGGCCGCCACCAGGTCGTGGACGTCCACCGCGTCCAGGATCAGGTCGACGGGCGGCAGATCCTCGTCGTAGCTGACCACCTGCTCGGCCATGGCCAGAAGCTTCGGCGGATGCGGCGGGATCACCTCGGTGACCAGGACCGGAAGCGGTTCCGGGCGCCAGATGAAGTTCACGTGCTCGAACCGGCCCTGCACTACGTAGGCGAGGACCTCGCCGCGGTCCGCGGCCGCCGACGCCATTGCGACCGCGGCGAGCGAGGTGGCGTTGCCCACGTCCGCGTCCGGCTCCTCGATCCAGGCTGTGCTTTCCGGGCCGGACAGCAGCCGCATCTCTGCGACCGGGGAGAACAACGGACCGGGGTCCTCCGGCCGGACCGCGACCAGGGCGGTCTGCCCGCCGTTGCGCAGCACCAGGAACGCGGTCCGCCGGTAGATCTCCCGGTCGCGCAGCAGCCTCTCGATCCCGGCCGCGGTGAGCGGGACGTCGGCTTCCTGCACCGAAAGGCCTCGGTAGGGACGGGTGATCGTGTTCGGTTCCAGGTCGGCGAGCACGTCAGAATCCGTTCACGTCAGCGCGGCGGCCGAGACGGTGTCCGCGCGCAGCCCGAGTCGCAGCGTTTCCAGCGCCAGGACGCTGGCCGGGGCGACATTGCCGATGTTGACGTCGGCGCCGAGCTGCCGGACGAACCAGGCCTGCTGGCTCTTGCCTGGTGCCTCAAAGATCACCTTGTCCGGTGGGACCCAGGCCAGGATGGCCGAGACCAGATCCTCGCGTATTCCCTGGTCAGCGCGGTAGAGGCCGACGGTGCCACTTTCCCGGCCCTCGGCTATCACCCAGCTGGCGCCCGCGTCGAGGTCGCGGGCCATCTCCTCGCCCCACTCCGCAGGGGTCGGCGGGTAATTGCCTTCCTTGGCGCCGGTTTCCGCCAGAACCACGAAGTCGGCGGCGAGTTCGCGGACCAGAGCCTGCTTGCGGCTGACCGACAGCGCGCGCAGGCCATTCGACACCTCGATATGTGTCATCCCGACGCTGAGCGCCCAGTCCCGCAGCTCGCCGACTCGATCCTGCAGCGCGGCCACCTCGAACAGCGTCCCGCCGAGGGACACCGGGCAGCCGTGGTCGGTGCAGATGCCCACCCGGGTACTTAGCGTCGGGTCGACGTACCCGATGCCCCAGCCGACCTTCACGATGTCGACCAGATGCCCAGCCTGGCCGAGGAAGGCGCGGGTCGCCTCAGGAGTAAGCCCGCTGTCAAGGACGTGGGTGATCCCGCGAGACCGCGGCTTGGCCGCCCGTGCTGGGAGTTCGAGGAAGGTGGGACACTCGGGCACGGTGCGCCTCCCGCTCTATGGTGTGGTCGCACCATAGGCACGCGGGCAGCTGAGTTTCGCTGTCCTGGCAGGGTGAGGTTCCAGGGATCTGTTGACCTCCGCGCACGCGGGTGCCGGCGCGGCAGGCCCCGGCCGTTTCCGGGGCGGGGCCTGCCGCACGAGCGTCACGGCTTAGCCGCGATGACCGGCTAGCCTTGTATCTCCGCCCGGACCAGAGCCGCCCCGTCGGTGAGCGCGCGCAGCTTGCCGGCGGCGATCATGCGGGGCAGGTTGATCAGGCCACAGTCGGTGGACAGCCCGAGCCGGTCTGCCGGGACGTACTCCAGCACCTGCCTGATCCGGTCGGCTACCTCGTCTGCGCTCTCGGTGACGGTGGACTTCACGTCGATGACCCCGGCCACGAACGGCTTGGTCCAGTTGTTGTCGGTCAGCGGCTTCAGGTCATCCGGGCCGGTCCGGCCCACCTCGTAGTTCAGCGCGTCGATGTTGGCGTTCAGCACGTGCGGGAAGATCGCGTGCGCCCGCTCCGGGGCCGGAGCGTCTGCGGCCCGCTTGTCCAGCACGAACGCGCCGAACTCGGTCTGCGTCTCGTCCGGGAAGTAGGCGGGCGTGCCGGAGTAATTACCCCAGCAGGTATGCACCCAGAACTGGCAGTTGACGCCCTCGACCGCGGCGTTGAGTGCATCGATCTCCCAGTCGCCCATGCCGTACGGCCAGACGAACTCATCCAGCTGGATAATGTCGCAGCCATTGTCCGCGAGTTCCTTGAAGTCCTCGTTGAACGCCTTGGCCAGCGCCATGGCCACTTCCCTGGTGTCCTTGTAGTGCAGGTTCGTGGTCGCCGCCGCGATCACGCCCAGGCCCGTGTAGGACACCTTGACCGGCTTCTTCGTCGCTTTCCGCACCGCCCGCAGGTTGACCATGTGGAACGGGACTTCCCTGCGGATCTCGCCGATGCAGGTCGGAGAGTAGAGCGTGGAGTAGATGGGCAGGCCGATCGGCGGCCCGGACAGCCGGTAGCCAGAGACCCGCTCAAGGTAGTAGTACAGGATCGTGCCGTACGGGGAGTCGCCGCCGTACACCTTGCCGTCACTGATCACGTCCAGGCCGGCCGCCTCCTGGTCGTGCACGATCGCGCCGACGGCGTCCTCGAACGCCTCCTTACTGATGGAGTCGTGGATGAACTCGCCCTTGGGCAGGGTGGCGAACCCGTGCCCGTCGTACCACCGTGGGTTGGGGTAATTGCCGACCATCGTGGCGGGCAACAGGATGTCCTGACTGCCGATGAGCATCGTCGCTCCTTCCGATCGCGAAGACGCGGTTGAGTGTCAGGAGCGTAGGCCGGCTTCGGATCGGGTTTCTTCCCTCCCGGGGGACCGTTCTTTTCCCGCTGGTGCGCATGGCGGGGTCAAAATCAGCGGCGCGGCCGCTGCCCGGTGCCGGACAGGGCACGGGTCAGCTGACCCGGATCCGCCAGTCCACGGCCGTGCACCCGGCGGCGCTGACCAGCACGGGGTTCAGGTCCAGTTCGGCGATCTCCGGGGTATCGGCCATGAACTCGCTGACCGCCGCGATCAGCGCCGCGACGGGCCCGAGGTCGACCGGTGCGCGGCCCCGCAGCCCGCCGAAGACCGCCGCCCCGCGCAGCGCCAGCAGCATCGCGGTGGCCTGCCCGACGTCCACCGGCGCGACCGCCAGCTGAACGTCGCGCTGAGCCTCCACCAGTACGCCGCCGAACCCCGCGGCGATCATCGCGCCGAACTCCGGATCCCGTACTCCGCCGATGAGCAGTTCTATGCCCTGGTGCTGGCGCTGCACCAGCACAGCCGCGCCATCGGCGAGGGCGAGCAGATCCGCTGCGGCCCCGTGCACCGCGTTGGTGTTGGCCAGCCCCAGCCGTACCCCGCCCGCATCGCTCTTGTGCGTCAGCTCCGGATGGTCGACCTTGACCACGGCCGGATACCCCAGCCGTTCCGCGGCAGCAGCCGCCGCCGCCGGACTGTCACACCGGACCGTCTCGATCACCGGGATCCCGGTCTCGACGAGCAGGGCCCGCGCGGCTTCGGCGGCCAGCAGCCCTTTCCCGGCCTTCAGCCCCCTCCCGGCCTTCAGTCCCTTCCCGGCCAGCGGCCCTTTCCCGGCCTGCAGCACATGGCCAGCCTGCCGCTCGTGCCCGGCCTGCCCCGCTTCTCTGACCTGGACCCCGCACCGCACCGCCACCCCGACGGCTTGCGCAGTCCGTTGCGGCCAGGCGAAACACGGTACGCCCGCATCCTGCAGCAGGTGAGTATGCGCATCCGCGGAACGCGGCGCCACCCAGCAGACGTAAACCGGCACGTCAATCCGGTCCGCCCGGAGCCGTGCCACCGTGTCCCGGACCGCCACTGCCACCTCCGGCGACGCGGAACGCTGCAGCAGCACGGGCACCACCACGTCGAGCTCGCCCGACCGGGCCAGCAGTTCGATCGCCGCCGGGTACACGGTGGTGAACAGGCTCCACGCGGGGGTCATGTCCACCGGGTTGACCGCGCTGCCGTAACCGGGCAGCAGCGCCCGCAGCTCCTCCTGCAGGGCCGGGCTCAGCTCAGGGACCGACAGGCCCTCGTCGGCCAGCAGGTCGGCGAGCTCCACTCCGGTGCCGCCGGAGTTGGTGACCACGGCGACCCGCCTCCCGCGCGGCATAGGCTGACCGGACAGCGCCCGCGCCGCGTCCAGGACCTGCAGGCCGGTGCGCACCCGGACCACTCCGGCCTGGCGCAGCGCGGCGTCGCGGACGGTGTCGTCGGCGGCCAGCGCGGCCGTGTGCGAGACCGCAGCCCGGTGTCCGGCCCCGGTGCGGCCGCCGACGGACGCGATGACCGGCTTGACCGGGGTCGTCAGGCAGGCCTCGGTGAAGAACCCGCGGGCATCGGTAATGGATTCCAGGAGCAGGCAGATCACCCTCGTCTCCTGGTCCTGCCGCAGGTAGGCAAGTAGTTCCGCGTCGGTGATGTCCGCCTTGTTCCCAGCCGCGAACACCTTGGCCACGCGCAGCCCCTCGTCCTGGCCCAGCGCGTGCACGGCCATGCCGTAGGACCCGGACTGGGTGACGATGCTGACCCCGCCGCCGCCCCGCGGCGCGCCGGCCGCGATCGAGGCGTTCAGCGGGAGGTCGGCGTTCTGCACCCCGAAGCAGTTGGGGCCGACCAGGCGGACGCCGCCCGCGCGGGCCGCGGCTACGGCTTCGGCCTGGAGCCTAGCCCCGGCCGGGCCGGTCTCCGCGAATCCCGCGCTGAGCACGACGACTGCCTTGACCTTGTGGCCGGCCGCGGAGCGGATAATGCCAGGCACGGTGGCGGCCGGCGTGACGATGATCGCGAGGTCGACCTCGCCGGGGACATGCCGCAGGTCGGGGTACGCCGGCTGGCCGCCGACCGTGGCCGCGTGGCTGACTGGCAGTACCTCACCGGGGAAATCAGCCAGGTTGTCCCAGAGCAAGCGGCCTACCGAGCCAGGCCGGTCGGAAGCTCCGACCAGCGCGATCCGGCGCGGCTCGAACACGGCGGCGAGGCTCGCCCCCGTCAGCATGCGCAGTCCTGGCCATCCCCATGCTGGAAGACCCGGGCGAGCTCGCGGGCGGAGAACTCGGACTTGCGCACGCCGAGCGGGTCCACCGAGCGGATCGCGGCCAGCTCGGATACGGACGGTGGCGAAATCACGCGCAGATCCCCGGCCGCCTGCAGCGGGAAGCCAGTGGCCGCGCGGACCTCGGCCACGCTGACGTCGGGGAAGACCTGTATCAGCCGCGCCTGGCCGTCGCGGAAATCGAACACGCCCAGCTCGGTGACCAGCCACTGCGGACCGCCGCCGGTGAAGCCGAGGTCAGCCCGGCTGCCCAGCGGGGTACGGTGACCGATGTCGGTGATGAAGTCGCATGCCTGCACCAGGGTGCGGCCGGACCGGTGCCGGGTGGTCCACACGGTGAGGTGGCCGATCGTGGCCGACAGGTTGCAGCCGCCGCCCCCGCCGCCGAGCTTCACCTTCGGCTTCCCGGCCGGCCCGATCGCGGTGACGTTGGTGTTGCCGAACCCGTCGATCTGGCCGCCGGACAGGAACATCCGGTCCACGTCGCCGCGGATCGCGGCGTCGAAGAACTCCTCGAACCGCATGCTGTAGGCGGCGCCTCGGCGCAGGCTCTCATCGTTGCTGGTCGGCGGGATGAACGGCGGGTCGGGGTTGATCGCGTACATCGCGCCCTCGACCAGCAGGATGTCCGGCGCATGGGTGCGCCGGGCCACGTGCATCGCGACCTGGGCACAGGGGCTGCCGAAACCGTGGAACACGGTCTCCCGCGGCCGGATGGTCCGGGCCAGCGCGATCACGAACCACTCATCGATCGTCCAGCTCAACGGAAGATCTCCTGCCACGCGGTGACGGATTGCGACCAGCCGGCCAGCGCGCCAAGCTGGCCGGAGCCGACCGCTTGCCGGTAGTCTTCCTCGCTGCCCTGGACGTAGGTGGCGAGGTACTTCTCCAGGTCCCCGGGCCCCGACTCGGCGGCGGACACGTACTCGCGCAGGTGGGCGCGGTCGTAGGCGTACCGCGGGTAGCAGGAGGACGGGTGCGCGCCGTACGGCACCTCCGCCACCGCGGCCACCAGATGCGCCGGGATGGTGACGCCGGACCGCGCCACCTCCTCGGTGGATACCAGCTCGTCCACGGTCGCGACCACCAGCCGGGACGCCGAGGCGAACCGCTCGTCCAGCACGTAGGGCTGCTCTAGGTGCAGGTTGCCGTACCGGTCGCCGGCCGGCGCGTGCAGCAGCGCGACGTCCGGGCGCAGCGCGGGCACCGCGACCAGGATCTCGCCGGTGAACGGGCAGGTGATCTCCGCGTACTCCGGATGCAGCCGGCCGATGTCCGAGCCGCGGACGCCGCGGACCGGCAGGAAGGGCAGTCCCATTTCCGCGGCCCGCAGCTGGGCCAAGATGGTGGCGCAGCAGCTTTCCGCTACCTCGATCGTGCCCGCTTCGGCCGCGCGGCGGTAGCCGGGCGCGAGGCCGAGATCCTGCTCGAAGCCGACATAGCTTTCCTCGCAGCGGCGGACCGCCCCGGTGGCTACGAGCAGGTCCACGTCGATGCTGTGCGCCGACCCGATCAGGTGCAGGCCGCGCCGGTCCTGCCGGACCAGCTCGCGGACCATCGCCATCGGCAGCCGGGCGCACAAGCCGCCGCCCAGTGCGACCATCGCACCGTCGCTGACCAGGGAAACCGCGTCGGCAAGGCTGACTCGCTTGTCACGGGGCGGTTGTAGGCTCATGCAGATCCTCCGGCGGTCATCAAAGAGCATGCGGGCCGCGTGCTGGTACTGGTCAGGTCTCGCCGGGACGAAGTGAGGGCGAAGGCTCGACCCGCCAGATCAGTGGAATTGGCTACCGGGCGAGTCACGCTGGCTGGCATGAGCGAGCGCAGGGAACAGACGGACCGCGACGACCCGGTCCGGGACGAGATCGCGGCGGTGGTAGGCCGGGCCCGCGACGCGGCGCGGGCGATCGAGCGCTACACCCAGGAGCAGGTGGACGAACTGGTCACCGCGGTGGCCTGGGCGGTAGTCCGCAAGGATCACGCGGAGGCGCTGGCCAGGCTGGCGGTGGACGAAGGCGGGTTCGGCAACTACGCCGACAAGGTCGCCAAGATCAACAAGCGGGTGACCGGCGTGCTGGCCGACATGACGGGATTGCGCACCGTCGGGGTGGTGGAGCGGCAGCCGTCAGCGGGGCTGGTGAAGATCGCCAAGCCGGTTGGCGTGGTGGCCGCGCTGATCCCGACCACCGGCCCGGACGCCACCCCGCCGGTCAAGGCCCTGTTCGCGCTGAAGGGCCGCAATGCGATCATCTGCGCCCCGCATCCGCGGACCAGGCAGGCCACCGAGGCGGTCGTCGGGTTCATGCGCGAGGCATGCGAGCAGGTAGGCGCGCCCGCGGACCTGGTGCAGTCACTGCCGGCGCCGTCACTGCCGAAGACGCAGGAGCTGATGCGCCAGGCCGACCTGGTGGTGGCTACCGGCGGGGCCGGCATGGTACACGCCGCGTACAGCTCCGGCACCCCCGCCTACGGGGTCGGCGTCGGCAATGCCGTGCACGTGGTGGACGAGACCGCTGACCTGGCCGACGCGGCGTCGGCCATCATGACCGCGAAGACGTTCGACTACGCCACCAGCTGCCTGGCGGACAACGCGGTGGTCGCGCACGCCGATATCTACGACGAGCTGATGGACCGGCTGACCAAGGCAGGCGCGCACCTGTGCCACCAGGCCCAGAAGGAGACGCTGCGCGCCGTGATGTGGCCGGACGGCGGCCCGGTGCCGGCCATCGCCGTGGTGGCGAAATCCGCCGCGCACATCGCCGGGCTGGCCGGCTTCAGCGTGGACCCGGGCTGCCCGATGCTGCTGGTCGAGGAGACCGGGACCGGCCCGGACCATCCGTTCAGCGGCGAGAAGCTCTCCGTCGTGCTCGCGGTCTACCGCTACCGCGGGGATATCTCGGCCGCCGCCGAACTGGTCAACGCGATCACCGCCTATCAGGGCCTGGGACATACCTGCGGCCTGCACACCAGCTCGGACGCCAACGTCGACCAGCTCGCCCTGGCCACCAAGACGGCCCGGGTGCTGGTCAACCAGAACATGAACGAGGGCGCGGGCAGCCCGCGTAACGGCCTGCCGTTCACGCTGAGCCTCAGCTGCGGGACCTGGGGCGGCAACATCACCACCGAGAACGTCAACGCCCGCCATTTCGTCAACCTCACCTGGGTGTCCCGCCCGATTGAGCCCAAGGTGATCAGCGAGGAAGCCCTCTTCGCCGCCCACTGGCAGGCCCACGGCCGCTAGCCGTGCGAGCTGCGGCCGCTACCGCCGAACGGCGGCCGTAAACCGCGCGGGCCGGACCTCCCCCCGTCCGGCCCGCGCGGGCTGTTCCAGTTGAGTGTTCCGCCCTTGGGTCAGAGCGTGGCGCGTACCGACGCCGCCGCCTGGCCCATGTTGCGGAGCTTGGCGTAGGCCGTGGTCCGGCTGAAGTAGCCCAGCCCGCAGTCAGGGGCGACGAGCAGCCGGTCGGCCGGCACGACCTCGAGCGCGCGCCGGATTCTCGCCTCGATCTGCTCCGCGGTCTCCACCTGGAGGTTCTTCGCGTCGACCACGCCGACGCCCAGCACCTTGTCGGTGGGGAAGTCGCGGAAAGCCTCCAGCTCGTCGAATCCCTTGTTGGTGAACTCCAGGTGGATGACGTTGGCGGGCGACTCCTTGAACAGCGGCATCATCGCGGCGGCGTGGTTGTCGAAGATGTCCCGCTGGCCGTCCACGCTGCCGTAGCAGACGTGCCAGAACTTGATCGCGTCCACGCCGTCGAACAAGATGTTCTGCATCTCGATCTGCCACATGTCCGTGGTGTACGGCGGCAGGACGTCGATCAGCTGCACCGCTTCCAGGCCCATGCTGACCAGGTACTTGAGCTCCTTGTTCATCGCGATCGCCAGGTCCCTGGCCACCGCGACCTGGTCCCCGTAGTGCTCGTCCTTGACGATGATGCTCTGCTGGGCGGGGCCGAGGAACGCCACCTTGAACGGCTTGTCGGTGGCGTTCTGCATGGTCATGACCACGCTCTCGAAGACCGGCCGTTCCCAGGTGATCTTGCCCTTGACGACGGCCTGGTAGAACGGCCGGTACTTCGGCCCCTCACCGGGCGGGCCGTAGGGCGCGAAGCCGCCCAGGTTCTCCGGGATGAAGTGGAAGATCGGCTCCAGCTGGAATCCGGGAGCCTCCCACTCGTAGTACTGCGCGCCGTCGCACAGAATGTTCAGCCCGGCCTTCTCCTGCTCATGCGCGCAGATCTTGCAGGCGTCCTCGTACGCCACCCGCAGGTTTTGGCTGCGGTAGACCGGCTCGCTCAGCGAGCCGAGTACGCGTCCCTGCAGCCAGTGCGGCCGGGGGAAAGCCGACACTGCCGAGACGGGGATCAAGACCTCTTCGCCGCGAATCTCCATTGATTTCACCTTCCGTGCCGACGGGCTGGTTGACGATGGGCTTACTTCTGCTTCGGGATGTCACTGCGCTAGCCGCCATTTCCCGGCCTGCCGTGACCGAGCACGGCCTGGGCGGCCGCCACGACGCGGGCGGCGGTCACGTCCACCTCGGCTTCGAGGGACGCGGCCACCGGCAGCGGCACGTTGCCGCCGCTGACCCTGGTGACCGGGGCGGTAAGCGAGCCGAACGCCTCCTGCGCCGCGATGGCCGCCACCGAGGCGCCCCAGCCGAGCTGGCCGGGATTCTCCTCCACGACCACCAGCCGGCCGGTACGGGCTACCGAGCCGAGCACGGCGGCGGCGTCCAGCGGCACCAGCGTCCGCAAATCGATGACCTCGGCAGAAATGCCCTCTGCCGCCAGCTCGTCAGCGGCGGCCAGGCAGGTACCGACGGTGATGGACAACCCGACCAGGGTGAGGTCGCGGCCCGGCCGGACGATGCGGGCCCGGCCCAGCGGCAGCACGTGCTCACCGTCCGGCGCCTCCTCCTTGCGGGCGTACAGCGCCTTGTGCTCAAAGACCAGGACGGGGTTGTCGTCCCGGATCGCGGCGGCGAGCAGCCCGAAAGCCTCCGCCGGGCTGGCCGGTGAGACGATCTTGAGCCCGGGCACGCACATCGCCCAGTTCTCCACCGACTGGCCGTGCTGGCTGCCGAACCCGAGGCCGCCCGATCCGTTCGCGCCGCGCAGCACGAGCGGCATGCTGACCTGGCCGCCCGTCATGTACCTGACCTTGGCGATCTCGTTGGCTACCTGGTCCCAGCAGGTCGCGTAGAAGTCGGAAAACATGATCTCGGCCACCGGCCGCAGCCCGCCCATCGCGGCACCCATCGCGGCACCCGCGATGGCCTGCTCGGAGATCGGGGTATCCCAGACCCGGTCCCTGCCGAACCGGTCGCGAAGCCCGCCGGTCGTCTTGAACACCCCGCCGGAGGCCACGTCCTCGCCGAGCAGCACGACCCGGTCGTCGCGGGCCATCTCCTGGACCAGCGCGGCGTTGACGGCCTGCCGGTAGGTCAGTTCCGCCATTGCCCGCTCCCGTCGCTCCACACATCGGTCCAGGCGCCGGACGGCTCGGGCGCCGGCCGGTCCAGCACCTGCCGGGCCAGCTCGGCCAGGTCGGATCTGGTCCGCCCGTCGATCTCGTCCAGGACCGCTTCCGCGGTGCCCGCCTTGACCAGCGCCGTCCGGGCCAGCAGCAGCGGATCCCGCTCCCGCCACCTGGCTACTTCCTCGGCCGGACGGTAAGCGGCGGCGTCCGCGGCCGAGTGGCCCTTCAGCCGGTAGGTCTGGGCCTCGACCAGGCTCGGCCCCCGGCCGTCACGGGCCGCGGTCACCGCGGCGCCGACCACGTTGCGGACGGCGGCCACGTCGTTCCCGTCGACCACGATCCGGTCCAGGCCGTAGGCCGCGGCCCGGTCGGCGGCAGGCAGCTCGACGGGGATGACGTCGGCGATCGGCGTGTACTCCATGTAGAAGTTGTTCTCGCAGACGAAGACGACCGGCAGCCGCCACACCGCGGCCAGGTTCACCGCCTCGTGGAACGCGCCGATGTTGGTCGCCCCGTCACCGAAGAAGCACACCGTGACCGCGTCCGTGCGGCGGATCTTGGCCGCCCAGGCCAGCCCGCAGGCGATCGGCAGATGCGCGCCGACGATGGCGTACGAGCCGTAGTACCCGTGCGCCACGCTGGTGATGTGCATCGAGCCGCCCTTGCCGCCGCAGATCCCGCCCGCGCGGCCGAGCAGCTCGGCCAGGACCGCGTCCGGCGGCGCGCCGCGGGCCAGGGCGTGCGCGTGGCCCCGGTATGTGCCTAGCGAGAAGTCATCGGCGCGGAGCACGGACGCGGCGCCCACGGCGATCGCCTCATGGCCGAGCCCCAGGTGCACCGGGCCGTGGACCAGCCCCCGCCGGTACAGCAGGTCGGTACGCTCCTCGAACTGGCGCAGGAAGCACATCCGGGTATACAGGTCCAGCCCGTCTTGGACGTCCATGGCCAGGACGCTACGGCGACATCCTGCGCCCGGCGTCGTCCTGACGGGGCCAACCGGGGCCCGCGCTCAGCCACCAGGTGCCGGCCGGAAGCGGCCAGGTGGCAGCCAGCATCAGGGTGGTTACTGCGAGGTCATGCCGCCGTCCGCGGTGATGACCGAGCCGGTCAGGAACGAGGAATCGTCGCAGGCGAGGAAGAGCGCCACCGCGGCGATCTCCTGCGGCGTGCCGAGCCGGCCGATCGGGTACTTAGCCACCGTCAGCGCCAGCCCGGCGGCCATGTCGCCGCCGCCGCGCGCCGTCAGCATCGGCTCCATCAGCGGGGTGTACACGGTGCCCGGGCATATGACGTTGACCCGGACGCCGCGCGGCGCCAGGTCCACCGACATGGACCGGGTCAGGGCGACGACCGCGCCCTTGGACGCGCAGTACGAGGCGAAGTTGGCGATGCCGACCACGGCCGCGACCGAGCCCTGGTTGATGATCGACCCGCCGCCTGCCGCGACCATCGACCGGGCCGCCACCTGGGAGCAGATGAAGGTGCCCTTGGCGTTGACCGCGAAGCACCGGTCCCAGTCGTCCTCGGAGGCGTCGATCACCGAGCCGCTGCTGTTCACGCCGGCGTTGTTATAGAGCACGTCCACCCGGCCGTATTCGTCGGTGATCTTCTCGAACGCCGCGCCGACCTGGGCCATATCCGCGACGTCAGCCTTGACGGCCAGGGCGCGGCCGCCCGCGTCGGCGATCTGCGCCGCGGTTTGGATGGCCGCGTCGGCGACCAGGTCGACGACCGCGACGGCAGCTCCCTCGCGGGCGAACAGAGTCGCGGCGGCACGGCCGATCCCGGAGCCGGCCCCGGTCACCACGGCCACCTTGCCGTCCAGCTTGCCTGCCATCTGGGTCTCCTTGAGGGTTGTCGGGACGCGGGATTGGCTGCCCGCGGGCGTCACAGCGCGGACATGCCGCCGTCGACGACGAGCGGGTGGCCGGTCATGTAGCCGAGCCGCCCGGACGCCAGCACTGCGACCGCGTCCGCGATCTCGTCCGGCGCGGCGACCCGGCCGACCGGAATGCGGTCCTCTACCGCGGCCCGCAGCGCGGGCTGATCGAGCCGCCAGCTCGTCATCGGGGTGTAGACCATACCGGGGCACACCGCATTGGCGCGGATGCCGGCCGCCGCGTAGTCCACGGCGATCGACCGGGTGAGCATCAGCGCCGCGCCCTTCGACGCGGTGTAAGCACAACGGCCAGGGAACGCGATGAGGCCGGCCACCGACGCGATCGTGATGATGTGCCCGGATCCCCGGGCCACCATCGACGGCAGCACCGCGCGGCTGCACAGGAAGGGGCCGCGTACGTTGACCGCGTGCACCCTGTCCCACTCCTCCACCGGCGTCTCGTGGCAGCGGGCGGCCTGCTGGGACCCGGTGATGCCCGCGTTGTTCACCAGCACGTCGATCCGGCCGAACCGCTCGAGCACCGTCGTCATGGCCGCCCCGACGTCTGATTCGTCGGTGACGTCGCAGCGGAGGTCAAGTGCGGCGGCGGTGCCCGCGCCGCCTGGCTGGATGTCCAGTGCGGCGACCGTGAAGCCGTCCGCGGCCAGCCGGGTGCAGGTGGCCAGCCCGATGCCGGACCCGCCGCCGGTGACCACCACCACGCCGGGTGGCGTCGCGGCGGCCGCCGTCATGCCAGCGCCGTCACAGGTTGCGCCGTCACAGGTTCACCGGGTTGAGCTGGCCCGCGCGCAGCCGGCAGAGCTGGATGAAGTGCTCCGGGTTGAGGAACAGCTCGTTCAGTTCGGCCATGTCGTCCATGGTGAAGCCCCCGGGCCGGCGGATCAGGTAGTCGATGTACTGGAACGCGTCCTTGGCGCCGTACCCCACATGGTGCGCGCCGAGGACCTTGCGGGTGTCCGCGTCGATGACCAGCTTGAGCCAGCCGGACAGGACCGGCCGGGTGAAGGCGTAGAGCATCGATCCCTCGGCGGCCGGGAGGGCGAACGTCTCCGGGTCGGCGTCATCCGGCGGCATCTGGATCTTGATGACGTTGCGGTACTTCGCCTGGGCCTCGGCTTCGGACAGCCCGCACCAGGTCACCTCGTAGGTGGTATGCAGGAAGTCGGGATACTCGGTGAAGTCGAACTCGTAGTCCTCGCCCATGATGTTGCGGGCGGCACCGACTCCGCACTTGCGCGCCTTGAACATCTCCATCGGCGGCCCGAGCAGGTCACCGGCCGCGTACACGCCGGGCACCGAGGTCCGCATGTGCGTATCCGCGATAACGAAGCCGCGCTCGTCGGTGGCCAGCCCGAGCGGGGCGTACATGCTCAGGTCGGGACGTTCACCGGTGCCGACGAACACGAAGTCGGTGTCGATCTCCCGCACCTCACCGCCGGGCAGCCGGTAGCGGACGCCGGTGACCCGGCCGTTGCCGAGCACCTCGAGCAGCTCTGCGCCCGGCACGATGTCGATACCCCGGTCGGCCATCATCGAGACCACGTACTCACGCAGCCCGGCGTCCACGTGGTGCAGGCTCGCCGTCTCCATCAGCGGACTGCGGGTCAAGATCGTGGTCTGGCATCCGGTGGCCTGGAAGAACGACCCGTACTCCAGGGCCACCTTGGACCCGCCGATAATGACGCAGCGGTTGGGCTCGTAGTCGAGGTCCTCGATCAGGGTGGCGAAGTCGTACACGCCCTTGGCGCCGATGCCCGGGACGTCCGGGTAGACGGTGCGCGCGCCGGTGCACAGCACGAGGTTCCTGGCCTGGAACCGCCGCCCTTCCACCTCGACGGTGTGTTCGTCGATGATCGTGGCGGGCGCATTGACGATGTACTCCATGCCGAGCTGTTCCTTGGACTGCCAGTTCATGATCGCGTGCGGATACATCCGCCCCGCCTTGAACAGCTCGACAATCTCGGCGATGCTGGCCCGCTTCTCGTCGAACGGCGGATACCACAGCTGCCCCTGCATGTGCCGGGCCAGGTCGAGCTCGCGGGCGCACTCAGAGAACAGGTGATGCGGGACGCAGGCCTGGTGCGGGCAGGACCCGCCGAGGAACGGCCAGGCGTCGATGGTGAGCTGGCGCCCGCCGCGCGCGCGCAGGTACGCCGAGCCGAACCGGCCGCTCGCGCCCCCGCCGACGAAGATGGCGTCGTACTCCCGGTCGTCCTCATCCGGCGTGGCGACGTTCCACAGGCCCTCGGTATTCTCCCGCGGGTGGGCGACGATGTTGTCGATCAGCAGGGCCCACTCGCCCACGGTCAGCGGAGCGCCAGGCGCCCCCCGGTCCCGGCTGGTCAGCGCGCCCAGGGCGCTGATCCGGGCGCGAAGCGCCGCGAACCCGTCGCCCGGATTCCGTACATCGATCATCGCCGGACCTCCGTTGCCGCCAGGTGTTCGCCAGCATCGTTCCCGCCGGCACCGCTGGGCCGGCGTCGTGCTGCCGCTCTGTTCAGCATCGCCAGTGGCACGCGGGCGGGTCAGGTCACCTCAGGACGAAGAACCGCCCGGGCATCGCCCCGCCAGACCAGGGGACGTGCGAGGTGCTCTTAGGAGCCCGCCGCGATGGTCAGGATTCGTCGCGCAACGCCTGCAGCGTGCCCCAGGCCCGGGTAGCGAGCTGCAGGTTGAAGTGCACGTCGGGGTCGTTGAGCTCCAGCCCGGTGAGGTCGCGGATCCGCTGCAGCCGGTACTTCAGCGTGCTCTTGTGCACGGAAAGCTCAGCGGCAGTGGCGTCGTAGTTGCCGCCATGCTCGAGGTACTGGGTCAGCGTATGCACCAGCTCGGCCTTCCGGCGGGTGTCATAGTCGAGCAGGCTGCCAAGCCACTCCCGGACGAACGCGTCGACATCGGTGAGATCCGGGATGGCGGCGAGCATCCGGAAGATCCCGAGCTTGGGATACTCGCACGCGCTGCTGCCCGGCAGCAGGGTCTTCTGCAACCGCAGAGCCAGCCCCGCCTCCCGCAGCGAACGGGGCAGCTCGGACGGCCGGGAGCTCAGGCCGCCGATCCCGATATAGCACTGACCGCCCAGGTCGGACACGATCGCCCGGCGCAGCTGTTCCCAGTCAGCCTGGCCCGCGGTGACGATGGCGGCGTTGCCTGACCAGTTCTCGCACAGGCCGTCGTGCCGCGCGGTGCGCAGCGCCCGTCGTACGGCGCTCAGCAGCGCGTCATGGGCCCTGGTCCGGCCCTTGCCCTCCACGACCACCACCCGGTGCGGGCGGCGCAAATCGTAGTCAAGGGCCCCGGCCCGGGCCAGGGCGCTCTCGTCATCGGTCCCCGCCAGCAGGTCGTGAACCAGATCGCGGCGCAGCCGCAGTTCGGTGTCGGCGATGCCGCGCAGCCGGGCCAGCTCCATCGACAGCACGGTCGCGCCGTGCTCCAGGGCCACCAGGTCGGCGGTATCCGCCTTCCGGCCCGGGTCGATGAGGGCCAGGATTCCGAGCAGCTCGGGCCGTGGCGACGCGAGCAGGATGAGCCGCTCGCCGTCCTGGAGCGGCTTGCGGGCCCGCATTAGCCGGCGCAGCAGGTGCTCGCGCTTGGCGAAGGACTCCTTCGGGTACGGGTCGGGCCGGCCCGGCCGGCCCAGGCGGCCAGGTTGCCGTACCGGTCCTCGATCGCGACCGGCATACCGGTGAGCTCGTGCAGCGCCTTGGCGATCCCCGGCTGACCCTCACCGGAGACCGCCACCCGGGTGAGCCGGTCATGGATCTCCATGCTGCGCTGCAGGGTGGTGACCGTCTGGGCCAGCGCGGCATTCGTGGCGGCCAGTTCGGACGCGGTGGCGCGCTCCCGGGCGTGCAGGCGGGCGTTCGACACGGCGACACCGGTCTGCTGGGCGATGACCTGGATGAGGAATCGCTGCTCGGCAGACGGCTCCAGGTGGCTCGACGCGACCAGGTGCCCCAGCAGGCCGCTGACGCTGCGCAGCGGGTACGCCCAAGCCCAGCTGCGGCTGGGCAAGTCCACCTTGCCGCCGCCGTTGCCCAGCACGGCGAGCTGCCTGCTGATGTCGCTGATGCTGACGCCGCAGGCGGCGGATCCGGCGGCACGCCACTGGCCATCGCTGAAGCCGTAGCCCTCGATCCGCGCCGGACCGAGCCCGGGCGCCGAGGAGGCAGCCAGTTCCAGGATCTGGTCCTCGCTGACCGATTCGTTCATCAGCAGCAAGATCACCAATAGCGCGCGGAACTCGGCCAGCCGCTCCCGCAGGTTCGCGTCCGTGGCGTGCTGAGCGCCGGCATGCTGAGCGCCGGCGGCGGCTTGCGGGTGCGGCCCCGGCCGCGGGATCATCGGCGCGAGCTCGCCCGGGGCCGTCTGCCAGGTGGTCATCGCGACGGCCGGTCAGGCACGGACCGACCTGAGGAACTCATCCGGTGCGACGTAGTAAGGGTTCTCCACCAGAATGCCCTGGATCAGCACCAGCGGATGGGTCTTGACGACGTTGACCACGACCTCACCGCCGAACCGGTCCAGGTCGTACAGGCACAGCACGACGACCGGTGAGGTGGACGTGACCCGGTTCAGCTCAGACTCGTAGCCGACGAGGTGCTCCACCCCCGGGGCGTCCCGCAGCGCCCAGGTCATCTCGCCCACCAGCCGGCAGAAGGAATAGCCCTCGATCTCCGCCTTCACCATGGCTTCGGTCCAGAACGTGAGCATGTCGGCGGTGGTGAACTCACCGCCGGCCAGGTAAGTCGACTCGGGCAGGTGGATGTCGAGCTGCCCGCCGAACGGGCCGGGCTCACCCCGCGCCCCGGGCAGCGTCCCGAGCCGCTCCGCGGTGCCGGCCGAGTCCACGATGCAGATGCACTTGTCCCCGGCGGCCAGGCCCGCACCGAGGTAGCCGGTCAGCAGCCGGTCCCGGTCGCTGTCCCCCCGGTAGAACGCGCACACATGACTGCCCGGCTGCAAGCCGATTTCGTCGATACCGCTCGGCACCAGTCCGGTCATGCGCCCCACCACCTTGTGACGACGATAGCCGGATAGTACGTCTCAAGCACAGGGGCTGGTTCCTCTCCGCGGGACGAACATCCGCGGATTCCTCCGCCCGCCGGGCCAGCGAAGAGACGCTCCGAGCCGCTCCGCCTGGCACCCACGGCCCAGGCATGGCGCCGGCCTGGTCATGGCGTGACGGTGCTGCGGATCAACGCGATTAGGGCACCGGCCAGCAGCTTCGACGAGCTTGACCGCTAGCCGGCTGTCGCGCCGAGCTGCCGCAGCAGCGCGCTTTTTATCGCCGGACGCAACCCGAATACCAGCAGGAACACCGCCTCCCTGGCGAGCCGCTGAGCCTGGGCGTCCGCGGTGATCGACGTGCTCCCGTGCGCAACGGCTAGCGCCGCCGCGGCGCGGACGGCCAGCTCCGAGGCCGCCGCGCGGGCTTGCGCCATGGCCGTGACATCGGCGGTGAGGGCGTCATCCAGCCGCTCCCGGCACGCGGCCAGCTCATCGTCGAGCGGCCCTGGGCCCAGCAGCCGGCAGCACCTGCCGGTCACCCCCAGGGCCAGCGACCCGTCGACGCGCAGCCGATCTGGCCGGAGGCTGGCCGCCGGGTCGAAAGGCGCCTGGCTGACGAAACGCTCCCCGGGAACCGTGACACCGTCGAAGTGGAGCCGGACAGTGGCGCTCGCGTTGACGGCCGAGAGCCGCTGACGAGATGCCGTGAGCCCGGGCTGAGGCGCAGCGTCCACGATCAGCGTCACCGCCGTTTCCGCTGGCCCCCGGGCGGTCAGAAGCAGCAGGTCAACCAGTCCCCACCCGGTCACCCACGGCGCCTCGCCCGCCAGCCGCCAGCCACCATCGGCGGGCTGCGCGCGCAGCAGCGGTGGCCCGGGGATCAGCCCGGCGGTGGTAATGCCGCCGCGCACCTTGCCCCGGCAGATCGGCCCGAGCCACTGGTCGCGAAGCGCGGCGGGCGCGCCTTCTGCGGCCAGCGTCGTGACCAGCCCCCGGTTCTGTATCCAGACGAACGCGGTGGCCAGGCAGCCGCTGGCCAGTTCCTCGGCCACCGCGCATATGCCGCCGAGGTCCAGGCCAAGGCCGCCGGCTTCGCCGGGCACGGGCGCGCCGTACAGGCCCGCCGCCGCGAGCGCGTCCAGGTGAGCGGCGGGAAGCGCGTCCAGGCCGTCGACCCGCATCGCGTCGGGGAACAGCACCTCGTCGGCGAGCCGGCGCGCGGCCGCGACCGCGCCGGCTGAATCCGCGGTCATACGGTCCAGGCCGCCGCGAGCTTGTCCATCACCGCGTCCAGGGCCGCGTCGGTCACCTGCCGGGCCGGATCGGCCAGGTACCAGTCCACGATCTGGCGGGCCCCCTGCTCGAACGGGATCACCGCATGCCAGCCGGGCACGACGCGGCGCAGCTTGGCGTTGTCGAACACCATCGAATGCGCCTTGTCACCGAGCAGCCCGGCTCCCCAGTCCGGGTCGGCCGCCGCGATCGCGTCCGAGGGCACGTGCGCCAAGCGCGCGGTCACGCCGAGCGCCGCGGCCAGGGTCAGCGCGATCTGGTTCCAGGTGAGCACGTCGTCCGAGGTGATGTGGAAGGCCTCGCCGAGCGTCCGCGGGTGGCCGAGCAGCGGGACGAACGCGCGCGCGAAGTCATCGTGATGGGTCATCGTCCACAGCGAGGTCCCGTCGCCGTGGACGATCACGGGCTTGCCCGCGAGCATCCGTCCCAGCACCGTCCACCCGCCGTCGAACGGCACCAGGGTCTGGTCATAGGTGTGCGAGGGCCGCACGATCGTGGCCGGGAAGCCGCGGTCACGGTAGGCGCTGACGAGCAGGTCCTCGCCGGCGATCTTGTCGCGGGAGTACAGCCAGAACGGGTTGCGCAGCGGCGTGGACTCGGTGACGGGCAGCCGCGCGGGCGGCGTCTGGTACGCCGACGCCGAGCTGATGAACACGTACTGCCCGGTCCGCCCGCCGAACAGGTCGATGTCGGCCTGGACCTGCCCGGAGGTGAAGGCCACCCAGTCGACTACGGAGTCAAATTCAAGATCTTTAATTTCATCCCGAACGGACCCCGGTTCCCGTATATCGCCCCGCAGCATCGTGACCCCGGGCGGCAGCGGCCGGTCGGTGTTCCGGCCCCGGTTCAGCACGAACAGCTCGATGCCGTTCTCGACCGCGACCCGCGAGCACGCCGAGCTGATGACCCCGCTGCCGCCGATGAACAAGACCCTGAGCTTTGCCATGCTCTTACGCTATACGCGGGCCTGCCTCGCCGATCAGGACCGGGGCGGTGCGGGATGCCGCGGTTGGTAGACGGGGAGCTCACTGCCGTCGGGCATGCCGATCGCGGCTAGCAGGCCCCAGCCCTGGTCGGAGACGTCCTGCGCGACCTCCACGCCCTTGTCCCGCAATTCGGCGAGGGTGGCCTCGATGTCATCGCACATCAGGTAGAGCTGCTGGCGGCCGGCGTCTTCGGCGGGATGGACGGCGAGCTCTGCGGGCGGCAGGGCAAAGATAGGCCAGCCCCCGCCCGCGTCCACCGAGGGCAGCCCGAGTACGTCCGCGAAGAACGCTCGGACCTTCTCGGCTTCTGGTGAGAACACGATCGCGTGGACCCCAGTGATCACGGCTCCATCCTAGCTGTCGCTGCTGGTCGGGGATCGCCACGATAGATCGTTTTGCCGGTCAAGCCCATGTAGCTTAAGGCCATGCGGGTCACCACCAGTTTCCGAGCGATGGGCTCCGGCTGAGATGGACGTCATTGGTTTGGTTCTGCACCCCGAACGCGACTGCAGCGGGGCGGTCGGCGCGATCCTGGACTGGGCCGCACGCCGGGGGATCGAGGTCCTGGGCATCGACACGGAGATGCAGCGGGTAGCCTGCACCGCCGAGGCGGTCATGGCCGAGGAACTGTCCCAGCGCGCGGACCTGCTGGTCAGCCTGGGCGGCGACGGCACCATGCTGCGCGCCATGAGGCTGGCTGACCGGCAGCGCTCCCCCGTCCTCGGCGTGAACCTCGGCAAGCTCGGCTTCCTGGCCGAAGTGGACGTGCCCGACCTGACCAGCGCGCTGTCCGCGATCGATAACCACGAGTTCACCACTGAACCGCGGCTGGCCGTCGACGCCGTCATCGGGGACCAGACCATCACCGCGTTCAACGACATCGCGTTCGTCCGCTTTCCCGGCCAGAAGACCGCCGCCATCGAGGTACGAGCCGCAGGCAGCGGTTTCGTCAGCTACGCCGCCGACGCGATCGTGGTGGCGACTCCGACGGGCTCGACCGCCTACAGCTTCTCCGCGGGCGGACCCATCGTGAGCCCGTCGGTGGAGGCTCTTCTCGTCACGCCGGCCGCGCCTCACTCCGCCTACAACCGCGGCCTGGTGCTCTCGGTAAATGACCATCTGGGCCTGGAGATCCTGCCCACGAGCGGCCCTCTCGCGGTCGAGGCTGACGGCAACGTCGCCGCGAACGTGGCACCCGGCGACCAGATCGAACTGCTGCCGCGGCCTGGCGCGGCCCACGTGGTGCGGCTGGGCCACACCACGTTCTACGAGCGCGCGCGGCGCAAGCTGGGCCTGACCGACTCGGCGGAAATCGCCGTCAGCTGACCAGGTCCGTCACAGCTCGCTCCGCGGGCCCGGCACGTGCTGGGAGGCCGAGAGCGTACCGGCCACCGTCGTGCACGCCCAGCGCATCCGCGTAACGGCCATCTCGGGGTCCTCACCGTAGGCCTGCGCGACCCGGGCCACACAGCCCAGATCGCCGAACGCGTCCATGGCTGCGGCCACGGCCTGCTTGACCTGCCCGGCACTTGGTTCATCGGAGCGTTGCAGCGCTGATGCGAAAAGCGCATCAGCCCAGGCGGCGCTGACGTTGAGATCATACGGCGCACACCGCATCGCGGACCTCCTTCTTGTCCTGCCAATCCAGAGCGCCGGATGCCGCCTGTGATACGCCGCGGCGTAGTATGACTGCGGCACTGCCCGGGAGGGCTCATGGGCCGCGGCGCCCGACCAGACCAGCGGAGAGACATCTAGTGGCCGAGGCAGACAGCGAGGCAGAGGTCCGGGCGGGGCGCATTGCGGGCCTGGATACCAGCGTGGCGCACCCGGCCCGGGTCTACGACTACTGGCTAGGCGGTAAGGACAACTTCGCCGCCGACCGGGAGGCGGCCGAGCACGTGCTGGCCGTGACACCCGGACTGCGGTACCGGGTCCGCGCTAACCGGGCCTTCCTCGGCCGGGTGACCAGGTTCCTGGCCGCCGACGTGGGCATCCGCCAGTTCCTGGACATCGGCACCGGCATCCCCTCCGGGGATAACACGCACGAGGTGGCGCAGCGGGCAGCCCCGGACTCCCGGGTCCTCTACGTCGACAACGACCCGATCGTGCTGCTCCACGCGCAGGCCCTGCTGCGGAGCAGTCCTGAGGGCGCGACCGATTACCTGCAGGCTGACCTGCGCGACCCCGGGCTGATCCTGGACCGGGCCGCGGACGTCCTTGACCTCGGCCAGCCCGTGGCGGTCATGCTGCTCGGGGTGCTCCACCTGATCTCCGATGCCGAGGACCCATGGGCTATCGTGGCCCGGCTGATGGCCGCGATGCCGGCCGGCAGCTACCTGGCGATCTCCCATCCCGCGATCGACATCGGCCGCGGCCAGGCGGACGCTCAGCGGACCTACAACGAGCGCGTCTCCACCGCGCAGACGCTGCGCACCCGCGATCAGGTGGCCAGGTTCTTCACGGGACTGGAACTGGTCGAGCCGGGCCTGGTGCAGGTGCACCAGTGGCGGCCTGATCCCGGTGATACCGTCCCCGAGGGGGTCGAATCCGCGCACGGTGCGGTGGGTCGCAAACCCGGCGTCTAGGGTTCCGGCCTGTCAGCCGTGCGCGCCCGCATGTCTCGCGGATTTTCTGGAGTGGCTAAGCGCTACCGGGCCAGGGCCCGTACGGCCCGTCCGATGATCGCGCCTAGATCCTCAGCGCAGGCCTCACGGTAGAGCGGCCCCCGGCCGTCGGCCAGCAGCTGGCTCACCATCGCGACGCCCCGCGCCGGAACCGGGCCCGGCTGCATCAGCTGACCCGCCAGCTCCGCGAGCCCGGGAGCGGACCGGCTGATCCGGGCCTGGCGAACCGGGACGTGCGGCTGGCGGGCGGCGCCGGCCGGCCGATGCGGCGCGGCCGGCAGCGCGCGGCCGGCGCCAGCCCGGACACGTGCGTCGGCGAGCGGCAACCCGGCCGCCGCAAGTATCCGCTGCAGGCTCGTAGCCAGGTCCCGGCGGAACTCCGTCGATGTCAGCCGGACGGCGCGCGCCGCCAGCGGCGGGGCCGTCTCCGGACTCGCGCCGGCCGCAAGTTCGCGGTCAAGCCGGGACGCCAGAAACCGGGCCATCGTCCGGTCCCATAGCCGCAGCCGCTGGATGGTCAGGGAGCCTTGATCGTCTTCTAGCAGGACATGCATCGTGCACCACCTTCTAAGGCGTGACCTCTAAATATAGTATACTGGTCATGCGTGACTAGTAAAGTCTTTTTATGGGTCATACGTCAGGAGAGGACAGCAGGGATGAGCACGAAACCGGACGGTCATGACGGCTAGCCTGACCGGCATGACGTTGCCCTCGTGGGCCGCGCATCTTCAGGCCAAGATCGCGCCTGCCCCGCTGCTGCTCGTACAGGCTTTCGCCGACACCCTCGACCTGGACCTGGGTACCGACGTGCTTGCTCACGAGAACGAGGCGCGCGCCTGGCTGGCCGACGCCGGCCTGAGCGGCCCGGACGTGATCCACGGGCAGGCGGCCGGCCCGGACCTGGCCAGCGACCTGCGGCTGGCCCGCGAGGTCAGGACAAGTATCCGGGCCATGATCGCGCAGAACACCGAGGACAAGCCCCTTACCGCAGCCGAGTTGGAGCCGGTGACCAGGCTCCTGCGCGAAGTCCAGCCGCGACTGGAGGTATCCGCGGACGGTGAGGTCAGGCTCGAAGCGGCAGCCTCGGCGGGCGGCGTGGCCGAGGGCCTGCTCGGACTGCTGCTGAGCATTCGCGACGCGCAGGCTGACGGGAGCTGGTCCAGGCTGAAGCTATGCGGTAACCCGGGCTGCCGCTGGGCGTTCTATGACCGGTCGCACAGCCGCCGGGGCGCGTGGTGCGAGATGTCCTCCTGCGGCAACCTGGTCAAGAACAGGAACCTCCGCGCCCGCCGGGCCCAGGCCAGCCAGAAGCCGGACGCGGCCGGCTGACCCGGCCGTAACGGGACAGTTAGTCGTTGGCCTCGCGCTCCCGGTCGGCCATAGCCAGCAGTTCCTCGGCGTGGGCCTGGCCGTAATCGGACTCTTCCAGGCCGCCGAGCATTCGGGACAGTTCCCGGGCCCGGCCCGGACGGTCCAGCCGCGTCACGCCGCTCGCGGTCACCAGGCCGTCGCCTGACTTCTCCACTACCAGGTGATTGTCGGCGAACGCCGCGACTTGTGGCAGGTGGGTGACCACGATCACCTGTGACGAGCGGGCCAGCCGCGCGAGCCGCCGGCCGATCTCGACCGCGGCCCGGCCGCCCACCCCGGCGTCGACCTCGTCGAACACGAACGTCGGCACCGGGTCCGCGCCGGCGAAAACCACCTCGATGGCCAGCATGACGCGGGAGAGCTCACCGCCCGAGGCGCCCTTGTTCAGCGGCAGCGGCGGCGCACCCGGGTGCGCCGCCAGCCTGATCTCCACGTCATCGGCTCCGTAGGGACCCGGCGCCTCGAGTTCGCTGACCACCGCGGTCAGCGAGGCGTGCGGCATGGCCAGCGCGGTCAGCTCGGCGGTCACCTCCCTCGCGAACCGCTCGGCCACCGCCGAACGCAGCGCTGACAGCCGCGCCGCGAGCGACGCCACCTGCGTGGCCAGCGAGGACTCTTCCGCAGCCAGCGACGAGATCTTGTCGTTGTCCCCCTCGAGCTCAGCCAGCCGCGAGCCGGCCTGCTTGGCCCAGTCGAGCACGGCGGCCACGTCTCCCCCGGCACCTCCGTAGGCCCGGATCAGCTTGCCCAGCGCGGCCCGCCGTTCCTGCACGGCCGCCAGCCGGGCCGGGTCGGAGTCCAGCGCGTCGGTGTAGGACGCCAGCTCGGCGGCCACGTCGGCAATCAGGTAGGTCGCCTCGGACAGCCGGTCCGCGAGCCCGGCCAGCACCGGGTCGTGCGCGCGAGCCTGGTCCAGCGCGCGCCCCGCGATGCCGAGCAGGGTCGACACGTCCGAACCGTCGACCGAGGCCGCGGCCGGGTCGCCGAGCAGGGCCTCGTGCGCCGTGGTGGCCGCCGCGTTCAGCGCGTCGGCGTTCGCGAGTTTCTCGTCCTCAGCGAGCAGCGTCGCGTCCTCACCCGTGACCGGGGCCACGGCCTCGACCTCAGCCAGGCCGAGCCGCAGCGTTTCGGCTTCGGTCACCCGCTCCCGCTCCGCGTTCGTCAGCGCTTCCAGCTCGGCCCGGACCGCGCGGTGCCGGTTGTACACCCGCCGGTAATCAGACAGGGCCGCAGCCAGTCCGGGACCGCCGAACCCGTCGAGCGCCTCCCGCTGCCGCCCGGGCTTCAGCAGCTGCTGCTGATCCGACTGGCCGTGCACGGCGACCAGGTCATCGGCCAGCACCTGCAGCAGGGACACCGGTACCGAGCGTCCGCCCGCGAACGCCCGGGACCGGCCTTCCGCCGACACCGAGCGGCTGATCACCAGGGCGGATCCTCCGTCGTCGAGATCACCGCCTGCGTCCTCGACCTCCCGCGCCACCTCAGGTGAGACGAGGAGCCGTCCTTCCACCGCGGCCCGCGCCGCACCCGGCCGCACCCGCGCGGGATCGGCCCGGCCGCCGAACAGCAGTCCGAGCGCCGTCACGACCATGGTCTTCCCGGCCCCCGTTTCCCCGGTTAGGACGGTGAACCCGGCTGACAGCTCAAGCACCGCGTCGTCGATGACGCCGAGGCCCGTTATGCGGACTTCCTCAAGCATGCTCGTCTGCGTCCTCCCAGGTACGGCCCCGCCAGCCTGATACGGGCAGGCCGAACTTGGCTACCAGCCGGTCGGTGAACCGCCCGCCACGAGCTCCCGGTGATGACAGCTGCGCCAGCAGCACCGGCAGGACGCCTCGCCGTACCTCCACCCGGGCCCCAGGTGGCAGATCGACTTTACGCCGCCCATCGCACCACAAAACCGCACCCGATGTCTCATGGCCCGGTACCACCTCTACCGCCAGCACCGACCGCGGCGACACCACCATCGGCGGGGCGAACAGCGCGTGCGCGCTGATCGGGACCAGAAGGAGCGCCTCCACCTCCGGCCATACCACCGGCCCGCCCGCGGAGAAGGCATACGCTGTCGAGCCGGTCGGGGTCGAGCACACCACCCCGTCGCAGCCGAAACGAGACAGGGGCCGGCCGTCGACCTCGGTGATCACCTCGACCATCCGCTCCCGGGCCGCCTTCTCCACCGTGGCCTCGTTCAGCGCCCAGGCCGACGCGAACAGCGAGCCGTTACTGCGTACGGCTACATCAACCGTCATCCGCTCCTCGACCACGTACTCTCGCGCCACCGCCCGGTCGACGGTATCGGCCAGCCCGTCCGCCTCCGCCTCCGCCAGGAACCCGACGTGACCGAGGTTCACCCCGATCAGCGGGACCCCGGCCGGGCGAGCTAGCTCGGCGGCGCGCAGCAGGCTGCCGTCGCCGCCGAGGACGATGATGAGCTCGGCACCCTCGGCCGCGTCGGCGCCGGCCGGCACCTCTTCGGCGCTGGGGGAGATGAACTCGCCCGCGAGCGTCCGGACGGCGATACCGGCGACGGTCAGCCTCTCCGCCACCAGCCGGGCGCTGCGCATCGCGTTATCGCGCCCCGTATGCGCCGTCACCAGCACCGTCCGCCGTCCCACTAGGCAGGTCCCTCCTCGATCGCCCGCTGCAGCTGATCTTCGTCGAGCGGCGGCGCGCCGCGGCGCAGCCACACGAAATATTCCACGTTTCCGGCAGGCCCGGGCAGCGGGCTCGCCGTAATCCCCTGGACACCGAGTCCCAGCTGTCCCGCCGCCGCCGTGACCTTTTCTACGGCGGCCGAACGATCCTTGGTGTCCCGGACCACGCCACCTGCGCCTACCCGGCCCTTACCGACTTCGAACTGAGGTTTTACGAGCAGGACGAAGTCCGCGTCCGGCGTGGCGCAGGCGACCAGGGCCGGCAGGACCAGGGTGAGCGAGATGAACGAGAGGTCGGCCACTACGAGTCCGGGTACCGGGGTGACGTGATCGAGCGTCCGCACGTTGACCCGGTCCAGCACGGTGACCCGCGGGTCGGTGCGCAGCGACCACGCGAGCTGACCGTAGCCCACGTCGGCCGCCACCACGTGGGCGGCGCCCGCCCGTAGCAGCACATCGGTGAATCCGCCGGTGGACGCGCCTGCGTCCAGGCACGTCCGCCCGGCGACGGTCAGGCCGCCGGGGACAAAGGCCGCCAGCGCGCCGGCCAGCTTGTGCCCGCCACGGGATGCGTAATCGGGCTCGCCGGACTCGCTGACGGTGATCGGGGCGTCCCTGGCCACCTGGGTGGCGGGCTTGGCCGCCCGCTGCCCGGCCACCGCCACCAGCCCGGCCGCCACTAGCTCGCCCGCCTGCTCCCGCGACCTGGCCAGACCCCGCCTGACCAGCTCCGCATCGAGCCTCGCGCGTGGTGCGGTCAAGGCTGGCCCGTGCCTTGGGCGGCATCGTCGCTGAGCTCGCCCAGGATGTCCCTGAGCCGTCCGTGTACCTCTTCGAGCACGGCCACATGCTCATCCGCGGGCCTGCCCGGCAGACGGCTCAGCCCGGCCACGGCCTCGTCCACCCGGTCATCACCTGTCGGCGGAAAAGAAACTGCGGCTCGTTCATCACTGTGCTGAGCTGACCCAGGCCGGCCCGGGCCGGGGATCTGGTCGTCGTGCTCGGCACCCTGGTCTGGGAATTCCTTGTCCATGTGCGCTACCCTCCGCCTGAACGCTACCGTCCGATGCTGACAAGAGCGAGGCGCACATGGCTTCAGCCGAGGAGTGCCGCGAGGCGCTGCAGACCCTCACTGGCCGACTGGCGGAGATGAACCCGGATGACCGAGCCAGCTATTTCGGCACGCGCTCGATGAGCTGCCACGTGACCGATCTCGGCGTGACGTTCGTGACCAGGTTCACCGACCACGGCGCCAACCCGGTCACCGAGGCGAAACCCGATGACCCGCCGGCCGACATCAGGCTGACCGCCGTCAGCGACGACGTGATCTCGCTGGCCGCCACGCCGGCCAACGTCGCCCGGATGTGGATCTCGGGACGAGTCAAGGTCCAGGCCAGCATGCGGGATCTGCTGGCCTTGCGTCGCTTGCTTTAAGACAGGACGGCGAGCGATAGGTTATCGAGCCATGGGAGACCTGATCCTGCTCCGGCACGGCGAGACCGAGTGGAGCCTGCAGGGCCGGCACACCGGGCGGACAGATATCCCGCTCACCTGGCGCGGCGAGGCCGCCGCCGCGTCGCTAGGCCCCCTGCTGGCCGGCCGCGACATCGTGGCCGCCGTCACCAGCCCGGCCCGGCGCGCGGTGACGACCGCGGTCCTGGCGGGCCTGCCGGACGCGAAGCTGGACCCCGACCTGTGGGAATGGGATTACGGCGGCTACGAGGGCATGACCACGCCGCAGATCCAGGAACAGCATCCCGGCTGGTACCTGTGGCGGGATGGCGTGATCCCCGGAGATGCCGAACATCCGGGCGAGACCGTCGAACAGGTCGGCCAGCGAGCCGACCGGGTGCTCGCCCGGGTATTGCCGCTGCTGAGCGACGGGGACGTCGCGCTGATCGCGCACGGGCACCTGCTGCGCGTACTCACCGCTCGCTTCCTGCGGCTGGCCCCGTCGGCCGGGCGGTACTTCCGGCTGGACACCGGGACGATTAGCAGGCTCGGCACCGAGCACGACGAGCCGGTCATCCTGAGCTGGAACGTGCCGCCCGCTGCCTAGTCGCGCAGGACCAGCCTCTGGTGCTTCACGCCGGTCAGGCACACGGCCAGGCCGAGTACGCCGACGTCGCGCAGGGCCGTATCCGACAAGCCGGTCGCTGCCAGCGCGATTACTATCTCCAGCAGCACCACGCTCGCGATCGCGGCCGCGATACGCGGCGCGATGCCGGCCACCAGCGCGGCGGCCAGTACTAGCAGCACCCAGCCGTGTGCCAGCACCAGGATGACCGCCAGCGACGACGACTCGGAGATCACTGGCACATACTGGGTCCACTCGCCGGGAAGAAGCAGCTCATGGTAGCCGAACCAGGCGAACACCACACCGAGCAGGATCCGCCCGGCCGTCGGGGCCCATTCCGCGGTGATCACGGCTATCCGGTCGACGCTGGCGGCGCTCCCGGGCGCGGTGTTCCGGGGCGGCGCCGTGCCTTCAGGAGCGGGGTTCGCGGACGGTTTGGGTCGCTCGGCGACCGGGGATCTCGGACCACCGCTGGCCCAGCGCCTGCTCACCGGGCGGTTCCTGAGCTGACGGGGTAGACGGCGACCGGGCCGGAATGGGATGTCACCGTCCCGGTGGCACGCTGCGACCAGCCGAGAAAGGCCAGCAGGAGGCCGGCGATCCCGACGATCACCAGGACGGTCAGCCCGCGCGGTCCGACCGCGCCGGTCACCCCGGGGCTCCCTCCGTGGGACGGGTCTCCTCCCGCATCCAGTTCAGGTACGCGGCCGAACCCGTCACGATGGGCAGCGCGACGATCTCAGGCTCGTCGTAACTGTGCCGTTCGGTGATGAACGCCGCGAGCTCGTCGTAGCGGTCGGCAGGGAGCTTGAGCAGCACGAGCCATTCCTCGGCCCGCTCCAGCCCCCCGTCCCACCAGTACATGGAGGCCACCGGTCCGGCTACCTGCGCGCACGCCGCCAGCCTCGACTCAACCGCGGCCCGGGAGAGCTCCATCGCCTCGGCGCGCGAATCGGTCGTCGTCTGCACCTGGAGGTACTGAACCTCAAGGTCCGCCATGGCACATGATCGTACGCGCACCAGGCCCTAGTACGCTGTGCCGGACGTCGCCTGGCCCGCGGCGGGCTTGGGAGGAGCGCGTGGAACTGGTGCATTCCGGCAAAGTCCGGGAGCTTTACGCCGACGGCGGCGACCTCATCATGGTCGCCTCCGACCGGGTGAGCGTCTACGACGTGGTGCTGCCCACGCCGATCCCCGGCAAGGGCCACGTGCTCACCCAGCTCTCGCTGTGGTGGTTCGGCCAGCTCAGCGACGTGATCCCCAATCACGTGATCTCCGGTACCGACGTGCCCGCGCAGTGGGCCGGGCGGGCGATCAGGTGCCGGCCCCTGCAGATGGTGCCGGTGGAGTGCATCGCCCGCGGCTACCTGAGCGGACTGGGGCTGGCGTCCTATAACGAAACCGGCACGATCTCGGGCTTGCGGCTGCCGCCAGGCCTCGGCGAGGGCTCCCGGCTGCCCGAACCCATCTTCACGCCCACCACGAAGGCGGCAGCCGGTCATGACGAGCCGATGACCCGCGCCGACGTGGCGGCACTGGTCGGCGAGCCTGCGGCGGCCGAACTCGAACGGGCGACCCTGGAGGTCTACCGGCGGGGGGCGGAACTGGCCGCATCGCGCGGAATCATCATCGCCGACACCAAGCTCGAGTTCGGGCGGCTGGATGAGGGGACGCTGATGCTGGCCGACGAGGTCCTCACACCGGACTCCTCCCGCTTCTGGCTGGCCTCGGAGTGGCAGCCGGGCCGCCCGCAGCGCTCGCTGGACAAGCAGTTCGTGCGGGACTGGTCCGCCAGCGTCGGCTGGGACCGCCGGCCGCCGGGACCGGCCATCCCGCCCGACATCGTCGCGGCGACTCAGGCGCGTTACCAGGAGCTGCGCACGCGGCTTACGTCGTTCGGTGTTACCCGGACGACTTGACGCACGTGTAGGCGCCGTACAGTCTCCGCTCGAAGTCAGCGGACACGATCTCGAAACCCGCAGCGACGAGCATGGGCTCGAGCAGCCAGCGGAACGTGCTGAACTCGGTGCGGATGTGCTCGGCGTAATCCTCGCCGGTGTATCCCGCCGCGGGATCGGCAGCCGCGTAGTCTAGCCAGCCCTGGAATACGGCCGGGGCTTCGGCGGGGCGGAAGTCGTAGATCAGGTCCCGGAGCCGGAGCACGCCGCCGGGCCGCAGCATCCGCGCGATGCGCTCCAGGGCGAGCGCTTTGAAAAAGTCCGGCAGCTGGTGCAGGGCGTTGCGGGTATACACGCCGTCCGCAGGCGGCCCCTGATGCTGGTAGCTGAGGAACCCGGCCCGGACGCAGTCCAGGTTCGCCAGCCCCGCGGCGGCCGAGCGCTGGCGCAGCACCGCGAGCATGGCCGGCGAGATGTCTACCGCTGTCACGTACCCGAACCGGCGCGCGGCTGCCAGCGCGAACTGCCCGGCGCCCGCGGCGAGGTCTACCAAAGCGGAGGTCGCGCCCAGGGCGTGCGCCTCGAATACGGCCAGGTCGTCGGCCGGGTCGGGGTATCCCTGCTTCCGGTCGTACCCGGCCACGAAGGCCGCATCGAGATGTTCCGGCCCCGCGTGCGCCAGTTCGTCGATCATCCATGACTCAGCCATGAGGCCATTGTCCCCGGGCGGGCAACCTGATTTCCGGATGCGCACGATATCCCATTACCGTATAATTCATTTCCGTGATATCCGAAAATGGAGTACCTGGCCACGACGGCGGCCTGCCTGGTGCGGTGCTCGCCCTGCACAGGACCACGCACCACACCCTGCACGCGCTGAGTGCCGCGCTGGCCGACCTGAACCTCAGCGCCGCCGAGATCAACGCGCTGGCCAATCTGGGCGGCGGCGGCACGGTCAACGTCCGTCAGCTCAGCGAGAAGACCGGAACCCGGGCCAGCACCCTGACCGGCCTCCTCGACCGGCTCGAGAACCGGGGCTACCTCACCAGGGAGCTCGATCCCGCCGACCGGCGCTCATTCCGGCTGCCGCTGACCGAGGCGGGCCAAACGGTGGCCGCCCGGGTGCTCGCCGTAATCGCCGAACTGGAACGCAGCGCGCTGGCCCGCCTTCCCGCGACCCAGCTGGCCGGCTACCACGCTGTCATCACTGCACTACAGGAGGCCTGCTAATGCCCCACCATGGCCCGCCCGACGCCGAGCTAGCCGCGATCCTGCCCGCGATCACCGGCCCCGGCGGTCAATTCCGGCACCGTCAGCACGTCAACCTGGCCTTCCTCGCCGTTCGGCGCTACGGCATGCCGGAAGCCACCGACAGGATCTGCACCTGGATCCGGCACATCGCCGGGTACGAGCAGGCCCCGCAGAAGTACCACCACACGGTCTCCCGCGCCTGGGTCGAGATCGTCGCCCATCACGTCCAGGCCGACCCGGACTGCGCCGGCTTCGACGCTTTCGCCGGACGCTATCCCGCGCTTCTGGACAAGCGCCTGCTCAGCAGGCACTACCGGTCGGCCACCTTGGCGGGCGAGCCCGCCCGCCGCGGCTGGGTCGAGCCCGACCTGCTCCCGTTCCCGTGGTCCGCCCGGGACAGCACGGACGGCTGATCGATCACCCACCGCCTGGGCCTTTCTGGCCAGCTCCCTCCAACGCGTACACGTTGATGACCCCCGCCCTGGCGGCTCTAGTGGAGCAGCCGGGCGACGAACTGCTGGCCCGCCTGAGTTTGGACGGAATCGATGCCGGTCACGGCGGCGCCTGCCGGGGCCAGCGTCGTTATGTCGTGACTCCCGCCGCCGGCCAGCCCGCTGACCGCTGATTGCGTCCAGCTTGTCCCAGTGGCCGATGTCCATACCGCGGCGTCTTGCTGCCCCGCCGCGCCGAACTGGCCGGCGGCGGTGAAGCCGCCGGAGCGGGCGGTCAGCGCGGTGATGGCGGTGCCGGGCCCGGCTGAGGGGAAAGCCACCTGCTGCCAGGTCGTCCCGCCGTCGGCGGACAGTTCCGCCAGCGGCAAGGTACCGGACGCGGTCGTCTGCTGCCCCAGCGCCACCACCCGGTTTCCGCTGATCGCGACCTGCTGCAGCAAGCCGGAGGACGCACCGGTCGGCAAGGCCAGGACATCGATCGTCCAGAGCCGGCCGTTGGTCGTGGTCCACACCGCAGGCTTGCCGTTGTGCGAGCCGGCGGTCACGAAGCCGTGCGCGCCCGCGGCGACGGCGAGGACCTGGCTCGAACCGCTCGGTGGTGTCGTGGTGTGCGCGCGGGTCCAGCTGCTCAGGTCCGGTGACCACCAGTCATCGGCCACGCATGCGCCGCCCGATGCCACCAGCTTGCCGTCAATCAGGTTTCCGCTCGGCCCCGAAGCCGTGGCGACGGCGGCTACCTTGGCCAGATCTTGCGTGATGTTCCCGCCCGCGGCTTGCCAGGTCGTGCCGTCGGCTGAGGTGAGGATCACCGGGCCCGGCGTACCGGCGGCAATCCACCCGGCCGATCCGTGCGTCACGCTGGACAGCGCGGCCAGGCCCGGGCTGGCGGATACCAGGGACAGCGGGGTGACCAGGGTCCAGGTTCCACTCGACCCCCTGTGCCACACGGCTGGATAGCCATTGGCGCTGCCCACGGCGACCTGTTCGCCATCGGCGACAAAGGTGCTGTTCACGGCGACCTCGGGGATGAGGCCGCCGGTGATGGCGGTCAGCGACACCGGGCTCACGTTTCCTGCCATGGTCGCTTTGAGGAACACAGCTTGCTGGCTGACGTTACTGGCGTACGTGGAGCCGGTGGCGATCACGGTGCTTTGCGGTCCGACCGCGGCGGAGGGGGTGCCCCCGCTCGAGGTGTCGCCGAGCGATCCCGTCGGCCGCCAGGTGGTGCCGGTGCCCGTGCTGGTGTAGGCCACGTAAATGTCCTGGCTTTTGACGGTCCCGGTCACGACGAAGCCGTCACTGCCGCCCTTCACCACCCCCGGGCTCCAGCCGCCGGCCGGGTCGATGGTGCCGGCGTACTGCCACGTCTGGCCGTTCGGGGAAAAATAAGTCACCCCGTCGGGGGCGTTGCCCGCCGTGACGCCGGGCCGGACCGCGATCAGGCCGGAGCCATCGAACGACACACCCTTGATCGAGTCCTGGGCGCCGTGATCGACCGGGACGGTGACCGGCGTCCACGCCGATCCGCCGTCGGTACTCAGCCACACGGACCCGCCGTCGGAGATCAGGGTGTCGTTACCGCGCGAGGTAGCGAAGGAGATGATATGCGGGGGGCCCGTGGCCGTGGTCAGGCCCAGTTGTGCCGCCGTCAGCCGCTGCCAGGTCACGCCGTCATGGGAGACCCAGATCACCGCCTGGCTCCCGCCGCCGCTCCCGTTCCCTGACCCGGCCGCCACGAATCCGCTGGCGGTGTTGGTGAGCACGTCCACCGAGTCGCCGGGCTGCTGCGGGGTGATCCCGTGCGTGGCCGCGAGCGTCCACGACAGGCCGTTCTGGCTGGTCCAGATCGCCTGCGGGCCCTCCGCCATCCAGCCGTCCTGACCGCCGGCTATCCGCGTCGCCACGTCCCCCAGCGGGGGCTGGCCGCCGCCCGGCAGCCGCACCGGGGCCAGGCGCCATTTGGCGCCGCCGTCCGAGGACGCGAAGAACTGCTGGCGGACTATGCCGTCACTGGCCTGCGATCCCGTGGTGACCATCGTCTTACCGGAGGCGACGATGCGGTCGATCGTCTGGAAGACGTCGCGCTGTTGCTGCCCGGAGTAGGTGGGGAGAGTCGCCGCGGATCCATTCTGGCCGCCCTGGCTCGCCGCAAGCGGGCCGACCTTCGGGCTGCTGCCGGTCACCAGGGTGACGACTAGGACCGCCACCGCCGCGAGCGCGAGCGCCGACACGCCTATCGTCGCCGTACGGCGACTGACCGGGAGCTTTCTGGTCCTCGGCGGCCGGGCGCCCGGCGGCAGGGGATCAAGCAGCAGCGAGCCGGTCGCCGGCGGACGGCTGGCGAGGGACTGAGGCTCCCTGACGCTGCGGCCGCTTTCGGGCTGCCGGCCGACCTGCGGCCGGGTTTGCCAGGTCTGGGCCAGCACCGTCATGGTGGGAGTGTCAGAGAGCAGATCGGGCACCGGCGCAGACCGCATAGATATGCTTGTCAGCTTGTCGAGGAGCTCGTGTGCCGCGGGCCTGCTCTGCGGCTCCTTGGCCAGGGCGGCGTGCACCAGCGGTTTCAGGGCATCTGGAACCGCGGTGATATCAGGATCGGCGTACAGGACCCGGTACAGAACGGCATTGGTGTCCCCGGTGCCGAACGGCGACTGTCCGGCGGCCGCGTACCCGATGGTCACTCCCCAGACGAAGATGTCAGCCGCCGGGCCTGGCCGTCCGGTCACTTGCTCCGGCGCCATGAAACCCGCCGAGCCGACCATCATGCCCGTCTTGGTGACGGAGGTCGCGTCCAGCGTCTGGGCGATCCCGAAATCGATGACCTTCGGGCCGCTTGCCGTCAGGATGACGTTAGAGGGCTTGAGATCCCGGTGCACGATTCCGGCCCCGTGAATGACAGTCAGCGCCTCCGCCAGCCCGGTGGCCAGCCCGTACAGCATTTCGGCGCTAAGCGGCCCGTAGGTGTCGATGTATTCGGCCAGCGAAGGACCGTCAGCGTATTCCGTGACCATGAACGGCAGGCGCGAATCTGTATCGGCCTCGATCACCCGGACCGTACACACGCCCCTGACCCGCATCAGCACGGTCACCTCACGGCCGAAGCGCCGCCGGAATTCCGGATCATCGGCCAGCTCCGGGCGCAGCACCTTCACCGCGACCAGGCCACCGTCAGGGGCTACTCCGAGGTACACCACGCCCATGCCGCCCGAGCCCAGCCTGGCTGTCAGGCGATATTGGCCGATCTGCGCGGGATCGCTATCCCGCAGAGACGTGCGAGCCAATGAATTCCCTCCCCAAGGTCCAATGGTGGCTCCTGGGGTAGCCGGCGCACAAGGGCTGGCGGTTCAATTCAGCGGCTGGCCGCTTAGGCGGGCCAGGTTCGGGGACATCAGGAGGGACCCGGGCCGCGCTGGTCGCGACGTCCGTGGCCGACGGAGACCGACACGGCCAGCAAAATGGCACCCCACGGGCCGGCCACCCACAACGGCCACGGGTAGATCAGCTGGGCGGTGGTGGCGCTGACCAGAACCCAGATCACCAGGTTGACCGACACGGCAGCGGCCCAGATCGTCCACAAGACCCTGAGCGGGGCGGGCAGGCCGGCGAACCCGCGTCGCGCGACGGCCGGCAGGGGCCCCGCGGCCGGGGCGGGGGTGGCTGGCTCCCGTGGTACCACCGAGCCGGTGACGGGTAGGTCCGCGTACAGCGGGGCGAGGTCGCCGTAGGTCACCGCCTCGGACGCCTGCCCCATCCGCTCGAGGTATTCGTCCATCTTCAGGCGACCCTCGTCCAGGGCGGTGCGCAGCCGCTCGATGACCTGCTGCCGGTCGGCGTCTGAGGCCCGCATCCTCAGGTGATCATCCATAGCGCCCCTCGCCTGGTACCCCTGTCATGATAGTCACCGGCGCCCGGGCCGCTCGCGGTGCTTTGCGTGCCGGGGCATTGCCGCCGGCCGTGGCGGCTGGCACCATGACGACGTGGACTACGTACTCGCGCAGGTGAACGTCGCACGGATGCGTGAACCCCTGGAAAGCCCGCTGCTCGCGGACTTCGTGGCGGCTCTCGAGCCGGTGAACGCGGCGGCGGACGCGGCCCCCGGGTTCGTCTGGCGGCTGCAGACCGAGGACGGCAACGCCACGTCGGTGCAGGCGTTCGAGTGGGACCGGGCGGGAAGCGCCGGGGTCCTGGTCAACATGTCGGTGTGGGAATCCGTCGAGACGCTCGCCGCGTTCGTGTATTCCGACACGCACCGCCAGGTCCTGCGGCGGCGACGTCAGTGGTTCGCGCGGATGGCCGAAGCGTACGCCGCGTTGTGGTGGATACCGCGCGGGCGCGTCCCGACGACGGACGACGCCGAGGAACGGGTGCTGCACCTCCGCGAGTTCGGGCCGACGCCCGCCGTGTTCACGCTTCGCGAGCACTTCCCGCCACCGGACGTCGCCGGCGCCAGGCCGGTCCGGAGCCCGGAGGAATGGACGTGCCCCGCCTGATCCGTGAATGGTTCCTGGCCCCTGCCGGCCAGCCCGCTGGCGACCGTAGGGTAAGAATGAAGATCCGCCACGAAGGAGGAGCGCGATGACGCGTACGCCCGAGGAAGTCTTTTCCCACCACGCCCAGGCCCTGGGCGCGGGCGACCTGGACGAGATCGTCGCCGACTACGCCGACGACGCCGTCTTCATCTCGCCCGGGGGCGTCAAGCGAGGCAAGGACGGCATCCGGGAGGCGTTTACCCAGCTGCTCGCCGACGTGCCCGACGCGGCCTGGAGCCTTAAGACGCAGATCTACGAGGACGACGTGCTCTTCCTGGAGTGGGCGGCCGACGCCGGCGCGACCAAGGTCGACGACGGCATCGACACGTTCATATTCCGTGACGGCCTGATCCGCCTGCAGACCGTCCGCTACACCCTGCTGCACACCTAGCCCCGGCTCCCGCGACCTCGGGCGGCAGCGTGAGAGGATAGGCAGATGCAGCCGGTACCGGAGGACTGGGACAAGGCCGTCGCGGTGGTGGCTCATCCCGACGATCTCGAATACGGTGTCGCCTCGGCCGTGGCCCGCTGGACCGGGCAGGGGAAAGATGTCTCCTACCTGCTCGCGACCAAGGGTGAGGCCGGTATCGCGGGGATGTCCCCCGATAAGACGGGCCCGTTGCGGGTGGAAGAGGAGATCCGCAGCGCGCATGTCGTCGGCGTGAGCACGGTCGAGTTCCTCGACGATCACCAGGACGGGCTGGTGGAGTACGGGATCGCGCTGCGACACGATCTGGCCGCGGCGTTCCGCAGGCTGCAGCCCGAGGTGGTCATCACGATGAGCTTCGACCTCACCTGGGGCGAAGAGGGCCCGGTCAATCACGCCGACCATCGCGCGGTCGGGCTCGCCGTGCTCGACGCCTGCCGGGACGCCGCCAACGGGTGGGTGTTCCCTGCGGCCGGGCCGCCGTGGACCGGCATCCGCGATGCCTACGTGGCCTCGGTCGGCAACCCGACTTACTTCGCCGACGTCACCGCCACCATTGACGCGGGCATCGCGTCGCTGCGCGAGCACCGCGCCTACATCGAAGGCCTGGGCCGCGATTTCGATCCGGATGAGTTCCTGAGGAACATGGCGGGCTATGTCGGCCTCGGCGCCGGGTGCGAGTACGCCGTGGCGTTCCGCCGCTATCCGATGGGCTGACCCGCTGGACCCGGCCCCGCCGGACCCGCCGTGATCAGGGCGGCGATCTGGGCCTCGAGCGTCACGGCGGCCGCGAGGCGGTTATCGACGGTGACGTGCGGGGCGCCCGGTTCGGTGCCGAGGCGCATGCTCGCGCAGAATGCCTCGAAGTCCGCCAGCTTGGCCGCGTCGCGCGCCAGTCCGCGGGCGGCCAGCCGCTGCCGCAAGGTGGCCTCGTCTGAGGCGACCCAGACCAGGCGCACCGGTCCGCCGCCAAGCTCGGCGACCCAGGATTCCCACCGGCGGGCGTCGTGGATTTGCCCGGTAAAAGGGCCAGAGAGCAGAACGGGGCAGCCATAGGCACGGATCTCCCGCGCCGTGGCGGTCATGCCGGCGTACTCGTGGACCTTAACGTGGTCGTCGTACCACGGGCCTTCGCGCTCGCCGGCCGGACGGCCGGCAGAGGCCAGGATGGCCGCCACGAAAGACCCGTACATGGTGTCCTTATCGAGCAGCGCGGGGGGCGGTTCGAGCGAGCGGAGCAGCATGCCGGCGACGGTGCTCTTCCCGGCGCCGGGCGGTCCCGCCACCACCCAGGCCAGCGCGGGGACGTCCATCAGCCGAAGATGACCCAGCTGTGTCCCGGCACGAGCAGCGGATCGCCGGGCCTGGCGCCCGCGCCCGGGTCCTCGGTCAGCGATACTTCAAGCCCGCCCGCATCGACTTCGAACCTGACGTCGTTATCGCCGACGTTAAGCAATACCAGGATCTCGGCGCCGTCCGCGGCGGCCCGGAAGGCGAGCGCCTCGTTGGTCAGCTGCTGCACGCTCGTCCGCGCCCGGACGAGCCACGGATGACGGCGGCGGAAGCCGATCAGGCGCTGATGCAGCCGGTAAGTCGGCCAGCCGCCGGGCGGCAGCTCAGCTGGACTGGCCGGAAAGGACCGGCGGATCTCGTCGTCGCCGCCGGCCCGGTTTTCCTTGACGCCCCGGAACCCTTGCTCGTCACCGTAGTAGACACTCGGAATGCCCGCCACGGTGAACAGCACGGCCAGCGCATGGCCGATATGCCGGTCATCGCTGAGCAGGCTGGCCAGGCGGGCGACGTCGTGGTTCCCGACGAAAGTCTGCGGCGTGACGCCATCGAGTATCTCGTTGTGCCGATCGAGCGCCCAGGCCAGCTCGAAGAAGTTGCGGTCGTTCAGCGAGCTCCAGATCGCCTTCCACAGCTCGTACTGCGTGACCGAGTCCAGGCCGCTGGCCGCCGCGTAGGCCGCGTAGTCGCCGTGGATCACTTCCCCGACGAACCATGCGTCCGGATGCCCCTCCCGTACCTGGGGCAGCGCCTTCGCCCAGAACGCGGGCGGCACCGCATAGGCGGCGTCGAGCCGCCATCCGGCTGCGCCCCGGTCGAGCCAGTGGGTCATCACCGCCACGACGTAACCGAGCACCTCGGGTTCCTCGTGATCCAGGACGACGAGCTGGTCGTGGCCTTCGAAGGTCTCGTAGTCGCCGCTTTCCTTGTGACGGCGGAACCACCTGGCCGCGGGTGAGCCGGGGCCGCCGGCCAGCGCGGCCTGGAAGACCGGGAACGAACGGCCGACGTGGTTGAACACCCCGTCCAGGACTATCCGCATGCCCCGCCGACCCGCCTCAGCGACCAGATGGTCGAAGTCCGCCTGATCACCGAGCCTCGGATCCACCGTGAAGTGGTCGATCGTGTCGTAGCCGTGGGTCTCGGCCGCGAAGATAGGTCCGAGGAGCAGCCCGGAGCAGCCGAGCTCGACCGCGTAATCCAGCCAGCCCTCCAGCTGCCGCAGCCGGTACCGCACCGGCTCTCCCGCCGGAAGCGCCTGCTTCTCCGCGCCGGTAAAACCCAGCGGGTACACATGCCACCAGATAGCGTGATCGACCCAGGACGCCACCGGCTAACCATAGCGGGCGGAGCGGGACGATCGCTGCGGGTGGCCTCGGCGGAGGCATGACCGTGATCGATGGGCCGACCGTGATCGATCGGCGGGCACTGGGCGGCGGAGGCCCGGCCGCCCTCGCCCGGGCCTGGCGGCGGCGTTAGCTGGCCGCCGGAACGCTTGTTTTGCGTGACTCGAGCAGCACCGCACCGGTGAGGATCAGGATCCCCAGCCAGGCGAAGGTAAACGGGAATAGGAGCATCGCCCATCCGTCGCTATTGGGCTGGGCCGCCAGCACGCCCGCCCACAGGCTTGCCGTCAGGAGAGTGGTAACCGTAACCGTGAGTACGATCCGCGGCTTCTCCCGAGCGGGCTGGCGCGGCGGCCGGGCTGAAGCTGGACCGGCCGGGAGATCGAAGGTGAGCGAGGCCAGCTCGGCATTGGTCCGCGAGGCGAGCGCCTGGCCCACCCGGGCATCGAGCTCGTCCTTGGTCAGCCGACCCTGCACGAACGCGGCCTTAAGCACATCGACCACCCGCTCGCGGTCGGCGTGCGACGCCCGCAAGTGGACATGGCCTAGCTCGTCTCCGGCCATCTCGTCTCCGGGCTCTGCCATCACCGGCACCTCCAGGAAAAGCACGACGCAAGTCAAGGGTAACGCGGCCGCGTCGGGCAGCCTGGTCTCAGGGGAGAAGAATGCGAGGACCGCGGCCACCCCGAGCACGGCAGCGGCAACCACGAAAGCCGCGGCGTAGGAGGCGGTGTCGACGAGGAAACCCGCGGCCACCGGCCCGACGACGGCACCGACGTCGCCGGCCATCTGGTAGAACGCGACCAGGGTCCCGCCGCCGCTGTCCAGGATGTCGCCGATCATGGCTGACGGGGCGACGTCGAGAAGCCCCGAGCCGAAGCCCGAGATGGCCAGCCCGGCGAGGTAAGGCCCAAGCCCGGGCAGTAGCGCCAGCACGACCAGACCGCCCGCCGAGATCAGGCAGCCGGCTATGACGACCGGCCGCCGGCCGAGCGTATCGGCCAGCCTCCCGCCGGGCAGCAGCGCGGCCCCGTTCAGCGCGGCGAACGCCAGGAACCCGATTCCGGTCCAGACCGGCGATCGATGCAATATGTCACGGACGAACAGGGGCACGATCGCGCCGCGCACGCCCAGCGCGGCGAAACCATCGGCCAGGTTCGCCGACGCCGCGGCGCGGTACACCCGGCTGCGCAGCGCGCAAGCCAGCGCGGCTAGGGAACGGGCGGGCGGCTCACCGGCCACCGGAGGCTGGCGTGGCGGGTCCCGGAGCATAACCACCGTGATGACCGCGGGTACGACGAGCAGGCCGCCGTAGATGAAGAACGGAGCCCGCAGTGACCAGGCCGCGACCAGTCCGCCCACGGCCGGGCCGCTGATCCCGCCCAGGAGGAATCCGCCGCTGTACAGGCCGCTGGCCCGACCCCGCTGGCCGCTCGGGACCCGGCCGAGCAGCAGGGCCTGGGCGCTGACGCTGAACATCGCCGAGCCCACCCCGCCGCTGCCCCGCAGCACCATCAGCTGCGCGAAGGAACAGGAAAATCCGGCTAGCACACTGCTCACGGCGACGATCGCGATGCCCGCCGCCATGACGCCGGGCTCGCCGAAACGGTCTACCAGACGGCCCGCAGGCAGCGCGCCGACCACCCGCAGCAGCGCGAATACGCTGATCACCATGGCGGCGGCGGCCACGCTGACGCCGAACTGGCGCGCGAAGGCCGGGATGGCCGGGGCGACGATCCCGAATCCGAGCGCCACCGTGAAGGCGACCGCCGTGAGGACCGGCACCTCCCGGGGCAGGTCCCGGAACGGACCGCGCCAGGCACCATGCACGAACGGCATTGTGCCAGCCGGCTCGCGCCGTGCCCAGAGCCGCACCGCAGGGGCGACCGGCGCTAGCGGCGCGCGGATCCCGGGGTCACGAGGTGAACGGCTCGAGCAGATGGCTAAAGGCCCAGGAATCCTGGGAGAGGCCCGAACACGAGTTGCTGTCGACGGAGCCCGGGCACGCGCCGTTGTCCCGCTCGATCGCCCAGATGGAGATGAAGCCGAACGAGTGGTCACGGGCGTAGGCCAGGATCCGCGTCGCGTCCGAGAGCTGGGTGACTTCGGTCTTGTTCGGGTTGTCGTCGATGCCGGGCAGGAACGTGAGACCTTGCATCGCCCACAGATCCGCACTCGACTCGTGCGGGAACAGCGAGGCGAGCTGACGGTGCACGTTGCTGGCCGCGTCGATCGCCGCGGTGCCCATGTCCACCGTGCCCGGCAGGTCGTAGTAGTCGAAGGCCATGATGTTGACCACGCTGACATGCACGCCGTGCGAGACCGCGCTCTGCAGGACCGACAGGGAGTTCGGCTGAAGCCCGGACGGCTGGACCGGCAGCGTGTACTGGATCTGCAGCGGGTGGCCGTGGCTGGAGGCCCACGCTTGCGTCATCGCGATCGCCTGGTTCCGCCGGTCGATACCCGCCGCGTCGTTCAGGGCGTTGAGCTCCACGTCCATATCGAGCCTGGTGACGTGGTAGGTGCTGATCACCGACTCATAGTCGGCCGCGAGCGCGTTGACGTCGGTACAGGAGTCGGCGATCTCGGTTCCGTTGTTGCCCGCGCTCTGGCCGCCGAAGGTCAGGGCCACGTTGCCGCCCTGCTGCTTCAGCTGGCCGATCTGAGCCCCGAAGACCGCGGTACTGACGGGCTGTGAACTACTGCCGTCCCAGGTCAGCGTGCAGGAGCCGGGGGAAGCCGCCTGGAGGAAGCCGAGGTTGAAGTACTTCACGCCCGACTGTGAGGACAACGAGGGGATGCTGCCGCTGGTCCAGGTTTCGACATAGGGCGAGAAGACCCTGCCGGGCCACGCGGCGAATGCGCCCACTCCCTGTGGCGTGACCTTGACCGGGTCGGTTGACGGCGTCGGCGTGCTACTCGCGCTGTGCGTGCCGGTACATGCAGACAAGGACACGCAGAGGCCTGCTGCCGCGGCGAGTATCACCGCCCGGGTCACCCTCTGCGGTAGACAGCGGGTCACGATGCGCCTCCCTCGGCGAGCTTGCTACCACCGATCGCGGGAGGTTCAGCGGCGGTCGCGGGGTTTGCCAAGGAGCTTACGCGAGCGGGCACACCCTGCGGACCTTACCGCGCCTTGGCGCAGTTCGCCGTGGTTGTCGCCGTAGGTGGCCAGATCGCAGGCGATACGGCGGGGCGCCCGCCGGTTAACTCACCGCCTATGACCGACGTGGACGAGCACGGACCCGGCGGGAGCGGGCACAATTGACGGCATGGCCACACACGTCGCCCTGCTGCGCGGTATCAACGTCGGGGGCCGGAATAAGGTCCCGATGGCGGAGCTGCGTGAGGTAGTGACCTCGCTCGGCCCTACCGGCGTCACGACCTACATCCAGACCGGCAACGTGCTGTTCACCTCGGCGGCCTCCAGCACCGGGGAGCTCGCCGCTTCCCTTGAGCCCGCCATTGCCGCCGCGTTCGGGATCTGGGCCTCCGTCGTGGTCCTGACCCGGGACGAACTGGCCAAGGTCCTGAGCGATAACCCGTATCCGGATGAGGCCAACCCGAAGCTGGTCCACGTGGTGTTCCTGAACTCAGCACCGCCGGACGACCTGCTCGACCGCATCATGGCCGCCGAGAGCGCGGCCGCGGCTAAGGGCAGCCGCGACACCATCACCGTGATCGGCCACGCCATCTTCCTGCACACGCCGGATGGTTTCGGGAACAGCGAACTGGCCCAGTCGCTGTTCCGCAAGATCAGCACGCCGACTGCGCAGAAGAAGGCTGCCATCGCGGCCACGGCCAGGAACTGGGCCACGGCCACCAAGCTGCTTGCGCTTTGTGATGAGAAGTAGGGAGCGTCATGGCCGAGCGAGCGGTCCTGGTGACCGGGGCATCCAGGGGAATCGGGCGGGCGGTGGCCCAGGCGTTCGCGGACCAGGGCGACCGGGTGGCCGTACATCACCGCGATTCGGCCGCGCTCGCGCAGGACGTGCTGGACGGGCTGCCTGGCGGCGGCCATACGATCGTCCAGGCCGACCTGGCCGATGCCGAGGCCGTCCGGCTGATGGTCGAGGCGGCCGTGGCCGGCCTCGGCGGCCTCGACGTCCTGGTGAACAACGCCGGGATCTATGTATGGCACCCGATCACGGAGGTGTCGTACGAGAAATGGCAGGACATCTGGCGCGAGACCCTCGCCGTCAACCTCACCGGCGCCGCCAACGTGACCTGGTGCGCCGTGCAGCACATGAAGGAAACCGGGGGCCGGATCGTCAACGTGTCCTCGCGCGGCGCGTTCCGCGGTGAGCCGCGGCACCCGGCCTACGGGGCCAGCAAGGCCGGCCTGAACGCGTTCGGCCAGTCCATGGCGCGGGCACTGGCACCGTTCGGCATCTCGGTGGGCACGGTGGCGCCCGGCTACGTCGAGACCGAGATGGCCGCCGCCGACCTGAGTTCGGCGCGGGGGGAGGAGATCCGGGGGCAGAGCCCGTTCAACCGGGTCGCCACGCCCGCGGAAATCGCGGCCGCCGTCCTTTACCTGGCCTCCGACCAGGCCGAGTGGGCTAGCGGCACCATCCTCGACCTCAACGGAGCCTCCTACCTGCGCTAGGCCGGTGAAGTAGGCCGCGTGATGCGCTCTACGGTGCTCTGGAGGCTCAGCCAGGCGAGTTCGGTGTCGGCGGTACGACGGTGCCGGGAGCGGAACTCCGCCACGGAGATGGAGATGTCGTCGAGGGCCCAGCGCAGCCGATAGAGCCCGAGAACGGCGGCGTCGACGGGCCGGCCGGTGATTTCGGTGTAGCGGCGCAGCTCGTCACCGGTCGCGCCGGCCATAATCCACAGATCCCGCTCCGGCGGCGCGAAAGCGACGGTATCCCAGTCAACCAGCATTTTCTCCGCGCCGACCTGAATGATGTTGCCGGGATGAGGTTCGCCGTGAGTGATCACGAGCGTCCGTGCGTCGGCCGTCACCTCAGCGGCCCGTTCGTCGAAGTACTCCAGCAGGTGACCGACCTGCGGGGCTGATCGCGTCATGAGGGCCCGGGCTGGTTCCGCGAACGGGCCGCCGTGCCAGGGCTGGTGCAACTCCCGTAGCGCGGTGTCCAGCGCGTCCCGCCGGGGCAGTCCGACCTGGCTCTTCGGCGCATCTGCCGTCGGGGTGGCCTGGTGCAGCGCGGCCAGCATGTCCACGAGTTCGCGGCGGTCCCGGGCCGGGAAGGCTTCGCCGAACCGGCCCGCGGCCCCGCGGAGAAAAGGGAACACCGCGACCGCGTATCTGGAGCCGAGCGGCCGCAGCGTCCCGCCATCGTGCGCCTTCACCGGGGCCGCCACGAACCGGAGGCCGGCATCTCGGCGCAGTGATACGGCGGTATCCATCGCCGTCGCCAGGCCCGCGAAGACAGCGGGCCTGGTTTCGCCGAGCCAGCCTTTGCTGTCCAGGTCATCGACCGTCACGAACCACCGATCGCGATGGCCGTCGCGGACCGCCCAGTGGTAGCTCCCGCCGCCCACCGCGGCGTACCTCAAGGCCCGCGCCTCGATCCGCCATCCGTCGGCCAGGGCGTCGCCCAGTTCGCGGTCGGTGACTCCCGCGGGTCTGTCCCTCACGACGTCACACACTAAACCAGGCCGCGGCCCCGAGGCCGCGGCCGTAACCAGCACCTTGACAACGGAGCCGTGCCTGTTATTAGGTAAGGCTTGCCTAAGTAACGTGTGGCCTGCACGACATCCCCGGCTATGCAGGGAAGGAGAGCAACAGGTGCTGCCCACGTTCGTGATCGGGCTGCGAGAAGGGCTCGAGGCGGCTCTGATCGTCGGAATCATCGCCGCCTTCCTGGGTCAGCAAGGCCGGAAGGATACCCTGCGCCAGGTCTGGATCGGTACCGCCGCCGCGGTCGCGATCTGCATCGCCATCGCCATCGCCTTGCAGGTGATCTCTTCCGACTTGCCCCAGCGGCAACAGGAAGCACTGACCGTATAAGAAGGGGACACCGCGGTGCGGTGATGACGGCCGTCGCGGCGGGCCCCGCAACATCAAGGCCGAGCAGACCGATCTGCTGCAGCGGCGTCTTCGCCTGCCCGCCCGGCCTCAACCCCAGCCAGCACTGGGGCGACAACCTCTTCACCTGACTCGGTGGTACGTTCGCGGGCTTACGACGGCTGCCGCGGGCCATCGCCCGACGGAGCCGTCGGCAGCACGGTCATGACCCGGCTCCATGCGAGCTCGGTGCCCGCCGCCAGGCAGCCGTCGACGACGGCATCGGTGCCGAGCGCGCTGACCCGGATGGCCGGCATGACGGGCGCGATCGGCTCGAGTTCAGTGCTGACGGCCTCGGCGAAGCCGGGCGCGCGGCCGATCCCGCCGCCGAGCACGATCAGGTCGGGGTCGACCACGGTAATGACGGCGCAGATCGTCTGGGCCACCAGCCGCGTCTCCTCCGCCACCACGGCCATCGCCCGCTGATCACCGGCGGCCGCGGCTTCGAAAACCCGCCGGGCGGACACCGGGCCGCGCATGCCGCCACGGCGGGCGGCCCGGACCACCCCGGAGGCCGATGCGGCCGCCTCGAGGGTCCCGCGTTTGCGCGCCTCATGCTCGTCCACGCCGCTGCCGCCGGACAGCGGCAGGAACGCGATCTCTCCCGCGACCCCGTGCGCTCCGCGCAGCAGCTGACCGCCCAGCACCAGCCCCATGCCGATGCCCGTGCCGATATGCACGAAGGCGAAATGATCGACCTCGCGGCCGTGGCCCAGTGCGCGTTCGGCCAGGGCGGCGGCGTCCACGTCGTTCTCCATCACCAGCGAGGACCCGAATGCCTCCCGCAGGCCGGCCAGCGCCGCCGGGCGGTCCCAGCCGCGCAGGCCGCCGGTGAGCTTCATCGCGTTCCGGCGCGGGTCGTAGACGCCTGGGCTGCCGATCACGGTCTGCGTGATCGCCGGCCGGGCCACGCTTACGTTCTCGCACAGCATGTCGGCGAGCCCGACGAGCTCGCCAACCCGGCCGCGGACGCTCGTGGCGTGGGCCCGCACCGAGGACCTGGCCCTGATCTCACCGGAGAGGTCCGCGATCGCACCGCGGACGTACTCGTGCCCGATATCCAGGCCGAGGACCAGGCCGGCGTCGGGCCTGATCTCATACAGCCGGGCCGAACGGCCGGGCATGCCGGTGCGCTGACCGGCGATGCGGACCAGGCCCGCGCGCTCGACGTTATCCAGGGCCAGCGACACCGTGGGCTTGGATAGGCCGGAGACGCGGGCCAGCTCGGCTCGCGAGCAGGGGCCGCGCTGCCGGATGTGCTCGAGCAGCAGCTGCTCGTTCATCGCCCGGATCAGCGACGGGCGCGCGGCGAACAAGACGCCGCCACTGCCCTCGGGAGGCGGGAGCGCGGAGGCCGGCCGCCCGGGAGCGGGCCCAGGAGCGGGCACGACCGAGGGCGCACCGGTCGGCATGGCTGTCACGGCGACCTCCCTTCCATCATTGTGCTCGCCGCCCGGGCGCTCACTTTGCTCGACCTGCGGGCTCCGGAAGCCGCCGCGTCCGGAGCCGGAAATTACCACCTCGGGCTCCGAAAGTTACGACCTAGGGTCAGTTTGGCCGGACCCTTGTCCCCGACAGATAGTTAGGATACTGTCCTAACAAACTTCACGGAAGGGGTAACTAGGTCCAGGTCGAAAGTCGGCCGGCACCCAGTAGCCGTTCCCGCCCGGAGGACCATAAGAGGGCCAGAGAAGCCATAAGCTCCACCTCACAGAAGCTACAAGACATCGCTATACGGACAGGCGTCTTGATGGAAAACGGACGCCACCTAAGCGCGGAGGCTGCTCCACGCGCAGGCAGTGGCTCGACGCCAGCCGCCGGGTCAGTGTGCAGGCGCCTGCTCCGCGCACGGTCAGGACCACACGGCAGTAAGGACGAAACGGCATGAGACGCCTCACCAAATACGGGGCCATCGTCGTGGCCGGCTTGCTCGCGGCCGGCTGTAGCGCCGGTGCAGGCTCCAGCTCCAGCTCCAGCTCAGGCTCGGGGAGCAACGGCAACACATCGACGAACAGCGTGCTGACCATCTCCAACGAGAACGGCGCGCTTTGGACCTGCGGCTTCAATCCGCTCAACGCCTCCGACACGCTCCTGTCCGTCGGCTTCATGTACGAGCCGCTGGTCTACGTGAACCCGCTGCAGCAGGGCAAGACCACGCCGATGCTCGCGTCTTCCTGGGCCTGGGGAGCGGGTAACAAATCGCTCACGTTCACGATCCGATCGGGTGTCAAGTGGAGCGACGGCACGCCGATGACCGCGGCCGACGTGGCCTACACCTTCAACCTGGAGAAGAAGTACCCGGCCCTGGACCTGACCGGGGCCTGGTCGGTGCTCTCGAGCGTCACCGCGACCGGCGCGAACACAGTCACGATGGACTTCAGCACCGTCGCCGTGCCCTACTTCTACTACATCGCGGATCAGACGCCGATCGTGCCCGAGCACATCTGGTCGAAGATGGCCAACCCGACGACCAACGCTGTCAGCCAGCCGGTTGGCACGGGTCCGTACCTGATGAGCAAGTGCAGCCCGTCGAACATCACCTATACCGCCAACCCGCACTACTGGCAGCCGGGCGAGCCGAAGGTCACCAAGATCCAGTACCCGGCTTACACCAGCAACAACACGGCCAACGATGACCTGGCCAACGGGAGCGCGCAGTGGGGCGCCCAGTACATCCCGGGCATCGAGGCCTTCTACACATCCAAGAGCCCGAACTACAAATACTGGTTCCCGCCCACCGTCAACGTCTCGCTGGTCCCGAACCTGACCAATTCGCTGCTGAGCAACGTCAAGGTCCGTCAGGCCATGTCGTACGCGATCAACAGGAGCCAGGTCTCCAGCATTGGCGAGTCCAGCTACGAGCCACCGGCGAACCAGACCGGCATCGTCACTCCGACGTTCTCCGGCTCGCTGGACAACTCGGCCCTGTCGAGCTGGGGCAACGGCTATGACCCGGCGAAGGCGAAGGCGCTGCTGGCGTCGGCCGGCTACCACCTGGTCGGCGGCGTCATGACGAACGCGGCCGGGCAGAAGCTGGCGTTCAACGTGATCAACATCGGCGACTACTCGGACTGGGTCGCCTCGATGCAGGTGATCCAGCAGGACCTCAAGGCGATCGGCATCCAGATCACCCCGGACAACCTGTCGAACACCGACTTCGACGCCGACCTGTACTACGGCAAGTACCAGCTGGCCTACTACGATCAGCAGACCTTCGGCCCGAGCGCGTACTACGAACTGAACAACTGGCTCAACTCCGCGAACTCGGCGCCGGTCGGCAAGGTGGCGGCCAGCAACTACGAGCGCTACAACAACCCGGCCACCACCGCCCTGCTGAACCAGTACGCGACCACCACCAGCACGGCCACTCAGCAGACGATCCTGAACAAGATCCAGCAGGCCATGCTGAGCGACGTGCCGATCATCCCGGTGGTAGAGGCGGTGGACTGGTACCAGTACGACACCGGGGCCTTTACCGGCTGGCCTACGCCCGGCGACCCGTACGCCCAGCCATCGGCGTACGCCTACCCGGACAACGAGCAGGTGCTGCTGCACCTGGCGCCGAAGTAAGGTAACCGCCGCGGGGCGGGGACCTCTGGCTGTCCCCGGCCCGCGGCGCCGGGAAGACCTCCGAACCAGGAGCCAACAAGCTTGAGATACGCGCTGCGCCGCCTTGGTTTCTTCGTCCTCACGCTATGGGTGGCGCTCACCCTTAACTTCCTGCTGCCGCGGCTGATGCCGGGAAACCCGGCGCTGGCCATGATGTCGAAGTTCCACGGCGAGCTCAGCCCGAAGGCGCTGAACGCCCTGGAGGTCCTGTTCGGGGTGAACACGCACGAGAGCCTGCTCGGGCAGTACTTCAGCTACCTGCACCAGATCCTGACCGGCAACTTCGGCGTCTCGCTTGACGAATACCCGAAGTCCGTCACATCCGTCATCGGCAGCGCGATCTGGTGGACGGTCGGCCTGGTCGGCGTCACCACGGTGCTGGCCTTCATCCTCGGCACCGGCCTCGGCATCGTCGCCGCCTGGCGGCGCGGCGGGAAGCTGGACAGTATCGTGCCGCCGGTATTCGTGATCACCTCCGCGATCCCGTACTTCTGGATGGCGATGGTGCTGGTGCTGATCTTCGCCCTCACCCTGCACTGGTTTCCCAGCCAGGGCGGCTACTACGTGACCACCGACACCCCCGGCCTCAACCTCACCTTCTTCCAGGATGTGATCAACCATGCCTTCCTGCCGGCCGTCGCGCTGCTGATCACTACGATCGGCACCTGGATCCTGACCATGCGGAACACGATGATCACCACGCTGGCCGAGGACTACGTGCGGATGGCGCGGGCCAAGGGACTGCCCGGCTGGCGCATCATGCTCGACTACGCGGCCCGCAACGCGATCCTGCCGAACCTGACCGGCTTCGCGATGTCCCTCGGCTTCGTGGTCAGCGGCGCGATCCTGATCGAGTACGTGTTCAACTATCCCGGCATCGGCTACATGCTGCTGCAGGCGGTGTCCGGTGAGGATTACCCGCTGATGCAGGCCCTGTTCCTGATCATCACCGTCGCGGTCCTGGTCGCGGTCCTGATCGCCGATATCCTGACCGCGCTGCTCGACCCGCGGACCAGGGCGGCACGGTAGCCGTGGCCATGCCAGTTTCCGGGGTCGCCACCGAGACCCCCGCCGCCCAGGTAACCGCCGGCCGTACGCTCGGCCGCATCGGCCGCGCCTTCCGTTCCAACCGCAAGGCGACCGCCGGCATCATCCTGCTCGCGATCTTCATCCTGATCGCGCTCTTCCCCGGCGTCATCGCCCACGACAGCCCGACGGCGGACGCCTATTCCCCGCACCTGCCGGTTTCGACCGCCCACCTCCTCGGCACCAACGCGTACGGACAAGACCTGTTCGCCCAGGTGGTATGGGGAACCAGGAACGTCATGATCATCGCGTTCGTGGTCGGCCTGGCCACGACCGGGATAGCGGTCCTCGTCGGTATCGCCGCCGCCTACCTCGGCGGCCTGTGGGACAACTCGCTCAGCGTGCTGACCGACGTGCTCCTGGTCATCCCGCTGTTCCCGCTGCTGATCGTCATCGCCGCCTACGCGCACGGCGGGACCACGATCGTGCTGATCACCGCGATCACGCTCACGAGCTGGTCTTATACCGCGCGCCAGCTCCGGTCGCAGGCGCTCACGCTGCGTAACCGGGACTTCCTTGAAGCGGCCCGGGTGCGCGGCGAGCGGCGGCTGTACATCATCGTGGTCGAAGTCATCCCCACCATGACCTCGCTGATCGTGGCGGCATTCCTGACTAACGCGCTGTACGCGGTCTTGTTCGCGTCCAGCCTGCAGTTCATCGGCCTCGGCGACCCGAACACGGTGAGCTGGGGCACCACGCTGTACTGGGCGGAGAACAACGCCGCGCTGCAGACCGGCTATCCGCTGTGGGCTATCGCGCCCGGGGCCTGCATCGCCGTACTGGGCGCCGCCTTCGCCCTGCTGAACTACGCCTTCGACGAGATCGGCAATCCGGCCCTGCGGCCGGTGCGGAAGATACGCCAGGAGAAAGGTGCAGAGCTGCGTGCCTGACACACCGGTGCTTGAGGTCAGCGGCCTTTCCGTCGACTACCTCCTGGATAAAGGCCCAGTGCGGGCCGTGGACGACGTATCGTTCACGGTCAGCCGGGGTGAATTCCTCGGCATCGTGGGCGAATCGGGCTGCGGGAAGTCCACGCTGCTGTTCGCCGTCGCCCAGCTGCTGGCCCCGCCCGCCCACGTTGCCGCGGGGACCGTCACGTTCGAGGGGACCAACCTGGTGGGGCTGACCGACGGGCAGCTCGCCGCGATCCGCTGGCGCGCTATGTCAGTGGTCATGCAGAGCGCGATGAACGCACTGAACCCGGTCAAGACGATCGGAGCCCAGTTCAAGGACGCGATGCGGGCTCACGGCCGGCCGTCCAATGAGGAGATCACGGCCAGGTCGGCCGAGGTACTGCGGATGGTCGGCATCGACCCCGTGCACCTGCGGAGCTACCCGCACCAGCTGTCCGGCGGGATGCGGCAGCGCTCGATGATCGCGATGGCGATGCTGTTCACCCCCGACCTGGTGATCATGGACGAGCCCACGTCTGCGCTTGACGTGGTGGCGCAGCGGTCGCTGATGGTGCAGATCAAGGACCTCCAGCGGACCTTTGGTTTCGCGGTCATCTTCGTCACCCACGACATGTCCCTGATCAGCCATTTCTCGGACCGGCTGATGGTGATGTACGCGGGCCAGGTCGACGAGCTCGGGGCCACGGAGATGATCTTCGACCGGCCGATGCACCCGTACACGCAGGGTCTGCTGGAAGCCTTCCCGTCCATCCGGGGCCCGCGCGTCCCGCTCAAGGGAATCCCCGGCAATCCGCCCGACATGTCCTCGGTGCCGACGGGCTGCCGGTTCCACCCGCGATGCCCGCTTGCGCTCGACCGATGCGCAGAGGTCGCGCCCGAGCTTTACCCGGTGGACGGAGACCTCGTGCGCTGCCTGCGCCGTCAGGACGGGAGCCTCAACTGATGACCGATCTGCTTCGGGTCGAGCACCTGACCAGGCACTTCAAGATAGGCGGGGTGCTGTCCCAGCGGACCCTGCATGCCGTGGACGATGTCAGCTTCGGCATCGGCGAGCGCGAGATCGTGGCGCTGGCCGGCGAGAGCGGCAGCGGCAAGTCCACCATCGCCCGGGTGCTGGCCCGGATCTACTCACCGACCGCGGGTGAGGTGTTCTTCGAGGGCAAGCCGCTTTCCGGCCTGACCTCGCGCCGGGACCGGCTCCGCTACAGCGGCCTGGTACCGATGGTGTTCCAGGACCCGTTCAGCTCGATCAACCCGGTGTTCCGGGTTCAGCACGGCGTGCTGCGCTGCTTCAAGCTGCACCGCCCCGAGCTGTCTGCGGCACAACGGCTGGCCGAAGCGGCCCGGGTGTTCGATGTGGTCGGGCTGAACGCCGACATGCTGCAGCGCTTCCCCTACGAGCTGAGCGGCGGCCAGCGGCAGCGGGTTGGCTTCGCGCAGGCGCTGGCGATGCGGCCGAAGCTGATCCTGGCCGACGAGCCGGTTTCCATGCTGGACGTGTCGATCAGGATCGGCCTGCTCAACCTGATGGCCAAGCTGCGCGACGAGGAAGGCGTGTCCATCCTCTACATCACCCACGACATCGCCAGCGCGCGGTACGTCGCGGACCGGCTGATCGTGTTGTACGCCGGCCAGATCGCCGAGACCGGCCCGATTGAGGACGTCCTGGCTCACCCCCGCCACCCGTACACCCAGTTGCTGCTCTCCGCGGTGCCCGATCCCCGGGCGCCGCTGTCTGTGGCCGCGGAAACCGACCGCGGCGAGCCGCCCAAGGTCATCGACCCGGCGCCCGGCTGCCGGTTCCGCTGGCGCTGCCCGGTCGCCATCGATACCTGCGCACAGATCACGCCCGAGCTCGCCGAGCTGAGCCCCCACCATGCCGCGGCCTGCCACGTAGCCCAGACCAGTGATACGGAAGTGAAGGCGTTCTCGTGAAGCTTGCAGTGATAGGCGGCGGATCCACCTACACGCCGGAGCTCGCGGACGGGATCGGCCGGCTGCTCCCCGACGTCGAGGAACTGGTGCTGGTCGACCCGGACCCCGGCCGCCTCGCCGCGGTGGGGCCCGTGTCGGCCCGGATCATGGCCGCCCACGACCATCCCGCGCGGGTGAGCTGGACCGGCGACCCCGACGAAGGCACGGAGGGCGCGGACGCGATCTTGTTCCAGCTCCGGGTCGGCGGCCAGGCCGCGCGCCAGCGCGACGAAACCTGGCCCCTGGACTGCGGCTGCGTCGGGCAGGAAACCACCGGGGCCGGAGGCCTGGCCAAAGCCTTGCGCACCGTACCCATTGTTCTTGATCTGGCCGAACGGGCGGCCCGACGGGCTTCGCCCTCTGCCTTCATCATCGATTTCACCAATCCGGTCGGGATCGTCACCCGGGCTCTGCTCTCCGCAGGCCACCGGGCCGTCGGCCTGTGCAATGTGGCCATCGGATTCCAGCGCGACTTCGCCTCGCTGCTCGGCGTCGACCCGGGCGAGGTGTCGCTCGGCCATGTCGGTCTGAACCACCTGACCTGGGAACGCTCGGTGACGGTGGACGGCAAGGACGTGCTGCCTGAGTTGCTCGCCGCGCACGCCGAGGAGATCGCGCCGCATACCGGTCTATCTGCGGACTTCATTCGCCGCCTGGGCATGGTGCCGTCGTACTACCTGCGCTACTACTACGCCCACGATGCGGTGGTCGAGTCACTGCGCGGCGCCGTGACCCGGGCCGAGGAGGTCGCCCGGCTGGAGGCCGAGCTCCTCGAGCTGTACGCGGACCCGGCGCTGGATACCAAGCCGGCCCAGCTGGCGCAGCGCGGCGGCGCGTGGTACTCCGAGGCGGCGGTGGACCTGCTCGCGTCGCTGACCGGGAACCGCCGCGACGTCCAGGTGGTCAACACGGGTAACGGCGGGATGCTGCCGTTCCTGCCCGCCGACGCGGTGATCGAGGTGCCCGCCGTGATCAGCGGCGGGGGCGCCGTCCCGGTCCCGGTCGAGCCGGTCGAGCCGCTGCTGCGCGGGCTGATCGCACACGTGTACGCGTACGAGGAGCTCGCGCTCGACGCCGCGATCCGCGGCGGGCGCGAGCGGGTATACGACGCGCTACTCGCGCACCCGCTGGTGGGCCAGGCCGACCGGGCGGAATGCCTGACCGACCAGTTGCTCGCCGAGAACGCGAAGTTCCTCTCCTGGACGTAAGGGATTTCAACTATGACGCCTAGCCATCGACTATGGTCGACCGCTGCCGTGGTGGTAGCAGTCGCAACACTGGCCACATCCTCCCCGGCGATAGCCAGCGCTCGCGCTTTGTCTGCGGTTTCGGGGGCTATGACCCCCAAAAGCGCAGACAAACCAGCGCAGGTCCGAGTTAATCAGGTCGGGTACCCGTCGTCGGGGTCGAAGGACGCCTTCGTGATGCTTCCCGCGAAGGTCGCCAGCGTGAGCTTCGAGGTCACCACGCCGTACGGCGTCGTCTACCGAGGGACGTCCAAGGACGACGTGGGATCGTGGAACTCCGCCTACGGCGCGGTCTACCAGCTCAGCTTCTCCGGGGTGCGTGCACCGGGCCGCTACCAGGTCAAGGTCACCTCGCCCGCCACCGCCGTCTCCCCCACGTTCACCATCGCCGGCGGGTCCCAGCTCTATAGCCAGCTGGTCGATAACGCCGTGCGCTACTTCACCTCCGAACGGGACGGACCGGACGTGAACTCCGCGGTGCTTGACCGCCAGCCCGCCAACCTCACCGACGAGAACGCTTACGTCTACGCGGATCCCGCGTACGACAGCAACGACAACCTGCTCGGGACGCTGAAGAAGACCGGCGGGCCGGTCGACGTGTCCGGCGGCTGGTTCGACGCCGGCGGCGGCTACGAGAAGTTCGCCTACACCGCGAGTTTCGCCGACGGGCTCATGCTGCTCGCGGCGCGGGACAACCCGGGCTCCTATGCGGCGCTGCAGCCGGAAGCGGAGTTCGGCCTGCAGTGGATCACGAAGCTGTGGAACCCGGCCCGCAAGGTCTTGTATGCCCAGGTCGGGATCGGCAATGGCAACGCCAGCAATACGATCCAGGGCGACTACAACTTCTGGTTCCTGCCTCAGCAAGAGGACCGGATGAACGTGAGCCCGGGCGGTAGCCCCGGCCCGACCGCGTACTTCGTCAAGTACCGGCCGGTGTTCGAGGCGGCTCCCCCGGGTCAGCCGGTCAGCCCCGACCTGGCCGGCCGCTTCGCCGCCGACTTCGCCCTCGGCGCGCAGCTTGACGCCAGCGCGGACCCGGCGCAAGCCCAGCACCTGCTGAGCCTGGCCCGGGGCGTCTACGCGATGGCGAAGACCACGAACGTTGGACAGCTCGTCACCGCGTTCCCGCACGACTACTACCCCGGCACCGAGTGGAAGAGCGACATGGCCTGGGGCGCCGCGGAGATCGCGCTGGCGGACGAGGCGACCGGCGCCCCGGCCGCGCGGCTGCGCGCTGACCTGGTCACCGCGGCCCGGTGGGCCGGGGCCTACATCGCCCAGGGCCATCCGGCCGACGGCGACACGTTCAACCTCTACGACGACGGCGCGGTGGCCGAGGCCGAGCTGATGCAGGCCATGCAGCAGGCTGGGACTTCCTGGTGGAGCCCGATCACCCGCGGCGCCCTACTGAACGACCTCGCCGCGCAGTTGCGTACCGGCGAGGACCAGGCGAAGGGCGACCCGTTCGCGCTCGGCACTCAGCTGGGCACCTCCGACGCGTCGCCGCACGCGTTCGGCCTGTTCATCACCGATGCGCTGTACCAGAAGTACGGCGGCTCCAGCCAGTACGAGTCGTTCGCGCAACAGCAGCTGAACTTCGCGCTCGGCGCGAACGGCTGGGGCACGTCGTTCGTGGTCGGCGCGGGCACGGTGTTCCCGCACTGTATGCAGAGCGAAATCGCCAACCTTGCCGGCTCGCTCACCGGCACCGGTGATATCCAGCTGGGTGCGACCACCGACGGGCCGAGCGCCCCAGACAACTTCTCCGGCCTGGGTACTGTCTCCGGGATGCGAGCCTGCGCCGCAGGCAACTTCGCGCCGTTCAACACCAAGACCGCTGGCTACGAGGACAACGTGGTCTCCTGGCCGTCGGTCGAGCCCGCCGACGACTACACCGCCGACTCCCTCCTGGCGTTCGCCCTAGGCGCGGACAGCGGACCTGGCCTTGGCTGACAATCCGCTACTGCCGCAGCCGCTGCCGCGGGCGCTCAAGCCCGCCGTGCTGGCCATCGACGGAGGCAACAGCAAAACCGACGTGGCCCTGGTCGCCAGCGACGGAACGCTGCTCGCCGCCGCCCGCGGCCCCGGCATCAATGCCCATGAGGTGGGAGTCGACCAGACGGTGCTGATCCTCGACGCCGTGGTCAAGCAGGCGGCCGCGCAACTCGACGGGGCCGGGTCCGGCTGGATCGCGCTGCACACGGTGGCCTGCCTGGCCAACGCCGACCTGCCCGAAGAAGAGGCCGAGCACGCCGCCGCGGTACAGGCTCAGGGGTGGAGCGCGACCGCGACGGTCGTCAACGACACCTTCGCCATCCTGCGGGCGGGCCTGCCGGACCGGACCGGACCCCACTGGGGCGTGGCCGTGGTCTGCGGCGCGGGCATCAACTGCGTCGGCGTCGCGCCGGACGGCCGCGTCACCAGGTACCTGGCCCTGGGCACGATCTCTGGCGACTGGGGCGGTGGCTACGGACTCGGCCTCGAGGTCCTCTGGCACGCGGTTCGCGCGGAGGACGGCCGCGGCCCGGACACGATGCTGGCCGGGTACCTGACCAGCCACTTCGGCGTCGAGCGGGTCGAGGAGGTGACCCTGGGCATCCACCAGGGCAAGATACCGGACGACGACCTGACCAATCTCGCGCCGGTGCTGCTGCGCGCCGCCGACGAAGGCGACCAGGTGGCCAGGACCGTGGTGAACCGGCTGGCCGACGAGATCTCGGTCATGGCCATCACCGCCATGCGCCGCCTGGACCTCACTGGCCTGGCCACCCCGATCATCCTCGGTGGCGGCGTCATGACCGCGAGGAACCCGCGGCTGATGGGCGGCATCACCCGGCAGCTGGCCGAGGCCGCCCCGCGCGCGGAGGTACGCGTGATCGATGTGCCGCCCGTGGTCGGCGCGGCGCTGCTCGGCCTGGACCAGGCGCACGCGTCGCCCGCCGCCAAGTCCCGGCTGCGGGCGAGCTCCGGCCGCCTCACCTAGGGGCCGGAGGGGGCCGCGCCGAAGAACGCCCCCCAGGAGGCTGCCCGGTTGGTGGTACACAGACGCGTTCCCGGGCTGGTCCCTACGGACCAGCCCGGGAAACCGGCATTTCCCTGGATTAGGCGCTGATGTCGCTTTCTGAAAGCGGCACCACGTGCCACTCGCCGCCGATGCCGTTGCCCGACGTCGTATAGGGCTTCGCGCCCGCGTAACGATACAGCGGGTAGCCGTCGTAGGTGATCTGCTCGACCCCGCCCGCCCCCTTGACCACGCCGAACGAGCCGGGGAAGGTGTCGGCCGGGCCGGCCTTGGGCACGCCGGTGACCGGCGGCCAGGTCGTGGCGCAGGACCCGGTGCAGGTCGGCGCGCCGCCCTTGGTGTCCTTCTTGTAGGTGTAGACGACCAGCCCGCTGGCCTCGGAGAGCACGTAGCCGACGTTCGACTTCTGCACGATCAGGACGGTCGTGCCTTGCGGCGGGAACACCACCGCGCCGCTGCTCGGCTGCGCCCCCACCGACTGGTGGGACCTGCTGGGCGTCGGAGACGAAGACGAACTAGCCTTCTTGGTGGCCGTGGCCTGCGCCGTGGCCTGCGAGGCAGCACCCGAGCCCGAGCCTGAGGACGAGGACGGGGCCGTATTGGAGCCTGCGCCCGAGGCTGAGTTCGACGAACTCGACGATCCCCCGCACGCGGCTAGCAGCAGTACCAGTGATCCGAGCCCGGTAGCTGCGGTCCACCCGCTCTTACGCATTAGATCTCTCCTTCACAGGGATGGCTCGCTCCCCAGGCAGGTCGGGGGCAAGCCAAGTAAAGAGCGTTCCCGGGCCGTCGCGCTGGCTGGCCCGGGAACGCCTTGAGCCGTCGGGAGCTCAGCCGCCAGCCGTGATGTCGCTCGCGGAGAGCTTGATCACGTGCCATTCACCGCCCACGCCATTGCCGCTGGCGACGAACGCCTTCGCGCCCTTGAACGTGTAAAGCGGCAGGCCGTTGTAGGTGATCTGCTTGGCGCCGTTCGCATCGGAGACCATGTCAAGCTTGCCCGGCAGGGTATCAGCCGTGCTCGCCACCGGCTTGCCCGTCACCGGCGGCCAGATCGCGGCGCACGAGCCGGTGCAGGCCGGCGTGCCTCCCTTGGTGTCCTTCCCGTACGTGTAGACAACCTTCCCGTTAGCCTCGGCCAGCACGTAGCCGATGGCCGTCTTCTCCACGATCAGCACCGTGCTCCCAGGCGCAGGCAGGTCCAAGCTTGAGCTGCTCGGCTGTCCGGCCGCCTGAGCGGTCGTCGTCGGGGTCGAACCCGAACTGGCCGAGGACGATCCAGAAGATCCCCCGCACGCGGTTAGCAACAGGGCCAGTGATCCGAGCCCGGCAGCTGCTGCCCACCCGCTCTTGCGCATAACGTCTCTCCATTCGAAGTTTTAAGGACTTGACCCGTTCCCGATACGCCGGAAACGTACCAGACCGCAGGGCGGCCCGACGGCTACTTAGCCGGTACTTAGCTATCCCGGGCCATCTGGCCGCAGAGCCAGGCCAGCGACATCGGGTACCGGTAATCGATGCCCATATGCCCGGCGTCGAAGAGCTCGAAATGTACCAGGCTCTCGGCGACGCCGATGCCCCTGAGCGCGGCCCGGAAGGCCTCGGCGCCAAGGTCGAGGTGGTACTCGTCCCTCGTGCCTGCGTCGATCCAGATCGCCCGCAGCCCGCGGAGCGCTTCCGCGTGCAAGGGCACCATCCGCACCGGATCCCAGTCCAGCCACCGCTGCCACACATCCGGACGGAGCACCCCGGTCACCGGCTCGAACGGCAGGTCCACCGTACCGTCCTCGCGAGCGGAGAAGCACGCGGCCACGCCGAGCACGGCGAGAAGCGACATGTCCTCCTCCTTGGTGAAGGCCACCCGGGAGGAGAAGTCAGCCCACCAGCCCCAGATGTCGCCGTCGTAGCGGCGCAGGTACCGGGTAGCGGTGGCGAACTCGGGGAGGTAGCAGTACTCGTACAGCGTGTCGCCGGCGTGAGTGGCCAGCGCGCCGAACAGGTCAGGCCGGAGCATCGGCGTGATCATCGCACCGAACCCGCCGCTCGACTTGCCCATGATCGCCCGGTGCGAGGGGCCCGCGAGCGTGCGGTACCGCGCGTCCACCCAGGGCACCACCTCGTCGCACAGGTAGGAGTGGTACCGACCGGTGCCCGGCGAGTCGACGAACTGGCTGCCGCCGTAGCCGGTCCACGCGTCCACGTACACCACGATGGCCGGAGGCGCCTGCCCGCCGGCGAATACCGCGTCGGCGGCCTCGGGGAACGGCTGCCGGTAGGGGGACCGGTTACGCCACATGGCCACGTGCCCGCTGTAGCCCTGGATCACGTACACGGCCGGGTACCTGCGGTCCGGCGCCTCGTCGTATCCGGGCGGCAGGTACACCCACAGCGGCCGCTCGTAGGGGTCGCCGAGCGGGTTGCCGCGCAGCAGCTCGCTGCTGATGACACGCTCATCGATACGGCCGGCAAGATCAGCGGACCAGGGCAGCACGGTTCCTCCAGGGCTGGGCAGCGCAGACTTCCTTATTTTTCTGCCGAACGGACCCGGGTGTGACGGGTTCGGAGATCTCAGTCGCTAGCGGAGGTGAGCAAGGATGGCGGCGGTGACGGGCCCGGGAGTCTGGTACGGGGCCAGGTGCGAGGCGCCCCGGACGACCACCAGCCGGGAATCCGGGATGCCGATGGCGGTCGCCGCGCCGTGCCACGGCGGCGCGGCCTGGTCTTCGGCCCCTGCGATGACCAGCGCGGGGGCCTTGATCGAGCCGAGCACGGGCCGCAGGTCCATCTCCGCGATCGCTTCACCGCAGCCCGCGTAGCCGCCCGGATCGGTGCCGTGCAGCATGTCCATGACGAAGGCCACCGCCGCGGGCTCGCGGGCGATGAAGTCCGGGGTGAACCAGCGCGGCGGGATCATCTCGCTGATCGCCGCCATCCCGCCTGAGCGCACCAGCGCGGCCCGGTCGAGCCAGGCCTGCCGCGACGGCATCGGGGTGATCGCCGTGCAGCAGACGACCAGGGAGGAGATCCGCTCGGGGGTGTTCGCGGCCAGCCAGAGCCCGATCATCCCGCCGATGGAGATACCGCAGTAGGCGGCGCTGGTGAGGCCGTACTCGCGCATCAGGCCGAGCACGTCCGTGCCGAGTTCGGCGATGGAGTAGGACCCGGGCGGAGCGTCGGACCGCGCGCCGGGCTCCCCGTGCCCGCGCAGCTCGAACCTGAGCAGCCGGTAGTTCTCGCGCAGCACCCGGGCCTGAGCGTCCCAGATCGCCCGGCTGGTGCCGATCGGGTTGGCCAGGATGACCGCCGGCGCGCCGGCAGGTCCCTCAAGGCAGGACGCCAGGCGTACTTCAGACATCGAAGAAAACGGTCTCGCGCTCGCCCTGCAGCCAGATGTCGAAGCGAAGCGGTCCCTCCGGCTCGGGCACGGCGATAAGCGTGGCTCGCCGCGACAGCTCGGGGATGGAGCACAGCACCGGGTCCTCGGCGTTGGCGGTCGGCTCGTCGGGGAAGTAGATCCTGGTGACCACCCGGTCGAGCAGACCGCGCGCGAAGACCGACACGTCCAGGTGCGGGGCCTCGATACTGCCGTCGGGGGCGGGCAGCGGCCCGGGCTTGAGCGTGACGATGCGGTAGGAGCCATCCGGCGCGGTCGGGCACCGGCCGAAGCCGCGGAAGCTGTGGTAGCCGCCCGGCGTCGCGCCGCGCGGGTCATCCGGGTGCGCGAACCTCCCGTCGGGTCCGGCCTGCCACGTCTCGATCAGCCCGTCGGGGATGACGTTCCCGGCGCCGTCGTAGAGGCGCCCGACGATCATGACCGCGCCGGGCGTGCCCTCGGGCACCACGAACGGGCCGTCCGGCCACGGCAGCCTCATCGAGAAATACGGGCCCACCGTCTGGGAAGGAGTCATCCCTGGCACTTGTCGTTCCGCCCTCTCTGGGTTCACTCGAAGACGCTGGTGCCGCGGCCGCGCAGCACGATGTCCCACTCGTAGCCGAGGGCCCACTCGGGCTGGGTCAGCTCGATGTCGAAGCGGGCGATCATCCGCTGCCTGGCCTTCTCGTCAGGCACCGAGTTGAAGATCGGGTCGAGCGGTAGCAGCGGGTCGCCGGGAAAGTACATCTGGGTGACGAGCCGCTGGGTGAACGCCCGGCCGAATAGCGAGAAGTGGATGTGCGCCGGGCGCCAGGCGTTGTGGTGGTTTCCCCACGGATAGGCGCCCGGCGCGATGGTGACGAAGCGGTACCTGCCGCCCGCATCGGTGATGGCGCGCCCGATCCCGTCGAAGTTCGGATCGAGGGGCGCCGGATGGTGCTCGCGCGAGTGCCGGTAGCGTCCGGCCGCGTTGGTCTGCCAGATCTCAAGCAGCGTGTCGGGCACCGGGCGCCCGTCGGAATCGAGCACCCGCCCGGTCAGGATGATCCGCTGCCCCTGCGGCTCGCCCGCGTGCTGAGTGGTCAGGTCGGCATCGGTGGGCGTGATCAGGCTGTCACCGAGCAGCGGACCGGTTACCTCGGTGAGCCGGTGCGGCAGCAGCACGAGCGGCTGCTTCGGATGGCGCAGCGCGGTCGAGCGGTACCCGTCGAAGTCCAGCGGCGGATGCAGGCCCGACGGGCGCTCGTACGACGGCAGGACCAGGTAACCGGGGTCGGTCGTGGTGAGGGACGTCCGGACGCCAGCGGTCATTGGTGACTCCTTGGTCGCGAGCCTTGAAACGAGCGCAGCGCGCTGAGCTCCGCGGGGGTGGGCGGGACGATGATCTCCGGATCCGCCGCGATGGCCAGGTCCCAGCCGGTGTGCTCTTTCGCGGCCGAGGCTGATACACCCGGATACAACCCGGTCAGGGTGAACTCGAGCGTCTCCGGATCGGGCTCGAGGACGCCTAGGTCAGTAATGATCTTCTTCGGTCCGGCGCCGGTGAGCCCGAGGCGCTCGCGGTCACCCGGGCCCGAGCCGTAGCCGACAGAGGTGACGAAGTCCACCCGCTCGACGAACGACCGGCTGCCCTGCCTGACCACGACAATCACCTCGCGGCACGAGGCGGCAATCTCCGGCGCGCCGCCCGCGCCGGGCAGGCGTACCTTCGGATTACGGTAGTCACCGCCGATGACGGTCGTATTGATGTTGCCGAACTTGTCGACCTGAGCCGCGCCGAGGAAACCGACGTCGATGCGGCCGGGCTGCAGCCAGTAGTTGAAGATCTCGGGGACGCTCACCACGGCATCCGCCGTCTCGGCCAGGATGCCATCGCCGATCGACAGCGGCAGCTGAGCGGGCTTGGCCCCGATGGTGCCCGACTCGTAGATCAGCACGAGCTCGGGCGCATGCGTGGCCCGCGCGAGGTTCGCGGCCGAACTAGGCAGCCCGATACCGACGAAGCACGTCATGCCGTCCCGGAGCGCACGGGCGGCCGATACGGTCATCATCTCGTCGGAGGAATAGGTCATCGCTGGCCCACCGGAACAGCGTAAACCTGCTCGTCCAGCCACCGGGTGAACGCGGCGCGATCCCGGCCGATAGCGTCCCAGGCCACGTAGTAGTCGTTGTCGCGTACCGAGTAGCCCAGCGCGTAGGACGGGCCCGACCCGCCGGGCACGTGCGCCACGTAACTCACCGTCCAGCCGGGCAGGACCACCGCCCCGGGCTGGGGGCTGAGGTCATCCACGATCTCCTCGACGGTGACCACGGATCGCTGCGAGGCGAGCACGGCTTCCTTCTGTACTCCGGTTATCCCCCACAGCTGCACGTTCCCCGTCCGGTCGGCCCGCTGGGCGTGAATGACGGCGACGTCAGGCCGGAGGGCCGCGACCGCGGTCAGCGTCTCGCCGGTAAACGGGCAGGTGATCGGCTTGATGGTCGGGGCCGCGCCATGGCCCGCGTTGAGCGTTTCCAGGCGATAGAGGTCGGTGCCATTGTAGCCGCGCAGCACGGCGAACGGCAGGCCGGACGCTCCGGCGACGTAGCGGTTCGCCATCCCCGCGTGGCTGTGTTCCTCCAGCTCGAGCGGGACGGGCCAGGAATGCTCCACCGCGTCCCGGAACCTGTGCAGCGAGCCGACGCCGGGATTGCCGCCCCAGGAGAAGATCAGCTTGCGCACGCAGCCGGCCCCGATGAGCTGGTCGTAAATCAGGTCCGGCGTCATCCTGATCAGGGTCAGGTCGCGGCGCCGCTGCCTGATCACCTCATGTCCGGCCGCGAACGGTATCAGGTGAGTGAACCCCTCCATGGCCACGGCGTCACCGTCATGGATCGCCCGCTCCACGGCTTCGGCGAGTGAGACGATCTCCGCCATTTCTCTCCCGTCTGTTGCCTACGCTAACGATAACTCCTTAGCGGCCGCCATGAGTACAGACGTTCGCATGTCGGACAAAGACACCTAACGCGAGAGTAAATCCCCAGCTAGCAGTGTTGGGTACCGCCCCGATGTCGGGTGGACGTCACTACCCTGCGTCATGCGCGGGCGAGGTGTCCAGACCCTCAGCGAGAGCACGCTGGGCGATCGGGAAGGCCCGGTTGGCGGCCGGCACGCCCGCGTACACCGCGACTTGCAGCAGGACCTCCTGGATCTGCTCCGGCGTGAGGCCGTTGCGCAGCGCGGCCTTGACGTGCATGGCCAACTCCCGCTCATGGTGCAGGGCCGCGAGGACGGCCAGCGTGACGAGGCTGCGCTCAGCGCGGGAAAGCCCGGGCCTGGACCAGACGTCGCCCCAGGCGTAGCGCGTGATGAAATCCTGGAACGGCTCGGTGAACGCGGTGGTGCCCGCCACCGCCCGGTCGACATGCTCATCCCCGAGCACCTCGCGCCGCACTGTCATCCCGCGCTCAGCGCGTTCGGCGTCATCCATGCTGGTTCCCCTGCCGTTCGTCCGTTTTCTGGTTTTCGTGAGCGTCCAGGGCCGCGGTAACGAAGGCATCCGCAGCGCCGAGGTAGCCGGCAGGCTCGAGCGCGGCGTCGATCTGCTCAGGCGTAATGCCGGCCGAGGCCAGCCGGCCCTCCAGTTTCGGCACGGAAAGCAGCACGTCGCGCAGCGGCAGTCCTGCGCTGACCGCCCGCTCCCCCGCCTCCGCCACCAGGTCATGCGCCTGCGCGCTACCCAGGACTCCGGCCAGCAGCGAGGTGACATGCTCCGCCAGCGGCAGGCCCTTGGTCGCAGCCAGGTTGGCGGCCATGCGCGAGGTGTCCACGTTGAGCCCGGACAGCAGCTCGCCGGCCCAGCTCGAGGCCGAGCCGGTTAGCCTGAGCAGGGCCGTCAGCGGCTCCCATTCCGCATGCCATGCGCCGGCCGCGCGCTGGAGTTCCTGCTCGCCGGAGGCAACCAGGGTGGCGAGGAGCCCGGGCGCCTGCTTGGTGCAGCCGAGGATGGCGATCGAGGCGACCGGGTTGTGCTTATTCGGCATCGCCGACGATCCGCCGCGGCGCGGGGCCGAGACCGCGCCCGCGGACCCCGATCCCTGGGGGCCCTGCCGCTGGGATGCGGGCCCCTGGGATGCGGGGCCCTGGGATGCGGGGCCCTGGGATGCGGGACCCTGGGATCCCGCACGGGCGGCCAGCCCGCGGGTGCCCTGAGATGCCGGGCCCTCGCTGACCTCGCCGACCTCCGACTGGGCCAGCAGCGTCACGTCCCTGGCGATCTTGCCGAGCGCCGCCGTGGTCCGGGCCAGCGCAGCACCCAGGTCGATGATCCGCAGCCGGTCGGTGTGCCAGGGCAGCAGGGGCAGCGCCAGGCCCAGTTCCTCCGCCAGCAGCGCCGCGACCCGGCCGCCCTGGTCGCCGAGCGCGGCGAGCGTGCCCGCCGCGCCGCCGAACTGCACGGCCAGCCGCCCTGAACTGACCGTCGCCAGCCCCGCACGAGCCTCGTCCAGGCTGGTCAGCCAGCCCGCGGCGACGAGGCCGAAGGTCACGGGCACGGCCTGCTGCAGCAGCGTCCGGCCGATCATGATCGTAGACCGGTGTTCTTCTGCCAGCCCGGCCGCGGCGTCAGCGGCCCGGGTCAGGTCGGTCAGGATGACGTTGATCGCCCGCCGGGCGAGCAGCATCGCAGCCGTATCCACGATGTCCTGGCTGGTGGCGCCGCGGTGCACGGCGCTGACCGCGGCCGGGGGCACCCGCCGCGCCAGTTCCCTGGCCAGCCCGGGCACCGGGTTGCCGGTCAGTCCGGCGAGCTCGCCTAGCTCGTCAACCTCGAAGCTGGCCGCCTGGGCTGCCGCTGTCACCGCCTCCCCTGAGCCCGCGGGCGCCATCCCGGCCCGCTCGAGGGCCCGGGCCAGCCCGGCCTCGGCGTCCAGCATCGCCTGCAGCCATGCGGTGTCGTCGGCCTCGACGCCACCCCGGGCGAAAACCCCACCGAACAGCCCCCTCGTGTTCGGCTGCTTCTGGTCAGGCATGTGCGCGATCAGTCCTCTCCCGTTTCCGGCTCACCACGATAGACCTCGCCTGCCTCCGCATCCCGGCCTCGGCCTTATCGCCACCAATGCTTCAGCTGTCAGCCCTGTTGACATCCTCCCTCGCATCAAGGCGAGGGATGCCAGCTACTACCCCCCGATGGGAGCAGCAGCTGAGGTTCGCGGTTCGCCGGCCCGGCATCCCGGAAGCCTTCCCGCGCAGTCACGGCGTGCCCCGCCGCGATATTCCTGGCCGCGTTCGCATCAGCGTGGCCGACGAAACCGCAGGCCGTGCACACGAAGCGCGCTTGGCTCTCGCGCGACTTCCCGTCCACCTGCCCGCAAGCCGAGCACCGCTGGCTCGTGAACGCGGGATTGACCTTCTCTACCCGGCCGGACGCTTTGTCCTCCAGCCGGCGCACCAGCAGCCCCCACCCGGACCGCAGGATGCCTCGGTTGAGCCCGGCCTTCTGCCGGACGCCCCGGCCCGGGTTCTCCCGCGTGCCCTTGGCGGATCGGGTCATGTTGCCGATCTGGAGGGCTTCGACCCTGATCACATCGAATCGGCGCGCGATGCCGGTGCTGGCCTTTTCCGCCCAGTCCTTGCGCCTGTCGGTCTCGCTGACACGCAGACGGGCGATGGCCAGCCCTACCCGCGTGCGGCGGTTCGAGCCGCGCCGCGCCCTAGCCAGCTTCCGCTCCAGGCACCTCAGCCTCTTCCGCTCCCGCGCGGTCAGGCTCGGTGCGTACAGCATTTCCCCGGTCGACAGCGCGGCGGAGACAGCTACGCCACGGTCCATCCCGGCGACCTGCCCGTTGCCAGGTGCCGGAACCGGAGCGGGAACAGCCGCAAAGGCGACATGCCAGCGCCCGGCCCGGTCCATCGTCACCCGGTAGGACTTCACGCCCGGCGGCACGGCGCGAGACCAGCGAAAACGCACCCACCCAGCCTTCGGGACGCGGACCTCGCCGACATGGCGGGACAGCCGACGCACCTCGCCGGGCTTGAGGGCGACGATCCGGAATCCCTCGTTCCGGCCGGCCTTGCGCCACGACGGCGGCCCGGCCGGGTTCTGCGGGTCGAAGAATGCGGACATGGCCTGGGCGAAATCCCGAAGCGCCTGCTGCTGCACCATCTGGGAACCTGTGGCCAGCCACGGATGCTCGGCCCGCGCCTGGGTGAGCTGCCGGCACTGCTCCAGGTAACCCGGTGCGCTGGTCCGGCCCGGGCGCCAGTGCGCGTGCTGCTCCTTTGCGAGGTTTCACACGTACCGGGCGTGCGCGCAGTGGTCCCGCAGTACTGCCTCCTGGGCGGGCGTGGGGAGCAATCGGTGCCGGGACATGGGAACACAGTAGCGAGTACCACCGACATTTCCGGGGAGGTGAAGCGACGTTCCACCCCGGTCCGAAGGCCGGGTCTCCATACGCGGTCCTAATGATTTATGGTCTGAAGCATGACCGAGCACGCAGCGGGCGATTCCCGTCTTCTCCAGCGCCGACACCTCGTCACCGAGATCCCAGGACCCGTCTCGCGGGAGATACAGGCCAGGCGCGAGCGCGCGGTCGCCCGCGGGGTCAGTTCCACGCTGCCGATATACGTCACGGACGCCGGAGGCGGGGTGATCGTGGACGCCGACGGTAACTCGCTGATCGACTTCGGGGCCGGGATCGCGGTGGTCTCGGTGGGCAACGCGGCCCCCCGGGTAGCGGCGCGGGTGGCGGAGCAGGCGGGCAGGTTCACGCACACCTGCTTCATGGTGACGCCGTACGAAGGCTACGTCGAGGTCTGCGAAGAGCTGGCCCGCCGGACACCGGGGACCTACGAGAAACGCTCCGGGCTGTTCAACTCCGGCGCTGAGGCGGTCGAGAACGCGGTGAAAATCGCCCGGCACGCCACCGGGCGGCAGGCCATCGTCGCCTTCGACCACGCCTACCACGGGCGGACCAACCTGACCATGGCCCTCACCGCGAAGAACATGCCCTATAAGGACAAGTTCGGCCCGTTCGCCGGTGAGATCTACCGGATGCCGATGGCCTACCCGCTGCGCTGGCCCGGCGGCCCGGAGGCCTGCCGTGAGAACGCACTCGAGGTGGTCAAGAGCCTGATTCACACCCAGGTGGGCGAGGACAACGTAGCGGCCGTGATCATCGAGCCGATCCAGGGCGAGGGCGGGTTCGTCGTGCCGCCCGACGGGTTCTTGCCCGGGCTGGCCGAGTTCTGCCGCGAGTACGGGATCGTGTTCATCGCCGATGAGATCCAGACCGGGTTCTGCCGCACCGGCGACTGGTTCGCCTGCGAGCACGAGGGTGTCGTTCCCGACCTGGTCACGACGGCGAAGGGCATCGCGGGCGGCCTGCCCCTCGGCGCGGTGACCGGGCGCGCCGAGATCATGGACTCGGTGCACTCGGGCGGCCTGGGCGGGACGTACGGCGGTAACCCGGTGGCCTGCGCGGCGGCGCTCGGTGCGATCGAGACCATGGCCGCGGAGGACCTCGCCGGGCGGGCGCGGCGGATCGGCGAGGTCATGCTGCCCCGGCTGCACAAGCTGGCCGAAACTCATCCGGTGATCGCGGACGTACGCGGCCGCGGCGCGATGCTCGCCATCGAGCTGACCAGGCCGGGAACCCTCGAGCCTGACCCGGGCACCACCGCGGCGGTCTCCCGTGCCTGCCACCAGGCCGGGCTCGTGACACTGACCTGCGGGACGTTCGGCAACGTGATCCGTTTCCTGCCACCGCTCGTGATTGGCGAGGACCTCATCGACGAGGGGCTATCCATACTCGAGGACGCCTTCGCCGGAGTCTGAAGGCGATGGTCCACCGGAAGGTAGCCGACAGGAAGATAGCCCGGCCGGCGACCGGTTGGCCGGAAGAGCTCGGCCGCCTGGTCGCGGCGGCGAAGCCGAAGCCGTTCTGGCTGGACCGGCCCGACGCTCCGCCGGTCCGCCCGCCGGTCCGCGGCGACATGGCCTGCGACCTGGCGGTGATCGGAGGCGGGTTTACCGGATTGTGGGCCGCCCTGCTGGCCAAGCAGGCCAACCCCGGACGGTCGGTCGTGGTGATCGAGGGGAACCGCGTCGGCTGGGCCGCGAGCGGCCGCAACGGCGGGTTCTGCGATGCCAGCCTGACCCACGGCGCCGCCAACGGGAAGGAGAGGTTCTCGTCCGAATACGCCACGTTGCAGCGCCTGGGCGCGGAGAACCTCACCGCGATCGAGACCGCCATCGGCCAGCTCGGCATCGACTGCGGATTCGAGCGGACGGGCACGATCGAGGTGGCCACCGAGGACTACCAGGTCACCGAACTCCGTGAGGCCGCGGAAACCGACGGCGTGACCTTCCTCGACGCCGAGGCGGTGCGGGCCGAGGTGAACTCCCCTACCTACCTGGCGGGCGGGTGGAACAAGGAAGGCACCGCGCTGGTGGACCCGGCCAGGCTCGCCTGGGGGCTCGCCGCCGCGTGTGAGCAGATCGGGGTCCGTATCGTCGAGCGCACGCCCGCCACCGGCCTGGCCAGCGACGCGGACGGGGTGACCGTGAAGACTAGGGACGGCGTGCTGCGGGCCAAGCGGGTGGCGCTCGGCACCAACGCGTTCCCGTCGCTGGTCCGCCGGCTGCGCCCGTACATCGTCCCGGTCTACGACTACGTGCTCGTGACCGAACCGCTCACGGAGGCGCAGCTCGCCGGGATCGGCTGGGCGAACCGGCAGGGCGTCGGCGATCTGGGCAACCAGTTCCACTACTACCGGCTCACCGCGGACAACCGGATCCTGTGGGGCGGGTACGACGCTATCTACCACTTCGGCCATCACGTGCGCATGGCCTACGATCAGCGGCCCGCCACCTTCGTCAAGCTCGCGGACCACTTCTTCACCACGTTCCCGCAGCTCGAAGGGATCGGGTTCAGCCATCGCTGGGGCGGCGCGATTGATACCAGCAGCCGGTTCTGCGCGTTCTTCGGTACCGCGCACCACGGCCGCGTCGGCTACGCTCTCGGGTACACCGGGCTCGGCGTGGGCGCGAGCAGGTTCGGCGCCCGGGTCATGCTCGACCTGCTGACCGGCGAGCGGACCGAGCTGACCGAGCTGCAGCTGGTCCGCAGCAAGCCGGTACCCTTCCCGCCCGAGCCCTTCGCCTACCTGGGAGTCCAGGCCACCCGCTGGTCGCTGGCCCGGGCCGACCAGAAATCCGGCCGCAGGAACCTGTGGCTGCGGGCCCTGGACGCGGCCGGCATGGGCTACGACTCCTAGCATGTTCGCCTCCGTCGCGGCCACGCCCGAGGAACGGGGCGCGGCCAGGTCGGGCGATGACATCATCGCCCGACCTGACGTGGTGATGGACCGGGCGTTCACCGTGGCCGCACCGCCCGCTGCGGTCTGGCCGTGGATCGTCCAGCTGGGCAGGAAACGGGCAGGCTGGTACCTGCCCCGCGCCGTCGAGCGCTTCCTGCCGCGGAAGGGCCGGGCGGTGCGCGACATCTACCCAGCCTGGCAGCACCTGCGCCCTGGCGATATCGTGCCCGACTACGGCGGCCGGGACGCCAGCTTCGAGGTCGCGGCCGTGGACCCGCCGTCCGCGCTGGTTTACCGGTCCGTCCGCGGACGGACGACCGTAACCTGGTCCCTGAGCCTGCGGCCGGTACCGGCCCCGGGGGCCACGATAGCGGATCACACCCGAGTTCAGCTGCGGCTGCGCCTGGCGCCGGTGCGGCGCAAATGGCTCGCCGAAACCGCGGGTGGATTTGTCGACCTGCTCACCATCACCGGTATGGCGGCCGGGCTGAAGGAACGGATACCGGCCGTCAGGAGGATCCCCGAGGGCTGAGCACCCCGAACGGACTCGGCCCGGTGAATTCGACGCGGAATACGGTCTGGCCATCCGGGAGTACGACGGTTACGGCCCTGACCGGATGATACGGGATATTTGCCGAGTTCAGGGAAGCACGCATGGACCGTACGTACGCCGAACTGGTCATATCAGCGGCATGATAGGTCACGGCTAGATCAGCAAAGCGCAACGGGAGGCCTGCACTTGCGCCTTGACCAATGTTCCCGAATTGCACGATGTCAATAGGCGGGCCGACGGCCACGGATGCGATCGCCCACACGAGCCGTGTATCAACCCGGCCTGCGATCAGCTGGTTCCTGGCGGCCTTCGAGAGCTTGATCTGGGCATCGTCCAGCAACGCGGCTCCGGTATCCTTTCGGGTGGCCAGATCTTTGCTGAGCATTTCCTGGTAAGCCAAGGCCCCGTGGGGTGCGACGACGCGTACGGTGATCTCCGTGGTCCCAGTTCCGAAGGACGCGAGGACAGCCGGGGCCCAGGCGGTGGCGAGACTGGTCCCGAACATGTCACGGACGGCGGCCGTATCGACGACCACGACGGAAGGCACAGGATAAGGCGTCGCCGACCCCAGCACGACCAGATCGCGCGAGGGAAAGCCACGCGCGGCGAGCGCGGCGCACATCACCTTGTCACATGACACGGTGACATCCTGGCTGACCTGCTGGGCGACCCAGACGGCCGCCTGTTGGCGGGCGGCCACCTCCTGCTGCAGCATAGAGGTACTCGACAGCTTGGCGCTGGATGGCGAGTGGGCAAAATGCTTAACCGCCACGATGGCCAGCGCGCCGACAGCGACGAGAGTGACGGCCGCCAGGGCGAGCAGGCGAGCCCTGACCTGGTGGCGGCTCCGCTTCTTCGGGGTGCTCGGTCGTGGTCGTGCCTGCCGACCTGGCCGGGCCGGAACGGCCGGCTTGAGCCGCTCAGAGAGCTTGCCCTCTTCGACCGCGGACTCAGGCTGGCGAGCGTGCCCGGGCTTGGTGCTTCGTTTGCTGTGCCCATTTCTCTGTGGCAGCTCGGTTATTCTCACGGGCTGCGGTGTGACAGTCGGCTTGACCCGTTGCGGGAGCTCGCCCTTTTCGACCGCGGACTCAGGCTCGGTCTTAGCAGCAGACTCGGGCTTGGCACTGCGCTTGGTGTGCCCGTTCGTCTGCGGCTTGGTCGTACGGCCCTGCTCCTGGGCTGCCGTCCGGGCACGCTCGGCGTCGACGGCCGCCCGCATGCGCTGCCGCAATTCCTCCGATAGCCCCGGGGACGCCGAAGAGGATGACGGAGCTGACGGGGGCGGCCCCGGTCGGCCCGCACCTCGCACTCGCTGGGGCAGTCCTTGGCCCCGGTCCTCTTCTCCCATGCGGGTCTAACCCCCTGAGCGGTACGCAGATACAGACAGGGCGACGCGAACCGCACCGTATAGCGGAGCACATTATCGGCGGCTATTCAAGCAAGATTACGAATTGTGATAGTCGTTGCACAAATATGAACACATAGTCGGGCGGCCGCTGGTTCGTTGCCGCCGTGCGGCGACAGGGGATTTCTCCCACAAAATTTCCGGAATACACCTCCTGTGGCTGATCCTACGGTTACGGTCTGGTTTGCGGTGTCGATATCTCGTACGGAAGCGCTGCGTTTGGTGACACCTTCACTACACCACGTCAGAGACCAGGGGGGCTGATCAGGCGCCCCTGTATGCCTTGAGATACCAGGCAGGTGCCACCTATGGACTACGGCCCAGCGATCCGGCAGCCGGCGGACTCTTCTCCTCCGGTCACGACGCTCGCCGAAGGGACAGCTGCCGCGCACCGGCCGCAACGGAGTGCGCGGGTGCATGTCCCCAGCAGCTGGCCGTTGCTGATCGTGCTGGTCGTCCAGGCGGTCCTTTCGATTCGGCTCGTCCGGGCCGACACGGCTTTCCAGGATGAGGCCCTGTACCTGTGGGCCGGTCATCTGGAATGGGCAAACGTGCTGCACGGCACCTCGGTACCCCAGTTCCCCTCGTACTTCTCCGGGGCTCCGGTCATCTACCCGCCGCTTGCTGCGCTAGCCGACAGCCTCGGGGGCCTGACCGGGGCCCGGATCCTGTCCCTGGCCTTCATGCTCGGGGCCACGATCGCGCTATGGGCCACCACCGACCGGCTGTTCGGCCGCTGGGCCGCATTCTTCGCGGCCGCGCTGTTCGCCGTACTCGGCCCTACGCTGCACCTGGGCTCGTTTGCCACCTACGACGCGATGTCGATGTTCCTGATCGCGCTCGCCGCCTGGCTTGTCGTCCGGGCCGGGGACCGCCAGGACGCCACCGTCTTGATGGTGGCGGCCGGCGTCGCTTTGGCGCTGGCCAATGCGACCGCGTATTCATCGGCCTTGTTCGACCCCGTCGTAATCCTGCTTGCCCTGGTCACCGCTTTCCCGAAGCCAGGCGGCAAGGCCGCCGCCGGGCGTGCCCTGACCCTGCTGGCCATCGTGGCGGTGCTTCTCACGCCGGCTGTGACGATCGGCGGAAGCCGCTACTGGCACGGGATCGACGTGACTACGCTGGAGCGGGCGGCCGGTAACGACTCCCCGCTCGTGGTCGTCGCTCATTTCTGGTCCTGGACCGGCGTTATCGTTGTCGCCGCTTTCTGCGGCGCGGTCATCGGCTGGATCAGCCAGCCGGGACGCCCACAGGCCTGGCTGCTGACACTGCTGGCCGTGGCGGCGCTGCTCGTGCCGGCCGAGCAAGCGAGCCTGTACACCACGGCCTCGCTGAACAAGCACGGGGTTATGGGTGCCTGGTTCGCGGCCATCGCCGCGGGCTACGCCGTGGACAAGTTGATCGAGACGTCGTCGGCGGGGAACACGCGCACGGTCACGTGCGCGGCCTGCGTATTCGCGCTTTGCTTTCCCGTCACGCTCGGGGCGGCCCAGGCACGGACGTTCGCCACCAGCTGGCCTAACTCGTCCGACTTCATCGCCATATTCCGCGGGCTGACGGAGCACGATACCGGCCGCATGCTGGTCGAGGACCCGTCTATCGCGGAATACTACTTGCCTGCCGGAAGCCAGTGGCAGCGATGGTCAAGCACACGCAATATCGTCCTGCCCTCGGGAGCCCCCACCGGCGGCCCGAGTACGAAGGCCGGGGTGGTCGGGGACGGCAACGCCGGCACCTTCGCCATATACATCGCGGACGGCTACTTCTCGCTCATAGCGCTGAACTTCACCGACACGACGTCGCTGGACCGCAGCCTCGCCGCGGACATTCGCCGTAACCATCACTACCACCTCAGCCAGGTCGTCCCCTACGGCATTGAGATCCCCCCAATCGGCCAGGGGTCCTATGAGATCTGGCAGTACGAGCCGCAGTCGTGAGCGACCTGCGGGCACCTGATACCAGCACCATCGCACCACCGGTTACCGCCTCGGACAGGCGGCAGCAGCAGGGCGAGCTGGTGCCCCCGCATCCCCCGGATGACGACGAGAAATACTCCTACATCCAGCGGAACCTGCCCTACCTGACGACCGTGATCCTTATCGGCTCGTGCTGCCTCATCATCAGCCAGATCAGGTTCGAGACCCAGGACCTGATGCTCGCGCCCTTTCTGCTCTTCACCGGAATCTACGTCGTGTACCAGGCCATCAGCCTGCCGGTGAATTTCGCCGGCGCCGGATTCGACCTCGCCGCCCACCAGGCGCGCATAGCGGCGTGGCACCCGTCGTCCTATCCGGACGTGGACATCTACCTGCCCATCTGCGGCGAGCCGATCGAACTGCTCCGCAATACCTGGACCGCCATCTCGGGCCTCATCGAGGACTACCCGGGTCAGGCGCGAGCTTACGTCCTTGACGACGGGCCGTCGGAGGAGGCCCGCTCGATGGCCGGACCGTTCGGCTTCTCCTATATCCACCGGCCCGACTGGCCCGCCGGCAAGAAGGCGGGCAACCTGCGCTACGCCTTCTCCCAAACCAGCGCCGAATACCTGCTCATCCTGGACGCGGACTTCGCGCCGCGCCCGGACTTCCTGGCCGAGACGCTGCCTTACCTGGACGATCCGGTGATAGCGATCGTGCAGACCCCGCAGTACTTCAGGACCAGCTCAGCGCAGACGTGGATCGAGCGGGCGGCGGGACCGATCCAGGAGGTGTTCTACCGCACGGTTCAGGTGGCCCGCCAGCGGCTGGACGCGGCTGTCTGCTGCGGGACGTCCGCGGTCTACCGGCGGAAAGCGCTGGAGCCGCAGGGAGGCCCCACGCTCATCCCCTACGCCGAGGATGTGCACACCGGACTTGATGTGCGCCGGGCGGGCTGGTCCATGGTCTACCTGCCGATTCTGCTGTCGACCGGGATCTGCCCGGATAACCTCGACGCGTTCGTACGGCAGCAGTACCGCTGGTGCTCCGGGAACGTCGGCATCGTGTTCTCGTGGCGGCTGTGGCAGATACCCATGCGGCTCCCGGCCCGGCTAGCCTACATCTCCGGGTTCTTCTACTACGCCTATACCGCTCTGATCACCTTCTTCGGGCCCGTCATTCCCATCGTCATGCTGGCCTTCCTGCCCGGTCAGATCCGGCTGCGGAACTTCGTCGTCTTGCTCCCGGCGATGTTGACCGGGTTCGTGCTTTATCCCCTGTGGCACCGGTCCCGTTTCGGGCCGGGCATCTGGCCGCTGGGCGTCGCCCGCGGCTGGGCGCACGTGTTCGCCATCTGGGATGGCGCCTGGGGTAAATCGATGAGCTGGCACCCGACCCGGACGCCGGGCAGCTCGCTGCGCCGCTTCCGGATCGGGATCACGTGGTGGAGCGGCAGCGTGGCCGTGCTGTGGCTGGCCCTGGCCATCTGGCGGACGGCGGCCCAGGGTTCCCCGCAGTTCGCCGTCCTGCTGTTCTTCGGCTTGCTGAACCTCGCGGTGGTAGGCCGCGTTGTCTTCCCCGGAGGCCAGGCGGCATGAAATCCAGGCTGGCGATGTGCCTAGCCGTCGCGCTCGCGGGGATGGCGGGCGGCGTCGCGGCCGGCAACCTGGCCCAATCATCGCCGTCTCACCCACCGGCAGCGCACGCCACCCTGCCCCCCGCACCGGCCACCTACATGGGCGTCTTCGAGCCCGGGGCGCCGCCTGACTATGGTGTGATCGCGAGCTTCGGCCAGATGGCGGGCAGGCAGCCCAACCTCGTGGGGTATTACAGCGGCTGGACGCAGCCGTTTGACACGTCGTTCGCGAGGACGATCCACGCGCATGGCGCTATCCCATTCGTGCAGATCGATCCGACGGACGCCTCGGTCTCGGCCATCGCAGCTGGCACCTACGACGATTACCTCAGCTCGTTCGCCGACAGCGTCAGCGATTTCGGCCACGCCGTGGTCATCGGCTTCGGGCACGAAATGAACGCCTCCTGGTACTCATGGGGCTACAGGCATGTCCCGGCCGCGACGTTCGTGGCCGCGTGGCGGCACATCGTGACGCTGTTTCGCAAGGAGGGCGCGGACAACGTTACCTGGCTATGGACGCTCCAGGCAGATCAGGCTGGCACCGGGCCGATCGCCTCCTGGTGGCCAGGCGCGCGGTATGTCACCTGGGTTGGCATCGACGGCTACTACGAACGCTCCTCCGACACCTTCGCCAGCGTCTTCGGCCAGACCATCACCCAGGTACGGGCCCTCACCAGCAAGCCGGTGCTGCTGTCCGAGACCGCGGTCGGGCCAGACGGCAACCAGCCCGCCAATATCCAGGACCTTTTCCACGGGATGGCCAAGTACAAAACGCTCGGGCTGGTGTGGTTCGACAAGACCCAGCACGGCAGCATTTCCCACCAGGACTGGAGGCTCGAGGATAACCCCTATGCCGTGATTTCCTTCCAGCTCGGTGTGAGTGACGAGCTAGCACCATACCGACCCGCTAGTTAGGCAAAACAATGGGCTGCGCTCACAGAACTGACCGAGTCGGACAGACTTCGCGTATCGGTACATGCGCCACAGCGCGCTCATGGCGTTCTATTAACCTCGTCTACCCCACCAGTTGGTTCTATGCCTCGCTTTTCCGAATTACCAGGAAAATCACCAAACGGCACTCTGGTCAGAATGGTGAGCTGTACCTTTTCGTAGGCAGTAGTTCTGGTCTTGGGGTGGCTGGGCCACGTCTTGTGATGCCACGAGTACAGTACGCAGATTGGGGGCGCGGCCACGATGCCCCTAGTTGACGTTGCGTGGCCAGAAGGTACGCCGGACCCCAGGGCCCCTCAGGCTCATCACGGCCAGGTGCCGATCGCATGCGCAGTCGGGCGACCTGGCGTACGTAGCCTGGTGGTCGCGTGTTGGCCGCTGTTCGCGGTCCTGGCTGTCCAGGCCGTACTGTCGCTCCGGCTCGTCTGGTCTAATACGGCCTTCCAGGACGAGGCTCTTTATCTGCGCGCTGGGCACCTGGAATGGGCTCGGTGGCTCCACCAGGCGGCGATCCCGGATTTTCCCTCCTATTTCTCCGGGGCACCCGTCATCTACCCGCCCCTTGGAGCACTGGCCGACAGTATCGGCGGCCTGGCGGCGGCGCGGATTATGTCACTGTGCTTCATGCTCGGGGTCACGAGCCTGCTGTGGGCCGCAGCGGCCCGGTTGTACGGGCGCCGGGCGGCGCTGCTGGCGACGGGATTGTTCGCTACGCTGGCCGGCACGCAATTCCTGGGGGCTTTTGCGACCTTCGACGCGATGGCGTTGTTCCTGCTGGCCCTCGCCGTATGGCTGGGTGTCCGGTCGGCCGACTGTCAGTTCTGGACACGCACGGCTCTACTCCTCACCACCGGCGCCACCCTGGCGGTAGCTGACGCGGTGAAATACGCGACCGCCCTGTTTACGCCAGTGGCGCTCGCTGCCGTGACATTGGCAGTATGGCGAAAACATGAGGGTGGTGCTTGGCTGGCGGCGCTTCTTACCGCGCTTTGCTCATGGCTCGTGCTGGTCGCAGCTGGCGTCGCAGCGGGCGGTCGGGAATACTGGTTGGGCATCACGAGCAGCACGCTTTCCCGGCCGCGGTCGGAAATCCCCGTGGCGACCGTTCTCCACAGCGCATACGTGTGGACGAGCCTGATTCTGGTCCTCGCGGTTCTCGGCGCGGTGCTGGCTAGCCGCAGCGAGGCCCGGGGCAAATTTCTGCCCGCCATCCTCGCCGCAGCCGCCTTGCTCGTCCCGGCCGAGCAAGCGAGGCTCCATACGACGGTCAGCCTGCAGAAGCACGTAGTGTTCGGCGCGTGGTTCGCGGCGATCGCAGCCGGCTACGCGATGGCGCGCCTCAGCAGAGTCGACCCAGGCCACGGATGGGCACCAGTCATGGCGCTCCCCATAGCCGCGTCGACCCTGTTCGGTTCGATGGGACAGGCGGCCGCCCTGCATAATGTCTGGCCCAACGCTGCCGGTGTCGTCAATGTCCTCCGCTCAGAGATCCATTCTCGCCCGGGCAACTACCTAGCGGAAGACTACGACGTTGAGGCCTATTACCTGCGCACCGCAGTGCCCTGGCAGCGCTGGTCGAGTACCTACTACTTCAGCTACCAAGGGGTAAGTCCGGGAGCGCCCTCCTATGCGGCCGCGATCAATGACCATTACTTCTCGCTCGTGATCCTCAACTTCGGAGACACCGCAGCTACCGATACCCAGATCACAGCTGACATGCGCCACGCAGGCGGCTACTACGTCCTGGCGCGTACCGGCCGGTTTACCATCTGGGCATCACGCACTCCGACGCCGAGTCAGCAATCCGGGGGCAGCCTTGCCCATTACTAAGCCTCTGATTACTGATCAGGTACAAGAAATTTACCTGCCACTACCACCTAGCAACCGGGAAAAGTACAAGTATTTCGGCAGCCCTCGTCGCTGGGTGTTCGCATGGCTGCTTGTCGCATCGGCCGGGGTGCTTTACGGGTATATCCACGTGGCCGAGCGCGCCTGGCTCGTCGCCCCGATTATGTGGCTGCTCCTCATGGTCATGGTGCCGCCCGTTGCGGTGAACTTCTGGCTGCGAATGGGACGCCCTAGGCTTACCTTGCCGGAGCACCAGGCCACCGTAGCCAGCTACCGGGAGCATGGCGAGACGGTGGACGTTTTCCTGCCCAGCTGCGGTGAGCCGCTAGCTGTGCTGAACAACACCTTCCGGTACGTAGACAAAATGAAATGGGGCGGCCTCAAGACCGTCTACGTGCTCGATGATTCTGCCCGGGACGCGGTACGCGACCTCGCTGACCATTACAACTTCCGGTACATCGTGCGTCCTGATCCAGGCGTGATGAAGAAGGCCGGCAACCTTACCTACGCCCTAAGCATCAGCGCCGGAGACTTCATCGCGGTAATAGACGCTGATTTCGCGGTGCGACCGGAATTTCTCTACGAGACCATGCCGTACTTCTCCGATCCCAAGGTCGGCATTGTCCAGACGGCTCAGTATTACGATGTCGGCCGTCGAACCCTTTCTTACATACAGCGCTATGCGGGGACCCTCCAGAACATCTTTTTCCGGTTCATCCAGCCGGCCCGTGACCGCTACCGGGCGGCGATATGCGCCGGCACGAATCTGGTTTACCGCCGCGCCGCCGTGGTGGCTGCGGGCGGCTTCGCATGGGTACCGATCGGCGAGGACGTCCACTCTGGAGTGAAACTGGCCTGGGCCGGCTACGAAACCCGCTACCTGCCTCTTTGCCTGGCCACGGGCGTCGCGCCTATCGACTTCCCGTCCCTGGCGAATCAGCAGGCCCGCTGGTGCCGGTCCTCGATGTTGGTGATGATCGATAAGCATTTCGTGGAAGCACCGTACGACTGGAAGCAACGGGCCGCCTTCTGGGCAGCGTTCCTCTACTACATGTCATCGGCCGCGTTGCTGCTTACCGGGCCGTTCCCGACGTTGACGATGATCTGGTTCTATCCCGCGCACGTCCACCCGCGCAATTACCTGCCGCTCCTGCCCGCGCTTGCAGCCACACTCTTCGTGTTCCCGATGCTGAGCCGTGGCTGGCGCCCGACTATTTACCGGGTATGCATGATCAACTCGTGCTGTCACGCGTATTCGGTGTGGTACGCGATCCGGGGGCGTGTCGCCGAATGGGTCCCAACTGGTGCCTCGCCGGACAGGGGGAGAGTCCCCGTGGTGGTAAACCGGATCCTTTGCAGCTGGGTTGCGGTATTTCAGGTGCTCCTTTGGTCGGGCCTGGCGCTGCGGGTGCATCAGTACGGCTGGCGCCCGTATTGGGCGACGGAGATCCTAGGCGGAGTGCAGCTCTACATGCTGGCGCCGTTGATCACTCCAAGTAAGGGCGTCTGGGGGCGCTCCCATGCGACAGCCGAAGAAGTACCCCGTGCGAAGGCCGAGGAGCTAACAGCATGAAACGCGTGCCTGTACCTGACCAAGAAGATGGCATCCGCCTCACGCCTTCACCAGGACGAGGGCACAGGAAGGGCGGTCCCGTGAACCATCGCGACGGTAACGGCCGCCGGAAGCGTCGGCGGATCGTCACGAGCGTGGCAGCGATCGTCGCTGCGGCTGCGATCGCCGCAGGTATCAGCTTCTTTAACAAATCCACGGAACCCAGCGGGCCGTTGCCGGTCAACCTGCCGCCCTCGACGGCTTCATACCTTGGGGTGTACGCGAGCGGCCTCCCTGCCTCGTATGCCGGTGTGACCGCTTTCACGAATGCGACTGGCGCCAGGCCCGATATGGTCATGTACTACAGCGGGTGGTACGTGCCATTCCCAGCCTCTTTCGCCATCACCACAGCCGACAAGGGTGCGGTGCCGCTCGTACAGATGGATCCGGATGGCATCAGCATCGCTGCGATCGCTTCCGGGCGGTACGACGGCTACCTGAGCCAATACGCGGAGGCTGTCCGCGCTTATCGCCACCCAGTTATCCTGGGTTTCGGCCATGAGATGAATGGCAACTGGTACTCCTGGGGTTACCGGAATACGCGACCGGCGACGTTTGTGGCCGCCTGGCGGCACATCGTTACGCTGTTCCGCGCGCTGGGAGCCCGGAACGTGACCTGGCTGTGGACCGTCAACGTCATCAACAACACGCAGGCCGGCAAGATCCCCAACCCGACCCCATGGTGGCCCGGAAATTTGTATGTGACATGGGTGGGAATCGACGGTTACTACCTCAAGCCGTCCTGGCAGTTCGCACCCTTGTTCGGGCCGACCGTTGCCGCAGTGCGCGCCCTGACCGCTAAACCGATACTCGTCGGCGAGACAGGCGCCACGCCTGACGCAGGCCAGCCTGCGAAGATCGCCGACCTGTTCGCCGGCATCCGGACGTATGGGCTGCTCGGGTTCGTTTGGTTCGATTCCACGGACTACAAAGGCCAGGAATTTGGTATCAGTAGCTCCGCCGCGATCGCCGCGTTCAGCAAGGGCGCCAGTGCGTATCACAGGCCAGGTTCATGAGCGGCCCTGCTACTTACTCTGGGGAGGGTATCGTGACCGCCACAGAGACAGTAGTCCAGCCGCTCCGGCGCACCAGTCACCGGCGAGCCAGCAAGACCTGGCCCGCCCAGCGTGTGCTCGCGATTGTCCCAGTGGTCGCGGTCCTCGTCATGCAAGCCGTCATGTCATACCGGCTGATCTATGCGACTAGCGCGTCGAACGATGAGGCCATTTACCTCTATAGTGGCCACCAGCTAATCCATGAGATGTGGCACGGCGGCGGCAGCCCGTACTACGAGACTTACTTCTCTGGCGCTCCCATCATCTACCCAGTCTTCGCCGCTGCGCTTGACCACGTTGGCGGGCTAGCGCTGGTCCGGATGGTGAGTGGCGTGTTCATGCTCACCGCCACTGGGCTGCTCTTCGCGACAGCGCGGCACCTCTTCGGCTACTGGCCCGCAGTGATAGCAGCCGGCTTGTTCGCCGCACTGGGTATCACCCAGGGACTTGGCGCCTACGCCACGTTCGACGCCCTAGCGCTGATGCTCATAGCTTTTGCGGCGTATTGCGCGGTGCATGCCGCCGACAATGCCCGATGGCTGCTGGCAATTCCGATTGTCTTGCTGCTGGCGAACATGACTAAGTACGCATGTGTCATCTTCGACCCTGTAGTGATAATGCTCGCGGCGCTCATTCTCCGCCCGGAGGGCTGGCGACGGGTCTGGCACCGGGCGGCGATACTTACTGGTGTTACCTTGTCTCTGCTGGTCATTGCCGTTCTCTTGGCTGGTACCGCGTACCTTAACGGTATTATGTTCACCACCCTCGACCGGAAGACCGGCTCGGGGATCCTCAATCTCAGCCCGGCTAATACGCCGGCGATTGTCATTTTCTCATGGAATCGTATCGGCTTGGTTGTGGCCGTTGGCGCCCTGGCCATTATCCTGGCACTAATGGTGCCGGAAGAGCGCTCATCACTTCCGTTGCTTTCTTTGTTCGTCGCGGCCGGCCTGCTAGTCACGCTGGAGGCGATCCGTCTTCAGGACCTTACGTCCTTGAGCAAGCACGATGACTTTGGCGCGTGGTTTACGACTATAGCCGCAGGCTACGCGCTCGCGCGAGGCGCTGAATTGACTCGTTCTCCGTCTGCGCGGGCGGCGTGGGGAATATCGGCACTGTTGAGCGTTTCTTTTGCGTTTCATTTCTATAGCAATCACAAGCCGATCGCCCCTCCTGGCAACGTGGCTGACGTAAGTCAAATCGTGCCATACCTGCAGGTGAATTCTTCGGACCGATACCTTATGGGCGGCCTCATAGACCACGTGATCCTCTACGACTACCGCCTGCCGATTCCCTGGTGGCGACTGTTCGACGACAACTACATTAAGTACCCGATTCCCGGTCGCGGCGGAAATGCCAGTGGCTCAGTACCGGGTAGCATTTGCACTAGCCTGGCACCGGGATGCATATACCTGCAGGGCCCTGAGGCAGCGCGTGCGGCCATCAGCGCTCACTGGTTCGCGGTAATCAGCTTCATAGGTCGGGACTCCCTGCCAATCGACAGGGTTGAGCTCGACACCGTGAAAACGACTCCCGGCTACCTGCTTGTTTCTACCGCGGGCGGTCAGACGTATATCTACGTACCTGATTTTCCGAACCAATGAGTACGACTTCACCGAAGGCCCGCAGAACGCGTGGCAACTTCGGGTAGCCGATCTAATGGCAGGTGTTATGAGCTTGACCCTAGCGTGCTGAAGCACGTAGAAATCGCGGCTGCTCCGAGCGTGGCCGCCCATGCGGTCGGGCCGTCCGTCCTGTTGGTAAGTGACTGGCCGAAGTACAGCGGCCAGAAATAGATCCCGCCGAGATGGTCCTGCAGAACCGCCTGGCATTGCGCGCTGAACCAGTTCGACTGGATCTGCGGCTTTATCGGCGCACCGCTGGACCCCAACTCCCACGGATGAGCGTAGGCGCCGGACTGCGCAGCGATGCCGACCTCGGAAAGGACGCTCCCGTAAGGCAGGGTTTGCGCCCAGTAAGTGACCGCGCCCGCCAGGGCAGGTACCGACGCGCCGTCGGATAGGGGAATCGGCTCGTAAGCGTCGATCATTTCGCTCAATCCCGCCGTGGTGTTCTTTGTGCCGAGCCAGTTGTTGGAGAACGCGAGCTTTCCGTGGTAGACGGCGGCGACCGCGGTTTTGAGGGTGGTCCACTCGGGAGCGTCGGCGAAGTCGTTGAGCTCGGCGCCGATGACGAATACGGCGGCGTGGTCGCGTTGCGCCATGGCGGCGTACGGCAGCATGAAATGCTGGTACGCGGTGAACCACGCGGCTGGATGCGTGGGTTTCCAGTGAACGCGCGCCTTGCCCAGGGCAGTCTGACTCAATAGCGGCCGGACGGTCACGGCCAGGTCAGCGTTCTCGGCCATCGTGATGAGGGTGCCAAGCTGAGCCGCAGACGGGGTTTTGGCGAGCGGGCCGAGAGCCGACCCGGACTTGCTGCTGTAGAAGGGGAACGAGATCGAGACGGCATTCGCGTGCAAGCTCTTGATGTAGGCGATGTCCTGACGCGCCGTAGAGGTTATGTCCGCGCCCGGGCTGGCGTAGAAGTCCAGGTCGATGCCCAGCTGCACGGACGGTAGCGGGATCTGAGCGGACGGGGGCGGCTGCGGTATGGCCGAGGAGCACGCGGCGAGCAGCACGGCGACGAGCAGCGCCGCGACGAGGTGCAGGAATCTCACGATTTCGCCTCCCGGGTTTTGCGGATCACTTCGAAGGTACGCGGGTTTCCCTGGATCACCGTAATAACCAAGACAATGAACGCCAGCATCGAGGAGACCGGCGACAGCAAGGCTGCGATAGTGGCGTGCAGCAGCCGCGAGTCACTCGTCGGCTTGTGTTCGGCCGCCACCCAGCCGCAATAAAAGAACATGAACATCCAGCTGAGGATGGCGACCTTAGCGGCGACATAGATTGGTGACCCGGGCGGAAGGTAGCCTATAAACCGGAGAGCGATACCCACGAGTGACAGCACCACGATCGATGCGTCCAGGGCGTACTTCACCGCGAGCGGGATCGCCCGTGACAGCGGGAGGACGTCCCGGCGGCTAATCGCGTGTATGTTCCCCCAGGTCCACCGTTTCCGCTGGGTGAAAAAGTCTTTGAGTCCCCACGGCGACGTCAGTTCCACATAGTCATGGAACCACCCCCACCGCAGCCCCATCTTCGCGGCGTTCTGACCGAAGGTCAGGTCCTCGCTGGCGAATACCGGCCAGTCCCACGTGACCATGCGCTCGGCTTCTCCGGTAGTCGTCAGTCCTTCACCGTGCACCCAAAGGGGCTTGCCGATGATGCCCTGGAAAACAGAACAGTACGTCAGGCAGCCACGGGTCCTGGTGTCATCAACGTGTGAGGCAAAGAAGTGTGCGAGTGGCCCGGTGCTGTAATGCACCCGCGGGACCGTGATGCCTTCGCACACGTCATACCTGGCGGCGAACGCCGTCTTGATGTAGCTCTCCGTCGGGGTCACATCGTCATCATTGAAAAGGATCTTCACGTCTGCGGTATCGAGGCCGAGCACGCCCCGGACCTGGCGGGAGAATTCGAGCGCGCGCGCCTTCCGTTCCGACCTCGCCGTGAATGCCTCAGGTACGACCATGACCCGGTCCGCACCTGGGTATCCTGCCTCTGTGGTGATGGCGCCCCACGGCTCGGTAACCACCCAGATTTCTATAGGCATTCGCAGGTCGTAGCCGCGGATCTGGGCGATGATCTCGTTTACCCTGACGGCCTCGTTGCCGGTGGTGGTGATCTGGATGAGCAGCAGGCGGAAATAGCCGCGCGGGGCTCGCCTGAACCGCAGATGGTAATACACGTTGCCGAGTATCATCAGGCCGAGTTCACCGAGCGGGACGAGCCACGCCACGTAAATGGCCACACGCCAGGGGACGTTGCGTACCCATGTCGGGCCGGCCAGCACCAGGTGGGCGTGAGCGCCGATTAGACGTATTCCCAACAGGAAGCTGATTACCACGGCCGCGAACGCCGAGGTTATGGCAATGATAAGGAGCCGCTCCCACAGGGCCAGGGTGCGGGGGCTCCGCGCCTTTGCCGACGGTTCGGCGACAGGCAGAATCACGGGGGCGCCTGTGACCTGCGGTCGCGGCCGGGACTCAGCGGAGGGTTCGGACAGGGCGACCGCGGCCGCCAGGCCAGGATGTTCGGTTAGATCACGGAGCTCTCGTGAATCTGCGGTTGGGTGAGGTTGACGGGGGCGACGGCGCCGCGCTGGAGCGGGGTTACCGTGTTGGGTCAAGTGTCCTCTCTTGGTCAGGCCAGATGTGACTGGGTGAGGAGGCGATCGCGCAGCAATGTCCGCCGTGATCCAGGACCGCTACGCCAGCTACATGTCACTGCGCCGTTATTGACCGGCTTACCTGCCCGCTATCAGGGATGCCTCGGCCCGGCACGCGCCTACGTAATGTAATGGCGGTGTTACACGTCATCGCTATATCCCCCCAAACAGGAACGCTGTCTACAGAAAGGTACTGTCTAATCACCTGAAAAGGGGAGCATTTACCCGATTCCGATGAAGATCGTTTTCCGCTCCGGCGGATGACCAGCGCAACGATCCAGCGTGGTGCTGTAGACCTGCCGGACCGGCTAGCCAACAAGCTGACCGCCGGCCGCGGGCGCCCCGGCCCTGATAGTGGCGCGTCCATGACAACGTCGGGGCCGGGATGCACGGGCAGCTGGGTGTCCATGAGAGAAGCAGCTTGTGCTTCGTGATGGCGAAGGCGAGGGCTGCGGGGCTGGTTCTGCTGCCGATTGGGAAAACGTCCTCCCTTCCACGTGACCGGACACTAGCCTTTCGTAAGCGGTGTTCATATTGGGCCTGAAGCTCTTTGTTACATCGCCGCTACAATACGTGGGCCACAAAGGGGGATCGAGGCACCCCCGGTGTGCCCCTGGATCGCAGATGGGTGGGGCCTTTGCAGGACGGCGAGGCAAAATGCTGGGCAGACGCACCGGTCACAGCGCCGATGCCGGAATTTTGTGTTACTAGCGAGTCGGCGACAGTCGAAGCGTCCGCGCCGGAGACCGCCGGCGCGGACGGGTATGGGCGCGCCTTATCGATGCGCCTTCCCTCCGCCTGACCGCTTCCGTGATGGCTGGTGCGGACCGACACGGTGCCCGGGATGAGGTGACCATATGAAGCATGACAGCGGTAACGATCCAAGAAGTCGTCGGCGGATCCTGACGATCGGTGCGGCAATCATTGCCGTGGCAGCGATCGCAGTGGGTGTCAGTCTCTACGACAAGTCCGGGGACTCCACCGGGCCGCTGCCGGTCCAGCTGCCCACCACGCCCCAGTCCTACCTGGGGGTGTATGCGGACGGCGCTCCCGCCTCGTACGCCGGAGTGACAGCGTTCACCAACGCTATCGGGACTAGGCCAGATGTGGTCATGTATTACAGCGGCTGGTATGTGCCCTTCCCGGTCAGTTTCGCCACCACTGCGGCCAATAACGGTGCGGTGCCGCTCGTGCAGATGGACCCGGACTCGACGAAAAATAAAATAGTCAGCATCGCCGGGATCGCTTCCGGACGATACGACGGCTACCTGACGGCCTACGCTGAGGCCGTCCGCGCCTACCACTACCCCGTCATCCTGAGCTTCGGCCACGAAATGAACGGGTCGTGGTCCACCTGGGGCTACACGCACACATCCCCGCCGACGTTTGTTGCCGCCTGGCGGCATATTGTCACTTTGTTCCGTGAGCTGGGAGCCGGAAACGTGACCTGGCTGTGGACGGTCAACATCGTCAACGACACGCGGCACGGCAGGATCCCTCCGCCAGCCCGGTGGTGGCCCGGCAGCTCCTACGTCACCTGGGTGGGAATCGACGGTTACTACCTCAAGCCGTCGTGGCAGTTCGCTCCCTTGTTCGGGCCGACCATCGCCAGGGTGCATGCGCTGACCCGTGACCCGATACTCATCGCCGAGACAGGCGCGACGCCTGCCGCCGACCAGCCGGCGAAGATCGCCGACGTGTTCGCAGGCATCCGCGCTTATGGCCTGCTCGGGTTCGTGTGGTTCGACTCCGCAAACTCCAGCCACCAGGACTTCCGCATCGATAGCCCCGCAGCTTTCACCGCGTTCCGCGACGGTGCCGGTACCTTCACCAGGCCTGGGTCATGAACAGCTCGCTCCGCCTGACCGTGCTGGGTACCGGGTATCTCGGCATCACCCATGCCGCCTGCATGGCCAGCCTCGGGTTCGACGTCCTCGGCGTGGACACCGACGCTCGCAAGGTAGAGCAGCTGAATGCCGGGCACTTGCCGATCTACGAGCCTGGGCTCGGGGAATTCCTGCGCTCCGGCTTGGACTCCGGGCGACTGGCGTTTACCACGTCCTACCCGCGGGCCGCGGCGTTCGGCGACGTGCATTTCATCTGTGCAGGCACCCCGCCGCAGACCGGCAGCCACCACGCCGACCTGTCCCAGGTGCACGGGTGCGTGACGGCACTGGCCCCGCTACTAAACCGGGCGTGCCTGGTCGTCGGGAAGTCCACTGTTCCCGTGGGGACGGCGCGCGGCCTTGCGGCGGAAGTCGCCGGGGCATGCCGGGGGGCCGAGCTTGCGTGGAACCCCGAGTTCTTGCGTGAGGGCTCGGCGGTGGCGGACGCCCTCGCGCCAAACAGGATCGTCGCGGGTGTCACGTCACCCTGGGCCGAAGGCGTCCTTCGGCAGGTGTACGCCCAGCAAATCGCCGACGGCACCCCATTCTTCGTCACGGAGCTGGAGACCGCCGAGCTGGCCAAGGTGGCGGCCAACGCCTTCCTGACCACGAAGGTCTCCTTTATTAATGCAATGGCTGAGGTGTGCGAAGTTGCCGGGGGAAATGTCTACGCCCTAGCGCAGATCCTCGGCGCTGACTCGCGTATCGGCTCGCCGTTCCTGCGGCCTGGACTCGGCTTCGGCGGAGGCTGCCTGCCGAAGGACATCCGCGCGTTCATCGCCCAAGCCGCTGATCTGGAGGCTGACCAGGCGCTCGGCTTCCTGCGCGAGGTGGATGCGATTAATCTGCGGCGGCGGACCAGGACCGCCGATCTCGCCTGCGAGCTGGTCGGCGGGGAGGTCGCTGGCGTGCCTGTTTGCGTGCTCGGTGCCGCATTCAAGCCTGGCTCGGACGACGTGCGGGACTCGCCCGCCCTGGATGTGGCGCAGATCCTTCACGGGATGGGAGCACGGGTAACCGTGTACGACCCGGCTGCGCTGGCCAATGCACGCCGGGCGTGCCCGGAACTCGGCTACGCCGCGACGCTGGCCAACGCAGCCCGGGACGCGCACGTCGTGCTGCTGCTTACCGAGTGGCCCGAATTCGTCAAGCTCAAGCCCGACGACCTGAGCGCCGTGGTGGCGCAACCCAACATCCTTGACGGGCGGGGCGTCTTGGACCCAGCTCTATGGCGTACTGCCGGATGGAACTACCGGGCCCTGGGTGTGGCACTAACCCCGCCACTCTCGACGGGTATTGCCGCGAGGCTTCGTACCAAGGACAGCGGGCGCAGTGGTTCGCGCTAGCACCGATCGCGGGAGGCGGCATCGGCAGGCGCCACCACTGAGACGCGGCATCCTCAGCCGCAGGCACTGGACGAAGCGGGCTGCGGTGATTCTTGCCGCCGGCACACTGGCGGTAATCATCCTTGCGTTGGTAATACCAGGCATAGAGTCTAAAAAAGACGGTATGCACCCACGTCAACCGGGGCCCGCTGCTCTCCCGGCCACTCCTGGGTCATATCTGGGGGTGTATGCGCCCGAGGCACCTAACTCGTACGCTGGGGTAACAGCGTTCACAAGGGCCACCGGGGTAAGGCCGAGACTGGTCGTGTACTACAGCGGATGGTGGGAGCCGTTCCGGACCAGCTTCGCCACGACCGCGGCCAAGCACGGTGCGGTGCCGCTGGTGCAGATCGATCCGACTGACATTAGCCTCAGCGCCATCGCATCTGGACGATACGACGCTTATCTGACCTCCTACGCTCAGGCCGTCCGCGCCTACCGTGATCCAGTCATTCTGAGCTTTGGCCACGAAATGAACGGCGCCTGGTATTCCTGGGGCTATCGGTCCGCATCGCCGACGGCTTTCGTTGCCGCATGGCGGCACATCGTCACTCTCTTCCGTGCCGCCGGAACCCAGAACGTGACCTGGCTGTGGACGATCAACATCATCAAGACGCAGCATGGCCAGATTTCCAGCCCGGCCCCCTGGTGGCCCGGCGGTTCGTACGTGAACTGGGTGGGGATCGACGGCTACTACCTCAAGTCGTCCTGGCGGTTCGTTCCGATATTCGGGCCGACCATAGTGGCCGTAAGGGAGTTGACCGGTGATCCCATCCTCGTCGCCGAGACAAGCGCTGCGCCCAACGCCGACCAGCCGGAGAAGATCCCTGACTTGTTCGCTGGTATCCGCACGTACGGGCTGCTCGGGTTCGTCTGGTTCGACGCCGTCGCCTCCCATGACTATCCCATCAACGGCCAATCGGTTATTGACTTCCGCATCAACGGCCAAGCGGCTATCGCCGCGTTCCGCAAGTCCGCTAAGACCTACAGCCGTCCCGCATCGTGAACGGCAGCGGCCTGCTGGTTGATGTCGATCCGTGACGGCCGGTCCCGTTGATGTTCTAGGCGAGGCAAGATGAGATCCCGCTTGGTGATACTCGTTGCCGTCGTGATCGCTGCTGCCGCCGTCATCTTCGGGGTTAGCCGTTACGTTTCGTCCTCTGGCCACGCCGCTACGCCCGCACCCCTACCGACGGATACGGCCTCCTACCTGGGGGTCTACGAGGCCAGGGTGCTCGGTACGTACCAGCCAGTCACGGATTTCGCCCGTGCGGCCGGCAGGCCGCCGAACCTGGTGGGGTACTACAGCGGCTGGGCTGAACCCTTCCAGGTTTCATTCGCGCAGGCAGTGCGCAGGCACGGCGCGGCCACGCTACTGCAATGGGATCCGACCCTTGCCTCGGTTTCGCGGATCGCCGCCGGCGGCTACGACAGCTACCTGCGCTCGTTCGCGGACAGCGTCCGGGGCTTCGGCCACCCGGTCGTCATCGGCTTCGGGCACGAGATGAACGCCTACTGGTACTCATGGGGTTACCGACATTTGCCGGCCGCGACGTTCGTGGCGGCGTGGCGGCACATCGTGACGCTGTTCCGCGCTCAGCACGCTGACAACGTCACCTGGCTGTGGACGCTCCAGGCCGACGAGCCCGGTACCGGCCATATCGCTTCCTGGTGGCCTGGCGCAAAGTACGTCACGTGGGTCGGCATCGACGGCTACTACTACCGTCCGTCCCAGACCTTCTTCAGCATCTTCGGCGAGACCATTGCCCAGGTGCGGGCCTTTACCGGCCTGCCGGTGCTGCTGTCCGAGGTCGCGGTAGGCCCCGACGCTGGCCAGGTCCGGAAAATCCCTGACCTATTCGCCGGGATGCGCCATTACGGCACGTTGGGGCTTGTGTGGTTCGACATCGCCCAGCATCAAGGCACCTACCATCAGGACTGGCACATCGAAGACAACCCTGCGGCCGAAGCAGCCTTCCGCCGTGGTGCCTCAGAACTGAACCTAGTGCACCCGTAACGAGCGATCTTCGCCGGGATGCGCCAGTACGGCCGTGAGATACCTCGTGCTAGCGAGATAAACCCGGCGTCGCGTTCGGTGCCCCCCGGCGGACTGGCGGCGGCGAGGTTTGTACGCTGGATTGGGTCGCGGCTGGTCACCGGCGGCATGTCTCGTCCGGATGCCGGGTTTCTGTGGCTGGAGGTGCAAGCGTGGCGAGCCGGGTCAGCCAGAAGGTCGCCGTCAGTGTCGTATACGTGGCGGCGATGTTCATGACGATCATGGACGCGACGATCGTCAATGTGGCGCTGCCGACCATCGGCCGCAGTTTCGGAGTCCCCTCGACCTCGGTGGCTAGCGTCTCGATCTACTTCCTGGTGAGCCTGGCCGTCTTCATCTCGGCATCGGGCTGGCTCGGCGACCGGTTCGGCGGCAAGGCGGTGCTGCTCTCGGCGATCGTGGTGTTCACCGTCGCGTCGGCGTTGTGCGGAACGGCGGAGTCGCTCACGCAGCTCGACATCTACCGCGTGTTGCAGGGTGCCGGAGGCGGGATGATGGCCCCGGTCGGGCTGGCGATGCTGTTCCGCGCCTTCCCGCCGGCCGAGCGGGTCCGCGCAGCCAGCATCTTGACCGTGCCGACCACGCTGGCCCCCGCGCTCGGCCCGGTTATCGGGGGACTGCTGGTCACGGAACTGTCGTGGCGATGGGTCTTCTACGTGAACGTGCCGCTCGGGGTGCTTGCTCTCGCCTTCGGCGTGCTCTTCCTAGAGGGCGGGCACGCGCTGCAGCCAGGCCCGTTCGACGCGACCGGCTTCGTGCTGGCCGGCACCGGCCTGGGACTGCTCATGTACGGCGTGTCGGAAGGACCGATCCGGCACTGGAGCTCGGCTGTCGTCCAGGTCACGATAGCCGCCGGGACGATCTTGCTGGCCGTCCTGGTGGTCGTCGAGCTGCGCAAGCGGCAGCCGCTGATCGATCTGCGGCTACTCGGCAACCGGCTGTTCCGGTCCTGCAACGGTGTCATGCTGCTGGGCTCCGCCGCGTTCATCGGAACGCTCTACGTGGTGTCGCTGTTCTTCCAGGACGCCCGCGGCCTGTCCGCGCTCGACGCGGGCTTGAGCACGTCCCCTGAGGCCTTCGGGGTAATGGCAGGCGCGCAACTGGCCAGCCGCTGGCTCTACCCCGGGCTCGGGCCGCGCCGGAACATCGCGGTCGGGCTGGTCGGCGTAACCGTCTCGATTGGCCTGATGAGCCTGATCGGCGCGCAGACGAATCTGTGGTGGATGCGGCTGCTGATGCTCTTTCTGGGGATCGCCATGGCCCAGGTCTTCGTGCCCGCGCAAGCCGCCAGTTTCGCCACCATCTCAGCCGAGGCCACGGGCCGGGCCTCGACGATGTTCAACGTCGGCCGTCAGCTCGGCAGTGCGGTCGGCGTGGCCGTGTTCACCACGGTCATCGTCGCCGTGGGGGCCACGAAAGTCGTGGCGGGCCGGGTCACGCCGAACCTCGCCGCCTACCACGCCGCATTCCTCGTGGCAGCTGCCCTGGCCCTGGTCGGCGCCACCGTCGCGCTGACTATCCATGACGCCGACGCGGCCTCGACGATGGTCCGCCGGGCCGGAACGCGCCGCCGCGCCGACGCCGTCCCGGCCGCCGCCAGCGGGCCGCCGGAGCCCCAGCCCAGCTGAAGCCGGCCCAGCTAAAAGCCCGCCGGGCTGAACTCAGCGCCAGCCCAGGGTAATTCCCAGCGGGCCTAAATGGCTGGCGCGGCAGGCAGTGCTGGCGCCACAGTGGATCCGTGCCAGAGAACTACTTCGATAAGCCGATCGCAGAGACTTACGAGGCCAAGTGGCCAGAGTTGTTCGAGCCGTCGGTCATTGACCCGGCGGTTAGTTTCCTCGCTGATCTGGCCGGATCAGGCGCCGCTCTCGAGCTCGGCATCGGCACCGGCCGCATCGCGTTGCCGCTGAGCCAGCGGGGTGTTCGCGTGCACGGGATCGAACTGTCGCCGGCCATGGTCGCGCAGCTGGCGGCGAAGCCGGGCGCGGCGGACATCGGCGTGACCATCGGCGACTTCACGACCGCCCGGGCGGGCGGAACCTTCACGCTGGCCTACCTGGTGCGCAACACGATTACCAACCTGACCACGCAAGACGAGCAGGTGGAGTGCTTCCGCACCGTGGCGGCGCAGCTGGAACCGGGCGGCTGCTTCGTCATCGAGGTCTACGTCCCGGAGCTTCGGCGTCTGCCGCACGGGGAGACCGTCCACCCGTTCACCGTGACCCCGGAACATCTCGGTTTCGAGGAGTACGACGTCGCGGCGCAGCTAGCGTTCTCCCATCACTACTGGGTAGTGGACGGGCAGCTCGAGACCCGCTCGTCGCCGCACCGCTACGTGTGGCCGTCAGAGCTGGACCTCATGGCGCGGCTAGCCGGGATGACCTTGCGCGAGCGCTGGGCTGGCTGGAAGCGCGAGCCCTTTACCAGCGAGAGCAGGAGTCACGTTTCGGTCTGGCGGAAGCGCGCGGGGCGGCGAGGGGCGATGAGCGTTTCCTGAGGGCTGGAACGACGCTCCGTTCGGCCCAAATGAATTTTTAGCTCATGCCGGTGGTCGAGGCGGATACCGAGCGGGGGTCGCGCTCGCGCCAGGCGCCGCGGGCCACAATGGTGAGGAACCGGTCGACGGTGTGGTTGAACACGTCGGGTTCCTCCAGGTTGGCGGTATGGCCGGTGCGCGCCAGGACGGCCAGGCCGGCCGTCGGGATCGTGCGCTTGAGCATCAGCGCGGGCTCCAGGCAGCCCTCGTCCTCGTCGCCGACCAGCACCAGGACCGGCGTGCGCACCTTGGCCAGCTCGTCGGTGAGCGCGTAAAGGGACGGCCGGGCGGCCTGGACTCCGCGCATGGTCAGCGCGCTGCCCAGCGAGGAGTGCCCGGCCAGCGCGGCGGCGAACTCGGCCCAGCCGCGCGGGTTCTTGTTCTGGAACTGGACCCGGGCCGGGCCGACTGCGTACCGCTCGGCGACCTTCGCCGCGCCCTCGGCGGCGAACGCGGCCGCGGTGAGCATGGACTCGGCGCGGAAAGCGTCGGCGCGCTCGGGCTGGGCGCCGTACCCGGCCCCGGCGACCACCGCCGAGCTGACCCGGTCCGGGTGCCCGAGGACCAGGTGCAGCGCGGTGAAGCCGCCCATCGACAGGCCGGCCACGTGAGTCCGGCCGATGCCGAGGCCATCGAGCACCGCGATCGCGTCCGCGACGGCGCGGTCCTGCGAGTACGCGGCGGGATCGGTGGGTACGCCGGACGGCGGGTAACCGCGGGCGGCGTAGGTGACGCAGCGGTAGCCGCCGGAGAAGAATCGGACCTGTGGCTCCCAGCTGCGGTGATCGCCGGCGAACTCATGGATGAACAGCAGCGGCTCGCCGGTGCCCGTTTCCTCGGCGTGCAGCGTGACTCCGTCGTCGGTCACGATCTCGGGCATTGGCGGCTCCCTGGGTCGTTAGCCTCACTCAGTCTCTTCTTTTACCGGATCTGCCCCCATGATGTGCTGGTATGTCCGGGCCGAGGCGGCCGAGGCATCCGCGTCGGTCAGCGCGGCGAGGATCTCGTCGTGCTGGCCGGCGGACTCGGCGTGGGTGCGCGACACCCGCGGCCCGCCGTGCAGCGACGCCCAGAGCAACCGCATCAGGGACAGCAGCAGCGGGCTGCGGGCGTATTCGTACACGGTGAAGTGGAACTCCCGGTTCAGCTCCGCGTAGCGGGGATCGTCGTCGGCCAGCGCGCGCATCTGCTCGTTCAGGTCTCGCAGCCGGGCCAGGCCGTCCGCGTCTATCTTGGGCGCCGCCAGGGACGCGCCCAGCGACTCCAGCGCCGCCCGGATCTGGAAGTTCTCCTCGACCCGGCCGGCGCCCGGCGTCACCACCGTGAAACCCCGGTGCGTATCGCAGACCAGCAGCCCCTCTGATTCAAGCCGCCGCATTGCCTCGCGGACCGGGGTCTGGCTGACGTGGAAACGCAAGGCCAGGTCCCGCTGGCGCAACTGCTCCCCCGGACCGAGCTCGCCGGTGATGACCAACTCACGGATGAGGGCAGCGACCAGGTCGGTCTTGCTGACGTAGCCCGGCGTTTCTGTGGTCATGTCGCACCTGTTCGCCGGTCGGCTAGGGCCCGGACGCGGGCCGGGGTCAGCGGGAGCTGGCCGACGCCGCCGGCCAGACCCAGCGCGTCCCGGACCGCGTTCGCCACGGCCGCGCCAGCCGCGCTGACGCCGCCCTCCCCGGCCCCCATCACGCCGAGCGGGTTGCCCGGCGAGGGAGCGTCCTCCCGCAGCAGCACGTCCACCGGCGGTATCTCCGCCGCGGTCGGCAGTCGGTACTCGATGAACGTGATCGCCTGCGGCTGACCCGTCTCGTCGTAGCTGAATTCCTCGAACAGCGCTCCCCCGATCCCCTGGGCCACCCCGCCCCGCAGCTGGCCCTCCACCAGCATCGGGTTGATCGCGCGGCCCACCTCATAGGCCACCAGGTAGCGCAGCACCCGGACCTGCCCGGTGCCGGTATCCACCTCCACCACCGCGGCGTGCACGCCGTACGGGTAGGTCATCCGCGCGACCTCGAACCGGCGGCGGGCGGACAGCCCGGCCGGCTCGCCCGGCCGGAGGTACCTGCTCGCGGGCTCCGCCGCCCGGGCGATACTGGCCAGGGTCAGCCTGGTGTTCGGGTCGCCGCGGACGTTCACGGACCCGCGATTGATCTCAAGGTCTTCCTCGGCCGCCTCGAGCATCCGCGCGGCCAGCTGCACCGCCCGCTCCCGCACCGCCGTGGCGGCCTGGTGCACCGCGCTGCCGCCCACCACGGTCGACCGGGACGCCCAGGACCCGGCCCCGAACGGCTGCGCGGCCGTGTCGCCCGCGACCACGCGCACGGCGCCCGGATCGACGCCGATCGCGTCCGCGGCGATCTGGGCGAGCACGGTCTCGATGCCCTGGCCGACCGAGGTTCCGCCGGAGAACACGTGCACCGCGCCGGATTTGCTCACCGTGACGTCGGCGGTCTCCTGCGGTCCGAGTCCGCTTTTCTCCACGAACATGGCCAGGCCGAAGCCGCGCCTCAGGGTCGTGGGGGTGTTTGTAGTCGTGGTCGTGGTCGTGGTGCGATAGCCGAGGCGTTCGGCCTCGCTGACCGCCGCGGCCAGCAGCGCCGGGTAGTCGCCGGTGTCCAGGATCAGGTCGGTGCCGAGGGTTTCTATGTGACGGTTGTGCGGCATCTCGTCCCGGGTGAGGAGATTGCGCGCGCGCAGCTGGACGGGATCGAGGGCGAGCTGGGTGGCGGCCACGTCGAGCAGGTGCTCACGCGCCGACGTGCCCTCGAACCGGCCCGGGGCCCGGTAGGTGCCGCACGGAGTCTTGTTGGTGAGCACCACCCGGACCCGGCCCCGGTAGGCGGGAATCCGGTAGGGACCAGGGAGCATCGCCACCGTCAGTTCGGGTACCGCGACGCCGTGCGTGCGGCAGTAGGCGCCGTTATCGTGCACGATGTCGTCCCGCAGGCCGGTGATCAGGCCGTCGGCGTCGAACGCGGCGGCGATGCGGTGGTACTGCTGGCGGGAATGATTCGCCGCCATCAGGTGCTCGGTGCGGTCCTCGGCCCACTTGACCGGACGGCCGAGCCTGGTGGCCAGCCAGGGGATGAGGAAGTCCTCGGGGTAGAACTCGCCCCTGATCCCGAACCCGCCGCCCGCGTCAATGGCGTGCACGTGGATGAGCGTCTCGTCCAGGCCGAGCATGCGCGCCAGCAGGTCGCGGTTGAACACCGGGACCTTGGTCATGCCGAAAATGTCCAGCCCGCCGGTGCCTTGATCCGGCACCGCCAGCAGGCAGCGAGGTTCGAGCGGCACGCCGGTGTGCCTGCCGATCGCGAGCTCCAGGCGCACGACGTGCCGGGCGTCACGGAACGCGGCCTCGGTGTCGCCGTAGCCGAGAGTGAGTTCCGCGGCGGTGTTCTGGTCCTGGGCGGCTCGGGCGTCGGTGACCGCGGGCATTTCTTTGATGTCGAAGTCCACCAGTTCGGCGGCGTCCTCGCACGCGTAGGGGTCGTCGCCGACCACCACGGCGAGCGGCTCGCCCACGTAACGGACCACAGCGGCGGCGAGCACCGGCTGCAGGTAGGCGCTGAGATCGGTGTGACCCACGGCCAGCCGGACGGGGATGACCAGGCCCGGGGGCAGGTCCGTCGCGGTGATGACCTCGGTGATGCCGGCGGCCTTCGCGGCCTGGCTGACATCCAGTTCGCGGACCTGCCCGTGCGCGGCAGGAGAACGGACGATCCTGGTCCACAGCTGCCCGGGGGCGCTGATGTCATCGCCGAACCGGCCGCGGCCGCGCAGCAGGCGGGGGTCCTCGTGGCGCGCCATCCGGGCGCCAATGGCGGTCATGCCGGTTCGCCGTTTGCCGGTTCGCCGTTTGCTGGCCTGCCGCGGGCGCGGGCTTCGGCGGTGGCGCGGATCGCCTCGACGATGCCCTGGTAGCCGGTGCACCGGCACAGGTTGGACGCGACGAGCTCGCGGGCCTGTTCCCCGGTGAGCGGGCCCGGTTCGCCGTCGGGCTCGGCGAGGTAGGCCTCGGCGAGCATGAGGAAGCCGGGGGTGCAGAAGCCGCACTGCAGCGCGTGGTGATCGCTGAACGACTGCTGCAGGTCAGAGAGCTGCTCCCCGGCGGCCAGCCCTTCCACCGTGCGCACCTCGGTGCCGTCGGCCTGCACGCCGAAGACCAGGCAGGCCCGGACCGGCGCGTCGTCCAGGATGACCGTGCACGCGCCGCAGATGCCGTGCTCGCAGCCCAGATGCGTGCCGGTATAGCCGAGGTCATGACGGAGCATGTCGGCCAGCGTGCGGCGCGCCTCGACGACGAGTTGGTGGTCGCGGCCATTGACCTTGAGGCTGACGGTGTGCATGTCCTTCATCCGGCATGCACCCCCTTTGCGGCTGTTTTCGTTACAGCTGTTTTCGTTACAGCTGTTTTCTTTAGGGCTGCGCTCAGGTCCTGCGGCAGGACCGGGACGTGATCGAAGCGGACGGCGGTGTCGGACAGCGCATCGTTGATGGCGCCCAGGACGGCGGCCGGCGCGCCGATCGTGCCGCCCTCCCCCATCCCCTTGGCGCCCGTCTCGCTGAAGCGCGACGGTGTCTGCAGGTGGACGATGTCCACGGCGCACATCTCGGTCGCGGTAGGCGCCAGGTAGTCCATCAGGGTGGTGCTGACCGGCTGGCCTTCGGCGTCAAAGCAGACGCGCTCAAGCAGCGCGGCCGCCACGCCCTGGGTGACGCCGCCGCGCACCTGCCCGTCCACCACCATGGGGTTGATGACGACTCCGCAATCCTCGACCACCAGGTACCGGTACAGCCTGATCGCGCAGGTGCCCGGGTCGATCACCACCATGGCCACGTGACAGGCGTTGGAGAAGGTGCCCGGAGGGTCGAACGTCGCCCGGGCTTCCAGCCCGTACCGCAGGTCGTCGTCAAGCCGGTGCGCCTGGAAGTGGGCCAGCCGGGCCAGTTCGGCGATCGGGATGGCCGCGGTCTCGTCGCCGCGAACGCGGGCGATGCCCTGGGTGAGCTCCACATCGGCCGGATTGGCCTCCAGCTGGCTGGCCGCGATCTTGCGGAGCTGGCCGGCCACGATGTCGGCGGCCCGGCCGGCCGCGCCGCCGCCGATGACCACCGAGCGGCTGCCCCAGGTGCCCCAGCCGTAGGAGACCAGGTCGGTGTCGCCCTGACGCAGCCGGACCTGGTCCGGGTGGACGCCGAGACGGTCCGCGACGATCTGCGCGAACGTCGTCTCGTGCCCCTGGCCGTGACCGCAGGTCCCGGTGGTGACGATGACCTCGCCGGTCGGGTCCATCCGCACCATGGCCGTGTCGTAGCCGGGCGTCATCCGCATCCGGCGCTGGGACATGGCCGGGGTGCCGTAGGCGGTGCGTTCGGAGAAGCACGCGTAACCGATGCCCGCCCTCAGTCCTTGCTCGCGGAGCTGGTCGCGTTCGGCGGGCCAGGCTTTTTGCGTGATCAGGTTCTCGGCGAGGTCGAGGGACTCGCGGTAGCTGCCCTCGTCGTAGGTGATGCCGTTGACGCCGGTGTAGGGGAAATCGGCTGCGCCGATGAGGTTGCGACGGCGGACCTCGAGCGGGTCGAGCGCGAGCGCCTCGGCCGCCTTGTCCATCAGTCGCTCCATGACCAGGACGATCTGGGGCCGGGACACGCCGCGGTAGGGTGCGGCGGGCGCCTTGTTGGTGGCGACGGCCCGGCTCCGGGCCCGGTAGGCGGGCACCTTGTATACCCCGGGCAGTTCGGTCGAGGCCATCAGCGGCTCGACCGCGCAGGTGAACGGGAACACGGAGTACGCCCCGGTGTCACAGTCGATCTCCGCGTCCAGGGCCAGGATCCTGCCGTCCGGGCTGAAGGCGGCTTTTACCTGGTAATGCTGCTCGTGGCCGTGGAACGCGGCGGTCAGGTTCTCCTGCCTGTCCTCGGCCCAGCGCACCGGCCGCCGCAGGGCCAGCGCGGCCGCCGCGACCGCCACCTCTTCCCGGCCGACCACGCACTTCAGGCCGAACCCGCCGCCGACATCCGGGGCGATCACCCTGATGGCCCGTTCCGGCAGGCCCAGGGCCTGGGCGATCCCAGACCTGACCTGGTGCGGGACCTGAGTGGACGCGTGCACGACGAGCTGGTCGTCGCGGTCGTCCCATTCGGCCAGGCAGGCGCGTCCCTCTAGCGGCAGAGCCGCCACCCGGGCGCTCTGGAAGGTCGCGCTGAGGGTGAGGGCGGCGCCCGCGAAGATCCCCGGCAGCCGCTCGTCGTCGAACATCAGCAGGTCGACGAGGCGGTTGCCGGCGGCTTCCTCGTGCAGTCGCGGAGCTAGCGCCGCGGTGGCGTCCTCGATGCTGGCCACGGCCGGCTGCGGTTCCCAGTCCACCTCCACGAGTTCGGTCGCGTCTTCGGCCCGGTAGGCGTCGTCCGCGATCACCACCGCCACGGGCTCGCCGACGAAGCGGACCTTCTCGCCGGCCAGGATGGGCATCCGGGTGGGGACGAACTCGTCCCGCTCGAGCAGCGCGAGCAGGTACGGGTCACCGAGGCTGGCGGCGGTCAGGATGTCGTGCACGCCCGGGGACTGACGGGCGGCGGCGACGTCGATAGCGTTGATGCGGGCATGGGCGTGCGGGCTGCGGACGAACGCGGCGTGCAGCAGGGCCGGCCGGGTCAGGTCGGCCACGAACCGGCCCCGGCCCAGCAGCATCCGGCGGTCTTCCTTCCGCGGCACCGCCGCGCCGACCCAGCGGCCGTGGTAGGGAGTGCTCACGGCTGGTCCCGAAGTGAGAGGCGGCTGGCCTCGGCGAGGGCGCGGGCCACGAGGGTGGCGGTCAGCCTGCGCCGGAACTCGGCGTCGCCGTGCGTGTCCTCCGGCGGGTCGACCTGGCAGGCGGCGTGCTCCCCCATGGCCTGCCAGGTCTGCTCGCTGGCCGGCTGCCCGGCCAGGACCGCGGCGTCCACCTCGACGGGCAACGGGCCGACACCGCCCAGGACCACGCGGCCGGACTGGCAGACCCCGTCCCTGATGTCGGCGTCCACGGCGGCCGCCACGATGGCGAAATCCCCCTGCCGCTGGGCAAACTCGGTAAGCACGGCCCGCGGAGCGGGCTCGGGGAACCACACCTCGGTGATCATCTCGTCGGGACTGGCCGCCGTGCTGTAGTAGCCCTCGAAGAATTTGGCGGCGGCGACGGTACGCGGCCCGTGCGGCCCGGTGAGGACGACCCGCGCGCCGAGCAGCACGGCCAGCAGGCACCACTCCGCCGACGGGTCAGCGTGGGCGATGCTGCCGCCGAACGTGCCCCGGCTGCGGATCGGGTAGTGCCCGATCCAGTGGGCCGAACGGGGCAGCACGCCGAACCTGGCCAGTACCGTGAGGTCATGGCAGGTCTCGACGGTCCGGTGGGTGGTCAGCGCGCCGATACGCAGCCCGTCCGGGTTGGCCTGCAGGTAGCGAAGGCCATCGATCCTGGTCACATCGATGAGCGCAGCGGGGCGGGCCAGCCGGAAGTTCATCATCGGGACCAGGCTCAGGCCTCCGGCCAGGATCTTCGCCTCGTCACCGAGTTCGGCGAGCAGCGCGACCGCCTCGGCCACGCTGTACACGCGGTGGTAGGCGAACGGCGCTGGCTTCACCTGGCTCCTCGGGTCCGCCGGGACTAGTGGGTCCGCTGACTCCGGTTCATTTGGTATACCATATGTCAGACGTTTTGGGAGCCCTCCGCATGCCGCATCCTCAGCTGATGGTTGAGAACAGTCCGGCCGGCTACCGCTGGCTGCGCCTGGCCGGGCCGGAGCGGCGGAACGCGCTCGACGTGAGCCTGGCCCGGGCGGTGCGGGACGCGCTGGCGGCCGAACCCGAGGTGCCGGTACTGCTTGGTAGCGCTGATCCGCGGGTGTTCTGTGCCGGGGCCGACCTGACCGTGCCCGATACCGAGCGCGCGGCGGTCTCGGACCTGATCTACGAGTGCTGCGAGACCATGATCACCAGGCCCGGGCCGGTGGTCGCCGTGCTCACCGGCGCGGCCGTCGGCGGCGGCGCGCAGCTGGCGGCGGCGTCCGATCTCCGGATCGCGAGTCCGGGAGCCCGGCTGCGCTGGATCGGGCCGCCCGGCGTGGACCTCGCGGTGGGCGCCTGGCTGCTGCCCGACCTGATCGGCCGGGGCGCGGCCATGGACCTGGTGCTGACCGGCCGCTGGCTCGAGGCGGCCGAGGCACTGGCCCTGGGGTTCGTGAACCATGTTTCTGAGGATCCGGAACGGTTGGCCTCGCAGCTCGCCGCCGATCTCGCGGCGCGCGGAGTGGGTACCGGCGTCAAGACGATCATGGCGGCCGGCGGCCTGATGGACCGGCTGCGGGCCGAGCGCGCGGCCAACCGGTCGGCGTGGGCGCGCGTAACCGGCGCCTCCCCGGGCGTCGCTGAGTTACGGGTAGCCATGCCGACCGACTATGGGGACTGGAGCCTGAAGGGCTGGCAGACGCACCTGCCTGGCCTCGCTGACGTGCGGGGTTACGCCGCGGGACTAGGCGAGCAGACGATCCCCGAGCTGGCGGCCGCGACGGCGGGCCGGATCCCCGGCCGGATCGCGGTGACGGTCGACGGCGAACCGGTCACCCACGCTGAGCTGGACGACGCGGCGGGCCGGATAGCGGCCTGGCTGGCGAGACGGGTACACCCCGGTGACCGGGTGCTGCTAGCAGCCGGCGCAAGCATCGGCTTCGTGCGCTGCTACCTCGGCGCGCTCCAGGCGGGCGCCGTCGTAGTACTCGCCAACCCCGGCTATACGGCCCACGAGCTCGGGCACCTGGTCGCCGACTCCGGCGCGGTGCTGGCCTTCGCCGACCGTGAGCCCGCGCGGCGGCTGGCCGGACTGGGGCCGGGGTCCGCGCCTGCGCTGACGGTGGACGTCGGTGAGGTACCGGATGGTCCGGGCCGGGACGTCGGGATCGTAGCGCGGCCGGACGACATCGCGCTGCTCGCGTACACGTCGGGGACGACGGGCAGGCCGAAGGGCGTGCCGCTGACCCACCGCCAGGTGGCGGCCTCGATTCAGGCCGTGATGGCGGCCTGGCGGTGGAACGAGGACGACGTGCTCGCGCACGCGCTGCCGCTGTTCCACCAGCACGGCCTGGGCGGCCTGCACGCCGCGCTGATCGCGGGCGGCACGACGCACATCCGCTCCAAATTCACCCCCGCCGACCTGGTCCGGACGATCGCGGGCTACCGGGCCAGCGCGCTGTTCGCGGTTCCGACGATCTACCAGGCGCTCCTTGACGCTCAGGTGGCATCTCTTACCGGCGTGCGCCTAGCCGTCTGCGGCTCCGCCCCGCTGAGCCCGGCGCTGGCCGAGCGGCTGCCGGCCGTGCTCGGACGGCTGCCGCTGGTCAGATACGGCACGACCGAGAGCGGGCTCGACGTCTCCAATCCACTCGACGATCCCCGCGGCGACACGGTGGGGATACCGCTACCGGGCGTGCTGGCCAGGATCTGGGCTCCCGAAGGTAGCCCGCAGACGCCCGGCGAGGACGGCGAGATCCAGATCAGCGGACCGCAGGTTTTCGCAGGGTACTGGAACGACCAGGCGGCCACCGAAGCCGCCTTCACCGCGGACGGCTGGTTCCGCACCGGCGACATCGGGACCGTGGACCCGGCCACCGGGCACCTGGTGATCCGCGGCCGGACCAAGGAAATGATCATCACCGGCGGCCTGAACGTCTACCCGCGCGAAGTGGAGATCGCTCTCGAGGGGTACCCGTCGGTAGCGGAGGCGGCCGTGGCGGGCGTTCCCGATGACCGGTGGGGCGAGCAGGTGACGGCCTGGGTGGTGACCCGGGACGGGCACGGGTTCGACGAGGCGGAGCTGATCGCGTACGCCCGCACCCAGCTGGCCGGATACAAGTGCCCCAAGCGGGTGTTCCAGCTGGCCGCATTGCCACGCAACCATCTCGGCAAGATCGTCCGCGGCGCGCTGAAATAGGACCCCGTTCCCGTCGGGGAGCGGACCGGCTCGAAATGTCGGCCGCCTAGTGTTCAATGTGGCATGGCAGTGTTCGCGGCATTTACCGAAGCCGATATCAAGCTAACCGCCGGAACCAGGTCGTTCGAGCGTGGCCTGGATTATGTCGGCGAGGTAGCGGACCTGGAGATCGCCAGTACGCAGATCACTGCGACCGTATACGGCCACAGCGAGTACGCGGTCTCCCTGACCTTTGGTGATGGCGGGCTCGGCGGGCACTGTACGTGCCCGTACGGCCGGGACGGTTTCTTCTGCAAGCACTGTGTGGCGGTCGGGCTGGCGGTGCTGAAGACGGGCGAGGACCTGCCGCGGCATATCGAGACCGCGCAGGTCCGGCGGCAGATGCTCGACTCCTGGCTCGAGTCGCTCTCCAAGGAGGAACTGCTCGCCGAGCTGTCCGGGCTGCTGGACGAGGACCGGGATCTACGCCGGCGCTTTGAGCTGCGGGCCGCGTCCGTGAACCTGGACGCCGCAACGGTCCGGCGTGCCGTCAGGGAGCTGGTCGCGCTACCTCGCCGAGGCTACGTCGAATACGACGAGGCCTACCGCTACGCCGCCGGCGTGCTCGAGGCCGCCGTGGCGATTGACGACCTGATCCAGGCCGGCGGAGCGGCCGACGCGATCGAGATCGCGCGCGAGGCGACCGACCTCGCCGCCGACGCCTACGCATCCGTCGACGACTCTTCTGACTCGGTCGCCGAAGCCGCGCACGAACTGCTGGCGGCCCACCTTCGGGCCTGCGAGGCCGCGCCACCCGAACCGGTCTCGCTGGGCGACTACCTCGCCGGGCTGCTGCTGCACGATGATCACGGGTTCGAACCCGATCTCGGCGACTACGCCGACCTGCTCGGCGATGAAGGTATCGCTACGGTGCGCGAGCGGATAAGAGCCGCTTATGAGGAGCATCCGGAGGACTTGCGGGCCAGGCACCTGATGGAGTCGGTGGCTAGGGCCGAAGGGGACGTGGACGCCCTCATCGCCATCATCGCCGCCGAGCTTGACGACCTCGGCCGGAACCATCTTCGTATCGCCAGCGAACTCGATGAAGCCGGCCGCGGCGATGAGGCTCTTGGCTGGGCGGAGCGCGGCCTGCGCGAGGCGACGCGTCCGGACCGGCAACTCGTGGAGTACCTGGCCGGCCGCTACGCGGCCGCGGGCCGCGCTGGCGATGTGGTCAGCCTGCGCCGGAGCCGCTTTCAGGCCGAACGGACCCTGGCTAACTATCAGGCGCTGCGGGGTGCCGCGACCGATGCCGGCGTCTGGCCCGCCGAGCGCGGGCAGGCGCTCGCCTTGCTGAGTGCGGACGAGCGTCATCAGCGGGCCCGAGCCCCGTGGGCCTGGGGCGGTCCCGTCCTGCTGGACGCGCTGCTGGACGACGGGGACCTGGATGCCGCCTGGGCCGCTGCGAAGGACGCCGCGAGCGACGATCAGTGGCTGCGACTAGCCGACGCCTCGGTCGCTACCCGCCCAGCTGATGCGCTGGCCTTGTACCTCAGGGCGATCGGATCGTTGAAGAAGGAGACGGGCGACCCTACCTACCGGCGGATAGCGAGCCTGCTGCTCTCCGCACGCGCCTGCCATCAGGCCCTGGACAGCACCGAGCAGTTCAACCGGTACGTCGCGGCGTTGCGCACGGAGCAGAAACGCAAGCGCAACCTGATGAAGATCCTTGCCGAAAACGGGCTCTGAGGACGGTCAGGGCGGTGTCAGCAGCCAGGCCAGGGCGCGATTCCGGTGGCATATGGGGGTGGCCGATTCCCTCGGCTTCGCCTGGAGTTAACCTTGTGGTGGACACGGGCTTTTTCGGCCAAACACCGGGACGGATGCAATGGATAATGCCACTGATAGTCAGTCAGGCGGGAATTGGCCTGTGCTGCAGTCCGGACCCCTTATCAGCGGCGGGGTCCTGATCGGGATCGGTACCGTGGTGGCGCTGGTGGGGGTGGGCATCGCCGGCGCGCACGTGGCCGCCGCGACCCGGACCTGGGCCAGGGAGCTGGAGACACCGCCCAGCGAGCTCGCAAGGCTCAAGTGGGAGCAGGCCAAGAGTACGGCGGCGGCCGGCGTGAGCCACTGGCGGGAACACCCCAACGCGAAGGTGGGCCTGGCCCGCCGGGCCGACGGGTCTTAGGGACCCCTCCCCGAGTACGGCGTCCAGGGCTCGCCAGCATGACGAGGACTGGTGAGACTGGGTGATGGGCGCGCGCATCCGGATCCCGCTGCGGGTGCTGCTGGCGTGCCTGGCCGTGAGCCTGGCGGCGATCGGGGCGGTCGCGGTCGGCCTGGCCGAGGTATCGGCGACCCGCGGTTACCTGATGCGGCAGGCTGACGATGGCCTTCTGGCGTGCGCGAGAAGCATGCTCAGCCACGGCTTTGTGGCCGTACCCGGTTCTGACCCGGTCCCGGGTCAGTTGCCGCCTGGGGCCTGCGACATGGAGTTGCTGAGCGCGAGCGGGCAGTCGCTGACTCCCGCGGCTCCCGGTACCCCAGCCGGCCCGGCTCTCCCCGCCGACGGCTCGTGGCTGGCGGCACACCTGTCGCGGCCGGTCACCGTGCCAGGTACCGGAGCCACTGGGCGCTGGCGCGTCATCCTGGAGGCGGTCCGGTATCAGCCGCAGCGCATCTTGTACGTGTACGGGCCGGACAACGTGAGGTACGTGGTCAGCGGACGGACAGGGCACGGCCCCGGCGGCGTGCTCGTCGCCATGACAGGACTGGCCGGTATCGGCCGGATCACCGAGCGGGTCGCGGCGGGTTACGCGGTCGCGGCGGGCGCGGTACTCGTGCTGCTGGCGGGCGCGGGGCTGGCTATGACACGGGCCATCCTCCGGCCGGTGCGCGAGGCGTCCCGGCTCGCCGAGGCAGCCGGACCAGTCGTCGCCGGCGAGCTGCCTTATGTGCTGCCGCGCCGGGGCATCCGGGCGGGTGAGGAGCGGAACCGGTGGCCGTTCGGCATGGCGCTGATGAGGATGTCGGCGCGGATGCGGGCGAGCCGTACGGCTGAGGCCGCGGCGCGCCGGTCGGCGGCGGAGATGGTGCAGCGCCTGGCTGAGGTGAGCCGGGAAATGCGGATGTCGGTCAACGTCGTGCGCGGGTTTGCGGGGTATTACCGGCAGCGGGGCAGACCGCTGCCGGCCGACCTTGACCGGATGATGCGACGGGTTGCCGATGAGGCCGCGCGGATGGAGACGCTCATAGAAGACCTGGCGCGCCTGTCCGAGCCCTAGCCGCGCTTGGTTAGTAGCCGCGCTTGGTTAGTAGGACTTTGACGGCTGTCCTGAGTTTTTGGGATCTGGTTGCAGCTTTCGAGGCGGGTCAGGCAGCGGCTAGCAGGCGGGCTGCCGCGATGCGCATGGAGACCTCGCCGTCGATGGTGCGGAGGGCTTGCCGGAGGGCGGGCGGAGCTTGGGGCTGGTCAGGGGAGTCCGTGACTTCTCCGTGGCCGAGGCGAGCCGCCGTCTCGGTGTATCGGCCGCGGCCCCGTATCGGCACTTCGCCGACCGCGAGGACCTGCTGGCCGCCGTCGCGGTCCGCGCCCTGCGTGTCTTCGCGGAGATGGTGGCGACCGAGGCCGGCGACACCGACGCGCCCGAGCAGCGGCTCGCGGCGATGGCCCGGGCCTACGTCCAGTTCGCCGCCGAGCAGCGTCCGCTGTTCGACACGCTGTTCAGCGCGGGCATCGACAAGAGCCGTTACCCGGAGCTCCAGCAGGCCTGGGAGCCAGTAGACGCGTTCATGTCCGTGGTGCAGGAGATCTGCGAGGGCGACGAGGCCGCCGCCGAAGCCCTGGCCGAGGCGCTAGAGGCCGCCGCGCACGGCCACGCCGCGCTGCTGCTCAACGGCGATTACGGCGAGGGACCTGAGGCTGTCGGCGCCGCTGCCGATAAGGCCGCGCGCGCCACGCTCGCCCTCATAGCGGGCCGCAGCGCGCTTGGCTGACCGCTCGTAATCCAGGACAAGATGGATCTTTCTTCCGGTTGATATTTGGTATACCATCCAGCTCACCGAGCGGATACAGTACCGCGTTGATCGCTACGCAAAGAGGGAACAGGCAGGGCAGGCATAGCGCTTTAGCGAGACGGAAGGGGTTGCGGTGGATCTGCAGCTAGACGGGAAAGTGGCCGTCGTGACCGGTGCGAGCAAGGGCATCGGCCGGTGCGCAGCCGAGTACCTGGCGCGCGAGGGCTGCGACGTGGTCATCACGGCCCGGAACGCCGGCCCGCTGGAAGCCGCCGCTGGGAAGATCGCCGCCGAGACGGGGCGGGCGGTGCTGCCGCTCGCCGGGGACATGAGCGTGACCGCCGATGTCCAGCGCTGCGTGGATACCACCCTCGAGCGGTTCGGCCAGATCGACATCCTGGTGACCTGCGCGGGCAGCTCACCGGGCGGCCTGCTCGAGGACCTCACCGAAGAGCAGTGGATGGCGAGCCTCAACCTGAAGTTCATGGGGTACGTGCGGTCGGTACGCGCGGTCATCCCGCATATGCGACAGCGCGGCGAGGGCGCCATCGTCCTGGTCGTCGGCAACGACGGCCTCAAACCCAGCTACTGGGAGATGACGGCCGGCGTGGCCAACGCGGCGGACATCAACTTCGCCTCCTCGGTCGCCGAGCAGTACGGGCGGTACGGCGTGCGCATCAACACCGTCAACCCGGGCCCGGTGAACACCGACCGGTGGGACACCCTAGAGCGCGCCTTCGCCCGCGACAAGGGCGTCGACCAGGCGCGCGCGCACGAGCTCGCCGAGCAATCCATTCCCTTCGGCCGCATCTGCGAGCCACAGGAGGTCGCGGCGCTGGTGACGTTCCTCGCCTCGCCGCGGGCCAGCTTCATCAACGGCGCCCACATACCGGTGGACGGCGCGCAACGCAAGGCGATCATGGATCAGTAGGGAGGCTCGCCATGACCGAAGGTACGGGCACCACGGAGCTTCGACCGCTGCAGGTCGAGATGAACGGCATCAACATCATCGCGGAGAACGAGCGCAAAGGCCATCCGCGTGACCTGTTCTGGCCCTGGTTCGCGGCGAACATCTCGGTGCTCGGCCTCAGCTACGGCGCGTTCGTGCTCGGCTTCGGCATCTCGTTCTGGCAGGCCGTGGTCGTCGGCGTCGTCGGGATCGTGCTGTCCTTCCTAGCCTGCGGGTTCATCGCCGTAGCGGGCAAGCGCGGCTCGGCACCGACGATGGTGCTGAGCCGGGCCGCGTTCGGGGTCAACGGCAACAAGCTGCCCACGGTGATTTCCTGGCTGCTGACCGTGGGCTGGGAGACCGTGCTCGTCATCTTGGCCACGCTGGCCACCGCCACCGTGTTCGGCCGCCTCGGGTGGGGCGGCGGCACCGGCACCAAGGTGGTCGCGCTGATCGTGGTCGTCGCGCTGACCATCTTCGGCGGCGTGATGGGCTTCGACCTGATCATGCGGATGCAGACCTGGATCACGATCGTGACCGGGGTGTTCACCGTAGTCTTCATCGGGCTCGTGGCGGATAAGATCCACTGGCCCGCCGTGTCCGCCGTCCACGGCGGCTCCGCTGAGGCTGTCATCGGCGCGCTGGTGTTCATGATGACCGGGTTCGGGCTGGGCTGGGTCAACTGCGCCGCGGACTACTCGCGCTACTTGCCGAGGCGGTCCTCCAGCCGTGGCGTGATCGGCTGGACTACCTTCGCGTCCTCGATCGCGCCTATTTTCCTGCTGGTGTTCGGGCTGCTGCTCGCGGGCTCCTCCAAGAGCCTGAGCACGGCGATCGGCGCCGATCCCATCGGGGCGCTGGCTACGCTGCTGCCCACCTGGTTCCTGGTGCCGTTCGCGATCGTGGCGGTACTCGGGCTGATTGGCGGCTCGGTGCTCGACATCTATTCCTCCGGGCTGGCGCTGCTCACGCTGGGCGTGCGGATCCCTAGGTACGCGGCGGCCCTGGTCGACGGCACGGTGATGACGATCGGCACCATTTACGTCGTCTTCGTCGCGCACAACTTCATCGGCCAGTTCGAAGGCTTCCTGATCACGCTGGGCGTGCCGATCGCGGCCTGGTGCGGCGTCATGCTGGCCGACATCGCGCTGCGGCGGCGCGACTACGCCGAGTCCGACCTGTTCACCCCGTCCGGCCGTTACGGCGACATCCGGTGGATCCCGGTCCTGGCCGTCGTGGTGTCGACGGTGATCGGCTGGGGCCTGGTCACCAACAGCTCGGCCAGCTGGCTGACCTGGCAGGGTTACCTGCTCGGGCCGTTCGGGCTGGGCGGCAAGACCGGCGCCTGGGCCTTCGCCAACCTCGGCGTGCTCGTCGCGCTGGGCATCGGGTTCGTCGCGACCGGGTTGTTCAGCTGGTCGACGGTGCGGGCCGAGGAGGCGGTACCGGTAGCCGCGCCCGCGACCGCCCAGGCGTGAGGCTCTCGCCGACGAACCGGTAATCATGTCCGGCTTAGGCCTTCTTTTGCCGGACATGCGCCGTTTACCCTGGCCGTATGGGGATGCCGTCACCAGCCTGGGACACGCTGGTACGCGAGAGCGCGGCCTCGGTCCGGCGCCGCAGGCGCCGCAGGCGCCGTCGCGTGCGGCGGCTGATGCTCTGGCTGCTGACCGTCGTTACGGCCGTGGCGCTGGGTGTCATCGTCATGTTCGTCAGGGACATCGCCAAGACGCCCACGGTGGCGGCACCGGCCGCGCTGTCCCGCTCGGCGCGGCCCATCACGCACCGGGTCAGCCCGCGGTCCAAGTCGACCTCCCTGGTGTCGGGCCCGCGCGTGACCGACTCCTCCTCCGGGCTCTCCTACCAGCTACTGGCCTCGCCCTGGCGAATCGGCTGCCCGGCCGTACTGAACACGACGATGTTCAGCTGGAGCGCGGGCGAGAACGCCGTGGCCGGGCAGGTCACCATCAACGGATCGGCCTTCGACTGGCACGGCAACGCGTGCTCGGGCCAGCTGCAACGGCAATTCCCGTACTCAGGCCCCGCGGACCTCAAGCCGACGGCGACGAGCCTGGTCGCGGCGATGGACCCCCTGTACTACGACCCTCTGGTGCATGCCCGCACGGTCCAGGACAGCTCCGCGACGCGGGTCAGCGGGCACCGGGCCTGGATGGTCAGGTTCCTGATCAGCTACCCCGACGCCGGGCCCGAGGGCCTGGGCTGGACCAGCGAGCTCGGCGCCGTCGTGGTCGTGGACCGCGGTACGGGGCAGGCGCCCGCCGTGTTCTACGTCTCGGTGCCCGCCGACCTCGGGGTCAGCCACGTCGACGCGCTCATCGGGTCCCTGCGTCTTAGTTAGCACTGCGCCTCGGCTAACAGGGGCTCAGCTAACAGGGGCTCAGCTGGCGTACGCGATATTGATGTTCCCGCCGCCGCTTTCAACGTCGATCGTGTCCGCGGTCTTCGACGTGGTGGTTCCGACGGATATGTTCGTGTCGCCGCCGTCCGGGGTGGTACTGACCTTGTAGGAAGGGCCATCCTGCGGGAGCAGCACGGTCACGTCTCCCCCGTCGCTGGTAATGTCCACCGGGTCCGCCGGCGGCCTGGTGAACACCACCGTGACGTTGCCGCCGCCAGACTCGGCGTTGAGCGAGGGCGCGGTCAGCCCGGTGCCGTTGATGTCGCCGCCGTCCGTGGTGAACTGCAGGGGGCCGGCCAGGTCGCCCGCGGTCAGGTTCCCGCCGCCGGTGGATACCGTGGCCTGTCCCGGGATCCCGGACACCGCGACGTCACCGCCGTCGCTGGTCAGGGTGACGCTGCTGGCCACGCCGCCGGGGACCGTCAGGTTGCCGCCGCCGCTCGACAGCGTGAGGCTGGTCAGCCGCGGGACGTCGAGGGTCGCGCTCAGCCCGCAGTTACCTGAGTTGATGGTCGGGCAGTTGACGTCCACCTCCGTCCCGCTAGCCGTGGTGGTCTTGGTGGCACGCGGGCGGAACAGGCCGTACTGAACGGTGCCGGTCAGGCGGGCGGTAGTGCCCAAGCCGTGACCCTGGCGCACGGTAACGTCGCCGCTGTTGACGCTGACCGACAGCTGGCCGTGCTGAACGGGGATGTCAGCGTAGCTGACAGGAAAACTCCCGTGAGCGGACTGGTCGACGACGGTGTAGCCGAGCCAGCCGATGAGGGCGAGGATCACCGGGACGCCAAGCAAAAGGGTGACCACACGGGCGGGTGTCATCCGCAAGGCGCCGGACGATGGCAGGACAGTAGTCATAGCGGTATCCCCGTTCATCCCGTGCCGAGGTAGCGCAGCACGGCGAGCACGCGACGATGGTCGCGGTCACCAGGCGCCAGCCCGAGCTTGGTGAAGATGTTGTTGATGTGCTTTTCCACCGCTCCGCCGCCCACGACCAGCGCGGCGGCGATGGCGGAGTTGGACCGTCCCTCGGCCATCAGCGCGAGTACCTCGCGCTCGCGCGGGGTGAGTTCGCCGAGCGGGTGGCGGCTGCGGGCGAGCAGCTGCGCGACGACTTCGGGATCGAGCGCACTGCCGCCCTCAGCCACCCGGTGCAGCGCGTCGAGGAACTCGCCGACGTCCGCGACCCGGTCTTTCAGCAGGTAGCCAACCCCGTGCGGGCGGCCGGAGATCAGTTCGGTGGCGTACCGTTCCTCGACCCACTGGGACAGGACCAGGACGCCGACATCCGGCCAGCGGTCACGGACCACCAGGGCCGCGCGCAGCCCCTCGTCGGTGAAGGTGGGCGGCATCCGGACGTCCACGACCACCACGTCCGGGGTGTTCGCCGCCACCGCGCGCAGGAACTTCTCGCCGTCGCCCTCGGCGGCGGCGACCTCGTGGCCGGCCTCGGTGAGCAGCCGGGTCAGTCCCTCACGCAGCAGCACGGAGTCTTCCGCGATCACTACCCGCATGGCAGTTCCGCCGCGATGATCGTCGGGCCGCCGGACGGGGACTCCACCGACAGCCGCCCGTCGACCCCGGATACCCGGTCGGCCAGCCCCGCCAGGCCCGGACTGTCAGCCGTCGCGCCGCCGATCCCGTCATCGCTGATCATGACGGTCAGCGTGCCCGGATAGCCGTGGCCTTCGACCACTACCCTGGCGTGGCTGGCGCGGGAGTGCTTGGCCACGTTAGTCAGCGCCTCGGCCACCATGAAGTAGGCGACCGCCTCCACGGCAGACTTGGGCCGGACCGGCACGTCCACATGGACGTCGACCGGGACCGGGCACAGCGCGGCCAGACCGGATAGGGCCGCGTCGAGGCCGCGGTCGGTGAGCACCGGCGGGTGCACGCCCCGGACGAGATTGCGCAGCTCGGTGAGGGCCTCTTTCGCCTGCGCGTGGGCCTGGTCGACCAGGTCCCTGGCGCCGTCGACGTCATCGGCGAACTTCGCCTTGGCCCGGCCGAGCTCCATGGCCAGTGCGACCAGCCGCTGCTGCGCGCCGTCGTGCAGGTCACGCTCGATCCGCCGCCGCTCCGCCTCGGCCGCGCCCACCACTCGCTCCCGGCTCTGCTCAAGCTCGGTCACCCGGGCGGCCAGGTCGCTCGGCGGCCCGAGCAGGCGGCGGGACATGGCCGTATCCGCGATCGCCAGGCCGCGAGTCAGCTGCGGCGCGGCGAGCAGCACCACGAGGCCGATCACCGCCAACACCGTTATCGTGGGCGTGCCGCGGAGTACCGTGCCGCCGAACTCGGGACCGCCGCTGGGCAGATCCGTGTGGTACAGCGGCAGCGTCAGCAGGACCAGGCCCGCGGACCAGGCCGCGATGCTGATCGTCGCGGTGACCGCGCTGACCGGCAGCCGCAGCAGCGCATAGCCGATTTCGCTCCAGGTGGCCCGCTCGGCCAGCGTCCGCCAGCGCGGCACGATGCCCCACCGGTACCCGGCCCGGACCCCTTCGGGCCACGCCGGGATCCGGACCCCGAGCATCAGCGCGAACCTGGCCCGCTCGGCCCGGGCGAACAGGTCGGCCGCCCGCAGCATCAGGCCCAGGATGGGCAGGCCGATCAGCGCGACCACCAGCAGGCTGCCGCCGAGGCTCAGGCCGGTGGTGACGACCACGATGGCCGCGATCCCCATGAACAGGCCGACCCAGTGATGAATGAGGGCGAGCCAGGTGCGCGGTGACACCAGGTCGCGGAGGAGGAACATGGCTCCACGCTATGGCCTGCTGGTCTGGGGTGCCATGAGCCGGACCCCCCGGAACGGGGTGAGGCTAACCCCACCTCGCCTTGGGCAGATTGCACCATGGTCCCCGGGGGTGCTATCACCGAGCCTTGGCGTCATGACTAGAACCCACGCTCCGATAGTGGAACGAGTGGCCGGCTGGTCCGCGCGGCATCGCAAGACGGCGGTGATCGGCTGGCTGCTGCTGGTCGTCGCGGCCGTCGTGATCGGCCAGCGGCTCGGCACCGACAACCTCAACAGCTATGACCCGGGCCAGGCCGGCCGGGCCGAGCGGGTGCTGGCCCAGCCCGTCGTGCAACAGCCCGACACCGAGAGCGTGCTTGTCCAGGGGCGGTCGGCCAGCCAGACGTACGGCCATGACCCGGAGATCCGGGCGGCCGTCCGGCAGGTTGTCGCCGCGCTGCGGGCGCTGCCGAAGGCTGCGGCCGACATCCAGTCCCCGCTGAACAGGCCCGGCCTGATCAGCGGAAAGTCGGCGCTGGTGACGTTCAACGTCGCAGGCAAGCCGGGCAGTGATGACCAGGCGGTCGTCCCGGCCATCAACGCGGTGGCCGCCATCGCGGCTCAGCATTCCGGGCTCAAGGTCGAGGAGGCAGGCGAGGCCAGCGTCGACCGGGCCACCAGCGGCATCACCAGCCAGGACTTCAGGAAGGCCGAGATTACCTCGGTCCCGGTATCCCTGGTCCTGCTGCTGATCGTGTTCGGCGCGCTGATCGCGGCGGGCATCCCGTTGCTGCTGGCCGGCACCGCCGTGATCTCGGCGATCTCGCTGCTGGCCATCCCCAGCCGCTGGCTGCCCATTGACAGCACCACCTCCTCGATCGTGCTGCTGGTCGGGATGGCGGTCGGCATCGACTACTCGCTGTTCTACCTGCGCCGGACCCGGGAGGAACGCGCGGCGGGACACGACACCCAGCAGGCGCTGCGGATCGCGGCCGGCACCTCGGGGCGGGCCATCGTGGTGTCCGGGGTGACCGTGATGATCGCCATGGCTGGGCTGTTCCTCACCGGCATTGACGTGTTCTCCGGCGTGGCGGTCGGCACGATCATCGTCGTCGGCGTGGCCGTGCTCGGCTCGCTGACCTTCCTGCCAGGGATCTTGTCCATGCTCGGCAAATGGACGGACCGAGGCCGCATACCGTTCCTCGGCAAGCGGCGCACCGCGGCGAGCGATTCCAGGTTCTGGGGCATGCTGGCCCGCGCGGTCGTGCGGCGCCCGCTGGCCTGGGGCGGCGTGGCCGTGACCGCGCTCGTGGTGCTGGCGGTGCCGGTGTTTTCGCTGCACCTGGAGGACGCGGGCATCCACGAGCTGCCGTCCAGCGTGCCCGTGGTCCGCAGCCTGATCGACATCTCGGACGCCTTCCCCGGCGGACCTCAGCCGGCCGAAGTGGTCGTGACCGGCACCGATCTCGGCGGCAAGCAGGTCAGCGAGGCCGTGACTGCGCTGAACGCGCAGGTGGCGGCCACCCACGGCGCGATCAGGGAGCCCATCACCACCGCGATGTTCGGTAACGACCAGGTGCTGGTGGTGTCGGTGCCGCTGGCAGGCGGCGGGACCGACGCCACGTCCAACAGCGCGCTGGCCGTGCTGCGCACCCAGGCCTTGCCGGCCACGCTGGGCAAGGTGCCGGGGATCAGCTACTCGGTGGCCGGGCTGACCGCGGGAAACCACGACTTCGACGCGCAGCTGGCGAAAACCGTCCCCTGGGTCTTCGCCTTCGTGCTTGGCCTGGCATTCCTGCTGCTGATGACCACGTTCCGTTCGGTATATATCCCTGCCCTTTCGATCGGCCTGAACCTCCTCTCGGTCGGAGCCTCCTACGGTCTGATGGTCTTGATCTTCCAGGATGGCCACCTGCAGGGGCCGCTCGGCTTCACCGCCTACGGCGGGATCACGCCCTGGCTGCCGCTGTTCATGTTCGTGCTGCTGTTCGGGCTGAGCATGGACTACCACGTGTTCATCCTGAGCCGGATCAGGGAACTGTGGCTGGGCGGCGCGTCCGCCAAGAACGCCATCACCGACGGCATTAGCCGCAGCGCGGGCGTGGTGACTAGCGCCGCGGTGATCATGGTGGCGGTGTTCTCGATCTTCGCCACGCTGTCGGTGATCGAGTTCAAGGTGTTCGGCGTGGCCATGTCGGCGGCGGTGCTCATCGACGCCACCGTCGTCCGCGGCGTCCTGCTGCCAGCCGGGCTGGCCCTGCTCGGCGACCGGGCCTGGTCTTCTCGCGGGGGCCGGCGGACCACCGCGCACGCTGTGGACAAGGTGCTGATCCCTCGTGCATAGTGGCCAGACGATGCCGGAAAGGGAGGGACAGCGAAGTGCCTCGGTTCATGGACTATCACGACGACCTGAAACTGCCCGCCGAAGCGATCGAGCAGATCGCCCAGGGGACGCGGGACGGCACGGCCGACGAGTTCGGCGTGCGGCAGATCGAGCTTTTCCACAACGCCGACGGCAAGGTCTACTGCCTGCTCGAAGGCCCCAGCGAAGAGGCCATCCGCCAGCACCATGCGGCGCTCGACGTCCCTTGCGGTGATGTGCACGAGGTGAACAGCCTGCTCTGAGGCTGGATGCGGTTGAGGCCGGCCCTGAGGGCCGGCCTCAAGGCGGCTACGTGTTGACCGGGAAGCCGAGGTTGACGCCGCCGTGACTCGGGTCGAGCCAGCGGGACGTGACCACCTTGCCGCGGGTGTAGAAGTGGACGCCTTCGGTGCCGTGCACGTGCGTGTCGCCGAACAGCGAGGCCTTCCAGCCGCCGAACGAGTAGTACGCCATGGGGACCGGGATCGGCACGTTCACGCCGACCATGCCGATCTCGGCCTCGGACACGAACCGGCGGGCCGCTCCCCCGTCGCTGGTGAAGATGGCCACGCCGTTGCCGTAGGGGCTGCTGTTGACCATTTCGACGGCGGCGTCGTAGGTCGGGACGCGCAGCACGCTGAGCACCGGGCCGAAGATCTCGTCGGTGTAGGCGCTCATCTTCGGCGTCACGTGGTCGAGCACGCTGGGGCCCAGCCAGAAGCCCCCACTTACCTCCCCATCCCCCTTCACGCCGCCTATGACTGGGTGCACCCGGCCATCCACGGCCAGCGTGGCGCCCTCGCGGACGCCGGAGTCCAGGTAGGAGGCCACCTTGTCCCGGTGCGGGCCGGTGACCAGCGGGCCCATCTCGGACCGCTCGTCGGAGCCGGGGCCGACCCGTAGGTTCGCGATCCGGTCCCTGATCCTGCTGACCAGTTCATCGCCGATCGGGTCGACAGCGACCAGCGCGGAGACCGCCATGCAGCGTTCGCCTGCGGAGCCGAAACCGGCCGAGGTCGCGGCGTCGGCGGCTAGATCGAGGTCAGCGTCGGGCAGCACGACCATGTGATTCTTGGCGCCGCCGAGGGCCTGCACGCGCTTGCCCGCTTGGGTGCCCTGTTCGTAGACGTACCTGGCGATAGGCGTGGAGCCGACGAAGCTGACCGCCTTGATGCCTTCGTGGTTCAGGATGGCGTCGACCGCCACCTTGTCGCCGTGCACCACGTTGAACACGCCGTCCGGCAGGCCCGCCTCGGCCCACAGCGAAGCCAGCAGCAATGACGCCGAGGGATCCTTCTCCGACGGCTTGAGCACGAAGGTGTTGCCGCACGCGATCGCGAGCGGGAACATCCACATCGGCACCATGGCCGGGAAGTTGAACGGCGTGATGCCCGCGACCACGCCGACCGGCTGCCTGATCGAGTACGAGTCGACCCCGGTGGAGACGTTCTCCGAGAACCCGCCCTTGAGCAGGTGCGGGATGCCGCAGGCGAACTCGACCACCTCCAAGCCGCGGGCCACCTCGCCCGCGGCGTCGGAGGCGACCTTGCCGTGCTCGGCCGTGATCAGCTGCGCTATTTCGCTGGCGTGGGTCTTTACGAGCTCACGGAAGGCGAAGAGCACCGTGGCGCGCTTGGCCAGCGAGACCCGCCGCCAGGTCTGGAACGCGTCGGCCGCCGCGGCCACGGCCAGGTCCACCTCGGCCGGGGCGGCGAAGTCGACCTGGCCGCTGACCTGCCCGGTGGCCGGGTCATAGACGTCGCCGTGGCGCTCGGCCTCGCCGTCCCAGGGCTTACCGGCGATCCAGTGCGTGATGTGCTTCGTCATTTAGTGGTGGCCTCTTCGTTCACCTTGTTAAGAGCATCGATCAGGATGCCGAGGCCTTCCTTGGCCTCCGCCTCGCTCAGCGTCAGCGGGGGCGCCATCCGCAGCGTGTGCCCGTACAGGCCGCCCTTGCCGACCAGCAGCCCGCGTTCCCTGGTTGCCTCGAGCATCCGGCCGGCCAGCGGCGGGCTCGGCTTCCTGGTAACCGAGTCGACCAGGTCCACGGCGAACATCAGGCCCCTGCCACGCACCTCGCCGACGATTTCCGTGTTCTTCGTGGCCTCTTTCAGGCCGTCGATGATGACGCGGCCGACGGCGGCGGCGTTGCTCTGCAGGTCGTGGGAGAGCACGTAGTCCAGCGTGGCGTTGCCCGCGGCGGTGGCGATCGGGTTGCCGCCGAAGGTGGAGATGCCGTTGCCGCGGATCCCGTCGAGCAGGTCGCCGCGGGCCACCACGCCGCCGATCGCGAAGCCGTTGCCGAGTCCCTTGGCGAACGTCATCGCATCCGGGGTGACCCCGTGCGCGCTGATGCCCCAGAAATGCTCGCCGGTGCGGCCCCAGCCGGTCTGCACCTCGTCGGAGATCAGCAGGATGCCGTGCTCGTCGAGGACTTCCTTGTACGCCGCGAACAGGCCGTCGGGCGCCATCGTGAACCCGCCCACGCCCTGGACCGGCTCGGCCAGCAGGCACGCGACGTCGGCGGGATGGATGCCCCCGGCCAGCAGCGCACGGAGATCCTCCACGCAGGCCTTGATGTAATCGGCGTCGGACAGGTTCCGGTAGGCGGCCAGCTGCCGGTCCGCACCGTGCAGATAATGAGTGCCGAACGGGCTGTGGCTCGACATTTTCCAGGAAGCGTTGCCCGTCACGCTGACGGCGCCGAACGAGCGTCCGTGATAGCTGCCGCGCATCGCGAGGACCTCGTTGGCGTTCCGCGCGGTGAGCGCGGCCAGCAGCGCGGTCTCGTTCGCTTCGGTGCCGGAGTTGGTGAAGAACACCTTGGCGTTCTCTATGCCGGAGAGCCTGGCGATCTTCTCCGCGAGCTCGACCTGGTTGCGGATCAGGTACAGCGTCGAGGTGTGCATGATGCCGGTGGCGATCTGCCGCTCGACCGCGTCGCGGACCTCGGGCACGTCGTAGCCGAGCATGTTCGTGAGGATGCCGGCGAAGAAGTCGAGGTAGGTGTGCCCCCCGGCGTCGGTGACCCGGCAGCCCTGGCCGCTGACGATCTCGATCGGCTCGTCGTAATAGACCCCGACCCAGTTAGGGATGACCGCGCGATGGCGGGCGAGTAGCTCAGACATGTCCTCCAGTCTCCTCGTCTTGCCGGGATGGAGGAACCGACAACATGTAAATTTTTTCGGCTGTTGTTTTACATGTAGTTTCATTGTTTATGCTCCCAACGGTGGCCGACCTCCTCGACCTCGACGTCATCCGGCGCGGCAGCCCGCAGGTGGTCGCGGGCTCGTCAGGTCTGAGCGCCCCGGTTCGCTGGGTTCATGTCCTGGAACTGGCGGATGCCGCGCATTTGCTTCAAGGCGGCGAGTTCGTGCTCACGACCGGGATCGCGCTGCCCGCCGATCCGCTGCTGCTGGCCCGTTACGCTGCTGACCTCGCCGCCGCGGGCGTGAGCGCGCTGGCCGTGGAGCTGGGCCGCAGGTACGTCGGGGCGTTGCCGTCGGCGCTCGTCCGGTCGGCCGCGGACCGCGGGCTGACGCTGATCGCCTTCGAACGGGAAGTCCCGTTCGTCGAGATCACCGAGACGGTGCACGCCCGGATCATCGACGCTCAGCTCGAGCAACTGCGCACGTCGGAGCGCCTGCACGAGGTGTTCACCGAGTTGTCCGTCGCGGGCGCGTCGCCTGACGAGATCGTGCGGCAGGCCGCGGTCCTGGCCGGGCGGCCGGTGATCCTGGCCGACCTGTCGCACCGGGTGCTCGCCTTCGAACCAGGAGGTGCCGATCCCGCGCGGCTGCTAGCCGACTTCGCCCGGCGCAGCCGGGCGGTGAGCTCCGCGGCGTTTGCGGCCCGGACGGCGTTTGACGAGGCGTCGGGGTGGCTGTTCACGCCGGTCGGGGCGCGCGGCGAGGACTGGGGACGCGTGATCCTGGTGTGCGACGGACCGCCGACCGCAACGGACACCGTGCTCATCGAGCGGGCCGCCACCACGCTCGCCCTCGGGCGCCTGCTAACCCGGCACGCCGAAAGCCTGGACCGCCAGGCTCACCGGACCCTGATCAGCGGAATCATCACCCAGGCGCACGCCGACCCGGCGGAAGCCGCGGTGCGTGCACGAGCGCTCGGGGTGCCGGTCGACGGGCGCCAGCTCATCGCCATGGTCTTGCGGCTGGCGGGATCCGGTTCCGGCGCGTTCGGAGTGCTCGGGCTGTCCGCGCACGCACGGGTACTCGACGTTGCCGACATCACCGCCGCCGCGTGCCGGGCCGAGCGGATCCCCTCGCTGGTCGGGACGCTGGATGATGCTCGCGCCGGGGCCATGCTCTCGCTGAGCCCGCAGGCCGACTCCGAGCGGGTGCTGACCGGCCTCGCGACCCGGATCAGGGACCGGATCGGCGCCGATCCGGACGGGCTCGTGATCGGAGTCGGCGCCACGGTCGGATCGATTCGCGATGTGCGCCGGTCGTTCCTTGAGGCCAGTCAGGTCGCCGATGTGGCGGCAGAACGCCCCGGCGACGTGACGTCCGGGCGCCGCGCTCCCGGTCGCGCCTCGTCCCTGCCGCTGTTCTACCGGCTGCCCGACCTGCGCCTGCGTGGTTTGCTCCATCTGCTCCGCGACGATCCGCGGCTGCAGACCTTCGTGGAGCGGGAACTCGGCGCGCTGCTCGCCTGCGCCGCCGGACAGGACGCCGACCTCATCGGCGTGCTGGCCGCCTACCTGACCGCCGGAGGCAACAAGGCGGAAGCGGCCAAGAACTCGCACCTGGCCAGGCCGACGTTTTACCAGCGGCTGCAGCGTATCGAGCGGATCCTCGGCACCGACCTGAGTTCGGCCGAGTCGCGGACGTCGCTGCACGTGGCGCTGCTCGCCCTGGAGGCTGCCCGTGCGCGGTCCTCGTTTTCAGGCGTCGAAGACCTGGCCGACGCGCTGGACAACCGGGGCCTCGGAGCTCCACGGGAAGTTGATCCAGCGATCGGTATGTTTCCAGACGTAATCGCACCTGATCAGTGACCGGGGCTTCTCATAGATCACCGCCGTGCGCACATCCTCGACGTGGTCCCTGATGAAGGACTGGACGAGTTCGATGGTCTTGCCGGAGTCGGCGACGTCATCGGCGATGAGCACCTTCTTGGCCGAGAAGTCCACGGCGCTCGGCACGGGCGGCAGCATGACCGGCATATCGAGGGTGGTGCCAACTCCGTCGTAGAACTCGACGTTCATGACGTGCAGGTTCTTCACCGCGAGCGCATACCCGAGGGAGCCCGCCAGGAAGAGACCGCCGCGCGCGATCGACAGGATCAGATCAGGCTCAAACCCATCGGCGGCGATAGCCTCCGCGAGTTCCCGCGACGCCTCACCGAACGTCTGCCAGCTGAGATTCTCGCGTTCGTCGTCCATGACCTGCCCTCATCGTCGCCGGTGCCCGTAGCTCATCGTGCCATGCGGCGAGCTCGCGACGGCCACAGGCCGTCCATCACGGTCCGGGCGGTGGCTACCCAGCGGTCGCGCTGAGCAGGAGCTGGGTGATGAAACCGGGCTTCCAGCACACTGGAACGTGGTGAAACCGGGGTTTCATGCCGTTCCGGAGGGCACCGGCCGGACCGCGGAGCGGGGCGAGGGGCCGGGGGGCGGGGCCGCTAGCCGGCTTCGCGCGCCTTGCCGGGGTCGGCCTCGCGGGCCGCGAGCTCGAGCCGGTTTCGGTAGCTCTCCCACCACGCCTGGTCGCCCGGCGCCATGGTGCCGTAGCCGGCCCGCAGCCCGGTGGCCCCGTCGATGAGCTCGCGGACGATATCCGCCTGCCCGGTGTGGCGGTCCGTCTCGGCGATCATGTGGACCAGGATCTTGTGCAGCGTCACCTCGCTCCGCTCCTCAGGCCACCACGGCACGTGGCCGACCGCATCTAGGGGCAGCGTGCCGATCGTGACGTCCGAGTGGGCCCAGGCCCGCTGGTACAGGCCGATGATCTGCTGGCGCGACTCGGCGGCCGTGGCCCACATGTCCGCGTCGGGCTCGGCGTTGTCCTCCAGCCACGGCAGCGGCTCGCCGAAGGGCAGGCCGAAGCAGTCGCCGAAGTAGCCCAGCTCGACGCTGGCCACATGCTTGATCAGTCCAAGCAGATTGGTGCCGGTGGGCACCATCGGGCGGCGGATGTTGTACTCCGAGAGCCCGTCGAGCTTCCAAAGCAGAGCCTCACGCGCGTCCTGCAGGTAACGGTGAAGGTCTGCCTTGGGATCTGATCCGGTCATGGCGCCAGTCTGCCATCCCGACCGGAACGCCCGAAATTCAGTGCATCTGACTGGGCTCCGGGCGAACCGGACGCCATCACGCCAGCCGAGGCGGGAAACCCCCGGTGGCCACCGGACCCCAGCGCTCGGGCATGATGCGCAGCAGCGACTTGCCCTGCCGCAGCATGGCCTGCCGGTACTCGTCCCAGTCGGAATGCTCCCCGGAGATCGACCGGAAGTACCCGACCAGCGGTTCCACCGCCTCGGGTACGTCGATCACCTCGGCGGTGCCGTCGACCTGGACCCAGGGGCCGCCAAAATCGTCGGACAGCACTATCACGCTGACCTGCGGGTTACGGCGCGCGTTGCGGGTCTTGGCCCGCTCGGGGTAGGTCGCGACCACGATCGCGCCCTCGTCGACCCCGCACGTAACCGGTGACGCCTGCGGCCGCCCGTCGGCCCGGGTGGTGATCACGATGGCGTGATGGCGCGGCCGGACGAAGTCGAGCAGCTCGTCTCGGGTGACGGCGGTATTGACCGCGATCTGGGGACTCACGTCACCACCGTAGTCTCACGAGCCGGGCCCGATCATCGATTCGACTAGGGTTCCTCGCTGAACTTCAGTGGTGTACTGCTTGCTGAGCAGGCCGAACTGGAGCATGGCCGCGGTCACCTCGGGCGGCAGCTGGTCGAACTTCCACCGCCGCCTGGACGACCGCCGCTTCGCTGTTGGCCAGCGCCTGTCCCTCCTGGATCGCCCGCACGAACGCGGCCGCCGTCTTCGGGTACTTCTGCGCCCACGCCCGGGTGGCGACGTACCCGTCGACGGGGAAGTTCAGCGTGGAGCCCTGGTCCAGGTCCGCTAGTTCCTGATCGCCGTAGTCCTCTGCCGCGACGGTGATGTAGGGCTCGGCGAGAAACGCCGCATCCCAGGCGCCGTCCTGAAGCTGCCCGGGCATCGCGGGGAAGCCTTTCCGGGCTGGTACGAAATCCACCCTCCTGGGGGATATCCCGTGCTCCTGAAGCACCATGCTGGTCAGCAGGGTGCCGATGCTGTTGGTTCCGTTGACCCCGATCTTCGTGCCTGTCAGGGCGGCGATCGTCTTGACGGGTGAGTCCGCGGTGGTGACCAGCGCGCGTGTATCCGGTCGCAGTGTGGAAGCCCCGGCGAGGATGCGGAACCTGGCGCCGGTCGCCTGGGCCGCGAGGTAAGCGACGTAGCTTCCGGAGCTGATGTCGACCCGGCCCCTCAACTGGTCGGCGAGAATCGCCTGACTGCTGGTTATCTTCTCGATCGTGACGTGCAGCCCCTGCTGGGCGAAGAGCCCGTCGTCCTGCGCGAGGTACAGGCCGGCCAGGTCGGTGGCCGGTATGGCGGCGACCGTGATGGCGCCCTCAGACGTCCGAGCCCGGTTAGCCGCGAAGCGCGAGCGGGAGCAACTCCGGCGGGAAGTCCTGGTAGGCCACCGGTACCAGCCAGCGGCGGATCGCGGCCGTGCCCACGGAGGTGTAGGCGGGCGCGGTGGTGGCCGGCCACGGGCCGCCGTGGTGCTGGGCCGCGACCACGGCCACGCCGGTCGGCCAGCCGTTGCAGACGATCCGGCCCGCGACGCGTTCGAGAACCGCGATCACCGGCCGGGCCACGTCCAGGTCGTCGGCCGAATCGGTATCGACATGCACGGTGCCGACCAGGTTGCCGGCCAGCGTCGCGAGCACCGGTAGCAGATCCTCCACCGACGGGTAGGTGATCACCAGCCCGGCCGGGCCGAACCGCTCGCGGGACAGGATCGCGGTATCGGCGGCGAACTCCTTCAGCGTGGTCTGGAAGACCCTCGGCGTGGCCCCCCAGGGACCGGGACCCGGCTCACCCGCGGCCAGCTCGGTGACGCCGGGGTGCGCCTGCGCCTGTTCCACCGCTTCCTCGTAGTTGGCGAAGATCCGGCCGGACAGCATGGCCCCGCCGGCCGAAGCGCCGGCCGCCTCGCTGATCGCGGTGAGCAGGCCGACGTCCTCCGGGACGAACAGCAGGCCGGGGTTGGTGCAGAACTGCCCGGTGCCGAGCGTCAGCGAGCCGATGTACCCGGTGGCGATCCCGCCCGGGCGGGCGAACGTAGCGCCGGGCAGCACCACGCACGGGTTGACCGAGCCGAGTTCGCCGTAGAACGGGATCGGGACCGGCCGCTCGGCGGCGATCCTGGCCAGCGCCAGGCCGCCGGCGGTCGAGCCGGTGAACCCGGCCGCCGAAATCGCCGGGTGCCGGAGCAGCCGCAGCCCCGCCTGCACCCCGTGCACCAGCCCGAACACCCCCGCAGGCGCCCCGGCCGAAGCCAGCGCCCCGGTCACGATCTCGGCGCACAGATCGGAGGTAACCGGATGGCCCTCGTGCGCCTTGACCACGACGGGACAGCCCGCGGCCAGCGCGGACGCCGTATCGCCGCCGACCACGGAGAACGCGAACGGGAAGTTCGACGCCGCGAACACGGCCACCGGGCCGACCGGCCGGTTAATCCGGCGCAGGTCAGGCACGACTCCGTCGGCCGCGGTGACGACCGCGTCGGCGTAGCTCGGTGCCATCCCGGGAGCCCCTCCGTCGTCCCGCAGCACGGCCGCGAACAGCCGTAGCTGCCCGGTCGCGCGGCGTACCTCGCCGGTGAGACGCTCACCGCCGAGCGCGGTCTCGGTGTCGGCGATGGCCGCGAGCTCGCCCGCGCGGTCGTCGAGAGCATCGGCCACGGCCTCGAGTGCCTCCGCGCGCCGGCCGGATGCGGCCCATGCCGGGAACGCCGCCATCGCGGCCGCGACGATCGCGTCGAGGTCGGCGTCGCTCGTCTCGGCGACGGGCTCCCCCACGGGCTCGCCAGTGCGCGGGTCAAACCCCTGAATCATCAGCTCTCCTGCCGTTCGTTTACTTAGGGTCGGGATCCGGGTTACGGCCGCGCTGGGCCAGGAAATCGAAATCGCAGCCCTCGTTGGCCTGGGTAATGTGCTCGCTGAACAGGGCGCCGTAACCACGCTCGAACTTCGGCCCCGGGGGCAGCCACTGCTCGCGTCGAAGCACCATGTCCCGTTCGGAAATATCAAAAGAAAGCTGCCGGGCGGCCACATCCAGGGTAATGAGATCCCCGGTCTGCACCAAGGCCAGCGGCCCGCCCACGAACGACTCGGGGGCCACGTGCAGCACGCAGGCGCCGTAGCTGGTGCCGCTCATCCGGGCGTCGGAGATGCGGACCATGTCGCGGACGCCCTGGGCCAGCAGGTAGTCGGGGATGGGCAGCATGCCGTACTCGGGCATGCCAGGGCCGCCCTTCGGGCCGGCGTTGCGCAGGACCAAGACGGAGTCGGGAGTGATGTTCAGCTCCGGATCGTTGATCCGGGCCTGCAGGTCGGCATAGGAGTCGAAGACGACCGCGGGGCCGGTGTGCTTGACCAGCCGCGGCTCCGCCGCGATGTGCTTGATGACCGCGCCATCCGGCGCCAGGTTGCCACGCAGCACCGCCACTCCGCCCTCGGCCGCCAGCGCGGTGTCGGGTGTCCGGATCACTTCTTCGTTGTAGCAGGGTGCTTCGACTATTTTTTTACCGAACGGCTCGCCGGTAACCGTGATCCGGTCCAGATGCAGCACGCCGGGGACCTTCGCCAGCTGGCCGAGCAGCGCCAGCAGGCCGCCGGCGTAGTAGAAGTCCTCCATCAGGTACTTTCCGCTCGGCTTGACGTTGGCCAGCCACGGCACCCGGCGCGAGATCGCGTCGAAGTCGTCCAGGGTCAGGTCCACCCCGGCACGGCCCGCCATCGCGATCAGGTGGATGAACGCGTTGGTGGAGCCGCCGAGCGCGAGCACGGTGGCCACCGCGTCCTCGAACGCCTCGCGGGTGAGGACCTTGTCCGGGGTGAGGTCCTCCCAGGCCATGTCCACGATGCGCCGGCCGGTAGCGGCCGCCATCCGGTAGTGGGCCGAATCGACCGCCGGGATCGAGGCCATCCCGGGCAGCGTCATGCCGAGGGCCTCAGCGGCCGAGGTCATCGTCGAGGCGGTCCCCATCGTCATGCAGTGACCGGGTGAGCGGGCGATGCCGCACTCGAGTTCGGCCAGTTCGCACTCTCCGACCAGGCCGGCCCGCGCGTCGTCCCAGAACTTCCACACGTCGGTACCGCTGCCCACCGCCTGGCCGCGGAAATTACCGCGCAGCATCGGGCCCGCGGTCAGGTAGATGGCCGGGATGTTGGCGCTGGCCGCGCCCATCAGCAGCGCGGGCGTGGTTTTGTCGCAGCCGCCCATCAGTACCGCGCCGTCGGCCGGGTAGGAGCGGAGCAGTTCCTCGGTCTCCATGGCGAGCAGGTTCCGGTACATCATCGGGGTCGGTTTCTGGAACGTCTCGCTGAGCGTTGCGACGGGCATCTCGACCGGGAAGCCGCCGCCCTCGAGCACGCCGCGCTTGACCTGTTCGGCCCGCTCCCGCAGGTGCATATGGCAGGGATTCAGCTCCGACCAGGTGTTCAGGATGACGATGAGCGGCTTGCCGAGGTGCTCCTCGGGCTCGACGCCCAGCTGGCGCATCCGGGACCGGTGCCCGAACGCTCGCAGGCCGGACGTGCGCTCGCCGCCGAACCAGCGGAAGCTGCGCAGGTCCTCGGGCTGCTTGCGCTCTGTCTTATTTCCCTGGGTCACTTCATGCCCCAGGCCGACAGGATCGTCGTGATTTCGGCCTTGATCTCCGGGGGCAGGGGGCGGCTCGGCGGGCGGACGTCGGCGCGGCACAGACCGAGCTGGGCCAGGGCCTCCTTGACCACGCTCACGTTGTCCGCGGAGGAATCCGCCAGGCGAAGCTCCTCGAACCGGCGCACCGATTCCCAGACCTTCATGGCGGCGCCGAAGTCGTTGGCGCGCAGCGCGTCGAGCATGGCCAGCGCCAGGCCGGGGTTCACGTTGGCCAGGCCGGAGGTGAAGGCGTGCGCGCCGACGGCCCAATATGCGGGCGCGGTCAGCTCGGCCGCCCCCGCCAGCCAGGTGAACCGGTCGATCCCGGCGTCCCGCGCCACGGCGGCGAACTTGGTCGCATCGCGGACGCCGTACTTGACGCCGATGACGTTCGGCGCAAGGTCGGCCAGGGCGGCGATGTGCTTGCCGGTGCGGCGCTCGTCCCTGATGTACAGGACCACGCCCAGGTCGGGGACGGCATTGGCGATGGCGGCGTGGTAGTCGACCCAGCCTTCGGCGGAGACGTACGGGTGCACCGGCTGGTGGATCATGATCATGCGGGCGCCGTGGTCCTGGGCGTACCGGGCCGCCTCGACCGCCGTCGCAATGTCGTGACCGACGCCGGCCAGCAGTTCGGCCCGGCCGCTGGCGGCCTGGGCGGCCGTTTCGAAGGCCCGCCCGGCCTCGGCCTGGCTGAGCGCGTAGAACTCGCCAGTGTTGCCGTTCGGGGTGATAACCGTGATCCCGCCGTCGATCAGGCGTCTGGTGAGCGCCGCGTAGGTGTCCCAGTCGGGGCTCCCGTCGGCGTGCAGCGGGGTCACCGGGACGACGACGGCGGTGGCGAGGGCGTGACGCAGGGTTTGCGCCGTGGCCGGGGTGAGACTCATCCGTGTTTCTCCTGCGTATAGGGAAAATTTCGGTCGACAAAGGAGCTGATGTGGGTGCGGAGCAGGCCCGCGGCGTACGCGGGATCGCCGTCTTCCGCGGCGTGGAGGATGGTCCGGTGTTCGGCCGCCTCCTGCTGCCAGCTGGGCGGGTATCCCGAAGCGAGCCAGTCCGGCTCGTGCCGCCAGGCCGCCGCGCTGACTAGCGCGGTCTGGTCGCGAAGGTCGTCGAGCATCCGGACCAGCAGCGGGTTGCCGCAGCCCCGGTAGAGCTCGCGGTGGAAGTCGCGGTTGGCCAGGCTGCGCTCGGCCTGATCGCGGGCGCCGTCGGCGCGGGCCAGGGCATCATGCGCGGACGGCCAGTCGTGCCCGGCCGCCGCCGCGCGGGCGAGTGCCTCGGGCTCGAGCAGCAGCCGGGCGTCATACACGTGCCTGGCCTGCTCGTCGTCGACGACGCGGACGGCTGCGCCCTTGTACGGGTTCATCGTGACCAGGCCCGCTCCGGCCAGGGTCTTGAGCGCCTCACGCACCGGGGTCTTGGACACGCCGAGCACCTCGGCCAGGTCGGTCTCGACCAGAGGCTGCCCGGCCCTGAGCTCACCGGTCAAGATGGCGTGCTTGATCGCCTCGAGCACGGCGACCGTCCGGGACGGCAGCGCGCCCGCGGCCCCCGCCAGGGACGCGAATCCCGGCCCCTCGCCGGGCTTGGAAGCATTGCGAGCGGAGGCTCTCGGTGTCGGCATCATGTACTGCATCTCATATATGACCTGAGTCGAGGGTAAGCCGGGCAAAGGGAAGTGTCAACCGCGGAGTGATGCACCTCACCCCTGTTCGTCCAAGCCTTATCAGCGTCGCGGCCGTAATTACGTCGGTAAGCAACTGCTGAGGGGCGGCCTGGCCCAGGTCATTGCCGCCCGAGAGGAAGAGGATGAAGATGAGGAACTCGTTGCTGGCACGGATGCCGGTACCGGTCAAGCTAGGTGTTCCGCTGGGCGCGGCGCTGCTGGCGGCGGCGTGCAGCAGCGGCGGCGGGTCGCAGGCCGCCGGGACCCCGGCCAGCGGGAGCCCGGCCAGCGCAGCTACCACGGGAACGGTAATCACGACCCACGCCGGGTCGGCGGGGTCGTTCCTGACCGACGGATCGGGGCGGGCGGTGTACCTCTGGTCGAAGGACACCATGGACACGTCCGCCTGCGCGGGAGCGTGTGCTGGCGCCTGGCCCCCGGTGCCGGCGAGCGGCAAGCTGACCGCGTCCGGTGGCGCGAAGACGAGTGACCTGGGCACGATCACCCGGTCCGACGGCAGCAAGCAGGTGACCTATGACGGCCACCCGCTGTACTTCTTTGCCGGCGACTCCGGCGCTGGGCAAATCACCGGCCAGGGCAGCAACGGCTTCGGCGCCAAGTGGTGGCTGGTGGCCCCCTCCGGGGCGGAGATCACCGGCGCCGAGACCGCTTCCGCGACGAACGCGCCCGCCGCGCCCGCCGCGTCGTCGGGAACCTCGAACGCTGGCGGCGGCTGGAGCTGACTTCTCCAGTGACCACGTTCCTGACCAGGATCACGGGCACCAGCGCTGGCCGGTCGCCGCGTACCGCGGGGGCGCGGCCGGCCAGCGGATGGGGCTTCGCCGGCGTAGCCGTCACATCCTTCGGCGGGACGCTCGCGCTGGCCGCGCTGTATGCGCCGGGCATCGTGGCCGGGGCCAGCGCCTCGGCCGTGCTGGTGACGGCCGCGGCCGTCGTCCTGGTGGCCCGGCCGGCAAACAGGCGCTCCGCGGAGCAATCCTTTTGAGCCGCCCGCCCGTATGAAAGAGTGTGCAGAGGATGGGAACTTCAGCCGACGGGCTGCCGGATGAAACGCTACTCGCAGGCCTGGGCGCAGGCGACGCTGACCTGGCGCTCGCCTTCGTGCGCCGCTTCCAGCGACTCGTGTTCGGCGTCGCGCTGACCGTCACCAGCGACCGGACGGCCGCGGAGGATGTCGCTCAGCAGACCTTCGAGCAGGCGTGGCGCCACGCCCAGGTGTACGACTCACGCCGCGGGACCGTCCGCGCCTGGCTGACGACGATCGCCCATAACCTGGCCGTTGATGTCATCCGCGCGCGTACGTCGGCGCCCGTGGACCCGGACGACCTCCCCGCTCTGCTGACCGCGGTGACCGATACCCCGGAACGGCTGGCGGTTGCCCACGACAGTGCCGCCGGGCTGCGTCGTGCCCTGGCCGACTTGCCAGCGCCGCAGGCCCGCGCGGTGGCGATGGCCGGCATCTACGGCATGACGGCCCGGCAGATCGCCGACACCGAGGACATCCCCCTGGGCACGGCGAAAACCCGGATCAGAGACGGCATGCAGAAATTGCGGGGCGCCTATCTTCCGAAGGAGGCAGGCGATGAGTGAGCTGAACGAGATGGGCTGCGACGAGTTCGCCGACGTGTCCGCGGAACTGGCGCTCGGTGTCCTGACGGGGCGCGAGCGCGCGCAGGCAATCGCGCACCTGGACCATTGTGATGCGTGCCGGGAGAATGTCCGCCAGCTGACGATGACGGGCGAGGAACTGCTGGGACTGCTGCCCGCGAGTGAGCCCCCGTCCGGATTCGAGACCCGGGTGATGGAACGGATCGGCCTCGCCACACCGGGCCCGGCCCCAGTCAGCTGGATCAGCCGGGCACGTCACTTCGGCTGGAAACTGAGTGGCCGGACAAGCAAAGGCCAGGTCAGCCGTACTCGCCGGATGCTCGCCGTCGCGGCCGTCGCGCTGGCGGTCGTCGTATCGGGGTTGGGGGGCTGGGGCCTGCATGCCGTTACCTCCGCACCGCCCACGTCCTCGCTGAGCTCCGCCGCCCTGCTTTCCGCCAGCCGCCAGACGGTGGGGAAGATCTTCATTTACAACGGCAGTTCACGGTGGATGTACATGTCCGTGAATACGTACTCGGGAAACGCCAGCGTGATCTGCCAGCTGGAGGGCACGGACGGACACGTCACGACGGTCGGGTCGTTCAGGCTGGTCGACGGCTACGGTTACTGGGGCAGTCCTGTCCCAGCGAACCTCGGTCCGCTCACCGGCGCACGGCTGATCAGCACGGATGGCACCGTCGTGGCCACGGCCAGCCTTTCTGGGGCCTAACGCGTTCCGCGCGGCCCGCAGGCGTGACCATCGCGGACCTGCGGGCAGGACGTGCGGAAATGTCAGTAGCCGGTGATCTGATGGGCGGTATGGAGACGTTCACCATGGTCCCGCGGGGGCCGTTCTCGCTGGCGGCCAGCGTCCAGTTCCTTGAGGGCTTCACGCCCGCGGCCTATACCGTGCCGCGTTCGGCCGCGGATACCACACTTGAGCTGGCGTTCCCGATGGAGAGCAGCTGGCAGACGGTCGGGGTCCGGGTGCGGCAGAACGCGGGAGACGTGACAGCTGAGGTCGTCAGTCCTGCGGCAGCCGGGCCTGAGCTCGCGGCGGAGCTGCGCCCGCAAGTGGAGCGGATCCTGTCGCTTGACGTGGACGGATCGGGGTTCCTCGCCGTGGGCGAGCGCGACCCGGTGGTCGGGGAGATCCAGCAGCGGTATCCGGGCCTGCGCCCGGTGGGGTTCTGGTCCCCGTACGAGGCCGCGGCCTGGACCCTCATCGGGCACCGCATCCGGATCGCGCAGGCGGCGGCGATCAAGGCGCGGATGGCGGAACAGCTCGGCGAGCCGGTCAGCTTCGGCGGCCGGGTGGTGCACGCCTTCCCCTCCCCCATGAGGCTGGCGGAACTCGACGCGTTCCCTGGTCTGGCCGACCCGAAGCCGGAGCGGCTTCGGGCCCTCGCGCAGGCCGCCCTGGAGGGTCAGCTGGACGCGGCCCGGCTGCGCGCCATGCCGCACGAGGAGGCCATGGCGGACCTGAAGAAGCTGCCGGGCATCGGGGACTTCTCCGCCGGGCTCATCCTGCTGCGGGGTGCGGGCGATCCGGACGCCATTCCCAGGCAGGAACCGCGGCTGGCCCGGGCGGCGGCGCTCGCCTACGGGCTGCCCGGGCCGGCCACGCCTGAGCAGCTGCGCGATATCAGCGAGAGCTGGCGTCCCTACCGCACCTGGGTCACGCTGCTGCTGCGGACCCAGCTGGAATACGAGACGGGTGAGATCGCCGGCCGGGCGGGGAGTCACGCCAGAACGGTTTCTAGTCCCGCCTGATGCTTGCCGAATCTGCCCCAGGACGGGCTGGACAGATGGCTCAGAAGACGCCCCGCCGCCCCCCCGGCGACGCTTGTTCATGGAACATACTGTATGTATAACAAACTATCTTTGTCATGTACCGTATGGCCATGGAGGAGGTCGCGGATACGGCGCAGATCGATGACGCCGCCGGGCTGGTCCAGCTGTCCGGCTTGGTGAAGGGCACCTTCGCGCGCGTCGCCGACCGTCACGACCTGACTCCCGTCCAGGCCAGGTTGCTTTGCGTCCTGGCTCGGGGCCCGAGAGGCATGGCTGACCTGGCACGCTGCTGCGGCGTCGAGAAGGCCGCGCTCACCGGCCTCGTGGACAGAGCCGAACGACGGGGACTGGTGAAGCGGGCGCCGGTGCCAGGTGACCGTCGCGCACTGAGCGTGACGCTCACCGAGGGCGGACTCCGGTCAGCGGCCGCTTTCCACGCCGAGGTGGCCGCAGAACTCAGCCAGCTCCTGTCGCCGCTGGCCCCCCACGACCGTGAACAGTTCCGGGCGGCGATCGCCAAGATCACGCAGCCTGCTGAGCGGCCGGCTAGCTCGGGAGCATGCCCGAACGGTTAAGGTGGGGTTAGCACGTGGTTGCGTCTAGGGTTCCGCTGGCCGTCCGTCTCGTTAACCACAATCAGGACGGCCGGGACTGGACCGAGCGACGCCGGGACCCGGCTGGCCAGCAGGCCGGAGCCGGGGAACACCTGACGGGATAGAAGCCCTGAGGGCTCCATTCAGCCTGCCTGAGGAGCCTCGTTGGACCCGTCGACCACCCTCTCGCTGACCGTCATCCTCGCCGTGCTGGCGGCCGCGGTCACGCACGCGACCTGGAACGCCATCGCGCACGGCATCAAGGACCAGACGCTTGCCTTCGCGCTGATCGGCGTGGGCGGCATCGTGGTCGCCATCCCGCTCGTCGTGGTGGCCGCGCTGCCCCGGGCAGACTGCTGGCCGTATCTGCTCGCCTCGGTCGCGATCCATGTCTTCTACAACCTGCTGCTGATGCAGTGCTACCGGCTAGGCGAGTTCGGCCAGGTCTACCCGCTGGCCCGCGGCACGTCCCCGCTGGTGGTCACGATCCTGGCCGCGATCTTCCTGCACGAGCACCTCGCCCTCCCCCAGGTCGCCGGGGTGCTCATCGTCTCGGGCGGCCTGGCCGTGCTCGTCCTCGGCGGCCGGCGGCCAGGCCGCGCGGCCTTCCTGGCCGCCGTCGGCACCGGCCTCACGATCGCGGCGTACACCACGGTGGACGGGGTGGGCGTGCGGCTGTCGCACAGTCCGGTCGGCTACATCGGCTGGCTGATGCTGCTCGAGAGCCTCGGCGTCCCGATGTTCGCCCTCGCCCGGCGGCGTGACGTGCTGCTCAAGCAGCCGCGCCGGATCCTGCTGTCCGGCGTGGTGGCCGGGGCGCTGAGCGTGCTCGCCTACGGCCTGGTGCTCTGGGCCCAGACCCGGGGCGCGCTGGCCCCGATCGCCGCGCTGCGCGAGACGAGCGTCATCTTCGGCGCCATCATCGGCACGCTCGTCTTCCGCGAGCCGTTCGGCCGGACCCGCATCGTGGCGACCGTTCTGGTGGTGACCGGCATCCTGCTCCTCAACGTCGGCTAACGCGTTGATGTGAGCGGCGGCCGCGGCGACGCCCGGCCGCGGCGGCGGCGGCCGGGGATGCACGGCGGCCGGCGACGGCCGGCCCCGAGCGACCAGGAGGGACAGGCCGCCCATCACGACCGCCACGGCGGCACTCGCCGCGAAGAGGACTGACAGCCGGATACCCGCGCTGACCAGCGGGCCCACGCCGAACGCGGCGACGCCGTAGCCAGCCTGGTAACAGGCGATGACGCCGCCCGCCACCACCGCCTGCTCGCCCGCGAGCTTCTCCTGTCCGAAGCTGATCGTGAGCGGCAGCAAGGCCGAGCAGCCCAGCCCAGCCAGGCAGAAAGCGGCCACGGCCACGACCGTGGCGTTCCTGGGCAGGACCGCGATCAGCGTAAACGCGCCCGCGAGCACAAACGGCAGGCCATGGTAGGCGGCCCGGCTGGGCAGCCAGCGCTGGACCGCGGCGATCAGCACCCGCCCGGCGGTCACCATGGCCCAGAACCCGGTCAGCGCGAGCGAGGCGGAGGCCGCGCTGCCTCCCAGCGACGTGATGTCCAGCTGTGACCAGTTGCCGTTCATCGTCTCGCAGAACCCGTAAAGAGCAGCGAACACCGCGAAGATCCAGAAACCGGCCGGGATCCGGCGGCCCGGCGCAGGCCGGCGTGCTTCCGGCTGCGGCGCAGGGACCACGGGATCGAGCGGCAACCGCAGGCTGACGGCGATCAGGACCGCGAGCAGGCCGGCGGCCAGCCACGGCAAGCCGGTCCAGAACCCCAGGCCGGTGAACACCGCGACGAACACGGGGGCCAGGGCCGTTCCCAGCCCGAGCAGCGCGTTCAGGACGAGGACGGACTTATCGACCGCCGCCGGATGGAACGCGGCGGCCAGGGTATTGAGCGACGGCACCGTCAGTCCGAAGCCAGCCCCCAGACAGCCGGTCGCGGTCAGCAGGAGCGCATAGGAAAGCGCATGCTGGTGGACCACGAACCAGCTCGCGATCAGCAGCAGCATGGCGGCCAGGTCCGCCAGCAGGCCGGTCAGGTAAATCGTCTTTTCCCTGACGCGTGCGGTCAGGCCGGGCCAGAGCAGCCCAGCGCCGAGCAGCGAGGCCGTAATCGCCGTGCATACCTGCGGCACGAACATCACGCCGTACTGACTGCTGGACAGGTCATAGGAACCGCGGGCCGTGAAGATCGTGCTCGCGGCGGGGAAAGTGACCAGGGCAATGCCCTGAACCAGCCCGGCTGCGTTGACCGTGACGCTCTCAGCCCGGGTAGCCACCACCGAGATGGTACGCCGGAAAACCCTGATGGCATCGGCCACGGCCGGTGTTACGTTGAGCCGCGTGTCACAGGGGGATCCGGCCGCCAGTCCACGGCTGCGGCCGGATCTGACCCCGCTGCACTCCTCGCGGGACTTCCGCCTGGTCTTCGCCAGCCGGACGGTGACCGCGCTCGGCACGGTGGCCACCGAGGTCGCGCTGCTGGTACAGGCGAAGCAGCTCACCGGCTCGCCGCTGGCGGTCGGGCTGCTCGGCGTGGTGGAGCTGGTGCCGCTGGTGATATTCGGGCTTTACGGGGGCGTGCTCGCGGACCGGTTCGACCGCCGGGCGCTGATGCGCTGGTGCGAGGCCGGGCTGGCCGGGTGCTCCGCGCTCCTGCTGGTCAACGGGCTGCTTCCGCGGCCCGCGCTGTGGCCGCTTTACGCCGTCTCGGCGGTCATGATGGCGGTTACCGCGCTGCAGCGCCCCTCCTTCGACGCGTCGTTGCCGCGGCTTGTGCCGCGGGCCCAGCTCACCGCCGCGACGGCGCTGCTTTCGATGTCACAGAACGCGAGCTTCCTCCTCGGTTCGGCGCTTGGCGGAGTGCTCGCGGTGATACCGGGGCCCTGGCTGGTGTACGGGCTGGACGCGGCCACCTTCGCCGTGTCGTTCGGGCTGCTGACCTTGCTGAACCCGCTGCCCAGGCCCGCCGGGCCGCCTCCGTCGCCCGGGCCCGCCGCGAAGGCTGAGGGTACGCTGCGCGGGATATCCGAGGGGCTGCGCTACGCGGTGAGCCGGCCGGAATTGCTGGGGTCCTACCTCGCCGACCTCGCGGCGATGATCTTCGCCTATCCCAACGCGCTCTTCCCCTTCCTGGCGGCACAGCTGCACGCGTCCTGGGCGACCGGGCTGATGTTCGCCGCGCCGTCGGCGGGAGCGCTGGGCATGACTGTCGTCAGCGGATGGATGGGCCGGGTGAGGCGGCACGGCCGTGCCATCGCGCTCTCGGCGGCCGCCTGGGGCCTCGCTATAGCCGGCTTCGGCCTCTCCCCCCGCCTCTACCTGGCCTTGTTCTTCCTGGCCGCGGCCGGAGCCGCGGACATGGTCAGCGGGATATTCCGTGAGACGCTGTGGAATCAGACCGTTCCGGACGCCTTGCGCGGCCGTCTGGCCGGCGTGGAACTGCTGAGCTACGGGGTCGGGCCGCCGGCCGGCCAGCTGAGGTCCGGCGTGGTCGCCAGCCTGGTAGGTACCAGGTTCTCGATCGTCTCCGGCGGCCTGTTCTGCGTCGGCGCGATCGCGGCGCTCTGTGCGCTGCTGCCAGGCTTCGTCCGCTACCGTGCCGCCGCCGTATCAGATGGCGCCGTATCAGATGGCGCCGTCCCCGCGCCCGATGCGGAGGGAAGCGTCCCCGCGTCCGATGCGGAAGGTGCGTCCGGGACCTGAAACCCGCTGGACATGGAGGTGCCCGGCGGTGCAGGGTTCCGCCGGGCACCGGGCCGAGGGGTCTGTTTCGGCCTGTTCCTACCCAGAGAAACGGCGCGAATGCGGATATGGATCAAAAAAGACTGCCGTACGTAAGGATTTCGTCACAACTTGGAATCACCGGCCACAGGCGTCACCCGATTATCGCGGCGGCCCCGTGATGACGATCTCGGTGCCATGACTACGATCATTTGGCCGAACGGGGCGGCGTTACACGACCCGGTTCGGTTATCCAGTCGTATGATCCACGCAGGAGACCCGCCAGCTATGACCGAGATTTTTGCCGACATCGAGATCGCCGCCACACCGGAGCGCGTGTGGGCGGTACTGGCTGACCTGGCCAGTTACCAGCAGTGGCACCCCGTCTTCCTCAAGGCGACCGGGCAGCTCACCGTGGGTAACCGGATCACCATCACGACCACTCAGCCGACAACTGGCCGCACCATGACTGTCAAGGTCAAGGTGGTGACCGCTGAGCCAGCGACCGAACTGCAATGGACTTCGAACGTGCTCGGCCTCTCGAACAGCAAGCGCAGCTTCATCCTGAGCCCGGCCAGCGGCGGCACCCAGCTGAGGCAAACCGGGACCTACCGGGGACTGTTCACCCGCTTCCCCCCCAAGACCCTCAACCGCATCCAGGTCAGCTTCGAGGCGATCAACGAAGCCATCAAGGAGCGCGCCGAGGCTCTCCAGTAAGCAGCCCCTGCCGTTCGGCGGCGCCCGGAACTCAGCCGCCGGTCTTGCCGAAGTCCGCGGTCAGCCAGTTCTCGGGCGTCATCCTGATCATGACGTGGGTCCCGCCGGGGTTGGCCGCCATATAGGCGTCGCCGCCCTCAGGGCCTAGGTACCTGCGAGCCAGTTCCAGCCGCTCCGCCGCGCTTGCCTCCTCGATGACCGCCGGACCCGCCACCGTGACGTACTTATAGGGCGGACGTTCGTCCTGAACGCACAGGCTGAACCGCCCGGCCGCCTTGATCGCCACGGCCTTGCGGGTACCGCTGCCGGTGCTCACGTTCACCGTGCCGCCGGGCGAGTAGGTGTACCAGATCGGGACGGTCAGCGGGCTGGCGCCGCCGGCTGACGCGACGCTGAACACCCCGACGTGCACCTCGGCGAGGAACTCCTCCCGCTCTTCCCGGCTCATGTGCAGCGACACAGCATCTCCTGTCAGCTCGGCCTCCTAGTCAATCGCCAGTCTCCCAGAGGCCGAACCGGCGGGAACAGTTGCCCGGCCTGTTCTAGCTGCCGCGGGCAGACGTGCGTGCCAAACTTCAGCCAATGGGAACGGAGCCCGAGGCCGCTGTCTCCTGGGTGAAGTCCGGGGCCGTCGAAGGGATTGGTGATGATCGAGCCTTATCAGGCGCTGGGACTGGTGCCCACGATGCGCGGCATCCGCCACCGCGATGAGATCCAGGTCAACCTCGAGCACCTCTCGCATCTGATCAAGGCCGCATCCTGGCTGTCCAGCCTGGATCTGCCGGTGCGGCTCATCGCCGTGCCCGAGGGCGCCTTGCAGGGCTTCAACGACGAGGTCCTCGATCTCGATCATGAGGAGTTCGCCCGTGAATGCGCGATCGACGTTCCGGGGCCGGAAACCGACTATCTCGGTGCGCTGGCCCGGCAGTGGAACGTCTTCCTGATGGCCCAGGCCAAGGCCAGGCATCCAGAATTTCCGGGGCGCTTCTTCAACGTCGGATTCATCCTCTCCCCCGAAGGCGAGCTCATCCTGCGGCACCACAAGGTCGTGCCGCTGCTTCCGGTCGAGCATTCGGTAACCCCGCACAACGTATGGGACAAGTGGATAGAGCTGTACGGCCGCAACCTGGACGCGTTCTACCCGGTGGCCGACACCGAGATCGGCCGGCTCGGGTTCCTGATGGCCAACGAGGGCTCCTACCCCGAGAACGCCCGCGGCCTCGCCATGAACGGCGCCGAGGTGGTATACCGGGGCCCGTATCCGCACCCGCACGTTGGCAACGGCCTGTTCGAGATCCAGAACCGCGCGCGGGCGCTGGACAACAACTTCTACCTGGTCGCCTGCAACGTCGGGACCTATTACCTGACCGCCGACTCCGATACGCCGATCGACACCTTCGGCGGCGGGTCCGCCGTGATCGACTACCGCGGCCAGATCATCGGCCGGCACGACTACAGCGGCGGGTCCTCCTGGGTGGCCGGCACCGTCGACGTCGAGGCGCTGCGCAAGTTCCGGGCCAGCGCGCAGTGGGACAACTGGGTCAAGGACCTGACCACCGAGCAGTACCAGCTCATCTACGAAGAGCCCGTCTACCCGAAGAACCTCTACCTCGACCGCGCCCCTTACACGCACGCCGAGTACCGGCGCGAGGTCATCGACCGGCAGATCGAGCTCATGCACGAACGCGACATCTGGCGGCGCCCGGACAAAGGTACGCGCAACCACAACGATGGAGCATCGTAGTGGTTATAGCCACAACGATGGAGCATCGATGTGGCTCGGCAAGGCGAGTTGGGAGGCTAGCCAGCAACTCGGGGCTCAGCTGAACCGGGTGCCCCAGTGAACCGGGTGCCCAGTGAACCAGGTGCCCCAGGCCGCGCCTGAACCGCGATGCGGGCCGACACAATGGAGCCACGAGCCGGCTGTAGGGGGTTTGATCAACCCGGTAGCCGGCTCGAAGCTCCGTAGTGCCGGCTGGCGCGGCGCTGGGGTGTGGCCTCAGCGGCCGATGTAGCTCATGACGTGCTTGATGCGGGTGTAGTCCTCGAAGCCGTACATGGACAGGTCCTTGCCGTAGCCCGAGTGCTTGAAGCCGCCGTGCGGCATCTCGGCCACGATCGGGATGTGGGTGTTGATCCATACCGCGCCGAAGTCGAGTCGCTTGGCCATCCGCATCGCGCGACCGTGGTCCTTGGTCCACACGCTTGAGGCGAGCCCGTACTTGACGCCGTTGGCCCACCGGATCGCCTCGTCCTCCTCACTGAACCGCTGGACGGTGATGACCGGGCCGAAGATCTCGTCCTGGATCAGCTCGTCGTCCTGCCGCAGCCCGGCGACGACGGTGGGGGCGTACAGGTAGCCGCGCTCCCCGACCCGGTGCCCGCCCGCGACGAGCTCGGCGTGGGAGGGCCTGCGCTCGACGATGCCCTCGACCCGGGCCAGCTGGTTCACGTTGTTCAGCGGGCCGAAGTAGGCGTCGGGCACATCCAAGCCGCCGGTCGTGGTGTTGTTGGCCTGCTCGGCCAGCGCCGCGGTCAGGTCGGCGGCGACGCCGGGGCCGGCCAGCACCCGGGTCGCGGCGGTGCAGTCCTGCCCGGCGTTGAAGTAGCCCGCGCCTGCGATCCCCTCCGCCGTCGCTTCGACGTCGGCGTCGTCGAAGACGATGACCGGGGCCTTCCCGCCCAGCTCGAGGTGGACGCGCTTCAGGTCATCGGCGGCCGACCGCGCGACCTCCATGCCGGCCCGCACCGAGCCGGTAATCGACACCATGCTCGGGGTGTGGTGCGTGATCAGTTCCCGGCCGGTGTCACGGTCGCCGCAGACGACGTTGAACACGCCGGGGGGCAGGAACTCGGCGGCGATCTCGGCCATCAGCAACGTGGACACCGGGGTTGTGTCCGATGGCTTGAGCACGACGGTGTTGCCAGCTGCGATGGCGGGCGCGAACTTCCACACGGCCATCATCATCGGGTAGTTCCACGGCGTCACCTGGGCGCAGACGCCGATCGGCTCGCGCCTGATCATCGAGGTGTGGTCCCGCAAGTACTCACCCGCGCTGCGACCCTCGAGGACCCGCGCGGCGCCGGCGAAGAACCTGATCTGGTCCACCGCCGGCGGGAGCTCCTCGGACGCCGTCAGCGCGACCGGCTTGCCAGTGTTGCGCGTCTCCGCCTCGACGATCTCGTCGGCGCGCTTCTCCATCGCGTCGGCGAACCTGAGCAAGGCCAGACTCCGCTCGGACGGAGTGCTGTCCCGCCACCCTTCGAAAGCGCTGGCCGCGGCCTGCATGGCGACGTCCACGTCCTGGCGGCCGGATATCGGCGCGTGCGCGTAGACCTCGCCGGTGCTCGGGTCGATTACATCGCTAGTGCGTCCATCGCTGGCGTCGGTGAACTTGCCGTTCACGAAGTTCTGCAGCGTACGGTCTGCCATCTTGAGCCTCCATCCGCCGGAGTGTGGTAATCCCGCGGAGTGCCGTAGTCCTCTGTGACTCGAATACGAGCTTCGCAGAGATGGACTATCTATACAAGTGAATCGGTTGCTATCTTTACATATACCTACGAAATCAGTTGACTAGGTATGTCGACGGGACACCGGCTAAGTGAGGAGGACCGGATGGCGCGCAGCACGAGGACGCTCCCGGCCCAGGGCCCTAACGGTGTCGTACCCGACGACGTCTCGAAGCAGATTATCGAGCAGCTCCAGCAGGATGGCCGGCGGTCCTACGCCGCGATCGGCAAGGCCGTCGGGCTTTCCGAGGCGGCCGTCCGGCAGCGCGTACAGCGCCTGCAGGACGCGGGCGTGATGCAGATCGTCGCCGTCACCGATCCGCTGACCCTGGGCTTCCGGCGGCAGGCCATGATCGCGATAAAGACCGACGGCAACCTGGAGAAGGTGGCCAGCCAGCTCGCCGACATGGAGGAAATCGACTACGTCGTCATCACCGCCGGCTCGTTCGACGTGCTGGCGGAGGTCGTCTGCGAGAACGACGATCACCTGCTCGAGATCCTGGGGCGTGTACGGGCCGTACCGACCGTCACCAGCACCGAGACGTTCGTGTACCTCAGACTCCGCAAGCAAACCTACTCATGGGGAACAAGATGACATCCGACGCCATCGGAGAAGCACAGGAAGCCGCCAAGCGCAATCTCTGGCTGCACTTCACCAGGATGTCCGCCTACGCGGACAGCGAAGTCCCCGTGATCGTGCGCGGCTCCGGGCCTTACGTCTACGACCAGCACGGCAAGCGCTACCTGGACGGGCTGTCCGGCCTGTTCGTGAGCCAGGTCGGCCACGGCCGCACTGAGATCGCCGAGGCGGGCGCGCGGCAGGCCGCGGAGCTGGCGTACTTCCCGCTGTGGTCCTACGCCCATCCCAAGGCCATCGAACTGGCCGCCCGGCTGGCCGAGCTGGCCCCGGGCGACCTGAACCGGGTGTTCTTCACCACCAGCGGGTCAGAGGCCGTCGAGTCGGCGTGGAAGCTGGCCAAGCAGTACTTCAAGCTGACCGGCCAGCCCGGACGGTACAAGGTCATCAGCCGCGATATCGCGTACCACGGCACGTCCATGGGCGCGCTCGCGATCACCGGCCTGGCCGACATCAAGTATCCGTTTGAGCCGCTGACGCCCGGCGGCGTCCGGGTGCCGAACACGAACTTCTACCGAGCTCCGGAGTTCGTGCGCGACGACCTCGAGGCGTTCGGCCGGTGGGCCGCCGATGAGATCGAGCGGGCGATCCTGCGCGAGGGACCGCAATCCGTCGCCGCCGTCTACCTGGAGCCGGTACAGAACTCGGGCGGCTGCTTCCCGCCGCCGCCCGGCTACTTCCAGCGGGTCAGGGAGATCTGCGACCGGTACGGCGTGCTGCTCGTGTCCGACGAGGTGATCTGCGCGTTCGGCAGGCTCGGCTACTACTTCGGCTCCGAGCGGTACGGCTACCAGCCCGACATCATCACCTTCGCCAAGGGGCTCACGTCCGGGTATTCGCCGATGGGCGGGATGCTGGTCCGCGACGAGCTGATGGAGCCGTTCACCGCGGGCACGGCCACGTTCCTGCACGGCATCACGTTCGCAGGTCACCCGGTGTCCGCCGCGGTGGCGCTGGCCAACCTGGACATCTTCGAGAAGGAAGACCTGCTCGGGAACGTCCGCACCCACGAGGCCGCGTTCCGCGCCACCCTGGAAAAGCTCGCCGACCTGCCGATCGTCGGGGACGTCCGCGGCGCCGGGTACTTCTACGGCATTGAGCTGGTCAAGGACAAGGCCAACCGCGAGACGTTCAATGACGACGAGTCGGAGCGACTGCTGCGCGGCTTCCTGTCGCAGGCCCTGTTCGACGCCGGGCTGGTATGCCGGGCCGACGACCGCGGCGACCCGGTGATCCAGCTTTCCCCGCCGCTCATCTGCGGGCAGGAGCATTTCGACGAGATCGAGCAGATCCTGCGCACCGTCCTTACCGAAGCCTGGACCCGCGTCTAAAGGGGGTCTGGGGATGGGCCCCAGTCGCGGGGTTCCAGGGGTCAACCCCGGGCAACACTGTTCATCGGATGGGGCGACGTGACATTCCGTTACGCCATCTGACGTTTACCCGGCTCCTTTACGTTTGCGTTATGCCGGGGAACTCAGATGGCTCGCGGCCGTCCCGGTCCGCGATGTCGCGCCGTCAGGTGCTGGCCGGCGCGGGCAGCACGGGCCTGCTCGCAGCCACCGCCGGTCCCGCGAAGGCGGCGACGCGGACGCGTAAGGCACGCGCAGGCGCTCGGGCCGGGGCGGGCGACGGCACTCCCGAGCAGATCCATCTCACCTGGGGTGAGAATCCGGCGACCAGCATCGTCGTCTCGTGGGCCTCGCCCGGCCAGGCGGCCAGGCCGCGGGTCCGCATCGGGCAGCGGATCATCCCGGCCAAACCCCGGCAGTACACCGACGGGCTCAACGGCGAGACGGTCTGGACCTACCACGCGCACGTCAACGGGCTGCGGCCCGGCGCTACCTACGCGTACGTAGTGACCGCGGACAACGACGACGACGCCGCGGATCCGTTCAGCGCCACCTTCCGTACCGCGCCGCACGGCCGGACGCCGTTCCGCTTCACCAGCTTCGGCGACCTGGCCACGCCGAACACCGCCTGGGTCCTCTCCTACGGCCAGAGCGCGTACGCGGTCGAGGCCGTCGAGTCCTTCGAGCCGCTGTTCCACCTGCTGAACGGCGACCTGTGCTACGCGGACCTGAACCCGACCGTCCAGCCCGAGGTGTGGCGTGACTTCGGCAACAACAACCAGACGTCGGCCGCGAACCGGCCCTGGATGCCGTGCCCGGGCAACCACGAAGTGGAGTTCGGCAACGGGCCGCAGGGATTCACCTCCTACCTGACCCGCTACCAGCTGCCCGACAACCACGTGCCGGGTTTCGGCGGCCGCTGGTATTCCTTCCGCATCGGCTCGGTCGTGTTCGTCTCCCTCGACGCCGACAACGTGGTCTGTCAGGACGCCGGCGCGTTCGTCGCGGGTCCCGCGGCCCTGGTCCCGGCGGCGAGTACCGGCAACCCGCCGATTGAGCCCGGCACGTCGTTCTACATCAGGGGCTATTCGGACGGCGCGCAGACCGCGTGGCTGGAGCGGACGCTCGCGGCCGCGCGCGGTGACGCGTCGGTCGACTGGATCATCGTCCAGATGCACCAGTGCGCGGCGTCCTCCTCGGCCACGGGGAACGGCTCCGACCTGGGCATACGGGCGGAATGGCTGCCGCTATTCGACCGGTACCAGGTGGATCTGGTGCTGTCCGGCCACGATCACGACTACGAGCGGTCTTTCCCGGTGCGCGGTGCCGACCGTAACGCCGGCCACGAGGTAGCGACCGGCGCCGAGGTCAACACGCTCCGGCCGCACCCGGTGACCACCACCGACAGCGGGATCTTCGACACCAGCCAGGGCACGGTGCACCTCATCCTCGGCTGCGGCGGCACCGACGCCCCGCTGGACGAGTACGGGACCGACACCGCCGACGGCCAGCGCCAGGCCAAGGTGTTCACCCGGTCCGACCGCCCCGCCCTCACCTCGACGCCGGACGTCTACGCCCGCTCCCCCGCCGACGCAGCCGAGGACGCCATCTGGTCGGCCCGGCGAGACACCGCCACCGGCTACGGGATCGCGGTTTTCGACGTCGACCCCGGTCCCGAGGACAGCGGCGAGACCAGCATTACCGTCACGCAATATCACGCCGTGGACGCGGACCCGGTCAATCCCGGTACCGGCGCCAAGGGCACGCCTACCCCTGACTACAGCAAGTTCGAGACCTTTACTCTGTTCCGCGGTCGCGCCTAAGCTGAGGGCGGCCGGCCAGACGACGGAGGCGCAACATGCACGATGGCGGCGGCGGTCACATCGGCGGGGGGCACATCGGCGGGGGGCACATCGGCGGCGGACACGTTCCCGGTGACACGCACCATAGCGGTCACAGCGTTCCTGGCCATCATCACACCGGATCACACGGTATCGATCCGATCGTGCCGACCGGGCAGGCCGTCGGCCGTCAGCGGGGCCAGGCGGGAGTCGCCCTGCTGGCCATAGTCGCGATCATCGCCATCGTCGTCGTGCTTTTCGTCGTTATCTAGCGAGGGCCGGGCCGACCGCGACCGGATACGGTCGGCTCATGGACGTTCTCGTGATCGGGGCCGGGGTCAGCGGCCTGACGACCGGAATCTGCCTGGCCGAGGCCGGGCTCAGCGTGACGATCAGGACGGCGGTCCGGCCCGGGCAAACGACGTCGGCGGCGGCCGGGGCGGTCTGGGGCCCGGTCCGCGTCGGGCCGCCCGACCGGGTGCTGGAATGGGGACGGGCCGGACTCGAGGCCCTGGCCAAGCTGGCCACCGAACCCGGCACCGGGGTGCGGATGGCCAGCGGCCGGGAGGTCTCCCGGACCTCGCTTGAGCCCCACGACTGGACCCACCTCATCGACGGCCTGCGATTGTGTGACCCAGCAGAACTGCCCGCCGGCTTCACCCACGGCTGGCACTACTGCGCCCCGCTGGCCACCATGCCGGTCTACCTCGGCTACCTGAACGCCCGGTTCGAGCGGGCCGGCGGCAGGCTCGAGGTGGCGCCGGCGGGGTCGCTCGCCGAGCTGGCGGGCGTGGCGCCGGTGGTGGTCAACTGCTCGGGGGCCGCCGCCCGTGAGCTGGTCCCCGACCTCGAGGTGGTACCGGTGCGCGGTCAGGTGGTGATCGCCGCGAACCCGGGCATCGAGGAGTTCCTCATCAACCGAGACCCGGAGCCGCCCTGGATCGTCTACATGTTCCCGCACGGTGCGGAGATCCTGCTCGGCGGCACGAACGACGAGGCCAACTCAGATCCAGACCCTCAAGACGATATAGCCGAACGAATCGTCGCTAACTGCGCCGCCATCGATCCTCGTCTGCGTGGGGTGGAAATCCTAGGACACCGAGTCGGCTTCCGCCCGTGCCGCCCCGAGGTCCGGCTGGAAGCCGAGCCGCTAGACGGCGGCGTGCTCTGGCACAACTACGGCCACGGCGGCGCCGGCGTCTCGCTGTCGTGGGGCTGCGCCGCCGAGATCACCCGGGCAGTTTGCGGCTAGCCATCAAGCCGGGCCGCCAGGCGGGCGGGCGCGATCACCCGGTAGGCGTCCCGGCAGACCTCGGCGATCTCGGACCAGTCGACGTCATGGTCGAGCCGGACGCCGATCCAGCCGCGGCCACCGACATACGGCGGCCGGAAGAACCGTTCCGGTTCCGCGGCGGCGAGCTCGGCCTGCGCACCCGGCGGCGCCGCGCACCACAGGTGCGGGAACTGGTGGTCATGATGCCCGTCAGCCCACAGCGTCACGAACGAGCTCTTGTCCCGGACGAACCAGGTCGGCGCGCCATGGCTGAGCCGCTCGGTAACCTCGGGAAAGGCCAGGCAGATCGGGCGGAGCCGCGCGGCCAAGCCGACCGTCATCGGCCGCCCCGCACCCGGGGCACGAATAGGTAACCGGTGCGCACAACACGAGCATAGGGTCGGTGTCGGTGTCGGTGGCTGCGCCGCGTCGCCGTGGGTGCGATCGCGAGGCCTGGCGGCCCTGTCGCATGCGTGGGCCCTGGGCCAGGGCACGCTGGCGTACTACTACGGCGCGGCCGCCCGCGGCATGTCGATGAGCTGGCATGACTTCGCCTTCGGCGCGTTCGACCCGGGCGCGCATCAGCAGGCTGACGGCTACGCTGCTGGCTATGAAATTCGCGATCGCGATCCCGCAGTTCTACGCCGACGGTGAGTTCGATCCTGACGGTTTCCAGGCCTACATGGCACGCGCCGAAGAGCTCGGCTTCGAAAGCGCGTGGACACAGGAAGGGATGCTCGGCCCAGAGCCGCAGCTCGGGCCGATCGAGACGATGAGCTACGCCGCGGCGTGCACGCAGCGGATGCGGCTGGGATGCGTGGTGTTCGTGTCCACCCTGCATAGTCCGGTGCACCTCGCCAAGAGCGTGGCCACGATGGACCAGCTCAGCCGCGGCCGGATCGAGGTCGGCGTCGGCACCGGCGGCAAGGACCGCCCGTTCGCTGCCTTCGGTGTCGACTCCGGGCGGTACATCTCGCGGTTCACCGAGGGAATCGAGCTGATGAAGGCGCTGTGGACCGAGCCGCGGGTCACCTTCAGCGGCGAGTTCTGGCAGCTCGAGGACGCGCCGATGGAGCCCAAGCCGTTCCAGAAGCCCTACCCGCGGCTCTGGTTCGGCGGGGCCAGCGAACCCGCGCTGCGACGCGCCGTGCGCATGGGCGACGGCTTCTTCGGCGCGGGGTCCTCCGCCACCGCGAAGTTCGCCGAGCAGGTCCAGATCGTCCGGGCCGCGCTCGCGGAAGCCGGGCGTCCGATCGAGGACTTCCCCATCGCCAAGCGGTTGTACATCGCGATCGACGAGGACGCCGGGCGTGCCCGGACCCGGACCAACGCGGCCCTGGAACGGATCTACGGGCAGCGGGTGCCGACCATCGAAGCCGCCGCGGTCGCGGGCACGGCCGCGGATTGCGCGCGCGAGGCGAACCAGGTGGCGGCGGCCGGCGCGGAACTCATCTTGTTCACGGCGCTGTTCGACCTGCGCGAGCAGATGGAGCGGCTCGCCGCCACGGTCCTGCCCAAGGTCGGTTAATGGTCAGCCGGCCCCAGGCCCGATGCGGGGGGATCGTCGACTTCAGGCTGTCCAGCACCCTTGGCCCCGGCCAGGCGGCCGCGCCGGCCGGCGGCGCCGGCCAGCCGCGCCGGCGACGAACGGCCGCTGGCCGACAGGGGCAGGCCCGGCGGCACGCCGCTCACCCCACCGGGCGGCGGGCCAGGGCGGCGATGTGCGGCGGCAGCGGGATGCTCGCGGGGAGCACGGGATCGGGTTCGGGGGCCGCCCAGGCGGCGGTGAGCGGCAGCACGCCGGCCCAGACCGGGAGCGCGGCGTCCGGGGAGTCGCCGTCGTCGGGCGGCCCGGTGCGGATCTTCACCGAGGTCTCGGCCAGCGACAGGGCGAGCAGGGTGGTCTTGGCGAGTTCCTTCTTGCTGGGGCGGCGGGCGTAGTCCCACTGGCCGGGTGCGATGTGCTCGGAGAGCGCGCGCAGGCCGGCCAGTTTCTCCGCCGGGGCGGTCACCAGCCGGGGTGTGCCGTAGATCATCGCGCTGCGGTAGTTGACGGCGTGCTCGAAGACCGACCGGGCCAGCACCAGCCCGTCCAGGTGGGTCACCGTGACGCAGATCGTGGCCTGCGGGGCGCTGACCAGGCTGCGGCTGGCCACCGAACCGTGCAGGTAGACCGTATCGCCCGCGACGCCATAGACGGTGGGCACGACCATCGGGGCGCCGTCAACCACGACCCCGAGATGGCAGATCAGCCCGGCCGCGAGGATCTCCTCCAGGTCGCGCCGGTCGGTGCTGCCCTGCTCACGCAGGCGGCGGTGCCTGGTACGTTCGGTGACCGGCAGCGGGGACGATTCGGGCATGGCTGGAGTCTACGGGGGGCGCTCAGCTGGCCGCGGGCAGGCACGACGCCCCGTTCGGCCCAAATTCTTTTAATAAGGTGGGGACATGAAGATCGGATTCGGCGCCCCGGTCGCGGGCGCATGGGCGACCCCGGAGTATCTCGCCACTATCTCCAGGCGGGCGGAGGACGCCGGGTATGCGTCGCTGTGGAGCTTCCAGCGCCTGCTGGTGCCCGAGGGGTCGGGCATGGAGCCGGTGTACCGCAGCGTGCTCGACCCAATGGTGGCGCTGGGGTACGTGGCCGCCCGGACGTCGCGGATCAGGCTCGGGGTGGCGATTCTCAACCTGCCGTTCGTCTCCCCCGCCTACCTGGCCAAGCAGGCCACGACCGTCGACGTGCTGTCCGGCGGCCGACTCGACCTCGGACTTGGCATCGGCTGGATGCCGGAGGAATTCGCCGCCACGGGCGCGTCTATGGCCAGGCGCGGCGCGCGTGCCGAGGAGTTCCTGGGCGTGCTGCGGACGCTGTGGGCCGATGAGGTCAGCTCGTTCGACGGCGAGTTCTACACGGTCCCGGCCGGGCGGCAGGACCCCAGGCCCGTGCAGAAGCCCGGGCCACCGGTGCTGCTCGGCGGCATGTCCCGGCCGGCCATGGAGCGGGCCGGGCGGATCGCCGAAGGCTGGATCACCTCCAGCCGCGCCGACCTGACCAAGATCAGTGAGGCGGTCAGCGTGATCGGGGCGGCGGCCGCGGCGGCCGGCCGTGATCCCGCGGCCGTGCGCATCATCTGCCGGGGCGTGGTGCTGGCCGGCGAGGAGGCCAAGGGGCCGGACGGGAGCCGCCGGCTGCTGTCGGGCAGCTACCCGCAGATCCGCGAGGACGCCGACTGGCTGGCCGGGCAGGGCGTCACCGAGCTGTTCTACGACCTGAACTGGGATCCGCAGGTCGGCAACCCCGCGGTAGCGCCAGAGGCCGCGGCCGAGCGCGCGGAGGAGATCCTGACCGAACTCGCGCCCCGGTGATGGAGCTGCGGTGATGGAGCTGCGGTGATGGAGCTGCGGTGATGGAGCTGCGGTGATGGAGCTGCGGTGATGCAGCCGGGCTGAGCGGCGTCAGCGCGGCGACGGCTGGCTGGTCAGGCCCTCGCGGTAGGCAATGGCGGCGGCCTCGGTACGGCTGGCGGCGCCGAGCTTGCCGAGGATGTTGGACACGTGCACGCTGGCGGTCTTCGGCGCGATGAACAGCACGGTAGCGATCTCCCGGTTGCTGCGGCCCGCGGCGATCAGCCGCAGCACCTCACGTTCCCGGCTGGTCAGCGCGGCCAGCACCGCGCCGTCAACCGGCTGTACCGAGGTCCCGATCCTGGCCCGGCGGGCGAGATCGTCGAGCGCCCGGCGCAGCGGCCTGGCCCCCAGCTTGTCCGCGGACTGAACCGCCTGGCGCCACTGGTCCGCGGCCTCGTCCCGGCGGCCCGCCTCGGCGAACGCCTCGGCCAGCCGCCATCGGGTCCGGGCGGTCTCGTACACGTAGTCGGGGCCGAACGCGTCGAGGACCAGCTGCCAGGCCTGCGGGTCGTTGTCGCCGCTGGCCCGGCGGTACTCCGCCTCGGCCCGGGCGAGCCAGCCGCGTCCTTCGGGGCCAAGGATGAACTTGGGGCGCTTGCGGAACGCGGCGCCCTCGCGGGCAATCTGCAGCAGCTCGGCGGCCGGAGTGAGTTCGGCGGCCACGGTTTCGTCGTCACCGGTGGCGCGGGCGTGAACGGCCCGGTCGGCCCGGGCGCCCAGGGCGACCGTGGCCGGCCTGATGGCGGAGGGGTGGTAACCCCAGGGCGGCTCGTCGACGAGGCCGATCGCGAGCCGAGCCTCCTGGATGGCCTGCTCGGTGTCGCCCCGCCAGAGGGCATGCTCGGCCAGCAGTCCGCGCGCCATGAACTCGTCGAACCCGTGGGCTGACCAGAAAGGCTCGATCCAGGCTAGTCGTTCCGCCACGGCGGGGTTATCTCGCGCCACGTCGATGAACAGGGCCATCGAGGACAGGTACGCCTCGGGCACGCTGGTCACCCGCACTGGAAAGCCGTCCGCAATCGCCTGGGCGTGATCCCACTTGCCGTCGGCGAAGTGGCACTGGAAGTGCAGGTGCTGCACGTCGAGGCCGAAGGGCGCCATGTTCAGCCCGGTCTGGTTGGCCCGTTTGGTTCCCTCGTGCGCCACGGCCGCGCCGATGGCCAGGTCGCCAAGCTCCAGGTGAGCCTGCGCCAGGTAGTACGCGGCCCGCAGCTCCACGCCGAGGACCTCGGCCTCGCGGGCTTGCTTGTGCGCCTCGGTCAGCAGCTTGATCGCCTCGTCGTTACGGCCTTCGCGGTTGCTGATATAACCCAGGGTGACCAGCGCGTCGGCCTCCACCCATGGCGCGCCGGCGGCCCGGGCCACGGCCCGCCCGCGCTCGGCCTGTTCCCTGGCGATGGTGTAGTCGTCCTCGCTCAGCAAGGTGTTGGCGTACGCAGAGATCGCCCGGGCGTACTGCCACGTGGGAGGCTCCGCGGGAGTGGCGTCAACCGTAGTCCGGGCCACCTCGACGGCCTCCTCGATGGCCTTGCGGTCGTCCATCAGCATCAGGTAGGAGGCGAGGCGCTCGCCGATCCTGGCGGCCAGGAAGAGGTCTTGCTCGGTGTCGCCACGTTCGGCCAGGGCGGCAAGTGCCTGCCGCAGCCGGCGGAGCAGGTGGACGGCGCGCTCGTAGTCGCCGCTGTCGGCCGCAGTGGTCGCGGACATCAGGCCGAGCTTGCCGCGGGCCATGCCAGCCGTCTTCTCCGGCTCGGCGACCCGCTCCCACAAGGCGAGCGCCTGGTCATAGTGGCGGTGCGCCTCGGCCGGCGCGCCCAGCCGCTCGGCCTCCTTCCCGGCCCGTACCGAGGCAGCGAACGCGCCGGGAATGTCATGGCTGGCCAGGCAGTGCTGGGCGAGTTCGGCGGCGGTCCCTGGCATCGCCAGCCGCAGCTCGTCAGAGAGCAGCGAGCTCATCGTGGCGTGCAGCCTGGTGCGCTCCCCCGGCAGCAGGTCCGCGTAGACCGCCTCGCGCAGCAGCGCGTGCCGGAAGACGTAGCCCTCGGTTCCGTCGGGCACGAGCAACTGGTGGGTGACCGCCTCGCGTACCGCGGCCTCGTATTCGTCCGCGGCCAGGCCCGACGCCGCGCGGACCAGCTCGTCGTCGGCCTTGCGCCCGGCGACCGCCGCCGCGCGGAGCACCCGCTGCGCGGCGTCGGACAGCTGCTCCACCCGGCTGAGCAACAGGGCCGCCAGTCCCGCGGGCAGGGCGTTGTGGTCGGCTGAACCGCCACCGAGGCAAGCGGCGAGCAATTCCTCGGCGTAGTAGGCGTTGCCTTCGGCCCGGGCCACGATGTCGTTGAGCTGGGTCGCGTCGAGGCGCCCAAGGGCGGCCGCCGTCAGGTGCTCGGCCAGGGCCGATAGATCAAGCGGCGCGAGGTCGACCGAGACTACGCTGGGCAGTCGCTGCAGTTCGGCCACCACCGGCCTGAGCGGGTGACGGCGGTGCAGGTCATCGGTCCGGTAAGTACCGATAAGCGCGACCCGTTCCCGGTGCAGCATCCGGGACAGGAACGTGACCAGGTCCCTGGTCGAGGCGTCAGCCCAGTGCAGGTCCTCGAGTACCAGCAGCACCGGGGCCGCGGCCGCCAGCTCGGTGAGCAGGCCGAGCACGGCACCGAACATCTGCTGCCGGGCCAATCCGGAGCGATCTTCATTCGCTCCGCCGCCGTCGCCGCCCTCGGGCAGCAGGCGGCCTAGGGCTGAGCGCGAGGCCAGCGCGTCGCGAACCCCGGTGGACTCGGCGGCGCCCCGGAGCGCGTCGGCCAGCGGCAGGTAGGGCACGCTGTCGCCGAGCTCGGCGCACTGACCAGACAGGACGGTGAAGCCGCGTCCGGCGGCCAGCCGGGTCACCTCACTGACCAGACGGGACTTGCCGACCCCCGCGTCGCCGCTGACCAGCGCGGCCACCGACCGGCCGGCCTCGGCGTCATCGAGCAGCGTGAGCAGACGGCCGAGCTCGGCGTCCCGCCCCACCATGCGCCCGGCTGACACCTGAATAACCATAGGCACGAGTATCCCATCCTGGGCCTGCGATTCCGATTGGTTAAGCTCGGGGCATGGACAAGGTGAACCGTACGGACGCCGAATGGCGGGAGCAGCTGACACCGCAGGAGTACGCGGTGCTCCGCCAGGCCGACACCGAAGCCCCGTTCACCGGGGAGTACACCGATACCAAGACTGAGGGGGTCTACCGCTGCCGGGCGTGTGGTGCCGAGCTGTTCCGCTCGGACGCCAAGTTCGAGTCGCACTGCGGCTGGCCGTCGTTCTACCAGCCGTCTGAATCCGACGCGGTCGTGCTCATCGAGGACCGGTCGCTCGGCGCGGTTCGCACCGAGGTGCGGTGCGCGGCGTGCGACTCCCACCTGGGCCACGTATTCGCTGGAGAGGGCTACGACGTCCCCACCGACCAGCGGTGGTGCATCAACTCGGTGTCGCTGAACCTGGAACCGGCCGCGGACGCCTCGTGAGCCTGCGGCTGATCCGGGCGGACTCGCTGTCGGCCGGGACCGCGCAGACCGGCGGGATGGTGCGGTCGGCCGCTATCTCCGGTGACCTCGTGGGCGCTTCGGCTCTCTGGATGGGGCGGACCGTGGTCCTCCCTGGCACCTCGTCCGGTGATCATCACCATGGGGAGTCGGAAACGGGTATTTACGTGGTGTCCGGTCACCCGGTCTTCGTGTACCGGGACCCGGATAGCGGGGCGCTGGTCCGCTTGGAGACCGAGCCAGGTGATTACGTATGGGTGCCGCCGCATGTTCCGCACCGGGAGGAGAACCCGTCCCTCGACACCGAGGCGGTCGTGGTGATCGCCCGGTCTACACAGGAAGCGATCGTCGTCAACGTGCCAGCGCTCTGAGCCCGGGGGTTCTAGCGTTCTGAACTCAGCCGCGAGGCTGGGGCGACGTGGCCGTCGATACTGAAACCGTCTTGGTGACTGGCGAACAGCACATCAGGGCCACGGGAATCGCCTTTAGCTCAAGCTGCGGCGCCGGAGCGGAGACGGCGGCGGAAGCGAGAGCGGGAATCGCGGCGGGAGCCGGGGCGGGGGCGGGGGCGGGGTTCCGCAGTTGCTCGAGGCGCCGCCGGGACGGAAGCAGCACGATCGCGAGGATCGCGCCGACCGCAAGCACCCCCGACGATACCGAGAAGGCCACGGTGTAGCCGTGGGTGGCCGCGATAGCCGGCGCCAGCGGACTGGCGTGATGCGCGACCAGGTAGCTGGCCGTGGCGGTCAGCGCGATCGTGCTGAGGGCGGAGGTCCCGATCGACCCGCCGACCTGCTGCATGGTGTTGACCAGCGCCGAGGCCACACCCGAGTCCTCGCGCGCGACGCCTGCCGTGGCCGTGTTGATAGCCGGGGCGAAGATCATGCCGAAGCCCAGGCCCATGATCAGCAGGGCGGGCAGCACGGCGCTGGCGTAGCCGGCGGTAACGGTGATCCGGCTCAGGTAGCCCGTCCCGGCCGCGCCTAGCACCATGCCGGTCGCGATCAGGGCACGCGGCCCGAGGCGGGGCAGGAGCACGATGCTGGAGAGGTTGGAGCTGATCAGGATGCAGACGACCATCGGCAGGAACAGCAGCCCGCTGGTGAACGGACTGTATCCCTTGATGGTCTGCAGGTAGTAGGTGAGGAACAGGAACAGGCCGAAGATCGCGATTCCCACCAGGCCGACGGAGACATAGGAGCCGCCGCGAGCCCGGTCGAGGACCACCCGGAGCGGCAGCAGCGGGTGACTGACACGCTGCTCGGCGTAGACGAACGCGGCCAGCAGGATCACGCCGAGCACCAGGGAGCCGATGGTCAGCGCGGCGGTCCAGCCGGCGGTCTCGGCGTGGGAGAAGCCAAAGACGATCAGGAAGAGCCCGGCGCAGGCCAGTACGCTCCCGGGCCAGTCCATCTGCGGGCGGGTGGCCGGGCGGCTGCTGCGGATGTAGGCCAGGGCGCCGGCCACGGCGATCACGGCGAACACCAGGTTGACGTACAGCGTCCAGCGCCACGACAGGTACTGGGTGAGCGCCCCGCCCAGGATCAGCCCGATGGCGCCGCCGGCGGCGGCGACCGAGCCGAAGACGCCGAAGGCCCTGCCCCGCTCGCGCGGGTCCTGGAACGTGCTGACCAGCGTGCCGAGCGCGGACGGCGCGAGGATGGCGCCGAACGCGCCCTGCAGCGCCCGGGCCGCGACCAGCATCGCGAACGAGACGGCGGCGCCGCCGATGGCCGAGGCGACGGCGAACCCGATGAGGCCGATGATGAATACCCGCTTGCGGTCGAACATGTCGCCGAGCCGGCCGCCCACCAGCAGCAGGCTGCCGAAGGCCAGCGAGTAGGCCGTCACCACCCACTGCCGGTCGTCGTTAGAAAACCCCAGTGCATGCTGTGCGGACGGCAGCGCGATGTTCACGACGCTAGAGTCCAGGACCACCATGAGCTGGGCCACGGCGACGACGACCAATATCAGCCAGCGCCGGTCTGCGGGCGCGGCTGGGCGCTCTGACACGGCAGATGACACGGGTTCTACTGGCTGCGCCACGTGAACTCCCGGTGAGCGACGTCTTGTCTAAGCATGGATCGTCGCCAGGGTCTGGGGCAACGGCTGTCCAGCGGGGCAACCGGAAGCAGACCGTCGGCAACCCGTCCTTTGATCACCATAGGCACACAGGGAACGTCACGTCCAACTTGCGTCCTGGTGTGGATGAGGGGGTTTGCTCCGTTGGCGTGGGGGTCAGTCCGGGTCTCTGCGGTCGTACCGGCGCGCCCGCTTGGTCGCGCCGCGGTTGCGCTTGGCCTCGAGGCGCCGTTCGTTCGCCCGCCGGCTTGGCTTGGTCGGGACGCGCGCGCGCTGCGGCGGCGCGACCGCGGCCCGTAGCAGGGCGGCCAGCCTGGCCCGGGCGGCCTGTCGGTTAGCGAGCTGGCTGCGCTGCTCGGATGCGGCCACCGTGAGCACGCCGTTAGCCAGCCTCCCGGCCAGACGCTCGAGGGCCCGGGCTCGCGCCCACTCGGGGAGGGCGGGTGAGCGCTCGACATCGAAGGAGAGCTCAACCCGGCTGTCGGCGGTGTTCACCGACTGGCCTCCGGGTCCCGATGACCGGGAGAAACGCTCCCGCAGCTCATTGTCTGGTATCAGCAGCCAGCCGTTCACCCGCAGATCATCAGGCATGCCTCGACGTTAGCCTCCTGGGCCGGAGTTACGCCAAGCTGGCGACGAGGTTGCGGATGGGCTTACGCCGCCCCGTGTAGAACGGGATCTCTACCCTGGTGTGCAGGCGGGCCTCAGCCCCGCGGAGGTGGCGCATCAGGTCGACGATCCGGTGCAGTTCATCAGCCTCGAAGGCGAGGATCCACTCGTAGTCGTTGAGCGAGAAGCAGGCGACCGTGTTGGCCCTGACGTCCGGGTACTCACGCGCCATCATCCCGTGCTCGGCGAGCAGCCGGCGCCGTTCCGCGGGATCGAGCAGGTACCACTGGTACGAGCGCACGAAGGGATACACGCTCACGTAGGCGCGGGGCTCCTCCTCCGCCAGGAAAGCGGGGATGTGGCTCTTGTTGAACTCCGCGGGGCGGTGTAGCGCCATGACCGACCAGACCGGCTCGCTGCACCGGCCAAGGCGGGTCCGGCGGAAGCCCGCGTAGATGTCCTGCAGGTCATCGGAAGTCGGCGCGACCCACCAGAACATGTAGTCGGCGTCGGACCGCAGCCCCTGGATGTCGTAGCCGCCGCGGGTGACGATGCCCTTAGCCGCCGCCTGGTCAAGCAGGTCGGATACTTCGGCGGCCGCGTTCCCCAGGCCGCCGGCGTCCAGCGCGGCCCGGTCGGCCACCCGGAACACCGACCACATCGTGTACCTGACCAGTTCGTTGAGATCGCGCGCCTTCGGCTTGCGTGCGGCCTCCGCCTCGGCGGGGGCGTCCCCCGGCTCAGTCATCTCTTGTTCGTCAGCCATGTCACTATTGTCGGCCACGGCTCCCACCGCGCCGCACCTGGCCGCGCCGCGCCTGGCCGCGCCGCGCCGCGCCGCACCGCACCTGGCCGCGCCGCGCCGCGCCGTCAGGGCCGGGCGGCGAGAAACGCCAGGACCTGGCTGGCCGCCGCGCGGGCCGTCGCTACGCAGGCTGGTATGCCGATCCCGTCGTAGGCCGCGCCGCATACCGCCAGTCCTGGCTGCGCCGCGACCGCCGCGCGAATCCTGGCCACCCGGTCCAGGTGCCCGACCGTGTACTGGGGTAGTGCACCGCCCCAGCGGGTAACGCGAGTGGCGACCGGTACGCCGTGCGCCCCGGTCGCCTCCGCGAGTTCCGTGGCAGCCACTGCGGCCAGCTCATCGTCTGACCGCTGCAGCAGCGCCTCCTCGCCGATGCGGCCTACCGAGCAGCGCACGATCTCCAGGGGCTCGGCACCGGGAACGGCCTTGGCTAGGTGCGGCCACTTGACGGTGGAGAAGGTGGCCGCTTTGACCGCTCGTCCGTCCACGGCCGGCACCAGGTATCCGCTCCACCCGAGCGAGCTGAGCCCGGGCTCAGATCCGGGGAAGGCGGATCGCGGATAGGCCAGCGTGACGATCGCCATGCTCGCGTAGCTGATCTCGCCGAACGCCGCGACGGCCGCCGACGCGCCTGGCGCTCCCGCGAGCAGACGGCCAGCGGGCCGGGCCGGGACGGCGAGTATCACCGCGTCAGCATCGACCTGCTCTGGTGCCGCCGCCGATCCCAGGGTAAGCCGCCAACCCGTCTCGGCGCGTGACAGCTCGCGAGCGATCGAGGCTGTCCGCACCGCCGCTCCTGACGCCTTCGCCAGGAAGTCGGGCAGCGTCCCCAGTCCCCCGGCGAGGGTGGTGAATACGGAGCCGCCCGCACGCGTGCCTGCCCCGGACGTTTCGTTTCGGTCGCCGGCCTGGGCCGGACCCGCACCTGGGACCGGGGCCGGAAGCAAGGATCGCACTGCCTCGGCCAGGGACCGGTACCGGCGGGAGGCCGCCGCGAGCGCGGGCAGGGTCGCGTCGAACGACAGCTCCTCTGAACGTCCGGCGTAGACCCCGCCGAGCAGCGGGTCGACCAGCCGGTCCACGACCTCTTCACCCTGCCGCGCGCAGACGTAACGTGCCACAGGTACATCGCCATCGCGAACGGTCGGCGGCAGCTCAAGGTCCTGGCTGGCCCGGGCTATACCTTCCTTTGATACCACTCCGGACGTGGCCAGCTCGGCCAGGTCGGACGGTACGCCCATGAACTGGCGTCGAGGCATCGGCCGCAGCGCGCCCAGCGTCCAGATCGCGGATGACGTGGTGCCCGGCGTTACGCGCTGGTCGGCCAGCCCGACATCGGCGATCAACCCGGTTCCTTCCGGCCGGGTGACGAGCAGCGCCTCGGCGCCCTCGTCGACGGCCACGCCCGCGATCTCGGACACCGCAAGCTTGCCGCCGAGCCGTGCGGACCCCTCAAGCACAGTGACCCGCACCGCCTCATCTCTGAGGAAAAATGCGGCCGCCAGTCCGGAGATGCCGCCGCCCACGATGACCACATGCGGCTGCGCGTTCGGAGGGTTCATGCCTACCAGCCTGGCAGACACCGCGCCATGGGACGTACGGAGGCGCCGTGCTCTTATTGGGCGTTTTGGTGAATGCTCCGCGGGCCGGCGGCCTCGGTATCGTGCATTTGGGTGGTGGCCTGGTCCGTACGGCGATGCCGGTGCGCGCCGTGGTGCGCGAGCGTCCCGTGGTGTGGCGGGCTCCGGGAAGATCGTGGAAGATCCGGCTTGCGCGGATGATCCGGTACCCGATAGAGCCCCTTTTTTTCCACTGAGGCCGGATCTTCCACGGTAATTCTCCCCGGTGTCGTACTAGTGAGCGAAGATGATGCGGGCGGGGCTGGTGAGGTAGCAGAGGGCGGGGCGGGGCGCTTGGGCCCGCCGGACGGCCACGGTCGGCGGCTCAGCTGCTGGCGGTCCACTTATCAGGCACTCACTTGAGCCTTCCGCTGGCCACGGCCGGGTACGGCGTAACCCGGATGCCGCCAGGCCGGTGCGTGATCGTGACCATAGCGGCGGAACCGCCAGATTCCCCCCTGCCGTCACAACGGCATGCTCAACACACGGGGTTTGGCCGGCCGTCACGCGCGGACCGGGTACACGAGACATCAGGCGGTCGCGGCGCTCGCGATCGGCAGCGCCATGCTCGGCGGGGGCATTCTCCTAGCGGGATGCTCGGGAAGCAGCGCGAGTTCCGCGACCAGTTCGTCGGGCACCTCGGCGCGGTCCGCGCCGGGCGCTGTAGCCGCCGCGCCCGCACCCTTGAGCAGCGCGCCTGGCAGTGCCGCCGCAGCTAACGCAGCCGGACAGGCCGCCATGGGTACCACGGCGCGGCTGGCGCCGGCCAGCGACATCATCTACACCGCGCAACTGACCGTCCGGGCACAAGGCGTAAGCTCCGCCGCCGCGAAGGCCGCCCAGATCGCCGAGGGAGCGGGCGGGTACGTCTCGAACGAGACGATCTCGGCTAATCCGGATCACCCATCCGAGTCAACCGCCAGCGTGCAGCTGAAGATCCCGGTCGCGTCCTACCTGGTCACGCTCGGCCAGCTCTCGTCCGGCCTCGGCACCCAGCTGGCCTTGCAGCAGCAAGCCCAGGATGTCACCCAGCAGGTGGCCGATGTGAACAGCCAGGTCACCTCGGACGAGGCGGCGATCGCCCAGCTTCGTGCCCTGCTGTCGCACGCCGGCTCGGTCGGCGATCTGCTCAGCGTGCAGAACCAGATCAACAACGAGGAATCTAGCCTGGAGGCGATGCAGGCGCAGCAGCGTGCCCTGAGCCACGAGACCACCTACGCGACGGTGACGCTCACCATCCTCGGCCCGCAGGCCAAGCCGCTGATGCATCACCCCAAGGCCCCACCCAGCCTGGCGGGCGGTCTCGGCGCCGGCTGGCGCGCCCTGCGGATCACGGTGTCCTGGACTCTCGCCTTCCTCGGCGCGGTGGCGCCGTTCGCCGCCGTCGCGGCGTTCGCCGTCTTCGTGATCTTCCGCGGCAGGCGCTGGATGAGCCGCCGCAGGCCCGCCCAGTCCGCCACGCCGGAAAACTAGCAAGGGCCTGCTGGCCCCGGCTACGGTCGTGGTCGGGTACCGTGCCGGGCATGACAGGCAATTCGGGTTGGCAGCCGCGGCACGACGATCCGCTGTTCATCTTGGCCATGGATCATCGCGAATCGTTCGGCAAGTCCTTGTTCAAGGTCAAAGATGATCACCCCGAACCCAACCAGGTCGCGGCGATGCAGGCCGCTAAGCAGCTGATCTTCGAAGGCCTGCTGGCAGCCCTTCCGTCCGTGACCTCAGGGCGCGCCGGGGTGCTCGTGGACGAGCGGTACGGCCAGGAGGTCATCGACGCGGCCCGGAGCGGCGGGCAGCCGCTCGTGCTGGCGGTGCCGGTCGAAGCCAGCGGACACGACTGGTTCACCCTGGAATGGGGCGATCAGTGGCTCGAGCACGTCCGGGCCATCCAGCCCGACTACGCCAAGGTGCTTATCCGGGACAACCCCGATTTCGACGCCGCCCGGCGTAAAGAGCAGTTCGCCGAGCTCGCGCAGGTCTGCTCCGGTCTGCGGGAGGCGGGCGTGCCGCTGCTCTACGAACTGCTCGTGCCGGCCACCGATGCGCAGCTCGGGCAGGCAGGCCACGTCACCGTTACGTACGACCGTGACATCCGTCCGGGCCTGGTCACCCGGGTCATCGCCGACAACCAGGCCCACGGTATCGAGCCCGCCCTGTGGAAGGTCGAAGGCCTGGAGACCGTCGACGCGGCGCAGCAGGTAGCCGAGCAGGCCAAGACGGACGGCCGTACCGCTGACCTGATCGTGCTGGGCCGCGACGCGCCCGCCGAGCGGCTTGACCGCTGGCTCGAGGTGGCCAGCCAGGTCGACGCGTTCGTCGGCTTCGCGATCGGGCGAAGCATCTGGGAGTACGTGGTGAGCAAGTATGAGGCGTCCGATCACGACGACGACGCGCGCACCGAGGCACGGAACAGGATCGCCGAACGTTACCTGGGCTTCGTCGCCCGCTGGACACCCTGACGAGCCTGCCGAGGCAGCCCGGCCCCTGGACGCTGCGACTCAGGCGGGCGCGTGAACCGACTCGGCGTGGACTAGGTTGACCAGCCTGGCCAGCACGGCGGGATCGGTTTCCGGCAGCACACCGTGCCCCAAGTTGAACACGTGCCCCTCGGCCGTGCGGCCCCTGGCGATCACGTCCCTGGCGCGCTTCTCGATAACCTCCCACGGAGCGAGCAGGACCGCCGGATCAAGGTTGCCTTGCAGCGCCTTCCCCGGTTCGACGCGCCGGACGGCCTCGTCAAGCGGGATACGCCAGTCGACCCCGACCACATCGGCGCCGACCTCCCCCATCAGCCCGAGTAGCTCGCCCGTGCCGACCCCGAAGTGAATACGCGGTACGCCAGCAGACCTGAGCGCGGCGAATATCCGGCTGGTATGCGGCAAGATGGCGTGCCGGTAGTCGTCCGGGCCGACCGCGCCGACCCACGAATCGAAGAGCTGGACCGCCGAGACGCCCGCCGCCACCTGGATCTGAAGGAACGAGATCGTGATGTCGGCGAGCCGCCCCAGCAGAGCGTGCCACAGCTCAGGGTCCCCGTACATCAGCGCCTTGGTCTTGTCATGATTCTTGGAGGGCCCCCCCTCCACCAGGTAGGAGGCCAGCGTGAACGGGCCGCCCGCGAAGCCGATCAGCGGACGTTCCGCCAGTTCGGCCACGAGTGACCGCACTGCGTCGGTGACATAGGGCACGTCCTCGGGAGCGAGCGGGCGCAGCCGCGCCAAGTCTGCCGACGTCCGCACGGGACTCTCGACCACCGGCCCGATCCCGGTCTTGATGTCGACATCAATGCCTACCGCGCGCAGCGGCACCACGATGTCACTGAACAAGATGGCCGCGTCTACGTCGTACCGGCGCAGCGGCTGCAGGGTGATTTCGGTGATCAGGTCGGGACGGGTACACGAATCGAGCATCGAGATGCTCTCGCGGAGCTTCCGGTACTCAGGCAGCGACCGGCCGGCCTGCCGCATGAACCAGACGGGCGTGTACGGCACCGGCTCTCGTCGGCAGGCTTGCAGGAAAGGGGACTTCGTTTGGCGCGCGGTCACGTCTGGGATCGTCTCACATCACCACACCGTAGCCGAGGGGAGACACGCCGTCTGAGATCCCACGAATCAGCGTAAGAGCGTGCCACTATCGGCAGCAACCTCGATCAACTCCCCTCCAGGTCCCTTGATGCACCCAACGAGGAGGTCGCCAGGATGACGCACCTGAGTAGGTACTGCGCCGGATGCAGTGAAGAGCGGCTATTCGAGCAGTTCCATGCGGAGCCTGCCAGCTGCCCGGACGCGCTGGAAGGTGACTGCCAGGAGTGGGGCTGCACGATATGCGGCGAGGCTCTCATCATCGGCCTTCCCTGGCTCGATCCGGCCAGCGGCACGACCGCGTCCATGGCGGCGTGACCTACCGGGTGGATTTGCTTTAGTTCCCGGGCCGGCGTTAAGTCACGGTAAATAGCATGAAACATTGGTGTTTCGGCATGAGTCTAATTTGGCGCTGCGTGAGAAGCGGATGACAGACACGTACGCTCGAGTCATGAGGTCGGCTGACGAGCCAGGGAAGCGGCGCACCCCGCGCTCACGTGCCCCGGGATCAGGCGCGGCACCCTATCCCGTGGCCGACGCTGACCCTATAGCCGGGGCTGACCCTGCGGCCGACCCCAAGACGTCCAAGACGCCCAAGACGTCCAAGACGCCCACGACGCCCAAGACGCCCACGACGCCCGTGACCAAGCCGAAGACGCCCGATCAGGCACGGGGTAAGCCAGCCCGGTCTCCGGCACCGGTGGTCGGTGCCGGAGCGCCGCATGCGAAGGCGGCAGTTCCGTCCGCCCGCGTCCCCGGCCCGCCAGCGCGGGCTCCGGGATCGCGGGCGGAAGAGACGTTCGCCGCGGCGGCCGCCGCCTTCATGGCGGGCCGGGATGCTCAGGTTCACCAGGACGTGCAATTCGAGGACGTTCCGGCCCCCAAACGACTAGCCCCGTACGCCACGGCCATCGCCGCCACCGTCCAGCGGGACGACGTGGATGTCGCCTGGGGACGGCTGGTGCTGCTCTACGATCCGGACGGCCAGGCAGGCTGGGAAGGGTTTTTCCGGCTGGTGGCCTATATCCGCGCCGATGTGGAGCCGGAAATGGCAGCCGATCCCCTACTAGGCGAGGTGGGATGGAGCTGGCTTTCCGAGGCGCTAGACGCGCACGTGCCCGGATACGCGGTGCCGAGCGGCACGGTCACCAGGGTTATCACCGAGGGTTTCGGCGCTAAGCGAGACGAGCTTCCGCTTACCGGGTTTGAACTGCGCGCCTCCTGGTCTCCCGCGGGCCCCGGTGGCCAGGGAGCATCCGCCGGGCTTAGCGGGCTGGGACCGGGCCAGAGCGATCTCGGCAGGCTCGACCTCTCAGCGCACATCGCGGCCTGGTGCGACTGCCTGTCGGCCGCGGCTGGCCTGGAACCGCCGGGGACGCGAGCACTGCGGCAGCCGGGGTGAGCGCAAGCAGTGAGGTCGGGGGACCTGAGGAGTCCGAGGGGCCCAGAGAGTCAATCCCGCTGCTCGAACCCCGTGATGGCATACCGCCCGTTGTCGAGACAGACGCGGCCCTGGCCGAGGTTACCGCCAGGCTGGCGAAGGGTGAGGGACCCGTCGCGGTCGATGCGGAACGGGCCTCCGGGTATCGCTACGGCCAGCGTGCATACCTGGTGCAGCTTCGCCGCGCGGGGGCCGGCACGATACTTATCGACCCGATTGCCTGCCCCGACCTCTCAGGCGTCGACGCCGCCGTAGGCGACGCTGAGTCCGTGCTGCACGCAGCGTCACAGGACCTGCCGTGCCTGGCTGAAATCGGCTTCCGGCCACGCCGGCTCTTCGACACCGAACTGGCCGGGCGCTTGCTCGGCTACCCGCGGGTGGCTCTCGGCACGCTGGTCGAGGAGGTGCTCGGCTTTCACCTGGAGAAGGGTCATTCGGCCGCCGACTGGTCGACCCGCCCGCTGCGGGAGGAACTGCTGCGCTACGCGGCCCTCGACGTGGAGGTGCTGGTCGAACTGCGGGACGCCCTCGCCGCGGAGCTCATCGACCAGGGCAAGATGGAATGGGCCGAGCAGGAGTTCGAAGCCGTGCTCGCGGCCAGGCCCACCGCGCCACGAGCCGATCCCTGGCGGCGCACGTCAGGTATCCACCGGGTACAGTCCCGGCGCGGGCTCGCCGTCGTGCGTGAGCTCTGGACGGCCAGGGACAAGATCGCGCAGGCCGCGGACCTGTCCCCGCGGCGGGTCCTGCCCGACATGGCGATCGTCGAGGCGGCCAGGTCGTTCCCTGCCAACCACGCGCAGCTGATCAAGATCTCCGGTTTCACCGGGCGTCAGGCGCGACGGCACGAGAGGGACTGGCTGGCCGCCGTGGCGCGGGCGCGAGCCAGCGCCGACCACGAGCTGCCCGAGCCCACCGGTGGCGCGATACCGAGCGGGCCCCCGCCCGCGCACCGCTGGGCCGAGCGCGATCCCGTGGCCGCGGCGCGGCTGACGGCGGCGCGAGCCGCCGTCACCGCAATCGCCGAAGGCAACACGGTCCCGGTCGAGAACCTGGTTTCCCCCGATGCGGTGCGCAGGCTGAGCTGGGATCCCCCGCAGCCGTGCGACGAACAGGCCGTGGCGCAAGCGCTGGCGGGCTACGGCGCCAGGCCCTGGCAGATCCAGCTCACCGCGGGACCTATCACGAGCGCGCTGTGCGGCGTACCGACGAACGGAGCGGATACCCTGTAGGTCATCGCCGACGCCAAGGGGTAATCGCACTGGTGCTAACAGCCGTCACCGCCACGCTGGCCAGCAACCCGGCACCGGATCTGCCTGGCTTCCTCAACGTCGTGGGGACCTACCTGGAGCACTACGGATACTGGGCCATCTTCCTCCTGGTCATGGTCGAGGATTTCGGGATACCGGTGCCCGGCGAGACGATACTTACCGCCGCTGCGATCTACGCCGGCGCGGGCAGGCTCAACGTCGTAGCAGTCGGCATGGTCGGTTTTGTCGCCGCGGTGATCGGCGACAACATCGGCTTCGCCATCGGGCATTTCGGCGGCCGCGCGCTGGCTCTGCGGTGGGGCAAGTACATCTTCCTGACCGAAGAGAGACTGGACAAGGCTGAGGTCTTTTTCGCCCGGCACGGCGGCAAGATCATCGTGGTGGCGCGCTTCATCGAAGGGCTACGACAGGCCAACGGGATCATCGCCGGCATCGCCGGCATGCGGTGGCTGCGCTTCCTTGCCTTCAACGCACTCGGGGCTGCCCTTTGGGTGGGGACCTGGGTTAGTCTCGGCTACCTCGCAGGAAACCACATCACCACGATCTACCACGCCATCACGCAATACTCGTATTACGTGCTCATCGCGGTCGTCGTGCTGCTGGTGGCATACGTCATCTGGCGGCTGCGGCGCCATCGGAGGGCCGTCCCCGTCAAGGCCGCTCCGCCAGCTGCCGCTGACGAGACTCGTACCGCCGACGCCCCCGACACAGCCGACACCGCCGACGCCCCCGACACCGCGGGCGCCACTGACGCTCCCCAGGCCGCCGGCACCTCACCCCCGGCCGACGTACCACAGGCCGTTGACGGCACCCGCGCTGCCGCTGACGATACTCAGGCCGACGTCACCGACACGGCCAGCGCGGCCAACGGCACACGTGCCGCCGGCACCATCCGAGCTGCGGGCAGCGAGGTTCACGAGGGTTTGTAGCGCTCCAGCGCGGCCATCTCCCCCGCGGACATGTGCACAACCCAGAAGCCCCCCTTGGGCAGCGACGGATCCGGAGGGTCGGGCAGCGAGGCACCCAGCGCCGAACACGCCGCCGCCAGCGCCTTCGGGAGGTTCTCGCGGTGCAGGCACAGAACCGCCGGGCGGCCGGCCCGGACGAGGTCACGCACGAGGCCCGCGAGCGGGTCACCACCGTTCGTTCGGGCTGAAGAAAAGTCACCAGGGCGGTCGTAAAGCGCCAATGCGACCTCAGCCTGTACGGTCCCTCCGAAACTCTCCGCGTAAGGACGCAGGCTCTCGGTACAGCGCAGGGCGGGCGAGCTGAGCACCCGCGCGCGGGGGGCGAAGCAGGCCAGCAGCCTAGCCAGCATCAGCGCGTCCGTCGCGCCTCTGGCGTCGAGCGGGCGGGCGTCATCGCCTGCGGGCCAGCCCGCCTTCTGCCCGGCTGATGCGTGCCTGAGCAGGATCAATGGCACTGTTTCCCGCGGCCGGAGCGCGGTCATCACGGCGACGTCACGCGGGTAGCTCAGCCGCTGGACGGCCTGCGGCAGCGGCAGCCACGACACCGTGTCCACCTCGTGACTGGCGGCGGCCTGGCTGCCGTGGCTGCGCGCCGACCAGTAGGCGATCTGCTTGCGCGCATCGCCGACCTGGTACTCCACCGTCGGCAGCCGCGGACCGAGCACGGGCTGCACGCTGGTCTCCTCGAAGACCTCCCGGGCGGCGGTGAGCAGGATGTGCTCACCTGGCTCGCGTTTGCCCTTGGGCAGCGACCAGTCGTCGTATCTGGGCCGGTGGACCAGCAGGACTTCGGCTCCGCCTGCGGCGGGGCCTCCGTCCGTTACGGGCCGCCATAGCACCGCGCCCGCCGCGCGGACGACATCATTCATCTGCCGAGCGGACCCGCCGTTCCCTGATCAAGGTCTCCTGCACATCCCGCAGCGGATTCCCGGCCTCGTCGCGGCTGTGCCGGGTCCAGTACCCGTCCGCGTTGAGCCACCAGGAGGAGGTCCCGTCGTCCATGCCGAGGTCGAGCACCCGGCGCAGCCGTCGCTGGTGGCCCTGGTCGGTCACCTGGACCAGAAGCTCCACCCGGCGGTCCAGGTTCCTGTGCATCATGTCGGCGCTGCCGAACCACACCTGGGAGTCCTCGTCCTCGCCGATGCCGAACGCGTAGGCCCGGGAATGCTCGAGGAACCGGCCAAGCACGCTGCGGACCCTGACGGTCTCGGACAGGCCGGGGACGCCCGGCCGCAGCGCGCAGATGCCGCGCACCCACAGGTCAACCGGGACGCCTACCCGCGCCGCCCGGTAAAGCGCGTCGATGACCACCTCGTCGACCAGCGCGTTGGTCTTGAACACGATCCTGGCGGGCAGGCCTGCCCGCTGCCGCTCGGCCTGCCGGTCGATCCGGCTCACGATGCCATGGCGCAGGGATTCCGGCGCGACCAGCAGACGCTGATACGCCCCCGTGCGGCTGTACCCGGTCAGGTGGTTGAACAGGGCGGTCACGTCCTCACCGACCGCGGGATCGGCGGTGAGCAGGCCGAAGTCCTCGTAATACCGGGCGGTAGTCGGATGATAGTTTCCCGTACCGAGGTGGCAGTATCTGCGCAGCGTCCCGTCGGGTTCCTCGCGCACGATCAGGGCCATCTTGCAGTGCGTCTTCAGGCCGACGAACCCGTAGACAACGTGGCAGCCCGCCTCCTCGAGCTTGCGGGCCCAGGCGATATTGGCGCGCTCATCGAACCTGGCCTTGATCTCCACCACGACGACGACCTGCTTGCCGGCCTCGGCGGCGTCGATGAGCGCGTCCACGATCGGCGACTGGCCGCTGGTCCGATACAGCGTCTGCTTGATCGCGAGGACCCGGGGGTCCTCGGCGGCCTCGTCGATCAGCCGCTCGACCGACGCGGCGAACGAGTCGTAGGGGTGGTGGACGAGGACGTCACGTTCGGCGATGGCGGTGAAGATGCTGGTCTCTTCGGGAATCGCCCGGGTAGAAGGAACGAACGCCGGGTACCGCAGCTCGCCGATTTTCAGGTCGGCGATGGCGGAAAGCCCGCTCAGATCGAGCGGACCGGGCGACCGGTACACGGCCCGGGTGTCGATGCCGAGCTCAGTAACGAGCTTGTCAAGCACGTCGGCCGACATGGTGTCCTCGACCTCGAGCCGGACCGCCGGCTCGAACCTGCGCCGGACGAGTTCCCGCTCCATCGCCTGCAGCAGGTTCTCCGTGATGTCCTCGTCGACCTCGAGGTCCCTGATCCTGGTGACGCGGAACGCGTGATGCTCGATCACCTCCACGCCGCCGAACAGGTCGGCCAGGTGCGCGGCGATGACGTCCTCGATCGGCACGTACCGGTTCTGCGACAGCGCGAGGAACCTCGGCAGTAGCGGCGGAACCTTGACCCTGGCGAACACCGTGGCGTCCGTCCTCGGGTCCGCGATCAGCACGGCGAGGTTGAGCGACAGGCCGGAGATGAAGGGAAACGGGTGCGCCGGGTCCACCACGAGCGGGGTGAGCACGGGATAGATGCGCTGCCTGAACAGCTCGCCGAGGGTACCGCGCTCGTCTGAGGACAGTTCCTTCCAGCGTAGGAGCTCGATTCCGTGCTCGGCGAGTTCGGGGTTGATCCGCTCGCTGAAGGCCCTGGCGTGCCGGACCGTCAGCTCGCCGGCCAGTTCCAGGGTGTTCCCGAGCACCTGGCCGGGCAGCCGGACCCCGGCGCCTTCGACGGGGAAGCCCGCCACCATCCTCCTGACCAGCCCGGCCACCCGGACCATGAAGAACTCGTCCAGGTTGGTGGCGAAGATGGCCAGGAACCGCACCCTTTCGAGCAGCGGGATCGACTCGTCCTCCGCGAGTTCGAGCACCCGCTCGTTGAACCGGAGCCAGCTCTCCTCACGGTCCAGGTAACGCTTTTCTGGCAGCGGGGATTCATCGTCCGGCTGCGGCTCGTCGGCTGCGGGCAGGCTCACCTGGCTGACACCCATGCCTCCCATTCTCCCCGCACCGTGCTAAGGCGGAAACGTCAGGATGTTTGCACCTTTCTCCCGAACGGACGCTGGTGACACGCCCAGGGTCAAGGTGTTCCGACCGGAGGTCGCGCCTGCTTGGTCCGGAGCCGTGGCGCCGCCATGGTATCGGCGCCGCCAGCGTATCGCGGTCCGGACCCGGGGCTATCGGGGCCTGGCCGTTAAGGCATCGTGTGGCCGGGGACGCCTGGCCTAGCTTGGCTGGCTTGCGCGCTCAAGGACACGTGTGCCCGGTCGCTAACCCAGCTCGGAGGCGAACGCAGCCAGGTCGAGCAGGTGGAACAGCGTGTCACACCATCGCTCACCCGCCGGCCGGTCATCGAAATGCCCGAGGCATTCGCTGGCCGCGTCCAGGATCGCCCGCAGCACCACACCCTCGGGTCCCTGAGGCTCCCGGAAGCTGCCGCCGGGCAGCGGGCCCTGGCTTCCTGAGCCGTCCGGGGTATCTGACGGAGCCGCCTGGTTCGGCTCCCCTTCGAGGATCGCCGCTGCCTTTTGGGCCATGGCCAGCCCGAGTGTCCCAGCTAGCAGCGCCCTCTGCATCATCAGGACGCCATTGTGGTCAGTCATTTCGCTTGCCTTTCCATCATCCACTGTGGCTGTCCCGCCTTCGTAGCCATGATGCAGGCAAGCAGTGACATTCTGGCCACGCGCGGCGAGCTCCAGGGATACCCGGCGGTGTCGGCGCTCGCTGATACTCCGCTGGCACTGCTCATCCGCCGCGCGCGGACGTCAGCCTGACGCCCAGGCTCGATACGCTCCCAGCAGCCGGGCACCTTCGCCCATGGCGCCTAATGAGGAGGCGCGAGGTAGGACCGATATGAGCACGGCCCAGAGGGGTCCCGCGCCGTCAGTCCTTTCAGCAGGGCGAAGAAGAGAACCGGCACTCCACACAAGACAGCGACGGTATTGGGCAGCATGATACCGGTGACCGTGAGCAACGTGCCGGCCAGCAGGAAGACAGGTTCCCAGCGAGCCCGCAGGATCCGTGCGAGCCGCATGACGCCGATGACCGCGAGTAGCCCGCCCGTGCGAAGCCACCAGCGGATCCGCGCGCGTGCGAACCGGGTTACCCCCTGGTCTCCGGTCATATGTGCTGGCACGGCGGATGAACTCCACACCACGATGTTCCGACGACGAGACCGCATTGTTATGGCAGGCTCCTCCGGGAGAAGACGGCACGACCCGTGTCAGTCAGGGTCTGTCTACCAATGTAACCCGCAGCGGTTTCGTCATCGATGCCCGCGGGGGGCCCGGAGCCCCATCGCGTCGCCGCGCCGACGGCTTCTAAGGTGGATCCCGCGGATCTTGGGGTGGGCGGCTGAAGCCCCGGCTTGGGTGCGGGGTGCTGCCGGTGCCGCCCGGCCGGGTAGGTGTCACTGCGGCCTGTCCTGTCCCGTCAGCCTCCTGCCGCCGCTGACGTCCCAGCGCCCCTACGCCCCCGCGCCGGTTAACGTGGAAGATCCGGCTTGCGCGGTAACCCTGGTACCCCAGGACTGCCCCGATCTTCCACGCAAGCCGGATTTTCCAAGATCTTCTCCGGGACCGGGCCCGGGGGCCGGGGCCGGGACTTGGGCCGGGCCCGGGCCCGGGGCCGGGGCCGGGGCCGGGCTAGCGGGAGCCCAGGCGCCCAGCGGACCGACCCGCCACGATCTACGGGACAGGCCCTAGTCGCTCAGCTCGTCGCTCGGGGGCGGCAGGCGGACCAGATCGCGTCGCGGTTGTGCAGCTTGACCCGCTCACCCCGGCCGAGCGCCCTGGCCAGGTCTATTTCCGCGGTCTCTATGCGGAGCCACTCCGCATAGGAGACTGGCGTGATCCCGCGCCCGGCGAGCACGGCCGCCAGCGGCCAGTCTCCCCCGGCCACGTCAGCGGCCGCCGGCACGCCGACCTGGTCAACCGGGTCGGGATACCGGAGCAGGCCCGCGCGCGGCAGCGAGACGTCACCTTCGCCTGGGCCGCCGGCGAGGTCCTCAAGCAGGCAGCGCACGGTCTCCGCCGCGTCGGACTTGTTGGTGCCGATCACGCCGGTGGGGCCTCGTTTGAGCCAGCCCGCCACGTACTCTCCGGGGAGCGGCGAGCCGTCGGGACCCAGCACGCGGCCGAGCGCGTTCGGGACCACCGAGGCACGTTCGTCAAAGGGCACGCTGGGCAGCGGCACGCTCTGGTAGCCCACCGAACGCAGCACCATCTGCGCGTTCAGCGTCTCGTACTGGCCGGTGCCTGCCAAGGCGCCGCTGGCGTCGATAGCGGTGCGTTCGAGCGTGACACCGGTCACTCGTTCGGTGCCCAGGATTTCGACCGGCTTCAGCCAGAACCTGACGACCAGCCGCCGCTCGTGACCGGACGGAGAGGGCTCGCTAGCGGCGCCTTGCGCCCACTTCGATATCGCGACCAGGTTGCCGCGTACCCGACGGTCGGACTCCGCGAGCGCAAGACCCGCCCCGGAGGCGTCGAACGCGTTCAAGTCCGCCTCGTCGGCGTGAACCACCACCTCGACACCAGGCAGCTCGCCCAGTTCACGCAGCTCCTTCGTGGTGAACTTGGCGTACGCGGGCCCGCGCCGGCCGATCATGTGGACCTCGCGGACCTTGCTGGCGTGCAAGGCGTCGAGAACCGGCTGCGGCACGTCGGTGGCATGCAGTTCCGCCGGAGCCCTGGCCAGGATCCTGGCGACATCGACGGCGACGTTGCCGACGCCGATCACCGCGACGGATTCGGCGTCCAGGGTGAACGCGCTGGAATCGATGTCGGGATGGCCGCAGTACCAGTTCACGAAGTCGGTGGCGGCGTAGCTGCCCGGCAGGTCCTCTCCGGGGATGCCGAGCCGCCGGTCGCGCATGGCGCCGGTGGCGTAGATCACCGCGTCATAGGCCGACACCAGGTCGTCGCGGGTGACGTCCTCGCCGAGGTGGACGCCGCCGACGAACCGGACATCGGGGCTTTCCAGCACCTTACGCAGGTACTGTGCGATCGACTTGATCGACTTATGGTCAGGCGCCACACCGTAGCGGACCAGGCCATACGGAGTCGGCAGCCGGTCGATCACGTCCACCCGCAATGCGACCGGCAGCGGCAGCGCCGCGGCCTGTTTGACCAGCGCCTCAGCGGCGTACAGCCCAGCCGGACCTGAGCCGATCACGGCAACATTCAGCATAAGTATTTACGCTACTCGACTGGCCAGCGTTCGGGGCCGACCGCGTCTCGCGCGGGCTCGCGGGCATCGCCGGAAGAGCGGCGCAACACGGCCTCGGTGATCTGCCTGGCCAGGTGCTGCGGCGTCAGGCCCACCTCGTCGAGGATCTCTTCGCGCGTCCCGTGCGAGAGGAACTCCTGCGGCAGCCCGAACGTCTTGACCGGCATGTCCACGTCGTGGTCGCGCAGCAACCTGGCCACCGCGTCACCGAACCCGCCGACCCGGCCGTTGTCCTCGACCACGGCCACCAGCCGGTGCCGTCGCGCCGCGCCCACCAGCGCCTCGTCTACCGGCTTGGTCCAGCGCGGGTCGACCACCGTAACGCCGATCCCGTGATCGGCGAGCCGGTCGGCGATCGCCAGGCCGGTCAGCGCCATCGGGCCCGCGCCCACGAGCAGGACGTCTTCGCCCAGGCCACCTGGCCCGGGCGTGCGGAGCACGTCCATGCCGCCGAGCTTCGCGACCGCCTCGACCTCGCCGCCCACCTTGCCCTTCGGGAACCTGACTACGGTCGGCCCGTCGGAGACCCCGACCGCCTCGTTGAGCAGTTCGGCGACCCGCTTGGCGTCCCGCGGCGCCGCGATCTTCATGCCGGGGACGAGCTGCATGATCGACCCGTCCCACATGCCGTGGTGGCTGGCGCCGTCGGGCCCGGTCACGCCGGCCCGGTCCAGCACGATGGTCACCGGGAGCCGGTGCAGGGCCACGTCCATCAGCGTCTGGTCGAAGGCGCGGTTGAGGAACGTCGAGTAGATGGCCACGACCGGGTGCAAGCCGCCCATGGCCAGGCCCGCGGCGCTGGTTATCGCGTGCTGCTCGGCGATCCCCACGTCGTAGACCCGGCTCGGGTAGGCCGCGGCGAACTGCGTCAGGCCGGTCGGGTTCAGCATCGCCGCGGTGATTGCGACGACATCGGGACGGCGTGCGCCGATCGCCACCATCTCGTCGCCGAACACCCGGCTCCACGTCCCGGGCAGCGCGCCGGCGGCGGGCACCTGGTGCAGCCGGTCGTCCGTGTTCTGCTCGGCCTCCAGGTAGCCCAGGCCCTTCCTGGTGATCACGTGCAGCAGCACCGGGCCGCCGAAGTCACGCGCGTGCCGCAGCGCGTTCTCCACCAGATGCTCGTCGTGGCCGTCGATGGGGCCGACGTACTTCAGGCCGAGATCCTCGAACATCACCTGCGGCTGCAGGACGTCCTTGATGCCCTTCTTGATGCCGTGCAGCGTGCCGTACAGCGGCCCGCCCAGCGGCGCCCGGGACAGGGTGGTCTTGATGTAGTCGAGCACGTGCTCATACCGCTGGGTGACCCGGATCGCGGCCAGGTGCTCGGCGAGGCCGCCGATGGTCGGCTGGTAGGACCAGCCGTTGTCGTTGACGATCATGACCAGCCGCGAGTCCTTGGCCGCGGCGATGTTGTTCAGCGCCTCCCAGGCCATGCCGCCGGTGAGCGCGCCGTCGCCGATGATGGCGACCACCGTCCGGTCCGGCTCACCCCTCAGCTTGTAGGCCTTGGCCAGGCCGTCGGCGTAGGACAGGCTAGTGGAGGCGTGCGAGTTCTCCACCAGGTCGTGCTCGGACTCCGCCTGGCACGGATAGCCGGTCAGGCCGCCGTGCTGCTTTAGCGTGCTGAATTGCGCGACGCGGCCGGTGAGCAGCTTGTGCACGTAGGCCTGGTGGCCGGTATCGAAGACGATACGGTCCTTGGGCGAGTCGAAGACGCGGTGGATCGCGATGGTGAGCTCGACCACGCCAAGGTTCGGCCCGAGATGGCCGCCGGTCCTCGTCGTGGTCTCGATGAGAAGATCGCGGATCTCCCCGGCGAGGCGGGTGAGCTGATCTTGACTCAGCTCCTTCAGGTCCTCAGGACCGTTGATGCACTCCAGCAGGGTCACCGGCTGCTCCTTGTGTGCTATACGGGCCTGATGGGAACGCGAACGTGCCGAGTCTACGACCGTGGCGCGGAATATGGCGTGCCGGGACCGCCCAGTCCCCGACACGCGTGTCGCACTAACCGCGATCACCGAGCCGATCGCGGGGGTCTAGACGGCCCGGCGCGGGGTCTTCCGGAACGGCCGGAAGCACTAGCGGCCGCCCGGCCAGGACACCGACGGCGAGCTCGCCGCACGCCAGGACGAGCAGCAGTGCCATAGGGAGGTTCCAGCTGCCGGTGGCCGTATGGATCAGCCCGACCGCCAGCGGCCCGGTGGCGGCCACGAGGTAGCCGACGGACTGTGAGAAGCCGGACAGCGAGGCCGCCACGCCCGGGTCCGGCGACCGGGCCATCATGAAGAAGATGGCGAGCGCGAGACACGAGCCCTGGCTGACGCCGAGCACGAGAACCCACAGCGGGGCCTGGTCAAGCGGCGCCCAGAGCGATCCGGCCAGGCCGGCGGCGGTTCCGATCAGGCTCGGCACGACGAGGGCGCGCTGGCTGGGGGAACGATGGGCGATCACCGGCACGATCAGTGAGGTAGCCAGGTTACCGACGCCCATCAGGGCCAGCAGGTTCCCGGCCGTGACCGCCGACGTGCCGCGGTCCTGGAAGATGGTCGGCAGCCAGGACAGCGCGGCGTAGTAAAGCAGGCTCTGCAGCCCCATGAACGCGGTGACCTGCCAGGCGAGCGCATACCGGTATACCTTGATCCGGGCTCCCGCGGCGGGCGACGCTGGGCCTGCGGCGCCTGCGCCCCGGTACCTGAGCTGGGGTAGCCACAGCAGCACGGCCACCGCAGCGGGCACGGCCCACACTCCGAGCACGAGCCGCACCGAACCGCCAGAACTGCGGTACAGCGGCACGCTGATCAGCGCGGCGAGAATCGCGCCGACGGACAGCGCGGTCAGGTAGATCCCGATCAGGAGCCCGGCTCGCTGCGGCCAGCGCCGCTTGACCATGCTGGAAAGCAGCACGTTGAGGATGGCGATCGCGCTCGCCGCCAGGGCCGTGCCCGGGAACAGCATTATGTTCGGCGCCGCGCCCCTCAGCAGCAAGCCCGCGGTGAGCACGCCCAGGGCCACCAGCAGGATCGGCTCTTCGCCGAAACGCCGGTTCAGCCAGGCCGCGAAGGCCGAGACCACGCCGAAGCAGATCACCGGCGTGGCCGCGAGCAGCGACAGCGCGGCCGAAGACAGGTGCAGCCGGGTGCCCAGGATCGGGAAGAGCGGCGGCAGGCTGGTGATCGCGGTACGCAGGTTGAACCCAGCCGCCGCCACGGCGACAACAAGCAACGTGATCTGGTACGACCGCCGTCGGCCGCCCGCCGGGAATCTAGGCATCAGCCACTAAAGCTAATTGAAAAGAAAATAATTTCTTAGCCGAACGGTCCAGGCTGCGCGCGCCGGGCCACGCCAATTACAGGCCCGGCAGGAGCAGCAGCTTGCCCGTGGTACGACGGGCCGCCAGGTCTTCCTGCGCCCGCGAGGCGTCGGCCAGCGGATAGGTGCCGCCGATCCGCACGTCAAGTTCGCCCTTGGCGATCCAGTCAAAGACCTCGCCGGCCCGCCATCTCAGTTCCTCGACGTCCGCGATGTAGTGCGCCAGGGTCGGCCGGGTGAGGAACAGCGACCCGCCGCTGTTCAGCCGCTGCGGGTCGAGCGGCGGCACCTGGCCGCTCGACGCCCCGTAGAGCACCATCATCCCGCGCGGGCGCAGCGCCGCCAGGCCGTCGTCGAAGGTGGCCTGGCCTACGCCGTCGTACACCACGTGCGCGCCCGCGCCGTCCGTCACCTCGTCGACCACGGCACGGAAGCCGTCGTAGCCGGTGATGTGATCGGCGCCCGCGCCGCGGGCGAGTTCCGCTTTCTCGCCGCCCGAGGTGGTAGCAACGACGATCCCGCCGCGCTGCTTCACCAGCTGGGTCAGCAGCAACCCGACCCCGCCGGCGGCCGCGTGCACGACGGCGATGTCACCCTCGTGCACCGGGTAGGTGGTCGTGACCAGGTAATGGGCGGTCATGCCCTGCAGGATGACGGCCCCGGCGACCTGCAGGCTGATGCCGGGCGGCACCGGAACCAGACGCTTCGCGGGCAGCGCGACCTGCTCGGCGTATCCGCCGCCCAGGCCGGCCCAGGCCACGGGATCGCCGACGGACAGGTGGGTGACGTCCTCCCCCACCGCGGCGACCGTTCCCGCACCCTCCGCACCAGGGACGAAAGGCAGCTCGGGCCGGTAGCCGCCGACCCCCTGACGCTGGTAGATGTCCATGAAGTTCACTCCGGCCGCGGCGACGTCCACCACGACCTGGCCCGGTCCCGGCCGCAGTACCTCCCGCTCCGCGATGGACAGGACCTCGGGCCCGCCTCGGCGGCTGACCTCTACCACGCGCATGCTCGCACTTCCTTTCGCTCCGACCGGATAAGCCTTCCACAAGGACCGCGTCCGCTGCTATCGGTCGCCGGCGGCGTCCTCGGCTAGCGCTTGCCGTTCCTGCGGCGGCGGGTTCGCGGTCTGCTTGGTCAGCGCCAGCCAGCCGACCAGGCCGAGCGGGTAGATGAAGTACCCGAAACGGACGTCGGGCCCCAGCAGGAACATCAGCGCCAGCCCCACCGCCACCCGCCGGGCCGCCGCGGGCACGTCACGCGGCGGCCGGATCACCAGCGAGACCGCGATGCCCAGCACGACCGCGAGCAGCAAGCCGACCGAGATCACGTGCCCGGCCGTCCCCATCGCGGTGAGCAGGTGCCCGGGCAGCAAGCTCTCGGCGGGCGTTTTGTAGTGGGTAAGACCGAGCGGGAACAGCACGCTGTTCTGCACCAATGCGGCCGCCGCCGTCGGCTTGACCAGCGCGGCCGGATCCAGGGCGGCGATGAGGACCACGGCGGTGACCGCCGCCGCCGCGAGGAAACGGCCCGCGGCGCGGGCACCGTCACGGGAGGCGAACATCGCCGCCATGACCGGGACCGCGAGCCACGCGGTCGACTTCAGGTCACAGGCGACGCCGAGGGCGGCCCCTGAGCTCACCGCACCCGCGAGGCGGCCACGGCCGGGGCAGGACGGCGCGCACGCCAGGGCCAGGGACAGCAGCATCAGCGCGAGCACGGGCGGATCCGTGGTGATCACGGCCAGGTTGAGCCCTATCACCGGCGAGGCCACCGCGATCCCCGTGGCCAGCAGCGCGTCGTGCTTGCAGCCGGGACAGTGCCGGTGCGGCACCGCGATCCAGAACGCCGCCGCGAGCGGGACCACCGTCCCCACCGCCAGCCACACTCCGGGGTTACCCGCCAGGCCGCCCAGTCCGGTCGCGCCCAGTCCGGCCGCGCTCGGCAGGCCGAACAGGGTCATCACCGGAAGGTAGGGGTTATAGGACAACCAGCCCGTGACCTGCGTGGCGGTGAGGTAAGGCGAGCCGTGATGCAGCAGCAGCGTCGCGGCCCGGTCGATGACGTTCATCCCGTCTTCGAGCGGATAGGCGGTGGACAGCCATAGCAACGGGGCGACCACGGCCAGCGCGACCGACACCAGGACGGCGGCGCCGGTCCGGGCGGGCCAGCGCCACAGCATGAGAAGTGCCACGGCGTAGCCGACGGCCGCCCAGATCGCCCAGACCTGATCCCGGCCTGCCGAAAAGATGGCGGCTACGACCGCGTACGCGCCGAACGCGGCATAGGCAGCCATGATGTGGCGGCGGTCAAGCCAGCGCCGGACAGGCTCGTGGACCGTCGTGGAACCGGCCGAAGCGACGGTGCGCGCCTGGTCGTCCGTACCCTGTCGGCCCACGTTGTCGCTATCCCTCGTCGGCTGGCCCCCGTTGCCCAGAGCTCAGGTGCTTTCTTGTCGGCAGCAAACGGTAAGAGCAGATGTGCGGCTGCGTCAAGCCGGGCGCGTGTCCGGTGACTGGCCGGCCGGAAGCTGCCGGCCGATCAGGTCGGCATGGATCGACTCCAGGTGGGAGACGGTTCCGGCGGCCGGCGCCGGGCCCGAGGCGACCGGGACGGTGACCCCGGCGACGGCGAGCACGTCATCGGTCCGCGGGGTGGTAAGCGTGAGCACGTCACCGAACGCCGGGGCCGCCGCGTCCCGCGCGGTCAGCGTGGGCAGGTTCCAGCGCTGCTCCACCGTCCGCAGGACCGACGTGTGATCGAGCGGGGTCCCGCCGGCCGGCACCCGGTACACCGTGCCCGGCGCGATCAGCGGAGACACCAGGACGGCCGGCACCCGGACCCCGAAGCGATCGAATCCGAAACCGCCGATGTCCCCCGCATCGCTGTCGGGCGGCGCCGCGCCCCAGGGCGGCGGCACGTGGTCGAAACAGCCGCCGTGTTCGTCGTAGGTAATCACCAGCAGCGTCCCCGGCCAGCCCGGCCCGGTCAGCAGCGCCTCGTATACGTCGTGGATGAGCTGCTCGCCGAGGGCTACGTCATAATTGGGGTGCTGGCTGTTGCCCGTCGAAGGCCAACTCGGCTCGAGGAACGAGTAGGGCGGCAAGGTGCCGCCCGCTGCCGCGGCCTGGAAGTCGGTGAACTTCCCGAAGTGGCTGGCGTCGGCGGTGCTGATCTGGGTGAAGGTGTTCTTCGTCAGCGGCTCGTCGTCGTAGCCGTAGACCGACCAGCCCAGGCCGGCCGCGTCGAGCAGGCCGAAGATGGTCGGCGAGGTGAACGTGCGCGTCTTGTCATCCATGTGCCCCTGGCTGGTCGCCGCGCAGGCGAAGGCACGGTTGGGCATGGTCTCGGTCGGCACCGACGCAAACCACTGGTCGCATACGGCGTATCCCTGGGCCAGCGTGGACAGCACGGGCAGCGTTGCCGGCGTAAAGCAGCCCATGATGTCGCCTTCGACCGTGCCCGGCACAATCGGCCAGCTTGCGGGCTCCTTGGACTGCCAGCTGAGGGTATAGGCGTAATCCGTGACGAAGCCCTGGCCAGGCGCCGCCAGCCCGGAGGCCGGCGTGCTGGTACTGCCGTACAGCTGGCTGTTGGTGGACATATAGCCCTCGCCGGGATCGGCGCCGGGCATGTAATACAGGCTGGGCGTCGATTGCTGGAGCTGGAACACCGTAACCGGCTGGCCGTTCGAATCAGGGTTGGATTCGGTCCCCACCAGGCCGTCGAACGGCTGACCCGACGGAGAAACATTGCCTGGATACAAAAAACCAAGCATATGATCGAACGAGCGGTTTTCCAGCATTAGGACCACAATGCTATTTACCGAGGCCAGGCCATTGCCGCTCGCCATCGCGGACTCCCCCTCCGTTGGCTGAAACCGGTGAAACCATACCCCGCCCGCTAAGCTAAATAAAGGGGAATTGCCCGGCTATTTAATTAGCCGGGTAACGCGCGCCCGTCTGGTCCGGGCCGGGCCTGCTCGCGGTTCGCCTAGCCACGCTCACCGCAGCCGCGTTCGGCGGCCAGCCGGAGCATGGCCCTGGTCAGCTGAGCCGCCGAGGGCGGCTCAGGCAGCCGCCGCGAGTCCTGATACTGGAACGCGTCGAGCGCCAGGGCCACGAACCGCCGCCAGGCGTCGGGTGCATCGGCGCGGGTGACGTGCATGACCGCGGCGGTGGCGATCAGCAAGAGCACCAGGTCCTCGCCGGCGAAGTCCTCGCGCAGGCGGCCTTCGGCCTTGGCCCGCTCGATCAGCGTGACCACCTGCTCGTTGGCCGTACGGCGAAGCTGCTCCACCGGCTCATCGGCGGACAACGTCATGGACAGCAGGTCGGACAGGCCGCGGTCGCCGGCCTGCAGCTCGCAGATCCGCTGCACCAGGCCGGCGAAGCCGGCCCACGGATCCGCCGCGGCCAGCGCCTGCTCCGCGGCTTCGGCGTATTCGGCGACCTTGCCGGCCAGCGCGGCGGCGACCAGTTTCTCGCGGGTCGGAAACCGCCGGTAGAGCGTGGCGATGCCCACGCCGGCCCGGGCCGCGATGGCCTCGAGCGGCGCTTCAAGTCCCTGCTCAGCGAACACCTCCCGGGCCACGGCCACGATCGCGGCCCGGTTACGCGCGGCGTCCGCCCGCAGCCCGCGCGGGGCCGGAGAAGCCCCGGAAAGCCGGGAGCTATGCTCGGTGACGGCCGGATCGCCCGGGATCGGCGGATCGGGCTGCTGGCGGGCCGTCATCGGTCCATGATAGGGGATGTGGAGGGTACCCTCCGGGTACGACAGTGAACCTGGCCGCGTGAACCTTGGCCGCGAGCATCGGAGACGACATGGAACCTAGCCCGGCCCCGTGGATAGGCGCCCTCAGGCATTCCCACGACACTCTGCAGGCCACGGTCGAGCCCCTCGACTCCGGCGAGCTTGAACAGCGTTCGTACGCGAGCGAGTGGTCGATCGCCCAGGTGCTCTCGCACCTGGGGTCCCAGGCCGAGATCTTCGGCCTGTTCCTGGACGCCGGGCTGAGCGGCCAGGACCCGCCCGGGCCGGACGCTTTCCACCCGATCTGGGATACCTGGAACGCCAAGAGCCCGCAGGCCCAGGCCACCGACGCGCTGCTGGCTGACCAGGCCACCGTCACGCGGTTCGAGTCACTCGCCCCCGATGAGCAGGCCCGGCTGCACCTGCAGCTGTTCGGGATGGAGCTCGGCACCGCTGGCCTGGCCCGGATGCGCCTGAGCGAGCACGCCGTCCACACCTGGGACGTCCTGGTCGCGCTCGACCCGGCGGCGACGTTGACCCCGGACGCCGTGGACCTGCTCATCGACACGCTCGACCAGCTCGTGGCCAGGAGCGCCAAGCCGGACGGTAAGCAGCGCAAGGTACGCGTGACGACCTCCGACCCGGAACGCACGTTCATCCTGGAGACCGGCGACGGCGTTACGCTCGCGGCGGCGGGCGGCGCGGCGGCACCCGAGCTCGGCCTGTCGGAGCTGCGGCTCCCCGCCGAGGCGTTCGTCCGCCTGATCTACGGGCGGCTGGACCCGGACCACACCCCGCCTGCCGAGAGCACCGGGGTCGATCTCGACGAGCTGCGGCCGATCTTTCCCGGCTTCTGAGGCCGGGCGGCGCTCACGGGTTTCCCGGGGCAGGCAGGACGGCCCGTTCGGCCTAATGATTGTGATTTTCGCCGATGACGACGGTGGCGTGCAGCGCGGCGGCACGGGCCACCCGCGTGGTCAGGCCGTTCGCGGCGAAGGCCGCCTCGGCCGCCGGGGCCTGGCGCTCGCTCGTCTCGATCAGCAGGTGGCCGCCGGGCGCCAGCCAGCCGGGCGCCCCGGCGGCCACCCGCCGCAGTACGTCGAGCCCGTCGGCGCCCCCGTCCAGGGCGAGCAGCGGCTCGTGCGCCCGGGCCTCGGGTGGCAGCAGGCCGATTTCCCCTGTCGGCACGTAGGGCACGTTGGCGACCAGGATGGCGACCCGGCCGCGCAGCCGGGACGGCAGCGGTTCGTACAGGTCACCCTCGTAGACGTGCCCGGCCACATTCTGGCGTGCGCAGCGCACGGCGGCCGGTTCGAGGTCGGCCGCGTGCAGGTCGGCCCGGTCCACGGCGGCGGCCAACGCGGCTCCGATCGCGCCCGCACCGCAGCACAGGTCGACGACGACATCCCCCGGCCGGGCCAGGGCGACGGCCTGCCGGACGAGGAACTCCGTGCGCCGGCGCGGGACGAAGACACCGGGCGCCACGGCGATCCGCAGGCCGCAGAACTCCGCCCAGCCCAGGACGTGCTCGAGCGGCAGGCCAGCAGCACGCCGGTCCACCATGGCGTCAAGCTCGGCCGGCGTCTGTGCCGCCGCGATCAGCAGAGCGGCTTCGTCTTCGGCGAAGACGCAGCCGGCCGCCCTGAGCCTGCTGACGACCAGCGGGGCGTCAGTTATCGCCTGATCCGCTCAGCAGGGACCGCAGCACGTACTGCATGATGCCGCCGTGCCGGTAGTAGTCCGCCTCGCCAGGAGTGTCGATCCGGACGACCGCGCGGAATTGGCTGCCGTCGGCTGTGACCGTCACTTCGTTCGGTATATGGCCGGAATTTATTTCCTCGATGCCACCGATATCGAAGGTCTCGTTCCCGGTCAGGCCCAGGCTGGCCGCCGACTCCCCCGGGCGGTACTGCAGCGGCAGCACGCCCATGCCGATCAGGTTCGACCGGTGGATGCGCTCGAACGACTCGACCAGTACCGCGCGCACCCCGAGCAGCAGGGTGCCCTTGGCGGCCCAGTCGCGGGATGAGCCCGAGCCGTACTCCTTGCCGCCGAGCACGATCAGCGGGGTGCCTTCCTCGATGTACCGGCGGGACGCGTCATAGATCGGCAGCTGCTCGCCATCCTTGACCGTGACGCCGCCCTCGGTGCCCGGCGCGAGCTGGTTGCGCAGCCTGATGTTGGCGAACGTGCCGCGGATCATCACCTCGTGGTTGCCGCGGCGGGAGCCGTAGGAGTTGAAGTCCTTCCGCTCGACGCCGTGCTCGGTCAGGTAGATCCCGGCCGGGCTGTCGGTCTTGATCGCGCCGGCGGGCGAGATGTGGTCAGTGGTCACCGAGTCACCGAGCTTGGCCAGCACCCGGGCGCCGGTGATCTCGGTGACCGGCTCCGGCTCGGCCGGCATGCCGTCGAAGTAGGGCGGGCGGCGCACGTAGGTCGACTCCTCACCCCAGGCGAAGGTGTCACCCTCCGGGATGCTCAGCCCGCGCCAGTTCTCGTCCCCGTGGAACACGTCGGCGTAGTCGCGGGTGAACATCTCCTGCGCCACCGCGGTCTGCACGACATCGGCGACCTCCTCCGGCGAGGGCCAGATGTCCGCGAGGTAGACCGGCTTGCCTTCGGTGTCGGACCCGAGCGGCTCATGGTTCAGGTCGATGTCCATCGTCCCGGCCAGCGCGTAGGCCACTACCAGCGGCGGCGAGGCCAGGTAGTTCATCTTCACGTCCGGGTTGATCCGACCCTCGAAGTTCCTGTTCCCCGACAGCACGGCCGATACGGCCAGGTCGTTCTCGCTCACCGCCGCGCTGATCGCGGGCGGCAGCGGCCCGGAGTTCCCGATGCAGGTGGTGCAGCCGTAGCCGACCAGGTTGAAGCCGAGCTTGTCCAGGTAGGGCAGCAGCCCGGCACGCTCGTAGTAGTCCATGACCACCTTCGAGCCCGGCGCCAGCGAGGTCTTCACCCACGGCTTGCGGCTGAGTCCTTTATCGACGGCGTTCTTGGCCAGCAGCGCCGCTCCGACCATGACCGAGGGGTTGGACGTGTTGGTGCACGAGGTGATCGCGGCGATCACCACGGAGCCGTGGTCGACTTCTGTTTCCGTGCCGTCCTCGAGCGTGACGCGGATGGGGTTCGAGGAACGGGTGCCGTCGCCGGCGGACACCGGGTCCGAGGCCGGGAAGGTTCCGGCGAGGCCGTTGTCCAGGGTGGCCTCGGGCACGTAGTTCGGCAGGGCGTCGCGGAAGGCCGTCTTGGCGTCGGCGAGCGCGATCCGGTCCTGCGGGCGCTTCGGGCCCGCGATCGACGGGACCACGGTGGACAGGTCGAGGCTCAGCTGCTCGGAGTACCGTGCTGGCCGGTCTGGGTCGTGCCAGAGCCCCTGTTCCTTGGCGTAGGCCTCGATGAGGCCCAGCTGCTCGCGCGGGCGGCCGGTGAGCCTGAGGTAGTCCAGCGTGTTGGCGTCGATCGGGAAGATCGCGCAGGTGGAGCCGAATTCCGGTGACATGTTGCCGATCGTCGCGCGGTTGGCCACCGGCACCGCGGCCACGCCCTCACCGTAGAACTCGACGAACTTGCCGACCACGCCGTGCTTGCGCAGCTGTTCGGTGATGGTGAGCACCAGGTCGGTAGCTGTCGCGCCGCTCGGCAGCTCGCCGGACAGGCGGAACCCGACGACGTTCGGGATGAGCATGGAGATGGGCTGGCCGAGCATCGCGGCCTCGGCCTCGATGCCGCCGACACCCCAGCCGAGGACGCCGAGGCCGTTCTGCATGGTGGTGTGCGAGTCGGTGCCCACGCAGGTGTCGGGGTAGGCCACGCCGTCGCGGCTCATCACGACCCGGGCCAGGTACTCGATGTTGACCTGATGCACGATGCCGGTGCCCGGCGGCACCACCTTGAACTGGCTGAACGCGTCCTGGCCCCAGCGCAGGAACTGGAACCGCTCATGGTTGCGCTCAAACTCGATCTCGACGTTCCTGGCGAACGCGTCCGGGCGGCCGAATACGTCCGCCACCACGGAATGGTCGATGACCAGCTCGGCGGGGATCAGCGGGTTGATCTTCCTCGGGTCGCCGCCCAGGGCCTGCATGGCCTCTCGCATCGCGGCCAGGTCGACCACGGCGGGCACGCCGGTCAGGTCCTGCAGGATCACCCGGGCCGGGGTGAACTGGATCTCGGTGTCCGGCTTCTTGCTCGGGTCCCAGTGGGCGAGCGCGTTGACGTGCTCGGCGGTGATGTTCGCGCCGTCCTCGTTGCGGAGCAGGTTCTCCAGCAGGATCTTCAGGCTGAACGGGAGGCTGTCTGAGCCGTCGGTAGCGTCCAGCCGGTAGATCTGATAATGCTCGCCCGCGACCTGAAGCACCGCCTGGCTGCCGAAGCTGTTCGACGTCATTGTTCCTGAGCCTCCTCGCTCGGACCTTCCTGTCCCGCCCTAGGTTCAACCTACAGTATCTCGATATCAAGGTACTTGGGGAGGGGGTACGCGGAACTGCGGGAAGCCCGGGTGGTCCGGCTTGATCCCGGCCACGGACAGGGCGCCGAAGATGGTGTAGATCAGGGCCCCTGTGGCTGGCCACGCGGATGAGGCCGCTCACCTCGATCCCGGGCTGAGGCGACTCCCCTGGTCTCGTTAGGATGGCGCTGCGGTCCTGGGTACCTGCCGAAGAGGGGACATCCCGCATGCGCTTCGCGATCAAGACACGGCCCGAACATCAGACGTGGGAGGAGATCCGTGACGCGTGGCTCGCCGCGGATGAGATCCCGCTGTTCGAGTCGGCGTGGAACTGGGATCACTTCTACCCGCTGTCCGGCGACCTGACCGGGCCTAATTTCGAGGCCTGGACGATGCTGGCCGCGATGGCCCAGGCCACGAGGCGGATCAGGCTCGGCTGCCAGGTGACCGGCATGGTGTACCGGCACCCGGCGGTGCTGGCCAACATAGCCGCGACCGTAGACATCATCTCCGGCGGGCGACTGGAACTCGGCCTGGGCGCGGGGTGGAACCAGATGGAGTGCGACGCGTACGGGATCGAGCTGCCGCCCCTGCGCGAGCGCTTCGACCGGTTCGACGAAGGCGTCGAGGCCATCGTCAGCTTGCTGACCCAGCCCACCACCACGTTCGCCGGCCGGTACGTTCGGCTCACCGACGCTAGGTGCGAGCCGAAGCCGGTGCAGCGGCCGCACCCGCCCGTCACCATCGGCGGGCGCGGCAAGAAGCGCACGCTGCGGGCAGTCGCGCGCTGGGCGCAGCAGTGGAATGCAATCGTCCAGGATCCGGGCGACTGGCTCGAGCTGAAGGAAGTACTCGTCGGCCACTGCGCCGACCTCGGCCGGGACGTGAACGAGATCACCTGCTCGGTCAACGTGCGCCTCGAGCCGGATGGAAACCTCGAACCGGTCGTGGCGGCCGCCGCCGCCTACCGCGAGGCCGGAGCCGACCTGGTGATCCTGAACCTGCCGCTTCACGCGAAGCCGGATTCCCTCAAGCCGCTGGCCGAGGCGCTCAGGCCGCTGGCGTAACCGGCGGTTCACACGTGCGTCTCGTGCGCGAGGCGGAGCCTTAGTGACGTGGCGCGGTGACGGATCAGCCAGACTGTGGCCGTGCCGAGTACCAGGGAGAGCCCGACCCGTTGAGCCTAGGTGATCTGGAAGTGCCAGATTCGCCACCCGCTAGATCGACCGACCCATAACGCGCCTAGGTGCTGCTGCTCGGCGGACTGGGCGTGGCTGGCGTCAGGCGCTGGTGCAGGGCGCGTCAGGCGCTGGTGCAGGGCGCGTCAGGCGCTGGTGCAGGGCGCGGCTGGCGTCGGCGATCAGCGGCGGCACGCCGAGCTCGGTGAGCATGTCCGCGGCCGCTTCCATCTCGGCGGTTCGGCGTGCCGCGTGCCTGCGGGTGCCCTCGATGATCCGCTCGATCGTCGTGGTGTCCGCCGCGGCCAGCTCGGCGGCGATGTGCTCGCGCAGCCACGGTTCATCGCCCGCGGCCCGGGCGGCGTCCAAGGCCTCGACCACCGCGGCGGCCATCCCCTTGTAGAACACGCTGCGCAGCAGCTTCTTGCTGGCCGCGAACCCGGCCGGGCCGTCGAGAACCTCGATGTCCGCGCCGAGCGGTCCCAAGATGGCGGCATAGCACGCGGCCCCGTCGCCGCTGGCAAGCATGGGGACGCGCAAGCCGCGCCCGGGCACCGGGGCCATCATCGCGACATCGGCCAAGGGAACGCCAGTCGCCGCGGCGATGTCCGCCAGTTGCCGTTTGGTCGCGGGCGAGGCGGTATTCAGGTCGGCCCACAGCGCGTCCCGCCGCAGTCCGGACCGGCCAGCCCGGAACGCGTCCACCGCCGCCTTCGCGCTGTTGACACTCAGCACGAGGTCCGCCCCTCGTGCCGCCTCGGACTCGCTGGCGGTTTCTTCGATGCCTTCGCCCGCGGCCACCGCCGGGTCATACCCGCGGACTAGCACTCCCGCCCGGAGCAGGTCACGCGCGATCAGTGAACCGGCCTCCCCCAGGCCGAGTACCGCAATGACCACCTGGCGTCCGCCCCGCGTCACCATATCCGGGGCTTTTCCCCGCTCACGCTGGCGCTGGGCGCGGGTTCCGGCGGGCTGCCGAGCGGACCAGAGCTGCCCGGGCCAGTCGGCTCTTCCGGGCCAGTCGGCTCTTCCGGGGCCGTGCGAGCGTCACCGGGCTGCGCCGCGTTGGATTGCTTGAAGTACTCGCTGATCAGCTCGCGCTGCTGGGTCATGAGCTGGTCGAAGTGCTTGTCGACATTCTGTTCGCCGATCGCTTCCGCGGTCAGGTAGAAGTCCTTGATCTGCTCAAGTCGCCGGGCCTGAGCCTGCACGGAATCCTCCGCCCTGTCGCTGCCCGTGATCTCAGGCGCCGCGTGCCTGCCCACCCGGCCTGCCGCAGTCGGAGACGGCCCGGCCGGTCTCCCGGCGCGCGGAGCCGACCCGGCCGGCGCGGCGTTCGAGGTGGGCAGGGACGGGAGGACTCCGCCGGGCGGCGGACCACTGGAGGAGACCAGCGGCTCGAACGGGCCGCGCGCTTCTTCCTGGACGGGCGTGCTGTCTTCCCCGGACAAGTCGTACCAGTAAGAGGCGTCGCGCTCCTGCGCTCCCGGCCCAGGCGCCGGCGTGGCGAGATCATCGGGCGGCCCGCTGGTGTCTCGGTAGACGTACACGTCAGCAGGTGCGTCGCCGACCGGGCGCGCGGGGCCAGGCGGCCGGGCAGCGTCCGCCTGACGGCCGGGAGTCCCGGGAGGCGCCGGGCGCCCGGGGGCGGCCGGGCGCCCCGGGGCGGCCGGGCGCCTCTGGTTCCCCGGCCGGACTGGGTGGTCTGACGCCCGGATGACATAGGCGTACCCGCCGTCGAACTGCCCGGAGGAACCAGCGGGACGCGGGGCACCCGCGGGCCCTGGGGTTCCTGGTCTGGGTGATCCCGGCCCTGGCGATCCAGGCGGCCCGGGGCGGAAGCCGCCCGGCGCGGCGTTGCCGGGACCGCCCGGCGCGGCGTTGCCGGGACCGCCCGGCGCGGCGTTGCCGGGACCGCCCGGAGGCCGTCCGGTTCCGCTCCGCGGGCCGGGAGCGGCTGGACCGGGATAGGCGGAGTTAACCGGCTGGCGGGGCGGCATGGGACCGCCAGGGCGCACGGGGTTACCTGGCGGCATGTCCTCGCGTCGTGGCCGGGGCTGGCCGGGTCTTTGCGCATCACGCGGCGGCGCCGGACCGCGGGGCGGCACGCCTTCGCGGGGCGGCATGGCGTGCCCGGGTCGCGGTGCCTCGCGGGATCGCACGCGATCACGGGGTGGCATGGGCGGCATCGGCGGCTGGCCACTGCCGGGAACAGGCGGCATCCGAGCGGCACCGTTGGGGTTCGTCCCAGGCTGGTAAGCGCCTCGTGATGGGCCGGCCCGGGACGGCCCGGTGGCGGCTGATCCTGACTCCGCCCGCCGCTGGGGACACGGCCGGCCACCGGAGGTACGGGCATCTCACCAGGACCCGCGGCGGGGCGGGGGCCGGAGGCCCCGGTGTCTCCCGGGCTCCCTGGGCCGCGGGCCTCCCGGGGCAGGCCAAGCAGCCCGCCCGGCGAGTACACCGTCGTCGGATCCAGCACCTGCCGTCGGCCCGAACGGGTCCCCGGACGTCCGGCGTGACCACTGCCCCCGTGCGGCGCACCCGCGCGAGGCCGTTCGCGGCCTGGCGCGTGCGAGGCCGCCGCGGGCGGCCGGCGGCTGGCCGGCTTCCTTCGGCCCCGCGCCCGCGAAGACGACCGGGACCGGCTGCGGGTAACCGCGAATACCGCGAGTACGATCAGGCCGAACGCGATGCCGGCCGCGCCCACGTCCACTCCGAGACGGGTCAGAACGCCAGACGGATGCCCGCTCGCGTGCTGTATGACCGTGCCCAGGATGACCAGAACGATACCCAGCATGACCGTCGCGGCACCCGCGACCGCCAGGATAATGACGAGTCGCATCGTCCTGGTGGTGGCGGTATCAGAGCGCACTGCTCAACGATCGCATCGCGGTTACCGCCCCGCAAGCCATATGGCCAGGTGTAACCATTACGACCGTCATATCGGAGAGTCACCACCCGGCTCAAGATCTAATCGAGCCCGGTGTCCCCCCTAACGTCACTGACCTGGTATTTCACCGCATTGAGAACCAGAAAGTCCGCTGCCGCGGTTCTGCGACGATACGTTATGTACATGGTTACTCAGGCGGATAAAGCACGAGAGTTCCTGTCACTGCACCGGCCAGGCGAGCCGCTCCTGCTGCCGAACCCATGGGATCTCGGTTCAGCCAGGCTGCTCGCGTCGCTCGGCTTCAAGGCCCTGGCCACCACGAGCTCCGGCTTCGCGGCCACGCTGGGCCGCAACGACGGCTCGGTGAGCAGGGAAGAGGCGCTCATCCACGCCGCCGTGATCGTCGCGGCGACGGACCTGCCGGTCTCGGCCGACCTGGAGAACGCCTTCGCGGACGCACCGGACCGCGTTGCCGAGACCCTCAGGCTGGCGATCCAGGTCGGCCTGGCGGGCGCCTCGGTAGAGGACTTCAGCGGCCGAGAGGAAGACCCCATCTACGCCGTCAAGCTCGCCGCCGAACGTATCGAGGCAGCGGCTGAGGTCGCGCGCGAAGGCCCGGTTCCCCTGGTGCTCACCGCCCGCGCGGAGAACTACCTGCACGGCCACCCCGACCTGGCCGACACGATCGCCAGGCTGCAGGCCTACCAGGAGGCTGGCGCCGACGTCCTGTACGCCCCCGGCCTGCGCAGCATCGAGGACATCCGCCAAGTGATCCGCGAAGTCGACCGCCCGGTCAACGTGCTGGTCTTCGAGGGCGTCCCCACCGTGGCCGAGCTGGCCGAGGCGGGCGTCAGCCGGATCTCGGTGGGCGGCTCGTTCGCATTCGCCGCCCTGGGCGCACTGGCCAGCGCCGCGACCGAGCTGCGGGACCAGGGCACGTACGGCTTCCGGGCCGGCGCCGCCGCCGGTCGCACCGCTGCGCTCCGTGCCTTCGGCTGATTCCTTCCGAACGGGCAGTGGTGCGTCCGTCCAGCCCGGCGCCGGGCCCGGACTCCCCGTTAGACCTGCGGTGCGACGTCGGAGGCGATCAGCTCGAGGTGGTCCAGGTCGCCGAGGTCGAGGACCTGCAGGTACATGCGGTCCGCGCCAATCTCGGCGAACTCCGCTATCCTCTCCGCCACCTGGCCCGGCGTCCCGCCGAGCCCACTGCGGCGCAGCTCTTCCGGTTCCCGGCCGATCGCGGCGGCCCGGCGGCGGTACTTGGCCTCGTCCTTCCCGCAGCACACCGTCTGGGCCGCCGAGCAGATTATCGACGAGGGGTAGCGCCCGGCGGCCTCGCAGGCCTCGCGGACGCGCGCGAACGCGGCCGCGGATTCCTGCACCGAGTGGAAGGCCACGTTGAACTCATCGGCGAACCTGGCGGCCAGCCGCGGCGTACGACGCGGGCCCACGCCGCCGACGATCACCGGCGGGCGCGGACGCTGGGCCGGCTTGGGCAGCGCGGGCGAATCCGTCAGCTGGTAGTACGTCCCGTCGAAGGAGAACGTCTCGCCTTCTTCGGTCCTCCAGAGCCCGGTGATGATCGCGAACTGCTCCTCGAGCCGGTCGAAGCGCTCGCTGACCGGCGGGAACGGTATGCCGTAAGCGGTGTGCTCGGCCTCGTACCAGCCGGCGCCGAGGCCAAATTCGACCCGGCCGCCGCTCATCTGGTCAACCTGCGCCACGGAAATAGCGAGCGGACCCGGCAGTCGGAACGTCGCCGAGCTCACCAGCGTCCCCAGCCGGATACGGCTCGTCTCGAGAGCCAGACCAGCCAGCGTGACCCACCCATCGGTCGGCCCTGGCAACCCGGGGCCGTCCCCTGTCCTCAGGTAGTGATCGGACCTGAAGAAGGCATCGAATCCAAGTTCCTCGGCGGCGAGCGCCACCGTGCGCAGCGTCTGGTAGTCGGCCCCCTGCTGCGGCTCAGTGAAAATCCTGAGTTTCATGGATCCATCCTGCCAGGGGGCCCAGCAGGTCACCGGGATCGCCCCGGACGAAGAACCTGTCCCAGGCCACCTCCCCCGCGCTGGTGCGCTGCCCCAGCCAGCCCACCCCGGTCCGGGCGTAACACGGGGCCAGCGTACGGGCGGCCATCGCCGGCCGCACCGCTTCGATGATCACCACGCTGGCCTGGCCGGAGCCGAGAGTTTCCTCGCCTGCTCGCATGGCCCGGCCACGATCGTCGGTGATACCCATGGCGACCGAGGAATCAGGAGGTCTGCCGCTCAGTGCTGTCCAGGAGTAAAAGATCATGACCTGCCCAGGGATCTGGCTCGGGTGGCCGCGGGGCCCTGATCGTTTTCCGACGTTAACGCACTTTGAGCGCCTCGTCTAATCTCGACTAGTGTCGAAGCGTTGCGATTGGCAATATTGCCAATCGAGTACGGTACGAGAGTGTCGATAAGCGACGAATCGGACCCAAGAGCCTATGTACGCCTGGCTGCGCGGCTGCGCCGGGAGATCGCGGAGGGGATCCTCACCCCTGGTATGCCGACGCCGTCCATCACCACGCTCAGCCAGCAGTACGGTCATGCACGCCAGACTTGCGCCAAGGCGCTGCGCACGCTGGAAGACGAGGGCCTGCTGACCCGCATCCCCGGGCTCGGCTACTACGTCACAGCGGCCGGCGCCGAATCGCGCCCGCAGCCAGGGGCAGGTACCTGACCGCGCCAGTCCCGTCCGCCGTCAGGCGGATGGCGCCTCCGGCGCGGAGGTCATCACGAGGGTGGCGACGCACTCCACGTGATGGGTCATCGGGAACGCGTCGAAGGCGCGCAGATCATCAAGAACCCAGCCGCGCCCGGTAAACAGCCCGATGTCGCGGGCCAGCGTCGCCGGATCGCAGGACACGTAGGCGAACCTGACCGCCCCGTTCGCCGCACTGCTGAGGTAGTCGACGACCTCGCGGGCCAGCCCGGAGCGTGGCGGGTCGGCCACGACCACCCGGGCTGGCGGCACTGCTCCCCGTTGGCCGCCACGGCTCAGCACCGCCGCCACGTCACCCTTGTGGACCCGCGCCCAGGGCCATTCACGCAAGTTGTGCCGGGCGTCCCGGACCGCGGCACTGTCGCCTTCGACGCCGATCACCATTCCGCCCGGGCCTACGGCCTGGGCCAGCGCCCCGGCGAAAAGCCCGCCCCCGCAGTACAGGTCGAGCGCCACGTCACCAGGGCTCGGCCTGAGCGCGGCCATTACGGCGTCCGTCAGCGCGTCCGGCGCACCGGGATGCACCTGCCAGAAGGCACCCGCGCTGACCCGCCAGTCCCGCCCCGCCGCCCGCTGGCCCAGGTAGGCCCGGCCGCGCAGGGGGGTCAGGCGGTGCCCGGCGCGGCGCAGGACAGAATCCGCCGCGATCCCGTCGATTGATACCGAACGGCCAGCGCCGGACCTAGCCGCGCCCGACCTGCCGCCGGGCGTGATGAGCACGGCCCGCTCACCCGATCCGGCCGCGACCAGGGCCTCGACCGAGGCCGTCCCCGGCCAGCGTCGAGCGGTGATAGCGAGATCAGTGATGGCGGGGTGTGCGATCAGGCACCGCTCCACGTCGATCACCTCGTGCGAGCGGTGCGCCCGCAGCCCGGGCACCCCGTCGGGCCGCACTGCGAACTGCACCCGCGTTCGCCAGCCCAGGCCTGGTCCGGCCGGTTGCGCCGCGGTCGGCGCCGGCCCGCCATCGTCGTCGCCGGGCAGCGGCTCGACCGTGATCTCGCGGTCGATGCCCGCCATCCGCCTGAGCTGCTGACGGATGACGGCGGCTTTGAGTGACCGCTGCGCCGGCAGGGTGGCGTGCTGCCAGTCGCAGCCGCCGCAGCCGCCAGGATGCGCGTACGGGCAGGGCGGCTCGACCCGGTCAGGCGACGGCCTCAGGATCTCCACCGCCTCCGCCCGGGCCAGCCGGGATGTGATCTCGGTGATACGGGCGAGAACCGTCTCGCCCGGCAGTGCGTGCCGGACAAACACGACTGGCCCTTGATCCGGCCGGGCGACGCACCATCCGCCGTGGGCCACGTCGGTGATGGTGACCTCGACAACCTGACCGGTCTGATAATTCATGGGGTCGCATTCTCCCATGTTGGGGCATACCTTTGGCGAGGCACCCCTTGGCGGGGAATCCCGGCTCACTGTGGAGGGACGGTCATGCACATCGTGATCATGGGCTGCGGGCGGGTCGGGTCGACGCTCGCTCACATCCTTGAGGACCGGGGCAATACCGTCGCGGTTATCGACAGGGACCCCGAAGCATTCCGCCGGCTCGGCTCGGCCTTCAAGGGCGACCGTGTGACCGGAATCGGCTTCGACCGGGCCGTGCTCATTCAAGCCGGCATCGAGCGTGCGGACGCCTTTGCGGCGGTCAGCAGCGGCGACAACTCCAACATCATCGCCGCCCGGGTAGCTCGCGAGACGTTCGGCGTGCAGCGGGTGGCGGCCCGGATCTACGATCCGCGGCGGGCTGAGGTCTACGAGCGGCTCGGCATCCCCACCGTGGCCACAGTGCGCTGGACGGCCGACCAGATGCTGCGCAAGCTGCTCCCCGAAGGGGGTGAGCCGCTCTGGCGTGACCCGACGGGAAAAATCGTGCTGGCCGAGGTCGCCTTCTCACCGAGCTGGATCGGCGAGCAGGTTAAGGCGCTCGAAGCCAGCACGATGATCCGGATCACCTTCATCGACCGGCTCGGCCAGGCCTTCGTGCCCGACTCGGGGACTGTCCTGCAGGAAGGGGACGTGGTGCACGTCGTGGCCAAGGAAAGCGACCTGGACCGGATCGCCGCGACGTTCGCGGCGCGTGGAGGCGAGCACTAATGCGGATCGCGATAGCCGGCGCCGGGGCGGTCGGCCGCTCCATCGCCGGCGAACTGCTGGAAAACGGGCACGAGGTGCTGCTTATCGACAACTCGCCCAAAGCGATCAAGGTAGACAGCGTGCCCCGGGCCGAGTGGCTGCTCGCCGATGCGTGCGAGATCAGCTCCCTGGACGACGCTGCGCTGCAAAGGTGCCAGGTGGTGATCGCCGCGACCGGCGACGACAAGGCGAACCTGGTCGTGGCGCTGCTGGCCAAGACTGAGTACGGAGTGCCGCGCGTCGTCGCGAGGGTGAACCACCCGGACAACGAGTGGCTCTATAACGAGTCCTGGGGCGTCGACGTCGCGGTCTCTACCCCGAGGCTGCTCTCCGCGCTGGTGGAGGAGGCGGTCAGCGTCGGAGACCTGGTACGGCTGATGACGTTCGGGCAGAGCGAAGCCAGCCTGGTCGAACTGACCATGCCGGACGACGCCCCGCTGGTCGGCCAGCGCGTCGGCGCGATCGAGTGGCCGGCGGACACATCGCTGGTGGCTATCTTGCGCGAGGGCCGGGTCCTGGTACCGCATCCGGACGACCCGCTCCAGGCAGGCGACGAGCTGTTCTTCGTGACCAGCGAGGACGTCGAGGAGGAACTCGCGTACCTGCTGCGGGTCAGCGACTCCGCGTGAACTGGGGTCAGCGTGTCTCGGTGAACTCGGGACCGCGATCGAAGGGGTTCAGGTCGGTGCGGAACCGGTTCTCCTCCTCCGCGGCGGCCGCGGCCTGCTCTTCGAGGGCCTGACGCGCCTCGGGCGGGAGCCGGAGCTCGAGTATTTCCCGCGGCGGTACCGGGTGATCGCCGCGGACCACCACGATGTCCCTAAGCACCTCCTCGAGCAGGCCTGCCTGCTCGTCGCCGGATTCCTCGTCGCCGGACGCGGCTGGGCCGGTGAACAGTCCGCGGACGAACCAGCGCGGCCCGTCGACGCCGACGAATCTGACCAGCCGCAGGCCAGAAGCCGGCTGGCCGGGTTCTGCGGGCACCTGGGCCATCAGCTCGATCCCGAACGATCCCTGCGTCTCCTCGCTCCGCCCGCCCGCCGTGAGCACTTCGGCGGCGATCTCGGCCCGGACGTCGTCCCACAGGGCGCTGCGGCGCGCCGCGGCGAACGCCTGGACCTGGAGCTCGCTCTCCCGGTACTTGACCGTTACCCAGGCACCGTGCTGCTCGGCCATGACGAGCTGGATCTCGTGCTGGGGACCGACTGGCACGAGCAGGCTGCCCAGGTCAACCCGCTCCTGGACTGGGTAAGGCTCCTCAGAGTCCCACGGGCCGCCCTCCGCCCGCGGGGCTCCCGCGGGAGGACGCCCGGCTGACTCATCGTCGAACGGCTCGTCGTGATCGAGCTCGCCGCCAGACCGTTGCTGATCAATCTCCTCGGACCAGTCCTGGCCCGCGTCTGCTGAACGACGCCGACGAAACACTCCGCACCTCCTTGTTGTCCCGGGGGGACCATCCCCCCCAGACCCCCTCGGGGCCCCATTCGGGCCACTCGGCCCTTCGGGGGCACCTCGGGTCTAGCCTGTCGAGCCGAAGCCGCGGTCACCTCGGCTCGATCCGGGTAGCACCTCTGCTTCGTGGAACGCTGCTCGCTCCACCCGCTGAATAACCAGCTGAGCGATCCTGTCCCCACGCTTGAAGCTGACCGCGCGGTCCCTGTCGGTATTCAGCATGGTCACCTTGATCTCGCCCCGGTACCCCGCATCGACGGTCCCGGGCGCGTTCACGAGCGTCACCCCGTGCTTCGCCGCCAGCCCAGAGCGGGGATGTACGAAGGCCGCGTACCCGGCGGGCAGGGCAATCGCCAGCCCGGTCCGCACCAGCGCCCGTTCCCCCGGTCCGAGTTCGACGTCCTCGGCGGCAGTCAGGTCCGCGCCCGCGTCCCCCGGATGGGCGTACGACGGCAGCGGGACGCCGGGATCAAGGCGCTTGATCAGCACATCGGGTTCTGAACGGGACAACGAAGATTCCCTCCTGCTTGCACGCACGGTGAGGATAGCGCGGCATCCGGACACTGTTGCATCTTATGGGTCGCCGGTTTCGTCTGGACCTGGCTCACTGCGCCGCAATTCAGGCAGCGCACGGGTAATCACGGCCACGATCGGCACGGCGACCACAGCGCCGGCGATGCCCGCCACGACGCCACCGACCGCGAGCGAGAGGATGATCGCGAGCGGGTGAAGCCGGATCACCCGGCCGACGACCTGCGGCTGCAGCAGGTGCCCTTCCAGTTGGTCTTCAACGATCAGGACGACAAGCAGGATGACGGCGTCCACCCAGCCCTTGGCGGCCAGAACGACCAGGAAGGCGATCGCCCCCGCGACCAGCAGCCCCACCAGCGGCACGAACGCGGCCACGAACACGAGCACGGCCAGCGGAATTACCAGCGGCGCCTCCATGAAATACAGCGTCAGACCGATCACCACGGCGTGAATGGCGGCCACCGCTACGGTGCCGCGCATGTAATACACCACGGCCAGCCACCCGGCGCGCCCGGCGCGGTCCACCCGGCGCGCGGTCTCGGGCCGCAGGGCGCCGAGCAGCCACGTCCAGATCCGCTCGCCGTCTTTGATCAGGAAGAACATGACGAAAAGCGTTAGCACGAGGCCGCCGAAGAACTCGGCGGCGATCTTGCCGCCGGTCAGCACCGTGCCCTCGACCAGGGACTTGTGCTTGCTCAGGTAGCCAGGAATGTTGTTCAGGGCGTTTTTGACGCTGCTGTTCTTGACGTGGAAGGGCGGACCGGACAGCCAGGACTCCACCTGTGCGGTCGTGTGCCTGGTCTCGGTGACCAGGGTCGGGTAGTCCGCGCTTACCCGGTTGGTCACCAGCAGGACAAGCCCGCCGAGCACGGCGGCCGCGATGAGCAGGGTGCACCAGGTGGCCGCCAGGCCGGGCAGCCCGGCCCGGCGCAACCTGCCCGTCAGGGGCTGCAGCAGGGCGGTGAGCAGCAACGCCGCAGTGCAAGGCACGACCACGATGTAGAGCACGCCGATCGCGCGCGCGATCAGGTAGAGCGCGAAGGCGAGGAGCAGCAGCCGCCAGGACCACGCGGCTCCCGTCTGCAGCCAGCTAGGTACCCGGTTGTACTCCGGCACGCTCGCGCGGCTTCCCGGTGCCCTCTGCCGATCTTGCCCGGGCGCGCTCACGTGGGAACCCTCGACCGCGGCCGCCTGGGCGGCTCCGGCCGCGGCGGCCGGGGCGTCGGCCGGGGCCGCACCGCTACCGCGGCGGGTGCTCGCTTTTGCGGCGTCATTCATCCCGCTCGCCCCGTGGTAGCCGTTTTCGTCGGCCTGGCCGGAATCCGCGCCCGCGCCCGTTTTCCTGGCCGCATCGAGCCATCCCAGCGCCTCGCGGCCGACGCGCCGGCTGCGCCCCCGCCATGACTCCATCTGACCAACTACCCTCGACTACATGCATAATTACCGCGAACGGCTATACGTACCGCTCGCCTGGTGGCTGCTCGCCACGCCAACCGTCCTCATCCTGGGCGCCACCCTTTACGCCGGCCTGGCCGAGCCCTGGCCGGTGATCATCATGGTCGGGTTCGCCGCAGGCTGCGCCACGCTGCTGATCACCCTCGGCCTGGCCACCGTAGAGGTGGGCGACGGGGCGCTGCGGTCGGGAGGCGCCGTCCTGCCCTTGTCGGCCATCAGCGAGGTAGTCGCTCTCGACGAGAAGCAGTCCGCGCGGCTACGCGGTCCGCGAGCGGACCCGGAAGCTTACCTGTACTCGCGACCCTACCTCAAGGAGTCCGTGTACTTGGCCGTCAACCCGGCGCCCGGCCCCGCAGTACCCTACTGGCTGATCGGCACCAGGCATCCGGCGGAGCTAGTCGCCGCCATCGAAAGGTGCCGGGTGCAAGCCGGGCACGAACCAGTGGCATGATTGCGCGGACTGGGCGAGAAGGAGGCAGCGGGATGGCTGACAGAAAAGTGGACTTCGGCACCAAGATCACCAGCGCCGTGGCGGCCATGGCGGCCGCCTTCGTGGCGCGCAAGCTGATCACGTTCGTCTGGACCAAGACCACCGGCAAGGAACCACCCACGCATCCTGAGGATCCGCGGGTGGCGCTGACCGAGGCCCTCGGCTGGTCCGTGCTGACCGGCGTCAGCGTCGAAGCCGCGCGACTGCTCGCGACCCGGGCTGCGGCACGTAGAACGTACAGCGGCCCGGACAGCGAGCCCGTCGACGCCGCGGACAGTTAAGCCGCACACTCCCGGCAGACAAGCTGACCGTTGCGGTCTTCGGCAAGCTGACTCCGGTGGTGTACAAGGAAGCACCGGGAACACGTGAACTCATCCGCCTGGCGGGGTATCACCCGGAACGAGAGTTCCTCGTTCGACAAGTCAGCCCCTGGCAACTCCAGAGACTCGGCAACGTCGTCAGGATCAAGGTCGATGGTGCTTGATGACTTGTCCATTCGGCGCGCCTGAAGCTCCTGAAGGCTGTCCTCAGTCAGGTCGTCGTCCGTCTTCCGCGGGCTGTCGTAGTCGGTAGCCATCTGAGTACTCCATCCCCCTTCATCCGTAGTGCGCATTTCGCTGCGCGGTTGTAACGCTTTCAAGGCCGTAGTTGTGCCCGATTCCGGCGGGGAATTCTGTCACGTTCGCGGCTGGCGCACACGCGCCACGCCGATAACTCCTGACGCATCCCTTTCCAGGCCCGCTAACCAGTCCCGTTCCCGGTCGGGTAACGCATCTCGTTCCTTACTACGTTGCGCGTCCCGCTCCGGGTTCAGCCTGGTCAGGAAATCAGCAAGCGACCGGAAAAGCTCAGGACCGGCGGCCACCGCCATGGAACTGCTCTCCGCCTGGCCGGCCAGGCCGCCGACCATCGCGCCCGCTTCACGGGCGATGAGACCGCCGGCCGCGAAGTCCCAGTAATTCAGGCCGCGTTCGTAGAACCCATCCAGGCGCCCGGCTGCCACCGAGCACAGGTCCACGGCGGCGGAGCCGCCGCGCCTGATGTCCCGCACGTACGGCAACAAGGCCGCGACCACCTCACCTTGCACTTGACGGCGCCCAGCAGCGTACCCGAAGCCGGTCCCCACCAGCGCCTGGGCCAGGGTGACGTTGGAGTTGCAGCGCAGCGCGACTGTCGTCCCGCCCCGGTGCAGCCAGGCACCCTGGCCGGCCACGGCCGTAAACGTCTCGCCGAAGCGGGGCACCTCGACCACCCCGGCGACCACGGTGCCGTTCACCTCCGCCGCGATGGACACGGCCCAGTCGGGCAGACCGTACAGGTAGTTGACGGTCCCGTCCAGCGGGTCAACTATCCAGCGCACCGAGCCGGGTTCCGCGGCGCTGGCTGCGATCCCGTCAGGGAGCGAACCCCCAGACGTCTGGCCGCCTTCCTCGCCGAGGACCGCGTTGCCGGGGCGGACCGCGCGGATCCGGCCAGTGATCAGGGCTTCGGACCGGCGATCCATCTCCGTCACCACGTCCGTCGGGCTCGACTTGGTGTCGATGACCTCGGGCCTTATGTCACCCCGCCACGAGGCCAGCAGCCTGCCCGCCTCGCTCGCCGCGTCCATCGCTATCCGCAGCAGCGCCTCGGCTTCGCCGTCGTCCCCGGTGCCCGTCATCTCGACGCCGCGGGAGGCGCAAGCCGGCAGCAGTCCGCCGGGCAGGTCTGGCTCGGCACGCCCATCTCGCCGAGCGCGCCGGGTGGGCTATCCGAGACCGGACTACCCGAGGCGGGATTATCCGGTTCCGTACTATACGAGACTGGATTATCCGGCAGGGTAAGGCGTTCCCGGACTAGCTCGGTGATCATCGACGCGAACCTCGGGTGGGTGCCGGGCGTGGCCGCCCGGGCGAACGCGAGTCCGAGGGCATCCGCGCTCTGCGCCGCTTCGACGTCGAGGTCGTGCCTGACCTCCATGTGGTCGGACACGAACCCGACAGGGATCACGACCACCGCCGCGGTCCCGGACTTCGCCAGCTCGCCCAGGTGATCGTTGATGTCGGGTTCAAGCCACGGTTGGCGCGGCGGTCCGCTCCTACTCTGGTAGGCCATCGTCCATGGGTGCCCGCCCGCATCGGTTCGTTCGGCGATAAGGCGGGCGGCCTCGGCAAGCTCGGCTACGTACCTTCCGGTCCCGCCGGGGCCGCTGGCCTCCGCCATCGCCACCGGGATGCTGTGCGCGGTGAAGACCAGGTGGGCGTCCTGGCGTACATCGGCGGGAAGCGTGGCCAGCGCCGCGTTAGCGTTCGCGGCGAAGGACTCGATAAAGCCAGGGTGGTTGAAGAAGCGCCTGACCTTATCGATCACGGGAGCGTCCGGGCCGGCCGCGGCGCGGGCCCGCTCGATGTCGTCCAGATACTGCCGGCAGCTCGAGAACGAGCTGTACGCGGAGGTGACGAAGGCGACCGCCCGGTGCACGCCGTCATCAGTCATGGCGCGTACCGTGTCCGCCAGGTACGGCGACCAGTTCCGGTTGCCCCAGTAGAGGGGAAGCGAAAGGCCGCTGGCGGAGAAATCGGCTTGTACCGCGGCCAGCATGTCCCGGCACTGCTGATTAATCGGGCTCACCCCGCCGACCGCGTAGTAGTGTCCGGCCACTCCGGCCAGCCGGTCCGGCGGGATGCCGCGGCCCCGGGTGACATTCTCGAGGAACGGCATCACGTCGTCGGGGCCTTCCGGACCCCCGAACGAGACGAGCAGGAAAGCGTCGTAGGCCGGCATGCCTCCATCCAACCAGGGCCGTCGGGTGGTCCCGCCCGGGGGCGGGACCGGAGCCAGGACGTGCCGCGGTCCGGAGATTGACGAGCGGGCCGGTGCGCGCGGCCAGAAATCCGGTTGGCTTCGTCCGATATCGTGATGATCATGGGGCAAGGCGGCTAATGACGGGTGCTGACGACGCGAAAGGGACCGCCACCCGCTCCCCCGCCGGCCTCCTAACCCGGCCATTGCGACCGTACACGGAGATCCTCCGCATCCCCGGTGCCTGGCGCTTCTCGGCGGCCGCGATCATCGGCCGGATGCCGATGTCGATGTTCGGACTCGGCACCGTCTTGCTCATCTCGGCGGCTACCGGTAGATACGGCATGGCCGGCGCCGTGGCCGCAGTCGGTTCCCTCGGCTACGCGTTTTGCTCCCCGCGGATCGCGCGCCTGGTGGACGCTCGTGGCCAGCGGCAGGTGCTGCTGCCCCTGCTCACGGTGTTCGTCCTGGCTACCGCGGCGCTGATCGTAGCCGTCGAGTCACACCTGCCTATCTGGGCGGTCTTCGTGTCGGGAGCGATCGCGGGCGCCGCCATGCCGTCCCTGGGCACCATGGTCCGGGCCCGGTGGAGTGTCCTGCTCGCGGGCTCGCCTCGGCTGCACGCCGCCTTCAGTTTCGAGTCGGTCGCCGACGAGCTCTGCTTCATTATTGGTCCTGCCGCCGTGACGCTGCTCGCCACCGAGGTCTTCCCGGCTTCCGGCGTCGGCATCGCGGCCCTGCTGTGCGTCGCGGGGACCCTGTGGTTCGCGGCCCAGCGCGGCACCGAGCCGGTCATCGTCCAGCCCGAGAAACGCCCGGCTCCGGACGGGCGCCGCAAGTCGCTGACTCCGGAGACGCCCCGGGTCCGGGGCGCGGCCGCGCCCGGCCTGGTCGTGCTCGGCCCGGTTTACCTCCTGCTCGGCGCGATGTTCGTCTCCATCGACCTGAGCACGGTCGCGTTCGCCCAGCACTTCGGGCACAAGCCGCTGGCCGGCTTCATCCTCGGCACCTACGCCTTGGGCAGCGCCACGGGAGGTCTCTGGTACGGGTCGCGGCAATGGCGGGCGCCGGTCGAGAAACGGTTCGCGCTCACCCTCGTCCTGACCGTGATGGGCGTCGCCACCTTCTGGGCCCAGCCGAACCTGGTCACCCTAACCTGCGGGATCTACCTGTGCGGCCTCACGATCGCGCCGACGCTCATCGCCGGTTTCAGCCTGCTTGAGGCGCAAGCCAAGCGCGGCAGGCGTACCGAGGCCATGTCCTGGCTCAGCAGCGGCATCTCGGTCGGGGTCGCCGCCGGATCCTCGGTGGTCGGTTTCATCATCGACGCGCACGGCCCGCGGCTGGGGTACGCCTTCGCCGCCGCCTGCGGCGTGGCGAGCGCCGTGACCTGCCTGGCGGGCCTGCGTCGCCTCCGGACCTCAGACCGGCCGGCCACGGCCCCGGCCTAGGGCGTGGCCTGTGGATCATGGGACGGGGTCGCGCAGCCAGGTGCTGACCAAGGCGACGCCGATGGGGGCAGTGGTAGATGCGTTCGCGGTTGTCGTAGCTGGTCGCCATGGCACGGACCTGGCTGGGCTTGCTGAGGCAGCCTGCCGCCAGGTCCCGCCACGGGCCGCGCGCCCGGGCCCGGAAGACCCGCCGGACACGGCCTGATGTCGCAGGCCGTCACCAGGCACGTGACTGGGCAGGATCCAGCCGCCAGCCGACCGCTGCCAGCCACAACGATGGAGCATCGATGTTGCCCTGACCACAGCGATGGAGCATCGTTGTGGCCGGCGGTGACGGCCGCAGGGCAAGCACCGGGGCGCGAGGGGCTGGAAGGATCTCCGGGTCCGGGGGATAACATCCCCGGCCCCGGAGAGCCCCATTAGGGCTGGAGGGCGCCCGGTAGCTCGTGGCGGCTTGTTTCCGGGCGGTTTCCGTCCGGGCGTGGCGCCGGGTGGGCGGCGCGTCAGCCTCGCCGGTCCCGCCGGCCACCCGCGCCACAGGCCCGGCGGCTCCCGGCGCTCCGCCGCAACAGGTGAGGCGGCAGCGGTCTGTGGTGCCGACCCGGCCCGGCTCGGTCCGACCCGCTCGGGCAGCCCGGCCGACCCGGCCCGGCCGCCGGCGCGGCCCGGCGCGATCCGCCGCCGTCGAGGCCGACCCGAGCCCGGTCAGGCTTCGCCGCCCCTCCGGTGATCTACGGAACACGCTCTAGTACGGCACCCGGGGAGCGGTTAGGGATAGGCCTGGGCGTATTCGCTGGCGAGCGCGAGCACCTCGGCGACGTACCAAGTCGCGTGGTTGTAGGCGAAGATCGCCGCGGAAAGCGACGCGCTGTTCCCGGCGCCGGCGGCGCACAGCAGCCGCGCGGCCGAGGGCACGGCGTCCAGCGGGTTCGTGATGTCCGGTGCCCCGGTCTGGCCGAACGCGTCGATACCCCATTCGGCCCAGGTGGACGGCAGGAACTGCATCGGGCCAAGCGCTCCCGCGCTCGACGGGCCCTCGTTGGCGCCGTCGCCGCTCTCGATCTCGTTGATCGCGGCCAGCACCGTCCAGGACATTCCCGGGCAGTACTCCTTGGCGGACTCCTGGTACAGCGTAATCAGGCTTTGGGGTACGCCGGTCGTCGGCACATTCGTGGTCACCGGGAGCTTGTTGCTCTCCGTGACCACGGAATACGGCACCAGGTTCCGCACCTGGCCAGCCGGGCCGGTAACCGACCGAACCTGGGACATCAGCTTGGCCAGGTCCGCACCTGGCGCGTTGATCAGTACCGCGACGTTTTTCACCAGCCCCAGCCGCGCCGACCTGGCCTGGTCCACGACCGCGTCCACGCCGGGTATGCTCAGCGCGGCCTGCGCGCCGAACGGCACCCGCACCTGGACCGCGGCCGACACCTGGTATGAGTTCCCCGCGGCCAGGTGGAGCCGGCTGGCGGCAGCGTGGGTGCCGACCAGCTGCCCCTTGGCCAGGTCCGTCCAGACCGCGGCCGATGCCGCGGTCTGCGGCGGCGTCCAGGACCTGAACGCCTGCGGTGAAACGCCGAGTACATCCGCGCTCTCGCCGTTGACGGTAACCTTGCCGCCGTCGACGGGAAGCACCGCCATTACCCCGGGCAGCTTGCGAATCTTCGCCAGCTGAGCGGAGGTGATCCCGGCCGGGACGGCGGCGATCAGGTCGGGTACCAAGAGCTGCCGGGGCGGAGCCCCGGCCGAGCCCGGGGTGGTCAGGGACTTGGGCACGGAGGCAGGCAGGGCGGACGAGGCTTCAGAGGTACGGCCCGACACCGTGGCGACGCCGGCGGGCGGCGAGACGGTGAAGGGGAAAGTCCCGCCCGCCGGGCCGGACGTGACGGCGGCGACACTGGCCGGGACCGCGAATCCGAATCCGGTCAGGGTCAGGCACGTCACGGCGGTCGCGGCAACCAGCTGGGCGGTCCGCCGCAGGCACAAGAACAGCACAATGTACAAGACGATATAAGGCCCCCTACGCCAACAGAACCCCCTATCGATTTATTTAAACAGACCTTGAGCCTTCTATTAACAGATCTTCAGCGTTGCCGACACCCGTGGAGTGCACATGACCGATCGTTCAGAGCAGGTGCCGGTCATCGCGGTCGCGAGCGGGAAGGGCGGTGTCGGCAAGACCACGGTCGCGGTCAACCTCGCCCTGGCCCTGACCGCGCAAGGGCAGCGAACGGGACTTATCGACGCCGATCTCTACGGTCCTGACGTGCCCCGCATGATGGGGTTGCGGCGGCGCGCCGAGGCGTCGAGCGTCACGCTTTTCGCCCGGCCGGGAGCGCCCGATTCGCGCCTGCAGACCGTCAGCCAGCACGGGGTCCAGCTGGCGTCAGCGGCGTTCCTGCTCGGTGAGAACCAGGCCCTGGCCGTCCAGGGCGGTATGGCTCAGTTGCTCGTCCGCCGGCTGCTTTCCGACTCCGACTGGGGAGCCCTCGATTACCTGGTGATGGACCTCCCGCCCGGGACGGCGGACATCCAGCAGTACGTCTTCGCCCTGTCCGGCCGGCCGATGTGCGTGCTCGTCGTGGTCACCCCGCAGGTCATCGCGCATCAGGACGCGCGCAGGCTGATCGCGCACCTGGAGCAGCAGGGCGGTCGCGGGCGCGCCGGGAGCATCGACGTCGCCGGGGTGGAGAACATGAGCGGCCAGGTGTGCCCGGGCTGCGGTCAGACCACCCCGCTCTTTCCCTCGGCTCCCGACGCGGAGAGCATCTGGGGACTGATTCCGAGGCTGGCGAGCGTCCCGTTCAGCTACCAGGCGGCGAAAGACGCGGACGAAGGGCGGCCGGTCATGGTCACCGGCGCGGTCCCGGAGCAGGTCGCCGCCTACCGGCTCATCGCCGAGCAGATCGGCCAGCGGTTCACGAACCGGTGACACCATTAGGCCAGCGGGCCGAAACGAACGTCGTGCGACGCACCGGGCGAGCAGAACGCGAGCACCCGCGCGGCCTCGCGCTCCAGGACGTCACGGTCCGGGGCGGGCCCGAACAGCTCGATGGTCAGCGTCGCGGCGTCCCGGCTCCTGGCGAGCCGCCACATCCCGGCGACGAACCCGTCGATGAGCACGGAACCAGGGAAGATGCCGTTGATGGTGGACAGCCGCCGCAGGTGCTCCGCGCTGATGACGCGGGAACGGTCAGCGTGTGAAAGCACGAGGTTGTCGAACTCCGCGACCAGCCGGACGGGCGCGGGTACGTCCCCTCCGGGGCGCGGCGCCAGGGGCAGGTCGAACAGCTCCGTACCGCGCTCGTCGCGGAAGGTCAGGACAGACGGCCTGAGCTGATCCATGACCGACCGCAGCCCGGTCAGCCCGGACCAGGCCTGGACGTCCCGGACGGTGGCCGGGCCGAACGCGCCCAGGTACCGGGTGACGAGCGCGGCCAGATCGGCTGGAGCGGGCGGCTGAGCTGGCTGGGCCGGCTGGCCGAGCCAGTGTTCCGCCGACGTGTGCCGCGACTGCCCGGCCTGGCCCCAGACTGCGCGCGGCGGTACCTGCACGAGCGGCACGAACGTGCGCACCCCCTGCGCCAGGGCGGCCGGCGGATGATCGGGCCAGCGCCGGGCCAGCGCCCGGCCGAGCTGGCTGAACGTCATCGGCTCCGATTCCACCAGGGTCCGGCCGGCCGCGGCGAGCGCCGCGGCGTCCACGCCCGTGAGCTGCTGGCCGAAGGCGCCGCGCATGCCGCGCTCGATCACCGGCTGGACCAGCCGCCGCAGCGGCAGGCAGTCGCGGGCCGAGACGAGATGGATGGTGCCGCGCATCAGCGCGATCCGGACCACGCTCCGGCTGGTGATCAGCGAGGCCAGGTCGTCAGGCAGGAATCCGTCGAGCCGTGACAGCAGGCCGTAGTAGGGCGGGAACGGCGCCTGGGCCTGCAGCCCGATGAGATGCTCGATGGTCTCGACGACCTGGGCCGCCCGGTGCGGCCCGGCGGAGGACAGGCTGGGGCGGTCGAGCAGCAGCTGCCGGCTGAGCAGGGCCCGGTTGATCGCGCGCAGGCTGAGTACCTCAGCGGACATGACCAGGACCCGGCATCAGAAGCAGATGTTAGCAGTGCTCCCAGAACACAGCGGGACCTGCTGGCAGGCGGCAGAGGCCGTCGGGTTGACCGAATGCGCAGCAGTACGGGCGTGGAAGGCTACTCTCTTGCTATGAACCAGGAGGCAGGCCACGGCCCCGCCAACGCCGCGTCGCGCGGGACCGGGCGGCCACCGAAGAAACAGCCCGCTAGACCGTCGCTTGGCGGCGGCGCACCCGCGCAGGACCGTGAGCTGCGTGCCCAGGGCCGGGAGACCGTCCGCAAGCTGCTGGACGCCGGCATGGTCGAGTTCGAGGATCGGGGCTTTCACGGCGTCCGCGTCGATGACGTGGTCCGCCGGGCCGGCATCTCGCACGGCACCTTCTACCTGTACTTTTCCAACAAGGAAGACCTCTTCAAGGCTCTACTGAAGGACGCGCTGCACGACATGGAGATCGTGGCAGGCGATTTCCCCGTCGTTACGGCCGACGACACCGGGCTGAGCGTGCTGCGCAAATGGGTGCGGATGTTCTTCAGGGCCTATGCCGCGCACGCGACAGTGATCCGCATCCTCAGCCAGGCCGACCTGGTGCCCGAGGAGGTATTCGGCGATGGCCTGCGGCTGTTCTTCAGCATCGCGGAGGCGATGACGACGGGGATGACGGCCGCCGCCGAGAAGGCGGGGCGGCACCAGGAGCACGCCGAGCTGACCGCGGTGGCCTGCCTGATGATGCTGGAGCGGGTTAACTACCTGATCAGCGCCGAGGTCCGGCTGCCGGAAGACGAGATGGCCGACCGGATCGCGGACATCATGTACGCCGCGTTCGGCCTCAACCTCGCGTGAGCACTCCCGGCGATTCCGGGGGTTCTGAGGTTCGTGTCGCGCTCGTCACGGGCGCGGCCCGCGGGATCGGCCAGGCGATCGCGCTCCGGCTGGCGCAGACTGGCCATACCCTGGCGCTGGCCGACATCCTGCCGGCGGCGGAGACCGTCGCGGCCGTCAGGAACGCGGGCGGCGAGGCGTTCGCGGTCATCTGCGACCTCGGGTCGTGTACCGACGTCGATTTCCTCGTCCGTGAGGTGACGGAGCACTTCGGGTGCTGCGACGTCCTGGTCAATTGCGCAGGCCTGATGGTGTTCCGCCCGCTCGGCGAACTGGACCTGGATACCTGGCGGCGGGTTCAGGCAGTCAACGTCGAGGCTGCGTTCCAGCTGTGCGCCGCGTTCGTGCCCGGTATGACCGAGCGCGGCTTCGGGCGCATCATCAACGTCGCCTCCAACACGGTGTGGAAGCCGCCGGGGCCGGGGTTTGCCGCCTATATCGCCAGCAAGGGCGCTGTCGTCGGTTTCACCCGCGCGATGGCGGTGGAACTGGGGCCAAGCGGCATCACCGTCAACGCGATCGCACCCGGCCTGACCAGGAGCCCGGGCGCCGAGGAGGGAAACACCTCCGAGCACTTCGATGATGTGCGGCGGGCCCAGGCCGTTCCGCGGAGCCTGCGGGCGGACGACATGGCGGCGGTGGTGGCCTTCCTGGCGTCCGACGACGCGGCCATGATCACCGGCCAGACGATCAGGATCGACGGCGGCCTGGTCACCCTATAGGCCGCCCCGCGCTGACCGGGGGTTTCCCGATCGAAGCCGGCTATAGCACCCGCATCGTTCGGGAAGAATCATTAACGTGCGATTCCTGAACGGGACAATCCCCGAGCATGACCTGACCTACAGCGACGTCTTCATGGTGCCCGGCCGGTCGGCCGTCGGCTCGCGGCTAGACGTCGAGCTGGCCACCGACGACGGCAGCGGGGCCACCATCCCGCTCGTGACGGCCAACATGACCGCCGTCTCCGGGCGGCGGATGGCCGAAACCATGGCGCGCCGGGGTGGCATCGCGATCTTGCCGCAGGACATCCCGGCCGACGTAGTCGCGGACGTCATTACCTGGGTAAAGTCCCGGGACCTGGTGGTCGAGACGGCACTGACGCTGGCTCCCGCGGACACCGCGGGCGACGCGCTGAGCCTGCTGCCCAAGCGGGCGCACGGCGCCGTGGTGGTGGTCGAGGACGGACGGCCGGTAGGCGTCGCCACCGAAGCCGACTGCCTCGGCGTGGACCGGTTCACACAGCTGAGCCAGGTGATGTCCGCCGACCCGTTCACGCTGCCGGCCGGGACGCCGCCCGAGAGAGCGTTCTCGCTGCTGCATGACGGCCGGCACCGGCTGGCGCCCGTGCTCGATCCCGAGGGCCGGTGCGTCGGCATCATGACGAGGACCGGGGCGCTGCGCGCGACCCTGTACTCCCCCGCCGTGGACGCGTCGGGCCGACTGCGGGTGGGCGTCGCCATCGGCGTCAACGGCGACGTGGCGGCCAGGGCCAAGCTATTGCTCGACGCGGGGGCAGACGTGCTCGTCGTGGACACCGCGCACGGCCACCAGGAGAAGATGATCGGCGCGCTGCAGGCCGTGCGGGCCCTGGATCCGCAGGTGCCGGTCGTGGCGGGCAACGTCGTCACCGCGGCCGGCGTCGCCGACCTGGTGTCGGCCGGCGCGGACATCGTCAAGGTCGGTGTCGGTCCCGGCGCCATGTGCACGACCCGGATGATGACCGGGGTGGGACGGCCGCAGTTCTCCGCCGTGCTCGAGTGCGCCGCCGAGGCCAGGCGTCTCGGCGCGGCGGTATGGGCCGACGGCGGCGTCCGGCACCCGCGGGACGTGGCGCTGGCCCTGGCCGCCGGCGCCTCGAACGTCATGATCGGGTCGTGGTTCGCCGGCACGTTCGAGTCACCCGGCGACACCTTCCGCTCCTCTGACGGGCGGCTGTACAAGGAGAGCTTCGGGATGGCGTCAGCGCGGGCGGTGCGGCTCCGTTCGGCCAGCGACTCGGCGTTCGAGCGGGCTCGCAAGGCCCTGTTCGAGGAGGGCATCTCCTCGGCGCGCATGTACCTGGACCCGGTCCGTCCGGGCGTCGAGGACCTGATCGACATGATCGTGGCCGGCCTGCGTTCCTCGTGCACCTACGCGGGCGCGCGGGACCTAGCCGAGTTTCACCAGCGTGCCGTGATCGGGATCCAGAGCGCCTCGGGTTACAGCGAGGGCATGCCGGTCCCCACCAGCTGGTGAGCCGGGGGCTCAGCCGGTCGCGTTGAGCCAGCGGACGGGGGCGCCGTCGGCGGCGCGGCGGAACGGCTCGAGCTCGTTGTCCCAGGCCGTACCGAGCAGCCTGCCGAGTTCGTCCTCCAGGGACTCATCGAGCCTGCGGCTCATGCCCATGACGGCCCTGAGCCTGTCCTCAGGCACCAAGATGTCACCGGTGGCCCCGGTCACCGCGGTGAAGATACCGAGATCGGGCGTGTAGCAGTGACGGACGCCATCACAGCCGGACGAGCTGTCCTCGGTTACCTCGAACCTGAGCCGGTTCCACCCGGCCAGCGCGGACGCGATCTCTCCCGCCGTACCCGGGCGGGCCTGCCAGGTGAGCTCGGCCCGCAGTGCTCCCGGGGCCGCCGGCTGGCCGACCCAGGGCATGCTGACAGGCGCGCCCACTATTCCGGCTACAGCCCACTCGATATGCGGGCACAGCGCCGGGGGCGCGGAATGAACGTACAAAACACCATGCGCGGACACCGTGCCTCCTTAAGACGAGTTTCGCCTTCCCCAGCGGCCTCGTCAGCGTGGCACGGACTGTCCAGTTACATATTGTGCCTCATGCCCTCCCTCCGCGCCAGCATTCCGGCCAGGAAAACAACGTGAATTCGCAAACATGACCAGTGCCGCGAGGATGGCGATCCCCGTCGCTGTCCACGGAACGTAGTCACCGAGCTGGTCGTAGATGGTCCTGGCCGAGGCCGCCGGCAGGCCGAGCCTGACGGTGACTACGCCGTGCGCGGACTGCCCCATCCAGGCCAGCAGCCTGCCCCTGGCGCCGAAGGCCGCCGTCACCCCGGTCAGCGCGGCCTGGACCACCGGCCGCCCGGTTTCGGCCGCGCGCACGGCACCGAGCGAGGCGTGCTGGTCCGGCCCCCAGGTGTCCTGGAAGGTGGGGGTCGCCGACTGGTACACGATCAGCTGCGCGCCCTTGTCGGCGTCTACCCGGGACATGTCGGGGAACGCGGACTCGAAGCAGATCAGCACGCCGATCGGCAGCGGCTTTCCTGTCCTGTCCGTCGCTTGCAGCAAGTGCGCGCCGGTGCCGGGGATCATGTTGGATGGCGCGGCCCTGCTGATCTTGGTGAGCCAGCCGAGCTGCTGCCGGAACGGTATGTACTCACCGAAAGGCACCAGCCGGGTCTTGATGTACTGGCCCACGATGCCGGCCGGGCCGATCAGCACACCCACCTTCTCCTGGCCCTGGCCCGGGACCGTGGTGTCCTGGTTGACCAGCAGGTCGGCACCGTCTTGGCTCGCCAGCGACTCCATTTCCCGCAGCTGGAGGCGGTTCTTGGCCAGGGTCAGGTCCAGCGCGGTACTGCTCTCGCCCCAGACGATCAGGTCCGGCCGCACCACGCTGAGCTCGCCGGAACGGCTCAGCTCGGCGGTCAGCTGCTCGCTCGCGTCCACCCGCTGGACTGGGTTGTTGATGATGCCGGGCTGCACCATGGCCACCGTGACCTGGCGGACGGCGGGGCTAGCCGGGGTGAGCGCGAACGCCAGCGGGCCCGCCCCCACGCTGGCCAGCCCGGCGACCAGGCCCAGCACTGCGAACCGGGGCCGAAGACCCGCACCGGACTGGGCCGCACCGGACTGGGCCGCACCGGACTGGGCCGGACCGGGAGACGCCGTGTTCGAGCGGAGGATGGCGCCCACCCGTGGCAGCGACCCGATGACGAGCACGATCGCCACGTTCGCCAGCACGAGCGCGATGCTGATCAGCCATACTCCGCCGACGGCAGCGAGCGCGAGCACGGCCGGATGCTGCCACTGGCTGACGCCGTACACGGCCCACGGGCCGCCGAGCGCCTGCCAGGACCGCAGCCATTCGGTGAGTAGCCAGCAGCTCGGCACCACCACCAGCGCGGCCAGCGCCCGCGGCCAGGTCACCGGCGGCCTGAGCAGCGCGGCCGCGGCCACCCCGAACGGCACCCACAGCACGCCGACCACCGCGGCCACCAGCAGAAGGGCCGGCCCGATCTCCGGCGCCGTCCAGTACAGCGCCGCGATCAGGTACCCGGCCCCGAGCCACCAGGCGCGTATCCCGCCTTCCCGGGCCGAGGGCGACCTGACGATGAGCACCAGCCCGGGCACCAGCCCGAACCAGGCCAGGAACTCCAGGTTCGCCGCCGGGAACGACAAGATGGGCAGCGCGCCCGCGAGCAGCATGAGCCGACGTGGTGACCAGAGCCACCGGCCAGTCCGCATCAGCGCATTGCGCACGCTTCCATTGTCGGCCGGCCGCGCAGGACCCGAGACGGCGGGGACGCGTGAGTTCGCGGTCTGAGCTGCTGCCTGGCAAGCGCCCCCGAGGTCCTGACCGAGGCCCCGACGCGGCTCTCCGGGGTGGCTCAGGGCTGATACGCCGGACCGTTCAGGCAAAGATCTCTTTTTTTACCGAACGGTCCTGCCCTCATCGCCTCCGCCCCCGATCCGCCATGGTGGGCCTAGCCCCACCCCCGTTCGGGGTCGCAGGCCCCTGGCCGTCCCCGGTCGCGGCAGCCAGGATGGGAGCAGGACGGCGGGGAAGGAGTGTGCGGTCATGCTTTTCGCGATTGTGCTGGCGCTGACAATCGGATGTATCGCGTTCATCCTGGTGCGGGAAGGGCAGGGGGGTCCGCGCCCGGATGGCCTGCGGGGGCGCATCCAGGCCCGCGGCTGGGGTCTGCTGCTGCTGCCCGTCGCGATGGCGGCCGCGGTGATGGCCGGCGGGGCTCACGGGCTTATCCCGGCCGAGCTCGGCATCGCGGCGCTGGCCATCGTCTTCGCCCCCAAGCTGGCGGCCAAGCTAGTGCCCTATGGCGTGCTCGGACTGGCCGTCTTCGGATTCATGCTGGCCAAGACGTACCGCGACGGGAACACCAGCCAAGTCCAGTACCTGTTCATCCACGCGGGCCCAGACACCTGGGACGGCGGCATCTACCCGCCGGTGCTGGTCGAGGCCGGGATCCTGTTCGTGGTCGGCCTGTGGCTGCTGCTGCGGCTGGACGCGCCGGGCGCGGAGCTGGCCAGGTCGCTGGGCGCCCGCTGGCTTGACCGCCGCCGCGGCGGGATCTCCGCCGCTCACGCGCTGCTCCTGATCCCGGTTGTGGGGCTGGCCCTGCAGCTGCCCGGGCCCGGCAACTGGTTCGGCATCCACGCGGTCGACGGGCTCGACGTGGCCGTCATCGACCTGGCCGTGGCCGTGGCCGGGCTAATGCTGATCTTCCGGTCGCGGGCCTGGGCCGCGACGCTGGCCGTGGCGGGCCTGCTGGTCCTCGGCGCCTACGGGTGGCTGATCGCGGTGTTCTGGCCCGCGGTGCCCGGGTTCGCGTTCGGCTTCTCCGACCTGCACAACAGCCCGTCGCCCTCCCCGCTCTGGACCGCCGCCCTGGAAGGCTCCCTCCTGCTGGCCCTGGGCCTGTGGCTGGCGCCGCGGGTGATGCGCCATCACCTCGCGGGCCCCGACCCCGAGCTCGCGGCCCGGGCCCAGCAGCTGACCAAGCGGGTGCAGACGCTGACCAGGACCCGCTACGACGCGGTGGACACCGCGGCCGCGGAACTGCGCCGCATCGAGCGGGACCTGCACGACGGAGCCCAGGCCCGTCTGGTCGCGCTTGGCATGAGCCTGCAGGCGGCCGAACGGCTGTTCCCGACCAGCCCGGAGGCGGCACTCGCGCTGGTGGCCGAGGCCAAGGAGTCCTCCTCCCGCGCCCTGACCGAGCTGCGCGACCTGGTGCGCGGCATCTACCCGCCGGTGCTCGCCGACCGCGGGCTGGCCGACGCGATCCGCGCCCTGGCGCTGGACACGCCGCTGCCTGTCGAGCTCGACATCGATCTCCCCGGCGAGGTCGAGCTGCCCGTCGCCTCGGCCGTCTACTTCTCGGTGGCCGAGGCGCTGGCTAACGCGGCCAAGCACGCACGCGCCCTCGGCGTTCGGATCCAGCTTGGCCACGTCGCGGGCATGCTGCGCGCGCAGGTCACCGACGACGGCTGGGGGGGCGCCGACCCGGCCCAGGGCACCGGGCTGGCCGGGATGGAACGCAGGCTGGCCGCGTTTGATGGCATCCTGGCGGTGAACAGCCCGCCGGGCGGCCCGACCATCGTCGTCATCGAGGTGCCGTGCGCATTGTCATCGCCGAAGACCTCTTCCTGCTGAGGGAGGGCCTGGTCCGGCTGCTTTCCGCGCACGGCTTCGAGATCGCCGCCGCGGTGGCCAGCGCCCCGGAACTGCTCGAAGCGCTGGTCGAGCAGCGCCCCGACGTGGGCATCGTGGACGTGCGGCTGCCGCCCACGCAGACCGACGACGGGCTGCGCGCGGCCCTGCGGGCCCGGGCCCTGGTACCCGGCCTGCCGGTGCTGATCCTCTCGCAGTACGTGGAGCAGCTCTACGCCCGCGAACTGCTGGCCGACCAGGCGGGCGGCGTGGGCTACCTACTCAAGGACCGGGTGTTCAACGACGAGGCATTCACCGCGGCCATCCGCACCGTGGCCGCGGGCGGCACCGTGCTCGACCCCGAGGTGGTGGGCAAGCTGATGACCCGGCGCTCCCGCGCCGAGCCGGTGGCCCGGCTGACCACCAGGGAACGCGAGGTGCTCGCGCTGATGGCCGAGGGACGGTCCAACGTCGCGATCGCGCAGCGGATGTTCATCACGGAAAAGGCAGTAAGCAAGCACGCGGCGGGCATCTTCGTCAAGCTGGACCTGGCCCCCTCGAATGACGACAACCGGCGCGTCCTCGCGGTGCTCGCGTACCTGGATTCCTGATTTCAGGGAGCCTTCCCGTGGATGCTGCGGCCAGCGGGGACCTCAGCCGAGGGCGGCGACGGCGTCCGTGGTCAGGCCGGCGAGGCTGCGCAGGACCAGGCTGGCCGCGGCGAGGGCAGCGGGGTCCGGCGGGTACTGCGGACGCGGGATGGCGATGACGGGCAGGCCCGCGGCGGCCGCCGAGCGGATGCCGTTCGAGGAGTCCTCTATCGCCGCGCAGTCGGGCGGAGAGTAGCCGAGCCGGGCCGCCACGGCCAGGTAGATGTCAGGGGCCGGCTTGCCGTGCGGCACCTGCTCGGTCGACATCGTCGCCGCGAAATAGGGGCGCAGCCCGGCGGACTCCAGCACGATCTCGATCAGCACGGCAGGCGCCGAGCTGGCCAGGCCCAGCGGCCAGCGGGCGGCGAGCCTGCGCACCGCCTCGACGGCACCAGGCAGCAGCGGTATCCGCTCCCGGTAGCTGGCGGCCATCCGGCCGGTGACCAGGGCCGCTACGTCATCGGGAGGCAGCCCGACGCCGAGGTCCTCGCTGAGGTACGTGGCCCATTCCGGCGTGCTCATGCCCATGAGCTTGCGCTGCGCGTCGGGGGCCCACTGGCCGCCGCGTTCCGCGACCAGGTCCCGGCGCACCCGCTCCCATACCGGTTCGGAGTCGATCAGCACGCCGTCCAGATCGAATACGACCGCCTTCGTCATGGCGGTAGCCGGGGCAGGCACCACTGCTCGTTCGGCATAAGGATCTTGAATTTGCCTCGGTGAGGGCGCGGGAGACCAGGACGCGGGCCAGGTGCTCGCGGTAGGCCCGGGTGGCGCGGATGTCGTCGGCGGCGCTGGTGCCCTCGGCGGCGCGCGCGGCCGCGTCGGCGGGTGACGCGCCGGCGGCCAGCGCGGCTTCCACCCCGGCCGCGCGCAGCGGCGTCCCGCCCATGTTGACCAGCGCGACGCGGCCGCCGGAGACGGCGCAGCCGACGATGGCCCAGTCGATCGCCCGCTGGGTGAACTTCTGGAACGACCAGCCGCCGGGCGCGGGCTTCGGCACTCGGATCTCGGTGAGCAGCTCGTCGGGCTCCAGCGAGGTCTCGAACAGGCCGTGGAAGAACTCCCCGATCGGGATCTCCCTACTCCCGTCCGCACCGCGCGCGACGATCGTCGCGTTCAGCGCGAGCAGCACGGCGGGCAGGTCGGAGGCGGGGTCCGCGTGCGCGATCGAGCCGCCGATCGTGCCGCGGTGCCTGATCTGCGGGTCGCCGACCTGGCCGGCGGCGTGCGCGAGCAACGGCACCACATCGGCGAGCAGTTCGGAATGCTCGACATCGTGGTGCCTGGTCAGCGCGCCGATCGCGACATGGGAGCCCTGATCGCTGATGTAGGACAGGTCACCGATGCCGCCAAGGTCGATGATCACCTCGGGGGCGGCCAGCCGCAGCTTCATCAGCGGCAGCAGGGAGTGCCCGCCGGCCAGGAACTTGGCGTCCTCGCCGTACTCGGTCACCAGGTCCAGGGCCTCCTCGGCCGAACCCGCCCGCTTGTAGGTGAACGGCGACGGGATCACGCCGGTACCTCCGCGTCCGCGGCGGCCAGCGCCGCCCTGACGATGTTGTGGTAACCGGTGCACCGGCACAGGTTGCCTTCCAGGCCCGTCCGCACCTGCTCCTCGGTGGGATGCGGGTTCTCCTTGAGCAGCGAGACGATCGCCATCACCATGCCCGGCGTGCAGAACCCGCACTGCAGCCCGTGCTCCTCGTGGAACGCGCGTTGCACGGGGTGCATCTCGCCGTTGCGGGCGAGTCCCTCCACGGTGGTGATCTCACGTCCGCTGGCCTGGGCGGCGAGCACCGTGCACGACTTGACCGACTCGCCGTCGAGCAGCACCGTGCAGGCGCCGCACGAGGTGGTGTCGCAGCCCACGTTCGTCGCGGTCAGGTTGGCCACGTCGCGCAGGAAGTGCACGAGGAGCATGCGATCCTCGACGTCCGCGGTGATGCTGTTGCCGTTGACCGTCAGGTCCACCTTCACTCGTGACTCGCTTTCTGCGCCTGGTTGATCGCCGACCACACCCGCTGGGGGGTGGTCGGCATGTCGATGTGCCTGATGCCGAGATGGGCGACGGCGTCGATGACGGCATTCTGGATCGCCGGGGTCGCGCCGATCGTCCCTGCCTCGCCGATGCCCTTGACGCCGAGCGGGTTCAGCGTGGTCGGCGTCTCGCTGTCCAGCAGCTCGTAGCTGGGCAGTTCGGCCGCGGTGATGGCGGCGTAGTCCGCGAGCGTCGAGGTCAGCGGGTTCCCGTCGGCGTCGTAGAGCACCTCTTCGAGCAGCGCCTGAGCCGCGCCCTGGGCGATACCGCCGTGCCGCTGGCCCTCGGCGAGCACCGGGTTGAGTACGGGGCCGGCGTCGTCCACGGTCACGTGCCGCAGCAGTGTCACCTTGCCGGTTTCCGTGTCCACTTCCACCAGGGAAAGGTGCGCCCCGAACGGGAAGGTGGGCATGTCTGCGGTGAAGCTCACGTCGGCGATCAGGCTGCCGCCGCTGGTATGGCCCGCGACCTGGCCCCAGGCGAGCGCGGTATCCGGGTCGCCCCGGACCTGCCACAAGCCGGTCGCGGTGTCCAGGACCACGTTGGCTTCGGCGGCCTCGAGCATGTCCGCGGCCTGGCGGCGGGCCTCGTCCTTGACCTCGATCGCCGCCTTATGCACGGCGGACCCGCCGAGTTGCAGGGAGCGGGAGGCGTAGGTGCCGACGCCGACGGGGATCAGGTCGGTGTCGCCGTGGATGACCGTGACCCGGTCCATCGGGATGCCCAGCTCGTCCTGCACCAGCATCGCCCACGCGGTGTTGTGGCCCTGACCGTGGGGCGAGCTGCCGGTGTAGACGGTCGCGGTGCCGTCGTCTGACACCTCGAGCTTGGCGGTCTCGCCGGCGGCGGCGTCGGCCGCGGTGATCTCGACGAACACCGAGACCCCAATGCCGAGCTGCGTGACGTCGCCGCGGGCTCGCCTGCGCTCCTGTTCCTGGCGGAGCTCGGCGTAGCCCGACGCGGCCAGGACCTTGTCCAGCGCCTCGGCGTACCGGCCGCTGTCGTACATGGCGCCGGTCTTGGTCTGGAAGGGGAACTGGTCGGGGGCGATGAAGTTACGCCGCCGCACCTCCGCCGGGTCCATGCCGATCTCCGCGGCGAACAGGTCGACCGCCCGCTCGATGGCGGCCGCGGCTTCGGGCCGTCCGGCGCCGCGGTAGGCGCTGATCGGGGTGGCGTTGCTGACCGCCACCCGGAACCCGGTCTGGACCTCGGGGATGTCGTAGACGCCGGGCGCCATCAGGCAGGTCAGTCCGGGCAGGAAGCCGCCCATGCGCGGGAAGGCGCCGGTGTCCTGGATGACGTCGATCCGGTAGGCCAGGATCCGGCCGTCCCGGTTGCCGCCGATCTTGACGTGCTGCAGCTGGGCGCGGCCCTGGGTCATGCCGACCAGGTTCTCGCTGCGCGTCTCGGTCCAGGTCAGCGACCGGCCAAGTTTCCTGGCCGCCCAGGCGACGATGAGCGCGTCGCGGTCGATGCCGACCTTGGCGCCGAAGCCGCCGCCCACGTCGGGCACCACCACGCGGATCTGGTCCGGGGTCATGCCCAGCGCGCCGCACAAGATCATGCGGCACAGCTGCGCGTTCTGGGAGCTGTGCCAGACGGTCAGCTTGCCGCCTTGGTAGGTGGCCGCGGTCGCGCGGCCCTCCATCGGCAGGCAGGCGACCCGCTGGTTGACGATGTCCTGCTCGACGACCACCTCGCAGGCATCGAACGGGGCGTCATCGGCCGATACCGGCTTCATAGCCGCGATGTTGGTGCCTGCCTTGGGGAACAGCAGCGACTCGTCTGCGACGGCGGCCACGGGTCCCACCACCGCGGGCAGCGGCTCGTAGTCCACGCTGACCAGGTCGGCGGCGTCCTCACCCTGGTAGCGGCGGTCGGTGATGACGACCGCGACTGGCTCGCCGACAAACCGCACCGTGTCCACGGCCAGCAGCGGCTCGGACCACGGGCCGCCCAGTGGCACCGGACCTTCGCCGCTGCCTGCCTCGCCAGTATCCGGCGGCGGCGTCAGGTCGTCCATGTCGCGGATGGTCAGCACCGCGATCACACCCGGCTCCTGGCTGGCTTCCTTGGTGTCGATACCGGTGATGCGCGCGTGCGCGACCGGACTGCGGACGAACGTGACCCGCGCGGCGCCGACTAGTTCTGGTGTGCGCAGGTCGTCAACGTAAACTCCGCCGGCCGTCAGCAGGCGCGGATCTTCCGTCCGTATCACCCGGGTACCCAGAATGCTCATCTAACCTCCGCAGCTGCTGGCCCGTCTGGCGCTGGCCCGTCGGGCGCTGACCCGTCGGGCGCTGGCCCGTGGGCCTACGCCAGCGAAACTACACTGCAGCGGACGTTTTCCCGAAATACGGGACCGGCCGGGGCGCCTGGGGAACATATGAATGACCTCGCAGGCAGCACGCCAAAGCAGGCCAGCCTGGTTTAGTCGGATTTAGTTTCGGTTAGGTTGGTCCAGACTGGAGGTTAGGGTCAGGGCTGGCCACAATGAGTTAACGTTCAATCCATGCTGCCTGCCGCGAACTGGACCGCCCGTCTGCGTGAGCTGCCGTGAAAGACACGGCGGCGCGGGTCTGCGCGGCGGCGGGGATCGCCGGACCCGTGATCTTCACTGGCGCGTGGATCGTCAGCTCGCTGCGCCAGCCCGGCCACCGGGCCGTCGACATACAGATCAGCGGGCTCGCGGCACCCGACGCCAGGGATCCGTGGATCCTGATCGCCGGATTCCTGGCCCTCGGCGGGTGCGGCGTGGCGTTTGGGGCGGCGCTGCACGATGCCCTCGGCGGGCGCGGTCTCGCGGGCCCGGCGCCGAGGCTCATCCAGGGCGCGGGGTTCTTGGCGATGGCGGCCGCCCTGCTGCGCCGTGACCGCATGCTGCTCACCTCGGGGAGCGTCTCGTGGCATAACCACGCGCACGACATGATCAGCGCGGTGATCTACGTGGATCTCGTGCTGGCCCAGCTGCTGCTGGCAGCGCGGTTCGGGCGTGATCCAGGGAGACTAGAGTGGATGGCATGGCAGCCGTGGTTGCTGATCAGCGCTGCGGCCACTGCTGGGACGGTGATCACGTTCGCCGCCGACACTTCCGCACCCGGCGCAGGCGTGCTGCAGCGGGTGGCCGTCAGTATCCCTCTCGCCGTTATCGCCGCTATCGCCGTGCGGTTGATCCGGACGCCTGAGATGCGTTACGTAGGTTGACGTTGTAGCTGAGGTCATGCCGTGTGAACAGCGGGACGCCACGGTTCCCAAACGCCGCGGTTCCCATACCGGTAAATTTACTCCCATAGCGGCATATTCCGGGCAGTGACGGAATGTATGGTTGCAGCACCCTACACACACTATGGTGCAGGGTGCCGCAACCATTACACTCGCGAGTCTTTGCGAAAGTGCGCTGGATGGATCGAGCGCCGCTGCCGCTCAGGCTTTGTCGTTCAGATCAGGTTCTGTCGTTCGTCAGGCTCTGTCGCTCAGGCTCTCGTGCCGCCAGTCCTGGCCGAGTTCGTTATCGTGGAGCCGCCGGAGCACGTGCGCGTAATGGTCCAGCCGGTCGGCCGCGCGTCGCATCTCGTGGAAGTCATGGCCGTGTTCGCGGGCGGCTGTCTTCTCCTCGGCCCGCTTACGCACGATATGCAGTTCTTCCCGGCTGAGCTCCGCGACCTTGGCTAGAGCCTCTTCGAGATCCACCGCGTTCTCCCCTCGCTGTAGCCTTCCTGTGGCCGAGCCTACGGGACCGGTTCGGACGCCGGCGCGGGATCACTATGGTGATGGGGTGAAACCGTTCTTGCTGCTGGCCATCCGGGCCGACGATGCCGCGGCCGATAACGAGTACGCCTCGTTCCTGACTTTCGCCGGGCTGGCCGAGAACGAGTTGCGGCGGATACGGCTGGAGCAGCGGGCGCTCGGCGACGTCGACCTGCGGGACTGGTCGGGGATCCTGGTCGGCGGCGGCCCGTTCAACTTCACCGATCCCGAGCCGCGGAAGTCTGCCGTCCAGCGACGAGTCGAAGCCGACCTGGTGCGGCTGCTCGATGAGGTGGTCAGCGCCGACTTCCCGTTCCTGGGCGCCTGCTACGGCATCGGGGCGCTCGGCCGCCACCAGGGCGCGGTGCTCGACCGGCGCTTCGCCGAACCGGTCGGAACCGTCCAGGTCACCCTCACCGCCGAGGGGCAGCGTGATCCGCTGCTGCGCGGGCTGCCCGTCACGTTCGACGCCTTCACCGGTCACAAGGAGGCGATCAGCCGCCTGCCCGGCCATGCCGTCCTGCTGGCCAGCTCGCAGGGCTGCCCGATACAGATCTTCCGGGTCGGCTCGAACGTCTACGCCACCCAGTTCCACGCCGAGCTCGACGCGGACGGCATGTCCACCAGGGTCGACGTCTACAAGCACGCCGGGTACTTCGACCCGGACCAGGCCGACGACATCAAGGTGCAGGCCCGCCGCAGCAACGTCACCTGGCCGCCGGTCATCTTGCGCCGGTTCATTGAGCGCTATGCGCACCCCGGCCCGGCCGAGGGCGAACCCGGGCCAGGCCAGGAATCTCTTGCACGACGCGGCTGACCAGCGTAAGAAAGGCTCGTGGGGAGTCATATGCCCACGGGAGCGGTCAGCGCTGTACCAGTTGAGCTGCGTCTCGCGGGCACGTTCAGCGTCATTCGAGACGGTACCGAGCTGGCCGACGGAGAAATCGGCAGCCGGAAGTCACGGACGCTCCTGAAGCTGCTGGCCGTCGAAAGGCCGGCGCTCGTCCCCGTGGACCGCATCGTCGACGTCTTGTGGCCCGGGGGCCCGCCGGCGGCGCCCGAGCAGAACGTGGCGACCCTCGTCAGCAGGCTCCGCGCGGTCCTCGGGACGGACCTGATCCAGGGCGGCCGGTCGGGGTACCGGCTGGCGGGCGGCCCCGGCGTCATGGTCGACGTCGACGCGGCGGCCCGGTTCTGCGATCACGCCAAAGGCAAGCTGGCCAGTGCCCCGGCGGTAGCCCTGGCCGCCGCCGAGCGCGGCCACGCGCTGCTGTCCGCTGGCACCGCGATCAGCGAGGAGCACTACGCAAGCTGGGCGGATCCGGCCCGCGAGCAGGTGCGCGAACTGCTGCGCGGCCTCCGCCTCGTCGCCGCCGAGGCGGCGCTGACGACCGGGGACCCACGGCTCGCGGCCGGTTACGCGGAGGCCGCCATTACCGCCGACCCGCTCGATGAGGCGGCTCACCGCTGGTATATGTCGGCCTCGACCGCAGCCGGTGAGCAGGCGAAAGCCCTGGCCGCTTATGCGTCGCTCCGCCGGCGGCTGAGCGAGGAACTTGGCGTCGATCCGGCCCAGCAGACGCGCGACCTGCATCTGGCGATCCTGCGCGAGGAGGACATCGGTCCCGCGGGCGGAAGCGGAGGGGCGGCGGGCGGACGCGGAGGGGCGGCGGGCGGACGCGGAGGGGCGGCGGGCGGACGCGGAGGCCCGACAAGCCGCCGGGCCGGCGGGCCGCCCGCCAGGGGGGCGCTGCGAGGACCGACGCTAGCCGGCCGCGACGGCGAGATCAGGTCCCTGCGGGACGCGTGGGCGCGAGCGGTCGGCGGACAACCTGAGCTCATCATGGTCGTCGGCGAGGCGGGCATCGGGAAGACGGCGCTGGCTGAGTTCATTGCGGCCGAGGCCGCCGAAGACGGCGGCACCGTGCTGCGGACCCGCTGCTACGAGACCGAACGGTCGCTGTTCCTCCAGCCGATCGTGGAGGCGATCACGCCCGTCGTGACCAGCACCCCGGCCGAGGAACTGCGGCAGATGCTGGGCGAGTACGCGCCGGCCGCCGCGGCGCTGCTACCCGAGGCCGCGGCCATCCTCGGGCCGCCAGGGCCCTGGCGGGCCAGCCCGGAAGTAGAGCGGCGGCGGGCCTTCGAGGCGGTGCGAGCGTTCTTGCGCGCGCTGGCCGAACGCCATCCGGTCCTGGTTCTCGTAGACGACCTGCAGTACGCCGGGCAGTCGACGATCGAGCTCATGCATTTCCTCGGCCGCCAGGCGGGCGATTCCCGGCTGCTGATCGTCGTCACCGTCCGCGCGGAAAACGACGCCCAGGTCGGCACGGCGCTCGCGCCGGTGGCCAGCCGGGTCGAGGTAGGACCGCTCGGCCCGGAGGCGGTAAGGGAGCTGGCCCAGGCGGCGGGCCGAGGTGAGCTGGCCAACAGCATCTTGGCGCGGACGCGCGGCCACACCCTCTTCGTCGTCGAGGTGCTGCGTGCGCTGATCAGCGGCGACGCGGGCGCGCCCGAGACGCTGCGCACCGCCGTGCAGGCGCGCGTCCGGCGCGCCGGCCAGGCCGTGGAAGCCCTGCTCCGGGCGGCATCGGTGGTCGGCGCCACCGTCGACCCGCTGGCCCTGGGCGTCATGCTCGACCTCGGGCCCGCGGCCGTGCTCGAATTGTGCGACAAGGCGCTGGAGGCGAGGCTGCTGGTGGTCAGCGGCCGTGATTACGAGTTCGCCAACGACCTCATCCGCGAGGCCCTGTACGCCAGCACGCCAGCACCGACGCGGCTGGCCCACCACCGCCGGGCCGCCGACCTGCTGACCGGGCAGCCGGAATCGCTGGCACGCCACGCCGCGGCGGCGGGCGACTGGCAGCGCGCGGCCCGGGCCTGGCTGCGGGCCGCCGAGGACGCGATGAGCCGGTTTGCGGCGAGTGACGCGGCCGCGCTGGCCACGCAGGCGTTCGATGCGGCCGAACGTGTCGGTGACGTCGAGGTGTCCGCCCGCGCCGTGCTCGTGCGGGGCCGTGCGCACGAGGCGACGGGCGCCATCGCCGCCGCGCTCGCCGACCTGATCCGGGGGGCCGACGGGGCTCGCGCCGCCGGAGACCGCCGGCTGGAAATGCTGGCCCTGCGCCAGCTGGGCGGCGACGTCCCGATCTCGGGGGGCCTGCCGGTCAGCTACTGCGCGGCCCATCTCGAGAGCGGGCTGCGGATCGCTGAATCACTGGGCGACCGGGGCAGCGAGGCGAACATGCTGTCTCGCCTCGCGATCATCGCGGCCAACCAGCTGCGCCTCGACGTGGCGCTCGATTACGGCCTGCGAGGGGTAGCCGCCGGGCGTGCCGCCGCGGACAGCCAGGCCCTGGCCGCAGGCCTCGACGGGCTCAAGACCGCCTACCTCAATCTCGGCGATACCAGGGCCCTGGCTGACGTGCTGGCCGAGCTCAACCCGCTGCTACGGCGCCGGGGTGACCCGTTCCTGCTGCAGTGGGCGGAGTTCGAAGCCGCGTTCCTGTCGGTGGCCGCGGCGGACCTGGACCAGGCCACCGCCACCGTCGAGACGGCCATCAAGCTCAATCACCAGGGCGGATACCCGCGCCAAGGCACCTGGTACCTCGCGCACCTGGGCTGGCTGGCCCGGCTGCGCGGCCGCGCGGACGAAGCGATAACGCTGGGGCGCCGGGCCATGGAGCTGACCGAACAGCACGAGCACACCTGGTGGCAGGCCTCGGCCCGCGCCATGCTGGGCAGCACCTTGCTGGCGGCCGGCGACCGGGACGGGGCGATTGACCTGTTCGAGCGGGCCGTGACCGCCGCCCGGCAGGCCGGGATCGAGGCCTACCTGCTGCGAACCGTCGCTCCGCTGGCCGCGGCGACCGGATCGCTCCAACTGCTGGGCGAGGCGGCCGGGCTGCTCGAGCAAGCCAGCATCCCGGCCGGCGGAGCCTGGGTATCCGGGTACGAGGCTTACCTGTCGGTGGCGCAGGCCTGGCTTGGCCACGGAGACCCGGAGCGCGCGCGGTCGGTCCTGGCTCCGCTGCTCGAAGTAGCGGAGCGGGAGCCGTGGAAGATTACGCTTGCTGAGGCCCTCGTGGTCGACAGCCGCGCCCTCATCCGGCTCGGACATCGGGAGCAGGCCAGGTCAGAGCTGGCCCGGGCGGCGCGGCTCGCGCACGAGCATGGGCTGCGGTATGTGCTGCGCGACGCCCGGTCCGCCCAGCGCCAGATCAGCTAACAAGGCTCAGATGAGCTCCATCGTGGTGGTGAGTCCGCCCTTCCGCACTGGTCCCTTCCCGTTTTAGCGGTCTTCGTTGCAAACCGGTTGCAACGCCACTGCAACGCCCGGGAGCAGGCTGGCCCTGACGGCGGACCACAGCGACAAAGGGGATTTCATCATGGCGATCGACAACGACAAGCTGAACGAGTTCCTCGGGAAGTTCGTCACCGACCTCGGGGCGACAGTAGCGGCCGGGAACGTGGTCATCGGCGACCGGCTCGGCCTGTACAAGGCGCTGGCTGAGGGGCCCGCGAGCGCCGACGAGCTGGCCGCCCGCACGCAGACCAACCCGCGCTACATCGCCGAATGGCTGCGCGGCCAGGCCGCGGGCGGCTACGTCGAGTACGACGCGGCCACCGGCAGCTACTCGATGACGGAGGAGCAGGCCTTCGCGCTGACCAACCCGGACGGCGGCATCTACGCCCCCGGCGCCTTCGTGCTGGCGCTGGGCGCGCTGCGGGCCGAGCCGCGGATCACCGAAGCGTTCCGGACGGGCGCTGGCCTGGGCTGGCACGAGCAGGACGCGGACGTCTTCACCGGCTGCGAGCAGTTCTTCCGGCCCGGCTACATCGCCAACCTCATCCCGGCCTGGATCCCGTCGCTTGACGGCGTGGAGGACAAGCTGCGGGCGGGTGCCCACGTGACCGACATCGGCTGCGGGCTCGGCGCGTCCACCATCTTGCTGGCGCAGGAGTACCCGAACTCCCGGTTCAACGGCTCTGACTATCACGATCAGTCGATCGAGCTGGCCCGTAAGCACGCGGGCGACGCCGGCGTGGCGGACCGGGTGACCTTCGAGGTGGCCTCGGCGGCATCCTTCTCCGGCGACGGCTACGACCTGGCCGCCACCTTCGACTGCCTGCACGACATGGGTGACCCGCTCGCCGCGGCCAGGCACGTCCGGCAGGCCCTCAAGCCCGACGGCACCTGGCTCATCGTCGAGCCCTACGCCACCGACGAGGTGGCCGGCAACATGAACCCCGTCGGGCGGGTCTACTACAACTTCTCCACGCTGCTGTGCGTGCCGAACGCGCTGTCGCAGTCCGGCGGGTACGCCCTCGGCGCGCAGGCCGGCGAGGCCGCCATCCGGCAGGTCGTCACCGACGCCGGGTTCACCAGGTTCCGGCGCGCCACCGAGACGCCCTTCAACCTGGTGTACGAGGCTCGTCCCTAGACGCTCTGATTGGATGGGGCTTTAGCACGGACGGCCTAGGAGGGGAGTGCTGAACGCCGCCATCGGCGAGACGATTTCCCTGCTCGCCCTGCTCGGGGTACTCGCGTGGGCGGTGGTCAGGCCCCGCGGCTGGCCGGAGGCGGTCGCGGCGGTGCCCGCCGCGGTCATCTTGATCGCGGCGGGCGCGATCCCGGTCAGCGACGCGGTCGCCGAGGCCAGGCAACTGGGGCCGGTGATCGGTTTCCTAGCCGCGATCTTGGTGCTCGCGCACCTATGCGACGACGACGGCTTGTTCCAGGCCTGCGGTGCGTGGATGGCGCGTAACGGAAGCGGACGGCCGCGCAAACTGCTGGCGCAGGTGTTCGTGATCGCGTCGGTGACCACGGCCGTGCTCAGCCTGGACGCGACGGTGGTGCTGCTCACCCCGGTCGTGTTCGCCACCGCGGCCCGGCTGGACGTGCGGGCCAGGCCGCACGTGTACGCGTGCACGCACCTGGCGAACTCGGCGTCCCTGCTGCTGCCCGTCTCCAACCTGACCAACCTGCTCGCGTTCGCCGCCAGCGGGCTGGCCTTCGGCCGCTTCGCCGCGCTGATGGCGCTGCCCTGGCTGGCGGTCATCGGCCTGGAGTACCTGGTGTTCGGCCGGTTCTTCGCCGCGGACCTGAACGCGGCGCCCCGCCGCGGTCGCGATGACCGCGGCGAGGCTCCGCACCTGCCGGTGTTCGCGCTCACCGTGGTCGCCCTCACGCTGGCCGGGTTCGCAGGCGCGTCCGCGGCCGGCCTGAACCCCGCCTGGGCCGCGTTCGCGGGGGCGGCGGTGCTGGCGGCACGCGCGCTGGCCAGGCGCCGGGTCGGTCCCGCCGGCCTGGTACGCGCCGCCGACCTGCCCTTCCTGCTGTTCGTGCTCGGCCTGGGGATCGTGGTCAAGGCGGTGGTCAGCAACGGGCTCGGCCGGGCGCTCATACCGCTGCTGCCGGGCGGGACATCGCTGCCCGCCCTGCTCGCGACGGCGGCGCTGGCCGCGGCCCTGGCCAACGTGTGCAACAACCTGCCCGCCGTGCTGGTGCTGCTGCCGCTGGCCGTGCCGTCCGGGGCCGGCACCGTGCTCGCGGTACTGCTCGGGGTCAATATCGGGCCCAACCTCACCTACACCGGATCACTGGCCACGCTGCTGTGGCGGCGCATCCTGCGGCAGCACGGGTCGGCACCGGATCTCGGGGAATTCACCAGACTGGGACTGCTCACGGTGCCCGCCGGACTTGTCATCGCCGTCCTGCTGCTGTGGGCCGGACTGCGGCTCATTGGAGGCTGATCGAGGTTGACAGACACTGATACCAGGTCACGTTCGGTATATATCTGGGTGACCGAGGGGACGTGGCGGGCCACCGTGGACGCGGCCCTGGACCTGGCCCCCGCGGGAGCCAGGTTCACCTTGCTGCACGTCACGCCGGCCGAGCTGGCTGATGCCGCCCGCGGCGCTTACCTGGGCCTGCTGGGGCGGGGCGGGCGAGACCCCGGGGCCCGGGTCGACGAACTGGCCGTGGCGTCGGCGGGCGAACTGCTCGAGGCCGCCACCCGCAGGCTCGGGTGCGGCTGCGAACGACTTGAAATTCAAGGTCAGGCCGAACGGTCCGTCGTGCGTGCCTCGGCGGGCGCGGATCTGCTGGTGATGGCGCGAGACGGCGACCGGTCCCGGCTCGGCCCGAAGAGCCTGGGCCGGACCGCCCGTTTCGTGGTCGATCACGCCGTCTGCCCCGTTCTGCTGGTCTGGCCCGAGTCCGCGCCCGACGTCGCCACTATTCCCCCGCCGCCCCATCACCCTTCCCCACCGGATCGTTGAACCCCGAAGCCGCAGACAAATCAGGGCGCGCTGCTAGCTGGCGGCGCGGGCGGCCAGCGGGCGGCGACGAGCGGTGAGGTCGGTGAGCGAGGGCGGCTGCCAGCCCGCGTCGGCCGTGTTGAGATTCGTCCCCGGCGGCACGATCTGGTCGATCCGGTCGAGGATCTCGTCGTCCAGCGCCAGGTCAGCGCCCGCGAGCAGGTCCGTGAGCTGCTCCATCGTGCGCGGGCCGATGATCGCCGCGGTGACCGCCGGGTGCGCGACCACGAAGGCCAGCGCCATGTGAGTCAGCGAGCAGCCCGCGTCGGCCGCGATCTTGATGAGCTCCTCGACCGCCGCGAGCTTGGCCTGGTTCCCCGGCAGCGAAGGGTCAAAGCGCTGCGGCAGTCGCTTTGCCCGCCCGGTGCTCATATCCACTCCGGTGTCCCGGCGGTAGCGGCCGGTCAGCCAGCCGCCCGCCAGCGGGCTCCAGGCGATGACGCCCATGCCGTACTTCTGGCAGGTGGGCAGGACTCCCACCTCAATGCCGCGCACGAAGATCGAGTAGGGCGGCTGTTCGCAGCGGAACCGCATGTGGCCGCGTTCCTGGGCGACCCACTGCGCCTCGACGATCTGCTCGGCCGGGAACGTGGAGGAGCCGATCGCCCGGACCTTGCCGCTGCGTACCAGGTCAGATAGCGCGGAGAGGGTTTCGTCGATGTCGGTGTCAAAGTCTGGCCGGTGCATCTGGTACAGGTCGATGTAGTCCGTCTGCAGCCGGCGCAAGCTGTTCTCGACTTCGCGGATGATCCAGCGGCGTGAGTTGCCGCTCATGTTGGGGTCCTCCCCCATCGAGGCGTGCGCCTTAGTGGCCAGCACTACGCTGTCGCGGCGGTCGCGGAGCGCCTTGCCGACGATCTCCTCCGACTCCCCCGCCGAGTACACGTCCGCCGTATCGACGAAGTTGATGCCGCCGTCCAGCGCGGCGTGAATGATCCGGATGCTCTCCTCATGATCGGGATTGCCCCACGCGCCGAACATCATCGCGCCGAGGCAGTAGGGGCTCACCTTGATCCCGGTACCGCCGAGCGTCCGCATCCGCATGCCTGCCGCCTTCCGTCTCTTCATTGCGCTGCTTCCTTGCGTCTGCCATCTGCAGGCCACGTTAAACAGCCAATTCCATAGCGTAGTTACGGGAACCCGGGGCGCTGGACCCGGGGCGGCAACACTCCACCAGGCCAAACGCGCTCGCCCGCCCTAGCTTGCCGAGGAGGCGCCGCCCGGCTGCGGCACTGCCGGCCGGCAAGTCTTGAATTCTTGCTAAGAGCATATTTATAGTTGACTTAGGCAATTGATCTTCAAGGGGATCTTCAAGGGGATGGCATGGGTGAACTGACTGCTGGTGCCGCGTTGGACGATGCTGCCGCGGATGGCAGTGCGGTCAACGACGCCGCGGTCAACGACGCCGCGGTCAACGACGCCGCGGTCAACGACGCCGCGGTCAACGACGCCGCGGTGGGGACGACGCGGCGGTGGACGACGCGGCGGTGGCCGCGGTGCGGGGGTTCAACCGGTTCTACACGAACGTGATCGGACTGCTGCGCGGGAAGTACCTGGATACCCCGTACTCGCTCACCGAGGCGCGGCTGCTCTTCGAACTAGCCCAGCGCGACACCAGCGAGGTCACCGACCTGCGTCGCACGGTCGACATCGACCCGGGCTACCTGAGCCGCATCCTGGCCAGGTTCCAGGCCGACGGCCTGATCAGCAGGCAGCGTTCGGCCGCCGACGGGCGCCGCCAGGTCATCCGGCTGACGGACTCCGGCCGCCGCGTCGTCGCGGGCCTGGACACAAGGTCCGCCGCGCAGACCAGGGGCATGCTGGCCGCGGTCCGCGACGAGGACCGGCGCAAGCTGCTCGACGGCATGCGCGTGATCAGGGAGACGCTTACCGAGTCACCGCAGCCGCGTGGCTACCTGCTCCGCTCGCCCCGGCCGGGCGACATGGGCTGGGTGGTGCAGCGGAACGCGGCCGTGTACGCGCAGGAGTACGGCTTCGACGACTCTTACGAGACCCTCGTCGCGCGGATCGTCGCCGACTACGTGGACCACCGGGACCCGGGGGCCGAGGCGGCCTGGATCGCCGAAGTGGACGGCGCGCCAGCCGGCTGCGTGTTCTGCGTCCGCGAGAACGCCACGACGGCGCGGCTGCGACTGCTGCTTGTGGAGCCGTGGGCCAGAGGGCTCGGGGTCGGCGCCCGGCTGGTCGAGGAGGTGCTCCGCTTCGCCCGGCAGGCCGGATACGCCCAGATCACCCTGTGGACCAACGACATCCTCACCGACGCGCGGCGGATCTACCAGCGGGCCGGCTTCACCCTGGACAACGAGCACCAGCACCACAGTTTCGGAACAGACCTGACCGGCCAGAACTGGTCCCGCACTCTATAACGGTCGCTGGCGCCCAAGCCCCGCAGGTAGTCGTGGGGGGCCGCTACGCCGTGGGGATCAGGCCTCACTTCACCCGCTGCGGATGAGGTGATGGCCGAGCCCGGTAGGAAGACTGGACCTGTTCAGGGGACTGGAGCGCGGCCGGGCCTGGCGGATCTCGCCTGGTGCCGGGCTGCGCTGTTCTGCTGCGAGGAGAAGGGCGGTCGTGGGCCACCGCACGGTAGGAGAGGTAGTCGGCGCGGTCAGCGCCCGGTCAGCCGGGACACCGGCCGGGGAGGCCTGATGGGACAGGCCATCGGAGGATCACTGCCGCTCGCGGTGGGCATTGCGCTCAGCCCGATCCCGATCATCGCCGTGGTGCTCATGCTGACCAGCAATAAAGCCAGGGTCAACGGCCCGGTCTTTGTGCTGGGCTGGCTGATCGGCCTGGGCATCGTCGGGGCTATCGTCCTGGCGGTGGCCGGACCGGGCGACGCCAGTAAGTCCGGCTCCCCGGCGACATGGGTGAGCTGGGTCAAAATCGCGCTCGGTGTCCTGTTGCTGCTCGTCGCCGTCCGGCAGTTCCGCTCCCGCCCGCACGGCGACGGCGGGCCGCAGATGCCCAAGTGGATGGCCACGATAGACAAGACCACCCCCCTCACGGCCCTCGGCCTGGCCGCCGTCCTGTCCGGCGCCAACCCCAAGAACCTGCTGCTGGCCGTCGGCGGCGCCGCAGCGATCGCCCAGACCGGCATCCCAGGAGGACAACAAGCCATCGCCTACGCCGTCTTCGCCGTCATCGGCACCCTCGGCGTCGGCATCCCCGTCGGCATCTACTTCGCCATGGGCGCCCGTTCGGAGAAACTGCTCGCCGGGCTGAAGAACTGGATGACCCAGCACAACGCCGTCATCATGACCGTCCTGTGTCTCATCCTCGGGGCCAAGCTCATCGGCGACGGCATCAGCGGGCTGGCCGGATAACTACGAGCGGATACTTGCAGGTACGGACCTGCGCCGTTGGCACCTTGGCTGGCCGCCTCGGGCGGTCAGCTGGCGGCGGGTAGGAGATGGCGCAGGTAGTCGGCGCTGCGGCGGACGTCGGCGAGCGGGCCTTCGCCGCGGGGGGGTTCGGTGAGGATGGTGTCCTGCTCCAGGACATACCAGCCGTCGTAGCCGCGGGCGGTCAGGTAGCCGATGATAGCGGCGACGTCAACGTCGCCGGTGCCCAGCGGGCGGTACATGCCGCGGCTGACCGCCTCGGTGTAGGTGAGCCGGCCGGAGCGGACCTGGGCCGCGATCTGGCCGTTGACGTCCTTGAGGTGGGCGTGGGCGATGCGGCCGGGGGCCTGCCGGGTCAGCTCGGCCGGGTCGGTACCGCCGATCAGCAGGTGGCCGGTGTCCAGGCAGAGCGAGATGGCCGAGCCCGCCAGCACGCGCTGGACCTCGGGGCCGCGTTCGATCATCGTGCCGACGTGCGGGTGCAGGACGGCACGGACGCCGCGGGCGGCGGCCAGGTGAGTAAGGCGGTCAAGGTTGGTGAGCAGGGTGGCCCAGCCGGCCTCGTCCAGGTCCGGGCGGGTGTCGTAGCCATCGAGGCCGGTGGCGGCGGACAGTACGAGGACCCCGGCGTGCGAGGCGTCGTAGCCGTCCAGGAGGCGGTCGATCTCGGGCGCCGGGTCGTGGCCTTTGTCATGGAGCACGACGGGGGTGAATCCGCCGACCGCGGTGAGGTGCCGGGAAGCCAGGTATCCGGCCATGACGACAGGGTTGGCGGGCAGGAAGCCGTCGGGGCCGAACTCGGTGGCGGCCAGGCCGACGTCGCGCATCTCGGCCAGGACGCGATCCGGGGTCAGCTGATAGCCCCAGCCGGGTACCTCGCAGACGCCCCAGGAGATGGGCGCGCCGGCGATCTTGTCACGGGAAGTGCTCATGGATGGATCTCCAGAGGGGAGTGCCCGAACGTGGCGTCGGGGACAGGTTTCACGGAGTGCCAGGCGCCGTCCCGGGCGGAGGCCTCCGCCGCGGCGATGACCTCAGCGTCAGCGAGTGCTTCGGCGATCGTGGAGTTGCGCTGCTCTCCCCCGCCGACCGCGACCAGGAACTTCTTGGCCTCGATGACCTTCAGGTCGTCGTAGCCCATGCTGTTGCCCGGGCCAGGCTGGAAGCGGCCGTAGTCGCCCATCCCCGCGTTGCCGAGGACGGTGGTGTACCCGTCCCGGCCCAGGCACAGCCGCAGCTCGTTCATCTGCTCGAAGTTCCAGGTGGCGGAGCCTTCGGTGCCGTATATCTCGAAGCCGAGTCCGCACTGCGGGCCGACGCTGACCCGGGAGGCCTCCAGGGTCCCGACGGCGCCAGCCACTCCAGATCCGGCGGCGAACCGGACCAGGGCCGCGGCGTAGTCGTCGTTCTCGACGTCCCCCATCTCGCCGTCTTCGATCACGGCGAAGTGCGTGGCCGATCCCATCGGCAGGACAGGACGCTGGGCGTACACGGTGGACAGCAGCGAGCTGACCTCGGTGATCGGCGCCACGACGTACTGCATGAGGTCCACCACGTGGCTGAGCAGGTCGCCGAGCGCACCGCTGCCGGCCTCCGCCCGGCGGAACCGCCAGGACAGGGCGCCGTTGGGCTGGGCCGCGTAGCTGTTAAAGAACACCGCGCGCACGTTGGTGATGCGGCCGAGGTCGCCGGCCGCGATCAGCTCCCGGACCCGTTCGACGGCGGGGACGTGCCGGTAGTTGTAGCCGATGGAGGTCGTGACGCCTGCGTCGCGGGCCGCGGCGGAGACGGCCGCGGTCTCGGCGGCGTCGCGGCCGACCGGCTTCTCGATCCAGAACGGCTTGCCCGCCCGGGCCGCCGCGACGCCTATCTCCCGGTGCAGCATGTTCGGGGCGCAGATGGACACGACGTCGACGTCGGGATCGGCGAGCACGTCGCGGTAGTCGGTTCCGGCCCGGGCGTAGCCGAGGACCTCGCGGGCGTAGTCGGCGCGGTCGGCGACGGTATCGGCCGCGTGCACGAACCGGGGCCGGATCTTCAGCTCGGGGTACACCTGCGGAACCGCCTGGTACGCGCGGCTGTGCAGCTTGCCCATCCAGCCCACGCTGATCAGGCCGATGCCCGGCTGGGCGTAGCCGTGGTCCGGGCTCATCCGTACCACCGCTGGGCCGCCAGGTCGCTCTCGTACTCGGCCCGCAGGCCGGCCGTGGCTTCCAGGGTGGATACCTCCGCGGGGGCCACGTCCCACCAGACGCCGGCGCCGGGCAGGTCCGCATGCGGCACGACCGGGACCACGATGACGACCGGGCCGGGATGATCGCGTGTGTCAGACAGGGCGCCCCGCAGTTCGGCCGCGGTCGTCGCGCGGCCGGCCCGGGCGCCGAGGCCGGCGGCGACCTGGACCAAGTTGACGTCGAGGTAGCCGCCCTCCAGGCGCGCCGCCTTCGCGTCGTCCCCGGCGGCCAGCTGCAGCGGCTCGGGACGATACCGGAACTCGTTGCCGAACTCGCGGCCGGAGCGCAGCATCTGCAACCGGTGAATGACCTGGTAGCCATGGTTCTCGGGGACGACAAGCGTGATAGCCAAGCGCTCTTGGGCGGCCGTGACGAGCTCCGACGGCGCGAGCAGGAAGGTCCCGTCGCCGAGGAAGGACACGACCCGGACGGCCGGATCGGGCTCGGCCAGGCGCACGCCGATCGCGGCCGGGATCTCGTATCCCATGCAGGAGAATCCGAACTCGAGGTGGCACCGGCGGCCGCCGGTGGCGTCCCACGCCTTGAGCAGGTCGCCGGGCGGCCCTCCGGCGGCGGCGATCACCACGTCGCCGGGCCGCGCCTGCTCCTGGAGAACACCGATGACCTGACCCTGGGTGAGTACCGCGTCGGTGTCGGGGGGCGGCTCGAACGTGCGGTCAGGATCGAGGGCGGCCGCGCGGGCCGGGGCCCACTCGGCGGTGAGGTGCCGGATGCGGGCCTGCCAGGCGGCGGGCGTCCGGAGGCCGGCCTGGGTCACGCCGTCGGCCAACGCGGCCAGCGCCCGTTTCGCGTCGGCGACGATCGCGGTGGCGCCCAGCCGGTCGGCGTCGCGGGGATTGACGTTGATGCTCGCGAATCGCACGCCGGGATCGGCGAACAGGGACTGAGAGGCGGTGGCGAAGTCGGTCAGCCGCGACCCCACGGTGAGCACGAGGTCGGCCTCGGCAGCCAGGCGGTTGACCGCGGGATTTCCTTCCAGCCCGATACCGCCGAGCTGCCACCAGGCCGGCCGCTGCACGGCACCCTTGCCGGCGAAGGTCTCGGCCACGCCGAGGCCGGCCGCATCGGCGAGACGCTCGAGCTCCGCCGTGGCGCCGGAGTAGATGACGCCGCCGCCGGCGATGATCAGCGGCCTGGCCGCGCCCGCCAGCATGGCCAGGACGGCGGCGATCTCGTCCCGGTCAGGCACCGGCCGCCGGATGACCCAGTCCCGGTCGGCGAACAGGCCGCCGGCCAGTCATAGGCGTGGGACTGGATGTCTTGCGGCAGCGAGAGCACCACGGCCCCGGTGTCGACCGGGTCGGTGAGCACGCGCATGGCGGCCGGCAGGGCGGTCAGCAGCTGCTCAGGGCGGGTGATGCGATCGAAAAACCGGCTGACCGGCCGGAACGCGTCGTTGACGGTCACGTCGGCTTCGAGCGGGTGCTGCAGCTGCTGCAGCACGGGGCCCTGGTGCCGGGTCGCGTAGGTGTCGCCGGGCAGGAGCAGGACCGGCAGGCGGTTGACGGTGGCCAGGGCCGCCCCGGTGACCATGTTCAGCGCGCCGGGTCCGATCGAGGCGGTGACCGCGAGCGTGGCCCGCCGCCGGCTGTGCTTGGCGAAGGCCGTGGCCGCGTGCACGAGGGCCTGCTCGTGGCGGCCCTGGATGAAGGGCATCGCGTCGCTGAGCTGATCGAGCGCCTGGCCGAGCCCGGCGACGTTACCGTGGCCGAAGATGCCCAGGATGGCGGGGATCAGCCGGTGGCGCTGGCCGTCGGCCACGGAGTACTGCCGCGACAGGTACGTCACGACGGCCTGGGCGACGGTCAGCCGCCGGGTGGGCGCGGAGGTCGTCATCGGTCCTCGCTGCTGAAGTTGGTGCCCCGGCCGGGGCGGTTGCCCCCGGTTGGGGAGGAATGAACAAAGACTGCATGAGCCGCCGGAGCAAGTCAACGGAGTGATAGCCATCAAAAATCCATCATTTCTATGGATTCACCGCGGATTTGATGGGCAAAGTGCGGCATGATGACGAAGTAAGGTCACCTCATGAATCCATCAGGACGTGGTGTATGACCCATCCGTATCCCATCCGGGAGATCGCCCGCCAGGCCGGGGTAAGCGAAGCCACGGTAGACCGGGTCCTCAATCACCGGGGCGGCGTGCGCCCCAGCACGGTAAACGACATCCAGCAGGCCATCGCCGACCTCGACCGGCAGCGCAGCCAGCTGCGGCTCAACGGCCGGGTCTTCATGATCGACATCGTCATGCAGGCACCTGACCGGTTCTCCTCTGCGGTCAGGACCGCGCTCGAGCAGGAACTGCCGTCGCTGCAGCCCGCCGTCGTGCGGTCGCGGTTCCATTTCCGCGAGACGGGCCCGGTACTCCAGATGGTCAAGACGCTCGACACGATCGCCGCGCGAGGATCGCGCGGGGTCATCCTCAAGGCACCCGAGGCGCCGGAGGTCAACGCGGCGGTCCTGCGCCTGTCCGAGGCGGGGATACCGGTCGTCACGCTCGTAAGCGACCTGCCGCTGAGCAAGCGGGTGGCCTACGTGGGGATGGACAACCGTTCGGCGGGCGCGACCGCGGCCTACCTCATCAACCAGTGGCTGGGCGACCGGGATAGCCAGGTCCTGGTGGCCCTGAGCCGTAGCGTGTTCCGCGGTGAAGAAGAACGCGAGATCGGGTTCCGGGCCGCGATCCGGGAGCGATGGCCGGACCGCCGTCTCGTCGAGATCACCGACAGCGACGGGCTCGATTCATCCGCCCGGCGACTCGTGCTCGACGCGCTGGATCAGCACGACGATATCGGGGCCGTCTACTCCATCGGCGGGGGCAACCGGGCGATCATCGACGCCTTCGACGCCTGCGGGCGCCCGTGCCTCCCGTTTATCGCGCACGACCTCGACCGGGACAACCGGCAGCTGCTTATGGACGGCCGCCTGTCCGCCGTTCTCTACCATGACCTGCGCCGCGACATGCACCGTGCCTGCCAGATCATCATGCAGGCGCATGGCGCGCTGGACGGCCCCATCGTCAGCTCGCCCTCATCCATTCAGGTCATCACGCCGTTCAACCTGCCAGCAGGGTTCTGACGCGGTCGCAGCGGATGAGCTGGTACTACTCGCCCGTCGCGACCGGGCGGGCCGGGTCGGCGACCCAATTAGACCAGGAGCCGACGTAGAGCGAGGCAGGGATGCCGGCCAGCGTGAGGGCCAGGACCTCGTGGGCCGCGGTCACGCCTGAGCCGCAGTAGGCCGCGACCGCTCCTGCGTCCTTGGTGACGCCCTGCGCGGCGAACCGGGCCGCGAGTTCCGCGGCGTCCTTGAAGGTGCCGTCGACGTTCACGTTGCCGGCGGTGGGCACGCTGAGCGCGCCGGGAATGTGGCCTGCCACCGGGTCGACGGGCTCGGTCTCGCCCCGGTAGCGCTCCCCCGCCCTGGCGTCAAGCAGCCGCCCGGTCCGGGCCACGGCCTGCGCGCCCGCCGCGTCGAGCACCGGCATGTGGCCCGGCTTCGCGGTGAAGTCGCCGGGCACCGGTGCGGGCTCGGCCGTGGTCACCGGGAATCCGGCGCTGACCCAGGCCCGGTAGCCGCCGTCGAGCACGCGCACGTTCTCGTGCCCGAAGTAGCGCAGCGTCCACCACCCGCGGGCGGCGGTCGTGGCGTCCCCGCCGTCGTACACCACCACCGGGCGGCCCTGCTGCACGCCGGCCGCGCGCATCGCGGCCTGGAAGGTCGCCGTGTCCGGCAGCGGGTGCCGTCCGGCCGGGCCGGGCGGGCCGGCCAGGTCGTGGTCCAGATCGGTGAAGACGGCGCCAGGAAGATGGCCCTGGCGGTAACTGTCGATACCGGGCGGGCCGCCGAGCCGCCACCGCACGTCCAGCACGACCGGAGGCAGCCCGGCAGCCAGTTCCGTGGCCAGTGACTCCGCGCTGACCAGCAGGCCAGCGGTCATATGGCGCGGAAGGTAAGCGCGGGCACGAGCTGCTCGGACGAGGTGAGCGAGCCGTGCATCCCGGCCAGCGCCGACTCCCGAGGCTCTTCCTTCATGGCCACCAGGGCCAGGGATCCCGCCGGAGCGACCACGACATCGCCGATCCTGGGCACCATGCGGTCGTCCACCGGACCGAACCACCCCTCCTTGATGGCCTCCTCCCTGGACAGCACCCAGGCGCGTTCGCCGAGCACCTCCCGCCAGGCGGCCAGGACATCCGCCGCAGCCCCCGGCCGCGCGTACAGATGCCTGGCGCGCGGCTCGCCGCCGAGCAGGGCCAGTCCGGCCCGGAGCTCAGGGTGCGCGTCCACGTCGAGCTTGTCGTCCGGGCCGATGTCCACCATGCCGTGGTCGGCCGTCACGTACATGCAGGCCCCTGACGGCAGGGCACTCGCGATCTGCTCGGCTAGCTTGTCTACGTGCGCCAGGTGGTTGTACCAGGCGTCCGAGCCGACCCCGAACACGTGGCCGGTGGCGTCAAGATCACCGTGATACACGCTCACGTACGCACGCCCGTACGCCGTGATCGCCGTGGCCGCCTGCGCGGCCAGGGCACCCATGCTGTCGGCGGGCCAGAAGTCCGCGCCGCGCATCGTCGCGATAGTCAGGCCGGTGCCGCGGAACGAGCCCTGCGCTACGTGCACGGCCGCGATCCCGGCCTCGGTGGCCCGCTCGTAGATCGTCGGCAGCGGCTGCCACTGGTAAGGGTCGATCCTGGAGTCCCAGCGCAGCCCGTTGAGTAGCCGGTTCTCGCCGGGGATCTTAACCTGATAGCCGAGTATCCCGTGCTGGCCAGGCGGCCGGCCGGTGCATATCGAGCCGAGACTCGTCACGGTGGTGGCAGGGAACCCGGCCGTAATCGGTTTCGAATTGTAAGCGAGCTCCGACAGGAATGGCGCCGCGGCAGGATGATTGCGGAGCAGTTCCCAGCCGAGCCCATCCACGATCAGCAGGCACGCTCGCTGCGCCGGGGTCAAGCCGAGGACATTCTGCGACTCCGGCGATCCGGGATCAAGGGACGCGAGTATCGACGACGACAAGTCAGCCAGGGTCGCCGCCCCATAGGACGGCACGATCGGCGAATGTCTCGGCTCGAGCGTCATACGGGAATCCTCATCTGCTACTCGTGGGTGCCACTCAGCGTCTGGCCCGAAGCATGGTCTTGCCTAGAGTCTTGCGCATCGGCTTCCAGGCTCGGGGGGCCGGCTCGGTGTCTTGCCGACTCGGGGTCTTGCCGGAACATGGTGCCACTGGGCGGGTGCCGACGGCAAAACGGGCCTTCAGCTAATACCCGCCGCCGTTTTCAGCTACCGCCCACCGCCGTGGCGTCCGAGAGCTCCCGCGCGAACCTGAGCAGCTGCCGCACGGCGTCCTCGCCGTCAGCCGCCTGACTCACCCGTAGCGAGAAGTCATCGGCAGTGATCGTCCCGAGGTAACCGTGATCGGCCTCGCAGCTCTCATCCCCGCAGTGCGCAGGCTCAAGTTCCAGGTGGGAGAGGACATTCCAGCCGATGGTCAGCATGACCTCCGACGGCATGGTGACGCCCGGCACGTAGGCCGCCGGGTCGGGGACGACCCGGCTGAGGGCCACGGATGAAATCTTGGCGAAGCGGATCGCCTCCGTACTCGTCTCAGCCCGCGGCCGGCTGTCGGGATCATCGGCTGGATGCTCGTCGGTGTGTGAGTACACCAGCCGGGTCGGGGTGAGCGCCAGCACGGTCATGTGGCGGCGCACCTCCATGCCCGGGTCGAAAATAGCGTCGTGATGGACGACATAGGCCGTCGCCGGCTCCGACCCCAGCGCCGAGGCGACCGCATCGGACACCAGACCCGGGTAATAGCCGCTGTGCTCGATCGCGGCCCGCAGGCCATCGGTCATGACTCGCGTTTCCCTCATCCCCCCATCCTGCACTGTCCCGCCGGATGCTTGACCCACGGGACCGAATCTAGCCGTCGTGTCCCGCGCTGTACCCCCGCTTACGCACTTCACGCCCGTTATTTCAGGCTTCCGGGCGCGGGTGCCCGGCGTTTACCTGTTTGGGCCGAGGAGAGACGGCGCGCTCGGACACGCTGACCGGCGTTGCTTCAGAGGCGTGGCTGACATGCGGCTACGGGCCGACGGCGAAGTCCGGTTCCGCCACTCCCGGCGGAGTGACGCTGGTGAGTTCCAGGATGAGCTGGTCGGTGGGCTCGGGCATCTCCATCGCGCTCGCTCCCGGAGCGGGCTTGGGCCTACGCGGCTTCCTCGGGCCGGCGCCGCCGCCGCGGCCGCGGTAGACGATGAGGCCGTTGACCGGGTCGGGTGCGCCATCGAGGGCCGCGCGGACCGCCGGAAGGGCGCGGAACGCCTCCCACTGCTCGTCGGAGTCGAAGAGCACCTCGAACACGACGCCGTAACGATGCTCGTGCCACTCCCAGTACGTCGCCCCGTGAGTGACCGCCGCCTCGGTAAGCTTGTCCTGGTAGGAGTCCTTCCACCGGCGAGCGGGCAGCTCCCCGGAGTCGAAGACCTCGATCGACCACCACTCGGACACGTCTATACCCACCGCCATCCGCTTGCGTTCTACCCCTGATCAAGATAGTACGTCTTTTGCCACCCTGCCGATAGGCTCCTTCGGCATGAGATGGAGTGGCCTGAGGCTGTCGGTGACGCTGCTCACCGTGATCCCGCTGCCCATGGTGCCGCGGTCCAGCGCCGTTCCGGCCGCCGCACCACAGGCCGACGGGCCGCTGCCGCCGCCGCTGACGCAGGCCGACGGGGCGCCGCAGGCCGACGGGCCGCCGCCGCTGACGCAGGCCACCGTGGCCGCGGCGATGGGGTGGGCGCCTGCGGTCGGGCTGCTGCTCGGCGTCCTGGCCGCGGCCGTCCTCGTGGTCGCGGATCATCCCCTCGGGTCTGGTCCGCTGACCGCGGCGGGTCTCGCAGTAGCGTCGCTCGCCGTTCTCAGCCGGGGGCTCCATCTCGACGGCCTGGCCGACCTGGCGGACGGCCTGGGCAGCGGCAAGCCCGCGTCCGCCGCGCTCGACATCATGCGCCGCTCTGACATCGGGCCGCTCGGCACCGTCACGCTCATCCTGACGCTGCTGATCCAGGTCACCGCGCTCGACCACGCGGAATCCGCCGGGCACGGCCGGGGAGCCGCCGCGCTGATCACCGCGGTGGTCACTGGCAGGCTCGCCCTGACCTGGGCCTGCCGCCGGGGCGTCGCCGCCGCCCGTCCGGACGGGCTTGGTGCGCTCGTGGCGGGGTCGGTACGCCCGGCGATTCCGGCCGCGGCCACCGCGGCCGTGCTGGCGGCAGCGGTGGCCGCGGTGGTGATCTCGGCGACGGTCATCGGTGAGCCGCTCGGCTGGACGCTCCCGCTCGCCGTCGTCGCGGGCCTGGGTGCCAGTTCCGTCCTGCAACGGCACGCGGTGAGGCGGCTGGGCGGCATCACGGGCGACGTTCTCGGTGCGCTGGCCGAGGTGGCGACGACCGTCACCCTCCTGGTGGCCGCGATGGGGCCGCCCGCCTGACCGCGTGTCGCGTCAGCGCAGGGCGCCGGGCCAGCCCGTCAGCTCAGCCGGATCCGCGGATCGGCGACGGTCAGCGCGATGTCGGCCACCAGGTTGCCCACCACCGTCAGCGCGGCTCCGATCAGCGTGTACGCGATGAGCACCGGATAATCCTCGTTCCCGAGGGCGTTGAAGAACAGCAGGCCGAGACCGTCGTAGTTGAACACGTACTCGGCGATGAGATTGCCGGCCAGCAGCGCCGGGATGGAGAGCCCGATCAGGGTGATCATCGGCAGGCAGGCGTTACGGGTCAGGTGACGGAGCAGCACGAGCCGCTCCGGCAGTCCCTTGGCCCGCGCCGTCTTGATGTAATCCTGGGCCAGGATATCGATCGCCGAGGAGCGCATGTACCGGGAGTAGCCGGCCAGTATGAGCAGGGTCAGGCACACGATCGGCAGCGTCATATCGCGCCAGTCGCCCATTATCGCGAGCAGCGAGTTGGACTGGCTGGCCTCGAAGCCGAAGACCCTGAAGCTCAGCGCGAAGATCTGGATCGCGATCAGGTAGAGCAGGAAGTCCGGCATGGCGTAGGCGGTGAAGGCGACGCTGGTGACCGCCTGATCGCCGAAGGTGTTCCGCTTGACCGCCTGGTAGATCCCGAGCGGGATCGCGATCAGGACCGCGAGCACCAGCGATGTGCCTGACAGGTACAAGCTGCGCTGCCACCGCTCCTGGAACAGCGCCGCCACACTCTGGTTCAGCTTGTAGGAATAGCCGAGGTTGCCATGGAATACGCCGTCTACGTAGCGCCAGTACTGGACGATCACCGGCTCGTCGAAGCCGTTCTGCTTATTCCACACCTGGATCGCCAGCGGCGACGCGCGCGGACCGAGGACCACAATGGCGGGCGACGGGAAGACCGCGTGGAGCAGGACGAACATGAAGATCGAGATGCCGATCAGGATGACGATCGAGGTACCGCACCGCCGGATCAGGTAAGCAGTCACCTCGTCTCCTTCCTTGCCTCGAAGCTCCCGGCAGGCTCGCACAAGCGCTCGTAGATTCTGGTTTATCAGCGGCTGGTCTTGTCCGTCCACCTGAGCATGTTTCAATTGCGAAAAGGCCAGGACGAAAAGGCCGCGGACCTCGCCGTCCGGGCCGCCGCGGATGACCCCGAGGCAGGTACCGCTGATGCCGCCGACACATGAAGTGTTCAACCAGCCGCCCGCGCTGGCCGGGTACGACGTCGCCGATGACCCGGCGATGCTGAGCGCCCTTCGCCGCGAGGGCGCCGCGTGGGCGGAGCCCGCCGTCCGCGAACTTGGCCTGCTGGCCGGGTCTGCGCAGGCGCAGCAGCAGGGCCGCCGGGCGAACGAGAACCCTCCGGTGCTGCGCACGCATGACCGCTTCGGCCACCGCATCGACGAGGTGGAATTCCATCCGGCCTGGCACGAGCTGATGACCGTGGCCGTACGGCACGGCCTGCACGCCGCGCCCTGGCGGGATACCCGTTCCGGAACGCACGTGGCCCGGGCCGCGGGTCTCTACGTCTGGGGTGCGGCGGACGCGGGGCACACCTGCCCGATCTCCATGACCTATGCCATCGTGCCCGCGCTCCGGCACGCACCCGGTCTCGCCGAGCGCTTCGAACCGCTGCTGGCAGCCCAGGAGTACGACTTCGGCCTGCGGCCGCCCGACACCAAACGGGGACTGCTCGCGGGCATGTCGATGACGGAGAAGCAGGGTGGCTCCGATGTCCGGGCGAACACCACGCGCGCCGTCCCCGTGCCGGGGGATGCGGGTACGTACCTGCTGACCGGGCACAAGTGGTTCACCTCGGCGCCGATGGGCGACCTGTTCATGGTGCTCGCGCAGGCGCCTGGCGGGCTGTCCTGCTTCCTGCTCCCCCGGGTGAGGCCAGACGGCAGGCCGAACGGCATGCGCCTGCAGCGCCTGAAGGACAAGCTCGGCAACCGGTCGAACGCGTCGGCCGAGGTCGAATACGACGAGGCCATGGCCTGGCTGGTCGGCGAGGAGGGCCGCGGTCTGCGGACCATCATCGAGATGGTGAACATGACCAGGCTCGATTGCGTACTCGGGACGGCCACCGGGTTGCGGACCGGTGTCACGGCCGCCGTGCACCATGCCCGCCACCGGACGGCCTTCGGGCGGAAGCTGGCCGACCAGCCGCTGATGGCCAGCGTGCTGGCCGACCTCGCGATCGAGTCGGAGGCGACCACGATGGCGGCGTTCCGGCTAGCCGGGGCGACCGACCGCGCGGTACGCGGTGATGAGCAGGAAACCGCGTTCCGCCGCCTGGCGCTGGCGGCGACGAAGTACTGGGTGTGCAAACGCGCCCCCGTGCACGCCGCGGAGGCACTCGAATGCCTGGGCGGCAACGGCTACGTAGAGGACTCGGGGATGCCGCGCCTGTACCGGGAGGCTCCGCTGGCGTCGATCTGGGAGGGTTCGGGTAACGTCGCCGCGCTCGACGCGCTTCGTGCGCTCACTCGGCAGCCCGAGTCCGCCGAGGCATTCTTCGCCGAACTCGATCAGGCCGCCGGGGCGGACCGCCGGCTGGATCAGGCGGTCGGCCGGCTGCGCAAGGAACTGAGCGATCCGGCGGAGGCCAGGGCTCGCCGACTGGCCGAAGCCATGGCCCTTACCCTGCAGGGTGCTCTGCTCGTCCGGCACGGCGATCCCGCCGTGGCCGACGCGTTCGTCGCGTCCCGCCTAGCCGGGGACTGGGGGCACGCCTTCGGCACGCTCCCCTCCGGCACTGACACCGCCGCTATCATCGGGCGTGCGACGCCCGTGATCCTGCCGGAATGAGCCGACGAGCAGTGTCCCGGGCCGACCGGAAACCCGCGCCGGCCCGGCCACACCGTGATTAAAAACCTTCGCCGTCCGAGTTCTCGAGGCCCTGGGATTCCGGCCAACGGGGATCCTGACCAACCGGGCTCCTGACCACCGGGCTCCTGACCGACGTCAATACATATTGCCAGCAAAACCGAAGGCGGGCCGCGAAGGGCCCGCCTTCTGGGAAAGCATCCGGGCCTGACGGTTCGGCCCGGTGGAGTCTGACCTAAGCCCTTCTGATCACAGAAGGGCACAACACCCTGGAAAGTCGTGGTACCGAAGTCACGAGTACCGGCGCCTGCCGGCAGACCCTGGTTTGATGCGCCGAGCACAGGTGTCCCCCCGATGAATGCCGATCGCCAACATCAACTCCTGCGCCGGGCTAGTTACCAGTCGCCGCCCGGAACCTGACGACCAATTCGGCAGGCACGCGACCGCGGTCCTTGACTTCGATGCCCTGCGCCTTCGCCCACTCACGAACCTCCGTGGTATTAAGGCCGCTGGCTGCCGCCCTGCGCCCGGTCCGCGCGGGCCGCCGGGCCGCGCCGCCACTGCTCCGTCGTGCGGCGTCAACGTACCGAGCCAGCGCCTTCCGCAACTCTTCGGCGTGCTTTGCGTTCAGGTCGATCTCGTACTCCGCACCATCCAGCGCAAAACGGACGGTTCCCTCTGCCTCGCTACCATCGATGTCATCGATGAACAAGGTTTGTATCTTCTGAGCCACGTGTACTCCGTTCCACTCGTTGAATAGTGCATAAGCGTATACGATCAAAACCCATAAGGTTGCGGCAGCCCTCATTTACATTGGGGTGTCTTTCGATGCACGTGCATCGCGCCTTCCCGATGAAGCGGAAGACTTCGGACGAAGTAACCAACGGTGCGCGGTCGCACACCTTAAGCCGCAGGCGGAGTATGCGCAGACCTCACTTCGACTACGATGCGGGACGGTTGCTGTCATTCCTGTCATGGACGGAAACAAGTCAGGGCGCGTACCCCGGCGTTCGTATTGCCCTGGCCACCGACAGCGCTTAAGGATCCCGGAACCCGGACCTGGTATGCAGGCCGCACCCGGGCTGCGGCCATTGCGTCCTATCTCACCTGCCGGTCTTGGGCCCCACGATTTTCCTGAGCCGAACTCACAGAATCATCACAGCATCACCACAGCATCGAAGATGCCGCGGGCTTTATTGGTACCGAGGCCGCAGCGCATAGCTTCCGCCACAGCCGCAGGCGGAGTCGACATGGCGACACCCACGGTCCGGCGTGACGCCTGTTTAGCCAGTTCAACAGCTTCCAAGCGACTGAACCTAGGGTCAGCGGCCAGATGCTACGCCGCGGAGACACCTTCAGGAAGGTACCCAATCTGCTTAAGGAGCGAGAACTGATCCTGCATCGTAGAGATTTCTGCCACCTTCCCGTCTTTGAAGCGCCAGACGGCGAAGTCTCGCACCTCGGCCGGCTTGCCGGTGGGCTCGACGCTCCCGTATGAGCCGGTATGCGTTCCCCGCCAGACAAGTCGCGTCACAATCTTATCGTTTGCTGAGAACATGTCCTCGATGCTCGTTGTAAGATCAGGGAAGCCCGCCAGTCGCTCTTGTATCCTGCGTTTCGGCCCGGCCACACCGACAAGGACGCCATTGGTTCTGATGGTCTCGCCGAACAGGGCGGCGGCCAGCGCGAGATTTCCCGCCCATCCTTCCGTGAACCACTGTCGACCGACGTCCAGGTACCGATCGCCAGCGACTTGACTGGTCATGTTTTTCCTCTCTCGTAGCCGTCCAGGGACCGGGATAGCGGCTTGCCCGGTGGATGCGTGGCTGCTTCACCGGCCACCCTTACGGCGGGCAAGCCTTTTCGCTCAGGCTTACCCGCGGAGTTTTCCGCACGCTTGAGTCATGTGATCGCACTGAAGACGCGGCATGGATACCGTCGCGCTGGTGACGCCGGGATCGAGCCGGTCCCTACGAGGTCCGCAATTCCTGCCAGGTCTTACCGCTCCGGACACTCGCCGGCTGCTCGGCCGTGATGTCCGATCCGGGGCGTGCACCGGAGTCGCGGACCTTCACCAGGATCCAGCGCCTCTCACCGGTCCGGGTCAGCGCGAAGCCGCCGGAGAGTTTGCGGCCGTGCAGGATGAACGAGATATGCCCCGGCTCATCCCGAACGATCTCGGCCGTCCCCTCGTCCCAGATAATCACCGCGCCGCTGCCGCGGCGATGGCCATCATGAACACCCTCGAACTCACCCGCCGACATGGAATGGTCGTCAACCGGAACTGCGAGCCGCCGGATTCCCGGGTCTAGCGAAGGTCCCTTGGGCACCGCCCAAGAACGCAGCACCTCGCCTGCCTGCAGGCGGAAATCGAAGTGCAACGTCGTCGCGTCGTGCAGCTGCACGACAAAGCGAGGCGGGGTCACCACGTACCCAGTATCTTCCGCGCTCGAGGGCAGGGTACTGGCCGGCTTGGCCTGACGGCCAAGGGCCTGCACGACCGGGTGATGTGCCGGTCGACGGCTGGCCCGAGCATGCCCTTAAGATGCACAGTGCTTTTACGATGCACAGTGGAGGTGCCATGACTCATCCGATCGCCCCGAGCCATGTTCCCGCGGGCGCCACACCGGAAGGCGACGGGATCCTCGTCGGGGAAGGGCCGGTCCGCGTGGACGCCTTCATCGACTTCCTGTGCCCGTACTGCCGGCTATTCGAACTCTCCGCAGGGCCAGCGCTGGCCAAACTCGTGACGGATGACCTGGTCAGCATCGCCTATCACCCGATGAACTTCCTTGACGAGGCGTCGACGACGCACTACTCGACGCGCGCGGCCGCGTCATCAGGCTGCGCCGCGGATCAGGGACGGTTCCTGCCCTACGCACACGAGCTCTTCGTCAACCAGCCACCCGAAGGGGGGCCTGGGCTGAGTGACGCCGAGCTGGCCGCCACCGGCCGTGCCATCGGGCTGGCCGACGAGACGTTCGGTGCGTGCCTGGCCGAAAGGCCGTACCTGGAATGGCCGCCGTACGTGACCGCGCGGGCGTATGCACTCGGGGTCCAGAGCACGCCGACCGTACTGGTCGCGGGGACGATGGTCAGGCCCGACGCGCGGTCGATCACCGCCGCGGTCACGGCGGCCCAGGGCGGCCGCTGACCGGCACCGCGCAGGGAAGTGCCGATGATGGCTCGTACGGCGGCCGACGTCGCGGTCTCCTACTGGCCCGCCCGGAGCCGACCCCCGCACCCCGGCAGCGATCCCCGGCCACGAGGCGAACGGGCTCCCGTCCTGCACCAGCGGCCGCCCCTCCCATGACCGGCGGTCACGGAAACCACTGAACGCCTGCTAACCCGGCAGTTCAAGGCAGGAAAAATCACGCCCGGCACCGGCTTCCTCATAAAATCCCCAGCCCTTCAGCGGCACATGCCGATACCAAGGTCACGGCCCGCGTACGGCCAGGGTTCAATAGATCTTTATTCCGAACGGGCCCTGGCACCGGCGCCACGTCACGATCGACGCCCCCCGGGGGGCCTTGACCTCCGGCCATCGCGCTGTTCGGTAGGGCAAGCGAAGCGTACGCTTCCGGTTATGGGCCTCCGTTCCTGGTTCGTTTCCTACTGGTCGCAAGACGCGCCGGGCCGTCGGCGCGGCCTGGTCATCAGCAATAGAAAAGACAGGCCGAGGCTCGAAGAGATCAAGCGGGCCGCCGCCGCGGACGTCGCCCGGATCGAGGAGGACGACAAGTACTTCGGCCCGAACGCGCCCTCGGACGGTGACGCCCTGTAGCTGAGCCGGCCACGTCTCAGTTCCGCCGCTAGGGACACCGCCCTCAGAGGTGGAAGCTGGTGCCGACGGCGTTCGGGATGAACGCGTCGGGGAACCGGGCCGACATCGCATGCTGGGCGCGCCAGCCGGTGCAGTGGGCGGGCACGAGCACGCCGGGTTTCATGGCGGCCAGTTCGTCGAGGACCCGCGGGATCAGCGGCTCGAACACCGGGCCGCCCAGGTGAAATCCGCCCAGCAGCGCGTAAAGCGGCTGATCCCCGGCCAATCGCCGGGCGTAACGGGCGATGTTCACCACGCCCGCGTGGCCGCAGCCGGTGATGACCACGAGCCCCCGGTCGCGGACGTTCATGATCAGGGCCTGGTCGTCGAGTACCAGCGGATCGGGCTGCCAGCCGCCGCCCAGCCAGGCCTGCTGCGGCGGGAAACCCGGCTCATACCCCGTGGTGCGGGCGACCTCACCGGTGATCAGCACGGACCGGCCGAACAAGAAGCTGGGCTGCTGCTCTTCGATGATGTCGAAGCCCGCCTCGGTCAGGGCGCGGCGGCTGGTGGTCGGGAGCTCGCGCGGCTCGCGGCCGGGCAACTGCAGGCGACGGCGCCGCCAGAAATGCGGGTGGATCAGGACCGGCAGGTTGACCTGGCCGAGGACGCGGATCAGCCCGTCGAGCCCGGTCGTATGGTCGAAGTGGCCGTGGCTGCACACGATGGCCTCGATCGAGGACGGGTCAAGATCCAGCCGGCGCATGTTCTCTGTGACGCCATCGGGGCTCGTACCCGCGTCGAACAAGAACCGGTGCTCGCGCCCGGCCTTGGTCACCGTGACCAGCATTGAGAACCCATGTTCCGCGATCAGCGCGTCGGGAACCTGCTGATCGACCATCACCGCCGCCGGGCGCCGCGGCCCGGATCCGAGGACAGGCCGCCGGGCCGGTCCGTGATCGGCCATCAGGTTGTCGGTGAGGTTATCCATCAAGGTGGTGACCACCACCGAATCCACCGGCTCCAGGTCGATCGTGATTCCTGGCCCCGCCTCATAGAGCGCTGTATCGTGCGGTACCGCGGCGCTCAGGCCGGCCGGGCTGTTATCGGTGCACACGGTTACTGGCCCAGGGTCGACAGGCGCAGCACCAGCTCGTCGCCTTCTACCTGCAACTCTGCCATCTTTGCCTCATCCTCCCTGGTCGGCTGGCCCACACACAGGCAACGTTAGCGTGGCAGGGCCTTCGAGTTCGGGCCGCAGCAGGTGACACGCCGCCGGGGCGGGTCCCTGGAACGCTCCCGGCAGCTGGCCGAGGCGGACCCCGCGGTCCGGGCCGGGCGGCTCGCCGTCGAGATCATGACGTGGTACTGCCCGCCCGGGACGATGAGCAAGCCCGGGCGGCCGGTCACGCTGTAGCCCGGCGGGCCGGGAAAGTTATGAAGCTGTAACGGCCAGGAGCCGGACCAGCCCGCCGTTGGGCAGTCTTTTTATCAGGGGCGAAGTTAACGGGCCTGACATCAGACGGGGTGGTAGAGCAATGCCGATCAGCAATCCAGACCAGGACGCCGCCGGGAATCGGCGCCGGGTTCGCCGGGCCGCGGCCATCACGGCCATTCTGCTCGCGGGTACGACCGCCGCGGCCTGCTCGGCGCTCGCCGGCACCGCCCTGGCGGCGCCGGTCCCGCCGAGCTGGCACATCGTGAAGCAGGTGCACAACGGTCCGTTCGGCGGCTTCACCGCGGTCACCGCGGTCGGCCGCAGCGGCGGCTGGGCCTTCAACCAGGGCTCGGTGCCGACCGCCTGGCGGCTGAGCGGGTCGACCTGGACGCAGGTCAAGTTCCCCGGCCAGCCCAACGAGGTCGTCGTCGCGGCCGGGGCCACGTCGGCCACCGACGTCTGGGCGTTCACGGGCGGCGGGGCCCAGTCCCGGGCCCTGCAGTGGAACGGCCGCACCTGGACCGTCCAGCGGTCCTTCTCCCGGCAGATCGGCGGGGCCGTCGTTATCAGCCCGAGCGACGTCTGGGTGTTCGGTCAGCCCTACTTCCCCGGCACCGGACTCGGCGCCTGGCACTACAACGGCCGCACCTGGTCTCAAGTGGGCTCGGGCCACGGCCTGCAGGGCGGCAGCGCGCTCGGGGCCAACGACATCTGGGCCGTCGACGGGGCGGACGTCGCGCACTGGAACGGCTCCACCTGGTCCCGCACCTCGGTGGCTCACCTGCTGCCCGCCAAGCAGCTGCTCAACAACCCGATGCTGACCGGCATCTTCGCGGTGTCCAGGGACAACGTCTACGCCATCGGAAGCGGCGACCTCCAGGACGAGGGCGGCCCGATGGTGGTCCTGCACTGGAACGGCCGCCAGTGGAGCAAGGTGGCGGCGGGCAATTTCGGGTTCGGCGTCCAGCCGCTAGCCCAGGCGAGCTCCGACGGTCACGGCGGCCTGTGGATCCCGATGCCCGGTGTCGACGGGCAGAAGTCCTACTTGCTGCACTATTCGGCCGGGCGCCTGAGCCAGGTCACGCTGCCCGGCGGAGCGTCCAGGCTGAGCGTCGACGCGGTGACGCTCATCCCCGGGACCACGTCCCTGCTCGGCGGAGGTGACACCCACGCGGCCGACAGCCCCGGCACCGATGTCGTCGCCGTCATCCTCAAGTACGGGCGCTGAGCGCGGTCTTGGCGTTGAGCCCCCGGGAGCGTCGATGGTGGGCTGCCAGGGGAACCGAGGACCGTTCGGCCATGACGGCTTATTTCGCGGTCGCGTCCGGTGTGCGGTGGTGCCAGTGCGCGCCATGATGCCCGGGCGCAGCCTGATGCGCCCGGCCCGGCAAAGATCGTGGAAAGTCCGAGCTACGCGGAAGTTCCGGGGTGTCCTGGGGCACCTGATCTGCCACTGAAGCCGGATCTTCCACGACAAACGGAGGGAGCTCCACGGAAAGGGCCGGGCATCTCGCACGCGCAACCGGAAACACGCGGATGGGGCCAGCGGGGACCAGTGGGACCCAAAAAGAATTCAGGATGCGGCCATTGCGCTACTTATGGTGCAAAACTGGTGCCGGTTTTGCTCGCAGGGTGTAACGCCGCTAGCGTGCCAGGCATGGCAGCGGATGAGCGGCGGCACATAATCGCGATCGGCGGCGGCATGCGCGCACCCGAGGGCCAGGTACCCGCGCACCTGGATTACGCGCTGCGGCTTACCGGCCGGCGTGAGCCCCGGATCTGCGTGCTGAACACCGCGGGCGGCGATGACCCGCGGTGGGCGCTGCTGATGTACGACCGTTTTGCCGGGCATCCGGCGCGGGTCAGCCACCTGGCCCTGTTCCCGATGCCGAACGTCGCCGACCCCGAGGACCTGCTGCTGTCCCAGGACGTCATCTTCGTCGGCGGCGGCAGCGTGGCGAACATGGTGGCCGTGTGGCGGGTGCACGGGCTCGACGTGATCATGCGCAAGGCCTGGCAGGCGGGCACCGTGCTGGCCGGGTCAAGCGCCGGCGGAATCTGCTGGTTCGAGGGCGGCACCACGGACTCGTTCGGGCGCGATCTGCGGGCGTTCACCGACGGGCTCGGACTGCTGGCCGGGAGCTACTGCCCGCACTACGACTCCGAGGCCCGCAGGCGGCCGCTCTACCACCGGCTGATCGCGGACGGCACGCTGTCCGGCGGCATCGCGTGCGATGACGGCGCGGCCGCGCACTTCACCGACGACACGCTGAGCGAACTGATCGCGGACCGGCCGGGCGCGAGCGCGTACCTGGTGGAGCCGGGCATCACCGAGACCCGGCTCGACACCCGGGTCCTGGGCGACGGCGGCTGAGTCCCGGTAGCGTCGCGGCCGGCCGTCGGCGGCGCGGATCGCTGCGTCATGAAACCCCGGTTCCAGCACGCTCCAGGGTGCTGAGAGCCCGGTTTCATTCCGCTTCGGCGGACCAGGCGCGGCCCCAGCGGGGCTGGCGAGGCTGGTGCGCTCCGGTGTCTAACCCTGGGTAGAGCCGCGGTTCTACCCGTGGCCTGACGCGGGGAGAGGGTCTCGATCGGCATGATCGGGACATGAGCACATCTGACGTAGTAACGGTGCGAGGTCTGCGCAAGTCGTACGGGACCAGGGTGGTGGTGGACGGGCTGGACCTCGACGTCCCCGCCGGTGAGATCGTCGGGCTGATCGGCGCCAACGGCGCCGGGAAGACGACGACCGTCGAATGCATCCAGGGGCTGCGCCTGCCCGACTCCGGCCAGCTCAGGGTGCTCGGGTTCGACCCGGTGACGCAGGCCGAGCGGCTGCGGCCGCTGGTCGGCAGCCAGCTCCAGCAATCCGCGCTGCCGGACCGGATGCGGGTGGCCGAGGCCATCGCCCTGTTCAGCACGGCGCGGGCCAGGGACGGCGATGAGCTGCTCGAGCAGTTCGGGCTGACGAACCGGCGCCGGTCGGCGTTCGCGTCGCTGAGCGGTGGCGAGCGCCAGCGCCTGTTCCTCGTCCTCGCCCTGCTCAACCGGCCCCAGCTGGTGATCCTCGATGAGCTGACCCAGAACCTGGACCCGGCGGCGCGGCGCAACGTCTGGGCCGCCGTGCGGCAGCTGAACGACGAGGGCATCACGGTGCTGCTGGTCACCCACGAGATGGAGGAGGCCGAGGCGCTCTGCGGCCAGGTGGTGGTGATGCGCGCCGGGCGCGTCCTCGACGCGGGGGCGCCGGCGGACCTGGTAGAACGGCACGCGAGCACGGCGACGATCCGCTTCAGCATGCCGGATCCGCCCGCGCAGCTGCTGGACGAGGTCCGCCGGCTCGACGGCGTGCAGGCGGTGGAGCGGGCCGGGGCGCTGGTTACGGTCCGCGGCCACCGGCGCATCATCGCCTACGTCGGCGCCGCGCTGGTGCGATGGGAGCCGGTGCCGGCCGACCTGGCCGTGTCGGTCCCCGGCCTGGAGGACGCCCTGCTCCGCCTGCTCAACGACGACGCCGCCCCGGCGGCGTTCACATCCGCAGATTCAGAACTGGTAGGAGGACGGCGATGAGCACCGCGATAGGACGGCTCGTCCGGGCCGAGCTCAGGCTGATGACACGCGATCCGCTCGTGCTGACGTTCGTGTTCGCCTTCCCGATCGTGACCATGCTGATCATCGGCGGCGCGTTCGGCACCGCCCCCAACCCGGGCTTCGACGGCATCAACCCCGCACACTGGTACGTGGCGTCCTACCTCACCGTCGTGATCGCCGCGACCGGGCTGGTAATGCTGCCGGTACATCTGGCCTCCTACCGTGAGCGCGGGGTGCTGCGGCGCTTCGCCGCGGCCGGCTTCCCGCGCTGGTCGTTCGCGATCGCGCAGCTCATCGTCGGATTGGCGACGACCGCGGTGGCGTGCGCACTGCTGCTGGCCGTCGCCGCGCCGGTATACGGCCTGCCGGCCGTGCACGACGGCTGGCGGGTCGCGGTCGCGCTGCCGCTGGGCGCCGTCGCGTTCGTGAGCATCGGCGTGCTACTCGGCTCCGTGCTGCCGTCGGCCCGGGCCGCTCAGGCCGTCGGCCTGCTGATCTTCTTCCCGTCCTTCTTGCTCGGCGCGGGCGGGCCGCCGCCGCACGTGATGGGATCGGTGGTCCGGCTGGTCGCGGGGCCGCTGCCGCTGACCCTGCTGACCAACGCGGTGCGCGAGCCATGGCTCGGCCTGGGCCCGGCCACCGGGTCGCTGATCGCGGTCGCGGCGCTGGCGGTGGCGGCTTCGGTGCTGGCGGCCCGCCGCACCGCCCTATGACCGGCACGCCTGATGACCTTCGCGGGCCGTAGAATCCGCGGCATGGGCGGCGAGCTGGATCCGGCCGGATTCGCGGGGTCCCTGGCGGGCCGGGCGAGATGGGTCGCCCTCGCCGTGTTCGCCGCGGTCGCCGGGGCCGGGGCGGCCGGGTTCACGCCCGTGCACCCGAGCGCGCCCGTCGCCGCGGCCGGGGCCGTGGTCGCCGTCGCCGCGGCCGCGCTGCTCGTGCTGGGCCGGCGACCCCAGCTGCTGTACGCCGTCGCGGCGACGGCCGGTGTCGCGGTGCTCACCGACGGCCGGTCGTACAACATCGGCTGGTTCGCGGTGTGCCTGCTGGCCGGGTGGTGCGTGCTGACCGGCGGCCGCCGCGTCGGCCTGGTGTACTGGGCCGGAGCGATGATCTTGTTCGCGGCGGAATGGCTGTGGGTCCAGCCCGACCCGGGCTGGGGCGCGTGGCTGGCAGGCGTGACCCTCACCGTTGCGTTCAGCCTGCTCGTCAGGCACGAGAGGAACCTGGTGGCGCAGCTGCGGGCGGCCCAGGCGGGGCTGGCCGAGCAGGCCAGGACCCAGGAGCGGAACCGTATCGCCCGGGAGCTGCACGATGTCATCGGCCACACCCTGACCGTCAGCCTGCTGCATGTGCAAAGCGCGCGGCTCGCGGTGGAGCACGACCCGGCCGACGCCTCGCGCGCGCTGGCCGAGGCCGAGCGGCTCGGGCGCCAGTGCCTGGCCGAGGTCCGCACCACGGTCGGGACGCTCCGCCAGGACGGGGCGGTACACGACAATGCGCCGCTGCCCGGCGCCGGCGGCCTGCCCGCGCTGGTGGAGCAGTTCCGGTCGGCGGGTGCGGACGTCAGCCTCGCCGTGGAGGGCGATACTGGCGGGCTGCCCGCCACCACCGGGCTGGCCCTGTACCGGATCTTGCAGGAGTCCCTGACGAACGCGATCAGGCACGCGCCCGGTTCGCCGGTCGAGGTCAGGCTGACGGTCGGCGCCGGCTCGGTGACGCTGACCGTGGACAGCGGCGGCCAGCCGGGCACCGGAACCGGCCTGGGCCTGGTCAGCATGCAGGAGCGGGCCGAATCGCTGGGCGGGCACTGCGAGGCTGGCCCGGGAGGGCGCGGCTGGCTGGTGCGCGCCTGGCTCCCGGTCGATGCCAGCCTGCGGGCGGCGGGGTGATCCGGGTGCTGCTGGTCGATGACCAGGAACTGGTCCGGACCGGGCTCCGCGGCATCTTGCGGCCGCAGTTCGGCTTCGACGTCGTCGGTGAGTGCGCCGACGGCCGCGGCGTCACCGCAGCGGTGGACACCCTGGCCCCCGACGTGGTGGTGATGGACGTGCGGATGCCCGCGGTCGACGGCGTGCAGGCGACGGCTGAGCTGCGCCGCCGGGACGCGAGCCCGCCGGTGCTGGCCCTCACCACGTTCGACGACGAGGAGGTGCTGGCCGGGATGCTGCGGGCCGGCGCGTCCGGCTTCGTGCTCAAGGGCGTGCCCGCCGAGGACCTGCAGCGGGCGGTACGCGTGGTCGCGGCGGGCGGCGCGTGGCTCGACCCGGCCGTCACCGGCCGGGTGCTGGCGATCTACCGGTCAGCCACGCCGCTGGCCGCGAGATCCGCCAGGGACGCGGACCTCGACACCCTCACCAGCCGGGAGCGTGAGGTGCTGGCGCTCATCGGCCGCGGCCAGACCAACGGCGAGATCGCCGCCGGGCTGTTCGTCGGCGAGGGCACGGTCAAGACGCACATCAACCACCTGTTCACCAAGCTGCAACTGCGCGACCGGCCCGCGGCGGTGGTTTTCGCCTACGACCACGGCCTGGTCCGTCCGGAGTAGGCGGGCTCGGTCAGGACTTGGCGCCGGCGGTGGCGCGGCGCAGGGACCAGCCGAGCGCCGCGAAGACGCATACGGGCGGCAGCCACCAGGCGTTGACGCCGGCCGCGTGGACCAGCAGGGCGGTCAGCGCGAGGGCGATGACCACGACGGTCGCGACCCGCCAGTCGTCGCCGACCACGAAGTCGTACCAGAAAGCGCCGATCGCCTTGAGCCGCTTCATGAGCTGGCCACCTCCTCGGATTCGGACGGATGCACAGCCGCCGCGGGCTGGGGACCGGGGCCCTGGCGCAGCAGGGCCGTGTACCCGAGCGACACCAGCGCGACCACAGGGACCAGGACGAGCAGGGCCGCGTCATGGCCCGGCCAGGACACGCCGGCTCCTTCGGCGCCCCAGAACAGGCCGAACGAGGTCAGCATGATGCCCACGACGAACTTCATCGCGTTCTCAGGCAAGCGGGCGAGCGGAGCGCGGACCGCGATCCCCGTCACCGTCACCACCACGACGGCGGCCACCGCGCCGATCACGGCGGCGCCGACGTTGCGCTGGTTGGCGCCGAACGTGATCACGATGAAGACGACCTCCAGCCCTTCGAGCAGCACGCCCTTGAACGCCAGCGTGAACGCGTACCAGTCATGGACGCCGCGCCGCGACTCGGTGGCCGCGGCCTTCGCCGCCGCCACCTCACGCAGGTAGGCGCTGGCCTCGTCGTGCAGCGACTTGTACCCGGTCGCGCGCAGGATGGCCTTGCGCAGCCACTGGATCCCGAAGATCGCCAGCAGCGCGCCGACGACCAGGCGCAGCGCCGCCAGCGGGATCAGGGTGAGGGCGGGTCCCAGCACGGCGGTCACCACGGCCAGCACGACCAGGGCCGCCGCCATACCCTGGAACGTCGACCGCCACTCGCGGGTCAGGCCGGCGGCAAGCACGATGGTCAGCGCCTCGGTCGCCTCTACCGCGCAGGCGACGAAGACGGTCAGGATAAGGGGAAGCGCGGTCACGGAGCCTCCTTTAGCACGGGGCCTCCATTAGGTCATGGACAATGTTCGGGTGACTGAGAAAGCTGACCACGGACCCGGGTGGCTGGTCCTCATCTACCGGGTGCCGCCCGAGCCGACCAGGCTGCGTTCCACGGTCTGGCGGCGGATCAAGAGCCTGGGCGCGATCTACCTGCAGAATTCGGCCGCGGCGCTGCCCGCAAGCGCGGCCACCGAGCGCGCGCTGCGCAAGCTCAGGAGAGAGATCATCGAGATGTCCGGGACGGCGGTGCTGCTGTCGTGCGAGGTGCTGGCGGGTGAGTCCGATGTGCACAACGCCTTCCAGGCGGCCAGGAACGACGAATACGAGGAGATCGTCGACAAGTGCGAGGACTTCCTGGCGCAGGTGAAGAAGGAGTACGCGGCCAATCACTTTACCTACGCGGAGCTCGAGGAAAACGAGGTCGACCTCGTCAAGCTGCGCAACTGGTTCGCCAAGGTGCGGGACCGCGATGTCTTCGACGCCGACGGCCGGCACGCGGCCGAGAAGGCGCTCGACGGATGCGAGCAGTCGCTGGAAGCGTACGCGGCCAGGGTGTACGTCGAGGAGGCGGAAGGCCAATGACCCCCGGGGCCGTACCGCCCGCATCACGCCTCCCGTAGGTAATTGCAACCGTCGTTAGATTATAATCCTAACGTAAGTTATTTTTATTTCGTGATCATCGCTTCATCCTCCGGCTAACTTGCGGACAGCCGGCGCGTCGCGGGTACACCACTTGTCCGGCCGGGTGCCCGATGTCGCCTTCCGCGGGTACGAGCACGCCATCGACATCAACGCGAGCACCAGGCTCACCGGCGTCTTCGCCCGTGCCAAGGCGCCCAGAGGCGAGACCGCCGGTCTGCGGCTGGACCCGGCTGGCGGTCACGTCTTCCCCGCGGAGGCGGAAAAACATCAAACCCATGGGGCCGAACGAGCATCGTTCCCGCGGCTGGGCTTACCTCCCGCGGACCGGCGGTGACGCATCTGTCCGGCATCCCCCGCTCACCGCAGAAACGACTCCGTCCGCTTGCGGGTTCCATCACCGTAAGACGGCTGGATACCTGACCGCCCGGCGCGTTCGCGGACCGTAAGGCGGCCTGGCGGCCGGCGAACTTGAGCAGGCGGAAGTGGCGGTCAGCAGATGCCGGTCATCGGGAGAGCTTGAACACCGGCAGATGCCCTACGATCAGCAGGATGACGGTCTCATTGCTCACCAGCCAGTCAGCGCCGACGGCCACCGACGCGGATGCCCTCGTGATCGGGGTGTTCCAGGGTCCGGACGGCCCTGTTCCCACGCCAGGTACGGATGAAATCGACGTGATGGCCGGCCTGACCGCGCTCGGGGCCACGGGCAAGCCCGAGGAGATAGCGAAGGTTCCCACGGCCGGGCGCGTGGCGGCCCCGGTCGTCGTCGCCGTCGGCCTCGGTGCTGAGTCCAAGGACTCCAGCCAGGACGGCGAAGAACGGCAGGCTTACCTGGAAAGGCTGCGCCGCGCCGCGGGCGCCGCCACCCGCGAGCTTACGTCCGGGCTCATGTCCGGCCGGGCCAAGCGCATCGCCATCGCGCTTCCCGCCGGGCAGCCAGACGAGGCTGAGGCGGTCGCGCTCGGTGCGCTGCTCGGCAGCTACGCCTTCCGCAAGTACCGGACGACCGCGAACACGACGGGCGAGGTGGAGCTGATCCTGCACACCGCGGACGAGGACGCCGTCAGCCGTGCCCGCATCCTGGCCGAGGCCATGATCCTCGTCCGCGACCTGGTGAACACTGCTCCTGCCGACCTGGTGCCCGCGGACCTGGCCGCGGTGGCCGAGCAGGTGGCGGCCGCGCACGGCCTGGGCGTGCAGGTCCTCGACGAGAACGACCTCGCCAAGGAGGGCTTCGGCGGCATTCTCGCGGTGGGCATGGGCTCCTCTCATCCGCCTCGGCTGGTCAGGCTCGAGTACACCCATCCGGCCGCCGTCCGCACCGTCGTATTCGCCGGAAAGGGCATCACATTCGATTCGGGTGGCCTGTCGCTCAAGCCGCCGAAGGCGATGGAGACGATGAAGGCCGACATGAGCGGCGCGGCGGCGGTACTGGCCGCGATCTCGGCCATCGCGGAAATCGGTCCGGCGGTCCACGTGATCGGATACCTTCCGCTCGCCGAGAACATGCCGGGCGGCGGTGCCCAGCGGCCATCCGATGTCATCACGATCCACGGCGGCAAAACGGTGGAGGTGCTGAACACCGACGCCGAGGGACGCCTGGTGCTCGCCGACGCCCTGGCCCGCTCCGGAGCCGACGAACCCAGCCTGCTCGTCGACGTGGCTACACTGACAGGAGCGCAGACAGTGGCGCTCGGCACCCGCACGGCCGGGGTGATGGCCAGTGATAATGGGCTGGCCGCTGAGGTCGCGGACTCAGCCAGGCGGGCAGGCGAGGCGATGTGGCCGATGCCGCTGCCGGACGACCTCCGTAAGGGGCTCGAGTCAACCGTGGCCGATATCGCCAACGTCTCTCCCGACCGCGGCGGCGGCATGCTCGTCGCCGGGCTGTTCCTGCGCGAGTTCGTGCCCGCCGGGGTCCGCTGGGCTCATCTGGACATCGCCGGGCCCGCCTACAACGACGGCGGCCCTTACGGGTACGTCCCCAAGGGCGGCACCGGCGCGGCGGTCAGGACCCTGGTGCAGATCGCGGCGGACGTGGCGGAAGGAAGACTTGCAGCCAGTCAGGCTGACAGCAAGTGAAATGATGAAGACTGGGTAAGCCGACTGAGGCTGACTAAGGAGGCTTGAGGGGTGGCAGAGGGAATCGGCAGCTACGACATCGTCGTACTCGGTGGTGGCAGCGGCGGGTACGCCTGCGCGCTGCGCGCGGCCGAACTCGGCAAGCGCGTAGCGCTGATCGAAAAGGACCGGGTCGGGGGGACCTGCCTGCACCGTGGCTGTATCCCGACCAAGGCGCTGCTGCACGCGGCCGAGGTCGCGGATCAAACCAGGGACAGTGCCTCCGTCGGCGTCCGGTCCTCCTTCGAGGGCATCGACGTGCCCGGCGTGCAGTCCTACAAGGACGGCGTGGTGGACCGGCTCTGGAAGGGCCTGCAGTCCACGATCGCCAGCAGGAAGATCGACACCATCGAGGGACACGGACGGCTGGAATCGCCGCATAGTGTCCGGGTCGGCGACACCATCTACGAGGCCGAGCACATTGTGCTCGCGACCGGATCGCAGCCGCGGAGCCTGCCCGGTCTCGACATCGACGGCGAACGGGTGATCACCTCGGACCACGCGCTCACGCTGGACCGGGTCCCTGAGTCGGTCGTCGTCCTGGGCGGCGGCGTGATCGGAGTTGAGTTCGCGAGCGTATGGCGGTCCTTCGGGGCCGAGGTCACGATCGTCGAGATGCTGCCCCAGCTGGTGCCGCTGGAGGACGAGACCAGCGCGAAGCTGCTGCAGCGGGCGTTTCGGCGCCGCGGGATCCGCTTCGAGCTTGGCGCCAGGTTCGAGTCGGTCAAGCACACGGACACCGGCGTCACGGTCACGCTCGAGGGCGGCAAGACGATCGACGCCGACCTGCTGCTGGTTGCGGTCGGCCGCGGGCCGGTCTCCGACGGTCTCGGCTACGAAAACATCGGCGTGGCCGTGGAGCGGGGTTTCGTCAAGGTGGACCCGGTCTGCCGGACGAACATCCCCTCGATCTCCGCGGTCGGCGATCTCATCAATACGCCGCAGCTCGCGCACGTGGGGTTCGGGGAGGGGATTCTGGTCGCCGAGCGGATCGGCGGCCTGCCGGTCACGCCGATTGACTACGACGGCGTACCGCGGATCACCTACTGCGACCCGGAGGTGGCCTCGGTCGGCCTAACGTCGACGCAGGCCACCGACCGCGGTCTGAAGACCGTGGAGTTCAACTACTCGCTCGGCGGGAACGGCCGGAGCGTGATCCTGCAGACGCAGGGTTCGGTCAAGGTGATCGCCCTCTCCGAGGAACACGGCCCCGGCCGTGTGGTCGGCATTCACATTGTCGGCAGCCATGTCGGCGAGCTCATCGCGGAGGCCCAGCTCATCTACAACTGGGACGCCGAACCCGCTGACGTGGCCCAGCTCATTCACCCCCATCCCACCCAGTCGGAGGCGATCGGCGAGGCGATGCTCGCGCTGGCCGGTAAGCCTCTGCACGTACACGCCTAGGAGTTACGAGAGCCATGTCGGTCTCCGTATCCATGCCGCAGCTCGGTGAGAGCGTCACCGAGGGCACCGTCACGCGCTGGCTGAAGAAGGAAGGCGAGCGCGTCGAGGTGGATGAGCCGCTCCTTGAGGTGTCGACCGACAAGGTAGACACCGAGATCCCGTCGCCTGCGTCCGGGATCCTGCGCGGCATAGCGGTGGACGAGGACGAGACGGTCGCGGTAGGCGCGCAGCTTGCCGTGATCGAGGACAGTGAAACCAGCGAAGCCCCGTCCGCCGACGACTCTCCGCCGCAGGACGCCGAGCCCGAGCCGGCCGCCGAGCCCGAGCCGGCCGCCGCCTCGCCGTCGGCGGACGGGCCGTCAGCGGCCGAGCCGTCAGCGGCCGAGCCCGCGCCCGCGGCTAGCTCGGACGGCTGGAGCCCGCAGGTCAACTACGCCCCGCCCGCTCAGCCGGCCCCGCCCGCTCGCCGGCCCCGGCGGCCTCGTCCTCTGCTTCCGGGTCCGTCGGCCAGGTACCCGCCTACGCTCCCCCGCCTGCCTACGGACAGCCGAATCCGACGTACGCCGCGTACGGCCAGCCCGCGCCGCAGGCTGAGCCAGCGGATAACCAGGCGCCCGCTACGAGCGAGCCGGCCTCCTCCCCGGCCGCGCCGGCCGAAGAGGAATACCCGTCGCCGACGCCGCTGCCGAGCGCAGGCGAAGCGCCCTACGTCACCCCGCTGGTCCGCAAGCTCGCGGCCGAGCACGCCGTGAACCTGGAAGCCGTCACCGGCACCGGGGTAGGCGGGCGCATCCGCAAGCAGGACGTCATCGACGCCGCCCGCACCCAGCGCGGCGCCCAGGCGCAGCCCGCCCAGGCGCAGCCCGCCCAGGCCCAGGGCGTACCGAGCCCGCAGCCGGCCCAGCCGCCCGCGCCTGCCCCCGCCGCCGCGCCTGCCCCGCAGCCCCAGCAGGCCCCGTCCGGCCAGCAAGCCCAGGGGAGGCAGGCACCGCAGGAGGCCCGCCAGCCACAGCCGGCGCCGGCCGCGCCCCAGCAGCCCGCCGCCCGCGCCGCCGTACCCGCCCGGCCGACCGTAGTGCCCTCCTCGCTGCGCGGCACGACTCAGCGCATGTCCCGGCCCCGCCAGGTCATCGCGCAGCGGATGGTCGAGTCGCTGCACACTTCCGCGCAGCTCACCACCGTGGTCGAGGCTGACGTCACGGCTATCGCCAGGCTCCGCGAGCTCGCCAAGCGCGATTTCGAGGCCCGGGAGGGCGTCAAGCTGTCCTTCCTCCCGTTCTTCGCGCTGGCCGCCGTCGAGGCCCTGAAGGTGCACCCCAAGCTCAACGCCGTGATCGACGGAGATCAGGTCACCTACCATGACGCCGAGCACGTCGGGATCGCGGTCGACACCGAGCGCGGCCTGATGGTGCCGGTCATCCACAACGCGGGCGACCTGAACATCGGCGGCCTGGCCCGCAAGATCGGCGACCTCGCCGAGCGGACCAGGTCCGCGCATGTCGGGCCGGACGAGCTGGCCGGCGGCACGTTCACGCTGACCAACACGGGCAGCCGCGGCGCCCTGTTCGACACGCCCATCATCAACCAGCCGCAGGTCGCGATCCTCGGGACAGGGACCGTCGTCAAGCGGCCCGTGGTGGTCGAGGATCCGGCTCTCGGCGAGGTAATTGCGGTGCGCTCGATGGTGTACCTCGCGCTTACCTACGACCACCGGCTCATCGACGGCGCCGACGCGGCCAGGTTCCTCACCACGGTGAAGAACAGGCTCGAAGAAGGGGCATTCGAGGCAGAACTAGGGCTCTAGCGCCGACGGATGAAGGTCGCGGTCACCGGCTCGTCCGGGCTGATAGGGAGCGCGCTGGTGGCTAGTCTGCGCGCCGACGGCCACCAGGTCGTCAAGCTTGTGCGCCGGCCGTCACGCGCGGCCGGCGAGGTCCGCTGGGATCCGCGGGCGGCGGACGCCGGGCTCATCCCCGCGAGCCTGGACGGGCTCGACGCCTGCGTGCACCTGGCCGGCGCGGGCGTCATGGACCGTCGCTGGACAGCCAGGTACAAAGCGGAGATCCGGGCCAGCCGGATCCTTGGCACCCGCGCGCTGGCCGGCGCGCTCACCAAGCTGAGCTCGCCGCCCGCGACGCTCTTGTCCGGTTCGGCTATCGGGTGGTACGGAGATACCGGCGGGCGTGAAGTCGATGAGTCGGCGCCCGCCGGGCGGGCCTTCCTCGCGCGGGTAGTCGAGGACTGGGAGGCGGCCGCCGAGCCCGCCGCCAATGCGGGCATCCGGGTCGTGCACCTGCGCAGCAGCCTGGTCCTGACCCCCCGCGGCGGCATTCTGGCCCGACTGCTTCCGCTGGCCAAACTCGGGCTGTGCCCGCGGTTCGCCTCGGGCAGGCAGATGATGAGCTGGATCTCGCTATCCGACGAGATCGGCGCCATCCGGTTCCTGCTCGAGCGCAAGGACGTCAGCGGCCCGGTCAACCTGACCGCCCCGAACCCCGTCACGGACGCCGAGTTCACCGCCCGGCTCACGGCCGCCGTCGGCCGCCGTGACCTGCCCTGGCTGCGCGTCCCCGCCCCGGTCCTCCGCCTGGCCCTAGGCGAGGCCGCCGTCGAGTTGCTGACTAGCGCCCGGGTCATCCCGAAGCGTCTGCTGGAGGCGCGTTACGAGTTCCGCCACCCCGCCCTGCCCGAGGCCCTGTCAGCGGAACTAGCCCAGCGCTAGGCCGATCGGTGGTGCGGCCGGAACCCAGGATCAGGGTACGGAAGTCGGCCCGCACCGGCCAGACCAGCGCGGATCTGCGGGTGCACAGGTCCCGGCGGGACCGGCCACGCCGGTGCGGACAGGGTGTCCCGGTGCCGCCCGCTCAGGACCTGGGGGGCCCGGCGGCCAGCAGCGGCCCGGTGGCGGGCCGGGCTGATCTGGCCGAGGCGCTGGAAGCGAGCCCCATGGCGAGCCCGATGACCGGGAAGATCAGCAGGACCAGGCCATACCCTTCGGCGTTCACGCTGGCCGTCAGCTCACGGCTGTAGGCGACGGCCGCAGACAGGTGCTGACCCGGGTACAGCCAGTGCAGCAGCCAGCCCGTCCGGGGCATCAGCGCGATCGTGCCCGTGCCCAGGGCCGTGACCATCAGGGCACCGACCCCGGTGGCCAGGAATCCCGCCGCCGCGCCCTGCCTGAGCCTGGCGCTGGCGACCTGCTCCGGGCTGCCCGGTCCGCGGTACCGCCGGGCGGCCACGCCGCCCGCTACCAGCGGCGCGCCAAACAGCAAGGCCCAGGCGAGCAGCATGACCGGATCGCAAGCGGCGCCATGCAGCCACGGGCTGGTGACGTGTCGGGAGAGCCCGAGCGGGTCCATCGCGTACATAACAGCGCCGAGCACGATGCCCGCTCCGGTGCCGACGGCCACCGTGGCCGGAGCCACCCGCGACCGCCGTGCGGTCACCACCAGGATGGCTGCCACGTAGACGGCCATGGCGAGCAGGAACAGGCTCTCGACGAGCCAGACGTATATCATCCCGGTGCCTGAGGGGACCGCCGCCTCCGGGGACAGGTGCGGGGTCGCGGCCGGGTTGTCCGCGACCCGCTCTACGCTGGCCTTGGCCACCGTCAGGACCAGGATCGCCGCATAGGCGCCGGTCCGCAGCACCTGCGCCATCGGGCTAGCGGCCGGCCCCGCAGCCGTGCCAGCAGTAGCAGCGCGGCCAGCAGCGGCAGCAGCGTGACCACGTCAAGCCGGGCCACGGACGTGGCGGGGTTATCAGCAGGACCCGGCCAGGCCGCCCAGGCGACCCACGCCACCGCGGCGGCGAACGCCAGCAACCTCGCAGCCCGGCGACCGAGGAGCGCTTCCCTGGCGATCAGCCGCACCCCGCCCGCCCGCCAGGCCAGCCGGGCCAGCCCGGACGGTATCTCGTCTGCCTCTGCCCAGAGCGCCTCGGACCAGTCCCGGCGCTCGGCCGGCACCAGCCGCGCCGCCGCGCGGCTCAGCCAGCTCATGGCACTGCGGGCGCCGCGACCCCGCGCCCGCTCCGCCGTCTGGCACCCGGCCGTCCCGCCGGCGGCACCGCCGCGGCGGCCAGCGCCCCCGTCGCGCTGGCGAGCCCGTCCGCCGTCAGCCGGTACAGGTGCCGCCGCGGTCGGCCCGGAGTCGGCTCCTCCTGCCAGCACGCCTCCACCAGGCCCCGGTCGGCCAGCCGGATCAAAATCGGGTACAGCGTGCCCGACTTCAGCCCCGTCTGCCCGGCCAGCGCGTACCCGTGCCGCCACTGCGACGGCTCCTCGCACAGCGCCGCCAGCACCGAGAGCGTCTGCGCCGAGAACCCAGAACGTGATCCCACGCGGGATACTCTACATAGGTAGAGATCTGTTGTCTACGGGGAGGCAAACCACTGCGGCGCCTATGATGCCGGTCGCGGGACGCGTCACCATGAGCCGTGCCCGGGAACGTTACCTGTGGTCGTTGAGGAACTCCTCGAGGACGGGCGCAAACCCGGCGGGATCATCGATCCACGGGAAATGGGCTGCGCCCGGGATGACGGCGAGCTGGCCTGCCGGGAACAAGGCCGCCGCCTCGGCGGCACGTTCCGGGGTAGGCCCCAGGTCGAGCTCTCCGGCCACGATGAGCACCGGGGCGGTGACCTTCGACAGGTGCGCCCTGGTCTCGGCTGGATCGAAGGCGCCGTCAGCGTAGTATCCGGCGGCCAGGGCCGGGGCCTGCTCGCCGGCCTTTGCGGCGTCGTGGGCGCGAGCCGCCTCATCCCAGCGGCCGTAATAGAACGGCCGGTACCGGCGCGTGTTCTCGGCGGACTCGTCACCGGCGAAGGCGGCCAGGACCGCGGCTTTAGCGTCGGCGAACCACGGCTCCCCGGAGCGCCGTTCGGCGTTGGCGAGCAGTTCGCCGTCGGTGACTCCCAGCCCGACCGAGACGAGCGCCGGGGTCACCAGGATGAGCCGGCCGATGCGTTCGGGATAGCGGGCGGCATAGAGCAGCGCGAGGTCGCCGCCGGCCGAATGGCCGAACAGGTCCATCTGGTCCAGGCCGAGTTGCGCCCGCAGCGCCTCCACGTCCTCGACCATCTGGTCGCAACGGTAAGTTGCCGGGTCGGCTGGGAAGGCCGAGGCGCCGGTCCCCCGCAATTCGAGGAAGACGAGGCCGGCGTGCTCGGCGAGCCCGCCAAGGTCACCGAAGTAGTCGGGATCGCGCCCCGGACCACCGGGCAGGCAGACCAGCGGGCGTCCCTCTCCACCGGTCTGGCGGTAGGCAAGCACTGTGCCGTCGTAGGAGGCAAAGGATCGCGTCACAAGTCCATCCTGGCCCTGGACCGGCTGGTCTCGCGGGGCGGGTGGCAGATGGGTCAGCTTTCGGCGGCAGGTTCCAGGACGATGTCGAAAACTGCCAGGTAGAACGGCCCGCTGAGGCCGTACTTGGCGGCCTGCTCCGGATCGTCGACGAGGGTGAAATCCTTGATCAGGCTCTTTTTCACCGCGAACACCGCGTCTGATTCGATGTACTGGCTGCCCGCCACGAAAATGTGCGTGGTCAGCGGGCGGTACCCGGGCGCAGTCACGATGAAATGGATGTGCGCCGGGCGGTACGGATGGCGCTGCGTGGCGTTCAGCAGCGTGCCGACCGGCCCGTCGGTCGGTATCGGGTAGAAGCTCGGCGCGATCGTGCGGAACCAGAAGGAGCCGTCCCCGGCGGCGGCGGTGAACAGGCCGCGCCCGTTGGCCCGCGGCTGCACGTCCGGCTGCTGGACATCGTAAAAGCCCTGGTCGTTGGCCTGCCAGACGTCAAGCTCGGCGCCGGGTAGCGGCGTGCCTTCGGCCGAGAGCACCCGGCCGCGGACCACGCAGGGAGTGCCGGTCCCGACCAAATCGATGCTCTCGCCGAGCTCACGGCGCGGGGATTTCACCACGTGGAAGGGACCGAGCACGGTGGATTCTGTGGCCCCGCCGGTCCGGTTGTTGATCGTCTCCACCAGCATAGAAATACCGAGTACGTCCGAGAGCAGAATGAATTCCTGCCGCTCGTCGTCGCACTTCTGACCGGTCGCGGTGAGAAAATCGATCGCCCGCTCCCATTCGGCGATCGTCGGCTCGGTATCCCTGACGAACGCGTGCAAATGCCTGACCAGGCTGCTCAGCAGCTCGCGCAACCGCGGATCCGGAGTCTGGGCGAAGCTCTCGATGACCGCGTCGGCGGCGGTCTCCTCGGTGAAGTCGGTGGCCATGGCCGACAGCGTAAGTCCCTCGGATACCGAAGCGCCACATCGGAGACCGGCCCGAGGTGGTGGAGCTTGTCGGGGTTGACCACGGACCTGATCGCCTGGACCTGGCCGTCGGCGATGTCGAGGGCGAAGACGTTGACCACGCGGTCGTCGGCATCGTAGGAAACCGCACCCGGCTGGCCGTTGACCCACGCCGGCTCGACACGGGCCCCCATCTTCAGCCCGCGGCGCATCGCACCGAGGAGGAACCGGGCCACCTGAACCTGCCCGTAGAGCGGCTTGGCTGCCGCCCAGGCCTTGCCGCCGCCGTCCCCGATCATGACCACGTCGGGGGCGAGCAGCTCGAGCAGGCCGGCCAGGTCACCGCCCGCGGCGGCCGCGAAGAACCGGCGGGCCACCTCGTCGCGCTGCCCGCGCGAGGTCTCGAAACGCGGCCCCTTGAGGCCGGTCCGGCCCTCGTCGAGGTGTTGCCGGGCGCGCGCGAGGATTTGCCGGCAGTTCGGCTCAGACTTGCCGGTGATCCCTGCGATCTCCCGGTAGTCGTAGCCGAATACCTCGTGCAGCAGGAATACCGCGCGTTCGGTCGGCGACAGGCTTTCCAGCAGGACCAGGAAGGCCATGGACAGGGAGTCGGACATCTCCGCATGCTCCGCCGGACCGGGCTCCGGGTCGGCGAGGAGCGGCTCGGGCAGCCATGCGCCCACGTAGGACTCACGTCGTACCCGGGCCGACCGGAGGTGGCTGATGGCCAGCCGGGTGGTAACTGTGGCCAGGTACGCCTTAGGTGAGGCGATGACCGCGCCGTCGCGCAGGACCCGGGTCAGCCGCAGGAACGCCTCCTGGACGATGTCCTCGGCGTCGCTGACGCTGCCGGTCATCCGGTAGGCGATCGAGAACATCAGCGGCCTGAATTCCTGATACGTCCCTTCCTCAGGCGGCATCATGAGCTGCCACCTTCACCCACGCCGGGAAGCCGTCGCGCCAGCTCGGGTAGCTGGGCGCCCAGCCGAGCTCCCGTTTGGCTTTGGCGTTGGAAGCGCCCCGGGCCTCGGTCATCATCGAGACGACCAGGCCGCCCGCCAGCAGCCGGCCCAGCCAGGCCGGGACGCGCATGGGCGGCTTGACGCCGAGGCATTCGGAAAGGTAAGGCAGCCAGTCCCTGACCGGGGCCGGGTCGTCGTCCACGATGTTGTAGACGCCGGGCGCCCCGCGGGTGATGGCCGCCGCGGTGGCGGCCGCGGCGTCGGTGACCTCGGTGAACGACCAGACGCCGGTGCCGCCGCCGATGACCGGCATTTTCCGCTTCGCTACTACGTCCAGCATGACGTCGGAGGCGCCGGGGCCGTAGAACATGCCGTAACGCAGCACCAGCCCCTCCGGCACCGCCTGGGGCACGGTCTCCTCGACATGCCTGATCGCCGCCATCGTTTTGGTGGTCGCGGCCAGTGGATGGGGGTCGAGTGGGTCCGCCTCGGACTTGACCGGTCCGCCGGTCCTGGCATTGTTCCAGCCGATGAAGCTCTGCGCGATGAACCGCCTGGTACCGGTCGCGGCGGCCGCGTCCAGCAGGTAGTCGGTGCCCTTGGTGCGCAGCTCGTTGGTGAGCGCGAACTGTTGGTCGAAGCGGCGGAAGCTCCGCAGGTGGGTCAGTGCGGTCATCTGGTGCACGATCACCTCCGGCTGCGCGGCCCGGACCGCCTGCAGGACCGCCGGGCGGTCCAGGCCGTCGACGATGACGGGCGTCGCGCCCATGTTCGTCAGCTGGCTGGCCCTGGCCGGCGAGCGCGTGCTGCCGGTGACCTCGTGGCCGGCCTTGATCAGGCTGGGGACCAGGGATCGGCCGATCGCTCCGGTCGCCCCCGCGACGAAGACTCGCATGATGACTCCTCTTCCCGTGTCTTACGGTGTTCGCCCTCTACGACGCAGCGGGTCCGGCCGGTGTGACACATCCGCGCCATTAACCTTCGTCCCGCAGGTGCCACACGCGGGAGATGGGGCCGAGGTGGCGCAGCTTCTCCGGGTTGGCCACGGTCCGAATGGCCTGCACCTGCCCGTCGAGCACGTCAAGCGCGATGACGGCGATGAGGCCGCCGTCGGCGTCATGGGCCAGAATGCCCGGCTGGGCGTTCACCCAGGCCGCGCGGAGCGACACGCCCAGCTCGATTGTCCTGGCGAACTGGACGCGGATCACTTCGGCCACCCGATCGCGGCCGCACACCGGCGCGATGAACGTCGCCTCGCCCAAGCCACCGCTGTCCCCGTAGAAGAGCACGTCCGGCGCGAGCCGCTCGAACAGGTGAGCCATGTCGCCGCCGTGGGCCGCGGCCAGGAACAGGCTGGTCAGCTCGTCGCCCTCGGCACGTGAGGTCCGTGGCCCGCCGACGGCAGCCCGGCCCTCGTCGATGTGGCGGCGGGCCCGGGCGAAGACCTGCCGGCAGGCCGGCTCGGACTTGCCGGTGATCTCCGCGATTTCGGAGTAGGCGTCGCCGAACACCTCACGGAGCAGGAACACGGCGCGTTCGGCCGGAGACAGGCTCTCCAGCAGGACCGGGAACGCCATCGACAGCGAGTCCGAGGTCTCGGCCAGCTCCGCTGGATCGGGTTCGCGGCCCGCGCCCGCTCCCGCTATGAGCGGCTCGGGGAGCCAGGTCCCGACGTAGGACTCGCGGCGTACCCGGGCCGAGCGCAGGTGGTCGATGGCCAGCCGGGTGGTGATCGTGGCCAGGTAGGCCCTGGGCGAGTCGATGCCTGCTGCGGCGTCGCTAGCCACGGGGGCGCCGGTCAGGCGAAGGAAGGCCTCCTGAACGATGTCCTCGGCGTCGCTGACGCTGCCCGTCATCCGGTAGGCGATCGAGAACATCAGCGGGCGGTGCTCAGTAAAGTCGCTCGTATCCACGTGTGTCTCCTCGGAATCTTCTAATTCCTAAGACGGGAAGCGAGGACTGGCTGTGACATCCGCGTCCTGTGACCTGAGCCGGGCCGGCAGCGCCTCCTCGAGCCCGTCGGCGAACAACGGCACCCGCCACAGCGGCGGTACCGGTCCCGCGATCCCGGCCAGCTCCATCAAGGTCTGGATGGTCGCTCGTATCAGCCGCCGGCCACTGGCGAACATGAGGAAGGCGAGCGGCAGCTCGACCACCACCGCGGATATGATGCTCGCGACGAAGTTGGGTGAGCCGTAACTCAGCGCCACGTCGAACCACGCGTCACAGACCAGTAGCGTGCCGGTGACGACCATGAGGACGATGAGGATCTGGCGCTGATGCCAGGCGGCCCAGCCGGTAGCAGCGAACCCGGCCAGCTCGGCGATGTCCAGCCCGACCCAGACCGTCCGCCAGTCTGTCGAGGTGTAGCGTCCGGGCAGGGTCAGGATGAGGATGGCGATCCACGCGGCCAGGGCCACGCAGCACGTCATCACGATCAGCAGGCCGAATCGCCTGCGGCGCTGCAGCCGGGGGTCCATCATCGGGTGCGGCAAGTCCATGGCGGCCAGGGCGTGAGCCAGCTGGCGTCGCTCATCGGAGGTCATCCGACGTAGTTCAGCCTCGTCGATCACCTTTCCATTGTGCGCCCGCACGTGCAGGCTCCGCGGCCGGCGTTCAGGTCACCGCGGCCGGCCTTCAAGTCACTGCGGCCGGCGTTCAAGTCACTGCGGCCGGCGTTCAGGTCACCGCGGCCGGCGTTCAGACCGACCCGGTGCGGTCGGCGTACTCGTGCGCGCGGCGGCGCGAAAACACCTCGCTCATCCCGGAACCGGACAGCGGGGTGTCGCGCAGCGAGGGACGCGCCCCCGGTCCGGCATCGGCCAGGTCGCGGGCACCGGCGGCGGCTGGCCGGCCGGCCGGGACCGGCATCCGCAGGCTGGCGTCGACCGTGGCCTTGAGCAGGCGGCGCGCCCCGATGAAAGCCAGGAAGGCAAGCGGCAGCTCGGCGAAGGCCGCCGACGCGAGGCTCATCCAGATGCCGCTCGTCTTCAGCGACGTACCGACATCGAACCAAGCGTCACAGCACAGCATGGTGCCGGTCAGCATGAGCAGCAAGATCACGACCTGCCGCTGCCGCCACAGCGCCCACGCCGTCAGGGCAAACGCGGCGAGCAGGAACACGTCGAAGTTCACCCAGACGGCACGCCAGTGGTGTGCGTCGAAGCGGTGCGGCAGCGTGGCCGCCAGCACCACGATCCAGCCCGCCAGGATCACGCAGCAGCCAGTCAGGACGATCAGCGCCAGCTTGCGCTGACGGCGAAGTTCCGGGTGACTCAGGAAGGGATCGGGCCGCTCCGGTGCTTCCTGAGCTGGCCCGTCAAGTTCTGCGAGGATGCTGGCCAGCTGCCGCCGTTCGGCCTGGCTCATCCGCCGCACCTCGGCCTCGTTTATCACGGCCTCATTGTGCCCTGTCGATTTGCGGGCTACCCACGGACAGGCTGCGCATTAGCCGTGCGGCGGGCGTGTCGGCCCTGCGGCTCGGTGTGTAAGGCCTACGGCCGGCCCGGCGTAAGCTGGGAAAAGTGAGTGAGCTTGTCTATCTTGGCTTCAGCGCCCCGGTTGGCTACCTCGAGGGCTGGGATCTGCAGCGACGCGTGCACGCCAGGCGGGTCGCCGACGAAGTGCCCGACAGCTGCCTGCTGCTCGAGCACGAACCCGTGTACACGGCCGGCAAGCGGACGGCCGCGTCCGACCGGCCGTTCGGCGACCCGGGCGCCCCCGTGGTCAACGTGGACCGCGGCGGCAAGATCACCTGGCACGGGCCCGGGCAGCTGACCGGCTACCCGATCATCAAGCTCCGCGAGCCGCTCGACGTGGTGGCCTACGTGCGCGCGCTCGAGGAAGCGCTCATCCGGACGTGCGCGGAATTCGGGGTGACCACCGCGCGGGTCGAAGGTCGCAGCGGCGCGTGGGTGCGGGGCGACGCGCCGATGCAGCCTGACCGCAAGCTGGGCGCGATCGGCGCACGGGTGGCCAGGGGCGTCACCATGCACGGGTTCGCGCTGAACTGCGACTGCGACCTGTCCTGGTACGACCGCATCGTCCCCTGCGGCATCCGCGATGCCGGGGTCAGCACGCTGTCGGCCGAAGCCGGCCGCCATATCACCGTCGCCGAGGTGACGCCGGTCATGGAACGGCACCTCGGTGAGGTCCTCGGCTACCGCAGCTGGCGTCATGCTTACGACCCGGAGGTCCTAGCCGGCCGGACTCCCGATCCGCAAGTCCTGGCCGGCCGGACTCCCGACCCGCAGGTCCTGGCCGGCCGGACTCCCGACCCGCAGGCGGCCGTCGAAGCGCGGGCCGCCGTCTAGCTGTCCGCGCGGCGGATCTTGACGGCTGCCCCGAGCTGCGATCCGAGGTTCCCCGACCGGACCGTGATCCCGAACACCTCTCCGATCACTCGCTAACTTCATACCAGGGCAGATCATTCATTGTGCTCAAGATCATGTGGCTCCCCCTGACGGGTTACGACGCGCAGCAACATACTCTGAAGGAGTGGTACTCGCACCGGAGGGGCGGCGCATGCTCCGCCTCGAGGCTCGCAACAGCCAGGTCCCGATCGAGCGCAAGCCGCCGTGGATCAAGACCAGGCTCCGCACGGGCCCCTCGTACACGCAGCTGAAGACCTTGGTCCGCAGCGAAGGGCTGCACACGGTCTGTGAGGAAGCAGGCTGCCCGAACATCTTCGAGTGCTGGGAAGACCGCGAGGCAACCTTCCTTATCGGCGGTGACCAGTGCACCCGGCGCTGCGATTTCTGCCAGATCGACACCGGCAAGCCCCAGCCGCTGGATACCGGAGAACCCAGCCGGGTGGCGGAATCAGTGGCCGCGATGGGCCTGAAGTACGCGACCGTGACCGGGGTCGCGCGCGACGACCTGCCCGACGGCGGCGCCTGGCTGTACGCGCAGACCTGCCGCGAGATCCACGCGGCCATTCCCGGCTGCGGTGTCGAGCTGCTCATCCCGGACTTCAACGCTGTCCCTGATCGGCTGGCGGAGGTCTTCGGTGCCCAGCCCGAAGTCCTCGCTCACAACATCGAGACCGTGCCGCGGATCTTCCGGCGCATCCGGCCCGGCTTCAGGTACTCGCGGTCGCTGGACGTGCTGCGTGCGGCCCGCGCGGCGGAGCTGGTCACCAAGTCCAACCTGATCCTGGGGATGGGCGAGGAACGACCGGAGATCACCGAGGCCATGAAGGACCTGCGGGCCGTCGGCTGCGACCTGCTGACGATCACTCAGTATCTGCGGCCCACGCCGCGGCACCATCCGGTAGAGCGCTGGGTCAAGCCCGAGGAGTTCGTCGAGCTCCGTGAGGAAGCACTGGAGCTCGGATTTGCTGGCGTGATGTCCGGCCCTCTGGTGCGGTCCTCGTACCGGGCGGGCCGACTGTACGCGCAGGCGATCGAGCGCCGGACCGGTGCGGCTGCGCCCCCGCTCGGTTAGGTCCGGCTTTCTGCTAGGCCGGGCGGTTTCTGTCCGGGGCGCTTGAACCGTATGCTGCGGAGCATGGCACGCATGTCGAGAAAGTCTGGGGCCGCTGACCCGGCCATAAATAGGGATGCCGCGGCTGACTTGGCTGGCGCCGGGCGGCTGAAGCAGATACGCATGGTGGCGGGATTGGTGCACCGCTCCAACCCGAGAGCGATGCCTATCATCATCGGCAGCGGGCTCGGCACGATGGTGATCTTGATCGTCGTCGGGTTGCTCACTGGCCTGGCCGCGTTCCTGATCCCGCTGGGCATCTTGCTCGGCGTGCTGGTCACGGTGATCTTGTTCGGCAGGTTCGCGCAGTCCGCGCAGTATTCGGCCATCGAGGGGCAGCCGGGGGCGGCTGCCGCCATCCTCGAGAATATGCGCGGCAACTGGACGGTGACGCCCGCGATCGCCGCTAACCGGAACATGGACGTGGTACACCGCGCCGTGGGCAAGCCGGGCGTCATCCTGGTGGGCGAAGGCTCTCCCACCCGGCTGGCCAGCTTGCTCGCCGCCGAGAAGAAGCGGGTCGCCCGGGTGGCGTACGAGGTGCCGATTCACGAGTTCCAGGTGGGCAACGAGGAGGGCCAGGTCCCGCTCGGCAAGCTCCAGCGGAAGATCATGCGGCTTCCGCGTCAGCTCAAGCCGGACGCGATCAGCGACCTCAACCACCGGCTCAAGGCGCTTCAGCCGTCTTTGCAGGCGCCCAAGGGACCGATCCCGAGGAATGCGCGGCAGCCGAAGATGCCCCGGCCAAAGGCGCGCTAGGAGCGCACCGCCGAGCCGAGCGCGCGCCCGGCCTGATCGGCCAGCGTGATGGCCACCAGCCGGGCCTGCAGCGACGGCTTGGAGCCGGGCTTCGGCCTCATCATGAACCGCCCGTAATACTGGCCGTTCCCGAAGGTCCGCAGCTCTATCTCCTTGTCGGGGAGGCCGAACTCCTCGGCGTTCAGGCGGACGCCGCCGCTGCGCACGGAGCCGTCTCGTTCCAGGCGCGGCGGATGCCCGAGCAGGGTCCCGTACTCGAACCGGCACTCCTGCAGATCCAGCAGTCCCACGAGCTGCTTCCTGACGAGATCGACGACGTCCTCGGGCGCCCGGGCTATCTGGGTCAGCGCCGCCGTCTCCTGAATCCGGGACAGATAGCCCGCATCGGTGATCGTGACCACCTTCAGGTGGCGGGCGCGGGCCGCGAGCTGCGACACGGCCAGGCCGACCACTAGCAGCAGGACGAACGTGGTGACATCGGATGAGCTGCGGATCGTGAACCGGTCATAGGGCAGGGTGAAGAAGAAGTCGAACCAGACCGCCGTCCACACCGCCGCTAGCCCGCCAGCCACACGATTCCCGAGCGCGGCCACCGCGACCACGACCACGACCAGCAGCAGAGCCACGTTCGTGTTCGACCAGCTGGCCCGGAACGGCAGCAGGATCGCGCTGACCAGCAGGGGAACGGCCAGAGCGGCGGCGATGGCCGCCCGGTCCCTGGTCAGGTAGCGCAGAGGTGAGATTTTCGCGCCTGTGCTGTCGATAGTCATCGGTCGCCTCTTGGTGCACGAGTCGGAAAGTCCCGAACATCGCCGACCAGTCTTCCCGGCTCACCTAAGTACGAGCATAGACCTAGATACGCGGCAGGCATACGGGCCGATGGTCCAAGCCGGGACTTCCCCAGGCGTGGTCAGATACGGACGACGATGGTGTCCGCGGCGCGGTCGTGCAGGCCACGCAGGTCACGGTCGGTCAGCAGCGGCGGGACCACGGTAAGCAGGATCGCCGTCCGGACCAAGGACCAGCGGAATCCGATCGGGCCGCCACTCAACTTGATGGCCCGGATGCTGACCAGGCGCTTGCCGACGGTGAGACCGGTCAGCGCGGTGAGCACGTAGACCTCGACCGCGAAGACGGCGATGGTCCAGAACTGCGAACCGGTCAGCCAGTAAGCGATGAGCATACTGAGCAGCCAGTCGATGAGCAGGGCCGTGACACGCCTGGGCATGCTGGCCACGGACCCCGGGCCCCGTTCGGGCAGCCCGAACCGCTGGCCCGGATAGGCTGAGGTGGTGCCGTCGGCCGGGGGGACGGTCAGCTGCGCGGTACCGGTCGATACGGTGCTGGCCGTCACTGGGCTGGCCGTCACTGGGCGGGCGGTTACCGTACTGGCCGACCCAGCCGTGGCGGCGGTCCGCGCCGGACCGGCACCGCGGTTACGGGATTTTTTGGCCACGACACCACGGTATCCGTTCCAGCGCAAACAGCCAGCGGCGGGTCATAATAGGTGCGCTGACCGTGGGCGCCGACGCGTAACATCCGTGAAACACACCAGACACGGAGCGGAAATTGCCGGCGTCTAACGTCCGAATCGCGTGACCTGAGATCCGAATGCGTGCCCTGTAACGGGAGGGTTGATGTTCAGCAGTGCCGAGGAAGTCCTCCGCTTCATCGCGGAGGAGAACGTGGAGTTCATCGACGTCAGGTTCTGCGACCTGCCGGGCACGATGCAGCACTTCACCGTGCCAGCCGTGTCGTTCAGCGAGGATGTCTTCACCGACGGCCTCATGTTCGACGGCTCGTCGATCCGCGGGTTCCAGCAGATCCACGAGTCGGACATGCAGTTGCTGCCCGATCCGACCACGGCGGTGATCGACCCGTTCCGCACGTACAAGACCCTGAACCTCACCTTTTTCGTGCACGACCCGCTGACCGGCGCGCCTTACAGCAGGGACCCGCGCAACATCGCCAGGAAGGCGGAGGACTACCTGCGCGGCACGGGCATCGGCGACACGGCGTACTTCGGGCCGGAGGCGGAGTTCTACATCTTCGACTCGGCCCGGTTCTCCACCTCGTCGAACGAGGGTTATTACCACATCGACTCAGTGGAAGGCGCGTGGAACACCGGCAAAGACGAAGCCGGCGGTAACCTCGCCTACAAGCCCCGGTACAAGGGCGGCTATTTCCCGGTACCGCCGATGGACCACTTCGTGGACCTCCGCTCGCAGATGACGACCAACCTGCTCGCGTCCGGCATCCAGGTGGAGATGCAGCATCACGAGGTCGGCACCGCCGGCCAGGCGGAGATCAACATGCGGTTCGGTTCCCTCCTGCAGGAAGCCGACCGGCTCATGCTCTTCAAGTACATCATCAAGTCCACCGCCCAGGCGGCGGGCAAGACCGTGACGTTCATGCCCAAGCCGCTGTTCGGTGACAACGGTAACGGGATGCACTGCCACCAGTCGATCTGGAAGGACGGCTCGCCGCTGTTCTACGACGAGGTCGGCTACGCGGGCCTGTCCGACATCGGCCGGTACTACATCGGCGGCCTGCTCAAGCACGCGCCCTCGCTGCTGGCCTTCACCAACCCGACGGCGAACTCCTACCACCGGCTCGTCCCCGGCTTCGAAGCCCCGGTCAACCTGGTGTACTCACAGCGCAACCGCTCGGCCTGCTGCCGGATCCCGATCACCGGCACGAATCCGAAGGCCAAGCGCGTGGAGTTCCGCGTCCCCGACCCGTCCTGCAACCCGTACCTCGCGTTCGCCGCGATGCTGATGGCGGGTCTGGACGGGATCAAGAACAAGATCGAGCCGCCGGAGCCGGTGGACAAGGACCTGTACGAGCTGCCGCCGGACGAGGCAGCCGCCATCCCGCAGGTCCCGGGCTCGCTGGAAGCCGTCCTCAACACCCTGGAGGGCGACCACGCCTTCCTCACCGAGGGCGGCGTGTTCACCCCCGACCTCATCGAGACCTGGCTGGACTACAAGCGGACCGTCGAGCTCGACGAACTGCGGCTGCGTCCCCACCCGCACGAGTTCGAGCTGTACTACGACTGCTGACTGACGACGGCCAGCCGGATCTGCCCAGCGGCGGCCATGCCGAGCTGCCCAGCGGCGGCCAGCTCGATTACTTGGTGTGACAGCGGTCCCTTGCCGGCCTGGACGCGCAATGAGGATGTCGGGGAGGCCGGGGAGGATGTCGCCGGGCCTCGGGGATCTCGTCGAGGATGGCGGGGGCAACTGCCCTGGCTGGGTTGCGGTAAGGGTGACGAGTTCGGTTTCGGCCTACGTGCGGTCGTGGTAGAGCTGTCCTAGTCGGCGGGCAGTTCGGCGGTGATGGCGTAAACGGTTGCAGGTTCGGTGATGCCACCCCGGGTAGCGGCGTAATTGGGGTAACGGCGGCGCGGGCGGCGGGACCTCGCGCCGAAGGCCAGGACGCTCAGCCGCGGTCGTGGAGGGTCACCTGGTAGCCGTCGGGGTCCGCGAACGTGAAAGTGCGGCCGAACGGCCCGTCGACGGGCGCTGAGATGATCGTCGTGCCGGCGGCGGCGAGGGCGTCGTGGATGTCCTGCGCGTCGGGGGCGTGCAGCCACAGCGCCATCCCCTGGCCCGGCTGCGCGATCGCGTCCAGGTCGGTGCCCGCGACGACGTTGCGGACGGCGAAGGCGATCGGCTTGGTGTCGAACACGACGGCGTGCGGCGGTCCCGCGTCGGAGCGCTTCAGCCCCAGGTACTGCCCGTAAAAAGCGGCGGAACGCTCCAGGTCGCGCACCTGCAGTGAAATGAAGTCGGGTCCGGTGACGGCCACGATCCTTGCCTCCTCATAGTATGTCAGTCTTCTGACACACCCCAATGTATGTCAGACTACTGACATGAGTCAAGGCGAGCCCGGAATCGAGCTGGACACATCACTGGGGTACATGCTGAAGGCGGCCGCGAGCGCCCTGCACTCTGCCCTGGAGGCCGTGCTGAGGCCGCTGGGCATGACGATCACCCACTACGCCTGCCTGGAGCTGCTTGCCCAGCGACCGGGCCTGTCCAACTCCGAGCTCGCCCGCGGCGCCTTCGTCACCCGGCAGTCGATGAACGTGCTCCTGCAGGCCCTCGAACGCCAGGGACTCGTTGTCCGCCCGGCACGGGCACCCGTCGGCAGGGCCCTGCCGACCGAGCTGACCGCCCGCGGGCGCCGCCAGCTCAAGATGGCCAGCGCCGCGGTTCGCCGCGTCGAGCAAGACATGCTGGCCAAGCTGGATGCCAGCGAGCAAGATCAGATGCGGCGCCTGCTCACTGCATGCATCGCCGCACTGACCGAACCGCCCGCATCGGCTGACTCCTCCGGACCGGCCGCCTGCCTCAGGGCACGTGGCGCAGGCAGCAACGGCCTGGTGACGCGTGGTTTGCGCGCTGCGGTGATGAGCGCATAGCGCCTCCAATTCTTCCGCCCCGGTGTCGGGCCCCGGCGCTGGCGGGCCGGGTGGGTGGTGATGTCGGCCGGTGCCGGTGCCGGTGCCTGGGGCGGGGGGTTTGCCGGCCGGTCGCGGAGTAGCCTTTGGCTGCCGTGGTTAAGTCGATCGTGCAGGCTGCGCATTGCAGACTTGGCCTGTGTCCCTACAGTCGTAGGTCGCCTCAATGACAAGTCGGCGAGTTGGGGACTTGTCCGGGCTCGCTCTGATGGAGGCGCGCACGTAGCCGTCGATCGGATCGGCCGGGAACCCGTCGCCAGCGGTGTTCTGCGTGGGCGTTCGGGAGTGACCCATCGCTACCTCCGGCTATTACCCAGGCTCAAGACGCCATGTCGATCGAAGGCCCGGCGCCCCGCTCGCCCCTTATAGACCGAGCGTTGTCCGTGGGTCGCGTCCCATGAAGGCAGCGAGGCGTTCCCAGTCGTCAGCACCGGGAGCTGGGGAGACCTCCGCCCCGAAAGGGGCTCCAGGCTCGACCATGTTGCGGTACTGAGGTTTGATCATGGCCCGTGCCCCCTCGAGTGCCGGCAAGGCGAGGGAAGGGTCCAACTTGTCGATCTGTCCGGTGGCCCTGGCCAGGTCCCAGGCGTGTGCGGCCAGCTCTGCCAGGTACATGTCCACCAGGGTGGCTCCCGTGTACTCCTCGCCCCACGGCATTGTGTACCTCAACGACAAGCTGGAATTGTCGCCCCATGCTTGTGCCGCCTCCTCCGCAGCGCTGCGTAGCTGACCGGGCGCGTCGGACAGCTCCACGTGAGGGGACCCGTCTCCGGGCGGGGGTGCCTGCCCGCGGCCGAGAGCAGCCGCCCGGTGGCCCGCTTCGACGAGGTGGTCGATCAGTCCGGCCACGTCGTACTTGGGGCACGGTGTCGGGTGGCCGAGCTCGTCAGCAACTATTCCTGAGACGATCACCGCAGCGTTCTCGTAAGAATCCAACAACGTGCTTCGGCGGTCAGAATCGGCCATGCGGTTCCTCCTCGGTGTGACAGGCTGGCTACGCCGGTCACCGATCGCGTTCGGGGCAACGTTGCGGTGGATCGACTAGCGAATACAGTCACGTTCTGTGATGGCCATGGGGTCTTCTTCGTGGCCGCCAGGGGACAGTTCCGGACGGCCGCCAACATTCTGACGGCTAAATCGGCTGTGACCTGCATCAATGCGGGGCCGCCTCATCATTGTTCCGCCGCTGTTTCCGTCCGGGCAGTGATGACGGCATCGACAGCAGCGCGGGTGCGCGTAACCAGCCTGTCTTGAGCGGTGTTGCATGGCCAGATTCAGGCTAGTGCAGACCAAGATCATCGGCTGATCCCCTATCCACGTCTGCTCCGTGGCCGCCGGTTTTGGCGAACTACCCAACAGATCGGGGCAACCAAGCGCTTCGCAGCGAAGTGCACGCTGACCTTTGGATTTGGCTCTCGATCTTTCGTCTTTACCCGCCGCGTTGCGACCGCATGTGCCCTGCCAAGCCCGCGGTCTGACTTACCTGAACTCGATCAGACCACGAGTGCACGAACGACATGCTTCCTCCAACTGCTCTGATCTGTTGCGGTCCGCCCTGCCCGGTCAGGCGTCAGCTCGGAAGTCCGGGCTGCCGCAGGATCAGCACGGCCGAAAGAATCAGCAGCACGGAGCCGAACGTGATCAGGGCGTAGCGGATACCGTGCAGCTTGAACGAGCTGCCGATGCCAAGGGTGGCCGCGGCGGTGACAAAGCGTCCGCCTTTTCCCCGGCGAGCAGGTCGAGAGCCGCCGCTGTTTCTTCCTGGCTGCGCGGGTCAAGTCCCTGTCCGTCTGGCTGCCTGTATCCGGTGCGCTGGTGGTAGAGCCTGGCGATGAAGTCATCACGGCTGACCAGGTACGGCACGACCGCGGCGGGGTGATCCCGCAGCAAGGCTGGCAGATATCCAACGTCCAGGATGTTCGGTAGCGGCGTATTCTCGCCGATCCTGGCCAGCACGAACTCGTGCAGCTCGGTGAGAGCCGGCTCCAGGCCCGTCAGGGTCTCGATGGTGAAGTTCTCGGTCAGCGTCGTGTGACCCGCGAGGAGCTGCCGGGGGCCACCTCGCAGACTCGCGCGGCGATCACTGCGGTCTGGTCGTCTTCCGGGCCAGGCGGACCGCGCTAGATAGTCAGCGCGATCTTGCCGGTGGTGCGGCCAGACTCGAGGAGCTGGTGGGCCTTGACCGCCTCGGCCAGGGGCAGCGTCGTCTGGAGATGGACGCGGAGCTGCCCGGAATCGACCAGTCCGGCTAGGGCTTCGAGGCCGGGATAGTCAGCCTCGACGGAGAGACCGGCAAAGCGGCGCCCACCAGCCCGGGTAAAGGCGGCCAGGTCGACGTCGCGCCGGCCGACGATGGTGACCAGCATCCCGCCCGGGCGCAGCACGCTGATGGAACGGCGCGCGATCTCGCCGCCAAGAGAGTCGAGCACCACGTCCAGGTCGCCGACCGCACCCGCGAAGTCGCACGTCTGGTGGTCGATCAGCTCGTCGGCGCCCAGGCTGCGGACGAATTCGTGCTCGGCGGCGCTCGCCGTGCCAACCACGTAGGCGCCGCGAGCCTTGGCGATCTGCACGGCCAGGTGCCCGACGCCGCCCCCCTGCCCCGTGGATCAGCACCCGCTGCCCGGCCGCGAGCCCGGGGTGTCGACCAGGCTCTGCCAGGCGGTAAGGCCCGCCAGTGGCAGCGCGGCGGCCTCGGCATGAGACAGGCCGAGCGGCTTGCGGGCGAGCTGGCGGGACGGTGCCGTCACGTATTGCGCGCAGGCGCTGGCCGCCCGGGGGAAAAACGGCATCCCGTACACTTCGTCGCCGACGTCGAACCGGGTGACGCCTTCCAGGTCCTCAATCACGCCGGAGATGTCCCAGCCGAGGATGAACGGCGGCGGGCCGATCAGCGGGAACTGGCCAGACCGGATAAATGGCTCCACGGGGTTCACGCCCACGGCCTTGACGCGGACCAGCACCTCAGTGCCCAGCGGTACTGGCCGGTACCTATTGCCGCAGGTCACGCCCCTGCAGGTAGCTGCCAGTTCCGCCGGAATCCGGGCAAGTTGCGGTACTTCCGCGCTGTGCCCCTTGCCGTGGCTAGGTCGGTCCTTCAGCGGCACGAACCCAGGGAGCCAGCTCGTCGCCGTCGTAACCGAGGTACCAGCTTTCGGGGTCGCGGACGTGCGCTTGCCGGGTCGAGGGAAACGAGTCAAAGAGGCTTATAGCAGGGTCTCGCTTCGGGTGCCTTCGTGTGCTGCGGCTGGCGTGCTGGTGAGGGCGATCACGTCGCGTAGCTGGTGGCGGCTGGCCACCCCGAGCTTGGGGTAGGACCGGTACAGGTGCGAGCTGACCGTGCGCGGTGAGAGGAAGAGCCGGTCGCCGATCTCGCGGTCGGTCAGGCCGTCGCTGGCCAGCCGGACGATCTGGCGCTGCTGGGGGGTCAGCTCCCCCAGGGCATCGCGGTCGCCGGGCGCGCCGGTAACGGCCACCCCGCACGCTCTCAGCTCGGCCTGCGCCCGCTGCGCCCATGACCGGGCGCCTAGTCGCCGGAAGGTTCCCAGGGCCTCGGTCAGTACGGGCTTGGCGTCGTTGATCCGGCGGCGCCGCCGCAGCCATTCGGCGTAGTCCAGACGCAGCTGTGCCCGCTCGAAGGTCCACTGGTCCCCGGCGGGGTCGGCGAGCGCCTTGCCGAAATGGGCTTCGGCCCCGTCCAGGCCGGCGAGGATGCCGCGTGCGCGGGCGATGAGCTGCTCGAGCCGGGCAGAGGCCGGTCCGTCGAGGCGGCTGAGTGCGTGCTCGATGACGTCGCATCCTTCCATCCGCCGGTCGGCGCGGACCGCCGCGGCGGCGAGATCTGCCACACCCAGGTAGGAGGCGTAGTTGTGCAGCGGCGTGCCGTCCTCGCTGAACAGCCCGCGGAGCTGGGTGAACGCTTGGAGGTAGCTGCCATCGGCGAGGGCTGCGACGCCGAGGGCACGCCGGGCGCGGGCGGCCACCAGCCCGCATTCGGCCGGATCGACGGTGGCGAGCGCCCTGGCGGCATGCCTGCGCGCCGCGCCGGAGTCGCCGCGCAGGGCCAGGACGGTGGCGGTGATCACGTCAGCGGACGCGGCAATGAGTTCCATCTGGTTCGCCTCGGCCATGCTGGCGGCCTCGGCGGCAACGTCCAGCGCCTCGTCCCAGCGCCCGGTGTCGATGTATGCCCACCCCAGCACGGTCAGGCTCCCGCCGCTTGTGCCCCGCACGCCGGGAGCCCGGAGCCGTTGCATGGCGTCTTGCAGCAAGGTGATCGCCAGGTCGGATTCGTCCAGGAGCCACGCGGCGGAAGCTATTCGCCACAAAGAGGGCTCTTCAATGGGCGAGCCGGCGATACGGCGCAGGTACGGGAGGAGCTGGTTTCTGCTGCCGATCGGGTCGGCGCTGACGCGTATCCAGAGTCTCAGCATGTCGACATCAATGCCCGGGATCCGGCCGGGGGGCGGCGGACCCTGGCGTTCCAGCAGGCCGAGGGCGCGGCTGACGGCCTGGCGGCTGGCGGGCATTCCGGACTGGTAAGCCACAGTGGCCGCGCTCCCGAGCGCGTCCCAGGCAAGGACCGGCAGGTCACGCGCTGCCTCTTCGGCGACGGAGATGAGCGCTGACATCGCGGCGGTGCGCCGACCCGACCAGGCCAGCGCCCACGCGGCGTCGTGGCGGGCGGTCAGCCGCAGTTCGGGGTCCGCTGTGACAGCGAGGGCGCGGGTGGCGAGATCCTGCACCCAGTCCCCCTGGCCGGTGGGAACGGCGGCCGAAGCGGCGGCGACCAGCCTGCGTGCCTGGTCTTCGGGGTCGGGGCTGAGTTCGGCCGCGCGTTCCATGGCCAGCGCCGCGGCGGTCGCACCGCCGCGGCGTTGCGCCTGGGTTGCGGTGGCCTCCAGCAGCGAAGCCACCTGCTCGTCAGGGTGCAGGGCCGCGGCGGCCAGGTGCCAGGCTCGCCGGTCTGGCTGGTCGTGCAGGGCGCTCGCGAGCTCACGGTGCGCAGCGGCGCGCCGGGCAAACGGCGCGGAGTGGTAGATGGCGGAACGGACGAGGGGGTGGGAGAAGCGCAGGCCGGTCCGGTCTACCTTGACCAGGCCCAGCTGCTCGGCCGGGGCGAGGGCCCGCGCATCTGGCCCGGCGCCGTGGCTAGCGGCTACGCGCAGGTCCGGGCCGTCGGCCACGGCGGCCAGCAGCAGCGCGGCTTGCGTCTGCTCTGGCAGGGCGGCGAACCGAGAGTTGATGACGGCGCTTAGCCGGTCGCTCAGGGGCAGCGGCTCGGCGGCCCAGCGGCGGCTGGCCGCCGGGTCGTCGGCTATCACCTTGGCCAGCTCGATCAGCGCCATGGGATTACCGGCCGCTTGGGCGAGCACCTGCGCCCGGGCCCGCCCGCGGGGTGGGCGGGGCTGCATGTCAAGGAGGAGGCCGGCGTCTGCCGCGGACAGCGGCCCGAGATGCAGCTCGGGAAAACCGCGGTCAAATCCGGGGGGCGGGGCCTGCCCGCGGGCGCCCACCAGGAGCACGACCCGCTCGGCGTCCAGGCGGCTGCCTGCGAAGGACAGGGCGTCCAGCGAGCTGCGGTCCAGCCAGTGGGCGTCGTCGGCCACCACCAGGACCGGGGACCATTCGGACAGATCCGACAGCAAGGTCAGGACGGCCGCCCCGGTCAGCAGCGGGTCCCGAGCACCGGGGTCCGCAGAAAGGCCGAGCGCCCCGGACAGGGCCTGGGCCTGGCGGCCGGGAAGGCCGGCGGCGCTGGACAGCACCGGCCGCAGGAGCTGATGCAACCCGGCGAACGCGAGTCTGGACTCCGATTCCCGGCCGGTGACCGACAGCACCCGCATCCCCGCCAGCCGCGCCCGCTCGGAGGCGGCCGCCAGCAGCACGGTCTTGCCCATGCCCGCCTCGCCGGTGACCAGCAGGACCTGGCTTGCCTGCGGGACCGGAACTACCAGTGCGTGCAGCCGGGCCAGCCCGGCTTCCCGGCCGATGATGGGTGCATATTGCTGTGCGGGGAATTCACCGGGGCCTGACATGTGCCTGTCCTCTCGGCCAGGGCGTTTCGTCAACGCCGTCCCCCGGCAAAACAGCGACCGCGGCCTGGGCATGCCCGCAGCGCGCAAAGTGCAGTCACCCGGCGGATACCGCTCATGCCGGCCTGGAGCCACAGTGAAGACCGGGCCAGGCGTTACCACTGCGAGCACCGAACGACGAGGATCGCGATGCCTTTTGTCACTGTCGGGCGGGAGAATTCAGCCGCAGCGTTTTCGTGCCCGGGGCAGCACGCGGCGCCCGTCCATCCGGCGGCCTGGCTTGGGTGCGTTAGAGTCGTGCCGTGACAGACAGCGATGACTGGCGGGTGACCATCTCCCTGGCCGGCCAGGGACAAGCCGAACAGGCGCAGCGGGCGTTGTCCCAGCACGAGGTGGAAGAAGACGTCCGCCGACAACTCGGCCGCACCATCGCCGTCGGCGCGGGTGACTCGCAGATCTTCCTGTACGCAGGCGCCGAGACCGCCGCCACGGAGGCTGAGCGGGTCGCCCGCGACGTGCTGGCCCAGCATGACATTCAGGCGGAGTTCGCGCTGCATCGCTGGCATCCCATCGAGGAGCAGTGGGAGAGCCCGGACGTCGCGATGCCGCAGACCGAAGCCGGGCGGCAGGCGGAGCACCAGCGGCTCATGGACTCTGAAACCGCCGAGTCCCTGGCCGCCGGGATCGGCCGGTGGCAGGCCCGGGTTGAGTTCCCGTCGCACCGCGAGGCGGTCGCGCTGGCGCGCAAGCTGGAAGGTGAGGGCCTGGCGGTGGTGCGGCGCTGGAAGTTCCTGACCGTCGCCGCTGACAACGAGGACGACGTCCGCGAACTCGCCGAACGGATCAGGCGGGAGGCACCGCCCGACGCCGTGATCCGCGTCGAGGAACCCGGTATAGGCCGGCCGTTCATACCGTCGTGACCGACACAGGTCCGTCCCCGTTCCGGCTGACGCTGATCAGCACCGCCAAACGAGGCGAACCAATGCTTTACTACGACTGCTGACCCCGCCCTGACCTCGCTGACCCGGGCTCGCGCCATCGCGGGCCCAGGTCAGTTTTGCGTTGGGGTACTGGTCGCAGCTCGCCTGCCGCGATCAACCGGTTCGGTGGAACATCCGGCTCGTCAGGGCTAGGGAGCGTCAGCGCCAGATCCAGCTGTCGGTCTGCGCGGAGTTAACGTCCGACTGGGGCTGGATGGAACCGACGGCGGTGAGAGAGTCGTTCGCGGGCTCGGCGGAGCCGGCTCCGGCGGGCGGGTACGCAGGCCGAAGGTCGTGATGGCCAGGCCGATGGGGCCGAGAATGACAGCCAGCCACACCCCGTCTGCTGTCCGGCCCTTCCGTTTGCCTAGGTAGTAGCCAGCTACGATGAGGATGCCCCACAGAACCGAGACGAGCACTTGCCACGGCGACATCCACTCTCCTCCTACTACTCATAAGACGCGTAGGTCCTGGTGATAGAGCACACGAGTGACAGGCTTGTGATTCCGATCTTGGTATGCCGCTCCGGGCGATCCTGGCAGCCCCGCCGCCGCGCGTCGCAGCGGACGGCAAGATCATTAGGGGGAATGCTACCGCCCGGCATATCCGGCGAATCACTGGAACGGAGTTATGTTGCCCGCATCACAGCCGGTGGTCCGCGCAGCCGTCCCGGCGGACGCCGGGCCGGTCGCCGCGATCTTCGCGCACTACGTCCTGACCAGCGTGGCAACGTTCGAGGAGGTCCCGCCGACCGCCGCGGACTGGCGGCGGCGGCTGGGCGACCTGGCCGGCCTGAGCCTTCCCTTCCTGGTGGCCGAGACCGACGGCGTGGTGTGCGGGTACGCCTACGCGAGTCCGTGGCGGCCTACGCCGGCCTACCGCCATACCGTCGAGGACACGCTGTACCTCGCCCCCGCGCACACCGGCCGCGGGATCGGCAGCGCCCTGCTCGACGGGCTGCTGGCCGGGTGCGCCGACGCGGGCGCGCGGCAGGTCATCGCGGTCATCGCCGACACCGGCGGCGACGCGTCGGCGGCATTGCACCGCCGGTTCGGCTTCGCGGAGGCAGGCCGCCTGTCCGGGGTCGGCCGCAAGTTCGGCCGGTGGATCGATACCGTGCTGATGCAGCGAGAGCTGGTCCCGGCCCGGTGAGCACCGTATTCAGCGCCGGGGAACGCAACTGGCAGGCCCGGCTGGGAAAGCTCAGGGACGTGGTGCGCCAGGAACTCGTCGCGCGCCAGCTTGGCCTGGAGCTGTCACCGCCGCCCGTTCGGATAATTGATTGTGGGTGCGGTCAGGGGACGCAAGCCCTGCGGCTGGCGCGGCGCGGTTATGAGGTGACGGGGGTTGATGCCTCCGCCGACCTGCTGGCGCGGTTCGAGCGGGATCTGGCCGCCGAGCCGGCTGAGGTCCGCGCCCGGGTGCGGGTCGAGCACGGAACGATCGAAGATTATGCCGAACGATCCGGGGTTTCCCGCGCCGCGGCCGTGCTCTGCCACGGGGTGCTGATGTACCTGCCGGATCCCGATCCGGTCCTGCGTGCGATCGCGGGGCTGACGGTACCGGGCGGCCTGGTGTCGCTGCTGGTCCGCAACGGTGACGGGCTGGCCATCCGGCCGGGGCTGCTCGGTGACTGGGAGGCGTGCGCGGCGGCGTTCGGTTCGGCCGACTACGCCAACCGGATCGGGGTCAGCGCTCGCGCCGACCGGCTCGCCGAACTGACCGCCCGGCTGGCGGACCACGGGCTGGAGGTCACCGGCTGGTACGGGGTGCGGGTCTTCACCGACGCGGCCCCCGACGACGCCGAGCCGCCGCCGGACCTCGACGCCCTGCTGGCCTGCGAGGAGCGGGCCGGGCGCACCGACCCGTACCGCCAGGTGGCCGCCCTGCTGCATGTGCTCGCCCGACGGTCCGGCTAGCCGCCGGTCAGAGAGTCTTCTTCAGTTGCTGGGTGGTCACCTGGTAGCCAAGGCTGTCGTACAGGGCACGGGCGGCCGTGTTGGAGGCGTGCACGTTAAGCCCGACGGAGGCCATGCCCCGCGCCGCCGCCTCCTGCTCAGCCAGCAGCATCGCCTGCCGGCCGTAACCGCGGCCGCGGAATGCCTCGTCCACCTCGACGTCGTTCACCCAGGCCATGTGCGGGTCCCCGCCGGATTGCGGCACGGCCAGCCATAGCCACCCGGCCAGCTGCTCTCCTGCCACCAGCCTGAAGATCAGCTGCCCGGCGGTGTTCGGACCGTCCTTGAGCAACTCGCTGAGGTCGCGATGCGCCTTCGCGCGGGCTTCGTCGGGTGGCAGCGAACCCGAGGCGGCGATCTCGGCGGCGTAGCGCGCCGCCAGCCTTGGCAGTCTTTCCTTGACTTCATCGGTGGTCGCAGGCCGCAAACCGAACTCCATGGCGGCCATTGTCTCAGGCTCAGCCGTCGCCGCGCCCGGCGTGGTCGCCGGGCCGGTGTGAGAATGGATCGTGTGGCGGAAGAACGGTGGCCGCGGCTGCTGGCCGAGGCCTGGGCGGCGCTGGACCTCGGCGAAACCACCGGGCTGCCGCCAGGGCTGGTGGTCACAGGCGATCGCGGGCATTTGCCCTCGCGGCTGCCGGTCGAGGATACGGCCGTCGCCTGCGCCGCGGCCGCACTGCTCGCCGCCGCGGCGCGCGGGCCGGGCTCGGCTAGCGCGCAGCTGGACCGGGGGCACGTCGCGGCGGCCTTCCGGAGCGAGGCCTACCTGCGGGTCAACGGCGAGAACGGCGGCGCCGGCTTCGCGCCGCTCTCGCGGTTCTGGCGCGCCGCCGACGGCTGGGTACGCACTCACGCCAACTACCCGTGGCACGCCGACGCGCTGCTTCGGGCCCTCGGCACGTCCGGTGATCCCGAGTCGGTCGGGGCGGCTGTCGCGGGCCTGCGCGCCGCGGAGGTGGAGAACATCGTGGTCGGCGCGGGCGGGGTCGCCGCCGCGGTCCGCGGCGAGAAGCAGTGGCGAGGGTCGCCGCCGGGCCAGGCCGTCGCCGCGGCACCGCTGGTCGAGGGGACGGAAATCGGCGCCGCGCCGCCCAGGCGCCACCCGGCCGGACCGCTGCCCGCGTCGGGTCTGCGGGTGCTTGACCTTACCCGCGTCATCGCCGGGCCGGTGGCCACCCGCTACCTCGCCGCGCTCGGCGCGGACGTGCTGAGGCTTGACTCGCCGCACCGCCCGGAACTGCCCGTGCACGCCTACGACGGGCTGCTCGGCAAACGCAGCGCGCTGCTTGACCTGGGCACCGCCGACGGTGCCGCGCGGCTGCACGAGCTGCTCTCCGGCGCCGACGTGCTGGTGCACGGGTACCGCCCGCACGCCCTCGACCGCTTCGGGCTGACCCCGGACGAGCTGGCCGAACGTCATCCCGGCCTGATCGTGGTGAGCCTGTCGGCGTGGGGCAGCAGTGGTCCGTGGGGCGGCCGGCGCGGCTTCGACAGCATCGTCCAGGCAGCCTGCGGCATCGCGATGGCCGAGTCCGCCGACGGCCAGCGCCCCGGCGCGATGCCGTGCCAGCTGCTCGATCACGGCACCGGCTACCTGTGCGCGGCCGCCGCACTGCGGGCACTGGACCGGCAAGGCACCCGTGGCGGAACCCAGTTCCGTGAGCTTTGCCTGGCCCGGACCGCGTCCTGGCTGCTCAGCCAGGACCGTACGGCCGGGCCAGCGGTGACCTGGCCTGATCGTGGTGAGAAGGCCTGGCTCATGACGATCGACGGCGCCGACGGACCGGTGACCACCGTGCTGCCGCCCGGCCAGCTCGGCGGAGCCGGTTTCAGCTGGCCGGGCCCGCTCAGCCGGTACGGCGGCGACCAGGCCGCGTGGCGGTGAGCGGCCTGACCCTCAGACGGCGGGCACCAAGGTGAGGTAGGCCTGGCCGAGTATCCCGCGGTAGCCGCGCAGCCAGTACGACCGGTGCTGATCCAGTTGTTCCCGGATCGAGGCGGCCCGGGGGTGATCGCCGTGGGCCGCGAGCCACTCCTCCTCGTCGCACTGGTAACCCGACTCGAAATCGTCCCACTCCTCGCGGCTGGCCACCTCGATCCACGCCGGGCGGAAGCCCGCGTCGACGGTAAGGTCGACGAGGCCCGCCAGGTCGCGGAACTCCCCGGCGGTTGTGCCTGGCCACATGGCGGCGAGTTCGGCTGCGGTTGGGGGTCGTTCCCAGAACCCCTCGCCGAGCAGCACCCGCCCGCCGGGGTTGACCAGCCGCCGCAGCGCCCGCAGCGCGGCTACGGTGTGCTCGGGGGGCTGGACCTCGCTGAGCGCATGGCTGGCTCCGACGCACAGGACGAGATCGGCGGGCCCGCGGGCCGTCCCGACGGCGGACTCCCGGAGGAACGTGACGCGCTCTGCGAGTCCGCGGGCCCGGGCGTTGTCGCGTCCCCGGGCCAGGTCACCCTCGTCCGTGTCGAGTCCCAGGCCGGTCGCGGCAGGTACGGCTTCGAGCATACGGAGCATCAGCTCGCCCCAGCCGGAGCCGATGTCCAGGATCGTGCCGGGACCCGGCCGGGCGAGCCTTTCGATCAGCCGTCCGGCCCTGGCTTCGGACAGCGGACCGTGGAAGGCGAGCAGAGTCAGGCTCGGCGGGAGATCAGCGTCGGCCGTATTCGCGGCCAGGTCAGCCTCAGTCATATAGGTCGCACCCTAATCCCGGGGTTCCGGTCTGTATATCGAATTTCCCGCTGACCCTCAGCCGGGGTTGGAGCAGGCTGGCGCCTCAACGTGGCGTAAACACGGTTGGACGAGCGCGCCTGGGACCTTAAGGTAAGTACTGCTGTGAGAGATTACGAGGTCATTGAGCGGATTGACGCGTTCTGCGACGCCGTCCCGCGGCGCCGGGCGCGAGCAGACGAGTACGGATCGCTCGTGCTGTTCGTTCCCACCGGCCCGGGGTGGCCCTACTACGCCCGGCCCGGGCGAGGTTCAAGACCGCCGGTCACCGCGGCCGACATCCGGACGGTCCGCGCCCGCCAGCGCGAACTGATCATTCCCGAATCATTCGAGTGGATCGGGCAGGTCGCGCCCGAGATGGCGGCCGCCGCCGACGAAGCCGGCCTTGAGGTCCAGCGACATCCGCTCATGATGCTCGCGCGGCCGGTGCCTCTCCCGTCGGTTCCGCCGGGGATCACCGTGCGCGTCGTAGCTCCCGAGGATCAAGAACTCGACCGGATCTGGGCGGTCCCCGCGGTTGCCTTCGGCCACCCGGGCACGGCGGCCGGCGAGGCCGGCGTGGCCGAGCGCGACAAGATCGCCGCGGACCACGATGGCGGCATGATCGCGATGCTGCGCGAACGGCTGCGATCGGGTCAGTCGGTCCTGGCGGCGGCGTTCGGCCCGGACGGCCCGCTCGCGGCGGGAAGCTGCCAGGCAGCGGACGGCGTCGCGGAGATCACCGGGGTGGGCGTCCTGCCCGCGGCCCGCCGCCAGGGCCTCGGCGCGGCGGTCACCGCCCTGCTGGCCAGGGACGCGATTGAGCGCGGGGTGGATACGGTCTTCCTGTCCGCTAGCGATGACGCGGTGGCTCGCGTCTACGCCAGGATCGGATTCCGCGAGATCGGCATCGCCATGATCGCCGAGCCGTCCTAGCCGCGGCATCTGGCCGGGGATCGGCAGCGCGACGGCCCAGGGGGCTAACGGGCGCCCGGCGCTCACCCTATAACCTGCCCGAGCGGGGTGTCTGAGCGGGCGGGGGTGCCGCTAGGGTCTTGGGGTGCTGTCACGCTGGCTGGGCGGGCTCGCGGCCGCCGTCGTTTCGGTGGTGGCTGGCGTCCTGGTGGTTCTTGACGTGAACGACGCCGGGCTGCGGCGCTGGTGGGAAGGTCACGCCCTGACCACCGACACGGTCTCTGGGCTGCTCGTCCTGCTGATCACGTTCCTGGTGGTGGACCAGGTGGTCCTGATCCGCCAGATCAAAGACCGGGCCCGCGCCGTGGGGGTCCAGGCGGCCATCCTAGTGACTCAGGCCAGCCGCACGTCACAGGCGGTGTCGCAGGCCCTGACCGGCTCGGGCGACCATGACGCAGCGAGCGACGAGTTCCGGACTTACATCATGATGCTGCTGGCCGCCTCGCCGGTGCTCATCAACGCTCAGGCGTCACGGTACTTCCTCGAGCAGGCCCAGCACCTGGCCGGCGAGATGGCCCGGGCGGTGACCGTGATCTCCAAGACGCCTGGTCAGGAAAAGTCCTGGACGACCCGGCTGGACGAAGCGGTGCGGCGGCTCAGGGCCGCGTCGGACCCGCTGCTGGCGGACCTGGATCCCGAGATGCGGGCGGCCGTGAGCGGAACCGACCCCGCTTGAGCGGGCGGGCCGCCTGGGAGCGGCGGGCGCGGGCCACCCGGCGGAAGACGAAGAGCTTGCTGGTCGGATGGGTATACAGGCGGTCACACCAGACGGAAAAGCTCTGCCCTGGAGTATGCCGCCGGCTAGGCTGCCGCCCGTCTTGGGGTGTTAAACACGGGTGGGGGGTGCCCCGGTTGGGCGAGTTTGATCAGGTCGAGCGGCTGCAAGCCGGGCTGCGCGAGTGGGTGCTGCGGACCGCGCGGAGCGGCCGCCCCGGGTGGCGCGACATCCCGGCGGAGGCGGTCCTGCCGTGGCTGTGCGCGGCGGCGTTCGGGCCGGTCCTCGCCGAAGCCGTCGATCTGACCAGTGCTTTTGCCGTCGCCCGCATCGGGGTGCTGGCCTCGGTCGGCGCTGACGTCCTGGCTGAGGTGCTCACCGGCGCCGCCGGAGGCGCGAGGTCGGCGGCGGCGCCGGGAGAGCCGGCCCGCAGCGACCTTCAGCAGGAAATCAGCCGGAGCATCGAGGAGGTGCTCGCCGCCCAGGGCGAGCGGGCGGCTGGCCTGCGATCCGATATCGCGATGGTGCTGCGGGAAATCGACGCTGGCGGCACCGTATTCCGCGCGGCGATCGAGGCCGGGAACGAAGAGGCGCAGCGCGGCGTGCTCGCCGCGGTCGAGGCGGTGAGCGCCGAGTTCGGGGACATGGCCTTCCTGCTGGCTGACCTGGTCCGCGCGGCCGGTGAGGTCCAGGACAGCCTGGTCGGGCAGGGAGCCGAGCTGCGGGCCGCCCGCGAGCAGGTCCGACGGCAGTCGGCCGATGTGCGCATGATCCGCGAAGAGCTGGCGGTCATCGAGCGCCGCACCCGCCAGTGGACCCCGGGGCCTGGCGGCCAGGAGGAGCCGGGCCCCGGCTGGGCGGGCGGCTGCCCCTACCCCGGGTTGCGGCCGTATAACCAGGCCCATGAAGCGGTGTTCTTCGGCCGGGAACGGCTAACCGCAGAGCTGGCGGGCAAGCTGACCGAGACCGGGATTGTCATGGTCAGCGGCGGCGCGGGAGCCGGCAAGACCTCGCTGCTCAACGCCGGCCTGATCCCCGCGCTGGCCCGCGGCGTGCAGCTGCCCGGCTCGTCTTCCTGGCCCGTCATCAGCATGACCCCGACCGCGCGGCCGCTCACCGAGCTGGCGGAGAAGCTGGCCGCACTAGGCGACCGGGACCCCGGCCCGGTCCGGCAGCTTCTCGCCGACGCGCCAGGCGACGCTCACCTGCTGGTCAGTGAGGTCACGTCGGGTGCACCGCTGGTCCTGATCATCGACCAGTTCGAGCAGGTCTTCGCGGACGGCGGCGAAGACGGCAGGCTGGAGCGAAGCGCGTTCATCGGCGCGGTGTGCGCGGCCGCGACCAAACCGGCCGGGTCGCGATCCGAGCCCCCAGCCCGGGTCGTGATCGCGGTTCGCGGGGACTACTGGGACCGGTGCGCGGCCTACCCTCAGCTCGTCCGGGCCATGGAGCAGGCTCAGCTCGTGGTCGGCCCGATGCCCGAAGCGCGGCTGCGACGCGCGATCGCGGGACCGGCCGAGGTGGGCGGCCTGCGCATTGACAGCGCTCTCATCGACATGATCGTGGCGGATGTGCGTGCGGCCAGCAGCCAGCACGCCGGCCAGGTACTCCCCCGGCTTTCGCAGGCCATGATGGCGACCTGGGCGAGACGGCAAGGCAGCCAGCTGACCGCCGAGGGCTACGACCGGTCCGGCCGGGTCGCGCGCGCGATAGAGGTCAGCGCCGAGGCAATCTACGATGGGCTGCCCGAGAACCAGCAGACGATCACGCGGGAGGTGTTCAGGCAGCTGGCGGCGATCGGCCAGGATCATCAGCCCGTCCGCCGGCGGGTCACCCGAGCCGATCTGCGCGGGCGGCGCCCCAAGAGCCAATGGGCCCAGGTTGACGCGGTGCTCGACACGTTCGCGCGGGCCTGTCTCGTGGTCCTGGACGCCGACAGTGCCGAGATCGCACATGAGGTGCTGCTGCAGGCGTGGCCGCGGCTGCGGAACTGGCTGGAGGAAGATCAGGCCACCGTGATCCTGCACGGACGCCTCGCTGACGATGCGGCCCGGTGGGGTACGAACGGAAAGGACGCCGCCGTCCTTTACCGGGGAGTCGAGCTCGCGGCGGCCCGGCAAGCCGCAGGAGTCTGGGCGGCCGATCCGGACCGTTACCCGGCGCTAACTCCGCACGAGGCTGCTTTCCTGCGCGCCAGCGGGCGGTCTGTGACCCGGGGCAGGTGGGGGCGCCGGACGCTGGTCACGGTCCTGGTCGTACTGCTCCTGGCCGCACTGGCCGGAGCGGGCGTGGCGGTCAGGTCGGCCAGGAACACCGCGGACCAGCAGCGGACCACGGACCTGTCCGGACGCCTGGCCGCGCAAAGCACGGCGCTCGAGGCGCTGGATCCGGTCACGGCCTCGCTGCTCGCCGGAGCCGCGTGGCGGGTCGCGCCGACGGCTCAGGCGCGGTACAGCCTGCTCGAGTCGCTCGCCCAGCCGGTGCGGGGAATCCTGGGCGCCGGACCAGGCGTGGTGACCGCGCTGGCTTACAGCCCTGGCGGCACGACCCTGGCGGCCGGGTACTCCGACGGCGTCATCCGGTTGTGGGACCTAACCTCGCATGCCCTGGTCAGCACAGCCAGCTGGGACACGGCGGTAGGCACGCTGGCGTTCACCGGCCACGGCAAGACCCTGGACGTCGCCGGCCCCGGTGCCATCGGCACGTGGAACCTGACCGATCACGCCGCGATCGACGCACACGAGCTGGGCGGGGCCTCGGCGGGTAGCGCGGTCGCGTTCAGCCCGGACGGCAAGATCGCGGCCACCGGCGGCGAGGACGGGAACGTCCGGCTGTGGACCGTCGCCACCGGGCAGGAGATCGGCGCGCCGATGAGCTCGGATCTCAAGCCCGTGGACGCGGTGGCGTTCAGCGCGGACGGCGCCACGGTGGCCGCCGCCAGCACGGACGGAACGGTCCAGCTGTGGGACGTCGCCACCGGGCAGGAGGCCGGGGCCGCGCTGGTGGCCAGCTCGGCGGCGGTCAAGACGCTGATGTTCAGCCCGGGTGGCACGATCCTGGCCACCGGCGACGCAGACGGGATCGTCCGGCTGTGGACCGTCGCCACCGAGACTCAGGACGGCTCGGACATGGCGACCGGGACCGCCCTGGCCGCACTGACCTTCAACGCCAGCGGGACTACGCTCGCCACCGCGGGCAGTGACGGGTCGACCGGGCTGTGGGCTGTCGCTACGCAGCATCAGACCGGAGCTCCCATGACAGCGCCGGGTTCGGGTGCCGTGAGCGCGGTCGCCTTCAGTCCGGCCGCGGGCGGGCTCTGGCCGTACGGGCGGGCTGGCTACGGGCGGGCTGGCTACAGGCGGGCTGGCTACCGGCAGCGGCGATGGCACGGTCTGGTTGTGGAACCCGGCTGGCTTTCACCAGGCCGCCACTCCGCTGGGCCTCGGCGCACCGGAAACGCCTGCCGCCGCCGGCGGTCACGCACCGACCGTGCTGAGCGCAAACGGCAACGTCCTCGCGGTCGGCGGGGCTCTTGGCACGGTCCGGTTGTGGAACCTCACCACCCGGCGCTCGGCCGGGGTGCCGATCGTCGGCGGCCAGGCCATTCATGGCCTGGCCATCAGCCCAGACGGCCAGACGGTGGCCGTGGTAGCTCATGGCCTGCAGCTATGGACGACGGCGACCGGCCGCCGGACCGGAGATCCGCTGCCCGCGGCCGACGCCGACGGCCCGGTGGCGTTCAGCCCGGACGGCTCACTGGTCGCGACGATAGGTACCGACGGCCAGGCCCGGCTGTGGGATGTGGCCACCCAGCGCCAGACCGGCGACGCGATGAGCGCCGGCGGCCCGGCCGCCCTGGTGTTCAGCCGCGACGGCAAGATCCTGGCGACGGTCGGCGCGAACGGAACGGCCAGCCTGTGGCGGGTCGCCACCCAGCGGATGATCGGCACCCCCATGACCGCCGGCCCGAACACGAGCGGCCAGCCGGCGGCCGGACAGGGTATCGCCTCGGCCGCGTTCAGCCCGGACGGCACGATGCTCGCCACCGCAGGCGCCGACGGCACCGTCCGGCTGTGGGATACCGCCACCCAGCAGGAAGTCGGCACCCCCATGACCGCAGGCACCCAGCCGGTCTACACCGTGGCGTTCAGCCCGGACGGCACGATGCTCGCCACCGCAGGCGCCGACGGCACCGTCCGGCTGTGGGATACCGCCACCCGGCAGGAAGTCGGCACCCCCATGACCGCAGGCACCCAGCCGGTCTACACGGCGGCCTTCGGCCAGGACGGCACGATGCTCGCCACCGCGGGCGGCGACGGCACGGCCCGGCAATGGGACGTGGCCTTCCCAGCCGGGCTGCAGGCTGCCGCCTGCGCCATCACGGACCGATCGCTCACCCGCCAGCAATGGGCTGACTACGCCGCGGGCCAGCCATTCCAGCAAGTCTGCCCCGGGAGTTAACGGCCAGCTGTTCGCTATGGCCGATTTTCTTCCGGCCGGACGTGCGACAGCTCAGCCGGGTGCGGAAGTCCTAGGACACTCGCTGCCTGATCAGGGCGGCGGGAGTCAGGCCGGCGAGCTTCCCGCACTCCCTGGTGAGATGGGCCTGGTCGGCATAGCCCGCTTCCGCCGCGATGGCGGCCAGGTCGCCCGCGTCCCCGGAAAGGTCAGGGATAGCGTCAATCCGGGAGACGAATCGGCGGAAACGCAGGACCCGCTGCAGGGTCTTCGGGCCGTACCCGACCACCTCGTGACAGCGGCGGCGCAGTTGCCGCGGGCTGAGACCGACCTCGGCCGCGACGTCTTCCGCGCGCGCCCGCGGGTCGCGGAGCAGGCGGGCGGCCCAGGTGACGGCGGGATCCGGCGGGCCGTCCGCGACGAGAGCCGCCGCCAAGTCCAGCGTGCGCCTCAGCGCTGCATCCGGGTCGAGCGTGCCAGGCAGCCGCCTGGCCTCGCCCGCACGCAGGTCGGTCAGGTCCACCCGAAGATCGCGCAGCTCGCTCAGCGGGACGCCGAGCGCCGGGCCGCCCGCGGACGGCCGGAAGCGGACCCCGACCATGACCGTGCCGGCTGGCATCCGGGTCAGTACCGGACCCGTATCCGGTCCGGCCACGAAAGCCCCCCGGCCTGGCTCCCAGAACCAGGTCGGTGCAGGCGTCGGGTAGCACGAGACCGTCACGATCGGCCCCGTCCGGGGTGACCTGCGCCCACAGGCAGGCCACGGCGGGCCGCAGCGCGGCGGGCGGCTGCCATTCGCAGTAGCCGGGCGGCAGCCCTCGTACACCGCCGGCCGCCAAGCGGGCCAGCAGGCTCGCCCGGCCGCTTGGGGGCGCCTCGCGAGCCGGTGCATCCACCTTCCCAGGATGTCATGACCGTGGCCGTTTCGTTCAATACGCCGGACGCGGCCCGTGGTCTCATGAGCCGATGGACACTCCACACTTCGACGCTGCCGCCGCCTTCATCGCCGCCAACGCGAGGGTGATCGACCGGCGCAGATTCCAGCGGCTGTTCGGCGACGGCACGGCCGGGCCGGTACGTGACGCGGTGGCCGCTTACCGCAATGACGACGGCGGGTTCGGTCATGGACTCGAGCCGGATTGCCGGGCTCCCGGCAGCCAGCCCGCCGCCGTCGAGATGGCGTTGCGCATCATGGACGAGACGGACGCGTGGGATGACGCCCTGGTCCGCGGGGCCTGCGACTGGCTCGCTTCGGTGGCACCCGGCGAAGGCGGCGCGGCCTTCGTCGAGGCCACCCTGGCCGGCTGGCCGCACGCACCATGGTGGGTGCCCGAGGAAGGCCATCCCGCCTCGCTCATCGCCACCGGCATGATCGCGGGTACGCTGCACGCCCGGGGCGTCAGCCACGCCTGGCTCGATCGCGCCACGGAGCTGATGTGGACCAGGATCGGCACGGTCACCGAACCGAGCGGGTACGAGATGTTCGGCGTCCTGGCGTTCCTGCAGCACGTGCCCGACCGGGACCGGGCCAGGGATGTGTTCGGTCAGGTCGGCCCGCTGATCCTCGACCGGAACCTGGTGGCCCTCGACCCGGAGGCGGCCGGCGAGACGCACGGCCCGCTTGACTTCGCGCCCGAGCCCGGCTCGCTAGCCCGCAGCCTGTTCGACGACGTGACCATCAAGGCCCACCTGGACCATCTCGCCCAAGCCCAGCTCGACGACGGCGGCTGGACGTTCAACTGGCCGGCCTGGTCACCGGCGGCCGAACGGGACTGGCGCGGTTTCCTCACCGTCGACGCCCTGCGCGTACTGCGGGCCAACGGGTATCAGCCGTAGAAGAGCGGCTCCATCACGGCGCGCGCGCGGCGGGCGGCGCGACGGTAGTCCTGCTCGAGCGCCTGCCCGGCGTCACCCGGCGGGTAGCCGAGCAGGCGGGCGACCGCGGTCAGCTCGCGGTGCCGGCCCGGCAGGATGTCACTGGGCCGCCCGCCGACCAGGACGATCGCGTTCCTGATCCGGGCGGCCAGTTCCCAGGCGGCCATCAGGGCGGCGACGTCGGCGCCCGGCAGCAAGCCGGCCTGCACCGCCACCTCCATGGCCGCGCCGGTGCGGGTGGTGCGCAGCCCGGGCAGCGCGTGGGCGTGCTGCAGCTGCAGTAGCTGCACCGTCCACTCCACGTCGGATAGCCCGCCCGGTCCCAGCTTGACGTGCAGCGCCCGGTCCGCGCCGCGCGGTATCCGCTCGGCCTCCATCCGGGCCTTGATGCGGCGGATCTCGCGGACGGCGGCTGGATCGAGGCCCCCCTTGGGGTAGCGGAACTCGGCGATCATCCGGGTGAACTCCGCGCCCAGCCTGGCGTCGCCAGCCGCGGGCTCGGCGCGTATCAGCGCCTGTGCCTCCCACGGCGCGGACCAGCGCTGATAGTAACCCCGGTAGGCGGCCAGGGTCCGGACCAGCGGCCCCTGGCGTCCTTCTGGCCGCAGGTCGGAGTCCACGATCAGGGCCGGGTCCGGGACCGGCAGCGCGAGCAGCCGCCGCAGCTCGACAGCCACCGCGTGGGCCGTGTCGGAGGCGTGCTTCTCGGGATAGCCGGGGAGCGGGTCGTGCACGAAGAGCACGTCCGCGTCGCTGCCGTAACCACACTCATGCCCGCCGAAACGGCCCATCGCGATCACGGCGAACCTGGTCGGCAGCGGCTCGCGAAGCTCCGTCGAGATCTTCCTTACGGCCACCGCGAGCGCGGCCTCGACCGTAGCCCGGGTGATGTTAGTGAGCGCCTCCGCCGTGGCGGCCAGGCCGGTCCCGGCGGAGCCGGCGATGTCCAGCGCATCCGCGATGGAGGTGCGCAGCAGTTCGCGGCGGCGGACCGACCGCACGGCCGTCACGGCCCCCTCGGCGTCGTCGTCGTAGCGCTGGGCCGCGGCCATCATTTCCGAGCGCAGCGCGGCCAGGCTCCTGGGAGCGAGCTCGGCGTCGTCACCGAAGATGGCGACGGCTTCGGGTGCTCGCAACAGCAAGCTCGCCGCGTAACGGCTTGACGCGAGGACGCGGGCCATCCGCTCGGCGGCCTTGGTCTCGTCCCGCAAGAGCCTCAGGTACCAGGGAGAGGACCCAAGCTCGTCGCTGACCTGGCGGAACGCCAGCAAGCCCGCGTCCGGCTCAACGGCGTCGGCGAACCAGCCGAGCAGGACAGGCAACAGCGTGCGCTGAATGGCCGCTCGCCGGGAGACGCCGGCGGTCAGCGCGTCGATGTGGCGCAGCGCCCCGGCCGGGTCCGCGTAGCCGAGCGCCTCGAGCCGCGCCCGCGCCTCGGCGGGCGACAGCCGGGCCGCGTCCGTGGGCAGCCGGGCCACGGCTTCAAGCAGCGGCCGGTAGAACAGCTTCTCGTGCAGCCGCCTGACCTGCCGGGCGTGCCGACGCCAGAGTTCATCGAACTCGACGGCCGGATCGGGCCGGATCAGGGTGTCCGGAGACTGCCACCACGGTTCGTTCGGCCCATCAATAGATTTCATCGCCCGGCCCAGCCTGCGAAGTACGGCGGGATCCTCGGGCAGGGTGTGGGTGCGGCTCAGCCGGTGCAGCTGCAGCAGGTGCTCGGTGCGGCGCAGGAAGCGGTAGGCGGAGGCGAGCTCGTCCGCGTCGGCGCGGCCGACGTACCCGCCGCCGGCCAGGGCCGCGAGCGCGGGCAGCGTGGCCGGCGAGCGCAGCGCCTCGTCGGTCCGGCCGTGGACGAGCTGCAGCAGCTGAACGGCGAACTCGATGTCACGCAGCCCGCCGGGGCCGAGCTTGAGCTCACGCCCGGCCTGCCTGGCCGGCAGTGACTGCTCCACCCGGCGGCGCATGGCCTGCACGTCCTCGACGAAATTCTCGCGCCGGACCGCCTCCCAGACCAGCGGGCCGAGCGCATCGGCGTAGGCCTGCCCCAGTGCCATGTCGCCCGCCACCGGCCGGGCCTTCAGCAGCGCCTGGAACTCCCAGGTCTTCGCCCAGCGCTCGTAGTACGCCCGGTGGCTGGCCAGCGTGCGGACCAGCGGGCCGGACCGGCCTTCGGGGCGGAGGTTGGGGTCGACCGGGAAGATGCTGCCTTCAGGGGTGGACCGGGCACACACGCCGATCAGGCCGGCCGCGAGGCGGCTCGCGGCCGCGAGCGCGGTGGTCTCGTCCTCGTCCTTGACCGGCTCGGCGACGAAGATCACGTCCACGTCGCTGGCGTAGTTGAGCTCGCGGCCGCCGCACTTGCCCATGGCCACGACCGCGAGCCGGCATGAGCTGGCGCCGGAGGGCAGCTCGGCCCGGGCCACCGCGAGCGCCGCCTCCAGGACGGCCGCGGCGATGTCGGCCAGTTCCTCGGCGACCGCGTCCACGGTCGCCGCCCCGGTCATGTCCCGCGCGGCGAGATGCAGGAGCCGGCGCCGGTACGCGGCGGCTAGGGCGGCGACCGGCTCTCTACCGCAGGCCTGCGGATCCTCGGGTCCGGTGGGGTCCGCGCCGACCGCGTGCAGCATTTCGTCCCGCAGTTCGGCCGGGCCGGGGCGGATGACGGCGCCGCGCAGCACCTCGTAGTCTTCCGGGTGCCTGGCCAGGTGATCGGCCAGGCCCGCGCTGACGCCAAGCACCGCCGTCAGCCGGTCACGGAAGTCCTGCTCGGCACGGAGCCCCGCACGCAGGGCGGCTGGGTTGGCGGCGGCCGATGAGATCCTGGCCAGCCCGGTCAGCGCCAGGTCGGGGTCGGCGGCGGCGGCGAGCGCCGCCACGATCACGTCGGAGTTCAGCTCGGCCGCGGTCACGCCGATGTCTGTGAGCAGCAGGCGCTCAGCCCGTGCGGCATCAGCGAAACCCATCCGCGCCAGCCACCCTGCCAGCGTGGTCCGCGAACCACTCACCTCAGTAACGTATACCGGCGCGTTGATCTTCGCGGAACCCGAACGGCGCGGCCGGGAACCGGGGCGCGGCCGGATGCCCTATTCCTGCAGCTAACGAGTACGAAAACGAGACATTCTCTGCAGCCAACGAGGAGGAAATCGAGACATTCCTCTCATACTCACTCCCGTACATTTCACCATCCGGGTCGTTTAATGCACCCGGACTCTACGGAAATCTACGAGGAGAAAACCTTGCGCAGCATTCACCGCTACCTAGCCAGCCTTTGGAACAGCTGCCCAAGACGGGTGCTGGTGGCGGGAGCGGCCGTTCCCGCCCTGCTGCTCGCGGTAGCGGCGTGCGGCACCGCCGCGTCGGCCTCGCCCGCCGCCGGAAGTTCGGCCTCGCCCGCCGCCGGAAGGCCCACCTCGCCCGCCGCCGGAAGTTCGTCGAGCCCCGGCAGCGGGAGCGCCTACTTCAACTGCCTGCGCGAGCATGGCGTGACGGGTGGCTACGGCGGAAGGCCCGCCAGCGGGAGCACCGCCAGCGGGAGCTCCGCCAGCGGGAGCACCCCTAGCAGCGCCGCGATTAACAGCGCCCGCCAGGCCTGCGCCTCGCTGCGCCCGTCCGGCGGGTTCGGCGGATCAGGCGGGTTTGGCGGATCAGGCGGGTTCAGCGCCGCATTCCAGAAGTTCGAAAGCTGCCTCTCCGCGCACGGCGTTACGCTTCCCACCGGGTCATCCTCGGGTGGAGGCTTCCGGGGGTTGTTCGCTGAGCTGCAGTCGGGCAGTTCGGCGGACAAGGCGGCGTTCAACGCCTGCAAGTCCGACCTGCCCTTCACGCCGGGCGGCGGCTACAGCGGCGGCGGCGGCACCAGCACCGGCAGCGGCACCAGCACCTGACACGCCGCGGTCTATAGTGGCGACGCGGTCAAACGAGCCACGGGAGCAGGCGTGAGATATCTCTTTATCGCGGGAAAGTGGACCGAGGCCGCAGCTGATGGCACCTCTCAGACCCTCAACCCGTTTGACGCGACGCCGCTCGACACGCTCGCCGAGGCGTCCTCGGCCGACGTCGACGCGGCCGTCGCAGCGGCCAGGGAGGCGTTCGATGAGGGCCCGTGGCGCCGGTCGACCGTGACCGAACGTGCCGCGCTGCTCAGCAAGATCGCCGAGTTGCTGCAGCGGGACCGCGAGCAGCTCGCGCACACGGAAAGCCTCGACACCGGCAAGACGCTGAACGAGGCACGCGCGGACGTGGACGACACCACCGCGGTGTTCCGCTACTACGCCGGGATCGCGGGATCGCACGCGGGACGGGTGGTCGATCCCGGCCGGGCCCACGTGATCAGCCGGATCACGCACGAGCCGGTCGGCGTCTGCGCGCTCATCGCGCCCTGGAACTACCCGCTGCTGCAGATCTCGTGGAAGCTTGCTCCGGCGCTGGCGGCGGGCAACACCACCGTGATCAAGCCGAGCGAGCTGACCCCGCTGTCCACGGTGGCGCTGGTCGGGCTGTTCGAGGAGGCGGACGTGCCGCCGGGCGTGCTGAACCTGCTGCTCGGCCAGGGCGGCACGGCCGGGCAGGCGCTGGTGGCGCATCCGGGCGTCGACCTGATCTCGTTCACCGGCGGGCTGGCGACCGGCGAGAAGATCATGGTTTCGGCGGCGCGCGGGGTGCGGCGGGTCGCGCTTGAGCTCGGCGGCAAGAACCCGAATATCGTCTTCGCGGGCACCGACTTCGACACGGTCGTCGACAACGCGCTGACCGCCGCCTTCCTGCACTCCGGGCAGGTGTGCTCGGCCGGCGCCCGGCTGATCGTGCAGGACACCATCCACGACAGCTTCGTCGCCGAGCTCGCCGCCCGGGCTGACCGGATCCGGCTGGGCAGCGGCCTGGACCCGCAGACCGAATGCGGCCCGCTGATCTCCGCCGCCCACCGGGCCAAGGTGGAGAGGTACATCGCGCTGGGACTGTCTGAGGGCGCCGAGCTGCTGGCCGGAGGTCAGCGGCCCTCGGATCCAGCGCTGGCCCAGGGCTTCTTCCTGCGGCCGACGGTGTTCGCCGGGTGCCATCGCGAGATGGCGGTGGTGCAGGAGGAGGTGTTCGGGCCGGTGGTGACGGTCGAGCGGTTCGGCACCGAGGACGAGGCTATCCGCCTCGGTAACGACACGAGTTACGGCCTCGCGGGAGCCGTGTGGACCTCGGACGCAGGTCAGGCCGAGCGGGTCGCCGGGGCGCTACGCCACGGCACGGTGTGGATCAACGACTACCACCCCTACCTGCCGCAGGCGGAGTGGGGCGGCTTCGGCAAGTCCGGCATCGGCCGTGAGCTCGGAGAGTCTGGCCTGGACGAATACCAGGAGAAGAAGCACATCTACCACAACACCAACCCGGCGCCCGCTCGCTGGTTCTCCGCGTAACCCGGCTCGGCCGCGGGGCAATTAGTCCTTGGTGAAGACGGTGTGGATGGCGATGGTGTTCTTCATGGACGCCATGCCCATCTGGTTCCAGGTGAGTCCGAACTCGGACCGGTCTACCGCCACCGTGGCGTCAAGCGTCATGTCGCCGTCCCCGGCCGCCTCGACCGTGGCGGGGAAGGAGATCTGGCGGCTGTGGTCGCGGACGGTGAGCGTGCCAGAGACAGTCACGCCCTCGCCGGCGGGCACGACCTTCTCCACGCTGAACGTGATCTGGGGGAACTTCTCGCTGTGGAAGAAGTCAGCGGAGCGGAGGTGGATGTCGCGCTTCTTGTTCTTGGTGTCCACCGACTCCGCGCCAAGCGCGATGGACCCGGTGACCTCGCCCGTAGGCGAGATGGTCCCGCCGCCCTCGAGCGTGTGGAAGGTGCCCTTGACCGGGACGAGCCCCCACACGCTCTTGGACTGCAGCGTGGCCGATGACCGGCCGGGGTCGAGTGTCCAGTGTCCGGTCAGCGAGCCGTCACTCAGCTTCGCCCGCAGCGATTCCGACGTCTGGGCCGATGCGGCCATGGTGGTCCTCCTTGGGCCGGGACGGCCAACCGTAAAATCGATTGGCGCATCAAAATAGTTTTGATGCCCCAACCATATATACTGCTGGCAACGGCGTCAAAGGGCGGGTGCGGTGACAGAGGAAGCGGACAGCGGCGGGCACTCGGCCATGTGCCTGCGCCTGATGCGCGTGTTCCCGCGTGTCATGCGGGGAATGCGGCGCTACCAGGACCGGACCACGCCGCAGACGACCACCCCGCTCGGCCCGCGGCACGTGGCCGCGCTGGAGCAGTTGCGAGACGGCCCGCTAAGCGTCGGCACGCTCGCGGACCGGCTCGGCCTGACGTTGTCCACCGTCAGCGGCGTCCTTGCGGGCCTGGACCGGGCCGGCTTCGTCCAGCGATCCGCCGACGAGGCAGACCGGCGGCGCACGATCGTCCAGATCGCCCCCGACGCCACGCCGGTGGTGCAGGAGTGGCTGGATGGTGCGGCCGCGCCGCTGGCCCGGGTACTCGACAAGCTGGGCTGTGACGAGCGCGCCGCCTTCATCAAGGCGATGGACATGCTCGAAGCCGAATTCCGCGTCAGCGGCGGCGAGGGCTGCCCGTAGGCGCCGGGCGCAGGTCGGCGGCTACGCCTCAGGCGAACCGAGCCTGGCCCAGGGCCGGGCGCTGCAGATGGTGTGGTAGGCATGGGTCATGGTCGATCTCATCCCCCGCGAGGTGCTCTTCGGCAACCCGGAGCGCACCAGCCCGCGTATCTCGCCTGACGGCTCACGACTGGCCTGGATAGCACCGCGCGACGGCGTGCTCAACGTCTGGGTCGCGCCGATCGGCGCCACCGGCCCGTCGGGCGTCGACTGGGACGCCGCGACGATCGTCACCGACGACACCGACCGTGGTATCCGCGTTTTCGCCTGGGCCCGGGACGCCAGGCACCTGCTGTACCTGCAGGACACCGGCGGCGACGAGAACTGGCGGCTGTACGACGTCGACATGGAGACGATGGCGCGGCGCGACCTCACCCCGTTCGACGGCATCCAGGCGCGCATCATCGCCACCAGCAAGCGCCGCCGCGACGAGGTGCTCGTCGGGATGAACCGCGACAACCCCCAGCTGCACGACGTCTACCAGCTGGACCTGCCGACCGGGGAGCTCGTCAAGCTGATCGAGAACCCCGGATACGCGGGCTGGCTCGCGGACGAGGACCTGGTGGTCCGCGGCGCGCTCGCCCCGCTGCCCGACGGCGGGTTCGACCTGCTGGTGCGCGACAGCGCGGACGCCGGCTGGCGGACGCTGATGACCATCCCGGCCGACGACGCCCCGGCCAGCGACGTGCTGTCGTTCAGTGGTGACGGCCGCAGCCTGCTGGCCATCAGCTCGCTCGGCACGGACACAGGCCGGCTGTGCCGGCTCGACCTGGCCACCGGGGACGTTCAGGTGCTGCTCGAGGACCCCGAGGCCGACGTCGCGGGCGCGGTCCTGCACCCGGACACGCGGGAGCCGCAGATCGTCGAGGTACTCAAGGACCGCACCGAGTACCACGTGTTCGACCCGTCGGTGGAGCCCGACTTCAAGGCGATCCGGGCGCTTCACCCCGGCGACCCGCAGTTGGTCGGCCGCGACGAAGCGGACGCGACCTGGCTGATCGCCTTCATGGACGACGCCGGGCCGGTCCAGTACTTCGCCTACGACCGGGCCAGCCGCACCGGCAGCTTCCTGTTCGACAGCCGTCCCGAGCTGTCGCGCTACGAGCTGGCCCCGATGGAGCCGTTCTCCTTCACCGCGCGGGACGGGCTGACTATCCACGGGTACATCACCTTCCCGCCGGACGGCGGACGATCCGGGCTGCCGACGGTGCTCAACGTGCACGGCGGACCGCAGGCGCGCGACGTATGGGGCTTTGACCCCGAGGCGCAGTGGCTGGCCAACCGCGGCTACCTGTCCGTCCAGGTGAACTACCGCGGCTCGACCGGCTACGGCAAGTCGTTCGTGTCCGCCGGCGACCGCGAGTGGGGCGCCAAGATGCACGACGACCTGCTGGACGCGGTCGCGTACGTGGTGGACCAGGGCTGGGCCGACCCGGACAAGGTCGCCATCTACGGCGGTTCCTACGGCGGCTACGCGGCCCTGGTCGGCGCCGCGTTCACGCCCGACGTGTTCTGCTGCGCGGTGGACATCGTCGGTCCGTCGAACCTGCAGACGCTGCTGGAGACGGTTCCGCCGTACTGGAAGCCGATGATCGCGCAGCTGTACAAGCGGGTCGGCAACCCGGAAACGGACAAGGAGTTCCTGTGGTCGCGCTCGCCGCTGTCCCGGGCGCGTGACATCCGGATCCCGCTGCTGATCGCCCAGGGCGCCAACGACCCGCGGGTCAAGCAGGCCGAGTCGGAGCAGATCGTCGCCGCGCTGGCCGACGCCGGAATCGATTACGAGTACATGCTCTTCCCCGACGAGGGCCACGGCTTCGCCAAGCCCGAGAACCGGCAGAAGTTCTATACGGCGGCGGAGCGTTTTCTGGCCAGGTACCTCGGCGGGCGCTACGAGGAGTAACAGGATGCGGGCCGAGGCGGCTGGCTTAGGCACAGCGATGCTCCATCGCTGTCGCTATCACCACAGCGATGGAGCATCGTTGTGGCTGGCTCGGGCCGCCGCGGCGGCCCGGATCAGCGGGCTGACGCTGGTCGCGGGTCTCCGCGACCACGGACGTAGGCGCCATCACGGTGCGACCAGCGGCCTAGTCAGCCGAGCCGGAGGTCGGGAATCAAAGCATGGGGAGGTAGCGGGCCAGCTCGTACTCGGTGACCTGGCGGCGGTACTCCTGCCACTCCTCGCGCTTGTTACGCAGGAAGAAGTCGAAGACGTGCTCCCCCAGCGTCTCGGCGACCAGCTCGCTGTCCTGCATGACCTTGATGGCCTGGTCCAGGTCCTGAGGCAGCGGGCGGATGCCGAGCGCGCGGCGCTCGGCGGAGGTCAGCGCCCAAACGTCGTCCTCGGCGCCGGGCGGCAGCTCGTAGTCGCCCTCGATGCCCTTGAGACCGGCGGCCAGGATTACGGCGAAGGCCAGGTACGGGTTGCAGGCGGCGTCCACCGAGCGGAACTCGACCCGGGTCGAGTTGCCCTTCTGCGGCTTGTACATGGGCACTCGGACCAGGGCCGAACGGTTGTTGTGTCCCCAGCTGATATAAGCCGGAGCCTCTCCCCCGGCGCCCGCGGTCCGCTCGGCCGCGCCCCACAGCCGCTTGTAGGAGTTCACCCACTGGTTGCAGACAGCGGTGATCTCCGGCGCGTGCCGCAGCAGCCCGGCGATGAACGCCCGCCCGGTCTTGGACAGCTGGAACTCCGCCCCGGCCTCGTAGAACGCGTTCTTGTCGCCCTCGAACAGCGACACGTGCGTATGCATGCCGGAGCCGGGGTGGTCGGTGAATGGCTTCGGCATGAACGTCGCGTAGACGCCCTGCTCGATCGCCACTTCCTTCATCACCAGCCGGAACGACATGACGTTGTCGGCGGTGGTCAGCGCGTCGGCGTAGCGCAGGTCGATCTCCTGCTGCCCGGGCGCGCCCTCGTGATGGCTGTACTCCACCGAGATGCCCATGGATTCCAGCATCGTGATCGCCGTCCGGCGGAAGTCGTGCGCGATGCTGTGCGGGGTGTGGTCGTAGTAGCCGCCGGTGTCGATCGGCTGTGGCTTGTCACCCGGCTCGGGCCGCTCCCGCAGCAGGAAGAACTCGATCTCCGGGTGCGCGTAGAAGGTGAACCCGAGATCGGAGGCGCGGGTGAGGTTGCGCTTGAGCACCCAGCGCGGGTCCGCGTACGACGGCGAACCGTCGGGCAGCAGGATGTCGCAGAACATCCGCGCCACGCCCGGGTACTCACCGCGCCACGGCAGCAGCTGGAACGTCGACGGGTCCGGCCGGGCGATCATGTCCGCCTCGTAGACGCGGGCGAACCCCTCGATCGCGGATCCGTCGAAGCCGATACCGTCGGCGAAAGCACCCTCCAGCTCGGCGGGGGCGACCGCGACCGACTTCAAGGTGCCGAGCACGTCGGTGAACCAGAGCCGGACAAACCGGATGTCCCGCTCTTCCAGCGTGCGCAGCACAAACTCTTGCTGCCTATCCACGGTAATCACCTTAGACGTTCCCCACTGATAGACCAGCCCCCGGCGGCACCGGCCTGGGTGCGTGCACGTATGAGAGAGTGTGCCCGGCCGGTGTTTCCCCACGGTTACGGTGGCTCGGATTGATTTGCGCTTGGAGCGGACGCATGCATGCGCCAGCCCGGCGGGGCGCCTGAGCCTTGTCTTGATGCGGGTACCGGGTCCCGTTCGGCCCGAAAAGAATGAGAGAGCACCGGGGACGGAGGGTCAGTCTGGCTACGGCCTAGGCTGGAGGCGTGACAATGCTGAAGATCGCGCTGGCCCAGGTCAATGCCACGGTGGGTGACCTGGACGGAAACGCCGAGCTCATCGTGGAGTGGACGCGGCGCGCCGCGGGGCGCGGGGCTCGGGTCGTGGTGTTCCCCGAGATGGTGCTCACCGGGTACCCAGTGGAGGATCTCGCGCTGCGGGCGTCGTTCGTGGAGGCGTCCATCTCCCACCTGCACGCCGTGGCGGCGCGGCTGGCGGCCGAGGGGCTCGGCGGGGTCGCCGTGGTAGCCGGGTACCTGGACCGGCGGGCCGACCTGGCGGCCCGGACCGGGCTGCCGGCCGGCGCTCCGCTGGACGCGGCGGCGCTGCTGTACGGCGGGCGCGTCGTTATTACCAGCGCCAAGCACCACCTGCCGAACTACGGGGTGTTCGACGAGTTCCGCTACTTCGTGCCCGGCAACACGCTGCCGGTGTTCCGGCTGCCGGCGGCCGGGGGCGAGCAGGTAGATGTGGCCATCGCGATCTGCGAGGACCTGTGGCAGGACGGCGGACCGGTGGCGGTCTGCTACCGCGCGGGGGCGGGCCTGCTGGTGGTGCCGAACGCGTCGCCCTACGAGCGGGGCAAGGATGACGTGCGGTTGGACCTGTGCGTCCGGCGGGCCCGCGAGGCCGGCGCCGCGCTGGCGTACGCCAACCTGATCGGCGGCCAGGACGAGCTGGTCTTCGACGGCGATTCGATCCTGGTGACCGCGGACGGCACGCTGGTCGCCCGCGGGCCGCAGTTCGAGGAGGCGCTGGTGATCGCCGACCTGGACCTGCCGGCCGCGGAGGCAGGGCCGCTGCCCGCGGACCAGCCGGTGGACGCGGGTGACGGCACGGTGATCACGATCAAGCGGGTGGCGCTGCCGGCCGAGCCCGCGTCGGCCGGGCCGGAGGGGGCCGAGGGGACCTGCTGGCCGCGGCTGTCCGATCCGGCCGAGGTGTACGCGGCGCTGGTCACCGGGGTGCGGGACTACGTGCGCAAGAACGGATTTCGTTCGGCCATCCTGGCGCTGTCAGGCGGGATCGACTCGGCGCTGACCGCGACGATCGCGGCGGACGCCATCGGGCCGGGCCAGGTGCACGTGGTGCTGATGCCCAGCCGCTACTCCTCCGGTCATTCGGTCACTGATGCCGAAGACCTGGTCAAGCGGCAGGGCCTGCACGATCTGACGATCCCCATCGCGTCGATCGTCGACGCGTTCACCAAGGAACTCGCCCCGGCCGGGTTCGGTGAAACCGGGCTCCCGGCAGAGAACCTGCAGGCCCGGGTGCGCGGGGTCGTCCTGATGGGGCTGTCCAACGCGGGCGGCCACCTCGTGCTCACCACCGGCAACAAGAGCGAGCTCGCGACCGGCTACTCCACCCTGTACGGGGACTCGGCCGGCGGGTTCGCGCCGATCAAGGACGTGCCCAAGACGCTGGTCTGGGAATTGTCCAGGTGGCGTAACGCCGAAGCCGCGCGCCAGGGCGCCACTCCCCCGATCCCGGAGAACTCCATCAACAAGCCGCCGAGCGCCGAGCTCGCGCCCGGCCAGTTCGACACCGACTCGCTGCCGCCGTACGAGGTGCTCGACAAGCTGATCGACGACTACGTCGAGAAGGACATGGGCACCGCCGAGCTGATCGCGGCCGGACACGACCCGGCGCTGGTTGAGCGGGTGGTCCGGATGATCGACGCGGCCGAGTACAAGCGGCGCCAGTACCCGCCCGGCCCGAAGATCAGCCAGAAGAACTTCGGCCGCGACCGCCGCCTCCCCATCACCAACCGCTGGCGCGAACCGCTGCCTCCCGGGGCGCGGCCTTCATGATCGCGAAGGATTTACAGTCTGGGCAGACTCTTGGGCCTTCGTGATCACGGAGAATAGCGCGGCGGGTTCAGGAGCGGCAGTCCCCGTCCCCGGTCAACCGGAGCTGAGGAGCAGGACGGCGTAGGCGGCGAGCCAGTGGCCGACCATGTAGTCATCGCCGACCACGTGCGGCAGTGACGCGTCGGTCCGCTGCCTCGTCCACGATTAGCGCGGCCTCAGGCCCAGCATCAGCTCGTCCACGATGCGGGCGGCGAAATCGCCGTCCAGGCCGCTGTCCGTGGACTTCTCCTTGGCCAGGATGGTCCCGGTGAGCGCGAGCATCGCGATCTCGACGTCGGTGTCGGCCCGCAGCTCGCCGGACTCGATGCCCCGGCGGATGACCGCCCGGATGGCTTCATGTCGCGGCGCGATCACCGTCTCCTTGTACCGGGCCATCAGCCGCGGGTATTTCTGGCCCTCACCGAGCAGCAGCGCGTAACGCCGTGCCTTCCTCGGGTCGGCGCGGTCCGCGCACATCACCGACAGCATCGCGACCAGGTTATCCCGGGCCGAGACGCCGCCGGGCTCGGGGTAGGGCGACTTCAGCGAGCCGAACGCGGCGAGCAGCAGCTCTTCCTTGTTCGGCCAGCGGCGGTAGATCGTCGCCTTGCCCACGCCGGCCCGGGCGGCGACGGCCTCAACGCAGACTCCCTCGAAGCCCTGCTCGGCGAACAGGTCAAGCGTCGCCTCGATGATCGCCTGCTCGGCCTGCTCACTGCGCGGCCGGCCGGGCAGGCGGTGGTCCGCACCGCCGGGCCCGGTTTCCGTGTCAGAGCCGGGCCCAGAAGCGACGATCACGGGCTGCATGGCTGGTTACACCTCCCGGTCAGCACTGGAAAGCCTGACTTCGCTTTCCAGTATGGCAAGCTCGTCGTCGTATCCGCCATCGCTGGCCGGCGCGGCTTGCGGCTTGCCCGGCATCCAGCGCAGCACCACGAACCCGCCCGCCAGCGCCAGCACCGCCGCGATCAGCGTGGCGATGTGCATGGCGTGCACGAACGCCTCGTTCGCGGGGATCAGCAGCGACCGTCCGGTCACGCCGAGCTGCTGCGCGACCGCCTGGGTACCGGTGATGGAGGACGACGCGGTGCTCCGGAGCGCGGCAGGCAGGTGAGCCAGCGACGGGCCGAGCGAGTTCCGGTAGGACTGGGCCAGGATCGAGCCGAGGATGGCCACGCTGAGCGCGACCGCGACCTGCCGGGCGGTGTTGGTCAGCGCCGAGCCCGCCCCGGCCCGCTCACGCGGCAGCACGTCCATGACGGCGGCCGTGGCGGCCGGCATGCTGACGCCGATCGCCGCACCCTGGATGCCGAACAGCACCCCGAGCAGCCAGATCGGACTCGCGGTGCCGAGCGTCGCGTAGCCCGCGATCGCGGCGGCCATGACGAACATGCCCGTCGCGCCGATCACCTTGGCCCCGTGGCGCTTGACCAGGCGGGCGCTGCGAGGGGCCATCAGCAGCTGTCCGGCCGCGAACGGCACGGTCAGCAGCCCCGCGTCTAGGGGGGTGTAACCCCGGACGTTCTGCAGGTAGAAGCTGGTGAAGAAGAAGACGCCGCCCATGCCGAAGAACACCAGGCCGAGTGCCCCGATCGAGGCCGACAGCCGTCGGTCGCGGAACAGCCGCACGTCAAGCGACGGGTGCTGGATCCGGGATTCGTACCAGGCGAACGCCGCCAGGACAGCCAGGCCGCCCACGATCGGGCCGAGCACCCCGAGGCTCAGCCACGGGTCGCCGTCGCCGCCCTGGACGATGCCGTAGACCAGGAGCACCAGGCCCGCGATGGACAGCAGCACGCCCACGTAGTCGATCCCGCCGGCCTCGCGGTTGCGGGATTCCGGCACCAGGATCGCGGCGGCGAGGATGCCGACGGCGGTTACCGGCACGTTGATCAGGAAGACCGAACCCCACCAGAAGTGGTCGAGCAGCAGGCCGCCGAGTACCGGCCCGGTGGCGATGCCGAGGCCGACGGCCGTGGCCCACAGGCCGATCGCCCGGGGGCGTTCGGCGGGCTCGAAGACGTTGGAGATGATCGACAGGGTCTGCGGCATGACCGCGGCCCCGCCCAGGCCCATCGCGGCCCGCGCGAAGATCAGCTGCTCAGGCGACCGTGAATAGGCCGAGAGCAGCGACGCGATGCCGAACAGCGCGAGCCCGGTCATGAGCATGCGCTTGCGGCCGATCTTGTCGCCGATGACGCCGAACGTGAACAGCAGGCCGGCGAACACCAGCGTGTAGGAGTTGATGGCCCATTCGAGCTGACTCTGACTCGCGCCGAGGCCGGCGGGAGGAGGCTCGGCGATCGTCTTCAGCGCGACGTTGAGGACCGTGTTGTCGATGACGATGGCGAGTAGGCCGACGATCAGCACGCTGAGAATCAGCCAGCGCCGGCGGTAAATCGCCTGCGAATCCATGTGTCCCTCTCCGGATCACTTGAAGCTTGGGGTGCGGAACCGGGAAGGTGCTGGCTTTCTGGCGTGTTGCCATGATCAGGAGCGCCGGGTCCCGCAGCTATCAATACGGAACGGTCTCGTATCGGAATCTATTTCCGCGGACGCGGATATGTTTCGCGTCACGTTGCGCTCCGGCCCGCGATCATCTGCGGGCCCGCACCGCTGCTCCTTCAGATTGGGCCGAACGGGCCTCGGTGCCTGCCCTTGGTCAGGGCTCGGGCGTGACGTTGGCGAGATGGAGCAGCCGCGTGTGCGGGTCAATGACCAGCGCCAAGGCGAGCCTGCCGTGCGCCCCGACCAGCTCGACCGCGACCGATGCGCGGCCGTCGCCCGCCTGGCAGGCGCCGACCTGGACTTCGCCGGCCCAGACCGCCGCCGTCCGCAGGCGGCGGGCCAGCAGGCCGGCGTCTGCCGTGGGAACGACCGGGACGGCCGCGGGCCACTCGCGGTCCGTGCCGTTCATCCAGGTGACCACGGCGGCGAGCGTGTCCTGCAGTGGCGAGCCCGCGGCGGGCGGGACGGCCAGCGAGAGGGACTGGACCCGGGGCGACCGCTCCGGGGTGAGCTGAATCTGCACCTGGACGACGCCGCCCTCCCCCGCGAGCCACCACCGGCAGTGGGCGGGCGTATCGAACTCGGGGCGTCGCCCTGGGTCGTCGGTGAAGTCCCCGATGCGGTCGCGGACGGTGGCGATCCGGCGGCGCCGTTCCGCGAACGGCGCGTCCTGCGCCACGTTGGGCGAGAACAGCCGCTCCGCTTCGGCGTCGTCCCACGACTTCAGCAGCGCGCCGACCGCGTCCCGCGCGGCCAGCGTCTCCGGCCACGGTCCCGTCTGGGCCGGGGCGAGGGCCGGGCCGTACCCGTATGACGGCGGCTGACGTTTGCGTAGCACGGCTTCGAGCAGCCTGGCCGCCAGCGGCGCCATCGCCGCGTAGGTGCTGTTGCCGAGGGTGATCACGCCGGTTCCTGTCGCGGGGTGCCAGCACATGTTGCTGCCGAAGCCCGGGTACCCGCCGCTGTGGCTGACGATCCGGCCCAGGGCCGGGTGCTCGGTCACGAACAGCCCGAACCCGTAGCCGCCGGGAGGCGTGGCGGCCCCGTTCCCCGGGAAGCTGGGAGCCGCGTCCCACCCGGTCAGGACCTGCGGCAGCTGCATCTCCCTCCGCGTGGCGCGCCGCACCGGATGCGGGCCGCCGGCTTGCGGATCCCCGGGCGGGAACGCCCCGGCGAAACCGGACACCCAGCGGCTGAGATCGGCCACGCAGCTGAAGATCCCGCCCATCGGGGCGAACGCGCCGCACGGCTCGAACGGCACCTCGGACCAGCCGGCCGGCGCGCGGCGGTACCCGCGGGCCAGCTCGGTGCCGGCGAATTCTTCGGCTTCGTAGCCGGTGCTGGTCAGCCCGAGGGGGCGCAGCAGGCGGTCGCGGACGTAATCCGGGTAGGCGGCGCCGGTGACGGCGGTGATGACCCGGCCCAGGATCGCGAAGCCGAGGTTGGAGTACTCGAACCGGGTCCCTGGCGCCCAGTTGAAGCGAACGCCGCCGTCCAGGAAGGCGGCGAACTCCGCTAGCGGAAGCCCCTGCTGCCGGTCGCCCCACGGGTCGTCGGTCGGGAACCCGGCGGTCATGGTCAGCAGGTGCCTGATCGACACGCGCGCCGCGTCGGCGCTGACCGGCGGCCAGCCGCGCAGTTCGGGGACGTAGGTCTCGGCCGGGTCGTCGAGCCGCACGGCACCGTCGTCGCGCAGCGCGAGTACCGCCGACGCGGTAAAGCTCTTGGTCATCGAGGCGATGCGGAAGACGGTAGCGGCGTCCGGCGGCGGTCCGCCGAGGTAGCGCTCACCGAGTCCGGCCGCGTGAGCCAGCTCACCGTCGATCACGATCCCGTACGCCAGTCCGGGCTGCCCCCCGCGCTGGTGATAGCCGACGGCCAGGGTGTCCACGTCCGCGAAGTCGATCACCGCCCTAGTCTTCCAGAACCGGCTATACCGCTCAGCCCACTTGGCGTGCCATCATCTAACTGTCCGGGTACGCCGCTGGGGCGACACGAGGCATGGAGGTCGACAGAGATGTCACAGGGCACTGACACAGCTATGGCCGCGACGCTGCAGCGGACCATTCCGGAACCCCTCTACGGCGGGTCAGGTACCGGCCGCCGGGTCACGGTACGCGATATCGCCGCCGCCAAGGCACGCGGCGAGAAGTGGCCCATGCTCACCGCGTACGACGCGCTCACCGCCGGTATCTTCGACCAGGCCGGGATACCCGTGCTGCTGGTCGGCGACTCGGCCGCCATGGTGGTCTACGGCCACGACACCACGATCCCGGTCACCGTCGATGATCTGATCCCGCTGACCGCAGCCGTCGTGCGCGGTACCCGCCGGGCCCTGGTGGTGGCCGACCTGCCGTTCGGTTCTTACCAGGCCTCCCCCGGCGCGGCGCTGGCCGCGGCGGTCCGTTTCCTGAAGGAGACCGGCGCCCACGCGGTCAAGCTCGAAGGCGGCCGGCGGGTCGCCCACCAGGTCGAGGAGCTGGTCGCGGCCGGCATCCCGGTGATGGCCCACCTTGGCCTGACGCCGCAGTCGGTCAACGCCTTCGGCGGTTACCGGGTGCAGGGACGCGGTGAGGACGGCGAGCAGCTCCTGCACGACGCCAAGATGCTGCAGGCCGCCGGCGCGTTCTCCGTCGTGCTCGAGTGCGTTCCTGCTGACCTGGCCGCCCGGGTGACCGAGACGCTGACTATTCCCACCATCGGCATCGGCGCCGGCTCGGCCTGCGACGCCCAGGTGCTGGTCTGGCAGGACATGGCCGGCCTGTCTCCCCGCACGGCCAAGTTCGTCAAGAAGTACGCCGACCTGACGGCAGTCCTGCGCGACGCCGCCACCGCCTTCGCTGACGACGTCACGAGCGGTACCTTCCCCGATGAGGAGCACTCCTACCACTGAACCCACCGGTAACGTGCAGCCGCTGAGTAAAGCCGGATACCGTGCCGGCCCGGATGCCTGGCCGCCGGGGACACACCCGATCCACTGCGGGGTCCAGGTCCACCGCAAGTTTTCCGGTGACGTGGCGGCTGCTGGGTATGGTGATGCGGGATGGACGCCTTGCCCTGATCCAGTCGGGCAGACCGGCCGGTTAAGTGGAAGATCCGGCCTGCGTGGAGGATCGGGGCAGTCCTGGGGTCCTGGATTACCGCGGAAGCCGGATCTTCCGCCATCTTTTGAGGCTGTAGTCTGACGCGTTTCTCGCCCGCCACCTGGTGGGCTAGCTGAGCTGCAGCCCGGGTAGCTAGGCATAGTCGGTAGCCGCCGTGGTGGCGTACCGGCTCATCACCTGGACGGTGTTCTCGGGGGTCAGCGGCTGGCCGCTGGCGATCATCTGCCGCAGGTCGCGGAAATACTGCACGTAGAGATCCGGCGTGAACGTGTTCAGTAGCACGGTCGGCTCGTCGCCGGGGTTGGCGAAGGTGTGCGGGGCGCCGGGCGGGATCATCACCAGGGTGCCGGCCTGCGCGTCGTACACCGTGTCTCCCACGGTGAACCGCGCGGCGCCGGAAACCACGTAGAAGCCCTCGTCATGCCGGGCATGACGGTGCTGTGGCGGCCCCGGGGTGCCCGGCGGGAGCGTGATCTCGCCGATACCGAGGCGATGATCGGTCGTGCTGCCGTCCTCGAGTATCCGCATCTGGGTGGCGCCGAACTGGATCACTTCGCCGCCGACCGGCGAGACCACGGAGACTTTAGTCATTTATCTGCCTTTCGTGAGAGTTAACTCTCACGAAGTTAGCATGCTCGCATATATTGTGCAAGCATGCTCTCATTACTAATGTTAGCTAGCAGCGTCAGGGAGGGATAAGTTGATGATCAACGAGGTCGGCACCGGCCGCGCGAACCAGAAGACTCGCACCCGCCGGGCCATCGTCGAGGCGGCCGCGGAACTGGTGCGGACGGGCTCGGACGTGACAATGCCCGAAGTGGCGAAGCTGGCCCTGGTCTCGGAGGCCACGGCCTACCGGTACTTTCCTGACCTGGAGTCGCTGCTCCACGAAACCCTCGGGGACATGTGGCCCAGCCCCGCGGACGCGCTCGAGCCAGTCGCCTCCTCCGGCGACCCCGTCGAACGTGTCACGTTCGCCTGTGACTACCTCCTGCGCGGAGTGCTCTCCTACCAGCGAGCGGTACGAACCATGATCTCGGTCGCCATCACCCGGCCAGAGCTCGCCGTCAGCCGCCCGGGCATCCGGTTCGGGCTGATCGACTACGCGCTCGGGCCGTTCGAGAGCACGCTCGCGGCTCGTGATCCCGGGGCGCTGGCCCAGCTCAAGCGCGACCTCGCGGTGGTGGTCAGCGCGGAGGCCCTCTTTGTCCTTACCGATCTGTGCGGGCTCGGCCCGGACGACGCGATCGCCAGTGTCACCCGGACCGCGGCCACCCTCACCGAGGCCGCCTTCCGTGCGGAGCAGCCGTAAGATCTTGCGATCCGGGCGGGGACGGGGAGCACGCTTCTGGATGCAGTCGGCGCTAAGGAGCCATTTCGATGCAATTGCCAGGTTCGCCCTCCTGGAGTATCCAGGTGAACCCGTGGCCGGAGTCGTTTGACGTGGCCCTGTGGTTCCGGGCGGCCGAGCGCATCGAGGTCGCCCCGGGCGGCGAGGTGCCTGGTCCGCCCGAGGTCGAACCGCGGCCCGACCCGAGTACCGGTCCGTCGGCGCGGGCCGAGCTGGCCGTGGGCTGGCTGGCCTGGTGGCACGCCTTGACGACGGCGCCTCCGCTGTCGCCGCCGTCCGGCCGCGCCGACCGGGCCCCGCAGCTGGCGTTCAGCCCGCCGGGCTTCCTCGGCCTGGCCCGCTGGCCGGCCCTGCAGCGGGTCGTCGCCGCCCGGTGGCCAGAGGCCAAGGCCTGGCACGTGGCGCGTAAGGAGGCCTGGATACGGGCGGGCCCGCACCGCGATATGCGGCCGACCACAGTCGTGGCGGAGCTGGAGCGTGAACTGGGCCGCAAGGCGCGGCCGTTCTCGGTGGAGTTGCTGCTGCTGCCGGTCGGCGATGAGGAGGTGCGGCCGATCGGCTCCGGCCGCTACCTGGTACCGGAGCGTCTTTACGCCGGCCCGCGGTGGCCGGAGGCATTGCGCGCGCTGCTGATCCCCTACACCTAAAACCCTGCCGGCTGAGCGAGCAGGACGGCGCTCACGATCAGCGCGGCGGCCGGGCCGAACCGCGCCCGCCTGGGGTCGCTCGAAGGTGAACGCGGGCGGGGATCGACGGCCCGTTCGGCCAAAAAAAGGGTTTAAATATCGGTGATGCGCAGGCCAGCATGCGCCTTGTACCGGCGGTTTATCGCGACCAGGTTGGCGGTCAGCGCTTCGATCTGGCCGCAGTTGCGCAGGCGGCCCGCGTAGACGCCGCGCGCGCCGGGAATCCTGGCCGCCAGGGCCTGGACCAGGTCGGTAGCGGCCCGGTCGTCGCCCAGCACGAGCACGTCCATGTCGATGGACTCCACCTCGGGATCGAGCAGCAGGACCGCGGACACGTGGTGGAACGCCGCTACCACCCGGCTGCCGGGCAGCAGCCCCGCGGCCTGCTCGGCCGCGCTGCCCTCGGCGACCGGCAGCGGATAGGCGCCGCGCTGGTCGAAGCCGAGCGGGTTCACGCAGTCCACGACGATCTTGCCCGCCAGTTCGGTCGCCAGCCCGGACAGCAGCTCAGCGTGGCCTTCCCAGGGCACCGCGGCGATGACCAGGTCCGCCTCGCCGGCGGCGTCGCGGTTGGCCAGGCCGCGGGCGTTGGGCCCGATCTCCCTGGCCACGGCGTACGCCCGGTCGTGGCTGCGGGAACCGATGATCACCGAGTGTCCCGCCAGCGCGAACCTGCGGGCCAGGCCGCGTCCTTGTTCCCCGGTGCCGCCGAGGATACCGATGACCAGATCGTCGACGGACGGGGTTTCGCGCTCAGTCATGGACTGAATCTTGCCAGACCAAGGGGGACGGTGGGATGGTCCCCCCGGTCGCGGGGTTCCGGGGGAGCCCCCTGGGCAGACACGAAATAGCTGCGCGTAAGGACTTTTAGGAGCACCATAGGTACGTGGACGCGAACCAGGTGACCACGCTCCGTGCGCTGCTCGCCCCGACCGGCTGGCTGGAGCGGACCCGCGCGTTCGCGCAGGGGCTGCGGAAGGCGACCCGGTCGCAAGGAGGGCTCCTCCTGGTCGGCACGCCCGACGAGGAGCCCTGGCACCTCACGGCCCACCTCGACGAGGAAAGCCGCCTGGCCGGGATTCCCGAGCTCATGCCCACGCTTGTCCGCTGGCAGGTCCCCGCGGGCGCGCCGTCCCACCTGCGCGTGGGGCTCGAACGGCTGGAAGCCGCCCGGCGAGGCGAGACGCTCTTCGTCGTGTCACCGTCGAGCGCACCGGTGCCGCTGCTCGAGCGAATCAGCGACGCCCGGCGGACCGGGGCCACGATCTTCGCGCTCGACGAGGGCGATCCGGAACTCGAGGCGCTCGCCCACGAGGTCATGGCGGTCCCGCCCGGAATTGCCGGGGCGCCCGGGGGTCCTGAGGCCTCTGGGATGGTGTCGTTCGGAGCGGCGCAGCACCTGATCAGTTCGGCGGTCGGTGACCTCGGCCGGCCTGAGGGCTTCGGGGAGGGGGAGTTCGGCGTGGCTAGCCCCGACGGTCCCGGCCGGCGGCCCGGGACGAGCGGCTACCAGCGTTACCGTCCGGGCGTCCGGGGCCTGCGAGACCGGGTGGCACGCCTGTTGGATGCGGTCAGCGGTCCCACGGCGTAGCTGCGAGTCTGGCGGCGCGCTGGGAGTCCGGCGGGCTGTGTCTGGAGGGCTGCGAGTCTGGCGGGCTGCGTCCGGCGGGCTAGGAGTCGAGGGTCAGGACCATGGTGGGCCGCTCGATGATGTGGTCCGGGCGCAGGGGGCGCACGGCGGTGCCGATGGCGAAGAACTCGGTGGTGTGCGAGCCCCAGGTGTGGCTGTGCTGCCGCAGTTGCACGCCGACGATGCCTTCCGCGTGCAGGGCCTCGGCTTCGGCCTGCATCCGGCTCATGGCCAGCTCGCGGGCGTCGTAAAGGGCCTGGGTGAACTGCTCGATCTCCACGTTCTTGCCGATGTTGCCGACCTTGCTGCCGAATTTCTGGTGTGCGATGTGATAAACGCACGTCCCCATCACCATGCCGAGCGGGGCGTACCCGGCCCGGATCAGCGTCCAGAAGTCCTGGCCGGACAGGTCGGAGGTGAACGGCTGGCTCTTGTTGTTGCGCCAGTTGTCGACCCCGCCGCCGCCTGCGCCCTCTTCAGCCTTGACGGCCGTGCCGACCGCGATGAATTCGGCGATGTCGGAGCCGAACTCCTTCAGCTCCACGTCCAGCCGGACGCCGACGATGCCGTCGGCCTGCAGCGCGTCGGCCTCGGCCTCCATCCGGGTCATGGCCAGCTCACGCGCGTGGTACATGGCCTGGGAGAGCACGTCAAGCTCCTGGTTGGAGCCCCACCGGCCTATCTGCAGTCCGACGTGGTAGATCGAGCTGCCCAGGACCAGGCCGAGCGGCCGGAACCCGGCCTCGCGGACCAGCAGGAACTCATTGACCGACAGGTCGGACGTGAAAATGGAGCCGGGACGGCCAGGCTGCAGTTCCGCGAGGCGCCGCATGGCGTCCTGCGGAACGCCCGCAGCATCCAGTTCCGTCGCTATGTTCCCCTGATCGGTCATGTTCTCTCCTACGGCATGCGGTGCGCTTATTCAGCTGTGCTGATTAGTTTGTGCTCTTTGGCTTGGCCTTTTCGGCTGTTGCATTAAATCCGTATCCTGGCCGCCTGGCGACGCTGCGGGTCCAGCGACATGACCGCCAGCGTGGGACCACTCTTGCGCTCCGCGTCCGAGAACCTGGCGATCGCGGTGCCGATATTGGTGGCCTCCACGATGTGGTCGCGGCGGCCTTCCTGAACCGGGCACTCTCGCTCGCGCACGTTCATCTCCATTGTGGCGATGACCACGCCTTCGGCGCCGAGCCGCTTCACGTCGCGTTCCAGCTGCACTCGTGCGTCGTGCCGGGCGTCGTTGACCAGCTCGGTGTAGCCGACGACCTCGGCGTTACCCGAGCCCCAGCGGGTCTGGCCGACAGTCAGCCAATCGTCGTGGCGCGAGCCGATCGAGATGCCGAGCACCAGGCCGGCCGGCACCCAGCCCTTCGTGATCAGCTTCGCGAAGTCCTGCCCGGACAGATCAGAAGTGAACGGCTCCTTGTGACCTCGCGTCTTGGACCAGGCCGACATCGGCGGCACCCCGGGGGCGCGGATGGCCGTGCCGATGGCCTTGAACTCAAGTCCTCCGGCCGGAAACGGGCCGATCGTCAGCCGCACGCCGACGACGCCGTGGCCGCCGAGCTCGGCGCACTCGGTCGTCATCCGGTCGAGGGCCTTGTGCCGGGCCGCGTACATCGACTGCACCAGCGGGGCGAAAGACCCGAACCCGCCCCGGCTGGACACCTGGGTGGTGGTGCGAGCCGGAATAACCCCGCCGTACCCGTACCCGTAGCCCCAGGCCCCCGGGCAGTTGTAGCCGCCGGTGTAGCCAATGTTGTACACGGCGGCACCAAGTACCTGGCCCACGGGCTCAAAGCCGACGCTGCGGATACAGGCGAACTCGTCAGAAGTCAGCGCTGAGCCCCACGTGCCGCTGCGCCGGATTTCCGCCATCCTGGCCTCGGCCACAGCGGGCAGATCTTCGCTCACGTCCCTAGCCTAATATCACGGCGGAACAAACTAGCCGAACCCTGATGCCGGGTAACCCTGATGCGGGGTAATACCGTCCGGACGGGCGTCAGTCCTTGGCGTCCCATTCCTCGTTTCTGCGCTGCGCAGTTTCCAGTGCGCGGGCGGCGGCCTCCCGGGTGGGAAAGGGACCGAGCCGGTCCTTACCCGGGGTGGGACCGTCGTCATCCTCCACGGTGTGGGTCTTGAGGCTGAACCACCATCGCTTCTCGTTCTCCATGGACACTAGACTCGCAAAGCATGGAGACAGTGCTTCATCCGGGTCGGCTTTCACCGACCCGCCAGGTGCCCGCGGAGATCAGGCGGCCCGAGTACGTGGGCAAAAAGCGCCCGAAGACCGGGGAACCAGACGTCAAGACCCCCGAGATCATCGAGCGGATGCGGGTCGCGGGCAAGCTGGCCGCCCAGGCTCTGGCGGAGGTCGGCGCCCACGTAGCCCCTGGCGTCACGACTGATTACCTGGATCAGATAGGCCACGATTTCCTCGTCAGCCACGGCGCGTACCCGAGCACGCTTGGCTACCGGGGCTACCCCAAGTCGCTGTGCACCTCGCTGAACGAGGTTATCTGCCACGGGATCCCCGACGACACATTGATCAACGACGGCGACATCGTCAACATTGACATCACCGGGTACATCGGCGGCGTGCACGGGGATACCAACGCCACCTTCTGCGCGGGAGATGTGGACGAGGAGTCGCGGCTGCTAGTGGAGCGCACCCACGAGGCGATGATGCGCGGGATCCGCGCGGTGGCGCCGGGACGCCCGCTGAACGCCGTGGGTCGCGTGATCGAGTCTTACGCCCGGCGGTTCGGCTACGGAGTGGTCAGGGACTTCACCGGACACGGGATCGGCCGGACGTTCCATTCGGGCCTGATCGTGCCGCACTACGACGACCCGCACACGAACGTGGTCATGCAGCCGGGGATGACCTTCACCATCGAGCCGATGCTCACCCTCGGCACGATCGACTACGACATCTGGCCCGACGGCTGGACCGCGGTCACCAAGGACCGCAAGCGCACCGCGCAGTTCGAGCACACCATCCTCGTCACCGACGACAGCTACGAGATCCTCACCCTGCCCTAATGGGCCCCGGCGCCGACGGGCGCCTCGTTTATCGTGGAAGATTCGGGTTATGCGGAAGATCCGGTGCATTATAGGGCCCTAAATCCTCCAGGGAGCTCGAATCCTCCGCGTTAATTTGTCCTCGGTCGAATAAATATACAAAAAGTGTTTGGGCCGGTGATGATGAGGTCAGTGAGACGCCATAGGGTTCCATGCCTGCCCGCGGCGGCGGGCAGGCATGGAACTGCTTTCGCCAGTCAGGAATCGCTCAGCTAAGCATCCCGCCTGCGGAACAGTATGGCGCCCACGATGAGCAGGATAAGCGTGTAGATAGCGAATACCGAGAATTGGGTCCATGGGGAGAACAGATTCGGAGGCTGCCCTCCGACCGTGACCGACAAGGCGCGGCCCGCGGCGTCGGGCAGCCACCTCGCCAGGTCCTGGTACCAGCTGGAGGGCAGCAGGTGCGCCAGGATCGGGATCACGAACAGCAGCCCGATCACCGTAGTGATGGCGGCTGCGGTGTGCCGCAGGATCGCCCCGGCGGCGAACGCGAACAGGCCGCACATCGTCACGTACACCGCGCTGCCGATGACCGCGCGCAGCACGTTCGGCTGGGACAGCGTTGCGTTGTCGTGGGTGCTCGCCAGCAGCGCCTGGCCGAGGAAGAACGCGATGAAGGCGGCCGCGAACGTGACCACGAGGGTCACGCAGGCCAACACGATGACCTTGGCCACGTACACCACGATCCGGCGCGGCATCGCCGTCAACGAGGTGCGGATCATCCCGGTGGAATACTCGGCGGTGAGCACCATGGCCCCGAGCACCACGATGACGAGCTGGCCCAGGTAGAAGAGCCCGGCCACGCTGGCCTGCGTGGGGTCGAAGGTCGCCCGGTCGGCCGGCGATGTGTGCGACCAGTTGGCCGCGGTTCCGCCGGTGATCGCCGCGCCGATCCCGATGCTGACCACCAGCAGCACGAGCAGTGTCCAGTAGGTGGAGCGGACCGAGCGGATCTTAGTGAACTCCGAGCGCAGCGTGCCGAAGAAGCCCGCTCGCCCGGAGGCCGGCGGCAGGACCGGCGGACGAGCCTGCTGTGTCGTCACGGCCATGTCAGCTCCCCCCTTCGTGGTGGTACTGCCCCTGGACGGCAGGCTGGGGTTCGCCCGCGGCGGGCGACTGGTCCGGAGCGACGGGCGGGGGGCCTACGTCGGACCGGTACTCGACGCTGTCCGCGGTCAGTTCCATGAACGCGGCCTCGAGCGAGGCACGGACCACCGTCAGCTCATGCAGGCGCACGCCATGGTCGAACGCGATATCGCCGACCTGGGCCGCGGTGAGCCCGCGCACGGTCAGCGCGCCGTCGGCGTCGGCGGTCGCGGTGCCACGCGCTTCGGCTACCGCTTTGACGAGCAGGTCCGGCTGCGGCGTGGACACCCGGACGGTCTGGCCGGAGCTGCGGGCGATGAACTCTTCCATCGTGCAGTCGGCCAGCAACGAGCCGCGGCCGATCACGATGAGGTTTTCCGCGGTGTGTTCCATCTCCGACATCAGGTGACTGGACACGAAGACCGTGCGGCCCTCGGCGGCCAGCGCCTTCATCAGGTTCCGGATCCAGAGGATCCCCTCCGGGTCCAGCCCGTTGACCGGCTCGTCGAACATGAGCACCGCCGGGTCACCGAGCAGCGCTCCGGCGATGCCGAGCCGCTGCGACATGCCGAGCGAGAACCCCTTGGTACGCTTCCTGGCCACGTCGGCCAGGCCGACCAGATCAAGGACCTCACCGACCCGGCGCTTGGGCAGGTTGTTGGTCTCGGCCAGGCAGAGCAGGTGATTGTAGGCCGACCGGCCGCCGTGTACCGCCTTCGCGTCGATCAGCGCGCCCACCTCGCGCATCGGGTACGCCAGGCTCGCATAATGCTGGCCGGCGATCGAGACGGAGCCCGCGTTCGGGTAGTCCAGGCCGAGAATCAGCCGCATGGTGGTGGTCTTGCCTGCGCCGTTCGGGCCGAGGAAGCCCGTCACCTTCCCCGGCGTCACATTGAATGACAGGTTATTGACGGCGATTTTTTCGCCGTACCGTTTGCTGAGCCCCCGTACCTCAATCATCACGACCGTCCCTTCTGGTAGCACGTCTTGGAAGTGCCACCACGGCCTGTCCAGCCTATTACCTCAGTATTGCGGCATGGTGAATTGCTGACTGACTTAGGGGCGGCCGGTGCGCGATGGGCTAGTGCGCACGAGCATGCAAACTGATCGAGTAGCCCGCGCTTTGGCCGCGCAACCAGTGCCGCTGGCCGTGCACCCGCAGCGGACCGGGGCGCAGCACCGCGCTCGAGGCGCTTCCCTCGGTGGCTTCCCCGGCAATTATCGTCACCACATCGCAATCACAATCCTGGCCGGCGTCGCCGGGCGGCAGGACCACGAGCCAGGCGTCGTAGGACGGGTGCTCCTCCACGCTGATCCGCACGGCACGATCCCGGTCGAACCGGACCAGGCCCCACCACCGTTCCGGGGTGGCGGCGAGCATCCGCAGTCGGCGGGACAGCGCGCCGAGCGTCAGCGGAGCGCCTGAGTTTAGCGGGGCGCCCTGGTTATTCGCGGTGCCGGGGCCATGCGCGGTGCCGGGGCCATGCGCGGTGCCGGGGTCGTGCGCGGTGCCGGGCTTCTGCGCGGGAATCAGGAGGACGGCTTCGGCGAGCCTGGCTATCTCCGGAGCGACGGACATGTCTGCGGTCAACGGAAATTCCTTCGTGTACGGACCTGCCCGGAGCGGGGCGGCCCTGGCGACAACGGTCAGCGGGGGTCGTTGTCAGCGACAACACGAAGGACAGAGCACGCGCGTCATCATCACGGCGACACCTGAGTGGTCACCGTGGCGGCGGACTGCGCGGCCTGGCATGCCGGATAGCTTACACGGCAAGTAACCGAGCGTCGTCACATTCGCGCATCTGCCGTACCCATAGTTTCGATGATCAGGCGGGACCCTCTCAGTGAGCGCTCTCGAGGCGCTGCAGGGCGGACCGCGCTGCTTCGAGCGTGACGCCGTCGATGGTCCACGCCGCGGCGCACAGCGCGCGCAGGCCGTCGATACGCTCCCCGCCGCCGGCCAGTTCGAGCGGCTGGCCCGATGGCACGCGCGCCGTCCAGCCGCCGCAGCTGAACGCGCCGTCCTCGCGCGTCACGTCGGGATGTGGTTCGAGCAGACCGGACAGGTCCTCGGCCAGGTAAACGGGGCGCTGCGACGGCGGCGCGAGCACGGCCTCGGCGGGACCGGTGACGCCGGTGAGCACGAGCATGCTGTCCGCTCCGACGCGGTGCGCTCCCTCGATATCGGTATCCAGCCGGTCTCCGACCACGAGGGGATGCTTGGCCCCGGTCCGCAGCACGGACTCCCTGTGCAGCGGCGGCTCGGGCTTGCCCGCCACCAGTGGCTTTATGCCGGTCGCGGTCGCGATCACCTGGATGAGCGCCCCGTTCCCTGGCTGCCGCCCGCGACGGCTGGGCAGGGTGAGATCGCCGTTAGACGCGACGAACAGGGCACCCGCGGCGACCGCGAGGCCGCCTTCGGCCAGCATCGAGTAGTCAATGCCTGGCGCGTAGCCCTGGACCACCGCTTGCGGCCGGTCGGCGGCGGTGCTGACCGGCCGCAGACCGCGCTCGCGGAGCGCCATCCGCAGGCCGCTGCCGCCGACGACCAGGACCGGGGCGCCCGCGGGGAGACGCTCGGCGAGCAGACGCGCCGCGGCCTGAGCCGACGTCACCACGTCCGCCGGCGTAGCCGGGACACCGAAACTCGTCAGCAACTCGGCGATCGCGCCCGGCGTCCGGAAGGCGTTGTTCGTCACGTACGCGAGCCGCATGCCCGCCGCATCGGCCTTGCGCAGCGCCTCCGCCGCACCGGGAATCGCGGCACCACCCAGGTAGACGACGCCGTCGAGGTCGAGCAGGGCAACGTCATAGGCGGTGTCGAGCGGGTCGGCGCAGCCTCGGGGCGCCTGCGGCGCGGCCTGGGAGCTGCTGCTCTGGAGTCCGCTGGTCGACGCCTGGGGTTCGCTGGTCACTCGGCGCCGCCCTCGGCGGCCTTACGGGCATCTTCTCTGGCCCGCAAGGTCGCGCGCACCGAGCGCAGGGCTTCGGTGTAGTGGTCGGCATCAGGCCGCATCGCCGCGGCGAGGGCCAGGTACTCGGCCGCGGCCGCATAGTCTCCCGTCCGGGCCAGGGCAAGCCCGAGCCCGAAGTTGGCGTAATCATCTGACGGGCTCGCTTCGACGATCAACCGGAAGTTTTCCGCCGCCTCCGCATAACGGCCTGCGTCGAACTGAGCCCGCGCCAGGGCCTCCCGTACGCTGCGAGATTGCGGCTCGGCGAGCGAAGCACGCTGCAGGACCTGGGCCGCAGCCGCCGGGCTGCCCCGGCCTAGCAGGTCCATGCCGCGCCGGTACCAGGCGTGAACATCGTCCGCGGAATCCTCCGGAACAGTCTGGCCAGGGAAGTTTTCCTCCGGATGGGAATCCCTGCCCGCGCTTGATCCTTTTGACATGATGTGCAGACCCTTCCGTCCGACTCTGGTTCCGGTCTCGTGCTGGCACCCTTCCGCGGCATTCGTTATGCCCGTGACCGGGTGAGCGGCATCGCAAACGTCACGTCACCACCGTACGACGTGATTAGCGGCGGAATCCTCGATCACTTGCGAGCGGCAGATCCGCACAACGTGGTCCGTCTCATCCTGCCAGGCGAAGACGCTGACTCGAGCCAGGCGGCCGCCCGCCTGCTGCGTGAGTGGCTCTCCGCGGGCGTGCTCATCCGGGACCGCATGCCCGCGCTTTACCTCTACGAGCAAAGCGACACTACCTCGTCGTGGCTGCAGCGCGGCATCATCGCCCTGGTGCGACTGGGATCCCCGGAGTCGGCGGGCATCCTCCCCCACGAGGGAGTCATGCCGGGCCCGGTAGCCGGGCGGCGCCAGCTGATGAAAGCCACCCGGGCCAACCTGGAGCCGATCTTCCTGATCTACGATGGCGACCAGGCCAGCGACGGTGATGCCGATACCGCGACCGACGTCATCGATCACGTCGCCGCCGAACGCGCACCGCTCGTGACGATCACGACCGAAGACGGCGTGACTCACCGGCTCTGGCGGCTCGGCGATGCTGGCGAACAGGCCGCGATCGCCGCCGACCTCGCCGGGCACCGTGCCCTCATCGCCGACGGCCACCACCGTTACGCCGCATACCTGGACTTGCAGGCCGAGATACGGGCATCCGGCGCCGGGGCCGGGCCGTGGGATTACGGGCTGGCGTTCCTCGTCGACTCCGCGGCGTACCCGCCCCGGCTCGGCGCGATCCACCGGGTGCTGCCCGGCCTGTCCCCCGAACGCGCGGCCGAGCTGGCTAAGGCCGCGTTCACCGTGCAAGACCTGCCAGCGGACCTCAGCCTGGAGGACGCACAGGAACAACTGGCGGCGGCCGGGGCGGAGGGGACCGCGTTCTTGCTGGCCGGCGGCCCAGGTTTCCGCCTGCTCACTCACCCGGACCCGGTACAGGTCGCCGCGTCGATGCCGGACGGCGTTTCCGCATCCTGGCGGAGTCTGGACGCGTCGGTGCTGCAGCAGCTGCTGCTCGGGCGATTGTGGGGGGTCACGGACAGCGAGCGAGACGTCCTGATCGACCACGATGCCGCCAATGCCGTGCGGGCTGTCTCCGGTGACGCCGGAGGTACCGCCGTGATCTCGAACCCGGTCACTTTCGGGGAGGTCATCGAGATCGCGGCGAACGGCGAGCGGGTGCCGCGTAAATCCACGTCGTTCGGCCCCAAGCCGCGCACCGGCTTGGTCCTGCGTACGTTCGGCCCGTGCGATAGCTAGCTCGCTGTCCGGTAACCCGCGAGCTGGGGGATGGGACCGTGGGGCGGGGAGGTAGGGCAGGAGCTGGGCGATCTGGGACAATGGGGTCGTGAACGAAGAGGCTACGGGCGACGCCGCGAAACCGCAGGCTGACCAGGCTACGGACATTACTGACCTGGGACACGGAGTGTTCCAGGTCGACACCCGGATGGCGGGCTACGACGGGATCACGGCGGGCTACCTGATCAGGGGCGACCGGCCGTGCCTGGTGGAAACCGGGACCGCGCCCTCCGCGCCGGTGGTCCAGGAGGCCCTGCGAAGGCTGGGAATCGGACCGGGTGACCTCGCGACCGTCGTGGTCACGCATATCCACCTCGACCACGCGGGTGGCGCGGGCGACATCGCCGCGATGTTCCCGGCAGCCCAGATTGTCGTGCACCACCGGGGGGCGCGGCACCTCGCCGACCCGAGCAGGCTGATGGCCAGCGCCCGGCTAGTCTACGGGGACGCGCTTGACCGGCTCTTCGGCGTGCTCGCCCCGGTGCCCGCCGACCGCATCGTGGCCCTCGAAGATACCGGAACCGTCGACCTCGGTGGCGGGCGGCATCTGGACAGTCACTACTCCCCCGGCCACGCCAAGCACCACGTCGGCCTCATCGACTCCGAAAGCGGCGATCTGTACGTCGGCGACGCGGCAGGCGTATACATGCCGGAAACGGGAGATCTTGGGCCCGCGACGCCGCCGCCGGACTTCGACCTCGAGATCGCGCTGGCCTCTCTGCGCAAGTTCACCGCGCTGCAGCCGACCCGCCTGCTGTTCAGCCACTACGGGCCCGTCACGCCGGTCACCGAGACGCTGGACCGGTCCGCCGAGGAACTAAGGGTCTGGGTCGAAGAAACACGCCGGGCACGCGCCGCGGGCCTGGATCTCGACCACGCCGTCGCCATGGTGCGGGACCGTACGAAGGACCGGTATATGGCGTCTCACCCTGATGCCGATCCGGCGATCGCCAAGAAATTCGACCGCGTAGGCGGCGCTGCCTCCAATGTGAACGGCATCATGTACTGGCTCGACAAGACAGAGCCGGGCAGCACCGGGCTGACGCGGCTTTAACCCGACTTGTGACACGACCGGGCCAGGGTAACATCTGGCGGATCCAGCCCCAGGTCGCGCATGCGCCGAGTTGGCCTGCGACCCGGGCCGGGCTGCTGTACACCGCGGCCTACAACAGCGTCTCGGACACTCTGGCCGACCTGGACGCGGTCGAGCAGCTGCACATGGACCAGGTGATCGGCAAGTACGACGCGGCGGTGATCGATAAGCGAGAGGCAAACGGCAGAGCAGCCGAATGACGTCCGCCCGTCAACTCACTCTGCTGCCTCCCTGAAGTCCTCCGGGCTGTCGGCTGGGGCCAGATCCCCGGGGCCGGCTGGGTCCCGTGGCTCCTCCACTGCATCCAGAACCTTAAGATCACCGAGGTCTTCGTCGTCCTCCAGACCATCAAGCTCGGCCAGGTCCTCGCCGTCCTCAAGACGACCGAGCTCGGCGAGCTCCTCGTCGTCGAGCTCCTCGTCGTCGAGCTCCTCGTCGTCAAGGGCCTCGTCGTCAAGGGCCTCGTCGTCAAGGGCCTCGAGACCGTCGAGATCTTCATCGTCCTCGAGATCCTCGAACTCGAGGCCGTCGAGCTCACTGAGACGCTCAGCCGCATCGGTCTCGCCGGCCGTATCGGCCTCGGCGGCCCGACCAAACGCCTCGCGGGCCTCCTGCTCGCGGCCGGCCGCGAGCAGGGCGTCCGCATAGGCGTAAAAGAGCCGGGCCGACCACGGGCGCCGCCGCCCGCTGGTTAGCTCGGGGAGCTGCAAGGCCAGCACCGCGGCATCAGCGAGCCCCTGGTCCCGGCGGATGCCTGACTCGACGATCCGCAGCTCGATCTGCATGGCACGGCTGAGTCCCTCGGGATTGGCCTCGCGGACCAGCGCCAGCGCCCGGTCGACACGGCCCAGGGCGCGCTCGCTGTCGGCCATGAGGGGGATGTAATCGTCGTGCCCGGTCATTCGCCGGGCGGCCCGGAGCTCAGATAGTGCCTCGGCCCATCGACCGGTACGGTACGCGGCGATACCGCCCGCCTCCCTGACCACGCCTACCCGCGCCGCGAGGCGCTTGGCGGCCTGGGCAAACGCGTAGCCCTTTTCCGGGTCCTCGGCCAGGCCAGCCGCGACCAGGTACCGGGCCACGCTGTCGGCGAGGTCGTTCGGGAGGCTGTTCAGCTGGGCACGGGCCTCGGGATCGAGTTGGTCGGCGCTGATCGAATCGGGAACATGCGGACCGCTTTCACGCGACTGGTACGGCGTGACCGGTCCGCGGGGGGCCGGACCCCGGCGCCCCTCGTCCGCCCCGGCCCACGGCCGCCTGCCGGCGGGGCGCTCCTGCCGCCGATCGCCTTCGCGGCCTTGGGCCGACCCCGGCGCACGCTCACCGCGGCGATCGTGACTACGGTCACCAACGCGACCGCCGTCCCGCGGCGATCCTTCCCAGGAGCGGCCGCGGGCCGGGCGCGCAGGAGCGCCATCCTGGCCACGCCCGCGGGCGGGCCGATCCGGAGGACTGCCGGCAGCCGGCCACGAGCCCCGGCCACGAGCGCCGCCTTGGCCACCGCCCGCAGGCGGGCCAGCGCTGTACCGGTCGGCACTGTTCCGGTTAGCACTGTCCCGGTTAACGGGGCCGGGGCGGCCGGTACCGGACCTCTGGCGGGTGCTGTAGGAATCTCCGTCCGCCGATCGCGGCCTGCGCCCGTCGGAGCCGGTGCCTGTATTGTCCGTCCGGGGTGTTACGTACCCCCTCGAGGGTCCGTCCTGGCGCTCCGTCCGACGGGCTCCGTAACCCGGTGAAGAGGTCCTGTCGTCACGCGCGGGTACCCGGCGATCGCGTCCACCGTCCCGATCGCGTCCGTCGCCCTGAGGCCGACGTGACCCGCCGGCCGAAGCCCTGGCCGTGCTGCGGGAGCCGCCACCTGCCGAAGTGCCCGTCCGGCGGGGTCCGCCGCCCTGCGAAGGCCTGGAGCCGCCACGCACGTCATCGTCCGCGGACGGCCGCGCGCTGTTGCGGAACTCACCCGACGAAGGCCGGGCACCGTTACGGGTCTGCCCTGTCGGCGACGTCCTGGTCGTGCCGCGGAACGGTCTGCCCTCCGGGGTCCGAGGACTCCTGCGGGGGCCGCCGGACGAGGGACTTCTGTCGCGGGAGTCGTCATCGCTGAAGGTCCGGGTGCCGCCGCGGAACTCACCGGAGCTGGTTCCACGCGAGGTCGAGCCTCGGCGTGCCTGGTCTGGCGACCCAGCGCCACCCGAAGCGGGACGAGGAGCCCGGCGCGCACCGCTATCCGCAGCGGGCGTGCGTGGGCTACGCCGCGCTTCGCCAGATGAAGTCCTCGGAGCACCGCCACGGCCGCTCCGGGTATCCTGCCCCGAGCCGCCAGAGGCCGACCGGCCGCGTCCGTAACCGGCCGTTCCGCTCTTTCCGTCGGTCCGGGGCGCGCCTGTCCGCCCGGCACTGGTCCTGGCCCCCGCGGGGCTCGAGGTCTTCGCGCTTGATCCTCGCGCGGCCCTCGACGTCTTCGGGTTCCCGCCGCCCGTTCGGCCGCCGCTCGCTCCGCGACCCTTCGGCGTTCCGGATCCCTCAGCCACCTTCACCAACCTCCAAGCTTTAACCATACCCAGACAAGCGAAGAGGGCCGCTCAACCACGAATGGGAGCGACCCTCTTCAAGCATGTCCGGCGGTGTCCTACTCTCCCACGCGGTCCCCCGCGCAGTACCATCGGCGCTGAAGGGCTTAACTTCCGGGTTCGGAATGGGACCGGGTGTTTCCCCCTCGCTATAACCGCCGAAACTCTATTGAGATGTCACCGGCCCCGATGGGCCTGAATAGCGACCGCATCTCGGGAACCGCACAGTGGACGCATAGCAAGAAAAGGAGTAGAAGCCAAGCCACTCGGCCTATTAGTACCGGTCAGCTGCACACGTTGCCGTGCTTCCACCTCCGGCCTATCAACCCAGTCGTCTAGCTGGGGGCCTTACCTGGTTAACCCAGAGAGAGACCTCATCTTGAGGCGAGCTTCCCGCTTAGATGCTTTCAGCGGTTATCCCTTCCGAACGTAGCAAACCAGCCGTGCCCTTGGCAGGACAACTGGCACACCAGAGGTTCGTCCGTCCCGGTCCTCTCGTACTAGGGACAGCCCCTCTCAAGTCTCTTACGCGCGCAGCGGATAGGGACCGAACTGTCTCACGACGTTCTAAACCCAGCTCGCGTACCGCTTTAATGGGCGAACAGCCCAACCCTTGGGACCTGCTCCAGCCCCAGGATGCGACGAGCCGACATCGAGGTGCCAAACCATCCCGTCGATATGGACTCTTGGGGAAGATCAGCCTGTTATCCCCGGGGTACCTTTTAGCCGTTAAGCGACGGCGCTTCCACATGCCACCGCCGGATCACTAGTCCCAGCTTTCGCTCCTGCTCGACATGTCTGTCTCACAGTCAAGCACCCTTGTGCACTTGCACTCGACACCTGGTTGCCGACCAGGCTGAGGGTACCTTTGGGCGCCTCCGTTACTCTTTAGGAGGCAACCGCCCCAGTTAAACTACCCACCAGACACTGTCCCTGATCCGGATTACGGACCTAGGTTAGACATCCAGAACGACCAGAGTGGTATTTCACCGATGACTCCACAGGAACTAGCGTCCCTGCTTCAAAGTCTCCCACCTATCCTACACAAGACGTCCCAAACACCAATGTCAAGCTGCAGTGAAGGTCCCGGGGTCTTTCCGTCCTGCTGCGCGTAACGAGCATCTTTACTCGTAGTGCAATTTCGCCGGGTCCATGGTTGAGACAGTGGAGAAGTCGTTACGCCATTCGTGCAGGTCGGAACTTACCCGACAAGGAATTTCGCTACCTTAGGATGGTTATAGTTACCACCGCCGTTTACCGGCGCTTAAGTTCTGAGCTTCGCAACCCGAAGGTCACTAACCCGTCCCCTTAACGTTCCGGCACCGGGCAGGCGTCAGTCCGTATACGTCGTC
>CAWJPF010000035.1:0-80000 GCA_963844625.1 uncultured Actinomycetota bacterium | reverse complement strand
GCGCGGCGGGTTTCCGCCACGCCGTGCACGAGCGTGGTCAACTCCTCGGCAAGCGCGCGCTGGCCGAGGCGGGCAGCGGGCCGCTCCGCGCTGGCCCGCACCAGTTCCTCGATCTCCTCCCGCGACTTGAAGCTGAACACCCGCAGCAAGCCGGGCGCCTCGGCGTCGGACACGTTCAGCCAGAACTGGTAGAACGCATACGGTGGCAAAAGGTCGGCACTCAGCCAGATCGCGCCGCCCTCGGTCTTGCCGTACTTGGTCCCGTCCGACTTGGTGATCAGCGCCGTGGCCAGGGCGTGCACGGACGCACCCTCGACCCGCCTGATCAGGTCCACGCCCGCGACCAGGTTGCCCCACTGGTCGCTGCCGCCGATCTGCAGCGTGGTGTCGTACCGCCGGTAAAGCTCCAGGTAGTCCAGCGCCTGCAGCAGCTGGTAGCTGAACTCGGTGTAGCTGATCCCGCCGCCTTCCAGCCTGGCCTTCACCGACTCCCGGTCCAGCATCCGGTTGACCGGGAAGTGCTTGCCGATGTCGCGCAGGAACTCGAGCACCGGCATCGGCCCGGTCCAGTCCAGGTTGCTCACGATCAGCGCGCTGGATTCGCCCGCGTCGAAATCGAGGAACCTGGAGACCTCGCCGCGGATCCGCTCGACCCACTGGGCGACGAGCTCTTCCGGGTTGAGGACCCGCTCGGCCGACTTGCCGCTCGGATCGCCGATCAGCCCGGTCGCGCCGCCGACGAGCCCGATCGGGCGGTGCCCGGCAAGCTGCAGGCGGCGCAGCGTGAGCAGCTGCACCAGATTCCCGATATGCAGCCCGGCAGCGGTCGGGTCGAAACCGCAGTAGACCGTGACCCGGCCGGCCTTCAGCGTCCGGCGCAGCTCGTCGATATTGGTCGTGTCGGCGAGCAGGCCTCGCCAGCTGAGTTCGTCGATGATGTCGTCCACGCCTGCATGGTGCCACCAACCGGCGGTCAGGGGGTAACCAGTTTGCGGTGGCGCGGCACATGCGCCCGGTACGCGGAGACGGTCGGATCGCCCTCGAACCAGAACCGCCATGGCACCTCGGCGGCACTACTCACGCCGACCCGCGGCCCCGAGACTATTCGGCGGGTTCCAGGCCCGCGGGGCTCTGAGTCCTGGCGGTCCGGGGCTGTCCCCCGGGTTAGTGGAGCCCCAGAAGGCTGAGTGTCCCCCCGGGCTGGCACCACGCGGAGCGGCGAACCGGCGGCGCAGACGTCGGCGCCGTCCAGGAACCTGTCGATGTCGAGCGCCTGGCAGAGCCGGGCCGGGCCGCGGGCCAGGTCACGCGACGCGATCCAGGCTTCGTTCGCGCCCGGCTTGCGCCTGGACCGGCGCGTGCGGGCCAGATCTTCCCCCTCGACAATCGCGCCCGCTCGTAGCAGGACGGCCGACGCACTGTCATCCTCCCGCAGGCAGACCATGTTGACGCAGAAGTGCATGCCGTAGGTGAAGTACACGTACGCGTGCCCAGGCGGGCCGAACATCACGGCGTTGCGCCGCGTCTGCCCGCGGTAGGCGTGCGAGGCGGGATCGCTGCGTCCCTCGTACGCCTCCACCTCGGTGAGCGCGACCGCGACCAGGCCGGCCGGGGTCTCGTGCTCCAGGACGAGACCGAGCAGCTCCGGCGCGACCTCGACCGCGGGCCGGGCAAAGAACTCCCGCGAGATAGGCACCGCCTAATTCACGTCTCCCGCGGCCCATGCGGCGTGGCTGTGGATCATCGTCCGGAGCGCGGTGACCTGCTCGGCGACCCGCTCAGGCGCCGTCCCGCCGTAGCCTTTACGGGCCGCCAGGGCCCCGGAGACCGTTAGCACCTGCCGCACGTCGGGCGTCAGGTGCCCGGAGACCTTGGCCAGGTCGGCGTCGCTTACCTCGTCCAGGTCACAGTCGTGCACCTGGCACCACACCACGAGGTGGCCGACGACCTCGTGCGCTTCGCGGAATGGTACGCCCCGCCGCACCAGGTACTCGGCCAGGTCGGTGGCGAGCGTGAACCCGACCGAGGCGCCGCGGCGGAGCCGGTCCGGATTGACCCTGAGCGTGGCGATCAGGCCGGCCATGGCGGGCAGCACGAGCAGCAGGGTGTCGACCGCGTCGAAGACCGGCTCCTTGTCCTCCTGCAGATCCCGGTTGTAGGTCAGCGGCAGGCCCTTCAGCGTGGTGAGCAGGCCGGTCAGGCCCCCGATCAGGCGGCCCGCCTTGCCCCGGGCCAGCTCGGCCACGTCCGGGTTCTTCTTCTGCGGCATGATCGAGGAACCGGTCGCGTAGGCGTCGTCGATCTCAATCCAGCCGAACTCCTGCGAGGACCAGAGCACGATCTCCTCGCCGAGCCGGGACAGGTGCACTCCGATCAGCGCCGCGGCGAAGCAGAACTCGGCCGCGAAGTCGCGGTCGCTGACCGCGTCCATGGAGTTCGGCGCGGCCGAGTCGAAGCCGAGCTCGGCCGCAAGTACCTGCGGATCGACGGGGAGCGATGACCCGGCCAGCGCGCCTGCGCCGAGCGGGCTGACCGCGGCGCGCTTATCCCAGTCCCGCAGGCGCCCGACGTCTCGGACGAACGCCTGGACGTGCGCGAGCAGCTGGTGACCGAAGAGCACCGGCTGGGCGTGCTGCAGGTGCGTCATGCCGGGCGCGGGCACGTCACCGCTCGCGACGGCCTGGTCGACCAGCGCGCTCTCCAGCTCGGCGAGCCTGCTCACGATCAGCCGGACATTGTCCCTGAGGTACAGCCGCAGATCGGTGGCGACCTGGTCGTTGCGGCTGCGGCCGGCCCGCAGCTTGCCACCGAGCGCGCCAAGCCGTTCGAGCAGCCCGCGCTCGAGCGCGGTGTGCACGTCCTCGTCGGCGACGGTCGGCCGGAACGAACCGTTCGCGCAGGCCCGGTCCAGGTCTTCGAGGGCCTTGAGCATGGCGTTGAGCTCATCGTCGGTCAGCAGGCCGGCCCGTGCAGCACGCGAGCGTGCGCGCGGGAGGCACGCAGGTCGTACCGGGCTAGCCGCCAGTCGAACTGAACGCTGACCGAAAGCCGAGCCAGCGCGTCGGCCGGCCCGGCGGCGAACCGCCCGCCCCACAGCCGCGTGGCTTCTTCCCGGTCACCTGAATCTGCCGCAGCCTGGTCCGCTACTTCCACAGTTCTTCTTTCTATCGCACTAACGCCTCAGTTTTGTCGCATGGGAAGATCGTTCGATCATCGTCGGCGCTGCGACCGGCGCAGGAATTCGGCTGCTACCGCGTCACCGCCTGCCGGGTCACGCGTGATGATCAGGACGGTATCGTCGCCGGCGACCGTGCCGAGGATCGAGGACAGGGCTGCGTGGTCGATGACGGAGGCCAGGAACTGCGCCGCGCCCGCGGGCGTCCTGAGCACGACGAGGTTCGCGCTCGCCTCGGCCGAGGCCATCAGCTCGCCCAGGTAACGTGCCAGCCGCGCGTCATGAGGCGACTCATGCCCGGTCGCCTTGGCGCCCTGCTCCGCGGCGCCAGGTTTCCCGTGCTTTGCGGGGTCGCTGGGGGTGGGGGCGGGGTTTTCTGAGGCGGCAGGAGGTGCGGAGACGGCTCTGCGGCCTGGGGTCACCGGGCCGCCTGAGGTAACCGGAGCGCCTGGGTTCATCGGGCCGCCGGGACGCGAGCCTGGGCCGCCTGGTTCCTCAGGCAGCGCGTAGACCAGCGCGCCGCCGGCGGCGCGCAGCCGGACGACGCCAAGTTCGTCGAGGTCGCGGGACAGGGTTGCCTGCGTCACGTGCACGCTGGCGTACCGCTCGAGCAGTTCGGCGAGCTCCTCCTGGGACCGGACCTGCTCGTGGGCGAGGATGGCCGCGATGCGCGCCTGCCTGGCCGTCTTGGTCACCGGGGCCGTCGGGTTCATGCTCGCTCCACGAGCCAGGCGAGCAGCGCCTTCTGCGCGTGCAGCCGGTTCTCCGCCTGCTCCCATACGACGCTGTTCGGTCCGTCGAGCACGCCGGCGCTGATCTCCTCGCCGCGATGGGCGGGCAGGCAGTGCAGCACCAGGCAGCCGGGCCGGGCCAGGGCCAGCTTCGGGTCGTCCAGCTGGTAGGAGTCATCGGGGCCGTATGAGCCGAGGACGGCGAGCCGCTGCGCCCGCTCGCTGTCCTGACCCATGGAGGTCCACACGTCAGTGGCGATCACATCGGCTCCGTCGCACGCCGTCCTGGGGTCGGAGTAGAACTCCACCCCGCCTCCAGTCTGCGCGGCAATCCCTTCGGCGGCGGCCGTGACCCCATGGTCGGGGCGGTAGGCCTCGGGTGAGCCGATGCGCACGCGCATCCCGGCGGTCGTCCCGCCCAGCAGATATGAGTGCGCCATGTTGCTCGAGCCGTCCCCGAGGAAGGTCAGCGTGCGCCCGGCCAGCGAGCCGTAGTGCGCCCGGATGGTCTGCAGGTCGGCGAGGATCTGGCAAGGGTGGAACTGGTCGGTGAGCGCGTTGATCACGGGCACGGTCGCGGCGCCGGCCAGCGCGTCGATGCGCTCCTGCCCGGATGTCCGCCAGGCGATAGCCGCGACCTGCCGCGACAGGACCCGGGCGACGTCCTCGAGCGGCTCGCCCCGGCCCAGGTGGGTGGTCGCGGTGTCGATGACGACCGGGTGGCCGCCGAGCTCGGCGATGCCTACCGTGAACGACACCCGGGTGCGCAGTGACTGCTTGTCGAAGAGCACGGCGACCGCGCGCGGCCCGGCGAGCGGACGCCACCCGAACCTGTCTTTCTTCATCTCATCGGCCAGGTCGAGGATGGCGGCCTGCTCGGCTGGCGCGAGGTCGTCATCGCGCAGGAAGTGCCTGGCCATCAGCTCGTCTGCCCGGCGGCGTCGAGTATCTCCGGCAGCGCGGCGGTGAACTGCGCGGCCTGGGCAGCGGACAGGATCAGGGGTGGCGCCAGCCGGACCGCATCCGGCTGGACCGCGTTGACCAGGAACCCGGCCTGCCTGGCGGCCGCCTCCACGTCGGCGGCCACGGGGGCCGTCAGCACGATGGCCAGCCAGAGCCCGTCACCGCGGACGCCCGCGACCAGGGGGTGGCTGACCGCCTTGATCCCGGCGGCCAGCTGACGGCCGACCTCCGTAACGTGAGCCAGCAGCCCGTCGCGCTCGATCACCTGGAGCACGGCCAGGGCCGCGGCGCAAGCCACCGGGTTGCCGCCGAACGTCGAACCGTGGTCGCCCTTGGCGAAGCCGGCGCCGCTGGCGCCGAGGCCGATGCAAGCCCCGATCGGCAGCCCGCCGCCCAGCCCCTTGGCCAGCGTCAGCACATCGGGCCGTACGCTCTGCGCCTGGTGCGCGAACCAGGCTCCGGTCCGGCCGATGGCGGTCTGGATCTCATCGAGCACGAGCAGTGCTCCGGCCTGGTCGCAGGCCTCGCGCGCGCCGCGCAGGTAGCCCTCGGGGGCCGGCACGACGCCGCTCTCGCCGAGGCCAGGCTCGAGGAAGACGGCCGCGACATCAGCGTCGACGGCCGCGCTCAGCGCGGCGGCGTCGCCGTACGGCACGAACCTGACCGTCAGGCCGAACGGGCCGAACGGCGCACGGATGGATTCCTTGCCGGTCAGCGCGAGCGCTCCCATCGTGCGGCCGTGAAAGCCGCGGTCGGCAGCCACGATTACCGGCCGTCCCGGACCCTGGCAGCGGCGCACGAGCTTGATCGCTGCCTCGTTGGCCTCGGTGCCCGAGTTCGCGAAGAAGACCCGCCCGTCCGTATCGAGAAGGGTCAGCAGGCGCTCGGCCAGTTCCACCTCGCGCTCGTGCAGGAACAAGTTAGAGGTGTGGGCCACCGTGGCGACCTGGCGGCTGACCGCCTCGACGATCGCCGGGTGAGCGTGCCCGAGGGAACTCACCGCGATCCCGGCGATCAGGTCCAGGTACTCGCGTCCGTCCAGGTCCCACACCAGGCACCCCGCCCCGCGGCTGATCGCCACAGGAGGCACGCCGTAGTTCGGCATGATCGCCGCCGCGAACCGCTTCTGCAGTGCCTGCGTCTCGCTCATCGAGCGGCTCCTTCCTCCGGGACAACCATGGTGCCGATGCCGGAATCGGTGAAGATCTCCAGCAGGACGGCGTGACTGAGGCGGCCGTCAAGGACATGAGCCTGCGGCACGCCGCCGCGCACCGCGGTCAGGCAGGCCTCCATCTTGGGGATCATCCCGGCCGAGAGCCCGGGCAGCAACCGCGCGAGTTCCGGCGCGGTGAGCTGGCTGATCACCTCGGTCGACGACGGCCAGTCCCGGTACAGCCCGGCCACGTCGGTGAGCACCACCAGCTTGGCCGCGCCGAGCGATACCGCGAGCGCGGCCGCCGCGGTGTCCGCGTTCACGTTGTAGGCCTCGCCTTCGGCGCCTGCGGCCACGCTGGAGACGACCGGGATCCGGCCGTCGGCCAGCAGCGCCTCGATGGCGCCGCAGTCGGTGGCCACGATCTCTCCGACCATGCCGATGTCCACCGGTTCACCATCGACGATCGCCGCCTTGCGGATCGCGGTGAACGTGCCGGCGTCCTCGCCCGACATGCCCAGGGCGAACGGGCCGTGCCGGTTGATCAGCCCCACCAGGTCCTTGTTCACCTTGCCGGACAGGACCATCCGGACGATCTGCATGGTTTCCGGCGTGGTGACCCGGAGGCCGGCGGTGAACGTGGACTCGACCCCTTGCCGGTCGAGTTCCTCGGTGATCTGCGGGCCACCGCCGTGCACGACGACCGGGCGCAGCCCCGCGTAGCGGAGGAATACCAGGTCCTCCGCGAAGGCCAGCCGCAGCGCCTCCTCAGTCATCGCGTGCCCGCCGTACTTGATCACGACCGTCCGGCCGTGGAACCTGGCCAGCCAGGGCAGCGCCTCCATCAGCGTCGAGGCCTTGGCGGACGCGTTCTCCGCTATCCGCGCGGCCTGGGCCGGGGAATAATGCCCATCGCCATTGGCGGTGGTCATGCTCACGTTGGGTACGCCGAATTCTCGTAGACGTAAGCGGCCGTCAGGTCGGTGGTCAAGATGATGGCCGAGTGCGGGCCCACGGACAGGTCCACGGTGATCGTCACGTCTTTGGGCTTCAGGTCCACCTTGGAGCGCTCATCGCCTGGGGCGCCGTGGCGGCAGACCCAGATCCCGTTGATCGCGACGTTCAGCCGCTCGGGCGTGAAGGCGGCGTCGGTGGTCCCCACCGCAGCCAGTACCCGGCCCCAGTTGGGATCCTCGCCACCGATGGCGCACTTGAGCAGGTTGTTCCGCGCGACGGCGCGCCCGACCTTCACCGCGTCTGGCTCCGAGGCGGCTCCTACCACCTCGATCGTGATCATCTTCTCGGCGCCTTCGGCGTCCAGCTGGAGTTGGCGGGCCAGGTCCGCGCACACCTCGGTCAGATCCAGGGTGAAGTCGCGGTGGTCGGGAGTGACGCCCGACGCCCCGCTGGCCATCAGCAGCACGGTGTCGTTGGTGGACATGCAGCCATCGGCGTCCAGCCGGTCGAACGTCAGCGCGGTCGCCGACCGCAGCGCGGCGTCAAGCTCGGCCGGCGAAAGGTCGGCGTCGGTCGTGAGCACGCACAGCATGGTCGCCAGCGCCGGCGCGAGCATCCCGGCGCCCTTGGCCATCCCGCCGATGGTGTGACCGCCCTCACCGCGGCGGAAGGCGATCTTCACTACCTTGTCGGTGGTCCTGATCGCGTCGGCGGCGGCGAGGCCGCCTGCCCGTGACGCTGCCGCGACGGCGGCGTCGACCCCGGGAAGCAGCTTGTCCATCGGCAGCCGTTCGCCGATCAGGCCGGTCGAGCAAACGGCCATCTCCCCCGGGCTAGCGTCCGGGCCGATCGCCGCGGCCAGATGCTCGGCGGTGGCGTGGGTGTCCTGGAAACCGGCCGGACCGGTGCAGGCGTTAGCCCCACCGGAGTTCAGCACGACGGCCTGGACCCGGCCGCCCTGCACCACCTGGCGCGTCCAGGTCACCGGCGCGGCCTGGACCCGGTTGGTCGTGAACACGGCGGCCGCGGACCGTGAAGGCCCGTCGTTCAGGACCACGGCGACGTCCGGGTCGTCGGATGACTTCAGTCCGGCCATCACTCCGGCGGCCCGGAAACCCTGCGGGGCGGTCACGCTCATGGCGCTACTCCGTGTGCGGTCAGGCCGGTGACTTCCGGCAGGCCAAGCATGAGGTTGGCGATCTGTATCGCCTGACCGGCCGCGCCCTTGACGAGGTTATCGAGGGCACAGACGACGATCGCGCGGCCGGCGTGCGGGTCGGCCGCCACTTGCAGGTGAGCTGCGTTGGACCCGAAGGTCGCGCCGGTGGCGGGCCACCGGCCCTCGGGCAGCAGGTGGACGAAGGGCTCCGACGCGTAGGCCGCGGACAGCGCGGTCCGCAGGTCGGTCACCGCGGCGGCTGACCGGGCGGTGCAGGTAGCCAGGATGCCGCGTGACATCGGGGCGAGCGTCGGGGTAAACGAAAGGGTTACCTGGCTGGAGGCTGGAACGGCCGTCCGTTCGGTAAAAAGCGCTTGTTCAATTTCTGGCGTGTGCCGGTGCGTGCCCCCGACCTGATACGCGGACATCGACCCCATCACTTCGCTGCCGAGCAGGTCCGGACGGGGCGAGCGCCCTGCACCCGACGTGCCCGAGGCGGCGACGATCACGATGTCGGCCGGATCGGCCAGGCCCGCGGCCAGCAGCGGGGCGAGGCCCAGGATCGAGGCGGTGGCGTAGCAGCCGGGCGCGGCCACCGTCGTCGAGGCCTTGATGGCATCGCGGGCCCCCGGCAGCTCGGGCAGGCCGTAGGTCCACTGGCCCGCGTACGCCGTCGGGTAATACTGCGTCCAGGCCGCCGGGTCGGCGAGCCTGAAGTCGGCGCCCAGGTCGATGATCTTGAGGTCGGCCGGAAGCCTGGCGGCGAGCTGTGCGGACTCCCCGTGCGGGAGAGCCGTGAAGAGGAGGTCGGCGTCGGCGAGCAGTTCCGGGTCGGTGGGGACGAACACGCTGTCAGCCAGGCCGGGGTGCCCGGTCAGCGACGGGTGTACCGCGGTCACCGGCGTGCCGGCGCTGCTGCCCGCGGCCAGCGGGCCGATCTCGAGGTCCGGATGCCCGGCCAGCAGGCGCAGCAGTTCGCCTCCGGCGTAACCACTGGCTCCCGCTACCGCCACCCTCGCACCCATTTGCCGCTGCCTGCCTTTTTCGCCGGAACCCCTTTGCCGCCTTGGAAGAGTATTCATCATAACGCATGAATATGCAAAAGGGGTACGGCCGTAAAGTTAGAAGGTGGAGCGGGATGGCGTGCGAGTACTGGTCAGCAAAGGCGGGGCGCTGCGGATGTTCGGCTCGGCGGGGCGCCGGGTCAATCTGGTGGCGAGGGCCGCCGCGCCGGCTTGCTGCGCCGGGTTGGTTTGCTGCGCTGGGCTGGCTTGCTGCGCCGGGCTGCTGGCGGGCTGTTCGTCCGTGCCGCCGGGAGCCCGGGCCGGGACGACCTGCGGCACCACCCGGACCGCGGCGAACGTGCCGGTCCTCATCAAGGTGGCCAAGGGCAGCGTGAACTGCGGCACGGCGATGCAAGTCGAGGACGAGTACGCGGCCAAGATCAGGAGCGGGCAGGTGCAGGGCAACGGCGGTGGTGCGCCGGTCGTGGTAAGCGGCTGGACGTGCCAGGGTTACAACACCCCGGAGGTGCTCAGCACCGGCAACGCGTCGCAATGCCACAGCGGGACGGCGGCCATCCTCGCGGTCCTGCCTGTGCCCACCCCGTCAGGTACGGCCCCCTAGCGCTGCGGTGATTGCTCACGAGCTCACGGCGCGGCTAGCCGGGCGGCGGAACGCGCTCGGCACCTCCTGACGGCCTTCGGCGACCGCGCCGTTGATCCCGCGCGAGGTACTGCTCACCGCGCTGAGGCCCCTGGTCGTGCTGATCATCTGCACCTGGTCCCGGCCGCCGGCCTTCGCCCGGTACATCGCCGCGTCGGCCGCCGCTAGCAGTTCAGCGAGCTCGCGATGGCTGCCGCTGTCCAGCGCCGCCACTCCGATCGACACCGTGACCTGCACCCGTTCGCCGCCCGCGATGATGCAGAGTTCCGCGATGTTGGCCCGGACACGCTCAGCGATGCGAATCGCGTCTACCGCCCGCGTCTGCGGCAGCAGCAGCGAGAACTCCTCACCTCCGAACCGCCCGGCGAGGTCGTAGTCACGCAGCATGGTGGTCAGCGTGCGGGCGATCTCCTTGAGGACCTGATCGCCGACCATATGACCGTAGGTGTCGTTGACCACCTTGAACTTGTCGATGTCCAGCAGCGCCACCGCGAGCGGCGAACTCGTCCGCACCGCGCGAGCGACTTCCGATGTCGCCCCATATTCCCAGGTGGCAGCATTGAGCAGGCCCGTCTTGGAGTCGGTCCGCGAGTCCTTAAGCAGCCTGGCGTGCCGCAGCGACCGCTGCAGCAAGGTGACGAAGGGAAACGTGAAGGCAAAGGCGATCATGGTGTTGGCCACGCAGAAGGTGACTAGGACGGCCAGGCAGAGCTCGGTCACGTCGTTGTATAGCGGCTCTCGTGCGAACTGGATCTCGCGAAGGCTGACGGCCGGGTCCGCGCCCTTGATGCCGGTCAAGATCAGCGCCAGGTTGACGGTCCACTGCGTCGCGGCGGCGATGGCGACCATCGCCATCCAGACCATGGCATGGTCCGCCGGGCTAGCGGCCGGGCCAAGCAGCAGCCGGGTGAGAGCGTGGAATACGAGTCCGGCGGCGACATAGCTCAGCCCGATAGCGGCGGCACTGAATATCCGCTTGTACAACGCTACCTGCCGGACCCGCCACTGAACGAGCGCGAACCGGACGATAGGGGCGATCGGCGCATAGACCAGCGGTAGCAGCATCGCCACCGGCAGTTCCCAGACCGCGAACACATCCTTGACCGACCCGGCGTTCTCGCCCGCACGCCTGGTCAGTTCGACCGTGGCGACGATGCAGACCAAGGCCGTGCCGAACAGCGCGAGATCATGGAGGTGTATAGATACCCGGCTCGCCTCAACCGCGATAACGGCGATGTCGGCCAGTACGACGAGGAGAATGAAGGCGATCAGCCAGCCCGGAAGCTCCCAGACTGCCCAGGCCCTGATGCCCGCGCTTCGCCCGCGTAGCTGACGAATGGCGTCCACGGCATCTCCTTGACAGACAAGCACCCTGAACCTGGATCGGGAGGAGCACGTTCTCCTAGTGTCCCGGATTGTCGCCAAAAAGACTGCTGAACGTCAAAATTCTGCTACATAGCGGGGTCGACTACCGCCGTGCATGCAAACACTCCGCGCATGTTTGGTCACTCTAAGTACACAAACCATAACGGACTTGTTCTGGATCCGGGATATTTCCGGAAATTTACGGTCCGTGTTTCCTATCATCGGCTCCTTGATGCGAGTTGACTGACTGGTAGTCACCTGAACGCACACGAGCAGTCACCTAGAGAAAGGTCCCGCAGCATGCGCACCACCAGCTGGGGCTAACCAGGCCACACCCGCCCCCACCCCGCCACCCGCAGAAAGGAACGCCACCATGCGCACCACCAGCTGGGGCTAACCAGGCCACACCCCCACCCCGCCACCCGCAGAAAGGAACGCCACCATGCGCACCACCAGCTGGGGCTAACCAGGCCACCCCCCCCCACCCCGCCACCCGCAGAAAGGAACGCCACCATGCGCACCACCAGCTGGGGCTAACCAGGCCACACCCGCCCTCACCCCGCCACCCGCAGAAAGGAACGCCACCATGCGCACCACCAGCTGGGGCTGACACTTCTTCATCCCAAGTCACAGTTCGCCCGGAACCGAGCTCGGCAGGCCGGCATTTGACTGTTGAGACTGATCGCTGAGCTCAACCATTAAGGCGAAAATCCGACGCGCTTGACCGCGGGCTAGTTTCGGCTGACGGGAATTCGCTGCTCAGGAATTCTGAGCGCGGCGAAAGGCGCTTGGCGCATCCGTACGGCCGTTGGCACCACCGGGTCCGCGGCCCCCGCCGCTGATGGCGCTCAGGCCGCGGGTCGTGCTGATCATCTGCACCTGATCGCGGCCGCCGGCCTTCGCCCGGTACAGCGCAGCGTCCGCCGCCGCCATCAGCTCGGCGTACTCCCGCTTACCGCCGCTGTCCAGCGCCGCTACCCCGATCGACACCGTGACTTGCACCCGTTCGCCACCGGTTGCTCCCGGAGCGATGATGCTCAAGCTCGCGATGTTGGCACGCACGCGCTCGGCGATGCGGAAGGCGTCGACCGCCCGCGTCTGCGGCAGAAGCAGCGAGAACTCCTCGCCGCCGAACCGGCCGGCGCGATCATAATCACGCAGCAAGTCATCGAGCGTATGCGCGATCTCCTTGATGACCTGGTCGCCGACCAGATGACCGTAGGTGTCGTTGATGACCTTGAACCTGTCGATGTCCAGCAGCGCCACCGCCATCGGCGTCCTGGTCCGCACCGCACGGGTGATCTCCGTCGTCGCCTCCCGCTCCCAGGTCGCCGCGTTCAGCAGACCCGTCTTCGAATCGGCGCGTGCGTCGTTGACCAGCTGGACATGCCGCAGCGACCGCTGCAGCAGCGTGACGATGGGCAGGGCGGCCGGGGCGAGGAGCGGGTTCCCGGCCACACCGTAGGTGACCAGGAGGCCTATGCCGATTTCGGCGGTGTCGTTGTAGAGCGGCTCGCGTCCAAAGATATCGGCGCGGATACTCGCAGCCGGGTCGGCGCCCTTGACGGCCGTCATGATCATGGCCTTATTCAGTACCGACTTCACCAGGACACTGACCAGCACCAGCAAAGTCCACACCGTGCCGTGTATCAGCGTCGCGTCCGCGGATTTCGGCATCAGCCCGGACAGGCTGTGGAAGGTCACCGAGGCGGCGCCGTAGGAAAGGCCGATTGACGCGCAGCTGAACACCCGCCGGTAGGGTGGCGCGCGACGCACCCGCCATTGCATCAGCGCAATCCGGGTGATCGGCGCGATCAGGGCGTAGAGCGGGGGAAGCAGGATCGCGACCGGCAGCTCCCAGACACCCTGGACGTCCTTGATCATGCCGCCTTGCTCCCCCGACTTCCGGGACAGCTCGACGGAGATCGCCGTGCAGCCAAGTAGCAGGGCGAACAGGGCTAGATTGGGTTTGGTGATCGTGGTGACCGAGGCTGCGACACCGATGGCGGCGAGGTCAGCGGCAATCACCGCAAGCACGAAGGCGGTGAGCCAGCCAGGCAGAGACCAGATCGGCCAGTCACCGACGGTTGCGATCGACTGCAGGAGGCGACGAGTGATACTCATCACGTCTCCTTCCTGCCACCAAACGTCCCGCTAAGTCATCTAACGGCACGCGTCACCGTTGTCCTTACAAAATCCTTGTCCGAGAGCGCAAACGGTGAAAACCCGGCTACTCACTGGTAGAAGAATACCTTCCCTCCTGGCTCGGGTTGCCACACCTCCCCCTGTTAGTAACAACTAAGTTGCGTCAGGTCACGACTAAGTCGGATCATTTCCGACATTAGCCGCAAAGCGCCTCTCGGGCTTAGTTACCGACCACAATGGGTAGCCGCGACGGCCGGCAGGCGCGCGAGACATCAGAAGGGAGCACGCCCATGCGCGGCGGGATCCGGGACCGAACTACTACCTTGCCCTAAACGTTATGTATGTTACACAGTGGATTCATTCGAGTACTCAGAGGGAGGCTTGATATGCGCGGCGAGAGCTGGGGCTGACGCCTGCCGACCCACCACCCACCCCGACAGAAAGGAGCACCCATGCGCGGCGAGAGCTGGGGCTGACGCCTGCCGACCCACCACCCACCCCGACAGAAAGGAGCACCCATGCGCGGCGAGAGCTGGGGCTGACGCCTGCCGACCCACCACCCACCCCGACAGAAAGGAGCACCCATGCGCGGCGAGAGCTGGGGCTAACCCCTAAATGCGCTATGGCGTTCGTCTGTCTGCCCGATGGCCCCGGGCCCAGCTGAACGCGATCGTTAGAGCTGCCACGGCGCCGATGGCGCCGCATACCGAGATAACCCCTGCCGGGGAATGGTGGTCCGCGATGGCCCCCGCGAGGATCATGACTATTCCCTGGCCCAGGCTCATACCGCCCTGAGCCAGACCGAAGGCCTGGCTGCGCTGTTCTTGCGGCGCTGCGCTGACGAAGGCGGCGTTGGCAGCCAGCTGGTAGGAGGCGAACGCCCCTGAGGCGAACAGGATCAGGAGCGAGACGGGCAGGTCGGGCCGCCAGATGAACAGGACAAGAACGGCCGAGGCAGCGACCGCCAGCGGGCCCATGGCCCGCAACCGCGTCCGCGGAGCCACGAAACGGCTGAACACGATCGCGCCTGCGGTCTCCCCCAGGGCTGGGGCGGCCAGGATCACGCCGACGGCTATCGCACCCCCGCCGAGGGCCTGGGCGAGCGGGGTGACTACTCCCTCAGGTGCGTTGTAGAACGCGGCGAGCCAGCCGAACAGCATGGTGATACGCAGGGTCTGGTTCGCGAATACCAAGCGGATCCCGGTGATGACGCCGGCCAATCGCGATGGTTCGCTTTCTCCATGGCCCGGCGGGACAGGCGCGGGACGTGGGCGGACCCAGGCCCGGACGATGAGCGCGGATGCGACGAACGTCGCGGCGTCGATGACCAGCGATGTCCTGACGCCGAAGAAGCCGACGACGGCACCGCCGGCGGCAAAGCCGATGACCTGCGCGAACTGGAACGTGGTGAGCGTCACCGCGGTACCCATCACGTAGTTGTCGCCGGTCAGCACGTCGGGGTAGACAGCGGCCCGCGCCGAGGTGAACGGAGCTCCGACAAACGTCACCACGAAAAGCAACGCCACCATCGCGGCTATGGGCATGCCCGGAATGGCCATGAAAAGGACAAGCGCGGTCCGGACCAGGTCGCAGGTGATCATCACACGGCGGCGCGGGTACCGGTCGGCCAGCCAGGCGAGGCTTACGCCGCCGAGGAAGGCCGGAACGATGCCGGCTACAAAAGTGATGGCCGCGAGCAGCGCCGATCGGGTCCGGTCGTAGACGAGGACCGTCAGCGCGACCCGGGCCAGCTGATCACCGATCACCGACAAAAGCTGCGCTAGCCACAGGGCCCGGAACTCCGTGACCCCGAACACGTCGCGGAACGTCGTCCTCGCGGCCTGCTCGATTGCTTCCCCCCGGGCCGCCGCCTGCTTACTTATATTGTCCTCCGGCTCAGCGCTTTGCTGTGGTCATCGGTAATCACATCCTGACCGACAGTTGCCTCCGTTAGCAACAGACCAGGGCAGGACGGCCTATATCCGGGAAGCCGCGTACCCAAAGGGGGCCAGATAAACAGCAACCCGGTCCCGGAACCGGCCCACGCGTGATCGTGGAGCGCCCCTACCCGAATGAGGGCAGCCGATATCCACGATCAAGGACGCTGCCTTGCCTAGTGCCTCAATTGTCACATGAGCCCCGGACGTACTACGGCGTGGTGGGCTATGGGCCGCCGTTCCCGTAGTGAAACCCCGCTTTCAGCACCCCCCGGCGTGCTGAAAGCCCAGTTTCATCGCGTTGCGGGGACCGCTCGGGGCGGCATTCTCGCGGTCATCGCCGGCCAACCCGCCAAGGGGCACGCCGCTCCCGGCCCGGGCGGCCGGGGAGTAGCGATCCGGGATAACGAGAGGCGTCAGCCGCTGCGGAGGACGGCGCCGACCCGGCGGTTGGCTTCGGCGACCGCCGCGTCGCGGGCGGCCGTGACCTCCGCCGCGGTGAGCGTCCGGTCAGGGGCACGGAACCTGAGCGTGTAGGCCAGGGACTTGTGCTCCTCGCCGACCTGGGCCCCGGTGTAGACGTCGAACAGCCGCACGTCCTCGAGCAGGTCCTGGGGAGCCCCGGCCACCAGCGCCGCTTCCACCTCGGCAGCGGGCACGGTCGCGTCCACGATCAGCGCCACGTCCTGCGTCGCCGGCGGGTAGGCCGACATCTGCGGGGCCTGCACGGGACCCTGGCCCTCGGCCGCTGCGAACAGGACCGACAGGTCAAGCTCCAAGGCGCAGGTCCGGGCAGGCAGGCCGAACTCCTGGATCACCCGCGGGTGCAACTCGCCCGCGTGCCCGGCCAGCCACTCCCGGCTCTGCCGGCTTGGCTCGCCCGACTCGCGCCACTCGCCCGGCTCGCGGGACTCGCCCAGCTCGCGCGACTCGTCCGGCTCGTGCTCGGCGGGCTGGCCGCCGGTGTCGTCCGGGACTACCCGCGCGTAGATGGCGGCGCAGCGCCCCGGGTGCCACGGCGCGTAGTTGTCGGCGCGTATCTCAAGTGGCACCCGGCATATCCGGCCCACTGCGCGTGCCGCCTCCACCGCGTCCGCCCACGACGCCTGGTACCCCGCGCCCCACCAGCCGTCAGGCTCGCGCGCACCGGTGAGCACCGCTCCCAGGTGCAGCGGCTGGCCGGGCAGCGCGGCCTCCAGCGCGGCGAGTTCCGACACCGAGGGCCCGCGGTCGGTCGGGAGGATGGGCGCCGAGGTCGCCGCGCCTGGCCGTGGCCGGAAGACCGGGCCCAGCTCGAACAGCGCCGTGTCGGCGAAGCCTCGGCCGACGTTCCTGAGCAGGACACGGAACAACCCGGGCAGCAAGGTAGTGCGCAGCAGCGGCTCGTCCTCGCTGAGCGGGTTCGCTATCACGACCGCGGGACGGCGCATGTCCCCTGGCGGCAGTCCGAGCAGGTCAGCATCGGACCGGGAGGCGAACGGCGACGACAGCACCCCGACGTAGCCGGCCTCGGCCAGGGTCCGGCCGACGGAACGGCGGAGCCGCTGGCGGGGCGTGAGCCCGCGACCGGCGAGGGCGCGGGGCATCCGGGCCGGAACGTTTTCGTACCCTTCCAGCCGGATCACCTCCTCGGCCAGATCGGCCGGATCGGTGAGGTCGGGACGCCAGGATGGCGGCGTGACCGCAAGGACGGGCACCATGACCGACGAGACGCTCTGCCCTGGTTCCCTGGGCTCGGCTCGCCAGGGTGCGATGCTAGGCGGTGCCGCGCGGGTTTCCCGTACCGCGCACCCCACCTCGCGCAGCCGCCGGACCACGACGTCCCGCCCGTAGACGACCCCGGCCACCCGGTCCGGGTAGTCCGCCGCCATCGAGATCACCGTGGGCTCCACGTCGAACGACGCGTGCGTGCAGCCGGGCACGACACGACCGCCGCCCAGTGCGGACAGCATTGCCACCGCCTTGGCGCTGGCTGACAGCGGCAGTTCGCGGTCCACTCCGCGCTCGAACCGGTAGGACGCCTCACTGTGCAGCTTGTGCCGCCTGGCCATCTTGGCTGTTCCGACGGCGTCGAAATGCGCGGCCTCGATCACCAGGTCGGTCGAGTCTGGGTCGATCTCGGTGGACAGGCCGCCCATGGTGCCGGCCAGGGAGATCGGCCCTGACGCGTCGGTGATCATAATGTCGTCCGGGTTCAGGGTCCGGACTACGTGGTCCAGCGTCTCGAGCTTCTCCCCCGGCTGCGCCCGGCGGACCACGATCTCGCCGTGCAGCTTGGACCGGTCGAACGCGTGCAGCGGCTGCCCGAGTTCCAGCATCAGGTAGTTGGTTACGTCCACCGCGAGTGACACGGACCTGACCCCGGACCTGGCCAGCCGCACCCGCATCCACAGCGGGGTCTGAGCCGACGGGGAGAAATCGCGCACCTCGCGAAGTACGAACCTGTCGCAGGCGGTCGGGTCCTCGATGCGGGCGGGGTAAACGTCAGGGCCTATGGTGTCAAGTTCCCCGCCGAGTACCTCAGCGGGCGGCAATCCGGTGGAGGCGGGATCGGTGAACGGCACGTTGTAGGAGCTCGCGAGCTCACGCGCGATCCCCCGTACCGACACGGCGTAGCCGCGGTCGGGCGTCACCGCGACCTCGAACACCTCATCGCGCAGCCCCGCGTACGCGACGAAATCGGCGCCAAGCGGCGCGTCGGCGGCCAGCACGAGGATGCCGGAGTGATCCTCGCCGATGCCCAGCTCCTTGACCGAGCAGATCATGCCCTCGGAGATGTGGCCATAAGTCTTGCGCGCGCCGATCTCGAACCCACCGGGTAGCACCGCACCGGGCAGCGCGAGCGCGACCCGGTCGCCGACGGCGAAGTTGACCGCGCCGCAGATCACCCCGGACGCCTCGTCCGGCGGAATGGTCAGCTGCCCCTCCGAGACGGCGACCCGGCAGTACCTGATCGGCTTCTTCAGACCGGTCAGCTCCTCGATGGAAAGCACCTGGGCGACGACGACGCCGCGGATATCGTGCCCGACGGACTCATGCGACTCGACCTCGAGCCCAGCCGCGGTCAGCCGCCGCGCCACTTCGGTGACGTCGACAGGCTCGGGCAGCGGCGCGTACTCACGCACCCAGGAAAGCGGCACCAGCATCTCAGATCTCCATCCCGAACGCCCGGCTGAACCGCACGTCCCCTTCCACCGCGTCCCTGATCTCGGTCAGCCCGTGCGCGATGACCAGGCTGCGCTCGATGCCCAGCCCGAACGCGAACCCGCTGTACCTGTCGGGGTCGATGCCGCACGACACCAGCACCCGGGGATTCACCATGCCGCAGCCCGCGATCTCGATCCAGCCCTGCGACCGGCACACCCGGCACGGTTCGCCGCCGGGTTTGGCCGAGGCGCCACGGCAGATGTGGCATTCCATCGACACGTCGCCGGACGGCTCGGTGAAGGGGAAGTAGTCGGGCCGGAACCGGGTGCGCAGCCCGACGCCGAACATCGCGTCCACGAACGACTGGATCGCCCCGCGCAGGTCGGCCATGGTCAGCCCCTCGTCCACGGCCAGCCCCTCGATCTGGTGGAACACCGGGCTGTGCGTAGCATCGAGCGGGTCGTGCCGGTAGCAGCGGCCCGGGCTGACCACGTAAAGCGGCAGCGGGCGGGTAAGCATGGCCCTGATCTGCACCGGCGAGGTGTGCGTCCGCAGCACTATGCCGGACCTGGACTCATCTCGGCTCTGCTGGCCGGCCGGGGCCTGACCGGCCGGCCCGCCGGCCGGGGACTGACCGGCCGACCCTCCAGCGAGGGCGATGAAGATCGTGTCCTGCATTTCGCGCGCCGGGTGGTCGGGCGGGATGTTGAGCGCGTCGAAGTTGTACCACTCGGCCTCGGCCTCTGGTCCCTCCGCGACCTCGTAGCCCATCGCGACGAACACGTCGGACAGCCGGTCCGAGAGCATCGTGACAGGATGCTGCGCACCAGGCGGGATCCGGCCGCCGGGCAGCGTGACGTCGACCGCCTCGGTGATCAGCACCTGGCGGTCACGCTCGGCCTCCAGCTGGACCAGGCGTTCCCGCAGCGCCTCGCGGAGCCGGCTGCGGGCCGCACCCACGCGGCGTCCCGCTTCGGCGCGGGCCTCGGGGGGCAGCGCGCCGATCTCCCCGCTGGCCAGCGACAGCGGGGCTCGGTCACCGTCGTGCGCGATCCGCGCCGCCTTTAGTTCATCGAGCGTCCCGGCGGCGGCGACGGCGGCGAGCGCCTCGTCGAGCATGCGCGCTACTGCGTCCGGCGCCAACGACGCCACCATCCTTGGGTCGTAACTCTTGTTTGGTGCGGACATGGGTCCTGCTTCCTGCGGGCCGTACGTAGCTTGAGGTCTGCTGGGGTTCCGGCGATTATTTACGCCGAACGGGCCGTGGTATTACGCCCGCGTCAGTGCGTGCGCCACCTGGCTAGCGTCGGCCTCAGCGCTCCCCCGCCCGGGCAGTTATCGCCCATGACGTCAGCGCCGCCGATCGCCGTGCTGGATAGCCCGAAGGGACATTACCTTACCGAGCCTTACGCGGTGCCCTCAGGGCGTCGCTCTCAGGCGGCAGAAGTCCCAGCGGGCACGATAAATCGGAACTCAGCGCCTCCGCCTGGCGCACGGCACACGCCTATGGTGCCGCCGAGTGCCTCCACGAGGCCCTTGACGATGTACAGGCCTAGGCCGGTACCGCCGCGGCGCTTACCTCGCCAGAACTGGCGGAACACGCGGGGCGCCACCTCGGGCGCGATGCCCTCACCCTGGTCGCGTACTGAGACGGCGGCCGCGTTGGGCACGCCAAGAGACGCCTTCGTCTCCGTGTCGTCCAGGTGCGTAGCGTCATCCAGGTATGCGGGTTCCACCACGATCGTCACGATACCAGCTCCGTGCCTGACGGCGTTTTCCACCAGGTTCCCGAGGATCTGGTCGATTTTGTCGGCGTCCAGCCAGGTCTCCGGCAGGCCGTTGCGGACCTCCAGCCTGAACCGGTCCTCGGCGTCGCCGCAGGCCACGCGGCCCGCGATGATCTTCCTCGCCCGGTCGGGCAGGTCCACCAGCTCACGGTGCACCTCCATCCGGCCGGACTCGATCCGGGATACGTCGAGCAGCTCAGTAATGAGCCTGGTCACGCGATCAGCGTCGGCGTTCACCGTTTCCAGCATGACGAGCTTCTGGTCGTCGGTGAACCTGTTCCACTTGTTAAGGAGCGTGGCGGTGAAACCCTTGACGCTGGTAAGCGGGGAACGCAGCTCGTGCGCGACGGTCGACACGAGCTCGGCGCGGCTACGCTCGAGCCGCTCCCGCTGCTGCGCGCCGCGCAGGCTGATGACGAGCCGCCGTACGCTCCCGGTCCCCTTGGACCTGGGCTCGCGGACATAGCCGACGGATACCAGGACCTCGGTGCCGTCGGACAGGTAAAGGGAGCGTTCGGGGTGACGGGTCCGGGTCGGCAGGCCGTGGTACGGGTCGGCGTAGACCCACCAGTCACGGGCGTCGCTGTCGCGGAGCGGCAGCACGTCGAACACGAACTTGCCGATGACTTCCTGCGGATCAAGGCGGGTCAGGCGGGCCGCAGCCCGGTTGAACACGACGATACGTCCGACTTCGTCGGCGATCACCACTCCGTCCGGCAACTCGTCGGCAAATACCAGGCTCCCGATCGGGACGGATCCCTCAGGTAGCGGAGTTACGCCGGAGCCGTCCTCATTCGGGGTCTCGCGGCCTCTGGGCGCTTGGGCCGTCGCAGGGGCCGAGGGCGCCTGGCTCGTTATGAGCTCATCCACTGCAGCGAAGCCTCCGTCCGGCGGGGCCGCACTGCCATCGTCCGGCGGCCGGAAGTGGTCACGGTATTGGGTGACGGATTGTGATCAGACTCTAGCGCGGAAACTGCCGTTGTGACAGTCCTGAGATGTGAATTCTCTTTGTTGTAGCTGAAGCACTCTATGCCATCAAAGGACTACTTACGTACCAGCTTGTCCTGTTACCGCTTGCACTCGCTGCGCACGCGCGGACGCATAGAGGCACACTGCCGCCGCCGCCGCCAGGTTGAGGCTTTCCGCCTGCCCGTAGATGGGCACCGCGATGGGCTCGTCGGCCAGCGCGACGAGTTCTGGCGGCAGCCCCCAGGCCTCGTTGCCGAACATCCACGCCGTCGGTTCGGCCATGCGAGCCTGCACCTCGGGGTCGTCCAGCGATCGTCCTGTCCGTCCGTCCGCCGCCACGATCCGCAAGCCGGCGTCACGCATCGTCATAACCGCGTCCTCGAGCCTGGCTCCGGCCACCACCGGCAGGTGAAACAGGCTGCCCGCCGATGCGCGCACGCACTTGCCGTTGTAAGGGTCGACCGAAGCGTCGGCGAAGACAACCGCGTGCGCACCCGCGGCGTCGGCAGTCCGTAGCACCGTTCCCGCATTGCCCGGATCGCGGACATTCGCCAGGAGCGCGACCAGAGACGGCTTGTTGCCCTCGGCCGGCCCGGTGACTTCTGTGAGCGGGACGTCGACGAAGCCGCAGACGGCCAGCAGTCCCTGCGGGGTCACCGTCTGCGCCAGCTCGTCCATGACCTCGCCGCTGACGAGGTGTACGGGAATGCCGGCGGCGGCGATCTCGGTGACGAGATCGGCGTGCCTGCTCCGCGCGGGGGCGGTCACGAACAGGTCAGTGACGTGAGCACCGCAGCGGTAAGCCTCCGCCACCGCTTGCGGGCCCTCGGCCAGGAAGGCCCGCTCACGCTGACGGAAGGCGCGTTTGGTCAGGCGCCGCGCGGCCTTGAGGCGCGGTGAGTGGACGCCCGCGTAACCCGTGCCCGCATAACCGCTCGCAGGTGACGCGGTCCCCCGTCCGGCCATCAGTAGTCCTAAGCGGCCGCCGACCCTGAGGCGTCGGGGAGCGCCTTCTTCGCCACCTCGACCAGAGCCGAGAAGGCCGTCTCGTCCGCAACGGCGAGCTCGGCGAGCATCCGCCGGTCGACCTCGACGCCAGCCACCCGCAGGCCCTGGATGAAACGGTTGTAGGTCATGCCGTTAGCCCGGGCCGCGGCGTTGATCCGCTGAATCCAGAGCCGCCGGAAGTTGCCCTTGCGGTCCTTGCGGTCACGGTAGGCGTAGGTCATCGAGTGGAGGACCTGCTCCTTGGCCTTGCGATACAGCCGTGACCGCTGTCCCCGGTAGCCGCTGGCTCGTTCGAGGACAACCTTGCGCTTCTTGTGGGCGTTGGTCGCCCGCTTCACGCGTGCCATTGTTTTGTCTCCCTCGCGCGAGCCGGGCTAAATGCCCAGCAGCTTCTTGATCTCCTTGCGGTCGCTGGGGGCGACCGTCACTTCTGCGTAAAGCCGTCGCGTTACACGGGACGACTTGTGCTCGAACAAATGGCCTCGGTTGGCGCGGCGGCGCATGACCTTGCCTGTGCCGGTAACCCGGAACCGCTTCGCGGTGCCGCTGTGTGGTTTGAACTTCGGCATGGTCGCCGTCGTCTCCATTCCTGTGCCTGCCGTCCGGTATAGACGGCATCTGCTTCGTCTTCGCCGTAGCGCCTTGCCACGACGATCCCTCTCCTGTCACCGGCCCTGAGGCCCCACAGGGCGCAGCGGCAACCGTCCCCGTCACTAACCGCCGGGGATTATTACCACCGGGTGATGCTACCGGCTAGGCCGGACCCGGTACTGCGGCGCCGTCAGCGGCAGGTTCGCTCTCAGGTGCCGCGGCTCCCTGGGGAGCTACGTCACCCTGGGGTGCTGTGCTGCCCTGAGAGGCTGGGGCGGCAGCGCGCGGGCTCGGCACCGACCGGTTCTGCGTCGGCGCCGGCGCCGTATGCGCCTTTGTTTCACTCTTTTTCCGGTGCGGTCCGATCACCATGATCATGTTCCGCCCGTCCTGCTTGGGCTGCGACTCTACGAAGCCGAGCTCTTCGACGTCCCCGGCGAGACGCTGTAGCAGACGGAAGCCTAGTTCGGGCCGTGACTGCTCACGTCCCCTGAACATGATCGTCACCTTGACCTTGTCGCCCGCCTTGAGGAACCGCTCGACGTGGCCCTTCTTGGTGCCGTAGTCGTGCGGATCGATCTTCGGCCGGAGCTTGATCTCCTTGACGATCGTTTGGGTCTGGTTCTTGCGTGACTCCCGGGCCTTGACCGCGGACTCGTACTTGAACTTCCCGTAGTCCATAAGCTTGCAGACCGGTGGCCGCGCAGTCGGTGCGACCTCGACCAGGTCGAGATCGGCTTCCTGAGCTAGCTTGAGTGCGTCGTTGACCGAGACGATCCCGATCTGTTCCCCCTTCGGCCCGACCAGCCGGACTTCGGGAGAACGGATGCGCTCGTTGATACGTGCTTCGGTGCTGATGTGACCTCCTTGAGCCTCACCTCCGCCGCCGGCGCTTCCGGCAGCGGCATGTGCCACATGCTCTGGAGCCTTCGCGGCGGGGTCAGCCCGGAGAGGCGGGCACCGCGCACGAGAAAAGCCCCGCGAGCGATGCGCTCCGCGGGGCAACCACGACAACGGCGCCGTCCCGCTAACGGTCACGGGATTGCGCCGTGCCAGTTGATATCCGGCCACAGACGTGCTCACGCACGCACTGAGACCAGAACTTCTGGCCAGACCCGCCTGCCTCGGTGTACCAGGCCGACTGGGTGGGAGGTGGTCCTCCGCTTTGCGCGCCCGGCCGTAAAGCACCGGGCTGTTGGCTATCAACACTAACAGCACTGGACCCTAAAGCGGTATTCCCGGCCAGGGCCGGACGGGCTAACCCCGGCGAGCGCTGGTCGCCCCGCGTCGTTGAGCGCATTGTCCGGGCCGTTGAAGGCGCGCCCAGGGCATCGTCGCGGGATGTCGGGGTGACGCCGGTGCGGAGCTCGTCGATGGTGAGCAGGGGGGCGGACCGGGCGGAAGGACCGGACGACGCGTCCTGGCCGGGGCATGATCGCGAGCCGAAGGGGCCCCCGTAGCCCTCTCGGCCCGCGATCGGTTATGGGGCCCCGTTCCTAGTTCAGGACCCGCCTGGTAAAGGTGCGGGTGCCCAGGTAGCCGAAGACCACCGTGCCACCGACGAGTGCTAGCAGCACGGCCCACATCGGCATATGCCCGAGGGTCGGGGTGAGCACAGCGCGCAGGCCCTCGGACATGTACACCATGGGATTGATCAGGATCGCGATCTGCAGCCAGCGGATGCTGTGCAGCGCCGCCCAAGGGTAGTAAACGCAGCCGAGCATGGTGGCGGGCAGCAGGATCACGGCGAACAGCATCTGCATCTTGCGCGGATCCATGATCGTGCCGAGCAGCAGCCCGAGCGAGGAGGTGAGCAGCGACGCCATGACCAGGATGAAAATGAACAAGGCCCAGTTGGTCACGTGCACATGCGGAGCCTGACCCGGCGCGTGCACGAGCAGCACGATCGGGAAGACGATGCAGGCGCCGATGAACGCCTGGACCGCGCCTGCGACGATCTTCTGGATGGCCAGGACCCGGATCGGCACCGGGGCGAGCGCCCGGTCCTCGATCGTGCGCTGCCAGGAGAACTCCATCACGAGCGGGAACGTCACGGCCATGATGCCCTGCATGAGCAGCATGGACGCCATCAGGCCAGGTACCAAGATGGTGGCGAAGTTGATGCTCCCCGCGGTCCGGGCCGCACCCGCCGCTGCCCCTCCCCCGCCGAGTTCGAAGCCGCCGCCGATCTTCGGGAACACGTAAGCGAAGACGAAGACGAACAGCAGCGGCTGCATGACGGCCCGGGTAAAGGTGGCGACGGAGTTACGCCGCAGGACCCGGAACTCCCGGGCCATCATGGCGTTGAACGTCTTGATCAGGGTAGGCCGTGGTTCCGGCGCGTCGGCGATCAAGGCGGCGACCTCGGACGCTGAGGGTACTCCGGCGTGTTCCGCCGCTTCTGGCGGCGCTTTTCTGGTGGTAACGGTCACTCGCGGTACTCCCGTCCGGTCAGGGTGAGGAACACAGTCTCCAGGCTGGGCTTGAGCTGGGTCGCGTCACGTACGGTCAACCCGGCGGCCGACCCTACGGTTACGAGCTCACCGAGCACGCCCTCGGGTTCGCGGGTAAACACCCGGATGTAGTCGCCGTCGCTTTCCACCTTGCTGACGCCTGGGCGATCGGCCAGTCCGGCCCGCGCCGCGACGCCGTTGGGGACCGGGTCCTCGTACCTGACGGTGATCACCGTCTCCGCGCCTGCGCCATCCTTCAACTCGTTAACAGTGCCCGAGGCGAGGACTTCGCCGTGGTCGATCACGGCGACCTGCTCGCACAGCGCCTCGGCTTCTTCCATGTAATGCGTAGTCAGCAGGATCGTCTGTCCCTCGCCGTGCAGCACGCGCAGGATGTCCCACAGGTTGACCCTGGTCTGCGGGTCGAGTCCGGCGGTCGGCTCGTCGAGGAAAAGCACGTCCGGCCGGTGTACGAGGGCACGCGCGATCAAGAGCCGTTTCGCCTGGCCGCCCGACAGGTCCGTCGACATCGCCTTGCGCCGGTCCGCGAGCCCGAACACCTCAAGCAGCTGGTCGGCGCGGCGCGATGCGTCGCGCAGCCCGAGTCCGAAAAACCTGCTGCGGAATTCCAGGTTCTCCGCCACGGTCAGTTGCATGTCCAGCGTGTTGTTCTGTGTCACCACGCCGATCCTGCGCTTCACCCCGACCGGATCGGCGACCACATCCATGCCAGCCACCCACGCATGGCCGCCGGTGGGCAGGACCAGCGTGGTGAGCATGCCGATCGTGGTGGACTTGCCCGCGCCATTCGGCCCGAGCAGCCCGAAGAACTGGCCGGACCCGACCTTGAGGTCGATCCCGCGAACCGCAGGCACATCGCCGCGAGATGACTTGTACGTCTTGCGCAAATCCTCGGTGCGTATCGCGAACCCGCCTGCATCGGTCATGATGTCAACCTATGTTGACGGGCCGGCCTTGTCAACATTGGTTGACACCCATGCTTTCCGGGCCACGACAACCCGACGTCCTGCGTCACTTGCCGCGCTCCTTCCGTATCAGCTCACCGAATTGCTCGATCATGTCGACGAAAAACTTGCGAATGACCGGCTCATCCTCCGGGCTGACGAAGTCGAAGGCGTCGCGCCAGTACGGCCCGGCCAGCGAGTAGTAGTCCGCGCAGATGCGGCGTCCCTTGTCAGTCACGAACAGCCTGACCACCCGCCGGTCACCAGCATCGCTGCGCCGCTCGACGTACCCCTCGCGCACCAGCGTGTTCACCACCGAGGTCAACGTCCCCGGCGACGACCACCCCCGGGCCGCGACATCACTGGACTTGAGCCCGTCCCCGGCGAGCAGGACCCGCAACACGCCCAGGCCCGCTGGACTGATCCGCAGCCCAGCCTGGGTCAGCGTCCCGGCATAGAACGTCCCCATGATCCTGGACGCGGCCAGCAGCAACGCGTGCAGGGGTGCATCCGCAGGGATCCCGTCCTCCGGGTCACCCCAGAACCACCCCGCGCTGCCACGCCCGAGTCCCGGCCCGCACTCTATTCCTTCGGGCCCGACTCCTTCGGGCCCGCTGAGCGCCTCGCCTTCTGGCTGCGCCGCCCCTCCTTCATTCACGCGGCCAGTTTGACCCTCAGCTATTTCCATGTCAAATCATTTGATCTCAAAATACTTTCGCGTTCCGTGAACACGGTCCGGCGGGTCACGGGTCCGCGTCCCCGGGTCGGCCAGGTCCGGCGGGTCACGGGCAAGCCAGGTCGTCGATCAACTAAGGAACCGCCTACCGTGGATCCAGGACAGCCCTCAGCGCCGGATGACACCATCGCCTCGGAGTCCTTGGGCGGGGTGGCCATCCGGCGCGGGGGTGTGTGTTTGCGCAGTTGCTACCTAGAGCTCGCAAGCCGTGCCGTAGTCACCGGGGGTGTTACCCGGCGCGGGCGGGTGGTCCGTGGCTGTGCAGGACCTTGGTCTTGTCCGGGTTCCACGCGGTGGTGGTGCCGTCGGGGTTCAGGACCAGGGTCCAGCCCATCCGGTGGATCATCACGTGATGGTGGAACCAGCACAGCAGGACGCAGTCTTTGGTGCTGGTCTTGCCGCCGCGGGACTTGTGCTTGACATGGTGGATCTCACACGCCGCCGCGGGCTGCAGGCAGCCGCCGGACCAGCGGCAGTGCTGGTCGCGGAGCCGGACCGCGGTGCGGATCCCGGCCGGGACGTTCTCGCTGAACCCCACGTCCAGCGGCAGGCTGGGGCCGCCGAGCCGGGCGCCGAGCTGCGAGCGGCGCAAGAACGACGCCAGCCCGCCCGGACCCGACAGCAGGTCCACCGCCTTGCCGATGATGGCTTTCTCCAGCGCCTCCCGGCCGCGCCCGGTCGGCGGCACCGGCCCGGGGGTCTTCTCCCCGCCGGCGGTCGTCTCGTCTTCGTCAGGGCCGCCGCAGCCCGAGCCGTGCCCGGCCAGTTCCACACACAGCTTGACCAGGTCCTCCAGCACGGCGGTGTTGATATCGCCGATGACCACGGGCGTGATCGCGGCGTCGCACGCGAACCCCCCGGCCGCGTCGCCGTCCAGCCACGCCGCCCCGTCACCAGGGGTCACCGAGGCGCCGGCGCGGGCGCCGGCCCACCGCTCCCGGACCCGCGCCACCCACTGATCCAGCAGCACCGAGTCCGCGTCCAGCTCCAGCAGGTCCGCCAGCGAGATATGCGCCACCACCTTGGCGGGCTGCCCGGCCCGGTCCGGCACCAGCCCGGCCGCGACCAGCCGCCGCATCGCCTCCTCCAGCGCATCGTGATACCGCTGCTCGTGACCGCGGGCATCCTCCGCGCCCGCCGGGGCCGACAGCGCCTCCAGCACCGTCCGCACCACCGCCGCGCACTCCGGGGTCAGATCCCCCGACAAGACCCCCGCGCCCCCGAACGTGGCCCCCAGCCGGACCGACCGGTCCCCGAACCCCCGGCCCGGATCATCCCCGGAATCCGGCGGCCGGGACCTCTCATACATCTCCCCGGCCAACTTGGCCAGGTCCCACAGATCCACGCCCCCGCCGGCCGCGCCGAGCAGGATCTCATCCGCCCTCTCCCGGCACGCCTCGGGGAGCTTATCGGACCAGTCACAGATATTCCGGGCCCACGACACCGAGATCTGCGCCGCGCCCATCGCCGCCGCCACCCGCGGATGCGCGGCGGCCCGCCGGACCCAGCCCACATGCCCGGCCGCGCAGCCCCTAGTCACCCGGGTCCGGTGGAACAGCCACATCTTCGGGCTGTAATCCCCATCCGCCACATAACCCTGGGTGGCGGTAAACGCGCCCATAACCTGAGCCCGCGCCGCCGTACTCATCGCATCGAACTCCTCGAAGCCCTGCAGGCACTGCGCCTGCACCTCACCCGGCAACTCGGCCGCGTCCGCGGCGACCAGAAAGCCCAGCCCCGCGCGCACCATAGCCATGGCTTCAGTCACGCTGGAAATCGACGGAGACTCAGTCACCTTGAGTGCTACCTCCCCTCGCGGTGGAATAGGCCGACAGGCGGTCTTCTTTCACTTTCTAGTTCGATTCTAGAGTACCGGTCTGACATTTTAGGAACGCCGTGCCGAATTAATGGCGATCACTTTGCATTCTTCGCCGGACTGAGCGGTGGTCGCGATGGGTTGCTAAGGAAGAGGAGTATGTGCTGTGTGGGGCGAAGGGGATTCGGCTAGCCAAGTGCGCACTCTCGGGGGCGGGATGCGATGGGGATCACACCGGCTGGAGGGTGTCCGGGGATGCGAATGCCACTTAGCTGCGCAATCCTGGCTTCGGATGAAATTCTCTGAGGTGCTCGTGCTGCTAGCGGCCGGAACACTGGGCGGCATCTTCAGCACGGTGGTAAGCATCGCCTCACTGGTCAGCTACCCGGTGCTGCTCGCGCTTGGGGTGCCGCCGCTCAGCGCGAACATGACCAACACCGTTTCACTCGTCTTCACCGGGGCGGGTTCCGTCGCAAGTTCCAGGCCAGAACTGGCCGGACAGGGCAGGCGGGTGCTCCGTCTGGGCGCCATTACGGCGCTTGGCGGCGCGGCCGGGGCCGCGGTGCTGCTGGTGACTCCGGCTAGCACCTTCACCGTCGTCGTGCCGGTGCTGATCGGCCTCGCCTCGCTCGTCCTCCTCGCCCAGCCCAAGATCAAGCAGCTGGCGCCGAGAGCGGACGAGGAGCAGCGCCTGGTGCATCGCGTCGCGCTCTTCGCGGTCGCGATGTACGTCGGCTATTTCGGCGCGGCTGCGGGCGTCATGCTGCTGGTGGTGCTGGGCATGATGATTGAGGAATCGCTCGTCAAGGTCAACGCGGTGAAGAATGCCGTCTCCGGAATGGCGAATGCCATGGCGGCCGCGTGCTTCGCGTTGTTCGGTGATGTCCGGTGGACCTTTGTCGCTCCGCTGGCGGCTGGTTTTCTCATTGGCGGCTGGATCGGGCCCAAGATTGCCCGCCGGTTGCCCGCCGGTCCGTTCCGTATCTTCGTCGGCCTGTGCGGCATCGGGCTCGCAGTGAAGCTTGGCATTAGCGCGTACCACTGATGCCAGTGATGCGCACGGTCTATAAAGTGACATTGCCCTATGAGGTGATAGGGCTAAATGAGATGACTGGTACACATGGCGCGAGCTAGCGTGCCAAAGTTCTTCACATATTAAGCCGGAGTGGTTTACTCTGTGCTAGTGAGTCAGCACAAGGGGTGAGGTCCAACCCCGGTGTGGACGGCGGTTAGTCAAACTCGCGCTGGGGTCGCAGTACCGGCCCGCGTGCAAGGCGGCGCCGGGCTATGGGCGCTCCCGTGCGGGTCAGTTAGGAGCATCAAGCATGGTTGTTCTACTCATTATTGTCATTGCCGGGATCAGCTACCTGGTCTCGACCCGCATTCACCCCCTCCGCAAGTGCCCTACCTGCAACATGTCGGGCAGGCACTTGGGCAGCGTCTACAAGGGCTCTTACCGGCGCTGCCGCCGGTGCGACGGCAGCGGCCGACGCGACCGGCTCGGCACGCAGGTCTTCTGGGGCGGGACCAAGCACACCGGCGTCTTCCCGAAGAAGTAAGTTCCGGCGCGCGACCCCGCCCCGCGCGCCTGCGCTGCCCGCCTAGGTTGGCCGGCCTAGGTTGGCCCGCCTAGATTGACCCTGACCCGCTACGGGATAACGAGGACCTTACCGACCACACCGCGCTCGGCTGCTTCATGGGCGGCGGCGATGTCATCCAGCGGGAACTTGTGCATGGGCAGGCCGGTCAGGTCTCCTGCCGCGAGCGCGGCGGTGATGTCGCGGGCAGCCTGGTCTAGTGCGGCCGCCGGGACCCCGTACAGCAAGACGAACCTCAGGATGAGGTTGGCCGACATGCAGGCCCGCACCGGCAGTTCGGGATCGGCGGCCTCGGCGGCGTAGGTCACGATCGTGGCCATCGGCCTGACGACGGCCAGATCGAGCGCGAGGTTGGCCCCCAGTGCCACCTCCACCACCCGGTCGACGAACGGGGCGAACGCCTTGATCTGCTGGACCGCGTTGGGCGACCGGTAATTGACGACGAGATCCGCGCCCGCCTTCTCCGCAAGCGCCGCCTTCTCCGCGTTGCTTACGGTGGTGACAACACGCGCCCCGTCCCGTTCGGCCAATTCAATAACGAAATGACCGACAGCCCCGGCACCTCCGGCCACCAGTACGGTCTGGTCGTTCACAGGCCCGTCCGAGAACAGGCAGTAATGAGCGGTCATGGCGGGCACGCCGAGCGAGGCCCCGAGCTCGAACGAGATGCCGTCGGGCAACGGCGTCGCCTGGCGCTCGGGCACCACGGTCCACTCGGCGGCGGTCCCCCAGGGCCGGCCCGCCGCCGCGAGCCACACCCAGACCCGCTCGCCGACGCGCCCGGGGTTCACCCCGGGACCGACCGCCTCGATGACCCCCGCGCCATCGTGGTGCGGGATCTGGAAGCCGTCGATCGGGCGCGGGACCGCACCCGAACGAGCCTTGTGGTCGGTGGGGTTGATCCCGGAGGCGTACACCCGGACCAGGACTTCGCCCGGGCCCGGCTGGGGCCGGGCGATCTCCTCGATGCGCAGCACCTCGGACGCGGGACCGGTACTCCTATATACGGCAGCTTTCATGATTGCAGGGTAACGCGCCTCGATCAGGGAGGGGCCGCGGACTTAGTAGGATCGCGAAGCATGGAACAGCGGGTTCTCGGCAGGACAGGCAGGCCAGTCTCGGTCATCGGGCTTGGCACATGGCAGCTCGGCGCGGACTGGGGAGACGTGTCCGAGGGCGACGCGATGAACGTGCTTCGGGCCGCGGTCGAGTCCGGGGTCACGTTCTTCGACACGGCTGACGTCTACGGCGACGGGCGCAGCGAGCGGATCATCGGGCGCTTCCTGTCCGGCAACGCCGGGCAGGGAATCACGGTCGCGACCAAGATGGGCCGCCGGGTCGCCCAGACCGAAGAGAATTACACGCTGGAGAACTTCCGCGCCTGGACCGACCGGTCACGGGTCAATCTCGGCACCGACCGGCTTGACCTGGTGCAGCTGCACTGCCCGCCGACGCCGGTCTTCTCCTCCGCCGCCGTTTACGACGCGCTCGACACGCTGGTCGCCGAGGGGCGGATCGCCGCGTACGGGGTGAGCGTCGAGACGTGCGCGCAGGCGCTGGCCGCGATCGCACGTCCGGGGCTTGCGAGCGTGCAGATCATCCTCAACGCCTTCCGGCGCAAGCCGCTCGAGCAGGTGCTGCCCGCGGCCGCGGCGGCCGGGGTCGGAATTATCGCCCGGGTCCCGCTCGCGTCCGGGTTGCTTTCCGGCCGGTACACGCCAGCGACGACGTTCGCCGCCGACGACCATCGCCACTACAACGTCCGGGGTGAGGCGTTCGACGTGGGAGAGACCTTCTCGGGCGTCGACTTCGCGGCCGGCGTCGAGGCCGCCAGGGAGTTCGCGGCCATCACCGGCGTCCACTCCGCTGGCTCTCCGGCCCAGTGGGCCCTTCGCTGGGTCATCCAGCAGCCGGGAGTGACCACCGTGATTCCCGGTGCGCGCAGTACCGATCAGGCCCGGCAAAACGCCGAGGCCTCTAGCCTGCCGCCGCTTTCGCAATTGGAGCTCGACGCGATCGAGGCCCTGTACGACAAGTACTTCCGCGCCGACGTGCACGACCGCTGGTGAACTGGAGCGACTGGGCCACGATCGCGAGCCTGGCCACCGCGCTGGGCACGCTGGTCCTGGCGGTGGCCACGTTCTCGGCGGTCAGGTCCGCGAACCTGACGGCGAAGATAGCCCAGCAGTCGCTGCTGGTCGGGTTGCGGCCGGTGCTGATGGCGTCTCGCCGGGATGACCCGATGCAGAAGGTCAACTTCGGCGACGAGAAATGGGTGCGGATCCCGGGCGGGGGCGCCACCGGGGAAGTCGGCGACGGGAACGGTACAACAAGATCAGATGATCCCGTCTATCTCGCCGTGGCGCTGCGCAACGCGGGCAGCGGCATCGCGGTCATGCACGGCTGGCATTTCTACCCGGAATGGCGTCGCGATGGCACGCACGCGCCGCTTGAGGAATTCGAGCGGCAGAACCGCGACCTATACATACCGGTCGGCGATATCGGATTCTGGCAGGGCGCCTTCCGTGACCCCGAGGATCCGAGGTACGAGCCGGCCAGGAAGGTCATCGAAGCGCGCCAGCCGTGGACGGTGGAGCTGCTCTACGGCGATCATGAGGGCGGCCAGCGCTGCATTACCCGGTTCAGCATTCTGCCGAGCGACCCCGCGAATCCGGCTACGGAGGACCCGGGCCCGAGAAACGTATGGCTCGCGTCCCAGAGCAGGCACTGGAACATCGACCGGCCCGATCCGCGTTAACCCTTAATGCTCTTCCGTTAGCTCGATGCGGTCCTCGTAACGCAGCTGAACACGGCAACGTCTGGTGACTGGCGATCACGGGCTATTACCCGAGGGTAGCTAAGGCCTGGTCGCGGCCGCGGCGACCGCCGGCCACGGCCCGGCGTAAGGCGGGCGTACAGCACGCTCACAGGAAATCCCCAGCTCAAGGCGGTGACTTCTGACCAACTTTGGAGCGTCCCCCTCTGGTACAGTCACCCCTGGTCCATCACAATTGAGTATCGAAGTTGAACTCAAAGCAACAAAATTATGGCCAAGCAAGGCGGGTGACCGGCACAGATGCTGATGCGAGCGAGGCGGCGAAACCGGCCTCACCCGGGCATCTGTGACGGGGAGACGACGGCCGCGGGCGATACCGCCCCGCACGCAAGGGCAGGCTGGTTCTTCTGGTCACCCGTCCGGGCGGTCCTCGTCACCACGGTCGCTATCGTTGCGGCGATCACAGTCACCCCGGCCAGCGGAGCCGCGGGCGACATCGCGACCGGCTTCGTCCGGGCCATGCGGCACCTCGGGTCGCCGTCGCGTAACGGGCAGCCGTTTGGCGGTACCGCGGCGGTAGGGGCCTTGTTCGCCACTTCCGCAGGCAAGCTGAGCCAGCACTTCTGCACGGCGAGCGTGATCAACAGCCCAAACGGAGACCTCGTCATCACCGCCGCGCACTGCGTCACCGGCACCTCAGGAACCGTCGCCTTTGTTCCGGGCTATAACGCCGGCGCGATCCCCTACGGGGTATGGACCGTGACCAAGGTCTACGTTGACCATGCGTGGAGTTCATCCGGCAACCCGGACGATGACGTGGCTATTCTCCGGGTTAGCCAACCGGGCTCGAGCGTGCCGATTGAGAATGTAACCGGAGCGGAAGAGCTACGCACCGGCACGCCGACGGACCACGAGCTGGTGCAGGTCATCGGCTATCCAGATGGCAGCAACCAGGCGATTACCTGCCAGAACTGGCTCAAGGAGCCGATGACGGATCAGCTCGAGTTCGACTGCGGCGGCTATACCGACGGGACGAGCGGCGGACCGTTCCTCAGCAAGGTTGACCCGACAACCGGGCAGGGCACGGTGATCGGGGTCATCGGCGGGTACGAGCAGGGCGGCAATACCCCCCAGGTCTCGTACTCAGCGGTGTTCGGCTCGAACGTCGCGGCCCTCTACAAGACGGCCGTGGCCGGCGGCTGATCCGGGGTCAGGCGGGCGGGGCCGTCAGGCGGGCGGGGCCGGCGGCGGGACGATGCGATCGATCTCGGTTAGCTCTTCGGCGGACGGGATCCACTCAGCCGCGGCCGCATTGGACTTGACCTGCTCGGGCGTCATCGCGCCCGCGATTACCGAGGAACAACCGGGCTGTGCGGCGAGGGCGCTGATGGCCACGTCCAGGATCGTGACGCCGTGCGCCTGCGCCCAGGAAATGAGCGCCTCGACCTTGGCCAGCTTCCCCGGCGTGATGTAGCCTTCGCGCCCGGCCAGCCTGCTGCCCGCCGGGACGGCCTGGCCCTGCCGGACCTTGCCGGTGAGCAGGCCGTTGGCGAGCGGGAAATACGGCAGCACGCCGACACCGAAGTGCCTGGCCGCGGGGACGACGTCCGCCTCGGCTGCGCGCTCCAGCATCGACCAGTGATTCTGGGCGGAGATGAACGGGGTGTGGCCGTTCCTCGCCGCCAGGTGCGCCGCGTCGGCCAGCTGCCAGCCGGAGAAGTTCGAGTGGCCCACGTACCTGACCTTGCCCTCGGCTACCAGCTCGTGCAGTGCGGCGATCGTTTCCTCGACCGGGGTCACCGGGTCCGGGGTGTGCAGCTGGTACAGGTCGATGTGGTCGGTGCGCAGCCGCCGCAGCGATTCCGTCACCGCGCGCCTGATGTAGGCGCGTCCGCCCTTCGCGCCGACGGCCGGCCCGTACCCCATGTCGGTCTTCTGGTTGCCGAACTTCGTGGCTAGCACGACCTGGTCGCGGCGTGAGCCGAGGACCTCGCCGAGCGCCCGCTCCGACCCTCCGTCGGCGCCATAAGTGTCCGAGGTGTCGAACAGCGTGATGCCTGCATCAATGGCCGCGTCCACCACCGCGCGCGTCCCGTCCACGTCAAGGCGTCCGCCGAAGTTGTTGCAGCCGAGCCCGACGACCGACACCAGCAGCCCGGATGCTCCGAGTGACCCATAGCGCATGACCACATCTTACGAACCGCCGGGCCGGACCGGTCCGGCTGGGGGCGAGGACCACCGGGTCGCTGTTCACGTAGACGATCCGCGTGGCCGGCCTGCCTCGCTACGTCGTGCCCGTTACCCGCGGTCGGGAGCCCGGTACCGATATCGATAAGCTGGCGAATTCCGGCCTCAGCCACGAGAAAGCGCACGGCACGCTGCAAAAAGATGCGGTTCCAGCCGAATGCCTGGCCAATATTCGGCAGGTGCGCCGCGATCTCGTCGCCGACCCGCCCGTCGGCCGGGTAATTATTCTTCCCGTCCAGCAGGCAATCATAAATGCGCGCCGGGCTTAGAATATCCTGCCGGATTGTGGTCCGCCAGTCGCCGGACGAGGGCGCCGACATCAAATGTCCGGGCCCCTTCCCCAGGGTCCCTGAGAGACGGAACCGCAGACCACATGGTTGCGCTGGCCTGGACCTCGGGTCGGCGTCCAGCCCGCGAGCCCCGAGAACCGGTACCAATCACGACCAGGGTAACGATCATTAATGACCTCAGGCAGGCAGAAGTGTCCGAGACAGAAGTGTCTCAGCCGGGATGGCCAAGCCGCCAATACTGGGGGGTGGTATGCAATCCCATATGCGATACCATGGCGATTGCGAAAGCTGGATGGCAACGCATTGCCACGCAATTGCGTAAGAAAATTCCGTGGCACGGCGGAAACCCAGGAGGCGGCATGCCGGAGCCGACAGAGGGGCCCACTATGCTCCGCATACTGCTCGGCACCCAGTTGCGGCGAATCAGGGAAAGCCGCGGCATCAGCGCGCAGGCCGCGGCCCGCGCGATCCGCGGGTCGGAGTCCAAGATCAGCCGCATCGAGCTCGGCCGGAACGCGATCCGCGAGATCGACGTACTCGACCTGCTGACTTACTACGGCGTCGGCCCGGTCGAGCGGGAGCAACTGCTGAACCTGGCCGAGCAGGCCAACCGCCCGGGCTGGTGGCACCGGTACAACGACGTCCTGCCCGACTGGTTCCAGTCCTACGTCGGGATGGAGGAGGCCGCGGCGTCGATCCGCGTCTACGAGCCGCAGTTCATCCCGGGTCTGCTGCAGACGCACCAGTACGCCGCCGCGGTACTCGCCGTGGGCGACATCCCCATCAGCGAGGCGGAGCGGCACGTCATCCTGCGCAAGGAACGGCAGCGCCGGTTCACCGAGGGACGGCTCAGGCTCTGGGCGATCGTGGAGGAGACCGCACTGCGACGGCCGATCGGGAGCACCGAGATCCTGCGCGACCAGCTTCGCTACCTGCTCAGCCTCACCAGCAGGCAGAACCTGACGTTGCAGATCACGCCCTTTGGCATGGGCGGCCACGCGGTCCCCAGCGGGTTCACCATCTTGCGGTTCAACGAACCGGACCTGCCGGACGTGGCCTACCTGGAACACCTCACCAGTGCTCTGTACTTCGACAAGAAAGCCGACGTGGACCGTTACCTGGTGGCCATGGAACGACTCAGCATCGTGAGCGCCAAGCCCAGCGAGACACCACACATTCTCACCACGATCATCAACGAGCTGAAGGGTTAATCCATGAGCATCCGTAACGGAATGCCTGCCGCTGACCTGCCCGTGGTGACGTGGCGTAAGAGCCGCCGGAGCGGCCCTCAGGGAGGCAATTGCGTGGAGGTCGCGAACCTGCCGGACGGCCAGGTCGCGATCCGCAACTCCAGGCATCCGGCCGGACCCGCCCTGGTATTCACGCCGGACGAGTGGGACGCCTTCGTAGGCGGCGCGAAAGACGGCGATTTTGACTGACTTCGGCGTCCGGGATGCCCCTTCCCCGACGCTGGGCAGGCCCCGCGGAGGGCGGTGGACCCGCAGGACCACCGCCCTCTGCTCCTCCCCACATCATCGCCCCGCAACCGCCGCCCTGCCGCGCCGGACACTCGGGGACGGACGGAGCTCCGCCCGCCTCCCCCCGCCGACGCCAGGCGACGGGAAGCCTCAGGCGACGGGAAGGTCGAATTCCCCGTTCTTGGCCCCGATCAGGAAGCACTCCCATTCGTGGCGGTTGTAGACGTGGGGCGCCTTGCCCCGGTCCTTTGAGTCGCGAACCGCGACCCCTCCTTCGGGAAGGTGCGCTATTTCGACGCAGCCCGCGGCGCTGCTTGCGCTGCTCTTGAACCAGCGCAGCCCAGTGAGGTCGGTATCCATCCGCCTCTCCTTTCCTGTATTTGCGGCGTTTTATTCGGAGATAAGGGTTAATCAGCCCAGCTCTCGGGCGACCTGCTGAATCAGTTCGACCGACGCGGCCGGCGAAAGAGCCGCGGCACGCATCCGGTCGAAGGCCTCGGCGCAGGCACGGACTTCCCGGTCTTTTTCCAGGTAGATCATGCCGCCCAGGGATTCGGTGTAGGCGACGTCGGGATCCGTGCGCTCCGGAAACTCCAGGATGGCGAACGGTCCGATCAGCCCGGCGTGCGCGCCCGATTCGAAGGCGAGAACCTGCAGCGTCACGTTCGGCCAGCGGCTGGCCTGGATCAGGTGCTCAAGCTGGTGCCGCATGACCGCGATACCGCCGACTCTGCGCCTGATCGCGCCCTCGTCGAGGATGATCCAGGCGTCCAGCGGCGGATCCTGGTCCAGCAATCGCTGCCGCTCCATGCGGAGGTCCACCACCCGCTCGACCTGTTCAGCGCTGTCCCTCGGCCGCAGCTCACGCAGCACGGTCAGGGCGTAATCGGTCGTCTGCAGCAGCCCGTGGACCACATCGGACTCGTAACTCCGCAGGCCGGAAGCTTCCGCTTCCAGGCCGACGTAGATGTCGAAGCCGCTGGGCAGCACGTCATCATAGATCGACCACCAGCCCTTGCGGTGACCCTCGCGGGCCATGTCGACCAGGACCTTCCGCGCGCCCGGGTCCTCGACTTCGTACATCGCGAGCATGGCGGTCAGGTACGCGGACTTGGTCGGTGCCTTACCTGTCTCGATGCGCGAGAGCGTCGAAGGGGCCACGCCGAGTTTCTCGGCCACTTCCTCGAGCTTGAGCGAATGTGCTTCCCGCAGACGGCGGAGCTCAGCACCGAGCCTGCGCCTACGAACGGTCGGTCCAGGGGGCACGAGAAGCTCGCCTCCTCGTGGAGCAGAGGGGTTAGTGCTTGAAGGGATGTGAGAATCGGACCCCGAAAGTAATGAGACCAGTCTTTGAGCACCAGAGCGTAATCGGAGCACTCCACATCGTCCCTGACAAGCAGTACGGTACAGCACCAACAGCGTGGATGAAATCCCATCCGGGATTTCATCCCGGAAATTTGCCCCACGCACTTGCGTGCAGGCGCCCTCGGCCTTCATGATCGTTTCCGATACTAGTCCACGTTGCCGATCACGGAGGTACAAATCGGGCATATTACAAACTAATTAGCTATCCGGTGCTTTACGGATTTTTCTGGCATCTAGCCGCTAATAGGGTCGTCGATGCGTCAGCCGTCAGTGCAAGCGGCAAGCGGCAAGCGGCAAGCGGCAAGCGGCAAGCGGCAGGACTATGCGTACCACAGTGGCGAGTGTCACAAGTGTGACATGAGGAGCAGGCCGAAGTTGACGGCCCCCAGTCCCCGGGGTCGCGAACAGGTGAGACCACGGTCTTGGCAATCTAGGAGGGGCTCAACATGGAAACGCCCGAAGATAATCCGCGCGGATCGGGGTACCGCGCGCTGCGCAGGCCAGAGCCCCGAGGGACGGGCGGCTCGCGTGCTAAGGTCCTCGGCTCCCTGACCATCCCCGGACGTCCGGAACAGGTCTCCGCGGCGCGGACCTTCGTCGCGGAGACGCTCAGTGCCCGTCAGACCGGCGCAGACAGCGACTCTGCGACCTTACTGACGTCAGAAATAGTCACCAACGCCATCGCGCACAGCAAATCTGGCGTCGAGGGCGGAACCGTTACGATCGTCGTGATCGGCATGCCGCGCGGCGTCCTCGTCGAGGTCATCGACGACGGTTCGGCGAGCGCGCCCATCGTGAAGGGCGATCTGTACGCGGCCGAAGGACACGGCCTGTTCCTGGTCCAGCACCTGGCCGCTCAGTGGGGATATCTTAGGAACGCGGCTGCCACTACGGTCTGGTTCCACCTGGCGGTGGCCGACGAACAACATCAGGTCCCTGAGCAAGCGGGGCCGCAGACTAGCCCGCAGCCCGTGCGCCGGAATGCTGACCACGCCCGGCCCGCCCACCTGTGGGCCGCGGCGATAGACTCCGCGATCGCCCCGGCCTAGGAGCTGCTGCTCCCTGGGAGCTCGGATGCGGATGGTCTCGGGTCGTTCGGGCACAATAGAGCCATGACCGAGGCGGCACGGTCCTCCGGGACCGGACCGGGGGTGATCGCGCCGGACGGCTGTTCCGTGGAGTTCTACGCACGGATGACCGAAATGGGCGAGCCGGCCATCGTGCACGACGCTGCTGGACCCGGCGCGTCCATCCTCGAGCTGGGCAGCGGCACGGGGCGGATTACCCATCCGCTCGTCGCGCTCGGGCATCCGGTCGTCGCCGTCGATGAGTCACCGGACATGCTGGCGTACGTACGCGACGCGGAAACGGTGTGCGCGCGCATCGAGGATCTCGCGCTCGGCCGGCGCTTCGACGTGGTCCTGCTCGCGTCGCACCTGATCAACGCCGATACGGGGACCAGGACCGCATTCCTCGCCGCCTGCCGCCGTCACGTCGCCGAGCATGGCTACGTCATCATCCAGCAGCACCCGCCCGAGTGGTTTTCCGCCGTGGCCGACTCCGAGACGACGCGCGACGGGATCACCTTCCGGATGCGGGACATATCGCGGCCCGCGCCGAACCTGGTATCAGCCACGGTGGAGTACATAGCGGGTGACCAGCATTGGACGCAGACGTTCACGTCGATGCGCCTGGACGAAACCGAACTGGCGGCCGTGCTCGCCGACGCGGGACTGGGCCTGGATCGCTACCTCACCGATGACCGCGCCTGGTTCCGCGCGGTACCCGCCTGAGCGGGCTCAGCCGCCGCTCTTACGGCGGAACGAACGGCGGCTGGCTGCGGGGCCGTGGGATCCGTGTACCTTGCCGGTATCCTGCGCGCCCTCCGCGTTCCCGGCGGCGTGCGAGCCGCGCTTGCGGTCCAGCGCCTCACGGAACTTCCGCTTCATGTCATCCAGCTCAGACTCCTCCGGGGGGCCGGGTTTGGCGCCAGCGCCGGGCTCCGCCTGGGCACCGGGCTTCGCGGTCTCGGAAGCGACCCCCGGTGGCCCGTCATGCACCGGGCGCGCGGCATCAGCGGGCTTGGGTTGGTCGACAGCCATGCGGGCCTCCTGCGGCGTGAAAAGTACGTAACACAGCCTCGCATACGCGGGCCGCTTCTTCGAACCGCCACCTGGTTGATGCCTGACCTAGCCCGCGGGGAAACGACCGATAATGACAGCTATGAGCCGACGGAGGCAGGCGTCCGGGGAGACCGGCAACCAAGTGGATACCGGTCTGGGCCACGCCGAACTGCTGCGGGACGCCGACCGGCCGGCGGCGTGGATGCTGCTGATCGACGGCGTTCCGCAGTCGCACGTCGACCTCGACGACCCGGGATACCTGGATTTCGAATACGTCAGGCGGCTGGGACACCTAATCGACACGGGGGCGCCCGCCGGGCGGCCGCTGCGCGTGCTGCACCTGGGCGCCGGGGCGCTCACCCTGGCCCGCTACGTAGCCGCGACCCGGCCTGCCTCACAGCAGGTGGCCGTCGACCTGGACGACGTGCTGCTGGATTTCCTGCGGCTCAGGCTGCCGCTACCGCGGGCCGGTCACGGCGGGCGGATCCGGGTTCGCGTCGGCGACGCCAGGGCGGTGCTCGAGCGGTTGCCGCCGGCCTCCTTCGATGCGGTGGTCGCGGACGTCTTCGCGGGCGGGCGCACCCCGGCCCACCTGACCTCGGTGGAGTTCATGCAGGCCGCCCGTCGGGCGCTGCGTGCGGACGGGATCTTCGCCGCCAACGTGGCCGACGGAGCACCACTCGCGCACGCTCGCGCGCAGGTCGCGACGGTGCGGGCTGTCTTCCCGCACGCCTGCCTGATCGCGGATGCGGCGGTGCTGCGCGGACGCCGGTTCGGCAACCTGGTGCTGGCGGCCAGTTCCCGCGCGTTCCCGGTCGACACGCTCACCAGGCTGGCCGCGTCGGACCCGATGCCGGGACGAGTGCTGCACGGCGACGACCTCACGCGCTTCGCCGCGGGCGCGAAACCGGTGACCGACGCGGCAGCCCGGCCCTCCCCCGCCGCCCCGCCGGGGGTGTTCGCGTCCTGAGCGGGCTAGCGGCGCCGGTCGGCTCCGGCGCCCTTGGCCGAGCGGCGGCCGCCGCGGCCTTCCCGCTTGGCCCTGACCCGGACGGAAACTTGCACCGGGCTGCCCTCGAAGCCGAACTCCTCCCGCAGCCGCCGTTCCACGAACCGGCGGTAACCGGCCTCCAGGAAGCCGGAAGCGAACAGGATGAAATGCGGCGGGCGGACTCCGGCCTGGGTGGCGAACAGGATTTTCGGCTGCTTGCCGCCGCGGACCGGCGGCGGGGTCGCCGCGACCAGCCCGGTGATCCAGGCGTTGAGCCTGCCGGTCGGCACCCGGGTCTCCCAACCCTCCAGCGCCTTCTCAAGCGCGGGTACCAGCCGCTCGGTGTGCCGGCCGGTGGAGGCGGAAATGTTCACCCGCGGCGCCCAGCGGGCCGTGTGCAGCTGCCGGTCGATCTCGCGGTCCAGGTAATGCTGCCGCTCCTCGTCGACCATGTCCCACTTGTTGTAGGCGATGACCAGGGCCCGGCCGGCCTTGATGACCATCGAGACGATCCGCAGGTCCTGCTCGGTCAGCGGCTCGCTCGCGTCGATCAGCACCACGGCGACCTCGGCGACCTCGAGCGCGCCCGCGGTGCGCAGCGCCGCGTAGTAGTCCGCGCCCTGGTTCTCGCGGAACCGGCGCCTGATGCCGGCCGTGTCCACGAACCGCCAGGTTTTGCCGCCGAGCTCGATCAGCTCGTCCACCGGGTCCCTGGTGGTGCCCGCCACCGGGTCCACGAGGGCCCGCTGGTGACCGGCCAGCTTGTTCAGCAGGCTGGACTTGCCGACGTTGGGTCGGCCGATGAGGGCCACCCGGCGGGGTCCGCCCTCGGCCTCGTCGGTATTTTCCGGTGCATCGGGCAGCGCGTGGAGCACGAGGTCCAGCAGGTCGCCGCTGCCGCGTCCGTGCAGCGCGCTGACCGGGGCCGGCTCGCCGAGGCCGAGTGACCATAGCGCGGCGACCTCGGACTCGGCCTTGGTGTCGTCGACCTTGTTGGCCGCGACCACGACCGGCTTGCCCGACCGGCGCAGCACGTTGGCCACCGCCTCGTCCGCGTCGGTCACCCCCACCGTGGCGTCGACCACGAACAGCACCGCGTCGGCGGCGTCCACCGCCACCCTGGCCTGGCCGGCGACCCGGGCGGCGAGGCTTTCCGAGCCCTCGATCGCGGGCTCCCAGCCGCCGGTGTCGACCAGCGTGAACTCCCGGCCGCTCCACAAGGCGTCGTAGGTGACCCGGTCCCTGGTCACGCCGGGCGTGTCCTCCACGACCGCCTGCCTGCTGCCGAGGATCCGGTTCACCAGGGTGGACTTGCCCACATTGGGGCGGCCGACCACGGCGACCACCGGAACGGCGACGGGGCTCGGGTCGGGACTAGGGGCGGCCTCGTTCGGCATCATTACCTGTTACCTGCTCTTCTGGCGCGGGAAGGGTACGCCCGCGTGCTCACAGGCCAGGCGGACGATGGTGTCGACCACCTCATCAAGGCCTAGCCTGGTGGAGTCTATCTCGACCGCGTCGGCGGCCTTACCGCTCTGCGCCGCGTCGAGGCGGTCGCGCCGGTCCTGTTCGGCCCGGGTGCTGTCCGGTGACCAGCTCGCCTCGGCGGCCCGGCGCCCGGCCCGGGCCGCGCCGTCGGCGGTCAGGAACACCTTTACCGGCGCGTCCGGCGCGACCACCGTGCCGATGTCCCGGCCCTCGGCGACGATCCCGTGCGCGTTCGCGATGATCTCCCGCTGCATGGCGATCAGGTGCGCCCGGACCTGGGGGACGGCCGCGACGGAGCTGACCGCGCTGGTGACCTCGCGGCTCCTGATCGCCTGGGAGACGTCGGTGCCGTCGACCCTGGTCCACGGCGCCCCTGGGTCGGTGCTGACCTCGATGACCGGCTCGGCGGCCAGCCGAGCCACCGCCGGTGAATCGCTGGTGTCGATGCCCCGGTCAAGCAGCCACCACGTCAGGGCCCGGTACATGGCTCCGGTGTCCAGGTAACGCAGACCGAGCGCGATCGCCGCGCCGCGGGAAGCGCTCGACTTGCCCGCGCCCGAGGGTCCGTCGACCGCGACCACGAGACTGAATCCGCCGTCCGTCCCGTCCTCCCGGTCAGTGTCCAGGTCCGCTGAAGTCTTCACCCGTGCGATGGTACCGGCCTTAGGGGTCGCCCGGCTCGTGCGCAGGTGACTGGAGCGGGCACTCCGGCCCGTTCGGCAGAAAAAATGATTTTCCAGTTACCTGCGGACGGGCCAGCCGCCTTGCTCCAGGGCATCGAGCAGGGTGTCCGCCTCGGCGGGGCGCACGGACAGCTCGGCGACGCCGACCGGCAGCCCGGGCGAGTGCTCGATCCGGACGTCCTCGATATTGACCCCGGCCGCGCCCGATGCTTCGAACAGCCGGGCCAGCTCGCCGGGCTGGTCCGGGATGACGACCTGGACCACGGTGAACTCGCTGGGCTCGCCGCCGTGCTTGCCGGGAATCCTGGCCACGCCCGCCTGGCCGTGGTCAAGCAGCGTCGCCACTGACTTCGGGTCACCCTCGGCGAGCATCCGGGCGGCCTCGGCCAGGTCGGCGGCCACCGCGGTCAGCACCTCGGCGACCGGCGCGGCGTTGGCGGACAGGATCTGCGTCCACAGGCCGGTGTCGCCGGCCGCGATCCTGGTCACGTCGCGCAGCCCCTGCCCGGCCAGGCCGAGCGCCTCGGGCGGAGCCGTTTCGAGGCGGGCCGCCATCGCGGCGGCCACTAGATGCGGGGCGTGGGAGATAAGCGCGACCCAGCGGTCGTGGGCGGCCGCCTCGGTGCGCACGGGAACCGCCCCGCACGCCCGGACCAACGACATGACGGTCCCGGTCGCCGCCTCGGACGTTTCCGGCGCGGGGCACAGCGCCCAGGTCCGGCCGAGGAACAGGTCGGCGCGGGCCGCGGCCGGCCCGTGCTTCTCCCTTCCGGCCAGCGGGTGCCCGGGCACGTAGCTGGTCATGTCGCAGCCGCGGGCCCGGGCCTGCGCGACCGGCAGCTGCTTCACGCTGGCCACATCGGTGTAGCAGCGGGCCAGGCCGCGAGCCTGCGCGGCGGCCAGCGTGGCCGCCACCACGGCCGGGGGCACGGCCATCACCGCCACGTCGGCGGCGGCGGGGAGAACGTCGGGCAGTAGGTCGCCCGCACCCAGATCGGCCGCTAGCCTGGCGGCGGCCGGGTCGGAATCGGCGAGCCAGACGGCGGAGCCGTGCTCGCGCAGCGCAAGCGCGATCGACGTGCCGATCAGCCCCGTCCCGATGACTGCCACCCGCACTGTGCCCGTCCTTACTGTGCTGCCCTTACTGTGCTGCCCTTACTGGGCTGCCCTAACTGGGCGATGTCCAGGCGGAGCGCGGCGGCGCCGCGCAGGTACACGTGCTGGATTGCCGAGCGCGGCCGACCGGTCTCTACGTGCGCCATCAGCCGCACCACTCGGGGCATGGCCCCGGGCACGGCGATCTCCGAGGCGCAGATCAGCGGCACGTCGTGGAAGCCGATCTTCCGCGCGGCCAGCGCGGGGAACTCGGCGGTCAGGTCGGGCGTCGCCGTGAACAGAACGCTGATGACATCATCGGTGCTGAGCTCATTGCGGGTCATTACCTCGGTCACCAGCTCGGCCGTGGCCTCGAGTATCGCGTCCCGGTCGGCCGAATCGACCTGCACCGCACCGCGCACCGCCCTGACTGTCATCGGCAAGCTCCTCTCATCGCCACAGGCTACAGGCCGACGGCCGCGTACAGCTCGCCCATTTCCCTGGTGGTCAGCTGGCGCGAGGTACCCGGCTTGAGGTTACCGAGCCTGATCGGGCCGACATCGGTACGGACCAGCCTGGTGACCGGATGCCCGGTGGCGGCCAGCATCCGCCTGACCACGTGCTTGCGTCCCTCGTGCAGGGTAATCTCCACCAGCGCGTGTCCGCCGGACCGGTCGATCACCCGGAACTTGTCCGCGATGGCCACGCCGTCGTCGAGTTCGACCCCGGCCATCAGGCGGCGGCCGAGATCACGCGGCACCGGGCCGGTCACGTCGGCCAGGTAGGTCTTGGCCACCTCGAAGCTGGGGTGGGCGAGCCGGTGCGCGAGCTCGCCGTCATTGGTGAGCAGCATCAGGCCCTCGGTGTCATAGTCCAGCCGGCCGATGTGGAAGAGCCGCTCGGCCCGGTCGCCGAGGAAGTCCGCCACGGTCTTGCGGCCGCGGGAATCCGACATCGCGGTCAGCACCTTAGGCGGCTTGTTGAACGCGATATACACCCGCCCTGGCTTAGCCGGGATGCGCCTGCCGTCCACCCTGATCACCTGGTGGTCAGGATCGACCCGGGCGCCGAACCGGCGGACAATCTCGCCGTCAACCTCGATCCGGCCCGCGCCGATGAGCTCCTCGCAGTACCTGCGGCTGCCGATCCCCGCCTCGGCCAGGACCTTCTGCAGCCGGACGCCGCCGGGGACGTCGATCAGCGAATCCCGCTCACCCTCGTCGCCTGCGCCTGCGCCTTCGCCGAAGTCATCCTCATCGTCATCGTCGCGGAAGTTGTCTTTAGGGTTACGTTCGGGCGTTCTCATCCTCGATGTCCTCAATGTTCTCCGGCAGGAAGGGCGCGAGATCCGGGAGATCCTCCAGGCTCGCCAGGCCGAGCCGTTCCAGGAAGTACCGGGTGGTTCGGTAGAGGATGGCGCCGGTCTCCGGATCCGTGCCCGCCTCCTCGGTGAGGCCCCGCAGCACGAGCGTACGCATGACCCCGTCGCAGTTGACCCCGCGCACGGCCGACACCCGGGCCCGGCTTACCGGCTGGCGGTAGGCCACGACAGCCAGGGTCTCCAGGGCCGCCTGGGTGAGACGGACCTCTTGCCCGTCACTGACGAAACGCTCGACCAGCGGCGCGCAATCCTCGCGGGTGTAGAACCGCCAGCCGCCGGCGATCTCGCGCAGCTCGAAACCCCGGCCCTCGGTGACGTAGGAGGCGGCCAGCTCGCGCAACTCGGCCGCCACGTCGTTCCTCGGGCGCTCGAGCACCTGGGCCAGCATGACCACCGGCACCGGCTCGTCGGCCACCAGCAGGATCGCCTCCAGGCTGGCTCGCAGCCCGGGGCCTTCGGAGGTCGGGTTCTCGAGGGTCTCTTCCTGCGGGTCTGGGGTCTGGGGTTCGCTGGTCATCTCGTTAGTCGTCGCTTTCGGTCAGCTCATTGACGCTATCAGTGTTTAGGTCCTTGGTTCCCGTCCACGTCACGTAGAGCTCGCCGAGCGGGGCGATCTGCTCGAAGGACACCGCATCCTCCCGGTACAGCTCCAGCAGGGCCAGGAACGAGGCCACCACCTCATAGCTCCCGGCCGCCCGCGCCGTGAGCTGCCGGAAGCTGGCCCGCCCGAGTTCGGCCAGCAGGGCCGCGATGAGCTGGGCCTGCTCCCTGATGCTGATCACGGGTGCGTGAATGTGGTCGGTCGATACCTTCGGCGGCACCTTGGGCGCGAGCGTGAGCGCCGCGAGCCGGGCGAATTCGGCCGGGCCCAGGCCCAGCAGCACCTCGGGGAGCAGCTGGGCGAAGCGCGGCTCGAGCGGCACCCGGCGCGGGAAGCGGCGGGCCGCCGCGGTCATCCGGGCCGCGAAGGCGGCCGCGGCTTCCTTGTACGCGCGGTACTGCAGCAGCCGGGCGAACAGCAGGTCCCGCGCCTCGAGCAGGGCGAGGTCCTCCTCGTCCTCCACTTCACCGGAAGGCAGCAGGCGAGCCGCCTTGAGGTCGAGCAGCGTGGCCGCGACGACCAGGAAATAGCTCACCTGGTCCAGGTCCCAGCCGTCGGCGCGCTGCGAGATGTAGGCGATGAACTCGTCGGTGACCTGGGACAGCGCGACTTCGGTGATGTCCAGCTTGTGCTTTGAGATCAGCGCGAGCAGCAGGTCGAACGGGCCCTCGAACACATCAAGGTGCACCTCGAAGGCTTTGGAGGCGGCCGCGGCCCGCGCCGTGTCGTCCCGATCGCCCGTCAGGTCTGCGTCGTCCACCCGCACGCTCATGACGCTAGCGAGGTCGGGGGCTTGCTATGACCCGGATGAGCTCGTCGCGTCCGGGTCATTTTCTGGTGGGGTGCCCTGGGCTTTCTCACTGGTGCCGTTGGCCTCATTGGCCTCGTTGGTGCCGTTGGCGCTCGCGGTGATCCCGCTGGCGATGCGGCCAGCCAGCAGGCTCTCCTGACCCCGCGCGTCGAGGTCGGCGAGCAGGACCGCGATCGCCTCGCGGACGATCCGGCCCCGGTCGGCCGAGGCCCCGTAGCGCAGCAAGGCGAGCCGGGCACGTTCCAGGTCAAGTAGTTCCTCGGCGGACAGGTAGACGGTGATCTTCTGGGTGTGCTTTTCCCGGCCGCTGGCCCGGCGCTGGTCGCCTCCGTCCGGGCCACGAGCAGCGGGGCGCAAGAGTTCAGCGACCCCGGGAAGGCTTACCCTCCGTGATCGTCCCCTGCCTGCCGCCACCGCTCCAGTACCTCCTTAGCCAGCTCCCGGTAGGAATTCGCCCCCGAGGACCCGGAATCGAAGCTGGTAATAGGCTCTCCGGCCACCGTAGCGTCCGGGAACCTCACCGTGCGGTTGATTACGGTATGAAAAACCTTGTCGCCGAAACCATTGACCATGCTGGCCAGCACCTCGCGGGTATGCAGCGTCCGCGAGTCGTACATAGTGGCGAGCAGGCCGTCGATCGTGAGCTTCGTGTTCAGGCGGCGCGAAACCTTGTCGATCGTTTCCATCAGCAAGGCCACGCCGCGCATGGCGAAGTACTCGCACTCCATCGGGATAAGCACGCTGTCCGCGCACGCGAGCGCGTTGATCGTCAGCAAGCCCAGGGACGGCTGGCAGTCGATCATGATCATGTCGTACTCAGGCATCATCGGCTGCAACACCCCGCCGAGCACGTACTCGCGGCCGACCTCGTGGACCAGCTGGACCTCGGCGCCGGACAGGTCGATGTTGCTGGGCAGCAGGTCCATGCCGTCGACGTTCGTCTTGTGCAGCACGTCCTGCACCGTGATGTCGCGCTCCATCAGCAGGTTATAGACCGTGCAGTCGATGTCGTGCGGCTGGATGCCGAGCCCGACCGAGAGCGCTCCCTGCGGGTCGAAGTCGACCAGGAGCACGCGGCGGCCCTGCTCGGCCAGGGCGGCGCCGAGGTTTATCGTGGTGGTGGTCTTACCGACACCACCCTTTTGGTTACATACTGCTACGATCCGTGCCGGACCATGTTCCTCGAGTGGCTCGGGATCGGGAAAGCCGGACATCGGCCGTCCGGTCGGACCCAACTCACCTGCCTGGGGCTCTGTCAATCGGGATGCTGCCACGAGTGCTGAACCTCCGTGCTAAGGCCGCGATCGTGCCCACGGAACCTGGCTTGGACTCTAGGGCCTGCGCCGGCCGCCGGCAAGCAGGCTCGCCGTTCGGGCCCCATATCCGCCGGCTGCCTTTCGCCGGTCTCAGACGCATCAGAGGTGCATTGGGCTGCGCCGGTCGTCGCTAACGCTCGCCGGACGACGTGAGCAGGGTCGCGGCCGGGATCCGGGCCGGAGGCGGGACTGACCGGACCTAGCCGCGGTGCGCCGCGAGGGTGAAGCGGGGGTCCGGGGAGGCTCCGCCGCAGGCTAGGTCGGCTGCGATCTCGCCGACGAGCGGGGCGAACTTGGCGCCGTGGCCGGAGCAGGGCGAGCAGATGACGAACGGCCCCTGCCGGTCCAGGATGAAGTCCTCGCTCGCGGTCGAGGTGTACAGGCAGGTCACCTCGCCCACGGGCGCGGGGTCCAGGCCGCTGCACCACTGCCTGACGAACGCGCAAACCCGGTCCCTGGCGGCCGCGCTGACGATCTCGTCACGATGATCGCCGGTGGTGATCGTGCCGTTTCCGTGTTCGCCGATCTTGACCGCACCCCGGACTTCGCCGTCGCGTCCGGCGGGCAGGCCGTACCGGACGATCTCGTCGTGGCAGATGAAGGCCGGCCAGGGCTCAACCTGACTCGTCGGCTCGGCCGGGGCGAAGTGGAAGGCCTCCTGCTGCGTCACGACCAGGGGCGGCAGGGTGACCTGCCCGGCCAGCAGTGGTTCCAGCCACGCCCCGGCGGCGACGACCACCGTCGGGGCGTGCCACGTCCGGTCCGCGGTGTGCACGGCCGCGCCCGCCTGGGACGGCTCGAGGCCGAGAACCGGCGATTCGTAGTACAGCTGCGCGCCGCGCGCGGCGGCGATCGCGCGCATCGCCTCCATCGCGCGCTCCGGATCGATCACCCCGCCGTCCGGGTGGAACATGACCGGGTCGGTCCCGAACGACATGCCAGGCCAGCGCTCGGCCGCGGCCGCGGCCGGGATCAGCTCCGCGGGCACCCCGAGCGAGATCAGGATGTCGTACATCTTCTCCTGCACGCGGGCGGGCCCGAAGTCGACGGCACCGGTGGTTAGGACGAGGTCCTCGCCCGCCTCGTCGCCCAGCCGCCGCCACAGCCGCTGGGCGTGGCCGGTCAGCCGTACGTAGAACGGGTCCGGGTAGGCGCGCCGGAAAATCCTGGCGCTGCCGTGCGAGCTGCCGCGCCGGTGCCCGGGCGGGAACGCCTCGATGACCGTCACTGAGCGTCCCCGGCGGGCCAGCGCCCACGCGGCGGCCGACCCGGCCAGCCCGGCCCCGATGATGATCACATCCGCCCGTTCATTGCGCATCTGCCTAAGGTAACTCCGGCCACCCTGGGCGCCGGCCGAGGAAGGCCTCGATGTACTCCCCCACCGGGTCAGCCGCCGGCGCCGCCGGCTGCCAGCGGGACAGGTCGGCGCCTCCCCCGGCCGCCGCGCCGGCGAAGCCGTCATGCTGCACCGTCATATGCGTGAGCAGCTCGTCCAGAGTCCAGTCACCGCACGGTGTCGGGCGGGCGAGGTCCGCCGGGCCGATCAGGGACACCACCTGGACGCTCGCCTGGACCGCCCTGGCGTCGAGGCTCACGATGGCGCCACCGGTGCCGTCCGCCCCCACAGTGTCCTCGGTGGTCGCGATCGTCACGCCTCCTCAAATATTATATGTAACTGCTTATAGTATACAGGAGCCTATAATCCAGGAAAAGCTGTTATCCTGCCGCCACGATGAGTTCCTTCCCGGATGACCGACGGGACCTGGCCGCCATGTTCGCGCCTCTGTCCAGGGCGTTGATCGCGCGCGAGGAGCCGGTCCTGCGGGCCCACGACATCTCGATGTGGGGCTACATCGTGCTGACCGGGCTGGTGGAACAGCCGGTGCGGACCCAGGCCGCGCTGGCGCAGGCCATCAACGCAGACAAGAGCCGCATCATCGGCATCCTGGACGACCTACAGCAGCGCGGGCTGATCGAGCGGCGGGCTGATACGACCGACCGGCGGGTGCATCTGCTCTCACTCACCCCGGAGGGCGACCGGCTGCGGCGGTCCGTGGAGGCCGCGATCCGCCGCGGGGAAGACGAGGTACTCGCCGTGCTGCCGCCGGCCGACCGGGAGGTGTTCCTGCGATCACTGCGGGTCCTTTACGAGAGCCAGCGGACACCGTGAGAGGGTAGGTGCCGGAGGTAACACCGTGAAGATTGGCCTGCAGATCCCCGACTTCACCACGCCGGACGGCCCGTCACGTCTCGGCGCGGACCTGGCCACCGTCGCCCGCACCGCGGACGAGGGCGGCTTTGAGTTCATCGCCGTCATGGACCACTTTTTCCAGATCGGCCCGATCGGACCGCCGGAACGCGAGATGCTCGAGGCGTATACGACGCTGGGCTACCTGGCGGCGTGCACGTCACGGACCAAGCTCCTCACCCTGGTCACCGGCGCCATTTACCGGTACCCGGCCGTCCTGGCCAAGATCGTGACCACGCTGGACGTGCTGTCCGGCGGGCGCGCCTGGCTCGGCATCGGCGCCGCGTGGAACGAAGAGGAGTCGCGCGGTCTCGGCATCCCGTTCCCACCGGTCGCCGAGCGGTTCGAGCGGCTCGAGGAAACCCTGCAGATCTGCCTGCAGATGTGGCGCGGTGACGAGAGCCCGTACCGGGGAGAGCATTACTCACTCGAGCGGCCGCTGAACTCGCCGCAGTCCCTGACCAGGCCGCATCCGCCGATCATGATCGGCGGCGGCGGGGAGAAGAAGACCCTCCGACTCGTGGCCAAGTACGCCGACGCCTGCAACCTGTTCCCTGGTCCGGACCTGGCCCGCAAGCTGGACGTGCTGCGCGCGCACTGCGACGCCGAGGACCGCGACTACGACGAGATCACCAAGACGTGCTACTTCATCTTCGATCCGGGGGTCAAGGGCGAGAAGACCGCCGAGGTCATCGACCAGCTCGGCCATCTGGCTGAGATGGGCTTCGAGGTCGCGATCGGGGCGGTGGCCAACGTCTGGCAGGTCACCCCGCTTGAGGTGCTCGCCAGCGAGGTCATTCCCGCCGTATCCCGTCTTTAAATTTTTCTGAACGGACCCCGGTACCCGCGACCAGCCCAAGCTAGCCCGGCTCCGGGGCGGAGGCGCGGCGCGGGCCAGGCCGAGCGGGCCAGGCAGGTGCTGGTTAGGCAGGCGCTGGTTAGGCAGGCGCGCCTTCCCTGGCGCCATGGTCGCCGACGCGCTGTTCGTTCGCGTGCTCGACGGCCGCGGCGCTGGGCTGGTCGCCGCGCGCGGACAGGCCGGCGACGATGCCCGCGACATCCCCGACCGGGCGGTTCTGGCTCAGCTTGGCCTTGGCCTCGATCCGGGTGATCTGCAGCTCCAGGCCGACGATGGCGCGCAGCTGTCCCTCGATGAACGCGCGCGGCGCGTCGTCCACCGACCAGGCGGGCGGCTGGTCCGGCGCGGTCAGCCTGGCCGCCTCGTGCTTGGCCGTCAGGCGCCGGACCACGTCCTCCACCCAGCTCGGGTCGTCGTGCACGAGCAGCCGGCCGTAGACGTGTGCCGTGACATAATTCCAGGTCGGGACCACTCGGCCGTGCTCGGCCTTCGCGGCGTACCAGGACGGGGACACGTAGGCGTCCGGGCCGCGGACGATGGCCAGCGACTCCCCGAGCGCCGGCTTTCGCCATTGATCGTTGTTGCGGGCCACGTGGCCGTACAACGTACCTCGCTCGCCTGCCGCGGGCTCGTAGATGAACGGCAGCATCGTGGCCAGCAGGCCGTCCGCCGTGAGCGTGATCAGGTCGGCCGCGCCGTGTTTGGCCAGCAGCTCGCGCACGGCCACGTCGTCGACCGCGAAATGGGCAGGAATGTACATTCCTCCAGGCTAACCCGCGGAAGGAGCGCGTCAGGCCGGACCAGACGGCGTTGTAGTCGTCCTGGCGGTGCGGCGCCTCCATGGCCTGCCTGGTCGGGATCATCATCCAGCGGCTCTCGAACATGAACGCCAGCGTGCCGTCTACCTTCTGCGGCCGCAGTTCGGCGGTGCTGGCCCGGGCGAACGTCTCCGCGTCCGGGCCGTGCGCGGCGAAGGTGTTGTGCAGGCTGGCCCCGCCGGGCAGGAACCCCTCGGCCTTGGCGTCGTAGACGCCGTGAACGAGCCCCATGAACTCGGACATGATGTTGCGGTGGTACCAGGGCGGGCGGAAGGTGTCCTCGCCGACCAGCCAGCGCGGCGGGAAGATCACGAAGTCCGCGTTGGCGAGCCCGGGGTGCTCGCTTGGTGAGGTGAGTACGGTGAAGATCGACGGGTCCGGGTGGTCGAAGCTGATCGTGCCGATCGCCATGAAGTTCGCCGTGTCGTACTTATAGGGCGCGTAATTCCCGTGCCAGCCGACCACGTCCAGCGGTGAGTGGTCATAGTCGGCGGCCCACAGGTTCCCGCCAAACTTCTGCACCACCTGGGCGGCCGTCACCCCGTCCTCGTAGGCTGCCGCGGGCGCCAGGAAGTCACGCTCGCTGGCCAGTCCGTTCGCCCCGATCGGCCCGCGTTCGGGCAGCGTGAAGGCGGCGCCGAAGTTCTCGCACAGGTAACCGCGAGCCGGGCCGGACGGCAGTTCCACCCGGAACCTGATGCCGCGAGGGACCACCGCGATCTCACCGGGGGCCACCGCGAGCGGCCCGAGCTCGGTATGCAGCGCAACCGTGCCCTGCTGGGGTACGAAGAGCAGTTCGCCGTCGGCGTCGACGAAATACCGGTCGGTCATCGAGCGGCTGGCCGCGTACAGGTGCACGGCGATCCCGTTACGCGTCCTGAGGTCACCGTTTCCGGCCACCGTGTACAGCCCGTCGATGAAGTCGGTGCCAGTCGACTCGGGGCCGGCCGCGGGCATCGGGAGAGGATCCCAGCGCAGCCGGTTCGGGTCAGGCTCGATCTCGTCGAAGGGGGTACCGCGGAGCGTCCCGTTGCCGATACGGGAGAACTTCGGATGCGCTGCCGACGGCATGATCCGGTACACCCAGGTCCGCCGGCTGACCGCGCGCGGCTGGGTGAACGCGGTGCCGCTGAGCTGCTCCGTGAACAAGCCGAGCGGGGCGCGCTGCGGCGAGTTGCGGCCCTGCGGCAGCGCGCCGGGCACCGCCTCGCTGGCAAACTCGTTCCCGAAGCCGCGCTGATAGGTGTACTCACCCGTGCCGTTGTCGCTTGTCACGTGCTCGCCGACGGCGACGTCGACCATGACTGCCTCCTTAGGGCCTGCTCACTCCCCATGAAACCACTACCGCACGCGAGGATCGCATCGACGACCAGGACGGGACTGTGATGGTGTACGGCGTGACCGCTGCCGCAGCAGGTCCCGCAGCGCCTCGATCACCGGGTCCGCCATCCCGCCAGTATCGCCGCCATACGTTTCGTGGGTCGCCGGTGCCTGGTGGGAGGTGGAAGGTGGGATGCTGAGACCGACGGGCAACGGGAGGTCTACCGGTGGCGGATAAGTGGCTGACGTTCGACTGCTACGGGACGGTCGCGGACTGGAACGCCTGTATGAGCGGGGCGCTTGAGACCGTGGCCGGGGTCGCCGGGCCGGATCCCAGCCGGCTGCTGGCCGCCTACCACCAGGCGGAGCTCGAGCTCGAGGCGAGCGCCGAGTGGCGGCCCTACCGGGAGATCCTCACCGCGGGGCTGGCCCGCGCGGCCGGGCGCGAGCAGATCACGCTGCCTCGGGGCGGCGAGGAAGCCTTCGTCCGGGCCTGGCCGGACATGGCGGTATTCGAGGATGCCGGTGCCGCCCTCACCGCGCTGCGGGAGCGAGGCTGGCGGCTGGCGTTTCTCACGAACTGCGACGAGGACCTCTTCGCCACCACGAGGAATCGGCTGCCGGTGCCGTTTGATCTCTGGGTGACCGCCGAGGAAGTGCGCAGTTACAAGCCGGACCTGCCGCACTTCAGGAAGTTCGCGGAGAAGACGGGGGCCACAAACGAGAACTGGATCCACGTGGCCAACAGCTGGGTGTACGACATGCTGCCCGCGGCGCGGATGGGACTGCGTTCGGTGTGGGTAGACCGTGATCTGACCGGGCATCCCGCCAAGCTCGCGGACCGGCGCGTCACCAGCATGCGCAGGCTCCCCGAGGCGGTAAGCGACGTCAGCGCGATCTCGCCCAGGTGACCGCGGTGCGGGATCCGGCGGTCAGGGACTGAGGGGGCCGGCGAAGGCTGAGCTGTCACTGGCGCAGGCGGCGGCCGCGGTGATGCCGCCGTTGGACTGGGCCAGGCTCGCTACGCCGGTGGGACTGGCGGAGGCGGACGAGCTGGCGGAGGCCGAGGCCGACGCCGAGGCTGTCGGGGATGTCTGCGTCGCGGGCGACTGTGCTGACGACCGGGGGCTCAGGCCGGTGAAGTCCGAGCCGAGGATGAGCTCCACGGTCCCGGGCGTGAGGCTGGTGACCCGCAGGTCGGTGACGTTGGTCAACTGCTGCCTGAGCGTGTTCACCGCGGCCATGTCGGTGGCGGACGCGTACTCGATCACCGATTTGGTGTAAGCGAAGCTCGCGGCGTCGCCGGTGCCGGTCACGTCGAAACCCCGGCTGGTCAGCCCGGCGGCCGCCTGGCTGGCGACGCTGGTTTCTCCAGAGCCGTTGAGGACCTCGACCCTGACGTTGGACGGGCTGGTGGTGAGCACCTGGGCGCCGCCCGAAGCGGGCGCTGTCCTGGTGGAGATCTTGGGCACCGTCATGTCATGGGCGATGGCGGAGAACACCTGGCTGGCCTGCGGCTGCTCCAGCTGGACCCGGTTGGGGTTGCCGGTCCACGGCTCGTTCGGCGCCGTGATGAACTGGACGTCCTCGCTCGACAGGTTATGGAAGCTCTCCGCGATCTGCATCAGGTCGGACACGCTCATCCCGCTGTCCGTCGTCATCGCGGCGGCGGCGTCGGAGATCACCGTGAGCAGCCGGATCGGGTTCGACAGCAGGTCGCTGCCCAGCACGCCTTTTACCACCTGCGCGGACATGAACTGGTCGCGCTGAATCCGCTCCAGGTCAGAGCCGGTTCCGATGTCCTCGCGGGTGCGCCAGAAGGCCAGCGCCTGGATACCGCTGATGTGCTGGTCCCCCGCTTTAAGGTTCAGGCCGGACACAGGGTCGTTCACCTTGTACGGCACGCAGACGTTCACGCCGCCCAGGTCGTCGATGACCTTGACGAAGCCGAGCATGCCGATCCCGATGAAATGATCGATGCGGACGCCGGTCACCTGCTCGACTGTCTTCCACAGACAGGTCGGGCCGCCCGCCTGGAGCAGCGCGTTGATCTGCACTTCGGCGTTGGGATCGGCCTGCTGGCCGGAGTAGCCGGGGCCGCTGTCGCACTCGTACATCGGCACCATGGTGTCGCGCGGGATGCTCACCACCGTGACCCGGTTCCGGCCCGGCGAGATGTGGACGAGCATGATCGTGTCGGTGTTATCGGTCTGGTCGTCGCCGGTGCGCAGAACGTACTGCTGGTGCGGGGTCAGGCCCTTGCGGCTGTCCGACCCGTACACCAGGATGTTCATCGAGTTGGTGCTGTACACGGGCGGCCGGTGGCCCAGGGCCGGGCCGGACACCGTAATGCGGGTGATGCTGTCGTAGACGGCCCGGTACTTCAGGTACGCGGTGAGCGTGCCAGCGGCGACGATGACGACCGCCCCGGCGGCAACCCAGCGGAGCACGTGCCGCTTGCCGGTACGCGGCCGTTCCCGCATGCGCGACCTCCTGCCGCGGCTGGGCGACCAGTCGTCCCCAACAACGGATGCCCAAAGCCCCTAGTTCCCAAAATGTTACCCAGCAACCCGAGTTTCATCCGTATCAGGGCGTCGTAACCTGCTTGTAAGGGTCAAATCCCGGCGGGCTCGGGGGCCGCGTCCGCGGCGGCCGCCAGGCGGCGGAGCGCGGCGCGGACGAGGGCGGGGTCGGCGGTGGGCCAAAACGGCGGGAGCGACGCGCGGAGGAAGTCGCCGTAGCGGGCCGTCATCAGGCGAGGGTCAAGCACGGCGACCACCCCGCGGTCGGTCATGGTCCGCAGCAGGCGGCCCGCCCCCTGCGCCAGCAGCAGCGCGGCCTGCGACGCCGCGACCGTCATAAACCCGTTGCCGCCGCGCGCGGCCACGGCGCGCTGGCGAGCCGAAGCGAGCGGATCATCAGGCCGGGGGAACGGGATCCGGTCGATGACCACGAGCTGCAGCGAGTTGCCCGGCACATCCACGCCCTGCCACAGTGACAGCGTGCCGAACAGGCAGGTCGGCTCGTCCTCGGCGAACTGCCTGACCAGCTGGGCCGTGACGTCATCGCCCTGGCACAGGAGCGGCTGCTTGATCCGCTCGCGGAGCGCCCCGGCGGCTTCCCTGGCCGCCCGCATCGAGGAGAACAGCCCCAGTGTGCGGCCGCCCGCCGCGTCGATCAGTTCCTCGAGCTCGGTCAGGTACGCCTCGGGCAGCTGGTCACGGCCGGGCGGCGGCAGGTGCCTGGCCATGTACAAGATGCCGCTGCGCGGATGGTCGAACGGCGAACCGACGTCGATGCCAGTCCAGGTGAGGTGGTCCAAGGGGGGTCTGGGGGGATGGGTCCCCCCAGGAGCGGGGGGGTCTGGGGGGGTCGTCCCCCCGGGGAGAGAGAGGCCCCACTGGATCGCCAGCGGCGTGAACGAGCCGCCGAGGGCGAGGGTCGCCGAGGTGAGTGCCACCGTGCGCTCGCCGAACAGGCGGGTCCGCAGCACCCGGCCGACCTCAAGCGGCGCCACCCGCAGTGTGGGCGCCCGGCGCCCGTCCTCGACCAGGGGCCGGTCAAGCCAGACCACCTCGTCGCGTTCGGTGATCTGCTGGCCGAACGCGTCCAGGATCCTGCTCGAGGTGCGCTGCAGCTCATCCAGCGAGGCCAGGGTCATCCGGGCCGCCGCCAGCCGCGGCGGGTCGTCCTCTTCCTGGGCGGCCGTGCTGGCCCGGATCGCGTCCGCGCACGCGCCAGTGGCGTCCCGCACCGAGGTCAGGGTGGCGGCCAGCGTGTCGGGGAGTGAGTCCATCCGGCCTGCCGGCGCGTCGCCGAGGTCCACCGTGAGCGCGGCCGCCGTCTCGTGCAGCCGCTCGGCCACCGCGGTAGCGCTGCCCTCGGCGGCGGACTCGGTTAGGCGTCCGGCGCGGCGGGCGGCCGCGTCGACGGCGGGTCCAGACAGCTCCCCTGCGGTGGCCGAGGTGACGCGGTCCACCAGGTCGTGCGCCTCATCGACGATTACCACGTCGTGCTCGGGCAGCACGCCGATATCGGACGTCGCGTCGATCGCGAGCAGCGCGTGGTTGGTCACCACGATGTCCGCCTTGGCCGCCGTGTCCCGCGCCCGCTCGGCGAAGCACCGCGAGCCGAACGGGCAGCGCTGCGCGCCGATGCACTCCTGCGCGCTGACCGAGACCTGGCGCCAGGCCGCTTCCGGCACGCCGGGCACTAGCTCGTCCCTGTCACCGGTCGCCGTGTCCTCGGCCCACTCGTGCAGACGCTTGATCTGGCGGCCCAGCGGCGAGGCGGGACCTGCATCCACGGGATCGAACAACGCGTCCTGCGGGTCTTCGGCCACGCCGCCGCGCTGCCGGTGCAGGCACAGGTAGTTGCGCCTGCCCTTCAAGATGGCGAAGGCCGGTTCCCGGCCGAGAAGCGGCGCCAGGGCCGCGGCCAGGCGGGGCAGGTCACGGTCGATCAGCTGGCGCTGCAGAGCGATGGTGGCGGTGGCCACCACGACCGTGTGACCTGTCATTATCGCGTGCCGGACGGCCGGGACCAGGTAGGCCAGCGACTTCCCGGTGCCGGTGCCGGCCTGGACGGCCAGGTGCTCGCCGGTCTCGATGGCCTGCCGCACCGCCTCGGCCATCGTGACCTGCCCCGGCCGTTCCGCGCCGCCGATGCCGCTGACGGCAGCGGCGAGCAGTTCGGTGACGTCCGGCACGGCCCGGCTCACAGTGGGCCCGGCGTGAATCCCGGGATCGGCGTGAACCCCGGGATCAGGGGGCATATCCGGGCTGGCGGGGGCGCTGGGCCTGGGGGGTGGCTGAGGTTTCTGAGCTGACTTCCGGCTGCGAGCTGCGGGCACGTCGGAACGGTACCTCGCGCCACTGTCAGCGGCGACCACGCGCGGCGTGAGACCAGGTAGCCGGGCGTGTCACGGCGGTCCGTTCGGATAAATTTTGCTTTTGACAGAAAGGAAATGAGGAAATGACCAGCGCGGAGCTTCTGGCGGATGCCTTCAACCGGATCCAGGAGACGGTCCACGAGGCAGTCCGGGGTCTGACCAGCAGTCAGCTGGGCGCGCGGCTCGACCCCGACGCGAACTCGATTGCCTGGCTATGCTGGCACCTGACCCGGGTACAGGACGATCACGTGGCCGGGGCGTTCGGGGTACCGCAGGTATGGACCGAGTACGGCAAGCGGTTCGAGCTGCCTTATCCGCCGTCCGACATCGGCTACGGACATAGCTCCCGGCAGGTCGGCCAGATCACGGTGGCCTCAGGCGACCTGCTCACCGGGTACCAGGACGCAGTGCACGAGCAGACCATCCGGCTGGTCTCCGGGGTCACCGACGCGGACCTGCCCCGGGTGGTGGACGAGGCCTGGGACCCGCCGGTGACGCTGGGGGTGCGGCTGGTCAGCGTGATCTCCGACGGCCTGCAGCACGCGGGCCAGGCCGCGTTCATCCGCGGCATCCTGCTGCGCTAAGACCGGTCAGACGCGGCCGGCCTGGCTGGCGGGGCTGGGGCTTGGCGGCAGCCAGTCCCAGCCTTCGTGGCCGGCTAGCTCGTGGGCCCAGGGCGGTTCGGCGCCGCGGCGCGTGCAGGTGACCGCCGACGCGTAGACCGCCGCCTGTGTCGCGCTGCGCACGGCCGATGGCTCGGCCATGTCGGCCCGGCCGAGTTCGTTGCCCACCCACCAGGTCAGGAAGGCGCCGCCGAACGCGTCGCCAGCGCCGACGGTGTCGACGACCTCAACGGGCGGGACCTCGACGCGGATCTCGTGGGTCCCTGTGAACGCACGTATGGGCGCCGCGCCGTCGGTGACCACCACGCAGGCGGGTCCCTGGCCGAGCAGGTCCGCGGCGGCGTCGGCGGCGCCGGCGCCGGGATATAGGTAAGCGAGGTCTTCGGTGCTCATCTTGACCAGATCCGCCCGGCGCACGATGCGGGAGAGCCGGTCCAGGTATGCCGGCCGCGACGCGATCACGCTGGGGCGGCAGTTGGGGTCGAGCATGACCGTGATGCCTGCGGGCAGTGCGGTCACTAGCTGTTCCATGCTGGCGGCGATCGGCTCCATGACCAAGCCGAGGGTGCCGACGTGCAGGGCCGTGGTGGCCGGGGGCACGATGGCCTGCCCGGGCTCGATCGCCGCCGCCGCCGTCCCGGTCAGGTAGAAGCGGTAGCCGGGCACGCCCGCCGGATCGACGTCCACGACCGCCAGCGTGGTGGGCGCGTCGGCGGGCTCGAGCGGAAGCAGGACGCCGTGCCGGTCAAGGTCGGCCCGCTGCAGCCGGCCGAACCGGTCCTGGGACAGCCGGCCGAGGAAAGCCGCGGGCTGGCCAAGCCGGGCGACGGCACGGGCGACGTTGAACGGGCCGCCTCCCAACCGGGGATCGAGGCGGCCATCGGCATCGACGATCAGGTCGATCAGGGCCTCGCCCGCGACGGTGATCATGCGCCGGCCCTGATCAGTCATGAGGCGACTTGCGATGGGAACTAGTGAGCACGGCCACACAGCCTACGGTTATCGCTCGGCCCTGTACATGGTCAGCGCGCCGCGGCTAGGAGGTCGCGGCGGTGCCGCTGGCACCAGCGGCGGGCCCGGGCGGCCGGTTCCGCCACCGTGCGCCAGTGATCGGCGAAACCCTGGTGGCCGGCCGCGGCCGCCTCGGTGACGATCGCGTACATCCAGTCGTGGTTAGCCACGACCGCCTCGGCCACCTCGCGGCGGCCGACCCGGGACAGCCCGCTGGCCTGCAGGAAGATCCTGAACCTCGCCAGCGCGCGGCCCTGCCGGCTGTCCGCGATGTCCTGGTCGTCCTGCAGCGGCGCCCAGTAGCGCGCGGCCGCGGCGAAATCCCAGGCGGCGCTCCCCGGTCCGGCCAGGTCGAAGTCAATCAGCGCGACGGCCCGGCCCTCGCGGAAGACCAGGTTGGCCGGGTGGACGTCGTTGTGGCTGACCAGGCCGGTCCGGAACCGGGCCGGGATCGGCCGGGGCCACTGGTACCCGGCCGGGTCGAAGGACGCGGCCGCGAGGTGATAGCGGCGTACCAGGTCAGCCACGCTCACCAGGGCCGCGTCGGTGAGCGTGTCCTGCGCCAGCGGCGGGACCGCGGCCCGGCCGTCCATGTAGGTCAGCGTCTCGGTGGAGGGACTGACCGCCAGGACGCGGGGGGCGCCGTCGAAGCCGACCGCCGACAAGTGGGCGAGCAGGGCATGGGTGCCACGCCAGCAGGGCGCGGTCGGCCTGAGGACGGTCTGCCCGACCCGGACGACCAGGCCGCGGTTGGCGGTGCCGCCGAAGAGCGGCCCGTCGGCTCGCTGGCCGCCGGCTTGGCGGCCGCCGGCTCGGCGGACATCGGCTCGGCGGCCGTCGGCTCGGCGGTTGCCGACCGGGAACGTCGGCGGGCTAGGATCCGCGGTCGCGCTGGTCGGCCAGGGCGAGCAGGGCTCGGGCGAGACTCGCGTGCGTGACCAGGCCATGGACAAGCCCTCCTCGGATCGCGGCGTAGACCGCAGAACTCTTGGCGACGCCGTAGGCGACGGAAAGGACGAACGGGATTCGCTCGAGGGCCGGGCCGGGCGTCACGATCATACGGCGGTCAAGCGGCGTGGCCAGGGGCCTGCCGTCCTCGCCGATGAACACGCCGGCCACCTCGGCGCGCACCCCTAGCTCGGCCAGGGCGTCGCGCTCGGCCGGGGTGACGGCGTCATAGATGGTCGAAAGCCCGGGACCCCAGGCGCCGATCGCGACCACCGCTATCGTCACCGACGGCACCAGGGCGAAGGCCCCGGCGATGTCGCCCTGGCGGCGCATCGCCGCGGCCGTTTGCGCATCGTCCAGGATCATCGGGGCGTAGAAGACGTGCGCCGGCCCGCCGCCGATGCGGGCCACACTCCGGACCAGGTCGAGCAGGTCCCCGCCGTCAGGTGGCGGCACCGCCCCGGTCAGCTGGACGATCGGGCACGGCGGGATCTGGGTCAGCGCCGCCGCGAGCCCGCTCAGCGTGCGCGACCAGGACATGCCGAGGACGTCGCCGGGCGTGATGAGGTCCATCAGCGCCTGACCCGCGGCCTCCCCTAGGCGGTGCCGCAGGACCGGCTCCTCTTCGGAGAAGTTGAACACGAAGGCGTGCTTCAGGCCGAAGGCCGAGCAGACCTGCGCCGACAAACCAGCATCCAGGCTGCCGCCCGGCAGGCCGATCTCGATCCGCACCATCCCCGCCTCGCGGGCGGAGTCGAGCAGCCGGGCGACCCGGAACCGGCTGATGCCCAGCCGGTCGGCGATTTCGATCTTGGAGACGCCCTCCAGGTAGAACTGCCGCGCCACCCGGGCGGCCAGGACGACTTCGGACGGCCGATCTGCCGACAAGCCGACCATGGTCCCCTCCCGTCCGTTCGCTCATATGAGCATATAGGTCTCATATTCGCAGCTTTTCTTGACTTTGACCAGCAACGAGATCACTGTGAATTCAAGGTTCAAATGAGCGCCAGCCGCTCAGATGAGCGTACGCACGGACGCAGTCACGGCAGCGCAGGAGGATCTCCATGAGGATCGGAGCGTCGCGCGGCGGCTGCCCGACCGGGATCCTCGGTCGGCCCTCCATGGATCCTGATCGGTCCCGCCCCGAGGGAACATTTATCGTTGCGGAGGTTCATTCATGAGTACTCCCCTGTTCAAGCTCCGCGCGCTCGGGGCAGTGGGCAGCATCGCCGCGTTGGTGGCGCTGGCCGCCTGTTCGAGCAGCGGCTCAAGCAGCAGTAGCGGTAGCACTACCAGCAGCAGTTCCGGCACGATTACCGTGGCGGTGGTATCCAACCCGCTGATCACCGGCCAGATGATTCCGCTGACCACTTCGAATTTCGAGAAGCAGTACCCGGGGATCAAGGTCAAGTTCGCCACCTATACCGAGGGTGACCTGCGAGCGGCGATCGAGAAGGACGTCGCCACTCACAGCAACGCGTTCAACGTCATCATGATCGGCCCGTACGAAGCGCCGCTGTTCGCCAAGAACGGCTGGCTGACCAACCTGTCCACGCAGTACATCGCCAGCGACCCGAGCTACGACGCCTCGGACCTGCTCCCGTCCATCGCCAAGGCCCTGTCCTACAAGGGCGACCTGTACGCGGCGCCGTTCTACGGTGAGTCGTCGATGCTGTATTACCGCAAGGACCTGTTCAAGGCGGCGGGGGTCACCATGCCGGCGCACCCAACCTGGACGCAGGTGGCGACCCTCGCGGCCAAGCTCAACCAGCCCGGCAAGGTGTCCGGGATCTGCCTGCGCGGCCTGGCCGGCTGGGGCGACAACATGGCCTCCCTCGACACAGTGGTCAACACGTTCGGCGGCGAGTGGTTCAACATGAACTGGCAGCCCCAGCTCACCTCGCCGGCGTTTGAGAACGCGACGAATTTCTACGTCAACCTCGTCCGCAAGGACGGCGAGCCCGGCGCGTCCAACGACAGCTTCAACCAGTTGCTGACGCTGTACGGGCAGGGCAAGTGCGCGATGTGGTACGACTCGACGGTGGCGGCGACCTCCATCACGACCACCTTCCCGTCCATCGCCGCCCAGACCGGGTACGCGTTCGCGCCCGTGGACAAGACGGCATCGTCGGGGTGGCTGTGGTCGTGGTCGCTGGGCATCCCGCAGGGCACCGCCAACTCCGGCGCGGCCTGGAAGTTCGTGTCCTGGGCCACCTCGAAGCAGTACGACTCGCTGGTCGCGGCCAAGTACGGCTGGGCCGCCGTCCCGCCGGGTAACAGGACCTCCCTGTACAGCAACCCGAGTTACCTGGCGGCCGCTAAGGCGTTCGCGCCCATCACGATCGCCTCGATCGACTCGACGGACCCGAATCACCCGACCGTGAACCCGGTCCCCTACGTCGGCGTCCAGTACGTCGACATTCCTCAGTTCGAAAGCCTCGGCGTGACGGTCGGCCAGCAGATCGCGGGAGCGATCGCCGGCACCGAGACGGTGAGCCAGGCGCTGCAGGCAAGTCAATCCGCCGCCTCCGCGTACACCCCGGCGGAACTGTCCGGCGGCAGTTAGCACGTCCGGTGAGCCGGGCCCCTGGCGGGCCCGGCTCACCGAGACCCGACCGTCCTGCGACGTCATGAGGAGGGTTTTCCGTGACGGTAATCGAAGACCTGGCGCCACCCCCCAAGGTCGACGTCCGGCCGCGCGGGGTGAGCCGCCGTGAGGGGTGGTCGCGCCGCCTTCCCCTCCTGCCCGCGCTGATCTACATCATCGTCGTCACTCAGATCCCGTTCCTGGTGACGCTGTGGTACAGCTTCCAGAACTATTTCTTCGACGTCCCCGGTCCGGCGCGCTTCATCGGGCTGAGCAACTACAAGACGGTCTTCACCAACGCGGCCTTCCGGGGCTCTCTCGTACGCTCGGTGGTCATGACCGTGACGGCCGTGATCGTCGCCATGATCCTGGGAGTCGCCGTCGCCGTTCTGCTCGACCGCAAGTTCTTCGGCCGGGGCGTGGCCCGGACGCTGATCATCACCCCGTTCCTGATCATGCCCGCGGCGGCGGCGCTGCTGTGGGCGGGACCGATGCTCGACCCGAACTTCGGCTTGCTGAACTACCTGCTGGAGCCGTTCGGCGTCCATCACGTGGCCTGGCTCAGCACGCACGCGCTGGGCTCGGTGATCTTGGTCATGATCTGGCAGTGGACGCCGTTCATGATCCTGATCGTGCTCGCGGGCCTGCAAAGCCAGCCGGCCGACACCCTGGAGGCGGCGAAGGTCGACGGCGCCGGGGCGTTCGCCACGTTCCGCGAGCTCACCATCCCGCATCTGCGGCCCTACATCGAGCTCGGCATCCTGCTCGGCTCGATCTACCTGGTCAACGTCTTCGACGCGGTCCGGCTGATGACCAACGGCGGCCCAGGGACCGCCACGACCAACCTTCCCTTCTACCTGTACCAGCAGGTGAACAACGCCTTCGACATAGGCGGGGCGGCCGCGGCCGGGGTGGTCACCGTCATCCTGACCATCATCGTGGCTACGTTCGCGCTGCGGATGTTCGCCAGCGTCTTCCAGTTCGAGGAGGCAAAATCATGAGCGAGCCTTGGTTTGCAGGCGAGCGGGAAAACTCAGCATGACCGCCCTGGCGGCGCGGACCCGTGAACCCGGGCCGCAAAGGTTCCGTGAGATGTCGGTGAAAGTGGGCTGGGGAATCGTCGCGTGGGTGGTGGCGATCGCGTTCTTCTTGCCGGTGCTCTGGATGGCGATCACGGCGTTCAAGCCGGAGTCCGCCGCGGAAACCTGGCCGCCCAAGTTCGTCTTCACCCCGACGCTGGCGGAGTTCCGCCTGGTCTTCTCGGGCTGGGGTCCCTACGTGACCCACTCGGCGATCGCCACGGTAGGCTCCACGATCCTGGTGCTGCTGCTGGGCGTCCCCGCCTCTTACGCGCTGGCCGTGCATCCGGTCAAGCACTGGCGCGACGGGCTGTTCTTCTTCATCTCCACCAAGATGCTGCCGATCGTGGCCGTGATCGGCCCCCTCTACGTCATCGCTCTCAAGACGCACCTGCTGGACAGCCTCTGGCTGCTGATCATCCTGTACACCGCGATGAACCTGCCGCTGGCCATCTGGATGATCCGCTCCTTCATGCTCGAGGTGCCCAGCGAACTGCTCGAGGCCGCGCGGCTGGACGGCGCGGGGCGCATCAGGGAGATCACCGGCGTCATCATGCCGGTGATCTCACCGGGGCTGGTGTCGACCGCGCTGATCTGCGTGATCTTCGCGTGGAACGAGCTCTTCCTCGCGCTCAACCTGACGGTCACGAATGCCGCCACCATGCCGATGTTCCTGATCAGTTCCGTGCCCCAGGAAGGGCTGTACATCGCGCACCTGTCAGCGGCGGCATTGGTGGCCTCGATTCCGGTGATTCTCGTGGGCTGGATCGCCCAGCGCTCGCTGGTCCGCGGCCTGTCGATGGGAGCCATCAAGTGAGACACCACAACCGCGCTGCTGGCGCCGAACCGGGCGGAGGTCCCCGATGGCTCAGGTGAAATACGTATCGGCGAGCCGCGTGTACACGAAGGACGCGAAGCCGGCGGTCGACGGTCTCGACCTGGATATCAAGGACGGGGAATTCATGGTCCTGGTCGGGCCGTCCGGGTCCGGGAAGACGACCGCGCTGCGCATGCTGGCCGGACTTGAGCCCCTCGACGGCGGGCGCGTCGAGATCGGCGACCGGGACGTCACGTGGGTCCCGCCGAAGGACCGGGACATCGCGATGGTGTTCCAGAACTACGCCTTGTACCCGCAGAAGACCGTCGCGGAGAACATGGGCTTCGCCCTGAAGATGCAGCACGTTCCGCGGGACGAACGGGAGCGCCGGGTGAAGGAGGCCGCCCGCTTGCTCGACCTCGACGACCAGTTGCTCACGCGCAAGCCCAAGGCGCTTTCTGGGGGACAGCGGCAGCGCGTGGCGATGGGGCGGGCCATCGTGCGCGAGCCCAAGGTCTTCCTGATGGACGAGCCGCTGTCCAACCTGGACGCGAAGCTGCGCGTGCAGACCCGCAGCCAGATCGCCGAACTGCAGCGCCGCCTCGGGATCACCACGGTCTACGTGACCCACGACCAGGTCGAGGCGATGACCATGGGTAACCGGGTGGCGGTGCTGGCCGGGGGGATATTGCAGCAATGCGACACGCCGCGCCAGCTGTACGACAACCCAGTGAACCAGTTCGTGGCCGGGTTCATCGGCTCGCCCGCGATGAACCTGCAGAAGGTCCCGCTGACCGAGGGGGGCGCCCGGCTCGCCGGGATCACGTTCCCGCTCCCGGCTCCGATCCGCACGGCGGCCGGGCAGGCCGGCCTCAGCGAGCTTGTCCTCGGCATCCGGCCAGAGCACCTGCACCTGCACCAGACGGACGGTTCGGAGGAGCTGGCCGGTGAGGTGATGCTGGTCGAAGAGCTCGGTGCCGACGCCCTGCTGCATGTGCGCCTGGCCGAGGGCGGAGAACAGATCGTGGCGCGCACCGAAGGCAGAATGACTCTGTCCCCAGGACAGAAGGTCACCTTCCACGTCCAGCCAGGTGACATCTTCGCGTTCCACCCGGTTACGGGAGCTCGCCTTGCGGGTTAAACCGCAACCGCTCAACGCGCAGGCACTTGCCGACCTGAGTGACCAGCTGCCGGTGCCGGCCTATGACCGGGAACTGGTCACCCCGGGTGTCGTCCACTTCGGCGTCGGCGGTTTCCACCGTGCGCACCAGGCGATGTACCACGACCGGCTACTAAACCAGGGCACCGCCCTTGACTGGGGCATTTGCGGTGTCGGGGTGATGCCGGCCGACCGGGAGATGAAGCGGGCGCTAGACGCGCAGGACGGCCTCTACACGCTGGTCATCAAGCACAGCGACGGGACGTACGAGCCGCGGGTGATCGGATCGATCGTGGAGTACCTGTTCGCGCCCGACGATCCTGAGGCGGTCATCGAGAAGATGACGGCGCCCTCGACCCGGATCGTGTCGCTGACGATCACCGAAGGCGGGTACAACATCAGTGACATCACCGGTGAGTTCGACGCGGCCAACCCGGACGTGATCCGCGATCTGGAGCCCGGCGCGGTTCCCCGGACTACGTTCGGCCTGATCACCGAGGCGCTACGGCGCCGCCGCGTGCGGGGGATAGCGCCGTTCACGATCATGTCGTGCGACAACCTGCAGGGCAATGGTCACCTGTCCAGAAAGGTCTTCACGACCTTCGCCCGGCTGCGGGATCCGGAACTGGGCGACTGGGTCGAACGCGAGGCGCGCTTTCCCACCTCCATGGTCGACCGGATCACTCCGGTGACGACCGACGCCGACCGGGCCGAGGTCCGGGACCGGTTCGGGATCGACGACCTCTGGCCGGTCGTCTGCGAGCCCTTTACGCAGTGGGTTCTCGAGGACACCTTCACGGCCGGGCGACCGACGTATGAGAAAGCCGGAGTGCAGCTCGTCGACCAGGTCGAGCCCTACGAGCTGATGAAGCTGAGGCTGCTCAACGGGAGCCACCAGGCCCTGTGCTACTTCGCCTACCTGGCCGGCTACCGGCTGGTCCACGAGGCCGCCCGGGATCCCTTGTTCCGGGCCTTCCTCCTGGGCTACATGGACGCCGAGGCTACCCCGACCCTGCCGCCCGTGCCGGGGGTGGACCTCGACGGGTACAAGCACACGCTGATCGAGCGGTTCTCCAACCCGCAGGTCCGCGACACCATCGCCCGGCTGTGCGCGCAGAGCTCCGACCGGATCCCGAAGTGGCTGCTGCCGGTGATCCGCGAGCAGCTCGCGGTCGGCGGCGAGATCAGGCGTTCGGCCGCGGTGGTAGCCAGCTGGGCGCGCTACGCGGAGGGTGTCGATGAGCGGGGCGAGCCGATCGAGGTGGTCGACCGGTTCGCGGACAGCCTCGGCCAGCTCGCCCGTCGTGAGGGCGAGGAACCCGGCGCGTTCATCGCTAACCGTGACGTGTTCGGGGACCTGGCAGACGACAAGCGTTTCGTCACCGCCTACCTGTCCGCGCTGGACTCGCTGCACCAGCGCGGGGCACGAGCGACGCTGCAGTCGCTGGTCTGACGCAGTCTTTTATCTGATGCAGTCGTTAGCCTGACGCCGTTGTTGGTCTGCCTGCCGGTCAGGGCTGGAGCGCTTGGGGCTGGCTCTTGTCGTGCTTGAGCACCTGGCACGGCTCGTCGCTGGTCGATCCTCTCGCCCGTTACGGCTTCTACAGCTACGGTGACGAGAGGTAGCCTTGCACCGCAGCCGGGCGGACGTGGATAATGTCGCGTGCGCGGCGAGACCCTGAGGTTAGCCGCCTTCAGGGTCCAGAGACGCGGCCCACTTTCCCGAGCCTGCACAGATGGTGGTGATACGTGTCTCAAGAGCGCTATCCGGTGTTGTGGATTGGCCAGGTCGCCGTGGTTACTTTGCCCATGGAGATAGACGTGACCAATGCCGGCGCGATACGGGAGGACTTGCTTGCCGTCCTGAACCACGGTGCGGTTCTGCTGGTCGCGGACCTAAGCACGACGACATTTTGTGATTCCGCCGGAGTAAGCACGCTCGTGCGCACGTTCAGGCGGGCCGCCGCCAGCGGAAGCGGCATGCGACTGGTCGTCACCACGCCGGCCGTGCAGCGGGTTCTGGCTATCACCGGAGTCGATCGCCTGCTGGATATATTTCCCAGCGTCGCCGCTTGCCTAGCGGGTCCGTACGACCAGGTCAGCAGAGGCGATAAGCCGCCGACGAAGAATGCCAGGGCCAAGGCTGACACAGACGGCGCCGCCTAGCCCAGCGGCACGCTCGCGGCCCGTCACCGCGGCTTGACCGGTTGTTACGCTTCCTCGAACGGGTGCGGCGGCTGAGGGGGCTCGCCGGTCACACTGGTCACGATCGCGGCAGCAATATCGCGAAGCTTCACATTGCTATTCTGGGACGCGGATCGCAGGATATCGAAGGCGCGGGCCTGCGTGCAGTGTTCCCTGGCGATAATTATCCCGAGCGCCTGATCAATAACGGTCCGCGAGGTGATGGACGACCGCAGCTGCTCAATAAGAGCAGTGCGGGATGCCATTCGCTTGGCTAGCGTCAGCGCGCCGGAAGCATATTCCGCGAAATTCTCGGCGCGCCGCACTTCGGCCGCGCCGAACGCGGACGGCGTGCGCGCGTACAAGTTGAGCGCGCCGACCGGCCTGCCGTCGGCGTTGAGCGGCAGCGCCAGGCAGGACCGGACCCCCTGGGAGGCCGCCCTGGCCTCGAACTCGGGCCACAGCGCCTTATCCGAGGTGTCCTTGATACGCACCATACGGCCATCGCGCATCGCATGCAGGCAAGGACCCTCATCGAGTTCGTACTGCGCCTCGTCCACCCGCGCGGCCACCGGATCACTGCACGCCACGGTCACCGGCTGCCCCTTGGGCCGCATCGTCATCCCGCAGGAGAGCCCGCCGTTCACCAGGCCCGCCGCCAGCAGTGCCATCTCGTGCAGGAACTGCTCGACGGTCTCAGTGCTGAGCAACGCATCTTGAAGTTCTTTAAGATCCGCTCTATCTTCGTTTTCCAGCCTGTTAGCCATCATCACACCTATCGGCTGATACGCACCCTGCGCATCCTCGCGTTCATTTTCAGTCGCCGTTCCCTACCCTTTCGCAGCGAATCAAACATCTGTCTCTGCAGCTGAACCCGGGGCTTGGCGCGGTGAGCGCGTTTTGCCGGAGGGGCGGTAACTTGAGCCACCGTCCGTTCGGCTCAAGAGATTTTCTCCCGAACGGACCGTGATGCATGTCACCGGGGTGAAGGGATGCGGCCGGCCGCCGACTGTCGCGGGTTGCTGTCAGCGAGCCGGTTCATGATCGCGGCCGCCTTGAGAAGTGTCCGCTGCTCGTCGGGGTCGAGCACGCCGCTGATGGCGGAATCGAGCCAGGCCTCACGCGCGGCGGGGATGGTCTCAGTGCGGAGCCGGCTTCCGCATTCCTGGCCCGTGACCAGTTCGCCGAGCGCCGGTGCGCGGTATCACTCCAGAAGCAGGCAACGAGACAACTGGAAGGCCAATGAACAGAGAACAGTACTTCCGCGAGGCCGAGAAAGCAGCCGCAAAGGCAGCCGAGTTGCTCGGTCAGCCAGACGGCCAGGCCTCGGCGGCCGTCTGGGCTGCCGTGGCCCAGGTCTATGCCACGCTGGCCCTTGCAGCGGCCGAGAGGGGCGCTAGCGGCAGGGGAAGGCCCGGCCCCCTTCCGGCCGCACCCGCCATGTCTGCACCTGCCATGCCCGGACCCCTCCTGCCCGGAGCCCCCCTGCCGATAACGGCTGACCGACTGCCTCCGAATCGTCCGCCCGGGCGGTAATCGCCATCCCCAGTCGGCCCGTCAGGACCCATCACGATTGACAAGCCTGATATCAACGTGATATCACATTAACAGGTGGCCGGGTGGCCGACACCACAGCCCGCAGGAGGCATCCCGATGAACGCACCCAACGACAACACCGCTGCGAAACGTCTGCGCAGGTGGTGGCTATATCCCCCGCGACCTGGCCTGCAACGCCTGATCATCCCATTCGAGTACCGCCACCTCCGCGGCTTCGGGGTCACCCGCATTGCCGGTGGCAGTGCCGCGGCCGCCGCGGGCGTCATATGCCTCTCGTACGGCGTCTACGGATGGGCAGCCTTCTTCCTGATTCTCGGGGCGCTGAATTTCGCGGGTGGCTACTGGTACATCAGCGTCGCTCGCTCCGCACCTGCCCGAAGCTGAGCCTGGCCAGCACCCGCCGGGGCGACGATGCCCGTACTCGCGGATCTTCCGGTAGATGGCCGCCGGGACATGCCGAGCGCCCCGGCGGCCTCCAGTCGCGGCCCGGAATTAACTGGCACCTGTCTGGGAATCCTGCCGTTGTCCGCCAATGCCGCCGAAGTGGAGCAACCATGACAGAATCTCAGCCCCGCGACGATTTCGCGAGCTTCCCCGCGCCCGCCGAGGGCATTCTGGTGGCGATGTTCATCACCGTCCGCAAGGTCGCGCGATCGCGGGACTTCTACTCGCGCGTCCTGGGCGGCACCGTCATCCTGGAGGAGAACCCGTGCACTGTCAGGCTGTCCAACTCGTGGATCATCATGAACCCCGGCGGGCCGCCCACCCCCGACAAGCCAGGCATCTCGGTGGTCGACTACCAGCCCGGCGACACCACCTCGATCTTCCTGAACTTGCGGGTCGCTGACATCCAGGCCTGCTACCAGGAGTGGAAGACGAAGGGAGCACAGTTCGTGACGCCGCCTATCGACCGCGGCGCGGAGATCCGCTGCTACCTGCGGGACCCGGACGGATACCTTATCGAGATCGGCCAGTCCACCGGCCTGCTGCATGGCCATCTCGCCGCAAAGCGCCCGGATGACCTCCCTGGCTGAGCTCTGTCACCGGCCGGGGAGGTTGGTGTTGGACGGCTGGGTTGCTGTACTTCTCCGTACCGGTGTCCGAAGGAGTGGCCACGGCCGCGGGCTAAAATGCAGCGGTGACCGTGACAGAGTGGGCGACGGTCGCGTCGCTGGCAACCGCCGTGGGCACCCTGGTGCTCGCGATAGCGACCTTCGCGTCCGTCCGCTCGGCGAACTTCTCGGCACGCGCCGCGGACCGAGCTGCCCGTGTCGCCGAAGGGTCGGCCCGCATCGCCGAGCGTTCACTGCTGGCGGCAGAGCGCCCACTGCTGATGAGCTCGCGGTTTCAGGACCCGGAGCAGAAGATCCAGTTCCTGGAAGGCAGGTTCTTGAAAGTCGCCGGCGGCGCCGCGACTCTGGAGGTCGCCGACGGCGCGGTGTACCTGGTGATCTCCGTCCGGAACGTGGGCACCGGGCTCGCCGTCATGCACGGCTGGCACGTCGAGGTGACCGGGCAGCCACAGCAGACCCATCCGCCACTCGAGGACTTCACCACCCAGACCCGCGACATTTACGTGGCACCCGGCGACCTCGGATTCTGGCAGGGAGCGTTGCGCGATCCGGCCACAGCCCAGTTCAAGGCCGTCGCCGCCGCAGTCGAGGCTGGCGACCCGATAATGCTCGACATTCTTTACGGCGACTGGGAAGGCGGCCAGCGAGTGATCAGCTCGTTCGCGCTGCGGCACGCGAACAACAGATGGCTGACATCAGCGGGCAGGCACTTCAACGTCGACCGCCCCGACCCGCGCTAGCGCGCGCCGTCAGGTGACGCGGCGCATGGCGACATCGGCCGGTATCCTGCTCCGGACGTTGCGGAGATGCGCGCTGGCTACCAAGATATGGGCATGACGGGTGAGTTCTTGCCAGCCGGGGACTCTCCTGGCCCCGGTGCGGAGCCGGAGCTGAAGGCGTCGCATGCGGACCGGGACCGGGTCGTCGAGGTCCTGCGCGTTGCTGCGGGCGACGGGCTGCTTACCGCGGCCGAGCTGGACGAGCGCCTGGAGGCTGCACTGTCCGCCCGCACCCGCAGTGAGCTGGCTGTCTTGACCGCTGACCTGCCGCCTAGCGGGATTCAGCTGCAGGCCAAGGACCTGGTCCGGATTGACCAGCGCTTCGGCGATGTGACGCGCACCGGCCGCTGGGTTGTCCCGCGGCGGATGGAGATCCGGCTGACAGCAGGCGACGTGAAGCTCGACTTCACCGAGGCGGTGATTACCCAGGACACGTTGCACATCGATGTCGACCTGGGAATCGGGGGGGACCTGACCCTGGTGACCAGGCCGGGCGTCGTGGTGGATACCGATGACCTGTCGGGGAGGCTCGGCGAGATCAAAGTCCGTGATGTCACCGGCCCGCACGCGCCGGTCATCCTGCGAGTGGAACTAGCCGGCCGTGTCCGCGGCGGCGGCGTCGTAGCACGGCTTCCGCGACGGACGTTCTGGCAGTGGCTGCTCCGCAAGCCCCGGCCGTATCAATCGCGGGCCGGCTGACGTGGCGCTGATGGCCACCTGCTCGCTGCAGAGTGGCGCACTATGCGCGGGTGTGACTTGCATGCCGGATCTAAAGGGGCATGACCAGCATGGAAGATCGGCGGCGAGTCTCCGTGAGTGCCGCTCGCTGACCGTTCCGTCTCGTGGCCTGTGGCCCATTCGCAGCTAACGCGTCGTATCCGATCTCGATGCCACAGGTGCCTTGACGCACTCCGGGCAGATCCGCTCGGTCAAGGACGGCGGCAATCGCCGTATCCTGCCCGAATGGGTTGATGAGTACGTCCGCCAGCGACTCGGTCAGTGGCTCGCCAGCTAGCCTCGTTGCTGTACTTCGGTGTTGTACGGGCATCAAAAACGGCCAGTCGCAAGATCGCGACTGGCCTCTGACCTGGTGGGCGATACTGGGATCGAACCAGTGACCTCCTCGGTGTGATGTAGGCCTCGAGCCGGTCTGGACGAGTCTAGAAGGTTCGCGAAGTGCTGTTTCCCAGGGCAAATGACCGTCCAGACTCCCCCAGACTCCTGGCGGCTCTTCGCCGAATGGCTCCCCATCTTGGCTCCCGGCGATGGCAAGATCGTGAAGTGTTCGAGCGCTCGAACAAACGGTTGAACAGAGCGTCCCGGGAACCTGGCGGCCGGGGGCGGCTCGCCGGCGCTTCTCCCACGCGTGCTCCCGCCGGCCAAGGCCATGCAGATGCTGATGACTGGCGATCCGATCAGCGCACAAGAGCGCACCGGTTTGGCATGGTCAACGAGCTTTACGCTCAAGATGAGCTCCTCGACGCCGCCCACCGGATCGCGGGGAAGATCGCGAGCAACTCACCCACCGCAGTACAGGCCGTCAAGCAGGCGGTCCGGATGGGCCAGGGTGAGCCGATCGAGCAAGCCATCGCGATCATGATGGAGGCACACTGGCGCTCTGCCGCCCATCCCGATCGTGCCGAAGGCATCGGCGCGTTCAACGAAGATCGCGAGCCCACCTTCGCCGATCCTGACCACTGATGCCGCCCCACGCGGCGCGCATCGGCACAACCGCGAGAAGCTGAGCGAAATGACGTTCACAGACGATCTCACGCAGGCACGCGCCGCTCTGACGATGATCCAGCCGAAGCCGTTTAATGCGGAAACGCCTCCAGAGGCACTGGCGGGAAATATCACCCACGGCACTGCAATACCTGCACAGTAACTTGTGTTCGGCGCGCCCGGCGCTGTCCAGGTGGAGCCCCCCGCAGGGCCGCCAACCTCGAATTGAATCGAGCCGCGCAACGGAACTGAAGACGGCACATTGACCTACTGACGTCGGCCCGCCCGCACGAGAGGCAGTCGGCTGTCCTGCTGACACGTGCCGGTCTGGCCTATCCCCCGGCGGTTGCCTCCTGGTCCGACGGTACCCAGAACAGCCTGCCGCCCTAGGTTCTTCCGGAGCCTCAGACCAGGTCAAGCGACAGGGGCTGGAAATAGCGGCTCCCGGCGCGGGGCTTGTGGCCTATCGGCCGGTCCTGGCGCGCTCATCCATACTGCGTGCCCGCCGGCAAGCCGACGATACCGCCGCCATATGAGGCAGCAGGCGGCGTTTTCATCCCATCGGGATGTAGAAGTCGTCGTCGATGTGGCGCACAGTGACGCAAAGGGGTGGCGGCTGCACGGCATCGGGACACCGCCGCGGTATGCGGAATGCGCATTTGCTGAGGCAGGGCTCCGCAAGCCCGTCGGCACGCCGGAAGGCGCGGCGGGGAGGAGATGCACACATGACGCGGCACACAGCTGGAACTGAGCTAGGGAGGCGCGGTGAGCAAACGGGCCGACAGTGACGCCAGGAAGTTCCCGGGGTGGATCGCGAACGCGAAGCAGAGTGGAAAACGGTACCAGGACAAGCTCGAGCGGCGCCCGTGGATAGCGTTTCCGCTGGAATCCTTCCGGCGGTTCAACAAGATCGAGGGCAAGCACCTGGCCCTGGTGATCACCCTGAACCTGTTTGTCGCGGTGATCCCCCTGATGATCATCGGCTACGCGTTCATCGAGGCGTTCAACCCGCATCGCGACATCGGTAACCTGCTCGTCGGGAACCTGCATCTGACCGGGAGCACCGCGCAGATCGTCAAGGACACATTCAGCAACGCCAGCTCGGGCAAGAGCGTGGCGCTGAGCATCAGTCTGATCTCGCTGCTGATCACCGGCCTGGACGTGAGCGCCACCGCGCAGATCGCCTACGCCCGGGCCTTCACCATGACCCCGCTGCACGGCGTCCAGAAGTACCTGCGCGGCGCCGCCTGGCTGATCTTGCTGCTCGCGGACACCGGCGCCGCCCTGACACTGCGGTCCCTGGCCACCCACCATCCGCTCGGGTTCGCCCTAGCGGCGGGCGCCGTGCTGCTCGTGCTCGAGTTCGGGTTTTTCCTGGTCACTCCCCGGTTGCTGCTTGATCTGCCGTTTAAGTGGCGTGATCTGGTCCCTGGCGCGGCCGTGTGCACGGCGGCGGCCACCGTCGTGCACACCGTGGCGGCGTTGTTCCTGCGCAACTGGTTCGGCGAGTACGGCCATGCCTATGGCGGCTTCGGCGTCAGCCTGGCGCTGGCCGCGTTCGTCGGCATCATCGCCTCGTTCTGGGTCTGGATCGCCGCCGTGATGGGCGTCTGGTGGGAGCGCAGGGCAGGACCCGCCGCTGTCGCTGCGATGGAGGAACTGTCAGCCGACCTCACTGTGTCCTAAGCGCCCAGGCTGGCATACAGGCCGCATCTCGCTTAGCAGGCTAGGCCGTTGGATCGTCCTGTCGGGATGACGCGGAAAACTGGACAACGATCGACAAAGGACGTAACCCAGTCGGTCAGCGCGACTCGGGTCGATCTAAGGAGAGGGCGATGAGTGACTCGTTCGATGTGATCATGGCCGCTGTGGGCGCGAGCGAGACCATCCCGGCGGTCGACGGCATGGTATGGGTACCAGGCGGGACCTTCTTGATGGGCTCAGACCGCCACTATCCCGAGGAAGCCTCGGCCCGCCCGGCCACCGTCGGCGGGTTCTGGATCGATTCCGGCCCGGTGACCAACGCCGAATTCGCCCGGTTCGTACGCAAGACCGGGCACGTCACCGCGGCCGAGATAGCACCGGACCCGGCTGACTATCCCGGTGCCCGGCCGGACCTGCTGGTCCCGCTCTCCGCGGTATTCATCCCGCCGCGGCGCCAGGTCAGCCTGGCCGACCCGCACAACTGGTGGACGCCGGTAGCGGGCGCCGACTGGCGGCACCCCCAGGGGCCGGGCAGCTCGATCCGCGCCAAGCCGGATCATCCGGTCGTCCATGTCGCCTGGGCCGATGCCGCCGCCTACGCGAGCTGGGCGGGCAAGGAGATTCCGACCGAGACCGAGTGGGAACTGGCCGCCCGCGGCGGGCTGGACGGCGCGGAATTCGCCTGGGGCGACGAGCTTACCCCCGGCGGTCAGTGGATGGCCAACACCTGGCAGGGCGAGTTCCCCCTCCGCGACACCGGCGAGGACGGTTACCAGGGCACCTCGCCGGTCGGCGTCTACCCCGCCAACGGCTACGGCCTGTCCGACATGATCGGCAACGTCTGGGAATGGACGGCGGACTGGTACCACGGTCACGTGGCCACGGCATCCGCCTGCTGCACGCCGCCGCCGGACCGCGGCCGGGCGGCCAGCATCGACTGGAATGACCCGGCGCGCATCCCGCGCAAGGTCATGAAGGGCGGCTCGCACCTGTGCGCGCCGAACTACTGCCGCCGCTACCGCCCCGCCGCCCGGATGCCGCAGCCTGTCGACACCTCAACCAGCCACCTGGGCTTCCGCTGCATCGTCCGGCCTGCCTGAATAGGCGCTGCGGTGAACGACAAGCCAGCCCTAATGCGGCCCGCAGGACCCGCCGACGGCCTGCGCCAGGGGCCACGTCGGCCGTCTCGCCCGGTTCGTTCCGGCGTTGTCCCGGAGCCCGGCTTACCAGCGCAAGCGCGTCGCGGCCCACGATCTGCGTGACGCCGGGGGTTGGACAGCGTCACAGTCCTGATCCAACTGGGCCGAAACGGCGGCGCGGGTCACCTGCACGTGCGGCCGGGCACCGCCTGCGCGACGGGCTGCGGGCGTTCACCGGCGGCGCGCCGCATCTGGCCCTGGATGGTCGGCGAGCCGGGCTCTAACGCGATCATCGCCCAAGCCTATAGCGCGATCGCGGGCCCGAGCTGGCGCAACGAGCCGTGCGCGCACGGCGCTTGACGCGGGGTTCAACCGGCCGATCAGATGGGCTGCACGTGTGAGCTGCCGTCAGGTTGGGACCAGCGGATGATCAGCCCGGACGTGGTCTACGGGCTTGGCTTACCCGCCACGGGCGATCCCGAGCGGTTGCGCACTAGCTAGCCTCATTCAGCAAGTGGCCAGAAGGGAAGGTCGTCCGTCCCGGATGACGCCCAATGCCAGCTCTCTACGCGCGCTGAAAGGATGGGAGCTATTACCAGTTGCCGATCTATACATCGGCCGCCGTGTGCAGTGTACGGGGGCCAGGGACGTGTAATCATGCTCCGTACGGCGCAGGAAATCCAGAGATGAAACTCCGCGTCCCGGTGAGGCGGGACACGCTGCGCAAGGACGCGGTCGCCGGCTTGGTGCTCGGCGTGGAGAGCATTCCTGACGGTCTTGCCGCTGGCCTACTGGCGGGGGTCAACCCGCTTGCGGGCCTTTACGCGTACCTGTTCGGCACGATCGGCGGCTCGTTGTTCACCAGCTCGGCGTTCATGGCCGTGCAGGCGACCGGGGCGATGGCCATCATTATCGCCGACGTCCCGGCAGTTCACTCCGCCGATGACCCGGCGCGAGCCTTGTTCACCTTGTCGGTGCTCACCGGGGTCGTGATGCTCGCGGCGGGGTTCTTGCGGCTCGGCTCGATGCTGCGGTTCGTGTCGAACGCGGTGATGGTGGGATTCATTAGTGCTGTCGGCGTCAATATCATCCTCGGCCAGCTGGCCAACCTCACCGGCTACAAGGCGGAGGGAGCAAACCGTGTCGTCCGTGCCGTCAATACTTTGATCCATCCCGGTGAGCTCCACCTGCAGTCCCTGGCGATCGGGGTCTTGACGATCGCGCTGATCCTAGTGCTCGAACGCACCAAGGCCGGCCCGCTCGGGCTTGTGCTCGCCGTTATCATTACCTCGGCTGGCGTGGCCGTCCTGGGCTGGGGTGATGTCGCCACGGTCCGGGAGCTCAGCGAGGTTCCCCGCTCGCTGCCGCTGCCTGGGGTCCCGATGCTCCGGCTGATTCCTTCGCTGGCGGTCCCAGCGGTGTCCCTGGCGTTCGTGGGACTGATCCAGGGGGCGGCTATTTCGGCCGGCTTCGCTAACCCCGACGGCCGCTACCCCGACGCGTCCCGTGATTTCATCGGGCAGGGCGCCGCGAACGTGATTGCCGGGATCTTCCGGGGCATGCCGGTGGGCGGGTCCATGTCGGCCACCTCGCTGAACAGGGCCGCAGGCGCCCGGTCTCGCATCGCTCTCATGATCGCCAGCGGGGTGATGGCGGTGGTGATCATCGCCTTCGCCGGCCTAGTCGGCCATATCGCCATGCTGGCCCTGGCGGCCTGCTCATACTAGTCGGGTACCGGACCATCAAGCCTGATGATCTCCGGTCGGTGTGGAAGACCGGCGCCACGCAGAAGGCGGTACTAGCGACCAGCTTCGCGCTCACCATGGTCATCCCGCTGCAGTACGCGGTGCTCGCCGGCGTGGGCCTGTCAGTGATCCTGCACGTCGTGCGGCAGTCGAACCAGATCACCATCAAGCGCTGGCGGCTCGACCCGGACGGCAACCTCATCGAGACCGACCCGCCGGCCCAGCTCCCCGCCGGCGAGGTGGTCGCGCTCCAGCCCTACGGGAGCCTGTTCTTCGCCGCCGCGCCGGTGCTCGAGTCGCAGCTCCCGGCCCCGGCTGATGCGGCCGGCAATTCGGTGGTGATCCTCCGGCTGCGGGGACGCACCGACCTCGGCACCACCTTCATGGACGTCCTGCGCCGCTATGCCCAAACCCTCAAAGCTAGCGGCAGTAAGCTCGTCATCGTCTCGGCCAGTGAGCGGATCCAAGAACAGCTCCGCATGACCGGCGTCACCGACCTGATCGCCCCGGAGAACATCTACACCGGCGATGAGCGGGTCGGCGCCACCCTCAAGCGCGCGTACGCTGACGCAACAGCCTGGATCGAACACAACCAGCGCGCCACCGGAACCGACGCGCGATGACCGCGGGGGACGGCGTGAGGTCCGGCGGCGGCTGCGGCTTACCCGTGCCGGGTGATGTCGGCCTGCGGAGGGACAGTCCCGACTCCTCGCGGGAGGTTCAGCATCGTGCTGCGACTCGGAACCGGCCTGAGCGGGTGCGACGCGCGTTG
>CAWJPF010000034.1:0-287434 GCA_963844625.1 uncultured Actinomycetota bacterium | reverse complement strand
GGTCGTCAGCCCGGCGGCGTTCACCGGGCCGCTCAACCTGGACCTCGGCTCCTGGGTCGCGCAGCCCGAGATGGCCCGGTTTTCCGGTGCTGACCTGACCGCGATCGCCGACGACGTGTCCGCGCTGCGCCAGTCCCTGCAGAACTCCCCCACGCTGGACGGCCTCCAGCTGACCACCGGGTTGCCGACGGTGCTCGCCGGAGCGGCCAGCGACCTGACCGTCGCGAGGTCGCTTCTCATCATCGGCGCGCTCCAGCTGCTGCTGCTCACCGCCGCCGCGCTGCTGGCGGCGGCACGGCTGCTGGTGAGCCAGCGCGAGGCTGAATCCGCCCTGCTGACCTCGCGCGGCGCAACCAGCTGGCAGCTCACCAGGCTGACCGCGACCGAGCTGATCCCGCTGTGCGCGGTCGCCGGCGTGGCCGGCGGGCTGGCCGGCGCGTGGCTGGCCGGGCTGCTGGCCGACAGCGGGCCGCTGCGGGCCGCGCGGCTTCAGCTGCCCGGGACGTGGTCCGGCGCACCGGATCTGACGCCGTTGTGGGTGGTGCTGGCTACCGTCTCCGGCGCGGTCCTGCTGATGATGCTGCCGTCGTGGCGCAGAATCACGCCCGGGGCCGTGCGGGTCAGCCGGGGCAGGCAGGCCGTCATCGCCGACGCCACCCGGGCCGGCGCGGACGTCGCCCTGGTGGCGCTGGCCGTCCTCGCCGGATGGCAGCTGCGCCGGTACTCCGCGGTCGCCACGTCCGCGAACGGGACGGCCGGGGGCATCGACCCGGTCCTCGCGGTGGCGCCCGCGCTCGCCCTGGCCGGCGGGACCGCCGCCACCTTGCGGCTGCTGCCGGCCCTGGCCCGGGCCGGCGACTGGCTGGCGGCCCGCGGCCGCAGGCTGACCGCTGCCATGGCCGGCTGGCAGGTTAGCCGCCAGCCCCTGCGTCAGGGCGGGGCGGCGTTGCTGATCGTGATGGCGGTGGCGACCGCTACTCTCGCGCTGGCCCAGCACGAAAGCTGGACGCGTTCGGCCCGTGACCAGGCGGCGTTCGCGGCCGGCGCGGATGTTCGCGTGGACATGCCCGAACAGCCCGGGCCGGACACGGCCGGCCGCCTGACCACGACGCCCGGGGTGCAGCACGCGGCGGCTGTCTCGGTTCAGGCCGGCAGCACCCCGGCCGGGGTGCTCGCCGTCGACGCGCGGCAGGCGGCCAGCGTCACGCAGTTGCGCCCGGACCAATCCCCGCTGCCAGCCGCGGCCCTGTTCGGGAAGATCGAGCCGCGCGGCACCCCCGGCGTCCTGCTGCCGGGACATCCCGCCAGCGTGGCGCTGACCGCGACCCTGGGTCCGGCCAGGCTCGGCCTCGCCCCCGCCCAGGTGAGCGTGACGGTCATGGACGCGTCGGGCGACGCCTATCAGCTGGCCGCCGGAACGCTACCCGCCGATGGCCGGCCGCACCTGCTGACGGCGATCATCGGCCAGCACGGCCAGGCCATCAACCCGCTGCGGCTGACCGCGATCACGATCGGCTACGTGCTGCCCGCGAAGGCCACCGCGGCGGCCGTGCTCGAGGTACGCGGCCCGGCGTTGAGCGGCTGGGCGGCCAGTGCCAGCTCACCGGAGCTGGTGGGTGCCCGGCAAGCCTCCGACGTGGCCGGCCGATCTGACCTGCCCGCCGCGGTGTCATGGCGGCCGGGCCGGGACGGCGCCAGCGCGCTAGCCTTCAGCCCCGGCTACGGCGAGTCGGCCACACCGACCTATACCGGGGCACCCGGCATCCCGGTTCCGGTCGACGGCCAGCTGATGCTCTCCGCGAGCCAGCCGGGGCCGGCGGCGACGATACCCGGGATCGCGACGAGCGCGTTTCTCAGCTCGTCCGGCGCGACCGTCGGATCGACGGTGCAGGAGACGATCGGCGGCCTCGATACCTCGGTCAAGATCGTCGCCGCCGTCCGCAGTTTCCCCACCGTGACCGCCAGCAACGGCGGGCTCATCGTGGACCTGGCCACCTTGCAGAACTTCCTGACCGGCCAGTCAGTCGCGCCCGCGCAGGTCACCGAGTGGTGGCTGGCGACCACCGGGCACCGGGTGCCGCCGGGCCTGGCGGCCCGCTTGCCGTCCGGCTCGGCGATCACCAGTGCGGCCCAGCTGGCCGACGTGCTGACCGGGGATCCGCTCTCTGCCGCGCCGCAGCAGGCGCTGCTGGCGCTCGCCGCCGCGGCGGCGCTGCTCGCGGTGACAGGATTCTGGGTGGCCATCGCGGCCGACGTGCGCCAGCGCCGCGCGGAGACCGCGCTGATGGCCGCCCTGGGCGTCACCCCAGGTGCCGCGGCCAGGCAGCTGGCCCTGGAGAAACTGCTGCTGAGCGTGCCGGCCGCGGCCCTCGGCCTGGTGCTCGGCGCGGTGGTGGCCCGGCTGCTTGTCCCCGCCGTCACCCTCACCGCGGCGGCCACCGAACCAGTCCCGCCGCCGCTGACCATGCTCGACCTGGGCCAGACGGTGCCGCTGGCGCTGGCCATCGCCGTACTGCCGGCCATCGCCGCCGCGCTGGCCATGACCAGGCGCCCGGACCCGGCGGCCGAACTCCGCGCGGCGGAGTCCGCATGAGCGGGGACAGAACATGATCCGCCGGGCGACGGGCACGGGCACGGCCGCTACCGTGGTGCTGGCCCTGCTCGTGCTCTGCTGCGTGTTCGTCGCGGTCGCGGGGCCCCGCGAAAACCTGGCCGCCGAGACGCAGGCGCTGCGGACGACGTTCGCGGGCACCTCGCCCCTCGTCACCTCCGCCGTGGCCACGACCAGCTGGGGCCAGTTCGCCACGGACATCAACGGCACCGGGCCCGAGGGGCAGCCGACCGCGCCCCTGACCGGCCCGCAAATCCGCGAGGTGACCAGCGAACTCCGCCGCAACCTGGCCGCCGATGGCGTCCCGCTCGCCCCAGCGGTGACCGACTGGGCCGGCCTGACCAGCGTGAGCGAGGGGGTAGCGGCCGGCGCGGCGGAGGACCCGGCTCACCTGGACGGGTTGCCGGCCAAGCTGGAGGTCATTTACCGCGACCCGTTCACCAGCTACACCTCGCTGATCGCCGGCCGGTACCCCGGGACCGGCGGCGGCACCACGCTGCAAGTCGCGGTGACCGAGCAGACGGCCGCGAGGCTCGGGCTGCACGTCGGGAGCACGCTGGTCATCGGCAGCAAGGCCGGGCTCAGCACGGTCGATGTCACCGGGATCATCCGGCCGCGTTTCCCCGGCTCGTCATTCTGGCTCAGCGATCCCTCGGCCGCGGCAGCGAACCTGGTCTACCGGGGCTTCACGCCGGTCTACTGGGCGGTCGGCGTCTTCGCCGGCACGGGCGAGGCCGGCCTGCTGCAGCAGGTGCTCGGCGCCGCGGGCATCACGATGGAGTGGCAGTTCCAGGTCAGCTTCGGCGGCACCAGCGCGGACCAGGTCCAGGGCCTGTATACCGACCTGCAGCACGCCACGGCGCAAACGCCGCTGCTGGCGGGAGACCTGGCGGCCGGGTCCGGGGCGGTGGTGATCACGACGGGCCTGCTCACTCCGCTCGCCGCGTTCCTCGCCACCGAGTCGGCCGTCAGCGAAATCACGTGGCTCCTGTTCGCGGGCCTGACCGTGATCACCGCCTTGGTGGTGCTGCTCGCCGCGCGCATGCTCGCGGTACGCCGGGCGGCGGAGTTCACGACGCTGCGCGCGCGAGGCGCGTCAGCGCGGCAGATCGCCGCCCTGGCGCTGCGCGGTTCCGCGCTCGCCTGCGTGCCCGCCGCGGCGGCCGGCGCGCTGCTGGCCGTCGCGCTGGTCCCGGACAGCTCGCCGCCGGCCGCCTGGTGGCTCGGCGGCATCGCGGTGCTCGCCGCCCTGGCCGGCCCCGCGGTGATCGCCGCCTGGCGGTACCGCTTCCGCCGCCGGAAGGCCCGGCGGCGCCGGGCGCCGGGACGCCGCCTGGTCGCCGAGGCCGCGCTGTGCGCCGCCGCCATCGCCGGGATCGCCGTATTCCGCAGCCAGCAGCCGGCCAGCGGAGCCGCCGGGACCTACACTTCTCTGGCCCCGGTGCTGGTCGCGATCCCGGTCGTGGTGATCATCGCGCGGCTGGGCCCGCTGGTGCTGAGCGCCCTGCTCCGGGTGTTCGGCAGGCGGGCCAGCGCGGCCGGGCTGGTCGGGCTGGCCCAGGCGGCGAGGACGCCGCTGACGACGACCTTGCCCGCGTTCGCGCTCGTCCTCGCGCTGACCCTCGCCGCGTTCGCCGGGATGGTCAGGGATGCGATCACCCGCGGTGAGATCGCCGCCTCCTGGCAGGCGGCCGGGGCCGACGCCGCTATCCAGACGCAGAACGCGGGTCTCGTCGTCACGCCGGCCGCACAGCACGCGATTGGCGCCGTGGCGGGCGTGCGCGAGACCGCGGCCGTGTGGGTCAGCAGCTGGACGCTGCCTGACGGGCTGCCCGTCGACGGCATCGCTGTGGACCCGGCGAGCTATGCCGCGCTGGTCGCGACCACCCAGACCTGGCCGCATGTTCCGGCCGCGAAGCTCGCCTTCCGGGCGGGCCAGCCGGTCCCGGTGCTCGCCTCGCCCTCGGTCGCCGCCAGCCTGGGCGGGGCCGCCGCCGTGATCACGCAGCCGGGCCTGCCGTCGCTTCGGGTGCGGGTGGCGGGGACGCTGAGCGGCACGCCCGCCCTGCCGGCGACCAGCGCCTTCTTCATCGTGCCTATCACCGCGATCGGTGGCCTGGCCGACCCGCCGCCCCTCAATGTGCTGCTGGTCACGGGATCCGGTATCGGCGGCGGGCCGCTGGCCGCCGCCGTGCAGCGATCGCTTCCCGGTAGCACCGTCACCACTCGTTCGGCCGTCGAGGCCGCGCTGTCCGGCGCGCCGGTCCAGCACGGTGTCTACCTGATCTTCGCGCTCGCCATCGGTACGGCGGCCGGGCTCGGGCTGGTGGTCATGGTGCTCGAGCTGGCCCTCGGAGCGACCGACCGGGAGCTGACCCTGGCCCGGCTGGCCACGATGGGGCTGGCCAGCAGGCAGCGGATCTGGCTCAGCCTGCTTGAGGTCCTGCCGGCGCTGCTCGCCGCGGCCGTCGCCGCCACCGGCTGCGCACTCGTGTTGGCGCCGCTGCTCGGGCCGGCCCTCGACCTGTCCGTGTTCACCGGGTCGGCCGTGCCCGTGCGGGTGCAGCCGGACGTCGCCTCGTTCGCGCTGCCGCTGGCCGGCCTGGCGCTGCTGGCGGTCGCGGCGCTGGCCATCGAGACGCGGACGCAGCAACACCGCGGCATTGCCGCGCGGCTACGCGAAGGCGGATGAAGGGCAGAATGGGAGAACACATGACCACCGAACTCACTGCGCTCGGCGCCGAGGCTGCCCAGGGCCACCGCGACTACGGCGCGGGGGCGCTGATCGTCTGTGACCGCCTGGTGCGTATCTACACCGCCGAAGGCATCGAGGTGCAGGCGCTGCAGGGTCTGGACCTGCTCATCGGCGAGGGCGAGCTGACCGCCCTGGTAGGCGCGTCCGGCAGCGGCAAATCCACGCTGATGAACATCCTGGCCGGCCTTGACACCCCGACGGCTGGCTCCGTCCGGGTCGCCGGGAATGACCTGGCGGCGCTGAACGCGCGGCAGCGGCTCGCGTACCGGCGTGGCACGGTGGGGTTCATCTGGCAGCAGACGTCGCGGAACCTGCTGCCGTACCTGACCGCGGACCAGAACGTGGAGGTGCCGATGCAGCTGGCCGGGGTGCGGCGCCGGGACCGGCGCGCCCGCGCGCTTGAGCTCCTTGATGCCCTCGACGTCACGCACTGCGCCGCCCGGCGGCCGGACCAGATGTCCGGCGGCGAGCAGCAGCGTGTCGCGCTCGCGGTGGCGATCGCGAACCGGCCGAAGGTGCTGCTCGCCGACGAGCCCACCGGAGAGCTGGACAGCTCGACCGCCGCGTCTGTCTTCGCGGCGCTTGAGACGGCCAACACCTCGCTTGGCGTCACCGTCCTGGTCGTGACCCACGACCCCGCCGTCGCCACCATGGTCCGCCGGGTCGTCGCGATCAGGGACGGCCGGACCAGCACCGAGACGCTGCGCCACGCCGACGAGGATGGCCGTCACGCGGTCGAGTACGCCGTACTGGACCGGGCGGGCCGGCTGCAGCTGCCGACCGAAATGACCGAAACGCTGGGCATGCGCGACCGGGTGCGGCTGGAGGCCGAACCCGACCACATCGGGGTCTGGCCCGACGTCCCGCGGGCCGGCGCCCCGGGCCGCGAAGCGGCGGACGGACCGGCGTGAACGCGGTCGCCGTACAAGACGTGACCCGGACGTACGGCCGGGGCGCGACGGCCACCCTCGCGCTACGCGGCGTGTCGTTCACCATCGGCGAGGGGCAGCTGGTCGTGCTGCGCGGGCGTTCCGGTTCGGGCAAGACCACGCTGCTCAACATCGTGGGCGGGCTGGATACGCCGGACAGCGGCCGCGTGCAGGTCGCCGGGAAAGACGTCACCGACATGCCGGAACGCGCGCGGATGCGGCTGCGGCGCGAGTCCGTGGCGTTCATCTTTCAGTCGTTCGGCCTGATCCCGGTGCTCTCCGCCGCCGAGAACGTCGGGATCCCGCTGCGGATCGCCGGGGTGGCTCCGGGGGAACGGGAGGAGCGGGTCCGGCTCATGCTGGACATCGTCGGCCTGGGCGAGCACGCCAGGCAGCGGCCCGGCGAACTGTCCGGCGGCCAGCAGCAGCGGGTCGCGATCGCCCGGGCGCTCGCTTCCAGTCCGCAGGTGCTGCTCGCGGACGAGCCCACGGGCCAGCTCGATTCCGAGACCGCGAAGCAGATCATGCGGCTGCTGCGCACCGTGGTGCAGTCCGAAGGCGTGACCGCCCTGGTCGCTACCCACGACCCGAACCTCATCAGCATCGCTGATTCCGTCCTGGAACTCGAGGACGGGAGAATCAGGGAGTGAAACCCCGGTTTCAGCACACCCCAGGGTGCTGAAACCGGGGTTTCATTCCGCTGCATGGGCCGCTGCGCGGCTGCGACGGGCCGCTGCGAGCTGCGCCGGGCGACGGGCGGCTGCGACGGGGGGCTCGTCAGGTTACGGGGGTGCCGGAGGTGGCGGCTAGGTCGGCGAACAGGGCGGTCAGGCGCTTGGTCACCGGGCCGGGGGTGCCGTCGCCGAGGACGCGGCCGTCTACGGACAGGACGGGGGTGAGGCCGCCCATGGTGCCGGTCACGAACGCCTCGTCGGCCGTGTAGAGCTGCGGCAGCGTATAGTCGCCTGGCTGGCAGGTGATACCGGCCGAGGCGGCCAGTTCCAGGACGACCGCACGGGTGATGCCCGCCGGGCAGGACACCGTGGTCGGCGTGGCCAGTGTCCCGCCGGTCGCCATGAACAGGTGCGTGGCGTTGGTCTCGGCGATGAAGCCGCGGTGGTCGAGCATCACCGCGTCGTCCGCGCCCGCCACGTTGGCCTCGATCTTGGCCAGGATCGAGGGCAGCAGGTTGTTGTGGTGGATCTTCGGATCGAGGCAGTCCGGGGCGGGGCGGCGCACGCTGGCGGTGATCAGCGTGATGCCGGCGGCGTCATACACGGGGTCCTTGAACTCGGCCAGGACGATCAGCGTCGGGCCGGCCTGGTTGAGCCGGGGGTCCATCCCCGAGGTGATCTTGCTCCCGCGGCTGAGGGTGAGCCTGATATGGACGCCGTCCTGCATGCCGTTGGCGGCGAGCGTGCGGCTGATCTGCTCGGTGATCTCCTCGTCGGACGGGATCGAGGCGAACGCGAGGGCCTTGGCCGAGGCACGCAGCCGGGCCAGGTGCTCGTCTAGCCGGAAGATCTTCCCCTGGTAAAGCCTGAGCCCTTCCCAGACCGCGTCACCGCCCTGGACCACGGAGTCGAACGGGCTCACCCCCGCCTGGTCGCGGTGCGTGAGCTTGCCGCCCACGTTGACCATGAGGTCGCGGTTACGCTCATCAAAGGCTTGCAGCATTTATTTTCTCGCCTCCGGGGCGCTTTAAGGCGCCGCCTTCCTTCGTCGCTCGTTCCTCGCTCCTCGGTCCAGGCGGCGCCGCGCCCCTTTGGCTCGGAGAGGAAGGGCAGGCCTGGCTGGTGAGGCGGTATTCGTGCAGTTGGGTGAAGTATGGCAGGCACTTTTCGGCTAGGGGCTCTAGGCGGGCGGGCAGGGGCTCGGCGGGCGGGCGGTGGGGGGCGAAGCCGGTGGAGGCCTGCACGCTGGCGTACCAGTGGGGGGCCCACACGCCGTCGCTGTCCCGCGGGCCGGGCGGCCAGGACAGCATCCTGGAGTCGAAGGGCACGTCGAGCGCCAGGCAGAGGGCACGCAGGATGCCCTCGGGGTCGGCGAGCAGGTCACGGGAATCCACCACGGGGCCGCCGAACGTCTCGAAGATCTCGGCCTGCTGCACCAGGCCGAGATCGGCCAGGGTCGGTTCGGTGCGCACCCGGGCGTACGAGGCGAGCAGCTCACGCGGATCCCGGATCAGGTGCGCGTGCCGCAGCGGCGCGAGCACGGCCCGGTCGACCTCGGGCAGCAGGTGATGGGTCATGTGCTTGGCGTAGCTGATGACCGCGCCGGCCGGCAGCGGCGCGGTCGTCAGCTGAGCGAGTACCGCCCGCCATTCGGTGGGCTGGCTCGCGATCACCTGGTCCCGGCCCGGGTGAGGCAGTCCCGTTCGGTACAAATAAAAGGCGTAAAGAGGCTCGTCCGCTACCACCGTGTCCGGCCGGTTCTCCCACGCCCGCATCAGCGCCGTGGAAACGGTCCGCGGCCCGGACCACATCGCGATCCGGGTTACGTCGGTCACCAGGTCACGACGCTGCGCAGTACCTCACCGCGGTCCATCCGGGCGAAGGCCTCCTCCACGTCACCCAGGCCGATGGTCTCCGACACGAACTTCTCCAGCGGCAGCCGCCCCGCCAGGTGCAGGTCGACGAGCATCGGGAAGTCGCGGCTGGGCAGGCAGTCGCCGTACCAGGACGACTTGAGCGCCCCGCCGCGGCCGAACACGTCAAGCAGCGGCAGTTCCAGCCGCATCTCCGGCGTCGGCACGCCGACCAGCACCACCGTCCCGGCCAGATCACGCGCGTAGAACGCGTTCTCGTAGGTCTCGGGCCGGCCGATGGCCTCGATCACCACGTCCGCGCCGAACCCGCCGGTCAGCTCCCTGATCTTGGCGACGGGATCGTCGGTCCTGGAGTTGACCACGTGTGTGGCGCCGAACCCGCGGGCCCATTCCAGCTTCCGGTCGTCGACGTCGACCGCGATGATCGTCGTCGCGCCGGCCAGCTGGGCGCCGAGGACCGCGCCGTCGCCGACCCCGCCGCAGCCGATGACCGCGACGCTGTCTCCCCTGGTCACGCCGCCCGTGTTGAGCGCGGCGCCGAGGCCCGCCATCACGCCGCAGCCGAGCAGGCCCGCCGTGGCCGGGCTGATGGCCGGGTTGACCTTGGTGCACTGGCCTGAGGCGACCAGCGTCTTGTCCGCGAACGCGCCGATGCCGAGCGCCGGGGACAGCGGGGTACCGTCCTCAAGCGTCATCTTCTGGCTGGCGTTGTGGGTATCGAAGCAGTACCACGGCCGGCCCGGCTGCAGGCGCGGCATCGCCCGCAGACCGCGCGCCAGTTGAGGATGACGAAATCGCCGGGGGCTACGTCGGTCACGTCGGGTCCGACCGCCTCGACGACGCCGGCCGCTTCGTGCCCGAGCAGGTAGGGGAAGTCCTCCCCGATGCCGCCCTGCTTGTAATGCAGGTCAGTGTGGCACACCCCGCAGGCCTGCACGGCCACCAGCGCCTCGCCGGGCCCGGGCTCGGGCACCAGGACCGTCGTCACCTCAACCGGCTCGCCCTTGCCGCGCGCCACCACTCCCTGAACGCTTATCGTCACAGGTTCTCCTTCTTAGCTTCATCGCCTACCTGGATCATCCATCATCCCGCTGGCCTGGTACCGACGGAAACCGGCCGCGTCTCATCCTCGCCAGACGACGCGGCGGCCGGCGTAGTAGCGGCGGGCGGAGTCGGCGGTCATCGCGGCGTACAGCAGGGCGATCAGCGGCAGGCCGGGCGCGCGCAGCGGGGAGAGCCGGTACAGCCGCAGCATGGGCAGGTAGCTCGCCGCCATGAGCGCCCAGCCCGCCAGCCCGGCCCCGGCCGCGAGGGCCGCGGGCGCGGTCGCCGCCCCGGCGGCGAGTCCGATGATCGCTCCGGCGGGCGGGAGAGCATAGAGGAACAGCAGGCCGATGATCGTGCCGGCCAGCAGCGCCGGGGAGTAGTTCAGCTGGGTGTAGGCGGACCGGGCGACCATCTGCCACAGGTCGGCGAGCTTGGCGTACGGACGCACGCTCACCACCTGCCTGGACAGCCCGAGCCAGCATCGCCCCCGCTGGCGCTTGATCATGCGGCCCATGGCCACGTCGTCGATGAGGGCGCCGCGGATCGGCGCCACCCCGCCCGATCGCTCCAGCGCGCCGCGACGCACCAGCATGCAGCCGCCCGCCGCCGCCGCGGTGCGCGAACCCGGCACGTTGACCCACCGGAACGGATAGAGCTGGGCGAAGAAGTACACGAACGCGGGCACCACCACGCGTTCCCACCGGGTGGCCGTCCGCAGCAGCGCCATCTGGGAGACCAGATCCCGGTCATCGGATTCGGCCGCGGCCACGAGCCCCCGCAGCGTGCCTGCCGCCCAGGCGATGTCGGCGTCGGTGAACAGGACGTAGCCGGGCGGGCTGGCGCCGCCGGGCGGGCTGGCGCCGCCGGGCGGGTCCGCGTCCTGGCCCGGGCCGATGCCGGCCGCGGCGAGCCCCTGGGCCATCGCCCATACCTTGCCCGCCCAGCGGCCGCTGGCCGGAGGGGGCGGGGTCCCGGAGACGACCTGCAGCGGCCGGCCTGACTCGCGGCCGAGCCTGGCCGCGATCTCGGCGGTCCCGTCGGAACTGCCGTCGTCGACCAGGATGACGCTCAGCGCGCCTGGATACTCCTGCCCGAGCAGCGCGGGCAGCGTGGCCGGCAGCATCTCGGCCTCGTTCCTGGCCGGGACGACCGCCACGACATCCGGCCACCGGCCGGGTTCGCCCGTGACGGGTGGCAGCCACTGGCTGGCCCGCCAGTAGCCACCGTGCCCGGCGACCAGGTACGCCCACACCACCGCGGCCACCGTGCACGCGACGCTCAACGCCAGCATCCCGGCAGCCTCTCACGCCGGCAATGCGTGCGGGCCGGCGTTTGCCTGGTTGCGGTCTGCGGAGCTAACCCCGCGGGCGCGGCGGGCTAGGCCACGCGGCGGTAGCGGGCATCTTCGTTACGCGACGCGGGCAGGGTCCTTACGGCCGGCATCGCGGCGGCGGTCTGCGGCTTGTCGTCCGGGTGCCGCAGTACCAGCCAGGCCGGGATACCCACCCACAGGGCCACGAAAGCCACCATTAGCGGGACATTCATCAGTAGCGGTGTCATTGCCAAACCCTCACAGTCTTTATCGGCTTCACTCCCCACGGTGGCCGGCGCAGCTCTGCGGAGTTGCGGAGCAGGCTCTGCCGTTGTTATGAATCCGAGACCAGGCTATGAATCGCCGCTGCGAACGTGGCTGCGCTAGGCCCGCCAGGCCAGGACGTCGCCCGCGGCGGCCTCCGGCGGCCCGAGCAAGGCCGTGAGGTACCGGCCGAGCACCGAATCCGGCTTGGCCACCGCGAGCACGGCCCGCACCCGCCAGGCCGCGATCTGCGCGCGCATCGCGGCGTTGGTCACCGCGTTGACCGGCACATAGCCGGCCGACCCGGCGTACGCGCTGGCCGGGACCGTGGCGCCCAGCGCCCTGGGCAGGCCCTGTCCCGACTTGAGCCACATCGCGTTCAGGTAAAGGCCGGCGGCGGGCGTGCCGCTGCCGTCGGTGTACCCACGCCCGGTCCGGGTCGGCCCCATGAAATAGCCGCCGACCATCGTGCCCGGTTCGCTGCTGTCGGCCTGCCAGCGCAGCGGCTCGGTGAAGGTCGACATCGGGATCGGCACCACCAGCACGCTGGCCGAGGGAGGCAGCCGCAGCGAGGCGAACACCGCCGTCCAGCCGGGCGGCAGCGGCGCGGCGGCGGCGGCCGGCAGCGGCCTCGGCACGATCGGCAGGACGGCCAGCACGGCGCAGGACAGGACCACCGCGGCCGGCCGCCAGCCGAAGGCGAGCCGCGGCCACCGCCGGGCCGCGAACCCGGCGAAGGCAGGCACGGCCGCGTCGGCGGCGAAGGCGAGGAGCGCGGCGGCCGCGCCGTCCGCCAGGATGGAGAACCGGTCCGGCAGGGCCGCGCCGAGCAGCGGCAGGCCTTGCAGCCAGTACCAGGGCAGCTTGATCGCGGGGTGCTCGTGCCCGCCGAACAGCAGGGTGCCGCCGAGCGAGAACACCCCGAGCACCGCGCAGGTGACCGCGGCGGCGCGGACCGGCAGCCGCCGCCAGCAGCCGACCGCGGCCGCCGCGAGCACGATGAGCAGCGGCCAGCCCAGGTAGCCGAGGTACTCGGGCAGGTGACCCTGGTACCTCGAGGCCGCGGCCGCGCTGCCGGCGGTGTGGAAGAGCAGGTAGGACGACGGGACCACGAACGAGGACAGGTCGGCCTTGAAGAAGTCCGGCGTGAACGGGCTGCCGTGCTCGGCCAGCGGGCCGAAAAACTGCACCCACAGCGGGTACCCGGCTACCGCGGCCATGACGGCGGCCGCGACGGCCAGGCCGCCCGCAACCCCCCGGACCTTGTCCAGCACCGCCCGGGGGCGGCTGGCGGCGAGCACGGTCAAGACGATGACGCCCGCCAGGGCCGTGTCGAACAGGATCTCCTCGTTGATCAGCAGCTGGGCGGTCGCGAGCAGGCCCAGCCACAGGCCGCCGCGCACGGCGCTCACCCGGCCGAGCGCCAGCCGCAGGCCGGCGTCGACGATCAGCGGCGGGAACACGGCGAACAGCAGGTCGTAGTGGCCGATGGCCGAGTGGAGCAGTGCCGGGGAGAATCCGTAGACCGCCCCGCCGAGCGCCGCGCTGGCCGTGCTCACGTGCCAGCGGCGCAGGCACGCGAACATGGCCGTCGCGGAGCCGGCGAAGCCGGCCGTCAGGAACACGGTGAGGGCGCTCTGCGGGCCGAACAGCAACGTCACCGGGGCCAGCAGCACCCCGGGCAGCAGCATGAACGTGTTCCACATGACGTTCACGCCCTGCGGGGCGTTCATCGCGGTGGTCACGAGCGCGGGCAGCCGCAGGTGCGCGATCGCGCTCGCGTCGTAACGGAAGAACCAGGCGAACTGGTCGGTGTCGTTGGGGTTGCCCGCCACCAGCCGCGACGCCGGATCCCGCCATAGCCACAACGTGACCGCGAGCGCCGCCAGCAGGTAGTAGACGGCGGCCAGCGGCACGGTGCGGTGGCCGCCGGGTGCCCGGGCGGGCTCCTGCTGGTCCGCCGGGGCCTGCACGGCCGTCGTCGTTGCTGCCACGACCGCGAGCCTAATCGGCGTCGCGGCCCGTTAAGCGGAAATCCGGACGACGTCAGCAAATCGCCAGGTTTGGCGGCCGCGACCGCGTCACCTGGCTCTTTGCTCTTTGCGGATCAGCTGCGCGGTGCGACGGTACCCGAGCCCGCGGTGCTATCCGGTACGACCTCACCGACGACGCGGCCGTTGTCACCATGGGGCTGAACCTGCCCGGGCATCCCCTTGCGGACAGAATCGAGGATCGTCAGGCCCTGGCTGACCAGGCCGGCGGCGATTTCGCCGAGGCCGTCGGCACCGTTGAGCACGCTGACGTTCGCGCCGGCCAGCCCGGCCGCCGCCTCCTTGACGATCAGCGGCAGCTGGTTGATCAGCAGCTGGTCCAGCGCGACGCGGTTGTTGGACGCGGCCGCCTCCGCCTGGATGCGGGTCCGCTCGGCGTCCGCCTTAGCCAGGATCCTGACCCGCTCGGCCTCGGCCTCGGCCGGCTTGACGACCTCGGAGACCAGCTGCTGCTGGCGCAGCTCAGCCTGCTGCCGGGCCAGCTCGGCCTGGGCGTTGATGACCGCGAGCTGGGCGCCGGCCTGCGCCAGCGGGCCCGCCTGGGCCGCTTCCGCCTGCGCCTTGTCCACCTCGGCCTTGTACTGCGCCTGCACCACCTGGGTCTGCCGGGCGTACTCGGCCTGCTTACGCACCGACGACTGCTGCGCCTCGGCCGCGGCCTGGTCGGCCTGCGACTGCGCGATCTTGGCCTGGCGCTGGATGGCGGCATTGTTCGGCGCGGCCATCGCCGCGATGTAGCCGGCCCCCATGTCGTCGATCGACTGGATCTGCAGCGAGTCCACGATCAGCCCGATCCTGGCCATCTCGCCCTTTGATCCGTCGAGGACCTCGGTGGCCAGCTTCTGCCGCTCGGTGACGATCTCCTCCACGGTCAGGGAGCCGATGATCGAGCGCAGGTGGCCGGCGAAGATCCGCCCGGTCAGCAGCGACATCTGGTCCTGGTCGGACAGGAACCGCTGTCCGGCGTTGACGATGGATTCCTCGTCGTTGCCGACCTTGAACGCGATGACCGCGCGCACGTTCAGCGAGATGCCCTGCTTGGTCACGCAGGTCTCGGCGACCTCCGCTTCCCGCAGGGACAGGCTCAGGTACCGGACCTTGCGGAACACGGGCGTGACGAAGGAGCCGCGGCCGATCACCACCTTGAACGGCGCACCTGACGCGCCGCCCCCTCGTCCGGAAATCAGCATGGCCTCGTCAGGGGCCGGAACACGGTAGCCGAACATCGTTGTTCATCTCCTAATTGGAATTAACCCCGGGAATGCTCGGACTGTCGCCGAGCACGTCCTCCCACTCGATGACGTCGACCGCCCGCGCGCCGCGCGATTCGATGACAAGGACGGTCGCCCCCCTGGGCAGCGGCTTCTCGGACCAGGCCAGGAAGGCCTCGGAACCGCCGCGGATCTTGACGAGCACTTCACCCGGTCCGTGGGCGCCCCGTGTGGCCACGGAAAGGACGCCGACCAGGCCGACCGAGGACTCATCCCTCGCCAAGTGACAGCCCCCCTTACGCGGAAGTGCCACCTTTCAGCGTAGTCCTTTGCGCGAGGGCCCTATCACCACGGCGCGTTAAGCTACTCCGCCAGGGTTACCAAGCAATCACACGTGTCTACGGGAGCGCGCCATGGCCGGAGTCGAGGACGTGCGGCGGATCGCGATGTCGCTGCCCCGCACCACCGAGCACCTGATCCGCGACCACACCAAATTCCGCGTCGGCGCGCTGGTGTACGCCTCGGTCTCGGCCGACGAGGAGCGGCTGGGGTTCGGCTTCGGCAAGGACGAGCGGGCGGCGCTGGTGGCCAGCGACCCGGCCAAGTTCATGATGCCGCTGCGAAGCGACGAGCGGTACAACTGGGTCCGGGCCCGGCTGCCGGTGCTGGCAGCGGACGAGCTGCGGGAGCTGCTCATCGACGCGTGGTGCATGGTGGTGCCGAAGAAGGTCGCGGCCAGCTACCTGGACAGCCAGGGCATCAGCCGGTAACGACGGGTCTAGAGTAGGGCCGTGTCGTGGCGCGCGATCGACTTTCATGTGCATCTGCCCACCCCTGACTGGCTGGACGGCAGCATGGCGGGCTACGTCGAGGCGGCCGAGGCCTACTTCCGCTCCCCGGCCCAGCGGCAGTCACTCGAGGAACTGGCGGTCATGTACCGCGCGCTCGAGGTGAAAGCGGTCCTGCTGGCCTGGGACGCGGAGACCGCGACGGGGCGCCCCCGGGTACCGAACGAGACCGTGGCCGCCGCGTGCCGCGACTACCCCGACGTCTTCACCGGCCTGGGGTCGGTCGATCCGCACAAGGGCCAGGCGGCCGTGGCCGAGGTGGCGAACATCGCCGCGCTGGGGCTGCGCGGGGTGAAGTTCCACCCGTCGCTGCAGGCGTTCGCGCCGGATGACCCGGCGTACTGGCCCATCTTCGCGGCCTGCGAGCAGCACGGCCTGCTGGCCCTCTTCCACACCGGGACCAGCGGCATCGGGGCGCGGCAGCCCGGCGGCCAGGGCATCAGGATCGACCTCGCGCACCCGATCAAACTGGACCCGGTGGCCGCGGCGCACCCGGACCTGACCGTGGTGGCCGCGCATTTCGGCTGGCCCTGGCACATGGACCTGATCGCCATCGCGCTGCACAAGACCAACGTGTACATCGACATCTCCGGCTGGTCACCGCGCCGTATCCCGGCCGAGGTGATCCGCGAACTGCGCGGGCGGCTGTCCGGGCAGTTCCTGTGGGGCAGCGACTATCCCTTCTTCACGCCCGAGCGGTGCCTGTCCGAGCTCGACGCGCTCGACCTGCCGGCCGACGCCGCGTCCGCGGTGCTGCACGACAACGCCGCGCGCATCCTCAGCCTCAGCTGAGGTCCACCACGACCGGCGCGTGGTCGGACGGCCCCTTGCCCTTGCGGGCCTCGCGGTCCACGTAGGCGGCCCGGACCCGGCTGGCCACGGCCTCGGTGGCGTACACCAGGTCGATGCGCATGCCGTTGTTCTTCGCGAACATGCCGGCCCGGTAGTCCCAGTAGGTGAACGGATGCGGTCCCTTCATCGGCGTGGGCACGACGTCCTGCAAACCAAGCGACCGCAGGTCGGCCAGGGCCTGCCGTTCGGGCGGCGTGACGTGGGTGGAGCCGACGAACACCGCGGGATCCCAGACGTCATCGTCGGTCGGCGCCACGTTGAAGTCGCCGCACGCCATCAGGGCCGGCTCACCGGCGAGCTCGGCGCCGAGCGCGGCCCGCAGCGCCGCGAACCACTCGAGCTTGTAGGCGTAGTGGGCGGATTGCGGGGTGCGCCCGTTGGGCGCGTACAGCGACCAGACCCGGATCCCGCCGCAGCGAGCGCCGATGGCCCGGGCTTCCGGCCGGCGTAGGCCCGGCTCGTCGATGAGGGCGGCCTCGCCGGGCTCTCCCGCGTAGCCGGGTTCGCCGGGGAACCCCCGGCTGACGTCGTTGAGACCGACCGCGGACAGCAGCGCGACACCGTTCCACCGGCCGTCGCCGTGGGCCGCCGTCGCATAGCCGAGCTCGCCGACCTCGGCCGCGGGGAACAAGGCCGCCGCGCACTTGGTCTCCTGCAGGCAGACGATGTCCGGCTTGGTCTGGTCCAGCCACTCGAGCAGCCTCGGCAGCCGGGCCTTGACCGAGTTCACGTTCCATGTCGCCAACCGCACCTGTACACCCTCCCACCGCGTCTAGCCTCCCACCGCGTCTAGCCTGCCACCGCGGGATTTGCCTGCGGTTCTGGGGGTCATGACCCCCGGAACCGCAGGCCAAGGCTCAGGACTCTTCCTCGCGGAAGCCTTCGATGAAGCGGCGGAACACGCCGCCCTCGCGGGCCAGCGGCGGCTCGGGCGGCGGGGCCTCGGCGCGCTCGCGCCCCTCGGGCTCGTCGTAGTCGGCCCGGGCGATGGCGTCCACGATCTGGGTCTCGTCGAACGCCTCCGAGCCCGGGATCTGCGGTACGAAGCCGACCAGGTCCCCGTCCAGCAAGACCTCGGCCTCCAGGCCGGTGGTGCCCTCGGAACCCCAGATGGCCTCGCGCCCGCCGCTCGCCGGCACCTGTACCGCGTACGCGTCGATTCCGGATTTCTTCAGGTGCGCGTTGATGCCGCGGTCCCTGAGCGCATCAGTAACCCGGCGAGCACGGTTCTCATCCATGCCCGTCAGGTTACCCAGGCGAAGCCGTAGCCGGATCGTGTCCCGACGGCATCGTGGAAACCCCGGCCGCGGCCGGCTGATCCCCCGGCTTGTTCCTATAATTCCGTTGTGACGGACGGAGAAGGCGCGGCCTTCGAGCTGGGTACCGACGGACCCAAGGTCATCCTGGTCGGGATCGACGATTCGGTCACGTCACTGCGGGCCGGAGCGTACGCGGCCGGGCTGGCCCGGCGGCAGGGAGCCCGCCTGGTCTGCGTCTACGTCGAGCAGCTCTCGGCCATGTACGGCGCCTCGGCCGGCGCGGCCGCGGGCGCGATCGCCGCGCAGGAAGAGGCACTCCAGGAATCCGCCGCGGACCTGCGGCGGCGGGCTGAGGAATACGCCGGCGCCATAGGCGTGCCGCTCACCTTCATCACCGCGTGCGGCGACCCGTTCACCGAGCTGCGACGGGTGGCCGATGAGGTCCGCGCCGACGCCGTCGTCGTCGGCGCGTCGACCAAGGCCGGGCACCGGTGGATCGGGTCGCTGGCGGTCCGGCTGGTCAAGGCCGGGCGGTGGCCGGTCACCGTAGTTCCCTAGGGAAAGAGGGCTTATCGATGGGCGTAGCCGTGGTCACGGGCGCAGGATCCGGGCTGGGCCGCAGGATCGCCGGGGCCCTGCTCGGCGCGGGCTGGCAGGTGGCGCTGGCGGGCAGGCGCGAGGAACCGCTGCGCGAGACGGCCGAGGCGAGCCCCGCCTCAGCGCTTGTCGTGCGGACGGACGTCACGTCGCCGCCGTCGGTGGCGGCCCTCTTCGAGGCCGTGCAAGAGCGCTGGGGACGCCTTGACCTGCTGGTGAACAACGCCGGCGTGTTCGGGCCCGCGGCGGGGGTGGACGAGCTCGACCTGTCCGACTGGCGGCAGGTGGTCGACACCAACCTCACCGGCGCCTTCCTGTGTGCCCAGCACGCGGTGCGGATGATGAAGGCCCAGGTTCCGCGCGGCGGGCGGATCATCAACAACGGCTCGATATCGGCGCATACCCCCCGGCCGAACAGCGTGGCTTACACCGCCACCAAGCACGCGATCACCGGCCTGACCAAGTTGCTGTCGCTGGACGGCCGCGCGTTCGACATCGCCTGCGGGCAGATCGACATCGGCAACGCGGCCACCGAGCTCACCGAGCGGTTCAGCCGTGGCGTGGTCCAGGCCAACGGCTCCATCGCCGCCGAGCCCACCTTCGATGCTCGCTATGTCGCCGACGCGGTGCTCTACATGGCGTCGCTGCCACTCGACGCGAACGTCCAGTTCCTCACGATCACCGCGACCAAGATGCCGTACATTGGCCGGGGCTGACCGGGCACGCACCGGCCGGGCGCATTGAAATTCACCCCGGCGCTGGAGCATGCTGGCAGTTGGGGTCGTCACGGCCCTGACTGGCCGCAGCGGCGCGGGCTTGGAAAGGGTGCGATGACGAATCTCAGTTCTCTGCTTGAACGCGCGGCGGCGGATAAGCCGGACCACCCCGCGGTCCGGCTCGATGACCTAGTGCTTAGCTACGCCCAGCTGCGTACGGCCGCCGGGCGGATGAGCGCGCTGCTGGCGGCGGCCGGGGTGCAGCCCGGCGACCGGGTCGGGATCATGCTGCCGAACGTCCCGGCGTTCCCGATCTCCTTCTACGGCGCGCTGGCCGCCGGCGCGGTCGTGGTGCCGATGAACCCGCTGCTCAAGAGCCGCGAGGTCAGCTACTACCTGAGCGACTCCGGCGCCAAGGTGCTGCTGGCCTGGCACACGGCGGCCGGGGAGGCCGCCAAGGGCGCCGCCGACGCCGGGGCCGAGGTGATCGTGGCCGAGACCGCCGACCTGGCCGGCCTGCTGGCGGACCATGCCCCCGCGCCGGTGCCTTCTGGCCGCAAGGACGAGGACGACGCGGTTATCTTGTACACGTCCGGGACCACCGGCAAGCCGAAGGGGGCCGAGCTGACCCACGCCGGCCTGACCCGCAACGCCGAGCTCACCGCGCGGACCCTGCTGGAGAACAGCCCGGACGACGTGGTGATGGGCTGCCTGCCGCTGTTCCACGTCTTCGGCCTGACCTGCGGGCTGAACGCCACGGTCGCGGCGGCCGGCACGCTGACGCTGCTGCCCAGGTTCGACGGGGCCAAGGCGCTCGACATCATCCAGCGCGACGCGGTGACGATCTTCGAGGGCGTGCCGACCATGTACGCCGCCATGCTGCACTACCCGGAGGCGGACCCGGCGAAGGCGGCGACGCTGCGGGTGTGCATCTCCGGCGGCGCCTCGCTGCCGGTGGAGATCCTGCGCGGGTTCGAGGAGAAGTTCGGCTGCGTCATCCTCGAGGGCTACGGGCTGTCGGAGACCTCCCCGGTGGCGTCGTTCAACCTGCCGGGCCGGGTCCGCAAGCCGGGCTCGATCGGCGTCCCGGTCGAGGGCGTGCAGATGCGGCTCGTCGACGAGGCGGGCCAGACCGTGCCGGACGGCGAGATCGGCGAGATCGCCATCCGCGGCCATAACGTGATGAAGGGCTACTGGGGCAAGCCCGAGGCCACCGCGGAGGCGATCACGGACGGCTGGTTCCGCACCGGCGACATGGCCCGGGTGGACTCCGACGGTTACTACTACATCGTCGACCGCAAGAAAGACCTGATCATCCGGGGCGGCTACAACGTATACCCGCGGGAGATCGAGGAGGTCCTGCACGAGCACCCGGCCGTCGCCGAGGTGGCCGTGGTCGGGCTGCCGCACGCCGAGCTCGGCGAGGAGGTGGGTGCCGCGGTGGCGCTGAAGCCGGGCGCGAGCGCGACCCCGGAGGAACTGCGCGCGTTCGCCAAGGACAAGGTAGCCGCGTACAAGTACCCGCGGCGCGTCTGGCTGGTGGACAGCCTGCCCAAGGGCCCGACCGGGAAGATCCTGCGGCGCGAGGTCCAGATCCCGCAGGACGCGGAGTGACAGATTCCGCGCCGGAGCAGGCCGCGAGCCAGTCCTGGGCGGAGGCCGCGGCCGACGCGGCCGGCGGCCTGGACCTGCTGCTGACCGACGCGGCGCTCGGCGTCACGCACCGGTTCCGGCCGGACAGCTCGCTGCTCCGGCTGGCCGCCGGGCTGGCCCGCCGCCCGCGGCTGGTCGGCCGTCAGGCGGCACGGCTCGGCACCGAACTCGGCCAGATCGCGGCCGGGCGGTCCGCGATCGCGGCGGCGCCGCGTGACCGCCGCTTCGCCGACCCGGCCTGGAAAGACAACCCCGTCCTGCGGCGCGCCGTCCAGGCGTACCTGGCGGCGGGCCAGTCCGCCGGGGAACTGGTGGCCGGCGCCGAGCTCGGCTGGCGGGACGACACGCGGATCAGGTTCCTGCTGAGCAACCTGATCGCCGCGGCCGCGCCGAGCAACAACCCGGTGCTGTCCCCGGCCGGCTGGAAGGCCCTCATCGATACCGGCGGCGGGAACGTCTTCCGCGGCCTGCGGGCCCTCGTCACGGACCTGGCCGATCGGCCGCGGGTACCGTCGATGATCCCGGCCGGTGCCTTCGAGGTGGGTAAGGACCTGGCGATCACGCCCGGCGGCGTGGTGTACTCCTGCGAGCAATTCGAGCTCATCCAGTACCAGCCCGTCACGCCGGCCGTCTACCGTTTCCCGCTGCTCATCGTGCCGCCGATGATCAACAAGTTCTACATCACCGACCTGGCCCCGGGCCGCAGCATGGTCGAGTACCTCCTCGAGCAGGGGCATCAGGTGTTCGTGATGTCGTGGCGCAACCCGGACGCAAGGCACCGGGACTGGAACCTCGATACCTACGGCGGCGCCGTCGTCGCGGCGCTGGCCGCGGTGCGCGACATCAGCGGGGCCGCGAAGGCGAGCGTGTGCGCGCTGTGCTCCGGCGGCATCGTGACGTCGATGGTGGCCGCGCACCTGGGCGCGACCGGGGAACTGCACGAACTGGCCAGCCTGTGCCTGGGCGTGACCGTGCTCGACCAGGCCCAGGCGGGTACCGCCGGCGCGATCATCGACGACGCGACCGCCACCGCGGCGATCGCGGTATCGGCCGCGCGCGGCTACCTGGACGGGCGGGCCCTGGCCGAGGTGTTCGCCTGGCTGCGGCCCGATGACCTGATCTGGAACTACTGGGTCAACAACTACCTGCAGGGACGGCCGCCGCCGGCCTTCGACATCTTGTACTGGAACGCCGACACGACCCGGCTGCCCGCTGCGCTGCACCACGACTTCATCAAGCTCGCCCAGGCTAACGCGCTCACCGTGCCCGGCTCGGCCACCATGCTCGGCTCGCCGGTCGACCTGTCCAAGGTCGGCACGGACGCCTACGTCGTCGCCGGCGTCGCCGATCACCTGTGCCCGTGGCAGTCGTGCTACCGGACCACGCAGCTGCTCGGCGGCCCGGTCAAATTCGTGCTGTCCTCCGGCGGGCACATAGCGGCGCTGGTCAATCCCCCGGCGAACCGGAAGGCTTCCTTCCAGACCGCGCCGGCCAACCCGGCCGACCCGGGCGAATTCCTCGCCTCGGCCACGACGGCGGGCGGCAGCTGGTGGGCGGATTACTCGTCCTGGCTGGCGGACCGGAGCGGCGGGCGAAAACCGAGCCCGCGCAGCCTTGGCCGGAAGGCTTACCCCGTCCTGTACGCGGCACCCGGAACCTATGTCCACGACCACTGAGGTGCGCAGCGTCGCCGCCGGCGGCAGGCTGCTCCGGGTCGCGGTACGGCCCGGCCGCGGCGCCCCGGGCCGGCCGTCCAGGCCCCCGCTGCTGCTCATCAACGGCATCGGCGCCAGCCTCGAGCTACTCGAGCCGTTCGTCGAGCAGGTCGACCCGGCCGTCGAAGTCATCAGGTTCGACCCGCCGGGCGTCGGCGGCTCAGGCCAGGCGCCGGGCCCGTACCGCTTCACCGGGCTGTGCCGGCTGATCGCCGGGCTGCTGACCGAACTCGGCCACGACCAGGTGGACGTGCTCGGGATCTCCTGGGGCGGCGCCGTCGCGCAGCACTTCGCCGCGTTCCAGCGGGCCAGGTGCCGCCGTCTGGTGCTGGTCGCTACGGCGACGGGTTCGCTGATGGTACCGGCCAGGCCTTCGGTGCTCGTGCACATGGTGACACCGCGGCGGTACCTGGACCGCGGCTACCTCCAGCGGGTCGCGGGCGCCATCTACGGGGGGTCGGCGCGGGCCGATCCGGGCGGGGCCGCCGCGGCGGTGCACAGCGGCAACCGGGTCGGGCCGCCGCGCGGGTACCTGTATCAGCTCACCGCCGGGGCGGGCTGGACCAGCGTGCCGTTCCTGCCGTGGTTGCGCCAGCCCACGCTCATCCTGGCCGGGGACGACGATCCGCTCATCCCGCTGACCAACGCCCGGCTGATGCACCTGCTTATGCCGAACTCGCGGCTGCACATCTACCACGGCGGGCACCTCGGCCTGGTGACCGAGGCGGCCGAGCTCACCCCGCTGGTGGATGACTTCCTCGCCGAGAACACGCCGTTAAGGAGGACTGCATGCCAAGCACGGAGCGGACCGCCGTCACCGACGCCGACTTCTACCTGCTCGAGAGCTCGCTCGACCCGGAAAAACGGCAGCACCTGCGGCGGATCAGGGAGTTCATGGAGAAGTCGGTCCAGCCGGTCATCAACCACTACTGGACCAGGGAGGAGTTCCCGCACGACCTGATGGGCGACTTCCGCAAGCTCGGCATCCCCGGCCAGCTGTACCAGGGTTACGGCTGCGCCGGCGGCGGCTTCCTGCTGGACGGCATGATCGCGATGGAGCTGGCCCGGGTGGACCCCTCGATCGGGACGTTCTTCGGCGTGCACGGCGGCCTGGCCATGGGCTCGATCTACCTGTGCGGGTCGCAGGAGCAGAAGCAGCGGTGGCTGCCCGAGATGGCCCGGATGGAGAAGATCGGCGCGTTCGGCCTCACCGAACCCGACGTCGGGTCGGGCGTGGCCGGCGGCCTGACCACCACGGCCAGGCGCGACGGCACGGAATGGGTCCTGGACGGGCAGAAGAAGTGGATCGGCAACGCCACCTTCGCCGACTACGTGATCATCTGGGCCCGTTCGCTGGAAGACGGGCAGGTCAAGGGGTTCGTGGTGGAGAAGGGCACGCCGGGCTTCGAGACCTCCAAGCAGAAAGACAAGATCGCGCTGCGGGTGGTGCAGAACGCGCACATCACGCTGGACGGGGTCCGGGTGCCCGAGGAGAACCGGCTGCAGGAGGCGAATTCCTTCGCCGACACCGCTAAGGTGCTCCGGCTGACCCGGGCCGGCGTCGCCTGGCAGGCCACCGGCTGCGGCCGCGGCGCCTACGAGCACGCGCTGGCTTACGCGCGCCAGCGCGAGCAGTTCGGCCGCCCGATCGGGGGCTTCCAGCTCGTCCAGGACCTGCTGGTCAAGATGCTCGCCAACGTCACGTCATCGGCCTGCCTGTGCGCGCGGCTGTCCGTGCTGCAGCAAGACGGCCTAGCCGAGGATCATCATTCCGCGCTGGCCAAGGCCTTCTGCACCGTCCGGATGCGGGAGACGGTCGGCTGGGCGCGCGAACTCCTCGGCGGGAACGGCATCTTGCTGGAGAACCACGTCGGCCGGTTCGTCGCCGACTCAGAAGCCATCTATTCCTACGAGGGCACCCGCGAGATCAACACGCTGATCGTCGGCCGGGCCATCACCGGCCTGGGCGCGTTCGTGTAACCGCCGCGGCCGCTAGCGGGCGGACCAGCCCCCGTCGAGGACCCAGGACGAGCCGTTGGCGAAGGACGCCGAGCCGGAGCACAGGAACTGCACCAGATCGGCGACCTCGGCCGGCTCGATGAGACGCTTGATGGCTGGCTCGGTGAGCATGATGTCGGTCACGACGGCATCCTCGGAAATTCCGTGCACCCGGGCCTGGTCGGCGATCTGCTTTTCCACCAGCGGCGTCCGCACGTAGGCGGGGCAGACCGTGTTGGAGGTGACGCCCCGCTCACCGCCTTCGAGCGCGATCACCTTGGAGAGTCCCTCCAGGCCGTGCTTGGCCGCGACGTAAGCGGCCTTATAGGGGGAGGCCCGCAGGCCGTGCACCGACGAGATGTTGATGATCCGGCCGAAGCCGCGGGAGTACATGTGCGGGAGCGCGGCCTTGGCCAGCCGGAACGGGGCCTCCAGCATGACGGTGAGGAGCAGCCGGAAAGCGTCGAGCGGGAACTCGTGGACGGCCGCGACATGCTGCAGCCCCGCGGAATTCACCAGGATGTCGGCCTCACCCGCCAGCGCATCCGCGTCATAGCCGGCGGCCAGGTCGACCTCGAAGGCGCGGCCCCCGATGCGGGACGCGACGTCGGTCGCCGCCGTCAGGTTGAGGTCGGCCACCACCACGCTGGCACCGCACTCGGCCAGCCGGGCCGCGCAGGCCGCCCCGATACCGCTGGCACCGCCGGTGACCACGGCCAGCCGCCCGGTGAGATCTCCGTCCATGCTGTTAACGGCGCAGGTCCGCCCACACGGTCTTGCCCGCATCCCCCAGCGGCTCCACGCCCCACCGGGCCGCGAGCGCGTCCACCGCGCCCAGGCCGTGCAGCGGGGCGGGCGGCAGCGCCGGACCGGACCCGTCCGCCTCCGGCGACGGCAGCGGGCTCGCGTCGCGCACCGAGATCCGCAGCGTGTCCCCGTGCGCGGCCAGGGCGACCGTGAAACCGGACCGGGCGTGGACGACGGCGTTAGCCGCGAGTTCGGTCACGACCAGGGCGACGTCGTTGGCGAGATCCCCCGCGGCCCAGCGCCGCAGCGTACCAACCGCGAAATGGCGGGCCGCCGCGGGCGCGTACCGGGAAAAGGCGAAGGTGCACGTCGCCCCGGCGGAGGCCGAGTCCGGCAGCTGGCCGGCGAACTCCCCGTGCAGCCGGCACACCTCGGCGAACGCGTCGGGCCGGTCGCCCTGGGGGAGCGCCCGGGCCGGGTAGCCGCAGAACAGCGAGAACGCGTACTCGCGGCCGAGCTCATTCCACCGCGTCTCGAGCTGAACCGCCGCGTTGACCAGCCCGGCGTCCCAGAGCATGGCCACCATCTCGGCGTAGGCCCGGACCGGTCGGCCGCCCGCGCCCGCGGCCTGGATCAGGGCACCGATCTCACGGCGGAAACCGGCGCCGTCAAGCTGGTCGCCGGCCATGAACTCGCGGACCATCTCGGCCGCGTCCAGGACCAGGTAGGCATCGCGTCCGGCGGCCGCGTCCAGGTCGACTCCGGCCCGCCTCAGGCGGGCCTCGAGTTCGCGCCGGTGCGCCGCGGTGGCGATGATGACGGCCGCGCCGCCCTCGGCGAGCGCACCCAGCAGGTAGCTGGCCACCCGCTCCGCTAGTTCCTCGTCACGGCCGTAGAACTGAACGACATGCTGACCAGCGTTCATGAATTCAGTCCCAACCACCGATTCTCCCTCGGGCGAGGTAGGAGTCCACGTTTTCGCTGCCTTACCTGCCCACCAAACGGCCGGGCATGCATCCACCGCCCAGATCGGCCCGGTCACGGGCCCATGACGGGGTGGGGAACCGGGGACCGTTCGGCCAAAAAAGATCTTTTTTTTCTGAACGGGCGTCCTGCGTGCCCTCGGTCAGCCGGTCAGGACCTCGCGGTGGGCCCAGGCCAGCCGGAGCAGGCCCGCGCCGGCCGCCTGCAGCGGTTCGCGGGTCACGCTGCGGTCGATGACGTCGGCGGCGAATTCCCGGGCGGCCAGCACGGTGCCTTCCTCGTTGCCGCGCGGGGTCAGGCTGAACAGCTCGTCGAACACGTCGCTGTCGATGACGGCCACGGTGAGCAGGTCCGTGGCGTAGGTCAGCGGGTCGACGCCCAGCCCCAGGCACCACACGCGTATCTGGCCGCCGTCCAGCGCCTCGGTCATCCGCCGGGCGAAGGGCCAGGCCTCGTAGTCGAGGGTGGCGTAGTCCTCGGAGCGTCCGCAGAGTTCCTCGGCGTACTCGCGGATCATGCTCCGCCACAGCGAGAAGTCCGCGCGCTCGTCGGCGGCCGCCGTACCGGAAGGCTGGAACACCCCGACCGGGATCACCTGGTACAAGCCGCCCGCGTGGCCGACCTTGGCCGGATCCCGCCAGTGCAGCAGGAACGACGCCCGGCCCGTGGCCGGGTCCAGCCGGAGCGTCAATGTGCTGATGGCCAGGTTGGCCGGGCGGCGGCGCAGGTCGCACGGATCGCCGATGCTCGCGCGCAGCCGGGCCGGGCGTCCGTCCAGCCGCATGACCGCGTAGTCGTGCGCGGCCGCTTCGCCGGTATCGATGCCGTCGAAGTAACGGCCCCGGGTGAACGCCAGCCGAGGGGCCCCGGAGCTGAGGTCGGCGTCGGTCAGGCGGTAAGTGGAGCGGTTCTCGAACACCGCCGGAGCCGCTAGCTCCCGGAGCGCGTCCGAGTAACGAAGGTACCGGGTCCCGTCGGAGCGGTCGGGCAGCACCGGCGTCGCGTCCTCGTCCCGGCCGTCGCGGGCCAAGCCGTCGCGGACCCGGGCGTCGCGGACCCGGGCGTCGCGGGCCAAGCCGGCGCGGGCCAGGGCGTCGCGCTGAACTCCAGGCTGATGTCCGCCAGCGCGACCGGGGCGGCGGGCCGCCAGCCGGGGGCCGTGAGCAGGGGGGTTCCGGCCAGCCTGCAGTCGGCCGGGTAATCGGCCGCGGCGTCGAGACTCAGCTGATGCCGGTGCTCCTGCAGGTAAGCCCGCACCCGGAGCCAGTCGCGCTGACCAGAGGTCAGCCGGCCGGCCATGGTCATCCAGCGCTGATCTGGTCGTCGGCCCAGAAGCTGATCAGTTCGTCCTCGGTGAGCGACTGCGGTGTGACGCCCGCGCGCAGGATGCGACCCGTATTCAGGCTCCAGCTCGTGATGAGCACCCGGGCCAGCAATTCGTCCTCGTCAGCGCGGTGGACGGCCCGGCCGAAAAACTTACGTCGCGTATTTGCGACCGAATCGCTCGCGCGATGCGGCCCTGAGACAGTAGTGTCTTGCATAACGCGCCTCCTTTCGGGGAGGTGGACAGAGAAGTCCGCTCGCCGGTCCCGTGGTGTTCTGATCCCACACACTTAGCCATGGAACCGGGGCGGCCTTCCGGTCAATCGAGGTTCAGTTATAGCCGGGCCGCGGCGCTCTTCTGGGGCGTGACGCCTTTAACCTGCGTGCGGCCGTGTTCAGATGCCGCCCGGCCTAGTCGGCGTGACCAGGTACGGCTCAGGGCAACCCGGGCCGAGGCTGGGCCTGCTTGGCAATGCCTTGCGACCAGGATGACTTTACAGGCAGCGCCAACAACGCGGGCTGAAAAGCCAAGTCTGGCCGGTAATGATTTCATCACGCGCCAGATGTCCCTGTATTAACGTACGTCACAGCCCCAGGTCAGCGGGATTAGTTACCAGTGGGCAACTAGACGCAAATGCGTGGACAGGCACATAGGCACAGTTGGTCACGGGACTGGCATTTCATTCTTTACGGATATATAGCTGTGACCCGGAAAAGCGCGTTCCGACGCGTTACCTGAAGGCTGCGCCTGTGCGCCGCCTCGTCGTGGGAACATAAGCGACGTGCCCCTGCTGATCGGAACCTCCGGCTGGCAGTGCCGCGACTGGCGCGGCGGGCTTTACCCAGCGGGTCTCGCGCAGCGTCGCTGGCTGGAGCCCTACGCCAGCCAGTACTCGCCCCGCCCAGAAGATCGCGGTAAATCCGGCTGGCGCGGAAACTTTGGTACCGCCGGCCGGGCCGCGGGCCTTCGGATTCGTGCCACAACCGGTTACGGGCGGGCGGGGGTGTGGCGATACCAGTCGGCAATGGCGACGCCGATCTCATCCGGTGAGTCCTCTTGGATGAAGTGGCTACCGGCGACCGTGACCTCGGTCTGGCTGGGCCAGGCGCGGCAGAACTCTCGCTGGCGGCCGGTGAGAATGGCGCCGGGCTCGGCGTTCACGAACAGCTTGGGGATGGTGCTGTGCTGGCGGCAAGCCAGTCGGCGTACCCGGAGACGACGGCGGCTACCTCGGCTGGCTCGTCGTCGATCGGGATCTGGCGGGGCCAGGTCAGGGTCGGCCGCCGGTCCTCGCCGGGTCGCAGAAACGGCCGACGGTAGATATCCATCTCCTGCTCGGTGAGGCCGCGCAGCACCGAGCCCGGCAGAACCCGTTCGACGAAGACGTTGTCGTCGAGGACCATGTGCTCCCCGGCAGGAGACCGGAACCCCTCGAACACACGGCGGCCCGCGGCGGGCCACTCATCCCAGGTGACGGGCCGGACGATCGCCTCCATGTAGGCGATGCCCTTGATAGCGCCGCGGTGCCGGTTCGCCCAGTCGAAGCCGAGTGCCGATCCCCAGTCGTGGACCACCAGCGTCACGGCGGCGTCGACGCCGAGCCCTTCGAGCAGAGCGTCGAGGTAGCGACGGTGCTCGGCGAAGGTGTACCGGCCCGGACCGGAATCGGGGAGCTTGGCCGAGTCGCCCATACCGATCAGGTCGGGCGCGATCAGCCGGCCCAGACCCTCAAGATGCGGCATGACGTTCCGCCACAGATAAGAGGACGTCGGGTTCCCGTGCAGGAACACGATCGGATCGCCGCTCCCCACTTCGACGTAGGCCATGCGAGCGCCCAGCACTTCCCGGAAGGACTTCGGATAGCGAGGATCGGCGGAGACCGGCATACGAGCACTCCTTGTCGATGATGATCTGCAGTCTCCCAGCTTCTGGAGCGAATCGTGTAACAGCACTACCGCGCCGCCGCCCTCAGCCGTAACAGGAGCCCCGGAGGTAAGGCGGCGCGGCGGACGAGGCTGGCTCGCTGTGTCATGAAACCCCGGTTCCAGCACGCTGGGACGTGCTGGAAGCCCAGTTTCATGACGTTCCGGGGGACCCTGGGGACCCGCTCCGGCTGGGCGGGTTAGGCGAGCATGGCCAGCGGGGCCTGGATCCGGGTCGTGAAGGCGGCCAGCCAGCGGGCCGCGAGGGCTCCGTCGATCGCGCGATGGTCGACCGAGAGGGTGCAGCGCATGACGTTGGCCACGGTCACGGCGCCGTCGACGACGACCGGCTGCGGCTTGGCCGCGCCTACGGCGAGGATGCCCGATTGCGGCGGGTTGATGATCGCGGCGAACTCCAGCGTCCCGTACATGCCGAGGTTCGAGATCGAGAAGGCGCCGCCGTCAAGCTCGTGCTGCCGCAGCCGCCGGTCGCGGGCGCGCTGCGCGAGGGACTGCGCCTCCGCGGCGATCACGGAGAGACGCTTGCTCTCGACGCCGCGCAGCACCGGCGTGACCAGGCCGCGGTCGGTCGCGATGGCGATCGCCACGTCGACGGTGGCGTACGTCACCAGCCCCTCGTCGGTCCAGGTAACGTTCGCCTCCGGCACGTCGCCGAAGGCCGCGGCGACCGCCATGATGACGAAGTCGTTGACCGAGATCCTTACCCGTGCGGTCTCGTTGATCCGCTGGCGCAGGCCGAGCAGTTCGTCGACGACGCACTCCGTGGTCAGGTAGAAGTGCGGCGTCGTCGCCTTGCTTTCGGTGAGGCGGCGCGCGATGGCGCGCCGGATTGGCGTGTGCGGGATCAGCGGGCCGGCGACCGATGCCTGGGCCGCGGCCGGCCGCGGCGCCGCCGCCTGCCCGCCGTCGTGAGCTTCGCCCGCAGGCCGCCGACCCCGGTCGGCGAGCCGTTCAAGGTCGCGGCGGACGATCCGGCCGTTCGGGCCCGTCCCGGCGATGGTGGCCAGGTCGATGCCCTTTTCGCTGGCGATCTTGCGCACGATCGGGCTCGCGAAGAGGCGGCCCTGGGCGGCGGGGGCGGCGAAGGACGCGGGGGACGCAGGGGCGGCGGGGGCGGGGGCGGCAGGGGACGCCGGGGCGGCGGGGGGCGCGGGGGCGGCGGGGGGCGCGGGGGCGGCAGGGGACGCGGGGGGCGCTTCGGTGCCTAGGGCGGCGTCGATGTCGGCGTCGGTCTCGCCGTCTGTCACGAGCACCGCGATGGGCGCGCCGATCTCGCCGGTGCGGCCGGCGGCGAGCACGATCCGGCCGACGACCCCGGCCTGCTCCGCGCCGTACTCGACGATCGCCTTCTCGGTCTCGATCTCGGCGAGCGGGTCGCCGACGGCGACGGTGTCGCCGGGGGCGACCAGCCAGGTGGCGACGACCGCCTCCGTCGCGCCCGCGAGTACGCTCGGCATCCGCACGACCGAGGCCATCAGCCGGCCCCCCGAAGCCGGCCCGTACCCGTTCCAGACCCGCGGCGACTTCCTCGGTGCGGGCGATCGCGGCGCGCTCGAGCACCTTAGAGATGCTCGGGCTCGCCTCGGCGCCTGACACGCGCTGCACGGGCTGGTCGAGCCAGTCGAAGAAGCGGCGCTGGACCTCGTCGGCGAGCCAGCCGCCGTAGGAGGTGCCCTGCGTGCCCTGCTCGACGATGAGCACCGCGTTCGTCTTGGCGATACTGGCGCCGACGGTCCGCCAGTCCAGGCTCGCCCGGTCCAGGAAGCGCAGGTCGATGAGCTCGGCGTCGACGCCGGTCTGCTCGATCGCCTGCCGGGCGTGCTCGACCATCGAGAGGTACGTGAGCACCGTGACGTCGTTGCCCTCGCGCCGCACGGCGGCGGTGCCGAACGGGATCTGGTAGTCCAGGTCGTCGACCGGGATGTCGCCCTCGGAGCCGTAGAGGTCGACATGCTCGATCATGAGCACCGGGTCGCCGAGCGCGAGCGCCACGTTCATCAGGCCGACGTAGTCATACGGGGTCGAGGCGGCCATGATCCGCCAGCCGGGGCTCGTCGCGAAGATGCCCGCGGGGTCCATGAGGTGCTGGGAGCCGTAGCCCGAACCCAGGGCGACCTTCGTGCGCAGCACGAGCGGCACGGGGTTGCGGCCGCCGAACATGTGCCGCGCCTTGCCGATCTGGTTGAACACCTGGTCGGCGGCGACCCAGAGGAAGTCGGGGTACATGAACTCGACGACCGGGCGGAAGCGGCCGTCGAGGGCGAGACCGCCGCCGAGCCCGGCGAAGGCGTTCTCGCTGATCGGCGTGCCGAGCACGCGGCCGGGGTACTTCGCAGGCAGGCCCTTGGTGGCGCCGTTCGTACCGCCGCTCAGGCGGTGCACGTCCTCGCCGAGCACGACGATGCGCGGGTCCTGCGCCCATCCGCCGGTCCATGACCCTGGCCACGGCGTCGATGAACTTGCCCCGCTTGAGCTCGCCGGTGAAGTCCCGCTGCTCGGCCGTGCGCGCACCGGCGAGTTCGGAGAGGTCGCCGCGGATGCCGACGTCGACGAAGGCGGGGTCGGGCCACAGGCCAGGGCGGATGCGGCGGGTGCCGGGCTTGGCGTCCGGATCCGGCTCGACGAGCGCGCCGGCGGCCAGCCTCATGGCCTGCTGGGCCTGGTCGCGGACCGAAGCGACGCCCGCCTCGTCGATGAGGCCGAGCTTGGTCATCTCGGCCGCGACCCGGCCGAGCGGGTCGCGGGCGCGCCACGCGGCCTCCTCTTCCTTGGTGCGGTAGCCGAAGGCGCTGCCGGGGAAGGGGCCGTTCTGGTGGAAGAAGCGGTAGACGAGCGCCTCGACGACGACCGGGCCCTCGCCCGCGCGCAGCCTCTCCTGCGCTCGCTGCATCGCGAGGTACACGGCGAGCGGATCCATGCCGTCGACCCGCCAGGCCGGGATGCCGAAGCCGAGCGCACGCGCCGACAGCCGCGGCTCCCCGGTGGCCTCCCCGACGCCGGTCGAGACCGCGTAGAGGTTGTTCTCGATGAAGAAGCAGAGCGGCAGCCGCCACGCGGAGGCGAGGTTCAGGCTCTCAAGCACCGAGCCGATATTGACCGCGCCGTCGCCGAAATAGGTGACCGTGAGGTCGTCGGTGCCTGCGTGCTGCTGCGCCCAGGCGTGACCGGCCGCCATCGGCACGCCGCCCCCGACGATGGCGTTGGTGCCGAGCGCCCCGGCCTCGAACCACTGCAGGTGCATGGAACCGCCGCGTCCGCGGCAGTAGCCCTGGGCGAGCCCGAGGATCTCGGCGAGCGTGCGCTGCAGGACGGTCTGGACCTCCGGCGGCACGAGGTCCGCCGGGTCGAGCACGCCCTTCGTCACGTGCGTGATGGCCTTGGCGAGGAACTGGTGGTGGCCGCGATGGGAGCCGTTGACGGCGTCCGCCGACCGCAGCGAGACGATGGAGCCGACCGCGCCGCCCTCCTGGCCGATGCTGGAGTGCGCGGGACCGTGGACGAGGCCCTCGCCGGCGAGCTCGAGCACCGTCTCCTCGAAGGCACGGATGAGGTGCAGCTGCCCGAGCATGGTCGCGAGCAACCCCGGGTCGGCCGCCCGCCAGTCCGCCGCCGTCGTGCTCAGCTCAGTCCACTGCGCCGCGGGGTGAAGGCGCTTGTCACGTGGCATCCGCATCTCCCTCGGTGTGCTGACCACCTGGCAGGAGGCTACCGCGCAAATGTATCCATATCAACGGCGAGTCTTCGAGATTCTATGGAAACACCGAAGCATTGGATACATACTTGGTCGAGGAGGACCCCATGGGCATAGGAATCCCCGGGCTGCGCGGCGGGGACCACATCGGCATCACCGTCCCTGACATGAAGCAGGCGCACGCCTTCTTCGTGGACGTGCTGGGCTTCGACCACGTGTACTCGCTCCCCGAGATGCGGCACGACGACGACTGGATGCTCGATCACCTCAACGTCGAGCCACGCGCGGTCGTGCGGGAAATCCGGTTCTACCGCTGCGGCTTCGGCCTCAACTTCGAGGTCTTCGAGTACGAGCCCCGGCCGGGCCAGCGCCCGCCGCCGCGTAACAGCGACCTCGGCGGCCACCACGTCGCCCTTTACGTAGACGACATCGACGCGGCCGGCGCCTACCTGCGCGCGAAGGGCGTGCGACTGCTCGCCGGGCCGGTCGCGAGCAGCAACGCCTCGGCCGGGCAGCGCTGGCATTACTTCCTCAGCCCGTGGGGGATGCAATTCGAGCTCGTGAGCTACCCGGCGGGCAAGGCCTACGAGTCCGGAGCCGCGGTCAGGCTCTGGCAGCCGGGATACCCGGCGCGATGACGGCCATGAGTCACGACACCGGCTTCCGCGAGAACGTCGCGAGCCACCGGATCGCCGACAGCCTCCGGACCGCGATCCTGGGCGGAAGCTACCTGCCCGGCGAGCGCATCAGGCAGGAGGACGTCGCGGCGCGCTCCGGCGCGAGCCGCATCCCGGTGCGCGAGGCCCTGCGGATGCTCGACTCGGAGGGCCTCGTCACCCTCGTCGCCAACTCGGGCGCCTGGGTCACCAAGCTGACCCTCGGCGAGTGCGTCGAGACCTACCTCATCCGCGAGCGACTGGAACCGCTGCTGCTCCGGACCAGCATGCCGCGGCTGGACGCCGCCGCGATCGGCCGGCTCGGCGGGCTCGTCGAGGAGATGGAGGCCGGGGCCGAGCTCGACGCCTTCATGCGCGCCGACCGTGAGTTCCACCTGTCCAGCTACGCGGGGGCGGCATCGGGCGAGATGTGGCAGATCATCCACCGGATGTGGAACACCACCCAGCACTACCGGCGCGAGTTCACCAGGCTCGCGTCCGTAGGCGGCCTGGGCGTCACGCACCTGGAGCACCGCCTGCTGCTCGACTGCCTTCGCAGGCAGGACCCGGACGACGCCGAGCGGGTGCTCATCATCCACATCCGCCGCACGCGGCTGGAGCTGCAGAAGCACCCCGAGATCTTCGCCTGAGGAGGAGTCATGATCCCACCGGAGCGGCCAGCAGGCGTCCGGCCCATCGGTGCCCCTGGCCACATGGGGGTCGACTACGAGGAGCGCGTCGACTTCGGCCGCCTGCGCGGGTACCGCACCGCGCGGGCCCGGGCGGCGCTGCAGGCGAGCGAGTGCGGCGCGTTCCTGCTCTTCGACTTCTACAACATCCGCTACACGACGCAGACCTGGATCGGCGGCGCGCTCGGCGACAAGATGATCCGCTACGCGCTGCTGTTCAGGGACCGGGACCCGGTCCTGTGGGACTTCGGCTCGGCGGTGCGGCATCACAAGCTGTACTCGAGGTGGCTGCCGGAGGAGAACTGGCGGCCGGGGTTCCTCGGCTTCCGCGGCGCGGTCGCCCCCGAGGCCGGCCTCATGCGCGACGCCGTGACCGAGATCAAGTCGCTGCTCACCGAGGCCGGAGTGGCCGGCGCTCCGCTCGGCATCGACATTGTCGAGCCCCCGTTCCTGTTCGAGCTGCAACGCCAGGGCATCGTGGTACACGACGCCCAGCAGGCGATGCTCGACGCCCGCGTCATCAAGTCGGCGGACGAGATCATGCTGCTCAACCAGGCGGCGGCGATGGTCGACGGCGTTTACCAGGACATCGTCGACGTGCTCAAGCCGGGCGTGCGCGAGAACGAGATCGTCGCGCTCGCGAACAAGCGACTGTACGAGCTCGGCAGCGACCAGGTGGAGGCGGTCAACTCGATCTCGGGCGAGCGATGCAACCCGCATCCGCACAACTTCACCGACCGCATCATCCGGCCCGGCGACCAGGCCTTCTTCGACATCATCCACTCGTTCAACGGCTACCGGACCTGCTACTACCGCACCTTCGGAGTCGGCAGCGCGACGCCGGGCCAGTACGACGCCTACACGCAGGCGCGGGACTGGATGGACGCGGCGATCGCCGCGGTCAAGCCCGGCGTCTGCACCGACGTCGTCGCCCGTGTCCTGCCCAGGGCGCAGGACTTCGGCTTCGAGAACGAGCTCGCCGCCTTCGGCCTGCAGTTCGCGCACGGGCTCGGTCTCGGCCTGCACGAGCGGCCGATCATCTCGCGGCTCAACTCGCTGGAGAACCCGGTCGAGCTCCAGGCGGGCATGGTCTTCGCGATGGAGACCTACTGCCCGGCCGCCGACGGCATCTCCGCCGCGCGCATCGAGGAGGAGGTCGTCGTCACCGACTACGGCACCGAGATCCTCACGAAGTTCCCGGCCCAGCGGCTGTTCGTCGCGAACGAGTACTGAGCGGGGCGCGGGTAGCGCGGTCCGTTCGGTAGATAAATTTTTCTTTTCCTAACGGACGGCCAGCCTGCCATGCTGGCGGCATGACGCTGCCCCGCAACCTCGCCGAGCTGGCGACCCCAGCGCCCCTGGTAGACGCCGCCATCTTGGCGGGCAACCTGGCGCGGATGGCCGAAGCGTGGCCCGGCGAGCGGCTGCGACCCCACGTCAAGGCCCACAAGTGCACCGAGCTGGCCCGGCACCAGCGCAGCAGCGGCCACCCCGGGTTCACCTGCGCCACCATCCGCGAGGTGGAGGGGATGGCCGCGGCCGGCCTGGGGCAGGATCTCCTGCTGGCCAACGAGGTGCTCGACGCATCCCGCCTGGGCGCCGTGGTGGCGGCCGGCGCCCGGGTGACGGTGGCGGTGGACTCGCCGGCCACCGTGTACGCCGCCGAGCGGGCCGGGCTGCGCGAGGTCCTGGTCGACGTCAACGTCGGCCTGCCCCGCTGCGGCTGCTCGCCCGACGACGCCGGCTCCCTGGCCGAGCTGGCCCGCGGCGCCGGCCTGGAGGTGCGGGGCGTCATGGGCTACGAGGGGCACACCATGATGGTGGCCGACCGGGCCGACCGGGCCCGTCAGGTAGCGGACGCCATGGCCCTGCTGGAGCGGGCCCATGGCGCGGTGGGAGGGCTGGTGCGCTCGGCCGGGGGGACGGGCAGCTGGGACCTCAACGCCTGCGCCACCGAACTGCAGGCCGGCTCCTACGCCCTGATGGACACCGCCTACGCCGCCATCGGCGTGCCCTTCGGCCCGGCCCTGAGCATCCTGGCGACCGTAATATCGGTCAACCCCGGCGGGTGGGCGGTGGCCGACTGCGGCCTGAAGGCACTCGGCATGGACCACGGCAACCCGTCGCTTTCCGATGGCTCGGCCGTGTGGTACTGCTCCGATGAGCACGTCGTCTTCGCGCCGCCCGAGGGCGGATCGCTGCCCAGGGTAGGCGACCAGGTCCGGGTGCGGCCGGCCCACGTCGATCCGACCGTGGCCTACCACGAGCGTCTGTACCTGGTGGAGGGCGACCGGGTCGTGGAGGCGTGGCCGGTGGACCTGCGGGGCTGGTGAGCCCTGCGTCGTGTCACCCCTGGCGGGTGAGGTCGGCCGAACGCGCCGGCCGTGACCGGATCACGGCCGGCGCGTCGGGTGTCAGCCCAGATGGCAGGCGAAGAACCGCAGCGAGTTGTCCGTCTCGAACCGCGGCAGATCCGCGTGCTTGCCGGGGTTGGCGTGCAGCGTCTTCCCGGCTGAGCCGAAGGCATCGAACAACGCCAGGCTCTGGGCCCGCGGCACCAGCTCATCGTCCCACTGCACCAGAAATTGCACCGGCACGGTAATCCGCGCGGCGGTCCCGGCCAGCGCGGGCGACCCGAGCAGGCCCAGCACCGCGGCGCGGACCCGGGGTTCTGCGGCGACGAACGGCACACCGAGCCCGGAGCCCATCGACACGCCCCAATAGCCCACCGGACCGCCGCCGACATGGTCGAGTTGCTGGACCGCGGTCAGGACGGCCTGCCATTCCGCGACGGTCTGCCCGGCCAGGAGAGTGTGCATGGCGGCGACCGACGCAGCCGGATCCTCTCCGGCGGCCGTACGGGCCCGGATCTCGGTGGCGATCCGGTCGAACTCCTCGTCCTTCGGCCGCTCGCCGTGGTTGGGTACGTCGATCGCGGCCACCGCGAAACCGGCCCCGGCGACGAAGCGGCGCGCGCGGGCCACGATGCCGGGGGCCTTCTTGTGCTGCCCGCCGCCGTGTCCCATCAGGATCAGGGGACGAGCGCCGAGGGCGTCTTCCGGCGTCCACAGCACACCGGGGATCTCGCCGAGGGTGAAGAGCTGTTCGGTGACGCCGTCCAACGACGTCTGGGAGGTGAAGCGCATAGCGTTGCAAAGCCTTTCGGGATGCCTTCTGCGGGCGCTCCCTAGACCATGCGAGGGAGGGAGCCCCGACCTGTCACAGCGTTGATCGGTCTCACCTCCTCGAGTTCGCAGCGACGCCGAACGTATCACAAAGTCATCACTCGCGTCTCGACAGGCCGAGCGCCTGACGCGGCACCGGAGCGTCTTCCGTAGATCACCGGAGGGGCAGCGAAGCCGGGCTGGGCTGGGCTGTCCGGACCCGGGGCGGCGGCGCATACGGTGGCAATCCCGGAACCGCCTCGAAACGAGCTACCGGGCGCCCTTTAGTCGTGTGGGGCTCTCAGCGCCCGGGGGGTGGTATCCCTCAGGCCCCGCAGGTCCTTCCAGCCCCTCGCGCCCCAGTGCTTGCCCTGCTGCCGTCACCGCCGGCCACAACGATGCTCCATCGATGTGGCCAGAACAACATCGATGCTCCATCGATGTGGTTAGAAGCGGGCGGCTGACGGATCGATGTGGCTAGAAGCGGCCGGCTGACGGCTGGATCCGGCCCGGTCACGAGCCCTGCCCGCAGCCCGCCGGGACCCGGGCAGGGCACGCCGCCGACTGGGCCACGCGATGACTGGTACGGCATACTCCCCCGCGCGAACCACGTCCGGCCGAGGCGATGGTGTGGCACTACCAGGCGAGTTCGTCTCCGTTCTCCTGGAAGGTGCCGGTGGGGCCGTCCTTGCCGATGGTGGCCATGCGCACGATGACCTCGGCGCCCTTCTCGACCGGCTGCCCAGCGCCGCTGACGGGAGTGAGGTCGGTAGCGGTGAAGCCGGGCTCGACCGCATTGAACTTGATGTCTGGCAGCGCCTTGGCGTACTGGACAGTGAGCATCGAGACGGCGGCCTTGCTCGCGCCGTAGATGATGGAGGGGTAGTGAAATTGGCGTCGCCCGGGATTGGTGACGGCCCAGAACGAGCCGAGGGCGCTGGAGACGTTGACCACAACCGGGTTATCGGACTTCCGCAGCAGCGGCAGTGCGGCCTGGGTGACACGGATGACACCGACCGCATTGGTGTCGAATACCTTCAGCGCGACCGGGCCGCTGACGTCCGCTGTAGCACTAATGCCGGCGTTGTTGACGAGGACGTCCAGGTAGCCTTCACGTTCGTCGATCACGCCCATGGCGGTCGCCACGGACGCGTCGTCGGTCACGTCGAGCTGCACGAACCGGGCGCCGAGCTCGGCCGCGGCCGCCTCTCCTCGCTCGATGCTGCGCGCCCCGATGTAGACGGTATGCCCCTCCTGGATCAGTTGGCGGGCGGTCTCGCGCCCGAGTCCCTTGTTGGCTCCGGTGATGAGCGTCACGGTCATGCCTTGTGCTCCTTGCGTGTCTCTCGTCTCGTTGTCGTACGTCGACCGCCCTGCCGCCGATGCGGTCGAGCCGCGACGGTGCCAGTGCGTGTGATCCCACTTTTCGCCACGCGGCGCGAAGCAGCCAGGGCCCTGACGATCCTGGGGGTGACAGGGACAGGCACAACCACGATCCACCCCACTACGCTGGCGGATATGAGCGAGGACAACCTGCTCGGCGACTATCTACGGGCTCGGCGTGAGCTCGTCCAACCCGGTAGCGTGGGCCTTCCCGTCAACGGCGTGCGGCGCGTCGCCGGTTTGCGGCGCGAGGAGGTCGCCATGCTCGCCGGTATCAGCTCCGACTACTACCTCCGACTCGAGCAGGGCCGCGACCACAATCCATCGATCCAGGTCCTCGAGGCCCTCGCCCGTGTCCTGCAGCTCGACCAGGCAGCGACCGACTACCTACTCGGTCTGGCCGCGCCGCAACCCCGTCAGCGGCGCCGCCGTCCCAAGCGCGAGTCAGTGCCAAGCGGTATCCGGGAGTTGCTCGATGTCGTGGGCCTGCCCGCGTTTGTCGAGGGACGGTACTTCGACGTCCTCGCCGCCAACGGTCTCGCCTACGCCCTGTCACCCAACCTGCAAGTCGGCGAGAACCGGCTCCGCGCCGTGTTCCTCGACCCCGCCGAAAAGGCGCTCTACCCGGACTGGGATCTGGCCACCGCCGGGCTGGTCGCCGGGTTTCGTCAGTCCGTAGGCAGCGACGTCGATGACCCGGGATTCGTACAGCTGGTCGGCGAGCTCTCGCTGTCGAGCGAGCGATTCCGCCGGCTGTGGGCGCGCCACGACGTCCTATCGTTCGAGGGGGCGCCGGTTCGCCTCGACCACCCTCAAGTAGGGGAGCTCATGCTCAGCCGGGAGAAGCTCGCCATCACCGGAACCGAGGGTCAGCTGCTCGTCATCTACCACGCCCAACCCGGCACCAGCAGCGCGGAAAAACTGGCTTTGCTCGCCTCGCTGGCCAACTCGACCGCCACGGTCGCCTCCGATGCCGTCACGGCCCCCGACAGCACTCCAGGGGGAGTACGACGGCAAGCAGGACCGGACCGATCCGAACTCTGGTAACGGAGCGTCGCCGCCCGGCTTGAACGCCATCCGGGCTTGACAGGCACATTCGTTCGTGGCAACTTACGGTTCGTGGAGACTTACGAAGCTGTCCTGGATGCGCTAGGCGATCGCACCCGACGCCGTATCATCCACCGCCTCCGGGCGGGTCCCTCGTCGGTGGGCGAACTCGCCGCCGCGCTGCCCGTGAGCCGCCCTGCGGTCTCCCAGCACCTGACAGTCCTGCGGCGCAGCGGCCTGGTCAGCTACGACGAGCTCGGCACCCGCAACGTCTACCGGCTCGACCCGGCCGGACTCTACGAGCTCAGGGCCTGGCTGGACACCTTCTGGGAGGCCGCCCTGGACCGTTACGCCGCCCGGGTCCGCGAAGACAGCTCCGGCAACCGCCCGCAGCCAGGTCATGAACAGGAGCAACTCCCCGATGCCTAGCAACGCGACCTCGGCCGCGCCGGTCCGCAAGTCCGTCACCGTTCCCGCAGCCCCGCAGCGCGCCTTCGAGCTCTTCACCGCGCACATGCACGAGTGGTGGCCGCTAGCGACCCACTCGGTCGGCGCCGAGGACGCCGTCAGCGTCACTTTCGGCGCGGGCGCCGGCGCCGCGATCACCGAGACCATGGCGGACGGCACCACCTGCCGCTGGGGAACGGTCACCCACTGGGAGCCGCCGTACCGCGTGGCCTTCACCTGGCATGCCGGTACGCCCGAGACCGAAGCCACCCGCGTCGACGTCACGTTCACCCCGAGCGGGCCCGACAGCACCGTGGTACGGCTGATTCACTCGGGCTGGGAACGCCGCCCCGACGGCGCATCCGCGCGCGAGAACTACGACTCCGGCTGGGACCCCGTAATCGGCTCCTTCGCCAGCGCAGCCCTCCGGCTCACCCGCTGACAAAACCCCGCCCGCGTGCTGCTTAAACTGCTGGGTTCGCGGGCAGCAAGGGCCGCATGAAGGTCCGCTCGTAGCGGAGTACACAGCCGCTCTCGTCCCTGATGCGGTCCGCTTCGATGAAGTCCGGGTCGGTGCCGAACAGGGCACGGTACTGCTCATAGGCGGCGAGACCGGGGAAGCTGAACAACGCCAGGGCCCTATCGCTGGCCCCCTCGGCGGGCAGGAAGTAGCCGTGGTGGATGCCGCCATGGGAATCGACCAGCTCCATCCACCGGCGGCCGAAGCGTTCGAAAGCGTCGATCTTGGCCGGATCGATGACGTACTCCACCACGCAAGTGATCATGCCCCAGGCTAGCGGCGCCCGCTTCCGGCAGGCCGCGGCGGCGGCGGTCAGCTGGGCACGTCCGGATGGGCCGCGGGTGACGATGGCGGCGGCGGCCTGCCGGCAGGGAGCACTGTCTGGGCGTGTGCGAGTATCGGGGGATGATCGCGCGAACCTGGCGCGGAGCGGTCCGGGCTGAGGACGCTCCCGCTTACGCAGCGTATGTGCAGGAAACCGGCATCGAGGGCTACCAGCGCACGCCGGGTAACCGCGGGGCCTGGCTGCTTTGGCGTGTGGAGGGTGATCAGGCCGAGTTCATCACGGTGAGCTTCTGGGAGTCCCGGGACGCGATTGAGGCCTTCGCCGGCCAAGACATCGAGCAGGCCGTCTTCTATCCCGATGACGAGCAGTTCCTGATCGAGCGCGACCTGACCGTGCACCATTACGAAGTTGCCGGTACGGAGTAGCCGCGCAAGTCCGGAGGCAGGCCCACCCGGTCCGCTGACCGCCGAGCCAGGTCAGAAGGTTCCGGACGCCGGTTACTTACTCCGGTCCGTTCGGGTGAAAGATTGTCTTTATGCCAGCGACGGTGGCGGGCCTGGGCGGCGGCGCGGTATTGGACGGAGTGCTTGAGCGGGTCACGTTCGCCAATCCGGAGACCGGGTACACGATCGCCCGGATCGCCCCGGAACGGGGCGGTGCGGACCTGGTCACGGCGGTGGGTCCGCTGCTGGGCGCGCAAGTGGGCGAGTTCCTCCGCTTGCGCGGCCGGTGGTCGGCCCACCCGAGGTACGGCCGGCAGTTCGAGGTGCACTCCTACGCCACGGTGCTGCCGGCCACGGCCGCGGGCATCCAGAAGTACCTGGGCTCGGGCCTGATCAAGGGCATCGGCCCGGTGATGGCCGAACGCATGGTGGCGCACTTCGGCGTGGACATCATGCACGTCATCGAGGAGGCGCCGGCCCGGCTGACCGAGGTCGACGGGCTGGGCCCCAAGCGCACCGCGATGATCGCCGCCGCGTGGGCTGAGCAGAAGGCGATCAAGGAGGTGATGATCTTCCTGCAGGGCGTCGGGGTGTCGACGTCGCTGGCGGTGCGGATCTACAAGAAATACGGCGACGCGGCGATCTCCGTCGTCCGCCATGAGCCGTACCGGCTGGCCGCGGACGTGTGGGGCATCGGGTTCAAGACCGCGGACACGATCGCCGCGGCGGTCGGCATCGCCGCCGACAGCCCCGAGCGGATCAAGGCGGGGCTGGCCTACACCCTGTCCGAGGCGGCCGACGACGGGCACTGCTACCTGCCCGCGCCCAACCTGATCGCCGACGCCGCGAAGATCCTCGACGTGCCGGCCGAGCTGATCACCCCGTGCCTGGACGAACTCGCCGCGGCCGAGGGGGTAGTTCGCGAGACGGTCCCGCCCCAGGCTGAGGTCGCGCCGCAGGTTCCCGCCGTCTACCTGCCGCCCTTCTATCAGGCCGAACGGTCCCTGGCGCACGCCCTGCGCCGCCTGCTTGCCGCGCGGGCTGACCGGCTGAGCGCGTTCGCCGCGGTCGACTGGGACAAGGCGCTGGGCTGGCTGCGCGGGCGGACCGGCGCCGAGCTCGCGCCGGAACAGGCAGACGCGGTACGGCTGGCCCTGACCTCCAAGGTCGCGGTGCTGACCGGCGGGCCCGGCTGCGGGAAGTCGTTCACCGTGCGGTCGGTGGTGGAGCTGGCCCGCGCGAAGGGGGCCAAGATCGTGCTGGCCGCACCGACCGGCCGGGCGGCCAAACGGCTCGCCGAGCTGGCCGGGCATGAGGCGGCAACCATCCACCGGCTGCTGCAGTTGCGGCCGGGCGGCGAGCCGTCATTCGACGCATCCTCGCCGCTGGACGCGGACCTGGTGGTGGTGGACGAGACCTCGATGGTGGACGTGATCCTGGCCAACAAGCTGGTCAAAGCCGTCGCGCCCGGGGCGCACCTGCTACTGGTCGGGGACGTCGACCAGCTGCCTTCGGTCGGCGCGGGCGAGGTGCTGCGGGATCTGCTGGCCGCCGGGTCGCTGCCGGTAGTGCGGCTGACCAAGATCTTCCGGCAGGCGCAGCAGTCCGGGATCGTGGTCAACGCGCACCGCATCAACGCCGGGCAGCTGCCCGGCCTGACTGGCTTCGGGGACTTCTTCTGGTTCGGCTGCGAGGACACCGAGCAGACCGCCGAACTGGTCGTGGACATCGTGGCGCGGCGGATCCCGGCCAGGTTCGGCCTGGACCCGCGCCGCGACGTGCAGGTGCTGTGCCCGATGCACCGCGGCCCGGCCGGAGCGGGGAACCTCAACCTGCTGCTGCAGGAGGCCCTGACCCCGTTCCGCGAGGGCGCGCCGGAGCGGCGGTACGGCGGCCGGGTGTTCCGGATCGGCGACAAGGTCACCCAGCTGCGCAACAACTACGACAAGGGCGCAGCGGGGGTCTTCAACGGCACGGTGGCAGTGGTCACCGGGATGTCCCTGGAAGAGCACGTCCTGACCGTGCGCACCGACGAGGACGAGCAGGTGGACTACGGGTTCGACGAGCTGGATGAGCTGGCCCACGCCTACGCGGTCACCATCCACCGCTCCCAGGGCAGCGAATACCCCGCCGTGGTCATCCCGCTCACCACCAGCTCGTGGATGATGCTGCAGCGCAACCTGCTCTACACCGGCGTCACCCGGGCTAAGAAACTGGTCGTGCTGGCCGGATCCCGCCGCGCCCTGGCCGCCGCCGTCCGCACCAGGGGCGCCGGCCGCCGCCATACCGCCCTCGCCTACCGGCTGCACGAAGGAGTCCAGCGCGCCGGGTTACTCTGGCGGGTACGGCACCGGACTCGGCCGACGATGGCGGCAACCGTCGCCGGATCCTCGGTCACCTCCATCTCGCCCAGCAGCGTCTCGACCTTGGCGGGCTCGCCGGGGAAGCCGACGCCGAGCAGCTTGCGCACCGTGCTGCGGCCGCCGTCGCAGCCGACGAGGTAGCGCGAGCGCAGCTGCGGGATGGCGAGGACGACGCTCGCTAGAACTGGCTCACTTGTTCCGCGGATCGTCGCCCGGGTCTACGTATTCAAGGCTGATCGGGCCGACTGCCGTTACCTGCGTCACGTACTCACCAGATTTTGCCCAGTGGAAGTGACGGGTGCCGCTCGGCAGGACCACGACCGCGCCCGGCGGGTAGGCCTGCAGCTTCTCTTCCTCGAACTGCTCGCCTAGCCCGATGTAGAAAACACCGGATATAACCGTGTAGACCCGGTCCTCGTGATGCCAGTGCGGCATGAGCTTCACGCCGGACGGCAGCCTTACCCGGACCACGTACGGGGCGGGCTCTGGCGGATGACCCACAACGACGGCCAGGCGAGCCGACGGCGGGAACGCCGCGAACGGCTCCCAGTCGACATCCTCGGCTAGTACCGACCTGAAGCCGCCTTCATCATCCGGTTGGTGGGTGAGCATCGTCACTGACCTCCGGCTTGGTGAACAGCTAACCCGATATCCCTGCCTTCGACCGTAGCGGACCAGCATCGCCCGCAGCGCCCGCGGGGGCGCGGCCGCGATCCCGAACGGTCAACCTAAAGGTCGAGCACAAGGTCGCCGCGTGGCTGGGAGCAGCAGATCAGCGCACTGCCTTCGGCGGGATCTTCGACTGGGTCAGGGGCGTAGCTGACCGTTCCTGACATCACGTCCGTTTCGCAGGTCTGGCATACGCCGGTGCGGCACGACCAGCGCACCGGCACGTCGCAGGCCTCGGCCAGCTCCAGGAGGCTGGCGTAGCGACTGGCCCAGCGGACGGTCAGGCCGCTGCGCGCGAACGCTACTTCCGGGCCGTCACCCGGCTCGCCCGCCGGCGGGTGCGGCGGCCGGACCGCGGCCGCCGCGATGCCGGGCGTCTGCGACGGCGCAGCACCGAAGATCTCGGTCCGCACGCGTCTTGGGTCGATGCCGAGGTCCACCAGGGCGGCGGAGATCTCGGCCATGAACGCGGCCGGGCCGCAGATGTAGGCGTCGGCGTCGCGCGGGAGCTCCAGCGCGGCCAGCACGGACGCGGACAGCCGCCCCGGCGTCTGGTAGTCGCGCCCCTGGACGTCACCGGGACCGGGCCGGCTGTAGCAGACATGCCGGTGCCCCCGGGGCAGGCTGGCCAGCAGCGAACGCGACTCTGCGGCGAACGGCTCCTCTGCCCGGCTGCGGGCGCCGTGCAGCCACCAGATGTCGCGGGCGGATCCGCTGGCGGCCAGGGCATGCAGCATGGCCAGGACCGGGGTTGCCCCGACGCCCGCGCTGATCAGCAGGACCGGCGTCTCCCCCGGCCGCAGGACGAAGGTGCCGCGCGGTGCGGCCGCCTCCAGCTGATCACCCGGGTGGACCCGCGCGTGCATGAACTGGCTGCCCGTACCGTGCGGCTCGCGCTTGACGCTGACGCGGTAGGAACCGGCGTCCGGCGGTCCGGACAGCGAGTAGCTCCGCAGCAGCGGTGGCGCGCCGGGGACGGCGTTCAGCCGCAGGGTCAGGAACTGTCCCGGCAAGGCGGCCGGCAGGGCGGCTCCGTCCGGATCGGCCAGCTGCACCGAGATCACCGAATCGCTTTCCCGTTCCACGGCGGTCACGGCCAGCGGGCGGAACCCGGGCCAGGCCGGCGGCGGGCTCACCGCGGTCAGCCCGGCGTTGCCCGCAGCACCGGAAGCGGCGCCCTGATCGGCGATGGCCCGGAAGGAGGCTTTCCAGCCGTCGGACAAGGCCGGGATGCGCAGCGCGCGCAGCACCTGCTCGCGTGGGTGCCCGGGCAGGTAGAGCAGGGCGTCGATCTCGGCCACCGTCATGGCCTCGGCCCCGGCAGCCACTTTGACGATCTGGTCCCCGGCTTGCACGGCGCCCTCGCGCAGCACCCTGAGGTAGAACCCGGGCCGGTGATGGGACACCAGCATGGCCGGTATACGCGCGTCGTTCATCCGGATACCCACCCGGTAGCAGGTCACGCGCGGCTGGGTGACCTCGAACAGCGCGTCGCCGATCCGGAAGCGATCGCCGATGCACACCTGGTCGTCGGCCAGGCCGCGGACGGTGAAGTTCTCCCCGAACTGCCCGTAGGTGAAGTCATCGCGGCCCAGCTGCTGCTGCCAGTACTGGTACGACTCGAGCTGGTACACGAACACGGCGCGGTTCTGCCCGCCGTGCCCGGCCAGATCGCCCTGCCCGTCGCCGTCGATATTCAGCCGCTGGACCAGGCGCGGGCCTTCGACCGGCCCTTTCCATACCGCCGTGTGCACCGTCTGGCCGTGCCAGGCCACATCCTGCGGCAGTCCCACGTTGACCGACATCAGCTGGCCGGCCTCGTCCGCGCTCACTGGCTGCGCTCCTCATCACTGGGCGGGATTTCCCTGCAGCGCGGCCAGGCGACGGCATGAGGCCACGGCGCTTGAGACGGGCTGGCCGTGCGGTCGGCGGGTGGCCTGGGGACGAGCCTCACGGCCCGGCGCTGAGGTGGCGACACGAACAGGGCGTCAGCCCGGGCCGCGCTGGTGCTGAGGTGACGGTTTGCTCGCAGCATGGTTGGTCTTCTCGACAAGTGGGCATCTCGGCGCATCGCGTTTGAGCTGAGTCGCCGGCAGGGCACGGCAGCCTTGGTCACGCTATCGCAATGGGCGGGCAGATGCTGGTGACAACCGTGCTGAGCGGGACGCCAGGTCACCTGGATCACGTAGCCGGTCCCCACCGCAGCTGGGCGGGTGCTGCGGCCGTACGTCGCGGCCGTTCAGGCCGATCCGGTCCTTGACCGGATCGGCCAGCTCTTGACGGATCCGCGCTACGAAGCCGCCCGGCACGGCCGCCGCGCTAATCAGGACCACCCGGCCGGGATAAGCCCGTCGCTGCGGCGCGTGCGATGGTCATGATCTTCTCCCGGCGATGCAGCTCGGCGCCGGGATCGAGCTGACAGCGACCGGTGGCTCGCCAGGGCGTGGCTGGAACTGCCGTCCAGGAGGGTACGCTCACGGCAGCAGGTGAGCTGGCTGGCCTCCAGAGTGGCTGCTCGGCGTGGCCTTCGCCTGCTGGGCGAAGATAGTGGAAAACCGTTCAGCTGGAGGAGCGTAACTATGGACAGTGACGTCCGGATCCGGGACAGGGTGGCCGAACACTGGCACGCCTCCGAGCGGGGCGACAGCGAAGCCGAGCACGCCATCTACGCGGCCGACGCGGTCCTGGACTACCCGCAGTCCGGTGAGCGTTTCCGCGGTCGGGCTAATATCCGGGCACAGCGCGGCGATCACCCGGCCAATCGGCATTTCACGATCCGCCGGATCAGCGGCATCGGGGATCTGTGGGTCAGCGAGTGCATCATCACCTATGATGGCGTCCCTTGGTTCTCGGTGAGCATTATGGAGTTCACCGACGGCTACGTCACACATGAAACCCAGTATTTCGGTGACAAGTTCGAGGCTGCTTCGTGGCGGGCGTCGCTGGCCGAGCCGATCCCGGCCGACGGCGGCGTACCTGGCCAGCCGGCCAGCGGGTAGCCCGTTTGAGCGATCGAAGCACACGCTGTCCGGCCACCTGGAGGGACGATCGTCGACGGGCTCGCGCCAGGTGCGTACACCCTCGACGTCGCCGGCACAGGCCCCGCGTCACCGTTCACGCCGGCGGTTCACCCAGTTAGGCGGCGGGCAGCCGGGAGCTCGTACCGTTACCCGGGACCGTCCGTGGCCGTCCGGGGTCTCCGTCATCGCGATCTCCGCCCGGACGCCCTCGAGCCCCGCCACGCGGTCCACCCAATCGCCCTCGACGGGTCCCTCGCCCTGCAGTTTGAGTCCGAGCTCGCGAGTTCTCGTTGGGTGCGCAGGTACCTGCCGGGGTCGGCCAGTTGGCCGGGGAGCTCGGTCATAATGGGTCCACCGGGTCGGTCGCGATCGGGGTGGGGTACGCGCAGCGCCACCGGGCCGGGGGCCGGAAGGGCGCCCACTTGCCGGGCGCCTGGGTCAATCGGTCGGCAATGACCCACAGTGCGGCGGGATGGTTGCCGATGCCGAAGTGGCTCGCGTAGACCTCGACGTTCTCTGCGAGGCGGGAGGGCTGGTCCAGGCAGGCCCGCCAGGCGACGATGCCGTCCAGACGCGTGTAGACGGAGGTGGCTGGGACGGGCAGTGGCCCGAGGCCGGCCTCCAACGGCAGTTGGATCGTTTCGGTATGCCGTTTCTCGAGCAGCTCGTACGCGCGCCGGGCGTTGCTGTGCGCGTGATCCTTGAGCCGGATCGGGCTCGCTAGCGTGATCACCTGGCGTATGACGTCCGGATGACGCCGCCCGAGTTGACGGGCGAAGATGCCGCCGAGACTCCAGCCGATCACGCTCACCGGTCCGTCGTGGCGCGCGCGGAACTCGTGCAGGCGTTCGGGCAGGCCGCTGACGACTCGCGCGGTGGGTCCGATGTTGCGCCCGAGTTCCCAGCCGTAGGCCGCGTATCCGAGCGTGCTGAGGAAGCGGCGGAGTATCAGTGTGGACCTGTCGCTGGCCCCCAGGCCGGGGATGACCAGCACGGCGTGGCCATCTCCGCGGGGTGCTCGGATCAGCGCCGGCAGCGTGGCCGACAGCGCCCCGATGTCCCAGGCGGAGCGGGCGTAGTCGGTGAGGTACAGCGCCTTGTTCGGCGCGCGAGTCGGCTGGGATGTCTTCGCCATCAGGTGAGCAACGTTCCGCCGTCGACCGGCAGGACGATGCCGGTGACATAGCTGCTGGCGGGGCTGGCGAGGAATATCAGCGCCCCGTTGAGTTCTCCCGGCTCGCCCAGTCGGCCTACCGCAGCGCGCGCAACCACCGCTGCATGTGCGCGTTCGTTGAACTGGCCGCTCATCTCGGATTCGAAGTGTCCTGGCGCGATCGCGTTGACCCTGATGCCTTTGCGGCCGGTCCATTGCTGTGCCAGGTCTCGGGTCAGGCCGATCACGCCGGCCTTGCTCGCGGTGTAGGCGGCCTGCGGCAAGCCCATACTCGTGAGCGCAAGAACGCTGCTGATGTTGATGATCGAGCTGCCCGGCTGCATCACCCGCGCGCATGCCTGCGCCATCCAGTAACTGGCGTTGAGATTGAGGTCGACCACGGAACGGAACTGTTCGGGGGTTTCCTTCAGCGCGGGGACGGCGGTGCCCACGCCAGCGTTGTTTACCAGCACGTCGACCCGGCCGAACGCGCTCATGGCCGCGCTCGCGAGGGCGGTACAGTCCTCCGGATTGGTGACGTCGGCCCGGACGGCCAGACCGCGTTGGCCTTCGGCTTCCACCAGCCCGCGCGTTTGCACGAGGCGGTCTTCACGCCGGGCGCCGAGCACGACGTCCGCGCCTGCCTGGGCGAGGGCCCTCGCGAACTGGACTCCGAGCCCGCTCGACGCGCCGGTCACGATCGCCACGCGCCCGTCGAGACGGAAGCTATCGAGTACAGGGATCATCCGGAGTCCTCTCCACGGTCATGCACGGCAGGATCGGCGCCGTACTCAACGCGTTGCTGGGGGCGATTCATGGAGGCCAGCCGCGCGGTCAGGTCTGTCCCGCTTCCGTGCAGGACGGTCGATAGCCAGCTGGCGAGACGGGCGAGGCCGAGGCCGACCAGATCGCTGTCGCTCACGTGACCAGCCGTTTTACGTACTCACCCGGCGCATCACCAAGAGGTGGATAGGCATCGTTGCCGAGTCGCGTCGGGGCCGGCTTCTGGTCAGGGGTGCGCTTCTCGATCCAGTCGTTCCAGTGCTCCCACCAGCTGCCCTTGTTGTCGACGGAGCTCGCGAGCCACTCGTCGGGATCGGGGCCCCGGATCGCTCCGGTGCGGTAGCTGGCCCGCGGGCTGCCCGGTCCCTTGGCTATTACAATCGCGTGGCCGCCCCTCGCGAGGACGAACGTCGCGTCGCCGCCGATCATGGCGATGGTCCGATAGCAGTCCTGCCATGGTGAGATGTGGTCGGTGGAGGCGCCCAGTACGTAGGTATCGACGGTGATCTGGGACGGGTCGATCGGGACGCCGCCGACGATCACCCCGCCGGGGCGGGTCAGGCTGTTCTCCAGCGCGGCCCGCATCATCTGGCCGCCGAACTTCGTGGCCATGTTGGTCTGGTCGGCGGCCCAGTAGAGCAACCCCATCGCGGGTGGCTGCTTGCCGAGCAGGTAGTTGTGCACGGCGATGTTCCAGATGCCTTCGATCGGCCGGATCAGCGCGAAGGCCCGGGCTGCGTCCCGGGCGTCGAAGAAGCCGTGTTCGGTCGCTCGGCGCATCGCCCTCTCGGCCCCCTTGCGGTCGAGGAAGGCCATCGCGGACGGGCCGCGGTTATAGTCGAGAACCGCGATCGCGACGGTCAGGGAGGCGAGCGATCGCTCACGCCCGATCGCGGCGAGATACGCCGCGGCGAGGAACGCTAGCACTCCTCCGCCGCACAGGCCGAGCAGGTGGCTCGTGTCGGATCCGCTGATGGCGGCGACGGTGTCGAGCATCTCCACGATGCCGATCACGTACTCGTCGAACCCGACGTCGGCGTGGCTGGCATCGGGATTGACCCAGGACGCGATGAAAACCTGGCGCCCGGCGTCGAGTTCCGCGCGGGCCACCGACTGCTCGGGTTCGAGGTCGAGCAGGTAGTACTTGTTGATCGGCGACGGGATGACGAGGAGCGGGACCGCGTTGACCTTACCGGCGCGGGGCTGGTACTGGATGAGCTCGTAGACCCGGGTCTTGCGCACGACCTGTCCTGCGGTGGCGGCGAGGTTGCTCCCGAGTTCGAAGGCCGACTTGTCGACGCTGGTGGGCAGCTTGGCCGGCGAGTGCAGGTCGGTGAGCAGATTGCCGAGGCCGGCCCGCAGGCTCTGGCCCCCGGTGTCGATGACCTCCTTCCAGCTCTCAGGGCTGGTGAGCAGGTCGTTCGTGGGCGCGAGCGCAGCTGTGATGTTGTCGAAGGTCAGTCGGAGCCGCTCCCGGGTGCGCCAGTCCACGTCAGCGTCCTCGAGGATCCCCGATGCGGCGTCGCAGGTGGCCAGGTACCCGAGGGCGAGCCGTTGCAGGGCGGGATTGGCCGCCCACGAACGGTCGGCGAAGCGGCGGTCGCGCGCGCCGGGTTGATCCTGCACGCCAATGCCGACCTGCCCCAGCCGCGCGGCCAGGTCGACGACGCGCCTGGCGACTGGCTTCGGGCTGCGCACCATGGCCTTCGCGAGTCGGCCGAGTTCGGCCGACGGGAGCAGTCCGCCGAATCCGCCAACCGCCGCGTTCGCCAGTACGGCCTCGAAGCCGGCGCTGGCCCGGCTGTTCGCGAGGAACTCCTCGCTCGCCGGTTCCGTTTCGCTTGTCGTCACAGCGGGGCACCCCATTCAACACTCTTGCGCAATTGTGGCTTGAGGAGCTTACCGCCGGGGTTGCGTGGCAACGGCCTGCCGGAAACCACGATGTACTGGGGGATCTTGAAGTCGGCCAACTGCCCGCGGCAGTGCGCGAGTACCTGTTGCACGTCCACTGTCTCTGCCCCGCCGAACAGGACGGCGCCGACCTTCTCGCCCATCACGTCATCGGGAACGGCGATCACCGCGGCTTCCGCGACGCTGGGTGCGGCAAGCAGCGCGGATTCGACCTCGATGCTGGAAACGTTCTCGCCGCCACGGATGATGATGTCCTTGATCCGGTCGACGATGTGCACACGGCCGGCGTCGTCGACGCGCACGATGTCACCGGTGTGCAACCACCCGTCGACGATCGTCTCTGCGTTCGTGTCGGGTCGCTGCCAGTAGCCGGCGGTGACGTTCGCGCCGCGCACGACCAGTTCCCCGGTACTCGGGTCGTCGTCGAGCGGGACGATCCCGAGGTCGACGGACGGGACCGAGTAGCCGACGGAGTTGGCGTGTTCGATTGCGTCGTCGTGGGGCAGCACGCTCATGATCGACGCGGTCTCGGTCATCCCGTAGCCGTTGAAGACCCGCGCGGCGGGGAACGCGTCCTGCAATGCCTGGACCAGCGTCGGGGTGATCGGCGCGCCGCCGTAGCCGACCCACCGCACGGCCGACACGTCCGTCGTCGCGAACTCGGGGCGGCGCAGGATCAGGGAGTAGATCGCGGGGACGCTCACGATGTAGGTGATCCGCTCGCCCGGGACCGACGCGATCATCTTCGCCTGGTCGAACGCCGGCAGGATGACCGATGTGCCGCCGACGCGGGCGGCGACGAGCAGTTGCGAGTTACAGCCGGTGACGTGGAACAGCGGCACCGAGATCAACGTCCGCAGGCCGGCGCCGATATCGGCCGGAAGGCCGAGGCAGGTAAGCATGTTCTCGGCATTGGTCAGAAACGCCTCGTGGGTCGTCGGCACGCCCTTGGGATTGCCGGTGGTGCCGGATGTGTAGAAGAACGCCGCGACGTCGCTGTGCCCAAGTCCGTCGACGACCAGCGGGTCCCCGTCCGGCAAGGGACTGTCCGCGGCGAGGTCCACCGTGACCCCGGCGTCCAGCAGCACGAACTCGACCTCGGGCTGGGACGAGCGCGTGTTGACCGCGACAGCCACGCCCCCGGCCATGAGCGTGCCCCAGAACGCGAGCACCCAGTTCACCCCGGCCGGATAGCGCACAGCGACCCGGTCGCCGCGCGCCACCCCGGCCGCGCGCAAGCCCCCCGCGACTCGCGCGGCACGGTCCCACAGCTGCCGATAGGCCAGCCGCTGGCCGCCGACCTCGACCACGGCCTCCACGTCCGGGCCGGTCTCCACATGGCGCGCGAGCATCGCGATCAACGACTCGGGCAGCTCCGGGTAGCGAGGAATCCCCTGGTCATCAGCCTGAACACCCCGACGTGGGTAGGGGTTGTGCGTGCGGGGAATCTCGATAACTGCCGCTGGGCTCACTCCTGGCCTCCGGTGAAGTAGCGGGCGGGGTTGTGGACCAACATCGCCGTGAGCTGGGCCTCGTCGACGCCATGTTCGCGCAGCGCGGGCAGCACGTCATCGGTGATGTGGGTGTAGTTCCACCTGGGCAGCAAGGCGGTCTTATAGCTTTCGCTGTAGAAGTCGCTGTAGCAGGACGCGTCGTGCGACAGGACCATCCGATCCGCGTAGCCGACCTTCGCCGGCGCCGCGACCGTGGTGACGCGGTCCTCGAACGGCAGGAACACGTCGATGCCGAAACGGTCCATGCCGAGCAGCGAGCCCGTAGTTCTGCATCACATCCGGGGTGAGCACGAAGACGTGCTCGTGCATCAGGGTGGTGCCCAGCCCATCCACGGCCATCGCGCCGCGCACCGTCTCGACCCGCATCGCCAGCTCCAGCCTAGTGAAACAATAGGATATAGTGTGCCACTATAGGACACATGATGGCAATGTCCCATGCGTGATACTGGGGTAATGAACACCGGAACCCCGCCGCGCGCGGCCGACGGTGCGCGGCTGGGAACGACGCTGACCCGCCGCGCTGTCATCAACGCTGCAACCCAGGCCTACCTGCGCGGCGAGGCGGTGGACATGTCCGCGCTGGCCGCCCAACTCGGCATCGGGCGCTCGACGCTCTACCGGCTAGTCGGCAATCGCGATGATCTGCTGGAGGTCGTGCTGGCCGGGGCCACCGAGCGCACGTTCCGCCGCGCGGCCGCTGGGGCCACCGCCGAAGGCGGCGTTGCCCTCGTCCTCGACGTCATCAACCGGTTCATGCACGCCGTCATCGACGCCGAACCGCTACAGGCGCTGTGCAAGCGTGAGCCCCTAGTGTTCATCCGGCTCGCGCTACTGCCCGGCACCGTCGAGCAGATCGCGGCGAAACTGATCGCTGAGATGCTGCGAACCGAGGTCACCGCGGGCCGGCTCGAAGTATCGCTACCCGCCACCACGCTCAGCCAAGCCATCGTCCGAATGTGCGACGCCCACCTCTACGCCCCCCTGCTCGGTGGGACCGAGCCCGAGATAGACACCGCCCTAGACCTCGTTGCCGCGCTCCTCAGTCACCTCAACAGGCCGCCCGTGCGCGCCTGAGACCGGACCCGTTGCCCCGCCATCCAACCTGCACCGATGGCGTCTCAATCGGCCCGCACCCGTCAGCCCCGATCAGCACCATCGCGGCAGGCCTCCCAGCCTGTGCGTGCCGGGAGTCGCATCCACGGCTCTGACCAGCAGAGTTGCTCGCCCGACGCCCTGCCAGTGATGATCACCGGTCATGTGACTGCAGTTCGTCTTCCTTCTCATCACGCGGGCGACCATGTGGCTGCGGCTATCTCAGCGTGACGAGGCATGGAAGACCGCAGAGATCTTGATCCTGCGCCACCAGCTCGCCGTACTGCAACGACGGCAGCTGCGCCGCCCGCACGTGAACTGGGCGGATCGGGCTCTGCTCGCGGCCTTGCTCAGCGTGATCCCCTAAAGCGCGCCGCCAGGGGCTGCGGCTGCTGATCACCCCGGACACGATCCTGCGCCGGCACCGCGACATCGTCTACGCCGCTGGGCCGCCAGATCCAAGCGGGGCAGGACCGGCCGGTCACGATCGCGGGGCCGGGGGGATCGGCAAGTCCCGGCTGGCGTTGCAGGTGGCGGCTGAGATGCTGGATGGCGGCGGCGAGGGGGTGTGGCTTGTCGAGCTGGCGCCGGTGACCGAACCCGAACTGGTGGCCCGCACCGTGGCCGCCGTGCTCCAGGTCCGCGAGGAGCCGGGACGCCCCATGCTCGACACCCTGGTCGAGGCGGTTGGCGACCGCCACCTGCTGGTGGTCCTGGACAACGCCGAGCACGTGCTCGACGCGGCCGCCAAGCTGGCGGACGCCCTGACGCGATCCTGTCCGCGGGCGTGCCTGCTGGTCACGAGCAGGGAGCCGCTGGGCGTCAGCGGAGAGCGCGTCTTCCGGGTTCCCTCGCTGGCCGTCCCGCCCGCCGATCTGGCCGCCCCCGACCGGCTGGCCGCTTTCGAGTCGGTACAGCTGTTCGCGGAGCGCGCCGTGATGTACCGGCGGGGCTTCGCTCTTGACGCCGCCAACGCGGCGGCGGTGGCGGCGGTCTGTGCCCGCCTGGACGGGATTCCGCTGGCGATTGAGCTCGCCGCGGCCCGGCTGGGTTCGCTATCGGTGCCGGAGATCAGCGCCCGGCTCGATCAGCGGTTCCGGCTGCTGACCGGGGGGAGCCGTACCGCGCTGCCTCGCCATCAGACCCTCCGCGCCCTGATCGACTGGTCCTACGACCTGCTCAACCCTGAAGAGCGGATGATGGCCGACCGGCTTTCCGTCTTCGCCGGGGGCTGGACCTTGGCGGCCGCCGAAGCGGTCACCTCAGCAGGCGACGCCGGAGGATGGCAGGTGCTGGACCGTCTGGCTGCCCTGGTGGACAAGAGCCTGATCCAGGCCGAAGAGATCCACGGTTCGACCCATTACCGGCTGCTGGAGACGGTCCGCCATTACGCTGCCGAACGCCTCGCCGGGCGCCCCGGCTCCGAGCTGGACGAAACCCGCGCCGCCCACCGTAATCACTACCTGGCTCCGGTCGAGACCGCCGGCGTGCATCTGCGCGGCCCGGACGAGGCCGTCTGGCTGGACCGGCTGCAGGTCGAGTTCGACAACATCCGTGCCGCACTGGCGTTCAGCCTCGCGGATCCTGACAGTGCCGAGCCCGGCCTGCGGCTGGCGGCCGGGCTGCGCTGGTTCTGCAACATGCGCGGCCACAGCGGCGAAATCCTCGAGGCGCTCCACATCCTGCTCGAGCGACCCGATGCCCAGATGCCCATCCCGACCAGGGCCCGGGCGCTGAACGCGAGCTGCCACCTGCTCAATCACTTCGGCGACGACTCGATGATCCCGGCGCTGGCCGACGAGGCCATTAAGATCGCCCGTAGCCTCGCCGACGCCGCCGCTACCGCCGACGCCCTGTCTCAGCTGTGCTGGTTCAGGTTGGAACGTGGCGATCTGCCAGCCGCACTGGCTCAGATCGACGAAGCGGTCGGGCTGGCCCGGACAACCGGAGATCCCCGGCTGATGGCTGACCTCTTCGGCCGCCGGGCGGTGTTCAAGGGCGAAGCGGGTGACCTGGACGCCGCCTTCGCTGACAACCAGGAAGCCCTCGCCCAGTCACGGGCGGCCGGAGATAACTACCGGATCGCCATCACGCTGGCCAACCTCGGCATCTACGAAGTCTCCGCGGGTCAGCTGCGGGCGGCCCGCACGCACCTTCAGGAGGCGTGCACGCTCGCTGACGACCGTGGCTACCTGAACATGTCCGTCGGTTTGTGGCAGAACCTGGGTCTCGTCGAACTCATCGACGCCAATCCCCGCGATGCCCGCCGCCTCTTCCTAAGCAGCCTGGACAGGCCGACCCAGATCTACACCGCCGACGGAACCATCATCGACGAACCGGGCCAGCCGCTTCCGGCGCCATACGGCGCAGCGGGGCAGAAGTACCCCGGCTGGACCTGGAGTCTTACCCCGACGGCCGCCAGCCTGCCCTGGGCCAGCCTCAACGGGACCAAGGTGATACAGGACGTAATCGGCGCGGGCTGGGCTCCGCTGCCCGCACCCTACGCCGGCAGCTATTACTTCAAGTGCCTGGAGTACCTGCCGAATCCGCTCGTCAACAGTGACGAGAACTGGCTGCGCTGGGACTCCGCCAACGGCAAGTGGCTGGCCATGCTGCTGGCGGACTACGGCGAATACTGCGAAAACCAGTGAGACAACCGCCGCCGATGAAGTAGCTCCGGGCCCAGGTCATATCTGGGCCCAGAGGAAAACCTGAGCACGCCCGCGCGGCTTTCAGACGCTCCCGCCTAGACATCGCGGCCTGGCGATAATCATCGGCGAATCGAGGGAGAGAAATGAGAATAGCACGTAAGCTGCTAACCACGATATTCGTGGTGGTATACCTGCTATTGGTCGTAGCGGGGTTCTTTCACACGGCAGTATTCATACTGCTAGTCGTGGTACTCGGTCCCATCGCCTTCTGCCGCAAGTTCATCAATAAGAAGACTCGCACCGTCGGGTCACGTCCCTATGTCCCCGGGCGTGACTGCCCCACCTGTGGAGGGTGGGGACAGATCGAGGGTCATGCCTGCCCCGGAATCTGCGGTGGACGAAAGACCCGCTGACCCTCGATGACCGGAGGGATAAAGCTGGAGTGGCTAGACCCGTTTCGCGGGAGTTTTACAGGGCATTGGCGAAGATCAACTAGCTCAGGGCGTCGGCCTGCAGATCTGTTGGCAGGTGAGGAGCAACCACTTGGGCCGGTCCTGGTCCAGAGCCCGCGCGGCTCCTGCTCAAAGCAACCCCAATGACCGGCGCTCTAGGCGCCGTCATCCTCGCAGGTCACGGGCCTGCACAGGTCAGGTCGTCCAGCTCGCCGCAGGAGCCGCTCAGTGAGCCTACTGCGCGCAGCGCAGGGACGTCCGGGAGCGAGTGGCTGCCGCTCGCCGCCGGACAGCCGCCGGGCTTGTGATCGAGGCGGTGGCCGAGGCCCACCCGGACGAGCGCCTTGGTGGTGGCGGTCCGGGGTAGACCAGGATCCGGCAATTCTCCACGTTGCGCAGTTACGCGATTGGACAGGTGAGGCAATCGCCGTAATGGCAAAGCTCATTTTCCGGGCATGCGGTCAGGGAGCGTGTGGGTTCGAGCATCGCTTATCACCCATGTGAACGAAGTCGAGACCCGGGCTGGCCCCGGGTGGTGCGCACCACTGCTCGACCGCGGCAGCGATCGCCAGCAGGCGCGGCAGCGTAGCCGGCCCGAAGACGGACAGGCCGACCGGGAGATCCTCATCTGACCGCGCCACCGGGACGGAGATAGCGGGATAACCGGCGAGGGCGGGGACGGTGGAGGAGCCGGCCGAACCGCGCTCTCCGAGTGCATAATCGATCCGGGTAGGGGGCTCGTTAGTCGGGGCGATCACCGCGTCGATCCTGTATCTGCGCAGCGTATCGCAGATAAGAAGAGCGGCGTTGCGTGCCGCGCGCCGCCGGCTGGATGTGGCGCGAGCCCGCTCGGCGGCGGAGATCTCGAGCGCTCGGTCGAACAGGTCCTGCCCGAAGTGCTGGAGCTCGGCCGGGTCGGCGCGGTTGGCCGCACACAGCTCCGCCAGAGTCTGCGGTACGCCGGTCCTGGTGCGCAGATAGGACTCGACACTGGGCCGGAATTCCGCGTACATCGCGAATAGCCCGTCCCGCAGGAGTTGCCGGTCGACCGCCAGCTTCACCGGAACCACCGTCGCGCCCGCCCTGCGGAGGCTCTCGACCGGTCCGGAGAGGAACGAGCCAAGGCTGGCCGCCATGCCGGGCACCAGCCAGAGCCCCAGACGGAGGCCGCCGCGAGCAGGCTCCACGGACGGGATGCCGCCCAGCTCCTCGAGTGCGAGCGCGGCGTCGCAGACGCGCGCGGCGAGCAAGCCAACCGTGTCCATTTCGGTGGAGATAGGCACGATCCCGCCGGCCGGCAATAGGCCGAACTCGGGTTTGACGCCGACGACACCGCACAGCCCGGCGGGTGCGACGATCGATCCGTCCGTCTCGGTACCGAGCGCCAGCGGTGCCATGCCCGCGGAAACCGCCGCCGCTGAGCCGGACGACGATCCTCCCGGACTGTGACTGACACGGTGAGGGTTACGAGTCTGGCCGCCAACCGCCGACCATCCCTCGATGCCGCGGGTGGACCGGAAGTTGGACCACTCGGAGAGGTTGGTCTTGCCCAGGATGACCGCCCCCGCCCGCCGCAGCAAGGTCACGATTTCGGCGTTCCTGCTCGGGGGATGCCCGTCGAGCAGGCGGGATCCGGCGGTGCCGGCCAGACCGCCGGTGTCGATATTGTCCTTGACCATGACCGGGATACCGTCCAGACGGCTGCGCCACCGGCCAGCCGCGTACCGTCGATCGGCCTGCCTGGCCTGGCGTATCGCGGCGGGATTCACGGCTAGGACCGCGTGCAGATCCGGATTGCTTGCGTCGATCCTGACCAGGCAGTGCCGGGTCAACTGCACGCTCGTCAGCTCGGCGCGGAGCAGTTTCATGTGCAGCGCGGAAATATCGGGCAGCGCCGTTTTCCGGCTGAGCTGAGCGGCGAGGTCAGGCACGGCGGCCATCCTTTCGGTCGGCGGGGACCGCGGTCAGGTCGGCCATTGAGGATGACCGGCCTGGCGTGGTCGCACTACCCCGCCATTCCGCTTTCTCTCAGCGCCCGGGCAACCTGCCGATCGCAGCGCTGAAACTGCCGGTTCTCGGGAGAGTGGCCTCGGTAACCGGCAGCTCCTGACCGGCCAGCCAGGCCGTCCGTCATTATCACCGACTCAGTCGCTGCCGCCGGACTGCCTATTAACTGCCGCCCTCCCTGCGTTTTTGCGCCGCCTTCCCAGGTACCAAGGTTTGTAGTCAATGGCGATCAGCCAGGAGTCGGAGGGCAACGTGGCCGCGAACCCACTGGAACAAAATTCCGGCCGGGACATTCCGAAGGGGAGCGGCATACTCAGCCGTTTGCGTAAGAGAGCCGTGCTAACCACGGTCTCGTCAGATTCGCACACCTGGAATCTCGTATTCATGCAGAAATATCTGCAGGAGCGGGGGCTCGAGGTTATCAATCTCGGGCCGTGCGTGCCCGACGAGTTGCTGGTTGAGCAGTGCGTCTGCGCCGCTCCCGACCTCGTGGTCATCAGCAGCGTGAACGGCCATGGCCACGCTGACGGCCTGCGCGTGATACGCAAGCTGCGCGAACGGCCGGAGCTGGCCGATACGTCCATCGTCATCGGCGGAAAACTTGGCATAAACGGCCGCCAGAGCAAACGCGAACTGCAAGCCCTGCGGGACGCCGGATTTGACGCCATCTTCGATGACAACGCCGGAGCGGAAGATCTTACCGAGTTCATCGAATCCTCCGTACCGAGCCCGAAGGAGGTGATCAGTGAACGGCGAGCTTGAATTCGGGCGGTTTGTCCGGGAAGCTTCTTCGGCCGGCTCGCTGGTGGTTCAGCCGCGGATGGGGTTCAGCGATCCGGCACGGATGCGAGACGGCCTGCGCGCCACCCGCGACTCCGCCGCACAGGCGGTAGGCACCATCACCGTGGACAGCTACACCCGGACCGGCGATCACGCGTCAGCGGCCCGCGCGGTGACCAACGGCGAAGGGCTCAACGGCTATCCCCTGGTCACCATCCCGACGAGCACGACCAGGAAGGTGCTGGCCGACCTACACGACGACACCTTCCCGGTGCAGGTCCGGCACGGCTCCGCCCGACCTCAGGCGATTGTCGACGCGCTGATCCGAGCGGGCCTGACGGCCACCGAGGGTGGCCCGGTCTCCTACTGCCTGCCATACGGGCGGACCCCGCTGCGCGAATCGGTGGCTAACTGGGCCCGGAGCTGTGAGCATCTGGCCGAAAACGCGAACGGAATCCCGCACCTGGAGACGTTCGGCGGCTGCCTGATGGGCCAGCTCTGCCCGCCGAGCCTGCTCATCGCGATGAGCATCCTGGAGGGGATGTTCTTCGTGAAGCACGGCATCACAGATATCTCACTGAGCTACGCGCAGCAAACATCCCCCGAGCAAGACATCGAGGCCATCACCGCGCTGCACAGACTGGCCCGCGAATTCCTCCCCTCGGCCGATCGCCACGTGGTCCTGTACGCCTACATGGGGGTCTATCCGCGCACCTCGGCGGGAGCGCTCGCGCTGCTGGAAGAGGCGGCCAGGATCGCTGTGCGGGCCCGGGCGCAGCGGCTGATCGTGAAGACCGTAGCGGAGGCGCACCGCATTCCCACGATCGCGGAGAACATAGAGGCTCTTTCCATCGCCTCCGATGCTTCCGCCACCGCACCCCGGTACCGCAGGGCCGTACCGGACACCGGCATCCACGCCGAGGCGCACGCGATCATCTCTTCGGTCCTCGACCTGACCGCACGCGGTGGCCTCGACGCGGCGTTCGTGACCGCCTTCCGCCATGGCCTGCTGGACGTCCCCTTCTGCCTGCATCCCGACAATGCTGGCTTGACCAGCAGCTATATCGACGGCAAGGGATGGCTCAGATGGGCCGAGACGGGCGCGCTGCCGATTAGCCTGCCCGGCGGCGCGAGCCAGCCGGGCGAGCTGACCTCGGCCGACCTGCTGGACTCAGTGAGATACGTGGAACGCACGTTCGACGAGACCGCCCTGCATCGCAGCCCGACCCCGATCATCACCGAAGGCAAGCAACCGACCAACGGAGGAATGTCAACATGACAGCCCAGGACGAAGAAGTCCGCGCCGAAGATGTCCTGCCCAGTCCCAGGGAGCACCTGACCTCTGCGACGACCAGGCACGTCGTCCGGATCCAGAATGCTGTGCTGCAGGCGGCGAGGGACACGCTGCGCGACGCAGGTTTCGTCGAACTGCTCACCCCCATCATCGGGCCGGTGACCGACCCAGGCATCCGCGGGTCCAAGCAGGTTGACATCGACTACTACGGCAACCGCTACCGCCTCATGACGAGCGCGATCTTGTACAAGCAGGCGTCGTTGCTGGCCTTCGATAAGGTATATTGCCTCGCGCCGAACGTCCGCATGGAGCCGCTGGAGACGGCATCCACCAGCCGGCATCTCGCCGAGTTCCATCAAATCGACGTCGAGGCGGCCGATGTCAGCCGCGAGCAGATCATGGACGTCGCGGAGCACATACTCCGGAACTGCGTGCGCATGGTGACGGCCGAGGCCGAGGCGGAGCTCATCGCGCTAGGCCGGGATCCGAAGGCCTTCAGCTGGATCGACGAGGGCCCGTTCGACCGGATGACCCATTCCGACGCGGTCCGGACGCTCCAGCAGATGGGACATCCCCAGAGCGACGCGGCGGAGATCGACTGGCAGGGCGAGGCACTGATCTCCGCCCACGTGGGACGGCCTTTCTTCATCGTCGACTACCCGAAGGGCTCACGCGGCTTCTATGACCGGGAGAGCACGAGCATCCCGGGCGTGCTGCGGAACTTCGATCTCATCGCTGCTGAGGGTTACGGGGAGCTGGCCAGCGGCGGCGAGCGCGAGCACTCCTACCGCAACATCATTACCCGGATGCGGGAGACCGGCGAGAATCCCGCCAAATACGGCTGGTACCTGGAAATAGCCAGAGAGGGCATCCCGGCCAGCGCCGGCTTCGGCATCGGGCTGGAGCGGCTGATCCGCTTCATCGCCGGGCTGGAGTCGGTGTGGCAGGCCAGCGTGTACCCGAAGGTTCCGGGGGTTCCATCACCATGACCGGCCTGACTGCGGAAGGCTTTCCCGAAGCCGCGGTGCGTGACCGCGCCCGGCATGGTGCCGCCAGCGCGTTCCCCGACGTCAAAGAGTACGGCTGCACGGTGCACGGCCAGCGCGCCCGCTCCAGGTTCGACGCGCTGGACTCGTTCCAGATCGTACCGCCGGTCTTCATGCCAGGCCGGATGGAGAAGCTCATCGAACTCGGCCGCGAGCCGCTGTATCACGACGTCGACTTGCGCACGGAAATCGGCGGATTCAGCTCGCAGCTTCCCGTGTCGTTGAGCGCCTTCGGCTCCACCCGGGTCGCCAGCACTGATCTGGGGATAGCCGCGAGCACCCAGGCCGGCCGGCTGGGCATCCCGATGGTGATCGGCGAGAACGTCGTTCCGGTCGGCGGCTACGGCCGGTTCGGCGCCAGCTCCGAGCGTTCCATGCTGGGCCGGATCCGCGCCTACGCCGAAGCCGTGCCGGACGGAGTGGGCGGCATAGTTGTCCAGCAGAGCACCGAGGACGCGGACGCCGAGGTCTGGAACCTGGTCTACAGCGACCCCTCGGCCCAGGGCATGCTCGACAGCGGCCGGCTTGGCTTCGAGCTCAAAGCCGGCCAGGGCGCCAAGCCCGGCCTTGGCGGCATGACGGTCCTCGACGGGGAGGCCGCGGCCGAACTCGGAGACAGGTTCGCCCTGGACCAGGTGTTCGGCCGGTCTGCCGAGTACAGCCTGCGCAATGCCAGCCCGGGCACGCTGACCGAGGAGATCCTCCGCCAGCAGATCCGGCTGATGCGGAACAATTTTCCCCGAGCACGAGTCTGGGTCAAGCTGCACCCGGCTCGCGACATCCGCCACGCGGCTGAGGTCGCCTGGCAGGCAGGCGCGGACGCGGTGACCGTCGATGGCGCGGAGGGCGGTACCGGCTGGGCGCCGCACGCGTTCCTCGACCATGTGGGCCTGCCTCTCGCGGAGTGCCTGCTCCGCGTCAGCCCGTCCGCGAAGTGTCTGCTGGCGGGCGGCCGCATGTGGGAGGGTGCCCGGGTCGCCAAGACCCTGGCGCTGGGAGCCCGGGCCGCGACCATGGGCCGGGCAGCGCTGCTTGCGGTGGACGAGGATCCGGAGGAAGGGCTGATCCGGCTGACCGAGTGCCTGGCGCTGGAGCTCCGGATGCTGATCAGCGCGCTCGGTAAGTACGGCCCGGCCGAACTGTCCGCCGAGGATCTATGGTCGCCGCGGCCTCCCGGATCACAGGCCGGTCAGGACCCGGAACAGAACGAGGTGACGACATGACCGATTCGCCGAACCCATTCGACGCGGAGGATCGCCCCTTCCTCGTGCTGGTCAACGACCTCGGCCAGCACTCGCTGTGGCCCGCGGCCATCGGCGTGCCAGCCGGCTGGGAGGCGGTGCGCGGTCCCGGCGACCGGGCCGAGTGCCTCCGTTACATCGACCAGCACTGGACCGACCTGAGGCCAGCAGCCGGCCGGAGAGGAGGCCGGGCATGATCGATCTCTCATATGCCCAGCAGCGTCTGTGGCTGACCGACCAGATTGAAGGGCCGGGCGCCACCTACAACGTCCCGGTGGCGATCCGGCTGCGCGGCCCGCTGGATAGTGCGGCACTCCGCAGCGCCCTGACCGATGTGGTAGAGCGGCACGAGACGCTGCGCACGGTTTTCCCGGAAACAAGCGGGCATCCCCGCCAGGAAATCCTTGACGCGAGCGCCGCCCGGCCCGAGCTGACCGTGATCGACTGCGGGCCGGACGAGCTGGCCGATGCCATCGACTCGGCGGCGAGGCATCCTTTCGACATCTCCCGCGACCTGCCGCTGCGAGCCTGGCTGCTGGTGGCCGGCGCGGATGACCACGTTCTCGTGCTGGTGATGCACCACATAGCCGCCGACGGGTGGTCACTAAGGCCGCTGTGCGCCGATCTGGGCACCGCCTACGCCAGCCGGTCACGCGGGTGCCGTCCCGACTGGCCGGAGCTGCCGGTACAGTACGCGGACTACGCACTGTGGCAACGGGACCTGCTGGCCGGGGCCGACAAGCCGGACAGCCTGATCTCCCAGCAGCTCGGATACTGGTCCAAGCAGCTGGAAGGACTACCTGACGAACTGCGGCTGCCCACCGACCAACCCCGGCCCGCCACGGCCAGCCACCAAGGCGGCATGGCGAACCTCCGGCTGGACGCCGATTTGCACGCCGCCTTGCTCCAGCTGGCCCGCGACACCGGCACCACCCTCTTCATGGTGCTGCATGCCGCCCTGTCGGCTCTGCTCGCCCGGCTAGGCGCCGGCGGCGACATCCCTATCGGCTCGCCCGTCGCCGGCCGGAGCGACGACGCCCTCCAGGACCTGATCGGATTCTTCGTCAACACCCTGGTACTGCGCGCCGATGTCAACGGGGATCCGACATTCACCGAGTTGCTCGCCCAGGTCAGGGAGACCGACCTGAACGCCTACGCCCATCAGGACATGCCCTTCGAGCGGCTGGTAGAGGCGCTGAACCCGCACCGGTCCACGGCGCGGCATCCGCTCTTCCAAGTCATGCTGGTGCTTCAGAACACCGGCGACCTGCCGACGGCGTTCGGTGACCTGCAGGCCGAAGTCGGAACCGTCTGGGCGGGCGGCGCGAAATTCGATCTGACCTTCGACGTGGCGGAGCTGACCGACGGAACCAGCACCCCCGCCGGCCTTAATGTGGAGATCTCCTATGCTCGTGCTCTGTTCGAACAGGAGACGGTCGAGCAACTCGGCGCGCGGCTGGCCAGGCTGCTGACGGCCGTCGCCGCCCGCCCGGACCTCCCGGTCAGCCGCATCGAGATCGTCGACCCGGCCGAGCAGCGCCACATCCTCGACACCTGGAGCGACGGCGGCACCGCAGAGATACCAGCGGACGCGACCGTGCACACGCTGGTCGAGCAGCAGGCTGCCACCAGACCTAATTCTGTCGCTCTGGTATTCGAAAACGAGCGGATAAGCTACCGTGAGCTGAACGAGCAAGCCAATCGCCTGGCCTGGGAGCTCCGCGACCGGGGGGTACAGCCAGGGGACATCGTCGCCATCTTGCTGCCACGCGGTCCGGACCTGGTGATGGCCACGCTCGCCGCCTTGAAGGCCGGCGCCGCCTACACGCTGCTCGACACCGACTTCCCCGCCGAGAGACGCGAGGTCGTGCTGGCCGAGTCCGGCGCGAGCGCGGCGGTGACCCGATCCCGCTCCTGCCCGGCCGGCATCCTCGTCGACCTCTCCGCCGACGCGGAGGCGATCGCCGCGCAGCCGACCCGAGACCCCGGTGTGGCGACAGATCCAGAGCTGATCGCCACGGTCATGTTCACCTCCGGGTCCACGGGACGACCCAAGGGTGTCGCCACCCCGCACCGGGCCCTGGTCGGCACATTCCTCGGCCAGCGCTACGCGCGGTTCGGCTCCGGAGAGGTCGTCCTCCAGTGCGCCCCGGTCTCCTGGGACGCTTTCGCCCTCGAACTGCTGGCCGCCCTCCTGTTCGGGGGGGTGTGCGTGCTCCAGCCGGGTCAGAAGCCAGAGCCTGCGGTGATCGCCGAGCTCGTGGCCCGGGAAAGCGTCACCATGCTGCACGTTTCGGCTAGCCTGTTCAATTTCCTGCTGGACGAGCACCCCGATACGTTCGCAAGCGTCCGCCAGGTCTTCACCGGCGGCGAGCCCGCTTCGGTGCCGCACATGGAACAGGCCCTGCGGCGCTTTCCCCGAATGAGCGTGACGAACGGCTACTCGCCGGTGGAGAGCACGATCTTCACCACGTCTCACCGGATATCGCTCCCCGATACACGCGGCACGTCCATACCAGTCGGGCGCCCACTGGTCAACAAGCGCACCTACGTACTCGACGGGGCGCTGCGCCCGGTGCCGGCCGGCGTGACCGGAGAGCTCTACATGGCGGGCGTCGGGCTGGCGCACGGCTACCTGAACCGCACCGGGCTGACGGCGGAGCGGTTCGTGGCCGACCCGTTCGGGCCGCCCGGCGCGCGCATGTACCGAACCGGTGATCTGGTCCGGTGGCGGCGCGACGGGATCCTGGAGTACATCGGCCGGGCCGACGACCAGGTCAAGATCCGGGGTTTCCGGGTGGAGCCGGCCGAGATCGCCTCGGTGATCACCCGTGACCCCGCGGTACGGCAGGCCGCCGTGGTAGTCCGTGAGGACCGGCCGGGTGACGCCCGGCTCGTCGCCTACGTGGTCGGTCCCGATGTGGACCTCGCCCGGCAGCGCCGGGAGGTCGCCCGGCTGCTGCCCGATTACATGGTGCCAGCCGCGTTCGTCCAGCTGGAAACGCTGCCCATTACTCCGAACGGCAAGCTGGACCGCGGTGCGCTCCCCGCGCCGAGGTTCTCCGGCGATGCCGAGCGGCGGCCGCCAGGCACACCGCGCGAGCGTTCTCTGTGCGACCTGTTCACCGAGGTACTCGGCGTGGACCAGGTGGGCGTCGACGACAGCTTCTTTGATCTCGGCGGCCATTCGCTGCTTGCGGCGAGGCTGATCAGCCGGGCCCGGTCAGCACTCGGCGTCGAACTCGACATTCGCGCCATCTTCCAGAATCCCACGGTCGCCCAGCTGGTCAGCGTGCTGGACGAGGCGCCGAAGGCCCGGCCGGCGCTGCGGCGCCGGGCCAGGGACGGAGACGGAGACGGGGCATGATTCCGATATCGCACGCCCAGCAGCGGCTCTGGCTGCTGCACCAGATCGACGGCCCCAGTTCCGCCTACAACATCCCGATGGCGATACGACTGCGCGGCGCGCTGAACCGGCACGCGATGCGCGAGGCGCTCACCGACGTGGTCCGCAGGCACGAGGCGCTCCGGACGGTCTTCCCCATGGCGGACGGGCAGCCGCGACAACAGATCCTCGACGCCGGCAGCGTCCAGGTCGGACTCGATGAGCGCGGCTGCCCTCCGGACCGGCTGGACGACGCGATCGCCGCCGCCGCCCGGGAGGTCTTCGACCTGGAAACCGACCTGCCCATCCGGGCCAGGCTGCTGGACGCCGGGCCCGGCAACTGCGTCCTCGTGCTGGTGCTGCACCATATCGCCGCCGACGGCTGGTCGCTTGGCCCGCTTTGTGCCGACCTGTCGGCCGCCTACACCGCCCGGGCACGCGGGCAGGAGCCGGAGTGGGCTGAACTGCCGGTGCAGTACGCGGACTATGCGCTCTGGCAGCGCGAGACGCTCGGCCGCGACGACGACCCGGACAGCCTGCTCTCCCGTCAGCTCGCATTCTGGTCGGACGCCCTGCGCGGACTACCGGATGAGCTCAGCCTGCCCGCAGACCGGCCGAGGTCTGCCACCTCGGACCGTGCCAACGGCACCGTGCATTTCCGCCTGGGGGCGCAGACTCACCAGCGGCTCGGACGCCTCGCGCGGCAATGCCACGCGACTGTGTTCATGGTGATCCAGGCCGCCCTGGCCACGCTGCTGACCAGGCTGGGAGCAGGCACCGACATCCCGCTGGGCACACCGGTCGCCGGTCGCGGCGACGAGGCGCTCGAGGGCCTCGTCGGATTCTTCGTGAACTCCCTGGTCTTGCGCACGGACACGTCGGGAAATCCGAGCTTCCGCGACCTGGTGACGCGTATCCGGGCGACCGACCTGGCCGCCTACGCCCATCAGGAGCTACCGTTCGAGCGGCTGGTCCAGGCGATTAATCCGGGGCGCTCACCGTCCCGCCACCCGGTGTTCCAGGTCATGCTGGTGGTTCAGGGGCCCGGCGCGACACCAGCCCTGGAACTGCCCGGTCTCACCGCCACGGTGGAGGCCGTCGCCACGGGAACGGCCAAGCTGGATCTCCAGGTCGGGCTGGTCGAGCGACCTGACGGCGCGGGGCTCGACGGTTCCATCGAGTACGCCGCCGACCTGTTCGACAACGAGACCGTCGAGCTGATCGCCGGCCGGCTGATAAGGCTGCTGGACGCCGCCGCCGGAAATCCGGAGCGGGCGATCGGCGAGATCGACATCCTCGACACCGCGGAGCGGCAGCGGATCCTGGCATCCCAGCAGGGCGAGCCGCGCCCGGCCGAGCCGGCCACGCTGGCCAGCCTGGTTCGCCTGCAGGCCGCGCGAACCCCGGATGCGATCGCGCTGGCCGGCGGCGGCACCCAGCTCAGCTACGCTGCCATGCTGGACCGTGCGGACCGGCTCGCGGGCAGCCTCGCCGCCGGTGGCGCGGGACCAGGCCGGCTCGTCGCCCTGATCCTGCCGCGCCGCCCCGACTTGGTGGTGGCCATGCTCGCCTGCCACATCGCCGGCGCCGCCTACGTGCCGATCGACCCTGATCTGCCCCCGGACCGGGTCTCCTACCTGATCAGCGACTCGGCGCCGGTGGCGGTGGTGACCACCGAAGACACCGAGGTGCCGCCGGAACTGCCCCGGATCGTCCTGTCCGGCAGCGTGCCGCTACCGGATGGCGCCGGTACCGCGGCGACCGCGGCCAGTTCCGATGACCCGGCGTACGTCATCTACACCTCCGGATCAACCGGCCAGCCCAAGGGGGTCGTCATCAGCCAGCGGTCACTGGCCGCCTACTTGAGCTGGTGCCAGGAGAACTACCAGGGCCTGGACGACAGCTCGGTGGTGCACACCTCGGTGTCCTACGACATGACCGTCACGGCCCTGTTCGGTCCGCTGATCAGCGGCGGCCGGGTGGAGCTGGCCGGATCACTGGCCGAGACAGCCGCCGCGGGCCTGGTCAAGGTCACACCGAGCCACCTGGAGCTGCTCACCAGCGAGGCGATCACCGCAGCCCCGCGGGCCACCCTGATCCTCGGAGGCGAGGCGCTGTCCGGCGATCAGCTCGCCGGATGGCGGCATGACCATCCGGAGGTCACGATCATCAATGAATACGGCCCCACCGAGGCAACCGTGGGTTGCGTGGCTCACCGGGTCCGCCCGGGCGAGCACGTCTCCGCCGGTGCGATCCCGATCGGGCAGCCCATCTGGAACACCGGGGCCTACGTGCTCGACGCCGTGCTGCAGCCCGTTCCCGACAACGTGCCCGGTGAGCTCTACCTCTCCGGTGAACAGCTCGCGCAGGGCTACCTAAACCGGCCGGCCCTGACCGCCGGGCGCTTCGTCGCCGATCCCTACGGACCGCCGGGAACCCGCATGTACCGGACCGGTGATCTCGTCCGCCGGCGTCGCGATGCCCGGCTTGAATACCTCGGACGGTCGGATGACCAGGTGAAGGTGCGAGGCTTCCGCATCGAGACCGGCGAGATCGAAAGCGCACTGGCCGGCCATCCCGACGTTGGGCAGGCCGCCGTGGTCCTGCGCACCGACCGGCCAGGCGACCAGCGGCTCGTAGGCTACGTAACCGGGGCAGCAGGCGGCATCGACCTAGCCAGCGTGCGGACCCACCTCGCCAGGAAGCTGCCCTTGCACATGCTGCCCGCAGCGCTGGTGCCGCTCCCGCGGCTCCCGGTCACCCCGAACGGGAAGCTGGACAAGGCGGCCCTTCCCGCCCCGCAGTTCCACAGCACGTCCCGGGCGGCCCGCACCGGCCCGGAAAAGATCCTCTGCGAGCTGTTCGCCGAGACGCTGGGCGTCCCGCACATCGGCATCGACGACAACTTCTTCGAGACCGGCGGTCATTCGTTGCTGGCACTGCGCCTCAGCAGCCGGATCCGGGAACGGCTCGGCTCCGACGCCGGGGTCCGTGAGATCTTCGCGGCCCCGACCGTCGCCCGGCTCGCGACGCTACTGGATCCGTCCGCGACGAGACCGGATCCGGAGCCGTGCGGCGCGCCGGATGACGCCGCGGCGGGCGACCCGCTGGCTCCCTTCCTCCCGTTCGCGACTGGCGGTTCGGCCGTCCCCGTCTTCTTCTTGCCCCCGGCCACGGGCGTGAGCTGGATGTATGCCGGCCTGACCGGCTACATCGGAGCGGATCATCCGGTGTACGGACTCCAGTCGCCCGGCCTGAGGGACGCCGCCGCGGACTTCGCCGCGGTCGTGGCCTTCCATCTCGCGCAGGTGCGTCAACTGGCGCCCGACGGCCCTCACCACCTAGTCGGCTGGTCGTTCGGGGCGACGGTCGCGCACGCTCTGGCCGTAGCGCTGCAGGAGCTGGGCCTGCCGGTCGGATCGCTGACCCTGCTGGACGGATACCCGGCCGGCTGGGCACCGGATCCCCTCCCGGCATGCCCCGCCGACGCGCCGGGACAGTTCTGCCCGGACGCACCCGCGGAGCAGCGGGCGGACGGGAAGACGGCACCGCGGGACTGGGCTGCTCTGCGACTCCTGCTGTCCACGATCGGCTACCCGGTCAGCATGCCGGCGCAGGATTCCCTGGCGGCCGCCAGGGCCAAGGACGGCCCGCTCGCCGGGCTGGACGACGAAACGCTCGACACGCTCGTCCGGTCCTTCCGCGCGAATGCAGCCGCCCTAGCCTCCGGCCGCTCCGGGTTGTTCGACGGTGACGCGATGCTCGTCATCTCGGCTGACGGCGCGGCCGCGCCCTCCGCCTGGCGCGGTCACATCACCGGCCAGATCCACGTGCGCTCGGTCCCGGTGAGCCACGGCCTGATGACGAGGCGGGAGGCCGTAGACCACATCGGCCCCATCATCGCCGGGCTGCTCAACTGAGCCAGGCCGGTATCTGCTATCGGAGGTTTGCATGCGACACGAACCCACTGCCGACGCCGGGCGCAACGCGGCGGCGGTCCGCGACTTCTACGCCCGCATCGATACGGATGACATAGCCGGAATGTGCGCTTTGCTCAGTTCCGACGTCGTCTATCGGAGGCCGGGCTACCCGGATATGACCAGCCGGGAATCGGTTGAGTACTTCTATCGCGAGCAGCGCACCATCAGCCACGGCCGCCATCAGCTCACCAGGATCGTGGCCACCGACCGGGACATCGCGGTGCACGGCCGCTTCACCGGCATGATGCGCGACGGACGTGCCGCCGAGCACCGGTTCGCCGAGTTCTTCACGGTCACATCCGACGGCCGGATCTCCGGCCGCGACACCTTCTTCTTCGTACCTCTCGTCTAACCGCCCTCGGCTGAATGGAGCAACGACATGACACAGGCACCGGCCCCGAAGGCCTCCGCGCACCCGCCGCACGGCGAGCTGTTCACCGATCACATGGTCACGGCCGGATGGACGGCAGAGCACGGCTGGAGCGAACTCATCTTGCAGCCGCTGGCGCCGCTGCAGGTCAGCCCCGGCATGATTGGCCTGCATTACGGTCAGGTCATATTCGAGGGACTGAAAGCGCACCGAAGGGCCGACGGCTCCATGGCGCTGTTCCGGCCGCACGAGCACGCCCGCCGGTTCCAGCGGTCCGCCCGCCGCCTGGCCATGGCGGAACTGCCCGAGCATCTGTTCGTGGACGCGGTGGAGCGGGTCGTCGCGGCGGACCAGGGCCGGCTGTCCGACGATCCCGGCCTCAGCCTCTACCTACGGCCGCTGATGTTCGCCGACGAGGCCAGCCTCGCGCTACGCACCTCGCGCACATACGCCTTCCTCACCATGGCCTTCGTCACCGGTTCCTTTTTCGGTGATCACATCGATGCGGTGACCGTCTGGGTCAATCGCGCCCACCCGCGGGCGATGCCCGGCGGCACGGGTGACGTGAAATGCGCGGCCAACTACGGCCCGTCCTTCACGGCGCAGCAAGATGCCGAGGATCACGGCTGCCAGCAGGTGGTGTGGCTGGACGCGGTGGAGCACCGCTGGGTGGAGGAACTGGGAGGGATGAACCTGTTCTTCGTCCGCGGCGCCGGAGAGGATGCCGAGCTGGTCACTCCCCCGCTCACCGGGACGCTGTTGCCGGGGGTGACCCGTAAGAGCCTGCTCGTCCTGGCGAGCCGCCTGGGCTACCGGGTCCGCGAAGAGCCAATCTCGGTGAGCCAGTGGCGGGAGGAGTGCCGCATGGGCCGGATCACCGAGGTCTTCGCCTGCGGCACCGCCGCGGTCGTCACACCGGTGGGCGAGGTGCGGGAGCCTGACGGCGGCTGGACCATCGGGGAAGGCAAGCCGGGACCGGTGACCGCGGCCGTTCGCGACGCACTGGTCGGCATCCACCGTGGCGTGGCACCCGACCCTGATGGCTGGATGCATCCCGTCGGGTGAAAGCAGTTACCGCGGGAAGAGATGAGCGTATGCCGACGACGGACGAGACACCACCCGGGTCCCGGGATTCCGGCGCCCGATGGCCGCTCTACTGCTATCTGACCGGTCAGGGCGTTTCCCTTCTCGGTGACGAGGCCTATTACGTGGCCCTGGCCTGGGCCGCGACGCTGGCCGGAGGGCCAGCGGGGGTCGCGCTGGTGACGTCGATCGCCGCGCTCCCCCGGGCGGTGCTCATGCTGCCGGGGGGAGCGATCGCGGACCGGCTGGGGCTGCGCCGGGTCATGCTGGCCAGTGACGCGTTCCGGGCGGTGATCATCGCGGTGGCGGGGCTGCTCATGCTCGATGGTCCCAGGATATGGGTGCTAGCCGGAACCGCGCTGGTGTTCGGTACTGCCGACGCGCTGTTCATGCCGGCCGCGGCCGCGCTTCCGGCACGCTTGATGGCGGGCGGTCAACTCCAGCGCGCCAACGGCCTCATCACGTTCGTCCGCCGCACGGCATTGCTGGCCGGCGCGCCGCTTGGTGGCTTGTTCGCGGCCCGGCTCGGCGTCGGCGCCGCGTTCCTCTTCGAGGCCGGCACGTTCGCGGTATCTGTCTGCTTCCTGTCCATCCTGCCGTTGCGGCCGCTGCCCCCGGACGCTCGGCAGCAAGGGGCCGGGCCGCGGCGGACGCTGGTCCGCGGATTCACCGAAGGGCCGCGAACGGTATGGAGATCGCCGTTGCTGCGCGCGCTCATCCTGGTCAGCACCCTAACCGAGCTGGGTTTCACCGGGCCTTACAACGCAGGGCTGCCGCTGCTGGCCCAGCACCGGGGCTGGGGTGCCGGTGGCATGGGCCTGCTGCTGTCGGCATTCGGCCTCGGCGCCGCCCTTGGCGCGCTCGCCGCCGTCAAGATCCGGCAACGCGTCCGGCCCGGCCACCTGATCATCGTGGGCGGAGCCTTCCAGGGGGGCGCTCTAGCGGCGCTGGCGCTCGTACCCAGGCTGCCCGTCGCGCTGGCCCTGAGCCTGGTGATCGGTGTCTGCGCCAGCCTCTACGGGACGACGGTGAACACCCTGGTTCAGCTCAACGCTGATCCGGGCCGCCTGGCCCGGATCATGAGCATGGTGAGTCTGTCCAGCTATGGGGCCACGCCGGTCGCCAACGCCATTACCGGGACTGCAGCCGCGCTGGTCTCGGTCCCCGGCGCTTATCTCGTCGGCGCGGCCATCGAAGTCGCCGCAGCGGTGACCGGACTATTCAGCCGTCCGCTCCGCGCCGCCGTCCTTCCGGCCGGCCCACGCACAGACCGCCCTGTCCAGGTCGACGAGCATGCCCGTCTTCGCACCGTGCCGCCCGAAGGTGAGCGGCTGACGAAGAGCTCGGCCAGGGCCGAGCCTGTCGAGGACGTCAGTAATGAGTGATATGACCGTGCGGCGAGACGCCGCCCTTACCCAGGATCCAGGCAGCCGGCGGGGCCGGGTCGCAGCACGGATGCTCCGGATGCTTATCATCGGCTTTGCCGTCTCCTCAGCCGGCAGTTACCTCAACATGGTCGCGCTCAACATCTTCGTCTACCAGGTGACGCGAAACGCCGCCTTCGTGGGCGTGTTCATCGCGCTACGGCTCGCCGCCGGCTTCGGCGCAGGCCTGCCGCATCGGCTCTCGCGACACTCCTGGCCACCCTGTCGGGCCAGACGGACGTCTTGCTCAGGGTGGCGTACGCCAACCGGGAACGCCGCGAATTCGAATCCATGGTCACGTGCGCGGTGATGACCACGGGGCTGCGGATCCGGCTGGATGAGGCGCCTACCTTCGGTGACCTCATCGCAAAGACCGGGAAGGACTTGACGCGCGCCGTCGACAGGCGGCTGCCCCTGGGGGACGTGATCGACGCGCTCAGGACAGCGGGCCGCACCGCACCCGTCGTCTCTGGTCGGGATGGCCTTCCAGACCTCGCTCGATCTGGATATCGAGCTGCCGGGCCTGCGGACCCAGGTGGAGGACGCGGCCCCTCCCGCGTCGAAGGCCGAGCTGACCTTCGGCGTCACGCCGGCCCGCGATCCGCGATACGGATACCAGACCTGGGCGGAGCATTCGACCGATCTGTGGCACCCCCGAACGGCCCGGGAATGGCTACGGCACTACTGCACGACCCTGATGATTTGCTGCCGCTACCCAGAACGTCCGCTGGCGCGGGTGACTAAGGCCATCCGCCAGGATTTCTTACTTGCCAGCTACTAGCGCAGGGAGCCAGATAAGACAACGGAAACGGACCGGCAAGCTAGGCCATCAATGCCCAGGAGGAATTATGAACTCCAGAATCACCAGTACCGGATCGCCGATAGCCACGACATATACCAAGCTGATCCGCCTGCTTGATCGGGCCGGGGTACGCTACCGGCTCATCGACCATCCACCCGAAGGACGCACACTGGAGGCAAGTGTCCTGCGCGGGCACCCTGCCCCTCAGGCCGCCAAATGCATGGTGACGCGGGTAAAGCTCTCAAAGAAAATAGCGCGCTATGCACTGGCCGTCATACCCGGCGATCGGCGGGCAGACCTCGGCCTGCTTAAAAACGTACTTGGTGGACGAAGCGCGGCCCTGGCGCCCCGCGAAACCGCCGAGAACCTCACAGGCTGCACGAGCGGGTCGATCGTCCCGTTCTCCTTCCATCCCGATTTGCAGCTCATCACCGATCCCGACCTGCTTTCCCATGAAGAGCTCTTTTTCAATGCGGCTCGCCTGGATCAGTCCGTCGCGCTGGCGACGGACGACTACGTTGAGCTTGCTCAACCGCACATCGAGCCGATCAGTTCTCCGCCTGACACCGATCCGGAGACGTGAGCGGACGCCGCGGTGCGGAGTACAAGCGCAGACCGTGACGGTCCGGGCCAGCATGGTCGCGCAGGTCGTATACCAGCGCCCTCTGCATGATGACGTGCGCTATCCGCTCGTGCCTGGCGGCAGATCGTCACCCTGGAGAAGCGATGACTGTCCAGATCGAAAAGTTTATTTGGACCTGACCTATGCTTGCCCCTTGCGGTGTATGCACTGCTACTCCGAGTCGGGTCGCCGCGCGGCCCGGATGCTGAGCCGCGACGACGCATTGAGAATTGCCGACATCATCATCAGTGCGCGGCCAGAGCGCATTTCGCTGAGCGGCGGTGAACCACTGCTCGTCCCATGGTGGAGCGAGGCTGCGCGCCTACTCGGCGATGCGGAGATCGCGGTGACGGTATTCACCAGCGGCTGGCTGATGGATAAGAAGATGGCAAACGATCTGGCGACGTCCGTAACGAGCGTCGCGTTGAGCATCGACGGAAGCGACGAGCAGACACACGACCAAGTCCGCGGCGGCGCGGGGCGTTCGAGCGGGCAATTGGCGCGCTCGAGGTGCTGGAGCGAGTGAAAGGGGACTGGCTGGCATCAGGCCGTCGTTGCTACTCCTTGGGAGTGGATTACACGCTTACTCAACCAGGAAAGGAAGGCCTCGACATATTCATAGAAGACATCACCTCACGTTTCCCGGGCATTGATTTCGTCCGCTTCGGCGCAGTCATTCCGTCGGGGATCGCCGCGGAGGAGGACTTCGCCGAACACGGGCTTCTCACCACCGCCGAGTTGACAGAGATCGCGAGTGCAGGAGAAAGCCTCGCGGCGCATGCGAGGAGCGACACTGAGGTCACCGTGACGGATGTCCGTTACTTCCTGCCCGATTCTCCGCTAAGCGAGATCGGCTTGAGTATTGCCTCCATCGAGGCCGACGGTCAGCTCAGGGCGTTTCCTATCTACGAAGCCAAGGTTGGCAATGTCCTGGAGGAGCCTCTGGACGTGCTGCGGCAACGCGCGTTGGAGTGGCGTGCCCAGCCGTTCGTGGTGGAGCAGATCGGATCGATCCGGTCCATGGCCGACTGGGCGCGGGTCACCCGTACCCTAGACCGGCGCTACGGCTCCCCAGAGGACAGGGCGCGGATAGCACGGCGCGGCCAGCGCGGGGCGAAGACCCGCGCTGGCCGCGCACTGCCGCTTGACCCCGGCGGTGGCCCCGTCGGCCCTTTCCCGGCCGGTTTCGTCGATCGCGCCAATCACCTGGCCGCCCCGCCACCAGTTACGCCCGGCGGCCTCATCTAGCTTTGCCGCGGCAAACCGGCGGACCAGGAATCGCAGCAGACATGTCCCCCATCCCGCGGTCCAGCAGCCACTGCATCCGGGCCGCATGCCCGGCGATCGTCCATCCATTTCGCCATGGCAACGGCCAATGGCAGGCGTTGAAACAGAGTACTTGCTGACGGGCTCTGTGGTGCAGGGGGTGCAAGAGAGGGACATGAGTCCAGTTTTGGAAACGTGCCGTTAAGAGGCCATTCGGTCAGATTATGTTTTTACTTACCGCTGCGCCGGCAGGGGCTATAAATATCACCATTAGCAGATGCGGCTAAAGTAATTGTATACATTCCGCTGCTTTTTCTGCTATGTTTTGGTCGCTACCTGCCAGAACTCAAAGTCCCGAGTGGTTGACATCGTGTCGTTAGTTTGCTTTGCATCCATCCGGGTACCGAGCGGCATGGCACCCAGCGCCAATACAGGGTGCTACTTTTCTCACTTGGCCGGCCTCAGGGGTTTTCGTGCAAAGCTTCGATGCTACGCTTCGCTTTCACCGCCGCTGTCTGGGCCTGACCCAGGAAAAACTGGCCGAATTGTCAACTGTGAGCGTCCGGACGATTCGTGATCTTGAGTCGGGACGCGTGAAAACTCCACGTGCAGATACTGTCCTGCTGCTGGCCAGGGCGCTACGGCTCACCGATGCGGCCGCCAAGGAGCTACAGGACGAGGCAGCAGCCAATGCCGCGCGCGCTCAGCCGCCGCTGACGACATCAGGTTTTCTCGGCCGTGACGCAGAACTTGCTCTTCTGCTGGACCATCTCTTCGACTATGATAATAGGCTGGTTACAATTACCGGACTCCCCGGCGTCGGAAAGAGCCGGCTCGCCATTGAAGCTCTGCATCGACTCAACCAGGAAAATGACACAGAAATTGTCTGGCTCCCGCCCAGTCGTCAGGCGATGCGCATAGATCAGGTGCCGCGAAACGCCGCTGATCAGCGGCCCGTGATCTGCGTGGTAGACGGCATCGACGATTCCGGCGAGAAGGTCTCCTGGCTGCAGCGCCTCCTCGCTGTGCGCCCCCATGTCAGCGTAGTGATCTCGGCGCGACAGCCGCTGGAACTGCCTGGCGAGTCAGTGCTGCCACTTGCACCGTTGACCGTGCCGGAGGCGGCGGATGCTCAGAACCTCGGCAAACTCGCTCGCGAGCCGGCCGTCCGGCTGCTAATCTCCAACATCCGGCAGGTGTGGCCTACCTTCAGGTTGAGTCACGTCAACGCGGATCAGGTGGTGAAGATCTGCCGTCATCTCGACGGCATACCCGTCGCATTGCAGGCGGCCGCGGCGGAATGCGTGCTGGACTCACCAGGCGGGGTGGCAAGCCGGGCCGCCGATAATCCTCTGTCGCTGGTCACAGCCGGTCAAGCCCCTGAAAAGGCAGCCCGGTTGCGGTCCGAACTCGAGCAGGAACTGTCCAAGGTGAGCGTGGGCCGGAGAGCGGAACTGAAGGCGCTCGCCCAGCTGGACGGCTACTGGACCGTCTCAGAAGCGGCTCGGGTCACCGAATGCGACGTAAGGGCGCTGGGCGGCCTCGTCTTCGATCTGGTCAGGCGGGGAATGCTGCGATGCAGCACCGCCGACGACATACCACGGTTCGGCACATTGAACGTGGTACGAGTATTGACCTCTTATCCGACCGCAACCTTGTCCTTGAGCTGTATCCCCCGAGAGGACATGGTGGGGACGGACGGGGCAGAAGCCCAGGACCGTTCGGAATAAATCTTCAGCCGAACGGCCAGCGGTTCCTCGCCCGGTACCCGGTCGAGGGACTGTAATTTCAATTCGCTGAGGTCCATGATCGTCATGAAGAATGTGACGGTGAGCAGCGAGAAGGCCCGCCACCGGCGCACCCCTCCGGGGACCGCGATCCCCTGGTCACTGACGTCGTTCGTGTGCTTGAGTGAGGTCACGTGTGCCTCCGGTCCCTTTCTGGTTAGGTCCTCAGCAGTTGAAGCACCGGCCGCGCGGTGATTCACCGATGACTCTCCGGTGAATCCGTTTCCCTCACTGGTGTTGCCATCTAAACGGCCGGACGGTAGTTCACCTTCGACAAGGCGCAGCCGGCGGCTCACGCCCCGCTCACCAGCCACGCCGTCACCGACCGGATCGGCGCCGGCGAAGGACCGCCGTAAGTACTGCGATCCCGGCGAGCAGGAACAGGAGGAAGGCGGTGATGTGCCCGAAGGCGGCTAGTACCACCACGCCGAATAGGATTGCCGCCAGCGCTCCCCGGCTTGGGACGCGTCGGGGTCTGCGGTCAAGCGGCTGGACTCGTTTACTGCGTTTGAGGGTTTGCATATCTACTAACACGTATAGTAGATAGCTATTGTTCAGTGACCGCCGGACCGGCCTGAGCCCCGGCAACCGGAGGGCTAGCGGGCACGACCTTGCCGCCCTGATCGCATGGCTAGCCGACCCGGCGGACGGCCTGCGCCTGGCTGGGCCGGCCGGAACAGGCTGGGAGGTTAGCGCATTACCGCCCCGAGGGCGGCGAGAGGGCCTGCACCAACCCACCCGACGACATCGCCGCAGGCTACGTCGAAGACCTCTGACCTCTACCTTTGCCCCTGGCCGTAGCTTCGGGATTCCTGGGCCGTTACGGTCCGCAATCGGCGGAGGCCGTTCTTATCCCGAACGGGCGGTGGTTCCAGCGTCCCCTGAGCTGCCCGGGGCCCGGACCGGTCGATCTTGAGCGGTACCGCCTCCGAAGACAGGCTCGCTTCGACGGTACGATCGGCGGATATCACCTGGTCGCGTGGCGCGGACGAGGTTTTCGGCTCGCACGGGCGCAAGGCGAGCGCGTCAGGCTCGGCCACCTGGTCGCGGCCTTCACGGTACAGCAGACCCCTGCGTGTCGCCGGGATCGGCTCCTTGCCCCGCCGGCCCGACCTGGAAACAGGTCTGCCCCGTCCCGGGGCGGCGGCATCCTCGCGGTCGATTTCGTGGACGTGGACACCATGCTGCTCCGGCGCCTCCACGCCCTGATCGTCATCGAGCTCTAGCGGCCACCCCGGCGGGGCCGTACGAGCGGCTTCCCCGTTCTCCGCCGTTCACCGGACGCGCGCCACGATCCTGGCCTGCTTGAGTATGGCTGCAGTCGCCTGCACCGGCAGCGTATGGCCTGGCGCGAGCTGGCATGGCCGACTGGAACGGCCCGCGAGCCGTGCCTGCTGCCGACTGCCGGACCACCTGCCGGACGGGGGACCTCTGAACACCCCTTGTCTCCTATACGTGTTAGTAGTTGATGGCGGCTTCACCGGTGCGCCGTGGCGGTCCCGGTCCGCGGGGCTGTCCCACAACAGGTAAGGACACGGATGTTTGCTCACCTCGGCCCGGCACCGCCAGCGCAGAGCACGGACCTGATCGCGCGAGCGGTGGGCGCGTGGGCCCTGGCCACCTCGGGCTGTCACGCCGGGCACGCCGGTGCGCCGCGCCGCCAGGCCACGAACCGCCCCAGGCAAACAACGGCAGAAGGAGGACGGTCGAGATGACCGACATACATCAGGGTCAACAGCCGCCACTGCCAGCAGCGGCGGGGAGCCGGGAACGGCCGGTCCTGCCGACCGGTGCGCTCGGGCGTACCGGCCGGCTGGCTATGCTTCCGCTGCGACATGCAGTCCGCACCGCCGCCGCCGCCAGCTGGCTGTCCCGGGCCGGTGCCGACCAGGTCGCCGCTCGCACCGCTGAGCAGGTGTTCGCCACCCTCGGCGAGCTCAAGGGCGGGGCAGCGAAGCTGGGCCAGGCGATGTTGGTGTTCGAGGCGGCGATGCCGGAGGAGGTCGCGGCGCCGTACCGGTCGGCGCTGCGGCGGCTCACGGACGCGGCGCCGGCCATGCCGGCCGAGGTCGCCCGCCGGGTGGTCGCCGCTGACCTGGCCGTCGCCTACGGGCCGGGGTGGCAGGACCGGCTGGTGGCCTTCGACGACATCCCGGCGGCGGCGGCCTCGATCGGCCAGGTGCACCGCGGGCAATGGCGGATCGACGGCGGCCAGGTCGTGCAGGTAGCGGTGAAAGTGCAGTACCCGGGGGTGGATCAGGCCCTGCGCTCAGACCTGCGCCAGGCCCGGCTGCTGGCCCGGGTGCTGGCCCGGCTGACCCGGCTGAACGTGTCCGGGCTGGCGGACGAGCTCGCCGGGCGCATCGTCGAGGAGCTGGATTACGTGCGCGAGGGGCGGGTCCAGGCCGAAGTCGCGGCCGCGTTCACGCACCACCTGCCGAAGGAACTCGCTGCGGCCCGCGCCGCCGGGGCGCACGAACCCCCGGGCCGGACCAGCGTCACGGTCCCGGCCGTCTACGCCGCGACACCACGGGTGCTCATCACCCGCTGGCTGGACGGGGCGCCCTTGACCGCGCTGCTCGACGGGCGCACCGATCTGCTCCCGGAGGGCTGGCGCGAGCTCGGCCGCCGCGACGCGGCGGACCTGGCCGCCCGGCTGCTCGGGCACGCCATCTACGCGCCCGCGGCGTGCACCGGCTGGATGCACGCCGACCTGCACCCCGGCAACTTCCTGCTGCTGCCGGGCGGCCGTCTCGGCATGCTGGACTTCGGCGCGGTCGCCGCCACGCCCGGCGGCATCCCGGCGCCGTTCGGGCAGCTCGCCGCCGCCGTGCTCGCCGGGGACGGGCCGGCGGCGATACGGCTGGCCCGCCAGTCCGGGGCGCTCGCCGCGGACGCCGAGGTCGACCCGCGGCTAATCATCGAACTTCTGCACCCCCTCGCAGCCACGGGCGCCCACACCGCCTTCACGTACTCCCGCGCGTGGCTGCGCGGGCTCATGGCCCACCTCACCCAGCCGCGGTTCGCCCCGGCATTGCGCAACCTGACCCCGCCGCCGCAGTACGCACTGCTCTGGCGGGCGACGCTTTCGGCCGCAGGGCTCTTCGCGCAGCTTGGCGCGACAGTTCCCACCCGGGGGTTCCACCTCGCCTACTCGCCAGGATTCCGCGGCAGCATCCTCCAGGTCCGGCCCCGGCACACGGACGAGACGCTCCGCCACGCCAGCTGAGGAGCAACCGCCCCCAAGCACCAGCGCGCCCTGATCACCGGCGGCGATTCTGGCATCGGGCGGGCTGTCGCTGTCGCGTTCGCCAAAGAGGGCGCCGACGTCGCCATCTCCTACCTTTCGGAGCAGGAGGACGGCGACGCCAGGCACACCGCCGGTCTGGTGGCCGAGGCTGGCCGCCGTTGTGTCATCATCCGTGGTGACCTGGCCGAGGAGGAGAACTGCCAGCGGGCGGTGGACCGGACCGTAGCCGAGCTCGGCGGCCTGGACCTGCTCGTGAACAACGTGGCGACCCAGCAGCCGGTGCAGGACCCGGCCGACCTGAGCACGGCGCAGTGGGAGCGGACGTTCCGCGTCAACATCTTCAGCTACTTCTGGACCACCCGCTCCGCGCTGAAGCACCTGCCCGACGGCGGTGCCATCATAAACACCTCCTCGATCAACGGGCTGCGCGGCAACAAGACACTGATCGACTACTCGGCGACCAAGGGTGCCGTCCTGGCGTTCACCTACTCCTTGGCCCAGGCGCTGCAGGACCGCGGCATCCAGGTCAACAGCGTGGCGCCCGGCCCGGTCTGGACCCCGCTGATTCCAGCCACATTCGAGGCGGAAAAGGTGAGCTCGTTCGGCCAGCAGGTGCCGATGGGACGGGCCGCCCACCCGGACGAGATCGCCCCGTCCTACGTCTTCTTCGCCAGCGGCATGCTGTCCAGCTACTACTCCGGCGAGGTACTCGCCCCGGTCGGCGGCGAGACCCTGCCCGGCTAAGGCGGCGCGGCTTCCACGATAACCCTGCGCGAGAGCCTGGAGACCCTGGAGCATGAGGCGATCACGCTCCGCGTGTTCGCCCGGTCGCTCGCCGACAGCACCCGGCTGGCCGATGACGACAACCCGCTGGCCGATCCGGACGTGCGCCACCGGCTGGCCGGCGTGCTGCGGGAACTGTCCGCCGCGGTCAAGACGTACGGGAGCCTCGCGACCGAGTTCGATGCGCCCCGTCACGACCTGCTGGAGTCCGACCTTGAGCGTCACTTGGCCACGGTGCACGAGGAGCAGGATCGGCTCAGCGAGCTACTGGGCACCGACCCGGCGGCCAGGCCGGTCGGGTGGCCGTTGCGAGGTGAGCTGATCAGCCATCTCGACCGGCTCAGGGCCGAACTCGAGGCGGGCAAGCCGGACCGCAGGGCCCGGCCGCGGCGCAACCGTACCTGGCGGTTGCCGCGCGAGGGCCTGCGGCGACTGCCGCCCTCGTGGCGCCGGCTGATCAAGTGACGGGTTGATGAGGTTACGGGCCGATCAGTCAGGGCCGATCGCCGACTCGACCCAGGCGCGCAGGTCGGCGGCGGGGGCGGCGCCGGACCGGCGCGCGCCGACCTGTCCCTGGCGCAGCACGATCAGCGTCGGGATGGCCCGCACGCCGAACCGTTCCTGGATCTGGGGCGAGCCGTCCACGTTGACCTTGACCAGCTTGACCCGGCCGGCCAGTGTCGCGGCCACCTCCTCCAGGGCCGGGCTCACCATTCGGCACGGCCCGCACCACGGCGCCCACAGGTCGACGACGACGGGGATGGACGCGGCTTCGGCGACCTCGGCGAACGTGGCGTCGTCGGCCTCGGCGATCCAGGGCAGCGGCTGGTGGCAGTTACCGCAGTGCGGGATGCCGGCCGCGGCGGCCGGGACCCGGTTGCGGCGCCCGCAGTGGCGGCAGCGGATCAGTTCGGCAGACATCGGGGGGGCGGTCATGGGTCAATCCTGGTTCTCGTAGCTGACGGTCAGCTCGCCGTCGGCGTATCCGATGCGGATCGCGGCGCCGTCGAGGACGTCGCCGGCCAGCAGGGCGCGGCCGATCCGGGTCTCCACCTCCCGGCTGATGAACCGGCGCAGCGGCCGCGCGCCGTAGATCGGGTCGAAGCCCTGCTGGGCGATGAAGCGCCGGGCGTTGTCGCTGATCTCCAGCGTCATCCGGCGATCGCTGAGCCGGGCGCGCAGGTCACCCAGCATGAGGTCGACGATGCGCTCGATCTCGGGCTGGGTGAGCGGCTTGAACAGGACGATGTTGTCCAGGCGGTTCAGGAACTCGGGCCGGAAGTGCGCGCGCATCTCGGCCATCACGCGTTCGCGCGCGTCGGGCTTGATCTCGCCGTCGGACACCGCGTCCGCGGTCAGCCACTCCGAGCCGATGTTGGAGGTCATGATGATGACCGTGTTGCGGAAGTCGACGGTGCGGCCCTGCGCGTCGGTGAGCCGGCCGTCGTCCAGGACCTGCAGTAGCGTGTTGAACACGTCCGCGTGCGCCTTCTCCACCTCGTCGAACAGCACGACCGAGTAGGGCTTGCGCCGGACCGCCTCGGTGAGCTGCCCGCCTTCCTCATAGCCCACATAGCCGGGCGGCGCGCCGACCAGGCGGCTGACGGTGTGGCGCTCCTGGTACTCGCTCATGTCGATGCGGATTATGTTCTCTTCGGTGTCGAACAGGGCCGCGGCCAGCGTCTTGGCCAGCTCGGTCTTGCCCACGCCGGTGGGGCCGAGGAAGATGAACGACCCGATCGGACGCCGCGGATCCTTGATTCCGGACCTGGCCCGGATGATGGCGTCGGCGACCAGCCGGACGGCCTCGTCCTGGCCCACGATCCGCTCGTGCAGGATCTCGTCGAGGCGAAGCACCTTCTCCCGCTCCCCCTCCTGCAGTCGGCTGACCGGGACACCGGTCCAGCGGGAGACGATCGCGGCGATCTCGTCGCTGGTCACGACCTCGCGCAGCAGCCGGGTGCCACCTTGCTTGTCGGCGAGTCGCCCCTCCTCCGCATCGACCCGCCGCTGCAGCTCAGGCAGCTTGCCGAGGCGGAGCTCCGCCGCCTTGTTCAGGTCGTAGTCGCGCTCCGCCTGCTCGGCCTCCTGCCGCACCTGTTCGATCTGCTCGCGGAGCGCCTGCACCCGGCGCAGCGCCTGGCGCTCGGCTTCCCACTGGGCGCGCAGAGCGTCGGCCTGCGCCCGCAAGTCCGCCAGTTCCTTGCGCAGGTCCGCCAGGCGCGCCTTGCTCGCCTGGTCGCTCTCCTTGGCCAGCGAGACCTCCTCGATCTCCAGCCGCATCACCCGGCGGGTGAGCTCGTCGAGTTCGGCCGGCATCGAGTCGATCTCGGTGCGGATCATCGCGCAGGCCTCATCGACCAGGTCGATCGCCTTGTCCGGCAGGAACCGGTCGGAGATATAACGATGGCTGAGCGTGACCGCGGTGACCAGCGCGCTGTCCGCGATCTTCACCCCGTGGAAGACCTCAAAGCGCTCCCGCAGGCCGCGCAGGATCGAGACGGCGTCCTCCACCGACGGCTCGTCGACCATGACCGGCTGGAACCGGCGCTCCAGAGCCGCGTCCTTCTCGATGCGCTTGCGGTACTCGTCCAGCGTCGTCGCGCCGATCATGTGCAGCTCGCCGCGGGCCAGCATCGGCTTGAGCATGTTGCCCGCGTCCATGGCTCCCTCGGCGGCGCCCGCGCCCACGACCGTATGCAGCTCATCGATGAACAGCAGGATGCGTCCTTCCGCGGCCCTGACCTCGGACAGGACGGCCTTGAGCCGCTCCTCAAACTCGCCGCGGTACTTGGCCCCGGCTACCAGGGCGCCCATATCGAGGCTGAAGATCGTCTTGTCCCGCAGCCCCTCGGGGACGTCACCGCGGGTGATCCGCTGGGCTAGGCCCTCCACGATGGCGGTCTTGCCCACGCCAGGATCGCCGACCAGGACCGGGTTGTTCTTGGTCTTCCGGGACACGATCTGCATGACGCGCCTGATCTCGGCGTCCCGGCCGATGACCGGGTCGAGCCTGCCGCTGGCCGCCTCCGCGACGAGATCCCGGCCATACTTGGCCAGCGCCTCGTAGGCCCCCTCCGGCGTTGCCGAGGTGACCCGCTGGTTGCCGCGGATCTTGGTCAGCGCCCCCAGGAAGCCGTCCCTGGTCAGGCCCTCCTGGGTCAGCAGCCGGCCGGCCACGGTAGTTGGCCCCTCGGCCAGCATCGCAATGATGAGGTGCTCGACCGAGACGTACTCGTCCTTGAGCCGGTTCGCCTCATGCTCGGCGGTGTCGAGCAGGAGGGCCAGCCGCTGCGTGATACTGATCTGCCCCGGGTTCACGCCCGGGCCGCTGACCCGGGGGTGCCGCGCGAGCTCGGCCTCCAATGCCTTCCGTAGCCGGTCCGGATCCGCGCCGGCCTGGCTCAGCAGCCGGGGGACGATGCCCTCGGCCTGGTCAAGCAGCGCGAGCAGCAGATGCTCAACGTCCACCTCGGTGTGCCCGAAGCGAAGCGCCTTGGTCTGCGCGTCGTGCAGTGCTTCCTGCGATTTCTGCGTCAGGTGGCTCGGGTCCATGTTTACCTTCCTGGCCTTCGGGCCCCGCGCAGGGCCGTTTCGAGTACCGCGATCCGGTCGAGCAGGTCGGTGACCAGCCCGATGGCTGCATAGTTGAGGGCGAAGCCCGCGCGCAGGCGCTGCACCCGGGCCATCGCGGCGAGCTGGCTACGGGAGAACCAGAGCTCGCCCGCTGAGTCGCGGCGCGCATCGATGAGTCCGAGGGCGACGAGCCTGCGGATCAGGTCCGGGTGAATGCCCGCCACCATGGCGAACTCCTCCAGACTCAGCCGCGGGGCGCGGACCATGGCGTATGTCACTGCTCTGCTCCCAGTCACGGCTGTGCCCTCGGATCGAAATCGGATTCCGCGGCCAGCTGCTCGAACAGCCGTCGTTCGGCGCGCGAGAGCTTGGGCGGCACCATGATCCTTGCCTCGGCGAACAAATCGCCCGCCTTGCCTTTCGGATTGGGCAGGCCACGGCCGCGCAGCCGGATCCGCCTGCCGCTTGACGTGCCACCCGGGACCTTGACCTTGATCTCGCCGCCCGGCGTGTCCAGGGCGACCGACGTGCCGAGGGCGGCTTCCCACGGAGCGAGCCGCAGCTCGACGTACAGATCGCGGCCTTCGAGGCGGTATCTCGGGTGAGGCGCGATCCGCGCGATGAGGTACAGGTCACCGTTAGGCGCCCCGTCGCTGCCGCGACCGCCCTGCCCGGCCAGCCGGATCCGCTGCCCGTCCGTCACCCCGGGCGGGATCGTGACGTCGAAGGAGCGGCGAGTACCGTCGCCGCCAGTCAGCGCGATGGACCTGCGGCCGCCGTGGTAGGCCTCCTCGACGGTGAGCTCGATCTCGGCTTCCTGGTCGGCGCCAGGGATCGGCCCAAAGCCCCGCCGGGACCCGAACCCGCCCCCACGGCCGCCGAAGATACCGCCCAGAAGATCGTCAATGTCGATGTCGCCGCCGCCGCTGAAGCCGCCGCTGTTGAAGTCGAACCCGCCGGTCCCGGCGCTGCTACGGGTCCGGCCGCGTCCGCCTCCGGCGCCAGCTCGGGCGCCGGCCTGGCTGCGCCGCCACGTCTCCGGGTCTACGTCCTCGGGAACCTGGCGGAAGTCGCGCCCGAAGGTGTCGTAACGGCGCCGCGTCTGCGGATCGGAGAGGACGTCGTAGGCCTCAGAGACTTCCTTGAACCGGTCCTCCGCCCCCGGGTCGTGGTTGATGTCCGGGTGATAGGTCCGGGCGAGCTGGCGGTAGGCGCGCTGGATTTCGTCCTGGCTGGCGTTTCTCGGCACACCCAGGGTCTGGTAGAAGTCCGCGCCGTCGGCCATCAGCCCGCCCTGGCCACCGCGACCTGCGCCGGCCGCAGCTGGTGGTCTCCTTCGCCGTAGGCGGGCCGGACGACCTCGACGACCGAGCCGTCCTCGGCGCCGGGATCAGGCCGGGAGGCGATAGCCTCGTGCCTGGCCGGATCGAACTTGGCGCCGCGATCGTCGCGGCGGGGGAAGCCGAGGCGGGCCAGCACCTCCAGGGCCTGAGCCCGGACCGCCCTGATCCCGTCGATGATGGAGGCCGGATCGGCTGTGGAGTGCGCCAGGGCGCGATCGAGGTTGTCGACGACGGGCAGCCATTCCCTGGCCACGGCGGCCCTGGTCTCCGCTTCGGCGCGGCTGACCTGGGCGGTACATCTCTTCCGCACATTGTCGAGGTCGGCCAGGGCGCGCAGGCGCCCATCCTCGAGCTCAGCGATCCGGGCCTCTTGTTCGGCAATCCGGGCCTCGAGCTCAGCGATCCGGGCCTCAAGCTCAGCGGCCGCGCCATCCTGCGAAGGGTCAGGCGGAGCGGCGGCGCCGGGATTTCGCCTCGCGTCGCCGCTTCCCGCCATGCTGTTTCCAGCCGTCTGGTTCATTGGCCTGCTCACTCACTGGGCGTGAACTCGGCGTCGATCACGTCATCGTCGCCACCTCCGGGCGGGAGCTCCGGCTCGAGCTCCGGCTCGGGACCGGTCGGTGGCGCGCCAATGATCATGTAGACCTGCCGCAGCTCATCGGTGAGGACCTTCAGCCGGTCCAGCGGCGTATCTTCCTTGAGCGCCTGGCGGGCGTCGGCCACCAGGTTCTCGGCCCGGGCCTTCTCGTGCACGGGCAACGTGTCGCCGCGTTCGGCTAGCACGCGCTCCACCTGGTAGGCCGCGGTGTCGAGCTCGTTGCGGGCGTCGGTCACCTCGCGCAGCCGCCGGTCCTCGTCACGGTGCTGCTCGGCGTCGTTGATCATCCGCTCCACCTCGGACTTGTCCAGGTTGGAGCTCTCGCTGATGGTGATTCGCTGTTCGGTCCCGGTGTCCTTGTCACGGGCCGAGACGTTCAGGATCCCGTTGGCATCGATGTCGAAGGTAACCTCGATCTGCGGCACCCCACGCGGGGCAGGCCGGATGTTCTCCAGCCGGAACCGGCCCAGCACCCGGTTGTCCGCGGCGCGTTCCCGCTCCCCCTGCAGGACCACCACGTCGACTGCCGACTGGTTGCCTTCGGCCGTGCTGAAGACCTCGGTACGGCGGGCCGGGATCGTGGTGTTACGCTCGATGACCTTGGTCATGACCCCGCCGAGGGTCTCGATGCCGAGCGAAAGCGGCGTCACGTCAAGCAGCAGCACGTCCTTGAGCTCGCCCTTGAGCACGGCCGCCTGCACGGCCGCGCCGATCGCGACGACCTCGTCCGGGTTGACGGTCATGTTGGGGTCCTTGCCACCGGTCAGCCGCCGGACCAGATTCTGCACGGCCGGGATCCGGGTGGAGCCGCCGACCAGGATCACCTCGTCGATGTCGGCGTCAGTGAGCTTGGCGTCAGACATGGCCTGCCGCACCGGCCCGACCGTGCGCTCGATGAGATCGGCGGTGATCTGCTCGAAGGTCGAGCGCATCAGCGTCGTGTTGAGGTGCTTGGGCCCGGAGGCGTCGGCGGTGATGAACGGCAGGCTGATGGTGGTCTGGGTCACGGAGGACAGCTCGACCTTGGCCTTCTCGGCGGCCTCGAAGAGGCGCTGTAGCGCTTGCGGGTCGGACCGCAGGTCGATGCCGTTGTCGCGCTGGAACTGGTCGGCCAGGTGGTCGACGATGCGGCGGTCGAAGTCGTCGCCGCCCAGGTGGGTGTCGCCCGCGGTGGCGCGCACCTCGACCACGCCGTCGCCGATATCCAGGATGCTCACGTCGAAGGTGCCGCCGCCCAGGTCGTAGACCAGGACGGTCTCGCTGCCCTTCTTGTCCAGGCCGTAGGCCAGCGCCGCGGCGGTGGGCTCGTTGATGATGCGGAGGACCTCGAGGCCGGCGATGCGGCCCGCGTCCCTGGTCGCCTGGCGCTGAGCGTCGTTGAAGTACGCCGGTACCGTGATGACGGCCTCGGTGATCTTCTCGCCCAGGAATTTCGCGGCGTCTTCGACCAGCTTGCGGAGCACGAGCGCGGAGATCTCCTCGGGCGCGTACAGCCGGCCCGCGATCTTGAACCGCACCGCGCCGTCCGGGCCGGGGACGACGTCGAATGATACGGCGTTCAGCTCGCTGCTGACCTCGTCATAGCGCCGCCCGATGAACCGCTTCGCGGAGTAGATCGTCCCCTTCGGGTTCAAGATCGCCTGCCGGCGGGCGAGCTGGCCGACCAGGCGCTCGCCCTGCGGGGTGAACGCCACCACCGAGGGGGTCGTCCGTGACCCCTCGGCGTTCGGTATCACCGTCGGCTGGCCCGCCACCGTCGCTGAGATCACGGAGTTGGTGGTGCCGAGATCGATGCCGACTGCAACTGCCATCACTGCCTCCTGTTAGGTCTGCGCGCCTCGGTGCTCAGGCCACCGCGGCCTCGCCGAACGGGTGGGCCGCATGCTCCCGGCGCCGTACGCTGCTCCGGGAGCACGCGGAAACCGGTTGCGCCCGCTTCGGCGGACCGGGAGCGATGCCATGCCTGGCCTCCTGTCGCTGAGACTGTCGGGTACCTCGGCTGTGCGGCGCGCGTTTGGCCCGGCGGCCAGCACGATCGCACCGCGTGCCCAGTGCCAGGCTCCCCGCCTGCGCAGACGGCCACATCCACCATGTTGGTAGTCCTCGGCTCACGCCGGCCGGTGCCCGCGCAGGGCCGCGCCGCAGGCGGCTAACTACCCGGCCGGAGGATGTGCGCGGCCATCCCCACAGCGACGCTGTCCGTGTAAGCCGGAGTGCGAGCGGTTCTGCCTGTCAGAGGAGGTCCCATGAGTGACTTGATCGTCATCGGTTACCCGGACGAGAACAGGGCCCAGCAAGTCTGGGAAGAGCTCGTCAAACTACAGAACGACTACCTGGTGGACCTGGAGGACGCCGCCATCATCAGGCGTGATAAGAACGGCAAGCTGCACATCACGACGCCGGCCCATCACGCGGTCGCCTGGGGCACCTTGAGTGGCTTCTTCTGGGGCGTGCTGATCGGACTGATATTCCTGTGGCCGATCGCGCCGATGGTCGGCGTGGCAGGAGGGATCATGGGGGCGGCGCTTGGCGCGGCCGGGGATCTCGGCATCAAGGAGGACTTCAGGCAGCGCGTTCAGGATCTGGTGCAGCCCGGGACCTCGGCGATATTGGTGATCCTCCGCAAGGTCACCCCGGACAAGTTCGAGGAAGCGCTGCGGCCCTACGGCGGGACGGTGCTGCGGACCTCGCTCAGCCGCGAGCAGGAGCAGGAGCTGATGAAGGCCCTGCACGGGGACGACCCGTCGGCACCGACCTGGGAGCAGTCACCGGCCCCGGCCGGAAGCCAGACTGCCGGGAGCCAGGCCTGAGCAGGAAGCCACGCCCCAGACGCCGGTTCGCGGCGGCCGACCTGGCCGCCGCTCAGCGCATTGCGGAGACGGATTCCCGGACGCTTGATCGCGTCATGCCCACACTGTCGCGGCTGGCCAACCGCGGCGTTCTGTGGATCGTGCTGGCCGGCGCCCTATGGGCCACAGGGTGGGCCACCGGCGACCGGTGGGCCCGGCGGGCCGCGTGGCGGGGCCTGGGCAGCCTGGCGGCGGCCAGCGTGACGGCCAACGTTGTCGCTAAGGGCCTGTCCGGTCGCCGCCGTCCCGATGTCCAGGTTCCCGCCGCCAGGCGGCTGCCACGGCCGTCGAGCCCGTCCTTCCCTTCCGGGCACGCTGCGAACGCCGCGGCGTTCGCCACCGGCGTCGCGATCGAGAAACCATCCCTGGCCGGGCCCGCCATCGCCCTTGCCGCGGCGGTGAGTGCGTCCCGGGTAGCGACGGGAGTGCACTACCCGTCGGATGTGCTCGCCGGGACCGCCATCGGGGCCATGGCTGGTGTGATGACCTTGCGCTGGTGGCCGCGGCGGCCGCTGATGCCCGCCATGGCGATCCGGCCGCCCCGGCAGGCACCCGCCGCCCCGGCCGGAGAAGACCTGGCCCTGCTGGTGAACACCTCAGCGGGAACGGCTTCGTCGAGGCTGGCCAGTTGGCTGGCGGCGGAACTTCCCAAGGCCACGGTGATCGAGACGGACGCTGGCCAGGACTTCGCGGCACAGTTGCGCCTCGCTGCGGCGGGAGCACGGATACTCGGGGTGGCGGGCGGCGACGGCACCGTTCGCACCGGGGCGGCGATCGCGCTGGAAACCGGCTTGCCGCTGCTGGTGATTCCGGCCGGCACGTTCAACCACTTCGCCGCCGACCTGGGGCTCCGGTCGGCCCGCGACGCTGTGGCCGCACTGCGGGCTGGCGAGGCGGTGCTGGTCGACGTCGGCATCGCGGCGGGCCGGCCGTTTGTCAATACGTCGAGCACGGGCGTGTACGTGGACCTCGTGCACGCAAGGCAAGAGCTCGAGGGCCGGCTGGGCAAGCGCCCGGCGGAGGTCGTCGGGCTCATCAAAGTGCTGCGGCGCAGCCGGCCGCACGAGCTGATCCTGGACGGCAGGCGCTGGCGGCTGTGGCTGTATTTCGCCGGCAATTGCCGGTACGAGCCCCAGGGGATGGCCCCCGCCTACCGCCCGGATCTCTCCGACGGCCGCCTTGATGTCCGTATCGTCGAGGCCCGGCGGCTGGCCAGGTCCCGCCTGGTGGCCGCGGTGCTGACCGGTACGCTGGGCCGGTCCCGTGTCTACCACTCCTGGCAGGCTGGATCTGTCGACGTCAGCCCGGCGGACGGCCAGCCCATCTGGCTGTCCGTCGACGGCGAGGTGGCCACCGCCGAATCCGGTTTTACCCAGGGCAAGCACCGGCTGGGGCTTGTCGTCTACCGAACGGCCGCCGGATAGCGCTCCGAGCGGCACCAGCTGTCGCTCGGCGCGCTGGGCGGCTCAGGCGCGGGCGCGGCGCCGAAGGTGCGCAGGACCACGACGAAGGCCACCACGACCGCGGCGGCGGCCAGGCCCGAGACGTACGCACTAGCGTCGACCGGGCCCACCGCCAGGGTGAGGCAGCTAGGCGCACCAAGACCTTGTGGCTGGTCCGGTTTAACTGAATACCCCTTAAACCGCTTATTCAGGGCAGGCTCTCGCCCTTCCAGCGGACGCCGTTCACATCGGGGTCAGCCCACAGCGCCAGGGCGAGCTTGGCCTCGGTGGGATGGTTCACGATGCGGTTGAGGTCAACCTGGGGGCCTACCGCGTAGGTGCAGATCGCGTAGCCGTGCCGGATAGCGCAGATGATCACTACCTCGAACTTGACCGGGTTACCGTCCGCGCTGTTCGGCGTCGTCTGGAAGGCTTCGCCGTAGCCGGGCATGTAACCGACGCTGGCGCCGGGCACGACGTAGTCGGGGACGGCGTTGGGCGCGTTGGCCTGCTGCAGCGAGGTGACGAGCTGATTGGCGCTCACGCCCTGGGCGGGGCCGCCGACGAAGGCCAGCTCGCCGTCCTGCGCCGGCGCGGCCGGGTTGGTGAAGTCGAGCCGTAGCTGGTCAGCCGAGGCCGAGGCCGAGGTCGTGGGGGGGTCCTGGCTGAAGACCGCGCTCGCCGGGTACCACTGCACGCTCCAGCCCTCGGCGCTGGTGTACACCCGCGGGAGTTGGGCCGGGGTGCCGAACGGCACCAGGCATTGCAGGGACGTGCACGGCGTCGTCCGCGCCGGCGGCAGCGTGATGCCCAGGATGACCAGCACCACGGTGAGCAGGGCCAGGCCGCCGGTCAGGGTGGCCAGGACGCCCCGGTGACCGAGATGGCGGATGCTGGCCAACTGCTCGGGGCTGGCATCGGGGAAGGCCGCTGCGTTCTCGGTCGCCGTGTCCTGGGCCCACTCGCCGCTGGCAGGCGGGGCGTGCGGATTAATCCTGGTCGCGCGCTCGGCGACGCCACACATCGGGCAGAACGGCATCGCGGGCACGACCCGGCGGCAGTGCGGGCAGACCCGGGGCGGCCCGATCCGCACGTCCCGCTGCTCGTGCAGCAGGACGTGATGCAGGCCGATCCGCAGGGCCAGCAAAGCCAGCGCCGCCGCGGCGAGGTGGACGGTAAGCAGGACGATGTCCGGAAGCACGGCGTCGTCGGCGTAGCCGAGACCGATCTCCACGACCAAGGCGATCATCAGCGCGAGGACCGGATGGGTGAACCAGCGGCCGCCGGCCGCCGAGGCGGTGCCGCGCCGGCTCCACAGCGCCGCTCCGATGTAGCCAGTGGCGGCCGCCGCCACCAGCGGGACGCTGATCCCCCGGATGACCGCCTCGGTGAGGTTGGCCAGGACCGAGGAGCCCTGGACGAGGTTCCCGGCCCGCAGCAGCGGCGCCAGTTCGGTGAGGGTGGCGGCCATCGTCAGGCCGAGCGCGCTAGCCACCCCGGCGGTGAAGCCATCCAGCGCCTCACTGCGGTCCGGCCGCCGTAGCCACGCCACCGCGACCGGCAACAGCATGAGCAACTGGCCGGTCGCGGGGACGGCCACGGCGGACGCGAGCACGCCGCCGTTCGTCAGCGATGTCGCGAGCCTGGGGACCAGCGAGTCGGCGACGACCGGCGCGAGCAGCAGCGCCCAGGCAGCCCCGAGCGCCGCCCCGGCCAGGAATATGACCGCCGTCGGGACGGCGAAGCGTGCGTCCCACGGGGCGATCTCATACAGGTAGATCAGGAACAGCAGCGGGATCGCCAGAGCGCTGACGGCGATCACCGGCGCCGTCAGGCCGGCCACCGCCAGGCCCACCAGGAGCAGAACGATGAGGCCGAACGCGACCCGGTAGGCACTGCGAGATGCCCCGGCGAGCTGCGGGAACAGCGAGCTCACGACGGCGAGGCGGAGCACGCCCTCGTCGGGGAACGCGGAGTGGGCGTGGATCCTGGTGGCGGCGCCGCGGCCCCGGCCGTGCTTCAGGTGCGCTCCGCACGCTCCGCAGAAAGGCGCATCGGGGACCCGGGACCCGCAGTGCGGGCAGACGGTCGTCCGGAAGGAGGAAGACCGGTCGCGGCCTGCGTCATCGTCGCGACCGGTCATCGGGATCATGACCGCCCCGTCAGCGGAGCAAGATCACGGGCCAGGTTCCAGGCATCGGGCGTGCCCAGACCGGTGACCATGTCATAGCCGGGACCCGCCGGGTAAAGATCGTTCGTTCCGGCCGTCACGTCGTGGTACGGCGGGTACGGCGGGGAACTGCGGGCGAGGCGGTACAGCAGCGGGTTGGCGAACCCGACCGGGTGGTCGCCATTCGACTGAAGATACTCGTCTACCAGGGCCGTGATCGCGGCCCACACCGGGGTCGCGAGCGAGGTCCCGCCCGAGGAGAGCCACCGGCCGGCGAAGCGGATCGCGGCCCCCGTCTGCGGCGCGGCGTCCGCGGACACGTCGGGCACCTCGCGGCAGTACGAGCCGGGCGGCTGCCCGCAGGTGGTTCCGTCCGAATAGGAGCTGTCGACGCCGGGAGCTTGCTGCCACGACGGCGCGGGCAGTAGCGACGACTGGCCGCCCGTCGAGCCCTGGGACAGCAGCGGCTCCGTCCAGGCCGTCTCGCCGAGGTACTGGCCCGCCGTGGTCAGCTCGAGGGTGGTCCCGCCCACGCTGGTGACCTGCGGAAGGTCGCCCGGGAACGAGATGCCCGCCGCCGGGATCTGGGAGTCCTGCTGGTGGACGCCCAGGCATTCGAGCCCGCCGTCGTCGCCGCTGGAGACGAAGACCGACGTACCGCCCTGTTCGGCGAGCTTGACGGCATTGTTCACGGCGGCCACGTCGGTGGGAGAGAAGATGTCCTCGCACTGGCCCAGGCTCACGCTCCAGATAGCCCCCGGGTAATCCTGGGCCACCGTCGAGAATGCCTGCTGGAACTGGGACGCGGCCGACGCGTTCTTGCCGCCGAAGGCGGTCAGGTTGACGTAGACCAGGTTCGCGGCGGGCGCGATCCCGCGCGCCGCTTCGATGTCCATGTCGCTCTCCCCGGCCGGCTTCAGGTTCAGCGGGCCGATGTGCGGGAGCGGATCCGCGAACGGGGGAAGCCCGAAGCGCGCGGCATAGGCGGCGAGGTCGGCAGGTGAGTATCCGTCTACTTCGAAGAAGACGATGGTCTCGCCTTGCCCGAGATCGCCGCGTCCCCATAGCGGCCGGATGTCGTAGGCGTCGGCGAAGCCTCCCGGGGCAAGTCCCCCGACCGGGATGCCCTCCGTATGCACCTGGCCGAACGAGCTGATGCGGCCCAGGGCGCCCACCTCGCGGCGCAGGAGTGCGGGGACGTGGCTGTTCCCCGTGGACGCGTAGAAGACTCCGTGTCCGGCCAGCCGGAAGTCATCGATGCGCACGCCAAGAGCGCGCCCGAGGATCGCCGGAGGGCCCGCCAGCAGCGCCGTCGGCTGGTCAGGGAACCAGGTTGCGCGCAGCCCGTGCTGGGCCGCCCATTGAAGGACCGCCGTCGGGCGGCCCGACCCGCGCAACGCCACCAGCACGTCGGCGCGGGCGGCGCGGCTCGGCCCGAGATCACGAGCCTGCGTGAGCAGGGCATTCCAGGCCGATGACCGGACCACCTGGGCCGATCGCTGATCCCCGGCGGACGCCGACCCGGAGAAGACAGTCCTCGCCGCGGTGGCCAGGCTACAGGCGACTACGACCAGGCATAGCAGCGCGAGCACACCGCCGAACCTGACTGTTCTCGCTGTTCTCGTCACTGGCACAACGCTGAAGCCTAGGAGTCAGGGATGCCGCTGCCATCCCTGACTTGTGTAGTTCATTTGCGCCTGATGGCCCCGCCGGAGGACCGGGCCGACCGCCTACCTGTCCGGGGGATGTGCGCGGTTACCGGGTCACCAACGATAGGAACCAAAACGGTGCCCGTAGGCGCGGGGGTCCTCATGGTCGTGATCAAGACAACCGTCGACGGCGCTCTCCATTCAGCGGAGGTGGAGCCCGGGTTGCTGGCCGGGCGCATGACCGAGGGGGCGACTTACGACCAGCGCCGGCTGGCCGGCCGGGCCGTGCGGGCCCGGGTCCCGCGGTCGGCCCACGAGGCCTGGCAGCCGCCGGACGACCGGCCCGATCCGATCGAGTTGCTGGAAGAGAACAACCTCCCCCGCCTCCCCGACCTCGTGCCGGTTCGCTACGGGCGCATGCTCACCTCACCGTTTGCCTTCCTGCGCGGCTCAGCTGTGATCATGGCGAGTGACCTGGCCCCGACCCCCGTCACCGGGCTCCGCGTCCAGGCCTGCGGCGACGCCCATCTGGGTAACTTCGGAGTGTTCGCGACGCCAGAGCGCAACCTCATCTTCGACGTCAACGACTTCGACGAGACGCTCCCGGGGCCCTGGGAGTGGGACCTGAAGCGGCTAGCCGTAAGCGTGATCGTAGCGGCCGGGGACCTGCAGATCGACGCCGGTCAGGCCGCCGCATTCACCACGGCGACCGTCCGCGCCTACCGGGAGCGGATGGCCGAGCTCGCCGTGATGGGGCCCCTCGATGCCTGGTACGACCGTATCGACGTGGCCGCGGTCCTCACGATCGCCAGGCAGCGGCGGGCGAAGGACCTGCAGCGCCAGCTGTCTACCGCCAAGCTCCGGCATCGCACCAGCTTGCATGTGCTCCCGAAGCTAACCAGCGTCGTCAACGGCACCCGGAAGATCATCGATGATCCGCCCCTGATCGGCCACTTCGACCCGGAAGCGTTCGATGGCCAGAAGATGATCGCGGCCTACGCCGAGTCCCTGCCACCTGACCGACGGCCCCTGCTCGAGCGCTATCACGTCCTCGACACCGCTAGGAAGGTGGTGGGTGTCGGCAGCGTCGGCACCCGCTGCTACCTGAGCCTGCTCACGGACGCCGATGCCCGCTCCCCCATCTTCCTGCAGCTCAAGGAGGCGATGGAGGCGGTGCTCGCGCCGTACGCGGGGAAATCCGAGTTCGCGCACGCCGGGCAGCGGGTCGTCGTCGGTCAGCGGCTCATGCAGGCCGCCAGCGACATGTTCCTCGGCTGGACCAGCTACCGCGGCCACGACTACTACGTGCGGCAGTTCCGCGACATGAAAGGCTCGGTCAACCTCGATGCGATGGCGCCGAGCGGCTTTGCCAGCTACGCCGAGGTGTGCGGCAGGACGCTGGCCCGTGCGCACGCGCGGTCCGGCGACGCCGCCACGATAGCGGGATACACGGGCACCGGGACGCGGTTCGACGCGTCGATCACGGCATTCGCCCAGGCCTACGGCAAGCAAGTCCGGCGCGACTACGACGCTCTGGTCGTCGCGGTCGAATCCGGCCGGATCACCGCGGCCAGGGGCTTGTTAGCGGCGCCTCCGCGAGGGCGCAGCCTGGCTCCGCGTGTCCAGGATCGCTTGCTGGTGACCGGGGCCGCCACCCGGACCGTTCGGGAAAAGAACAGCACCCCCGCGGCCGGTTACGCGCATGAATTCACACGCCGCCGATACGCGCAGTGTTGAAGACGAGGTCGTACTCCTCAAGCGCCCGGATCACGCACCCCGTCGATTTGACCGTTTCAACCCGAACCCTAGCGGCGACGCTGCGGCTGGCCGCCAGCGTCTTAGGGCTATCCCAGATGGTCTCGCTGATCGAATGGCCCGAGTTCCAGTCGACCAGCAGTAGCGCGCCGCAAAAACCCGCAGTTTCCGCTAGCCACGGTACGGCGGTGTCCCCATAGCCTTCTACCGCGTCCTCGACCCTCGATCCTTCCACGTCCATCCGCGTCAGCCGGAGCCCCGCCCCGGTATCCAGCGGCACCTCCCGTTCGAAAACGGGAACCCGGTATCGCTCGACGCATACAGTGCCCATGGCACGCTGGACCGTGTCCTTGCGCCGTGGCGCGGTAATCTGCTCGCTCGCGATCAATTCCGCGCGCGACGCCCAGAATGACTCGAGTACCGCCACGCCGACTTCGGTGTTGGCGTACAGCGACATACCCATACTGCCGTGCAGGCTCTCAACCGCCGGGCGGATTTCGGACTTGATGTAGCCGACCGTGTCCGCCATCCGGTCCGGATCCGCAGTTATCAGGTTAAAGCGGGCTTGCAACACGTCTGCTCCTTGCCGCCCCTAGGCTGTTCGGTCCCGGCACCCGGCCGGTGCCGGTTTAGATCAGTAGCCGGAAGAGGCTGAACGTCCGTTCCCATTCTTCGGTGTGTACGGCCTTCAACTCGGCGTCGGTGAACTTGAACGTCTTGACCAGTGCGACGCTGCCGAAGATCGGGTTCTGGCCCGGTGGCCGAGGGACCGAAGGCGGAACGCCAGGGTGATCTCCATTACGCCGTAGAAAAGGAGCCAGACGCTGAGCACGACCGCCAGCACCAGCAGCGATATGCCGGGATACGCCAGGACTATGATGCCGGCGAAAATGCTCAAGATGCCCGTTACGGCCGACCAGCCGCGGTTCGCCATCTCCCGGTGGGACAGGGCCATGAACAGTTCCACGGATCCGTTGACGATCCAGAAAATGCCGAGCAGCAACGCCAGCGCGAGTAGGGTGACCAGCACGTGGCGCACTGCGTACAGGCCGATAATCAGGGACAGCACGCCTAGCACGGCGAGCAGGACCCGGGTGCCGCCGGTCAGATCGTCGGCCGCGAAGGCGGCCACGAACCTGAAGATCCCGGTCACGATCAGCTGAACGCCGAACAATACCGCGATGACGACCAGGGTGCGGCCCGGCCAGGCCAGCACCGCAACGCCAGCGAGCAGCGTCAGGACCCCGAACGCCATGATCCAGCCCCAGTGACGGCCGATGCTCGCGAGCACGTCGGCCGCGTCGGCCTGCTGTTCATCATTCATCTGCGCCTCCTTGTCAAGGTCAGTGCTGTTTTACGTCGGCCGCATTCGTTCGAAGGCGAGCCGGATCGCCATCGCGCCTTCGCCGACGGCTGCGGCGACCCGCTTAGCCGAGCCGGCGCGGACATCACCCACGGCGAAGATGCCGGGCTGGCTGGTCTCCAGCATCGAGCGCTGCCAGCCGTTTTCGGCCCCAGCCGGCACGCCAGCGTCGGAGAACGCGTCGTTTCCGGTCCGGATAAAGCCGTAATCGTCGACGTCAACCATGTCGCCGAGCCAGCTGGTGCAGGGTGCCATGCCGATGAATACGAAGAGGGCCCGCGCCGCCAGGACCTGCCGTTCGCCGGTCCGCCGGTCCTCGACGGCGATAGCTTCGAGCGCCTCGTCGCCGAACAGCTCGCGCACCTCGGTGTTGAGCATGACACGCACGTTCGGGATGCGCAGGACCTGGTCGATGAGGTACCGCGACATGTACTCGCCCAGGTCCTGCTCGCGGACGACCAGAGTGACCCGGGCGGCGTGCCTGGCCAGGAAGACGGCCGCCTGCCCCGCCGAGTTGCCGCCGCCAACGATCACCACCGGGTCTCCGCGGCAGAGCTGCGCCTCCGCCTGCGACGCGGCGTAGTAGACGCTCACCTTCTCGAAGTACTCCATCCGCGGCACCTCAAGCCGGCGGTACCTGGCGCCGGTGGCGATGACCACCATCGGGGCCGTCATGGAGGTTTCGTCGCCGACCCGTACCGTGTACTGGCCGTCGACCCTGGCGATGGACGTGGCTTCGGCGGGCACAGCGAACTGGGCGCCGAACTTCCGCGCCTGCAGCATCGCCCGGTCCGCGAGCTCCGCGCCGGAGATGCCGGACGGGAAGCCGAGGTAGTTCTCGATCCGCGACGTGGTTCCGGCCTGGCCTCCGGTGGCGGTGCCGTCGAGGACTATGACCCGCAGGCCTTCCGAGGCCCCGTACACGGCGGCGGACATGCCGGCCGGGCCTGACCCGACCACGAGCAGGTCGCAGCTGGCCAGCGAGGCGCTGGGCGCCGGGAGCCCGATCGCGGCGGCCAGCTCGGCGTTGCTCGGGTTCCGGAGCAGCCGCCCGGCCACGATCACGATCGGGGTGTCCTGCGACGACACGCCGAGCTGCGCGAGCAATTCCTCGGCGGCCGGGTCGGTCTCCAGGTCCAGCCACCGGGCCGGAAGCCGGTTACGGGCCGCGAAGTCCCGTACGCGCCGGGTATCCGGAGAGTACCGCGAGCCGATAATCCGCAGCCCGACTCCGAGCCCGATCAGCATCGAGCGGCGGAGGAGGTAGGCGCGCAGGACGAGGTCACCGGTGGCGGGATCACGGGCCACCAGCTCTTTGAGGCGATCGGCAGGTACTGCGAGTACCTCGCCCGCACCGACCACGACGGCGGTGGAAAAGGAGACCTCGCCGGTCAGCAGGTTGAGCTCGCCGAGGAACCGGCCGTGACCGTGGACGCTGATGACATGCTTCTCCGGCGTCCCGTGCCCCTCGACGGCAGCCACTTTCCCGGCCACGACGACGAAAAAGTCGCAGTTCCTGTCTCCCTCCCGGAACAGGATGTCTCCCGGCTGCGTAGCGCGGCGCTGGCCCAGCGCGGATAGCGCCGCGATCTGGGCATCATCCAGGCGAGGATAGGCCCCGTGCAGGTCAGGAGTCTCCGGGAGATCCTCGCTGAACTCAAGGGCCGCCTCATGCTCGCGAGCGCCGGGTTCGGTGCGCTGTTCAGACATAGGTTTCGTCGACATAGCACCAGCGCCAGTCCTCGCCCGGCTCGAATGACTGCACGATGGGGTGCCCGATCGCGAAGGCATGGGCGCGAGCGTGTCGGAGCGGGGAAGAGTCGCAGCAGCCTACGTGGCCACAGGTCAAGCAGAGCCGCAGATGAACCCACGTGGACCCCAGGATCAGGCATTCCTCGCAGCCTTCGGGCGTCCGCGGTGTCACCGGTCGGACCAGGCTCAGGTGCGGATCGGTCTGCACGGCCATGCTCGCATCCTCCTGTACTGGGCGTATCCCCATGCTCGCCAGGGGCGGTGGGCCGCACATCATCAGATCAGCTAGTTCTGAGGCGGACGGCCCACGCCGATTTACCCGGACAGGGGATGTCAGGCTGCCGCCGGTCGAGACAGCCTGGCACAACGGGCAGGCAAGCGACGAAAGGACGACTATCCGCAGCCGTCGGGCCACGCAGATAAGTGCCAGCGCGCGGGCCGTGGCGCAGCGCGCGCCCGAGACGCTGACCCTGGTACGCCACCGGACCCAGCCCACGGCAGAGACCATCGTCCGGCTGACCGGCACCGCCGTCTTCGCGTACCTGATCTCGCTGACCGTGCCGGGTACCTCACATTCCGTGCTGGCACCCCTGACCGCGCTGCTCGTCGCCCAGGTCAGCCTCTACCAGACGCTGCGCAGCGCGATCAGCCGGGTCGCGGCGGTGGTCGCTGGAGTCCTGCTCGCCGTGGGCCTGGCGGCGCTGGTCGGGTTCACATGGTGGAGCCTCGGGATCACCATCGCGGTCGCGCTGGCGATCGGGTATGCGCTGCACCTAGGCGACAACACCCTCGAGGTGCCCATCAGCGCGATGCTCATCCTGTCGGGCGACACCAAGGCGGCCGCCACCGGGCGGATCGTCGACACGTTCATCGGCACGGCCGCGGGCCTGGTAGCCGGGTTCGTGTTCACGTCGCCGCAGGTGCAGCCGGCCGAGGAGGCCATCGAAGACCTCTGCCGCAAGATGTCCGACCTGCTGGCCCGGATGGCCGCCGGGCTCATCGAGGGGGATGTCCCGGTCGCCACGGGCGACTGGCTGGCGCAGGCGCGTTCCCTCGGCCTCGAGATCCGGCGGGTGGACGACGCGCTGCGCCAGGCCGAGGAGAGCCTTCGGCTCAATCCCCGCAGCCTGCGGCTGCCCTACAGCCCGGTGAGCCTGCGCGACAGCCTGGAGACACTGGAGCATGAGACCACCACGATCCGCGTCCTCGCCCGGTCGCTGGCTGACAGCACCAGGCTGGCCGGGGACGACAACCCGATGAATGATCCCGAGGCGCGGCGTAGGCTCGCGGCCGTACTTCGCGAACTTTCGACCGCGGTCACGGCATATGGTCGCCTCGCGACCGAGCGTGATCCATCCGACCACGAACTGCTGGAGTCTGAACTACAGCGGCACCTGGCCGCGGCGCAGGATCAGCAGGACCGGCTCGCCGACCTGCTGGGATCCAACCCGAGGGCCAAGCCGGTCGGGTGGCCGCTGCGGGGTGAGCTGATCAGCCATCTCGACCGGCTCAGGAACGAGCTCTGGGCGGTCAGGCCGGGCCGGAGGAGCCGGCGGCGCAGGCGCTCATGGCGGCGTCCGATGCAGCCGGGTAGGTCGCGGCGACCTACGGGGAGACCACGAGGTGGCTCTCCACCTTAGCGATGCCGGGCGCCGCGGCCGCCGCGGCCGTCGCCGCGCTGGCCTCCTTCAGGGAGTGCACCGGGTAAAGCGCACCGGACGCTGCGGCACGCCCAGGTCCGCGCAGATCTCAGCGGCCAGCGCCGGGTGCGCCGTGCCGCCGATGACCGCGATCTCACGCAACTTCGGATCCCTGCTGGGCGGCCGGCTGCCCCTCGCCCTTGTCCGCGGCCTGGCCCTTGTACGGCGGCAGGCCGAGGCACTTCCTGATCTGCTCCTGGACGATCTCGGGCGCGGGCCGCGCGTCCACGACGAAGACGTACTCCTTGCGCCGGAAAATCTCGAGGACGGACTCGGTCTGCTGGTGATACTCCCGGAGCCGGATCGCCAGCGCCTCCTCGGTGTCGTCTTCCCGGGTGACCAGCTCTCCCCCGCACATGTCACACTGCCCCGGCACGGCCGGGCTGTTGGCGATCAGGTTGTAGTCCATGCCGCAGTTGCCGCACAGCCTGCGGTTGAGCACCCGGCGGCGAACTTCGCTGTCCGGCAGGTCGAGCACGATCACGCCGTCGATGTCGTAGCTCTCCAGAAAGAACTCGGCCTGCCGCCAGTTGCGCGGGAACCCGTCGATGATGAAGCCGTAGTTCCAGTCGTGCTGGGTTAGCCGGTCCCTGACCACCGATTCGGCCAGGTCGTCCCCGACCAACTCTCCCGAGGCCATGATGCGCCGGACCTGCGCGCCCATCTTGGTGTGGTTCTGCACGTTCCAGCGAAAGATGTCACCCACGCTGATGTGCACGAGATCCAGGTCTTCCGCCAGCATTTTGGCCTGCGTGCCCTTGCCGCTGCCTTGCACGCCCATGATCACGTATTTGCGCATGTCATCAGCCTGGCATAAGACGCACGCTACCGTGGCAGGCGGCCAGCCCGCATCCCGGTATTTTGTGGCATAGAAAGGAGAGCACTCGGCTGGCCGGTCTTGGTACGTCAGTGATACGTCCGACTATCGCCGCCAAGAGGACCAATGAGTGAGGCCGGAGCATTACCGGGAAGCCGAGAGGATTCTCGCTAGGCGTCACGGTCACCACGCTGACCCTTTAGATGCGCTCCAGGGGCACTTCGCCTGATCAACCCGTTCCGTAGTCCAGCGCCGGGTCTCCGTCATCCTGGACGCCGCGGCTCTGGCATAAGACGACCCCCCAGCTAACCGATCTGGTGATGTGGGCGGCCTGCCCGCCTGGCGAACATGGCCTCCGTGGCGGTAAATGGGATCGTGTCGGAAGGCCCTGGCGCGGAGAGCGTTCCTGACACCAAACCGCAGCCGGAGCTGGTCATCGGCCTGCTGGCCGCACCTGGACCCGCGTCGGAGCTGACCGAGAGCCTGGTAGGGGAGATCGCCGACCGGCTCGCCAGGCAACTGCCCGGAGTCCGGTGGCGGGTCGAGTTCGTCTCCGACGGGCTGGTGCAACCGCCGACAGATCTCAGCGAGCTGATCGCGGCGAGCCGCAGGATGCTCCTCGAGCGCGGCTGGCACCTGGCGGTGTGCGTGACCGACCTCCCACTGCAGACCGCGCGGCGCCCGGTGATCGCCCACGTCAGCGCGACCCACGGCGTCGCAATCCTGTCCATGCCCGCGCTCGGCCCGTTCTCGGTGCGCAAGCGCACCGTCGAGACGATCGTCCGCCTGGTCGGGCACATGCTCGGCGACCTGGAGCAGGCCGAGGGCGCGGCCGAACGGCTCCCGCTGGCCGAGGGCGTGACCCGCCGCATGCGCGAACTGGGCGCCCGCACGGAGCGGAGCGAGCACGGGGTGGGTTTCGTCGCGCGGGTCGTCACCGGCAACATCTGGCTGCTGCTGGGCATGCTGCGCGCCAACCGCCCGTGGCGGCTGGCGCTGCGGCTCATGCGCGCGCTGGCGGTGGCCTTCGCGGCCGGGGTGTTCGCGCTGGTGACCAGCGACATCTGGCGGCTCTCCTACTATCTGGGGCCGCTGCGCCTGGTCGTCATCGCGCTGGGCTCGGTGGCGGCCATCACCGTGACGATCATGGTCAGCACCGGGCTGTGGGAGCGCAGCCCGCACCCGGCCGCGCGCGAGCAGGTGGCCTTGTTCAACATCGTCACCGCGGCCACCGTCGGACTTGGCGTGGCCGCGTTGTACCTGGCCCTGTTCATCGCCATGCTCGCCGCGGCGCTGCTGCTGGTGCCGGGCAACCTGCTCGGCCTGGTCCTCGGGCACCCGGCCGGCGTGGCCAACCAGGTCAGCCTGGCCTGGCTGGCCACTTCGATCGCGACGCTGGGCGGCGCGCTCGGCGCGGCCCTGGAGTCCAGCGAGACCGTACGCGAGGCGGCCTACACCTACCAGCCGGATACACAGATCGACGCCGTCGCCGGCCCGCAGTAAGCCGTCCGCGGGCTCAGCGGTCCGTTGAGCTCAGCTCTTCGTGGGCAGCCACGGCTGCTGCCAGCGTGGGTGGCCGCGGACCAGGGCTTCCGCGTCCTCGGGACCCCAGGATCCGCGCGGGTAGGGGCGGACGTCGGGCGGGTGGTCGAGCAGCGGCTGCACGATGCGCCAGGTCTCCTCAACGCTGTCCTCCCGGGCAAAGTATCGGTGGTCGCCGACCATCGCGGCATGCAGCAGCACCTCGTATGGCTCCGGCGGCTCGCCGAGCTCGCGGGCGAACGAGGTGTCCAAGTGGACCGCGCGCCAGGACTGTCCGGCCAGAGCGGACAGTTGCAGCCGCAGGCCCGGGTCCGGGTCGATCCGCAGCACGATCTGGTTGGGCTCTGCCCTGGTCGGCTCGGGGAGGAAGGCCAGCCGGGGCGTGCGGCGCAGGAGCAGGCGCACCTCGGTGACCTTGTGCGGTAGCGCCTTGCCGGCCCGCAGGAAGATCGGGACGTCGGCCCAGCGCCAGTTGTCGATCTCCAGCCGCAGCGCCACGAAGGTCTCGGTGGCCGAACCGGGGGCCACGCCGGGGACGTCAGCGTACCCCTGGTACTGGGCGCGCACGCAGTGCTGCGGGTCGGCGGGCGGCATGGCGCGGAACACCTCCGCCTTCTTGTCCTGCGTGTCGCCGGGGCTAGCGCCGACCGGCGGGTCCATGGCGACTAGGGCCAGCACCTGCAGCAGGTGGTTCTGGACCACATCGCGCAGCGCGCCGACGGAGTTGTAGAACCTGCCGCGGCCCTCGACGCCGAAATCTTCGGCCATTGTGATCTGCACGCAGGACACGCTCTGGCGGTCCCACAGCTCGGCCAGCGCCACGTTGGCGAACCGCAGGTACTCCAGCTCGATGACCGGCTCCTTGCCGAGGAAGTGATCGACGCGCAGGATCTGGCTCTCCCGCAGCAACCGGTGCAGCCGGGCGTTCAGCTCACGGGCCGACGCCAGGTCGCGGCCGAACGGCTTCTCGACCGCGACCCGGCCGTCGCGCAGGAGCTTCGCCGCGCCGAGCTGCTCCACGATGGGGCCGAACAGGGACGGGGGCACCTCCAGGTAATACACGGGCCGCTGCCGGTCGCCGATCCCGACGGCGAGGCTGCGGTAGAGCGCGGCGTCGCTGACGTCTCCGGACAGGTAGGACATCCGGCGGGCGAGCCGGTCAAAGACCGCGTCGTCCACGTCCTGACCGGAGTCCACGATCGCCTCGCGGGCGTGCTTGACGAGCTGCTCGGTGGTGATGTCGTCGCTGGCCACCCCGATGACCGGGCAATCGAGCAGCCCGCGGCGCTCCAGCCGGTACAGCGCGCGGAACGTCATCCGCCGGGCCAGGTCACCGGTGATGCCGAAGATGACCAGCACGTCCGCGGCGTCGTCGCGGTGGTCGTCCATCAGCCCACCGCCTTCCGGGCCAGCCGGCCCTCGGCCAGAGCCGGGCGGGACACCTCGTCGAGCGTCCGCACGACCAGATCCGCGCCCCGTCGGCCAGCGCCTGCTGCGCCTGCTCGTCGCCGAGCGCCCCGGCCTGCCGCAGCAGGCCAGGCACGACCTCCTGGTACACGGCCTTGGTGAACCACTCCAGGGAGTAGCTGGTCAGGCCCGCACGGGTCGGTCCATTCGGTCTCCATCAGTGCTTCTTAACCCGCACATGCTCAGGCCTGGCCCCGCGCGCTCCCGGCGTCCTGGGCCGATCCGGGAGCGCGCGGGAATCCGTGCTCAGCCGGTGATCTCGATCTTGCGCGGCTTGGCCGCCTCGGCCTTCGGTACGGTCACGGTCAGGACTCCGTCGGAGAGCTGCGCGGTGATGGCGTCGGCGTTGACGTCACCGGGCAGGTAGGTCCGCAGCTCGAACCGGCCGGTGCGGCGCGAGCTGTGGTGGCGGCTGCCGTTGCCGTTGCCGTCCTCCGGCTCGGGGATCTCGCCGCTGATGACCAGCTCCCGGTCCTGGAGCTGGATGTTCACCTGGTCCTTGTTCACGCCGGGCAGTTCCGCCTTGATCACGTAGGCGTCGTCGGTCTCGGACAGGTCCGCGAGCGGGACCCAGGGCATGTCGGCCAGGACGGCCGGGGTCAGGCCGAACGCGAAGTTCATCAGCTGGCCCATCCGGTCGTAGATGTCCTCGAACTCGCGGGAAGGGTTGACGACCGAGGTGTTCCGTCCGCCGCGGCGGACCGGGAGCGCTGCCATTGGATTCCTCCTGTGACTGGAAACGTGACTGTCGGAATACCCACCACGCTTCCCGCGAGGAGCGGCGGGCACATCCACCATCCTGGTAGTCCTGGCCTGTCCGCTCAGATGAGCAGCCGGAAGAGGGCGAACGTACGTTCCCATTCCCGGGTGTGCACGGCCTTGAGCTCGGCGTCGATGAGCTTGAACGTCCGGGCCAGGGCGACGCTGATGCCGCCGAAGAGCAACGGGAGCCTGGCCTGGGTGTCGTCGGCCAGCGCGGCATCCAGCGGGGGCCGCGCGGCTAGCGATTCGAGGATGGGGCGCAGTTCGATCTCCTCCTCGAGGCGCTCGAAGGCGTGCACGCTTTCCTGCAGCCCCTTGGTGACCGGCAGGTCCCAGGGCAGGATGACGTCGCGGACGTTCGCCTTCGCCGTGGCCTGGCCGATGAGCAGCAGGTCATAGAGCGCGTCGTTGACGAAATCGAGGTACCGCTTGATGTCGTCGCGGTCGACGTCGACGCCGCCGGCGGCGCGGAAGAAGCGTTCGAACTTGGTAAAGCCCATCACGGGCATCGCCGTTACCTCCTAGGTGGGGCGTGTTCGTTCGAAGGCGAGCCGGATCGCCATCGCGCCCTCGCCGACGGCGGTGGCGACTCGTTTGGCCGAGCCGACGCGGACGTCGCCGACCGCGAAGACGCCGGGCTGGCTGGTCTCCAGCAGCGAGCGATCGGCTCCGTCCGAACCTGGCCCGGTGCGGACGAATCCGTGGTCGTCGAGGCCGACCAGCCCGCCGAGCCAGCCGGTGCACGGGGCCATGCCGATGAAGACGAACAGCGCGCGGGCGTCGACGGTGCGCCGCGCGCCGGTCCGGTTGTCGGTTACGGTAACGGCCTCCAGCGCCGCCTCGCCGTGCAGTTCCCGGACCTCGGTGCTGGTCATGACCTGCACGTTCGGGATCCGCGCGATCCGGTCGACGAGGTAGCGGGACATGTGCTCGTTTAGGTCGCCTTCGCGGCCGATGAGCGTGACCTGCGTGGCGTCCGCGGACAGGAAGACCGCCGCCTGCCCGGCCGAGTTGCCGCCGCCGACGATGGCCACCGGGTCCCCGGCGCACACCAGCGCCTCGGCCTGCGACGCCGCGTAGTAGATGCTCATCTTCTCGAAGTAGTCCGCGCGACATAGCGCCAGCGCCAGTCCTCGCCCGGCTCGTACGACTGGACGATCGGGTGCCCGATGGCGAAGGCGTGGGCCCGCGCGTGCCGGAGCGGCGAAGAGTCGCAGCAGCCCACGTGCCCGCAGGTCAGGCACTGGCGCAGGTGCACCCATGCGGACCTCAGGATCAGGCATTCCTCGCAGCCGCCCGGCGTCCGCGGCGTCACCGGGCGGACCAGGCTCAGGTGCGGATCGGTCAGCGTCGCCATGCTCGCCGTCCTCTCGTGGTACGCATGCACCCCATGCTGGGCGGGGAGGGCCGGACGCACATCAGCAGACCAGGTAGTTTCCGGACCGGGCCGGTGGCCGGGGCAGGCCGGGCTGGCAGGTCTGACGGGATCACGGGCCCGGACCGGGGGTTAGGATCATGGTGCCGTCGCGAGGAGAAATCGTATGGCGAGGCCTGCGTCTACCATCTCGATCCTGGCCAGTTTCCCGATGGCCCGGAGCAGGCAGTGACGGGCCCCCCGGATCATGACGGCCCGGTTCGCGAACAGCTCTCCGCGCTGCGGAGCATGCTGGTGCTCGCGATGCTGCTGACCCAGCAGGACAGCCAGGACAGCATCCTGCACTACGCCGCGAACGCGGTCGAATCCCTGGGGTCGTGCACGATGGAGGGCATCTTCCTCGACGGCCGATGGCAGGACGTCCAGATCCCCGGCCGGAAGGCCGCCAGCCTGCCGGCCGCCGTCAACGCGGCCGAGGGCGGCCTGGTCACGCTGGCCGACGTGCCGTGGTCGTGGGCCTACTCGCTGTCCAGCCGGCACGGGCCTGGCTGACCTGGTCGTCGGGGCCCCGGCCCCGCCCGCGGAGAGCGAGCGGTTCCTGCTGCAGGTGCTGGCCCAGCAGGCGGGGGTGGCCCTGGCGAACGCGCGACTGCACGGCCGGGAGCGGGAACAGGCCGAGGAGCTGCGCCTGGCCAACCTCGCGCTGGTGCGCAGCATGGAGATTCACGACCGGCTGACCAAGGTGGCGCTCGGCGGGGAGGGGCAGGCGGGAATCGCCGAGGCGGTCTACGAGCTGACCGATCGCCCGGTGGCCATCGAGGACCGCTTCGGCAACATGCTGGCGTGGGCCGGACCGGCCCGGCCCGATCCCTATCCCAAGGCCGACCCGGTGCGGCGAGCCCGGCTGCTGGACCGGGCCGTGACCGCCACGGGCCCGGTCAGGGAGGGCGGGTGCCTCATCTCGGTGGCCGCGCTCGGCGGCTCCCCGGTGGCCGTACTCGTCCTGCACGACCCGGCCGGGACGGCGGCCGATACCGAACGGGTGGCCGTCGAGCACGCGACCACAGTGCTCACGACAGAGATCGCCCGGCTGCAGAGCCTGGCCCAGGGCGAAACGCGGATGCGGACCAACCTCGTGCTCGACCTCGTCGGGGACACCGGCGCGGACCCGGCCACGCTGCTGAACCGGGCCCAGGCCCTCGGCTACAACCTGGTCCGGGAGCACCGGGTCGTCCTGATCGAACCGGCCGCGGCCCGCCGCGACGACGACAGCGACCTGTTCTTCCACGCCGTCGGCCGGGCGGCCAGGGCCGTGGGGGTGGGGTCGCTGCTGGCGCCGCGGCTGCACGATGTGGTCGTGCTGGCCGATACAGAGGTGTCCTGGGACCTGTTGTGGGCGCGGGTCGTCACCGAGATGCACGGCGGGCGGTGCCGGATCGGGGTGGGCGGCCGCGTGCTGGAGCTGGACGGGTTCCCGGACTCCTGCCGGGAAGCGGAGCTGGCACTGCAGATCCAGAAGACGACGGGCGGTCCCGAGCGGATCACGCTGTTCGACAACCTCGGCATCTACAAGATCCTGGGCACGGCGGGCGACACGTCGGCCATGGAGCGCTTCGTGACCGAGTGGCTCGGCCAGCTGATCGACTACGACGCCGAGCACGGCACGCCGCTGGTGCTGACGCTGAGCGAGTACCTCGACTGCGGCGGCAACTACGACGCCTCGGCCAAGGCGCTGTCGGTGCACCGCAACACGCTCAAGTACCGCCTCCGGCGCATCCGCCAGGTGTCCGGCCACGATCTCGGCCTGCCCGACGTCCAGTTCAACCTCCAGATCGCCACGCACGCGTGGCGGACCCTGCAGGCGCTGCGCCAGTCATAACCTCGGCGCCCTGGTTGTCCTGCCGGGCTAACGGAATTGCCCGGGCAGGACGATGCGCCCGGCCCCGGTCCCCGGCAAAGCTGGCAGTAGAGACGACAGGGGGACGAGAGGAGGCCCGATGCGGCCAGAAGTCGACGTCCGCGCCTACGTCCAGGACCTCGAGAAGCACCTGCAACTGACGTTGTTCGGCGGCGGGATGGCTGACCCGGAATGCGCCGTGCTGCTGGTACGCGGCGCGCTCGCCGACGGCGACCGGGACCGGGCGGCCGCGCTGGCCAGCCAGACGCAGCGGCTGGCCACGACCACGCCGGGCAACCCGGATGTGGCGGCCGCCGCCGCCCACGCCCGCGGGCTGATCGACCAGGACCCCGCTGTCCTGCAGCGGGCCGCCGGCCGCTACGCGGCCGCGCGGGCCCGGGCCGGCGCGCTGGAGGACGCCGGGAACGCCTGGGCCCGGCGGGGCGATCCGGGCCTGGCCACGACCCTGCTCAGCCAGGCCTACGCCCTGTACGAAGAGCTCGGCGACGCCGACGACCTGGCCCGGGTACGATCCGGCCTGCGGGCCGCCGGCACCCGGCTCCGGCACTGGGCCCACGCGGACCGCCCGGCCTTCGGCTGGGACAGCCTGACCGACACCGAGCGGCGGGTCACCGACCTGGTGGCCCAGGGGCTCAGCAACCGGCAGGTGGCGAACCGGGTGTTCCTGAGCACGCACACCGTCGCGTTCCACTTGCGCCATATCTTCTGGAAGCTCGGCATCACCTCCCGGGTCCAGCTGGCGCGGATCGCCGCGGAGCAGGGCGCCGAGGATGCCTCGTAGCGGTCAGCAGGTTAGCTTCGCCCCTTAGCCTGTGAGAAGCTGAGGGTAGTCCCGGGCCGAGGTCCTGATGCAGGCGCTGCGCACCCACCCGGCGGTGATCGTGGACGGCATGATCCACGAGAACCCCTATTACATCGAGCCGAGCAGATTCCTGGCCCGGATCGGATGAACCACGCTCCGTTAGGTAGATAGAAAGATCTATTTTTCCTGAACGGGCCGTGGTATCAGCCGGGATAGCGGTTCTCGAACCACTCGAAGTCGGTCGCGGCACGGCGCCGCCGGGGTGAACCAGGTGAAGGTGCGGTGGCCTTCGAAGGGCGGTGTGGCCTCGCCCTCATGCTGCCAGCGGATCGTATACCTCACACCGTCAGGTCTGGTAGTTCCGGGATCCGGGGTCAGCCTGGCGGCCGGCGTCCCGCCGACCGGGAGATGCCGCGCGGTGGCCAGCGCGGGAGTGACTCGCGGTGCTCATGGCTGGCTGTCTCCTGCCTCCCGCGGCGGGGGCGGGAACCGCAGCTTCGCCGCCGTGGGGTACTCCGCTGGCATAAGGTCCGCGGCGATCTGCCTGGCCGAGCCGCCGGTCTCGATGACGGCCGCCGCCAGCTCGTCCAGGACGTCAGGGGTGTACCGGGTGGGCTTCCCGCATACCGGGCAGACGTCCCCCGAGACCGCCAGCCAGCGGGACTCGTCACAGAGCACCCCCAGCAGGGTGGTGCCGTCTCGTAGCAGCAGCGTGTCGATCGCGGACATGCTGCCTGCCCACAGGCAGTCCTCCGGGCCGAGCGCGGCCAGCCCGCCCGCCGCGGCCAGCTCCAGCACCTGATCGACCAGCCGCTGGTCCTGCTCGCGCTGGTAGCACTGCACGACGCCCTGGGCGCTGCGGCGTATCTCGGCCATCGGGGTCGCGGCCGGGTCGGCCCAGAACGTCCCGGCTACCCGGCCGCGCAGCTCGTGCGGCAGGAGGCGGAAGAACTCCCCCAGCTCGTACTCGTGGCCGCCGACGACGAGGACGTCGTACCCGTCGGTGCGCAGCAGCTGGTCGATCACCTGCGCGACCCGCCGGAAGTGCCGCTTGCTCTGCTCGTCCACCCGGTTCTGGATCCGGTCCTCGGCGCGGGTTCCCGTGTTACCTGCCTTGCGCAGCGGATCGGTGACCGTTTCCACCTCGCGCATCTGGTCCTGGTACATCTCCCAGACCGAGGCCTCCTCGCGGTTGACGACCAGGACGCAGGAGCGGTAGTACTCGCCGAGCACCGCCAGCATGGGACGGACCAACGGAGTGGCGTCCACCATGACCTGCTCACGCACCCGGCGCGGCAGCGGTATCTCCTCGTAAAGGTCACGGCCGGAGCAGGAGAAGATGGCGATCGTCCCTGGCGGCCAGCGCTCGCTGCCCTGGGCGTCCTTGATGCGCTCGATGTCCGCGCGCACCGATAGCCGGTACCGGTGATCGAGGTCGCGGTCCTTGGCCAGCGGACGGATCTGGTCCAGCAGGCTGTCCACCCGGGCGCGCACCTCCCGCTGGCTCGCGCCGGGGTCGACGCGGCAGTAGAGCGACACCACCGGCAGGCCGTTGGCCTGGAAGCTGACGATGCCGTTGACCGTCTCGGCCGTGATCATCGGCTCAGGAGCGCTAGCGTGATCGCCCTGATCTCCTCGGCGGCGAGATCGATGGCCGCGGCCGCGATGTTCTGCTCCACGTGTTCCGGGTCGCCGGAGCCGGGGATCGGCAGGACCTGCAGCGACCGGGTCAGCAGCCAGGCCAGCGCCACCTGCCGCTCGGTCACGCCGCGGCGCCGGGCGGCGGCCATCAGCGCGGGGATGGTCCCTGTCTGCTCGATCGGCGCCCACGGGATGAACACCAGCATCTCCTGGTCACACAGGTCGAGCATCGGCTCGGAGGACCGGTCGACCACGTTGTACCGGTTCTGCACCGACACGATCGCGGTCACCCGCTCGGCCTCCCGGAACTGCTGCTCGGTGACGTTCGACACCCCGATGTGGCGGATCTTGCCTTCATCCTTCAGCTCGGCCAGCGCGCCGACCGACTCGGCGATCGGCACCCGGGGGTCGGGTCGGTGGAACTGGTACAGGTCAATCCGGTCCAGCCGCAGCCTGCGAAGGCTGCCCTCGCAGGCGCCGCGCAGGTGCTCCGGGCGGCCGTCGGGGACCCACTGCCCCGGGCCCGGCCGGACCAGCCCGCCCTTGGTCGCGATGACCAGTGCCTCCGGATAGGGGTACAGGGCCTCGGCGATCAGGTGCTCGCTGACCTCCGGCCCGTAGGAGTCGGCGGTGTCGATGAAGTTGACGTCGAGCGCCACGGCCCGCCGCAGCGCTTCCTTGGCCCGGTCTCGGTTGGGCGGATCACCCCAGATCCCGGGGCCGGTGATCCGCATCGCGCCGAAGCCCAGCCGGTTCACCGTGAGGTCGCCGCCCACGTCGATCTTGCCCGCAGCCGCCGCCGTCGGTCTTCCGTTCATGGCTGCTCCTTCCCTGAAGGCTGCCCAGTCTTCTCCGCGGCCGGCTGGGGCACATCCGTCATCCTGGTGGTCTTAGGCTGGTGTCCTTGGGAGGCGCAGATGACTACGCCGAGGCAGGCGCCAGTGGCCGAAGCGGCCGAGCGGTCACACCTTGTGCTCCGCCGTGCCGTGGTGGATGTCGCGATGAGCCTGGTGCGCGCCGGGGTGCTGTCTCACTCCGGGCACGCTGACCTCTCGGCCCGGGTCGGACCGGACGCCGTGCTCATCGCCACGCTGAACCGGGCCCGCGATCTCGTGCCCGATGACCTGGCCGTGATCCGCCTCGACGGAACCGCGGCCGAGGGCGACCCGGGCGGGATGAGCACCGAGGTCGTGGCCATGCACACCGAGGTGTACCGGGCCAGGCCGCGAGCCGGTGCGGTGATCCACACGCATTCCCCGCACCTGCTGGCGTTCGCCCTGGCGGGCCTGCCGCTGCCGGTCCGGTACGAACCGCTGCCCCGCCTGGGCCAGGCGGAGGAGGTCCCGGTGGCCCCCTCGGCGAGCGCCGTCATCGAGCTGATCGGGGCGCGACCGGGCACGCAGGCCGTTCTGCTGGGCGGCCACGGGGTGCTCGCCTTCGGCCCGGACGCCGAGACGACGGTCTCGCTCCTGGTCGCGCTCGAGGAGGCGGCGGAGGCCGAACTGCGCACCGCCGTCCTCGGCCGGTTATCCGCGCCGCCCGACCACAAGTGGTTCAGCCGCCTGGCCACCGCCGCGGTCCTGGTGACCGCGCTCGACGCGATCAACCCTCGTTACCCAGCCCCCGACCCCGCGGTGGCGGACCAGATGGCGCAGGTCAGGGAGGAGCTCGCGGCAGAACTTGGTCGCACGGGACCGGGCTCGTCCCCGGCCGGCTGAAATGCACATCTTGGGGATGGCGGCCGAGGGGCAGTGTGCCACGGTGGCGTGAGACCCGGCCACCAAGGGAGATGACCACGATGATGCCTGCTCACGCGCCGATCCCGTCGGCTCAGCAGCGACGCCAGGGGCAGGCCAACGACCTGCTCCCGCTGGGCGACTGGATCCGGCACCATTCGCTGCGCAGCTGGCCCGTGCTGCTGATCGCGCTGGCGACGCAGGTACCACTGGCGATCACGCTCGAGGTCTCACTGCACGCCAGCAACGCGAGCCTGGGTCCGGCCTGACCGGCTATTTCATCGGACTGGCGGCGACCGGACGTTACAAGTGGTACCAGGTCGCCTGGATAGGGCTGGTGGTCGCCGCGATCCTGCACGGGCTGAACGACTGGAGCCGGGTGAACGGCCACCCGCTGTGGATCCTGGTCGTCCTGGTCAGCGGCATTTTGTTCCTCGGCTACGCGAAGGTCGGGTCCCGCGGCGACCTGGAGGTTCGCGAAGGCTGGCCGCCGGCGTGGTGGGTGCACTGACGGCGGATCCTGGCCGTGCTTGTCATGGCGGCACCAATGTGGATCGCCATCCGCGTGAAACCACGCCTGGGGAGGCCGACCGCACAGGCCTCCTTATGAGCTAGATCGCGACGGCCCGCCTACCGCCGAGCGCGTTCCCGCACCCGAACCGGCCGGCTCCTCCGGACCGCACCAGCCGTCCGATGGCGTACAGGGCGGCTCGGGCGCGGGCGCGGTGCCGAAGGTGCGCAGGACCATGACGAAGGCCACCGCGACGATGGCAGCGGCCAGCCCCGAAACGTACGCGCTGGCGTCGACCGGACCCACCTGAAGGGAGATAAGGCCGGTGAGGACCGCGGGCAGGCCCAGCCCGATATAAGCGGCGACGAAGAACGCGGAGACGACAGCCGCCCGGTGACGCGGCTCGGCCAGCCGGTTCAGCTCGCTCAGACCGCCGCGGAAGATGAACCCCACCGCTATGCCGCCCGCGATTATGGCCACCACGAAAAGCCACAGCGCCTTGCCGAAAAGCGCCGCTTCGAGCGCGGCGAGGCATACGAGCAGCAATGGCAGCCCAGTACTCACGCTGCGGCGGCTCGGCAGCCGAGCGGAAACCGCCTGGCTGATCGCGGCGATGATGAAGATCAGGAAGGACGCGGCGCCGATCAGGGCGAGGTTGTGCACGCCCAGTATTCCGTGCAGGAAGGTGGGCACCAGGCTGCTGAACAGCCCGAGGACACTGAACGCCGCGAATACGCCGAGACCTGCCCCGAGCATGACGGCCCGCATCCGCGGCGGAACGCCGATACGCGGACGGAGGCTTATCATGCCGTCGCGATTCGCGACCGTCTCGGGGATGGCGGCCAGCGCGGCGGCTGCCAGCGCGCAAAGGCCCAGGTAGGCCCAGAACACGCTACGGGTTGGCATGGCCACGTACTCGGCGAAGATGCCCGCGATCAGCGGCCCAAGCCCCAGCCCGGTCATGTTGCTTCCGGAGGCGACCACCGCGGCGGCCCGGTGATCCCCGCGCGGCTGGAGCTCGGCCAGGGCCGCGGTGGCGGTACCGGTGGCGAATCCCGCGGCCATGCCGCTCACGACGCGCGCCGCGACGAGCACCCCGATGCCGGAGGCCGCGAGAAACAGCGCGGTGCTGGCCGCCGCGCAGGCCACGGCCATCGCCAGCACCTTCTTGCGGCCGATATGATCGCTGAGGTCACCCAGAGCGACCAGAGCCACCAGCGTGCCGACGACATAGGCGGCGAAGACCACGGTGACGCCGAGCGGCCCGAAGCCCATCTGCTTCTCGTACAGCACGTAGAGCGGGACCGGCAGGGTTCCGCCCAGCATCATGACCAGCAGAACCCCGGCCGTGAGCCGGTAGCCGCGGCGCTTTGCCGATACCTGTACGCCGCTACCGGCCAGACCAGTCATCACCCCACCGTCCTAGTCCGCGCAGAGGGCCACATCCTCAATCCTGTCAGTCCTGGCCCCTGCACTCGCGGCACGAGGCCAGCGTTGTCCCGGGCCCTGGCCGCCGCGCCCGGCGTGGCCGTCATCGAAAGCCACCTGCGGATCTCCCCCTGAGGGGCACCCGCCAGACCGTACCGCTCCACGGGTCGCCGGGCTCACGGATTGCCGCTGGTCTTTTCGTCCGTATCCTCGACCGGGACGACGGCGACCGGGCACCGGGCCTTGAGCAGGACATACTGGCTGACCGTTCCGGGCACCACGGTCCTGCCCCGGTGGGCCGCGAGCACGATCAGCTCCGCTTTCGCCTCGCGGGCCGCCTCGATGATCACGCGCCCGGCAAGTCCTTCGGAAATGCGCAGATCTGCCTGCCCTGCTTGATCACCGAGTTCATCGTCGACGGTGGCGCGAAGCGCCGCCTCGGCGGTGGCCCGCTGCTCCCCTTCGGTGTGCTTTGCGGAGATCGGGTAGCCGCCGACCGGGCCGAGCGGCGGTTCGTATGCGGTCACCGCGACCAGGGGGACCTGCCGCCAGCGAGCTTCCTGCGCAGCTAGCCGCAGGGCCGCCCGCGAGGCCGCAGAGTTATCCACTCCCACCACAACGGTCATGTTCGTCCCCTTTTCAGTGTCCTCACGCCTTCGCTCCCTAGGAGCCGACCTCGGTCAGGGGCGCGGCGATGTCTTCCAGGGGCTTGCCCTCGGCATCGATGCCGAATGCGATCTCGACCAGCCCGCCGATGATCATGATGCCGCCGCCGACCAGGTATCCGATGGCGAGGCCGGCGCGGTTGGTGCCGTTGCCGATCAGGAAGCCGTAGAAAACGGGCCCGACCGCGCCGAAGACCTGGGCGATCGCGAAGAACACCGCGAGGGCCTCGGCCCTGATCTCGATCGGGAAGATCTCGCTGACCGTCAGGTAGCCGGCGCTCGCGCCGGCCGAGGCGAAGAAGAAGATGACGATCCAGATGAAGGTCTGGCCCGCCGCCCCGAGTACCCCCGCGGCGAACAGCCAGGCGCTGAAGGCCAGCAGGGCCCCGGACAGCAGGTACGTGCCGGAGATCATCTTCTTGCGCCCCACGCTGTCGAACAGCGGGGCCAGCAGCAGCGGGCCGGCCAGGTTGCCGACCGCAAACGCCAGGCCGTACAGCGGGACCGCGTTGTCGCTGACGCCGTAGAACTTGGTCAGCACGAGGGCGTAGGTGAAGAAGATCGCGTTGTACAAGAAGGACTGGGTGATCATCAGCGTCGCGCCGAGGATCGCCCGCTGCGGATACCGGCGGAACGCCACGCGCAGCAACGTCAGGTATCCGTACCGTTTCTCGGGCTTTATGACGATGGCGGCGTTTTCCGGGACGGGCTCGAGGCGCTGCCCGTCCCGCATCGCGATTTCCTCGATGCGCCGCATCTGCTCCTCGGCCTCTGCTACCCGGCCGTGCGCGATCAGCCACCGCGGGCTTTCCGGCAGGTTGCGCCGCACAAAGATGATCACGACCGCGAGAGCCGGGCCGCACAAGAACGCCACCCGCCAGCCTTCGGCCGGCCGGAGCGAGTTCAGCAGCAGGAAGGAGGCGAACGTGCCGAGGATCGCGCCGAGCCAGTACGTGCCGTTGATCCAGATATCGGTCCGCCCGCGGTAGCGGGCGGGCATCATCTCGTCGATCGCCGAGTTGATCGCCGAGTACTCCCCGCCGATGCCCGTGCCCGCGATGAACCGGGTCGCGAACAGGAAGACGATCCAGCCCGATCCCCTCGGGGTCAGCGCCGTGAGGCCGGTGCCGACCAGGTAGATCGCGAGCGTCCAGATGAACAGGGAGCGCCGCCCGAGCTGATCCGACAGCCTGCCGAACACCAGCGCCCCGACGACCTCGCCGATCAGGTAGACGGTGCCGATGGAGGCGGCCTCCGTCGTCGTCAGATGCAGCGTGTTGGGCGCAGTGAGCTTGCTGGTGACCGAACTGGCGATGGTGACCGACAGGCCGTCAAGGACCCAGGCGGTACCGAGGCCGAGGACCAAGCGGGTATGGAACGGCGACCAGCGCAGCCGGTCGAGGCGGGCCGGGATGGTGCTGCGGATCGGCTGCTGCCGCATGGTGGTCGCGGTCATCACGATCAGGCCTTCCTCGCTCGCCCCGGGCGAAGCTGCGCGATCATCAGCACCGGCTGCACCTCATGCCACGATGCTGTGTGTTCCGGTTTCCAGCGTGTGCCTCATCTTCTTCGCGGTGCCGGAGGGGCCGCATCCCCCGACCGGTTAGTCGATCAGGCTGGCGACCTTCCGGCGTTCTGCTCCACGATCGTGAATCAATTCGCTCGGGCTCGCTCCGGGGCCTGACCGGCCGCCGACGGCGAAACCACCTGATCTGGGGATGTGGCCGACCGGCAGCCGCGGAAACATGGGGTAAACGGTGCGCGGCGCGACAGCGCGCGAAGGCCGTCCGGGTATCCGGCCACCGCCCGGTGCCCGGGAATCCGCCTGGCGCATCTCGGGTGCCGGACGGCGGCGTTCCGCCCGTAGATCCCAAGAAATCAGAACGGTATCGAGGAGAAAACATGGCTCGTGACCTCAGCGGCAAGCGTGTCGCGATCCTGGCCACCGACGGCGTCGAGCGGGTCGAACTCGAGCAGCCGCGCGGTGCCCTGTACGGCGCGGGCGCCGACACCGAGCTGTTGTCGATCCATCCTGGCGAGATCCAGGCCCGGCAGTTCGACCTGGTATCGGCCGGCACGTTCTCGGTCGACAAGCTCGTCACCGACGCCTCCCCGGATGACTACGACGCCCTGCTGCTACCGGGAGGCACCGTCAACCCCGACCAGCTGCGGATCAACCCAGACGCGGTGGCGTTCGTCAGGGCCTTCGCCGAGACAGGCAAGCCCATCGCGGCGATCTGCCACGGCCCGTGGACGCTTATCACTGCGGGCGTCGTCCGGGGCCGCCGGCTCACCTCGTGGCCCAGCCTGCGCGATGACCTGCGCAATGCCGGGGCGGAGCCGGTCGACGAGCAAGTCGTCGTCGACGGCCAGTTCACCACCAGCCGCTCCCCGGCGGACCTGGCCGCCTTCTGCCCGGCGATCGTCGAGCAGTTCGCCGGCAGCCGGGTGCCAAGCTAGTCGCCGGGCGGGCTTCTACCGTCCCGGCGACCCGGAGTTCAGCACTTCCGAAGGAGATTCTCGTGAAAGCAGTGGTGTACCACGGTCCCCGTAACGTCAGTGTCGATGAGGTACCGGACGCCAAGATCGAAAAGCCGACTGACGCGCTGGTCCGGATCACCGCGACCAACATCTGCGGCTCAGACCTGCACATGTACGAGGGGCGCACCGACTTCAAAGAGGGCCGCGTCTTCGGCCACGAGAACGTCGGAGAAGTCATCGGGGTCGGCGATGCGGTCGACAAGATAAAAGTCGGCGACATGATCTCGGCTCCGTTCAACGTCGCCTGCGGGCACTGCCGCAACTGCGAGGAAGGGCTGACCAACTACTGCCTGCGCGCCAACGAGCCAGGGATAGCCGGCGCCGCCTACGGGTTCGCCGACATGGGCCCATGGCAGGGCGGCCAGGCCGAGTTGCTGCGCGTGCCGTGGGCCGACTTCAACTGCCTGCGGCTGCCCGAGGACGCCCGCGAGAAGCAGGACGACTACGTGATGCTCTCAGATATCTTCCCCACCGGCTGGCACGCGGTGCGGATGTCCGGCTTGCGCCCGGGCGAGACCATCGTCATCTACGGCAGCGGACCGGTCGGGTGCATGGCCGCGCTTTCGGCGACCACCATGGGCGCGTCCAAGGTCATGGTCGTGGACCGCCATCCGGACCGGCTCCGGCTCGCCGAGCAGGTCGGCGCGATCCCGGTCGATGACTCGAAGGGCTCACCAGTCGATCAGGTCATGGAGCACACCAACGGCATGGGCGCCGACCGCGGTGCCGAGTGCGTGGGCTACCAGGCGCACGACCCGCGAGGCCATGAAGACAATTCCGCCACGCTGAACGACCTGGTCTCGTCGGTGCGGTTCACCGGAGGAATCGGCACCGTCGGCGTGTATGTCCCGCAAGACCCCGGCGGGCCGAATGAGCTGGCCAAGCACGGCAAGGCCCCGTTCGGCTTCGGCAGCTTCTGGTTCAGGGGCCAGCACATGGGCACCGGGCAGTGCCCGGTGAAGCGCTACAACCGGTACCTGCGCAGCCTCATCGCCGAAGACAAGGTCAAGCCGTCCTGGATCGTTTCCCACGACCTGCCTCTCGACCAGGCCCCCGAAGCTTACAAGCACTTCGATGCCCGGGAAGAAGGCTGGACGAAGGTGGTTCTACACCCAGGGCAGGCGGCCTGACCTAGATCCTTGGGTTCGGTAGGCTCAGGCGACCCTCTCGCATGGCCGTCTGAGCCTTTCCGTGGCGGCGCAACTGGGTTCGAGCCAAGCTACGGTGACCCGGATGCGTCGGGGGACGGTGAGCGGCTCTTGCCGCAGGTGCTGGCCTAGCGGTAGGTGGATATCCGCTAGCTGGAGGGATCGCCGTACATGAGAGCTGCGGCGTCGCGAGCTGCCAGCCTCTGTCCTCAGTCTCCTGCCCCCTCACCTAGGCACCGTCCCAGACCAAGCCGGCGGAGCAGCTCCTCGCGCCTGGCTTCTAGCTGGTCGATCAGCGCCTCCTGCTCCTCGGCCGCCTCTATCAAGGCGGACCGCTCCTCGGGATCGGTCGGCTCCTCGTCGCGCTCGCCGATACGCCGTCGCAGGTCTGCGGCCGTCTCCCTGAGCCGGGCGATGTCGTCCTGCACGAGCCGGAGCTCCTCGGCGATCGCAGCCGATGAGTCGGCGGTGGTCATGAGCGGCTGTACACCTGGGCTAGAGCGGCCCAGACGGCGGCGGTTTCCGCGCCGCCTCCCTGGCCGAGGTACTTGACTGCCTCGGCGGCGAACTCCTCGGCCTTGCCGTTCTGGTCCGGAACTGTCACCAGTCCTCCAGTTGTCGCCGGGCCGGCGGTGCCGTCGCCCTGCCCACCTCCCCACGCTCCCTGCCCGCGGGTCCGGCCACATCATCAATCCGGCTAGTCCACAGGACTATCCGGTCGGTGGATGTGCGGGCCCGCGGGCAGCCGCGAGCCTGGGATATGGCGTTCCCCCCAGCCGGCAGGAGGTGCCGCATGATGGCTCCGGAAGATATTGACATAGCCGGGCACGTTCACGTGAACGCCGGCCGATTGTGGGCGGGCGGGGTAGCGACAGCGATGGTGGCTGCGCTCGCGGTGCTGGCCGGCGTCCTGATCACCCGCGGCGTCCTGGGCATCCCGGTACTGGCCCCCGAAACGGCCAACAACTTCGGGAACTCGGCTACCGCGGTGTACGCGCTCCTGGCCGCGGGCGCCACGCTCCTGGCCACCGCACTGCTGCATCTGCTGCTGCTCGGCACGCCGCGCCCCTTCGCATTCTTCGCCTGGATCACCGCCCTGGCCGACGTGATCGCGGCCGCCGCGCCGTTCACCCAGCCCGCGCCGCTGGCCAGCAAGGTCTTCACCGCCATCATCAACATCGTCGTCGGCGTGGCGGTCATCTCGCTGTTGTCTGGAGTCGGGCGCAGCGCCGCCCGGCCCGTGGACGTGCCGAGCCCGGGCGGACCGATGACTACTCGCCGGGACGCCAGCATCTAGCAGCGCCCTGCGACGGCATGCCCTAGCCGTCCGGGGGATACGGGCCAGCCGGCGCCCTGATTAGGCTGAGGCTGTCATGAAGAGCGGCGGGCTGGCGCTGGTGCGCCGGATCCCGCGAGGCCAGGTCTGGGCGCTGGCAGTGACCCGTGGGGAGTCGCGATGGTAGTCGTCCTGGCGGCCGTGCTCGTGATAGCGGCATCGATATGGATTGCCATCTTCCTGGAAGCCCGCCTGGGCATGCTACCGGCGCGCGCCACGCTGTCCCGGGCTTCCCGGCCAGCTAGCTGCCGATTCCGGCCCGGGGCCGGGAGGCCAGCGGTCAGGCGGCCGGTCCGCTGCACTCAGGGGGTTCGCGCCGAGGTGGTGAACCTGCGGAAACGCGGCCAGCTCTTCCGGGCGGTGGGTGATCCACAGCAGCGACCGGCCGGCCGCGCGCTCCAGAACGGTCTGGAGCACGGCGTCGGCCGCGGCCGCGTCGAGGTGCCTGGTGGGTTCGTCCAGAAGCAGTACGGGGCGGTCGGCCAGCACGGCCCGGGCCACGCTGAGGCGCTGCAGCTCTCCGCCGGAGACCGGATGGTCCCAGGGCGCGAGCACGGTATCGAGGCCCTGCTCGAGCCCGTCCAGCCACGGGCCGAGGCGGAGCTGGCGGAAGAGGTCGGTTATCTGCCGGTCGGTGGCGTGCGGCGCGCCGACTCGCAGGTTCACGCGCAGCGACGTGGGGAACAGCGTCGGCTGCTCGGGACTCCAGGCCAGCAGAGCCCTGACCTCCCCGGGTGAGCAGGCCCGCGCGTCGGTGCCGTCGACGCTCAGATTGCCTGCGGTGAGGTCGAGGAAGCGCAGCAAGGTGAGGACGACCAGCGTCTTGCCCGAACCGCTCGGCCCGGCCAGCGCGACCGGCCGGCCTGGGGCGAGCTCCAGGTTCAGGTCGCGGAGCACGGGGCCCGGACGGTTCGGGTAGGCCGCTGCCGCCCCGCGCAGGGCGACAGTGGCGGTCCGACGCGCCCGGGGCGCTGGACGGGGCTGGGGGGCGGGATGGTCCGCGGGCAGCCCGGGGCCGGGGCGAGGCAGGGAGCCGAGGCTGGCCAGGCGGATCAGGGAGGCCAGGCTGACGGGCAGGCGGCCGACGGCGTCCGGCAGGCCCTGGAACACGGCGGCGACGCCCAGCGCCAGGAAGACCAGGACGCCGAGTTCGACGGGGCCGATCCGCCCGGCTCGCAGGGCCGCCGTGCCGGCCCAGGCCACCCCGGCCAGCCCGGCTCCCCCGGCGAGCGCGCACGCGGCGCGGCCCAGCCCAGCGGCGGCGGCGGCGGCTCTGGTGCGGGCGCCGAGGACCCGCTCGCGCTCGGCGAGTTGGTCCAGGGCCCATTCCCCGGCCCCGAGGGCGGCCAGTTCCTCCCGGGCGGTGAGGGTGCCGAGGACCCAGGAGGCGACAGCACCTCGTGCAGCCGGAAGCTCTGCCGCCGTCCGGTCGGCGAGGATCACCGCGACGGCGATGCCCGCCGCCGCGAGGATCCCGGCGGCCAGGATGGCCCAGCCGGCCGGGGGTAGCAGGGCGACGGCGGTGACGACGGCGGCGGCCCAGGCGGCCGCGGCGGCCAGGACCGGGACGGCAGCGCGAACCACCAGATCCTGGGCCTCCTCGGTGTCGCGGATCAGCCGGGTCAGCAGATCGCCGCGGTCCCCGCCGGGCAGCCCGCAGGGGACCAGCTGGGCCAGGCGGCGGTACAGCCAAGCCCGCAGGTCGGCCTGGAGGCTGAGTCCGAGACTGTGGCTGGCCAGCCGCTCCACGTAACGGGCGGTGCCGCGCAGGAACGAGAACAGCTGCACGGCGCCGATGGCGATCGAGAGCAGCAGGATCGGCGGGCGGAGGGAGGCTGACAGCAGCAGCCACGCCCCGGTGGTCAGCAGGCCCAGCGCGGCGAGCTCGCCGGCCAGGCCGACGCCAGCGGCGACGAGCACCCGGCGCCGGCCCCGGCGGTCCAGGCCGAGCCGCGGGCTCCAGGCCGCCGAGCGCGGGCTCCCGGTCACCGGGCGTCCATCAGGAACGCCGACCGCGATCCGGGGCGGAGCCGACCACTCCGGGGTCGCTGACGCGGCCGTGACGCAGCTCGATCGTCCGCTGCCCGAGAGCGGCGGCCGACGGGTCGTGCGTGGCGATGATCGCGGTCGTCCCGTCAATGATCCGGCTGAGTTCCGCCACCAGCCGCCGGACGCCGGCCGGGTCCAGGCCGGAGGTCGGCTCGTCCAGCAGCCACAGTCGCGGGCGGGGCCCGGCCAGGCTCCTGGCCACGGCCAGCCTGCGGCGCTCCCCGAGGCTGAGCGCAGCGTCGAGTCCGGACAGCGGCGTACGCAGGCCCAGCGGCAGGGACCTTACCCAGGATCCGAGCCCGACTACTTCAAGGACCTGGCGGGCGATGCGCTCGTCGGCACCCGGCCGACCGAGCGTGATGTTCTCCAGGACGGTCGCGGGCAGGACGGTAGGGTGCTGCGGGACCCAGCCCGGCGCGGGCAGCGGGCCCTCCAGGCGCACCCGGCCCGCCGTGGGCGGGACGAGGCCCGCCACCACCCGGAGCAGGCTCGTCTTGCCGGCGCCGCTCGGGCCGACCAGGCACACCCGCTCCCCGGGGGACACCCGCAGGTCGATCCCGTCCAGCACCGGCAGGCTCCGGCCCTCGGCCGCGAGGCACACTCCCTCCAGGAGGACGCCGGGAGCGGGTGCCGCGGCGGGCCGGGAGACCCGCTCCGTGACGGTGAGACCGCCGAGCCTGGCCAGCACGGCACGGCCGGTGGTGCCCGCGTGGAAATCGGCCGTCAGCCGGCGCACGGGGAGAAACACCTCGGGGACGAGGATAAGCACCGCAAGGGCCTGCGGGAGGATCCGCTGGCCAGCGTCCAGACGCAGGCCGAGCCGGACGGCCACCAGGGCGGTGCCGACGGCGGCGAGGAGTTCGAGGATCAGGCCGGCGAGCAGCGCGATCCGCAGGGTGGCCAGCGTAGCCGTGCGGACCTGTTCGCCCGAGGCGGCCACGGCCCGCTCGTGGTCGGCGGCCCGGCCAAAGGCCCGGAGCAGCGGCAAGCCCTCCACCAGCGCGTCGAAGCGGTCGCCGAGGCGCTCGAGGCTGGCCAGCCGGCGCCGGACCGCGGCCGCGGTGTCCGCCCCGACCAGCCCGGCCAGGACCGGCGCGATGACCAGGGTCGCGGCGGCCAGGGCGGCTGAGACCAGGTCCAGGTGGCCGATCCAGGCCAGCAGCAGGGCCGGAACGGCCAGGGCCAGGACGGTCCTCGGCAGGACCCGGGCCACGAAGGGGTCGAGTTCGTCGATCTCGGAGCCGATCAGCGTGGTCACGCCGCCCGGTCCCAGGGGCTCGCCGGCGCGGGACCCGACGGGCACGGACGGGCCCGCGGTGCCCGCGAGGCCAATGGGGCTCACAGGATCCATGGCGGCGGCCAGCGCCCAGCGCCGGACGGCCGCCCTGGTTCGCCGGGCGGCGGCTTCCGTGCAGGCCTCCCAGGCCCACGTGAACACTGCCTGACCGAGGGCGAGTGACGCGATCGCCGCGCAGTATCCGGTCACCGCGCGGCCCGAGATCCCGCCGTAGAACGCACCGGTCAGCAGGCGGGCCAGGATATCGGCCTGCGCGACCAGGAGAACGGCCTGGGCGAGCCCGACGGCGACGGCTCCGGCCAGCCACGCCCTGGCCCCGGCCAGCCACGCCCTGGCCCCGGCGGGCAGGAGGCGCACCGCGGCCGGCCTAGCGGCGGTCACGCCGCGCGCCGACCGACGGCCCCGGCGGCGCCGATGCGGGGGACGGGCCGGGCCTGGTGAGCCGCTGACGGAACACCCAGTAGCTCCAGCCCTGGTAGACCAGCATGACCGGGACGAAGATCGCCGCGACCACGGTCATGACCAGCAGGGTCTGGTGTGCCGAGGCGGCGCTCCAGACGGTCAGGGCCGGGCCGGGACCGGAGGAGACCATGACCCGGGGGAACAGCGCGGTGAAGACCGCGGCGACAGCGGCCACGATGCCCAGCGCGCTCAGGCCGAACGCCACGCCGGGCCGGCCGGCCCGGGTCAGGATCCCGGACACCGCGAAGGCTAGCCCGCACCCGGCGGCCAGCACGACCGGCACCGTGCCGCCCAGGGCACCGGGGCCGTGGGAGCCGCCGGCCGACAGCCACGCCGCGGTGCCCACCACCAGCGCGCCGGCCAGCGGCGAGAGCAAGGCGGCTACCCGGGCGGCCCGGGCGGCCAGGGGCCCGGCGGTCTTGAGCGAGAGGAACGTGGCCCCGTGCGCCGTGAACATGGCCAGGCTAGCCAGCCCGCCGACGAGCGCCACCGGGGCCAGCAGGCCCGGCAGGCCCCCCAGGTAGAGACCGGACGGCGACAGGGGCAGGCCGTGGACCTGGTCGGTGAAGGCCACGCCCCAGGCGAATGCAGGCACCAGACTGCCGATGGCCAGGGTCACGTCCCAGCCGTACCGCCAGCGGGCGCTGTCGCGATGGCCCCGGAACTCGAAGCTCACCCCCCGGACGATCAGCGCGACCAGCACGACGAACAGCACGAGGTAGAAGCCGCTGAACAAGCTGGCGTACCAGACGGGGAAGGCGGCGAAGGTCGCGCCGGCCGCGACGATCAGCCAGACCTCGTTGCCGTCCCAGACCGGGCCGATGGCGTTGCGGGCCAGCTGCCGGTCCAGGTCGTCCCGCCCGATGGCCAGGCTGAGCACACCGACGCCGAAATCGAACCCCTCGAGCACGAGGTAACCGGTCCACAGCAGGCCGATCAGGGCGAACCACGCGGTGTTCAGGCTGGCTACTGGTCCGTTCATAGTCAGTACACCAGTTCGGTGGCGGTCGGCTCGCCCGGCTGCCCGGGCGGACGTGGTTCGCCGGCGTCACCGAGGCCGCCCCGGGCGGCGCGGAACATGAGCACGACGTCGATGACCCCGAGCACGGTGTAAAGCAGCACGAAACCGCCCAGGGTGATCGCCACGTCGGCGGTCGAGACGCCGGGCGAGATCCCCGCCCCGGTCTTCATCAGGCCGTACACGATCCATGGCTGGCGTCCCATCTCGGTGAACAGCCACCCGAACGTGTTGGCCAGGAACGGCGTGACGATGCAGGCCACCAGGAACCATAGCGTCCAGCGCCCGAGCTCGAAGGCCTTGCGCCGCCCGCGCCCGGACCGCCACAGCGCCCACGCGGACGCGGCCAGCATCAGGAAGCCGAACCCAACCATCAGGCGGAAGCTCCAGTACGTGACCCACAGCACCGGCACGTAGCCGCCCGGGCCGTACCTGGCGGCCTCGGCGTTCTGGACCTGGGTGATGCCGTCGACCGTGCCGTTCCAGGACAGGGTGGCGATCAGGCTGAGCAGGTGCGGGATCCGGATCTGGAAGACGGGCTGGCCGGACAGGTTCCCGATAGTGAGCAGCGAGAAGCTGGCCCCGGCCTGGGTCCGGTAGACCGCCTCGGCCGCGGCCATCTTCATCGGCTGCTGGGTGTCCATCAGCCGGGCCTGGAGGTCACCGGTCACCATCACCAGCACGGTGCAGACCAGCGCCACGCCCGCGGCCAGCCGGGCCGACCGGGTGAACGCCGCGACGTGCCGGCCACGTAGCAGCTGCCATCCGGACACGCCGAGGACGACCATCGCGCCGGTCACGAAGGCGGCCAGCACGGTGTGCGAGAACTCGGCCCACAGCGTGTCGTTCCGCAGCACGGCCCAGAAGTCGGTCAGTTCCGCCTTCCCGCTGACAATGCGGTAGCCGACCGGATGCTGCATCCAGGCGTTGGCGGTGAGGATGAAGAACGCGGACACGATCGTGCCGAGGCTGACCACGCAGATGGACAGCGTGTGCGCCAGCGGGGGAAGCCGGTCACGGCCGAACATCCACAACGCGATGAACGTGGACTCGGCGAAGAACGCGAGCAGGCCCTCCATGGCCAGCGGGGCACCGAAGATGTTGCCCACGAAAATCGAGTAGTTCGACCAGTTCATGCCGAACTGGAACTCCTGGACGATGCCGGTGACCACGCCCATGGCGAAGTTGATCAGGAACAGCGTGCCGAAGAAACGCGTGAGCCGCTCCCAGACCTCGTCCCGGCGCCGGTAGGCCAGCACCTGCATGATCGCCACCAGGAAAGCCAGTCCGATGGTGAGCGGGACGAACAGGAAGTGGTACGTGATCGTGACGCCGAACTGCCAGCGGTCCAGCAGCACCTTCATGTACGACAACGCTCCCCGCCTGGGCGGACGGGCACATCCTCAATCCGGTTAGTCCGCGAACTACCCGATCTGCTGATGTGGCCGCGAGCCTGCGCGACAAGCAAGCACCCGCACGCGCTGGTGGTCTACCGCAAGGCCGACGGCTAGCCGGACGGGTGATGTGGCCGCGCGCCGCGCGGCGCAATCTGGGGAACGATCCGAAGGAGGGTGAGCAGGTGAAATCCGACAGTGAGATCAGGGATGACGTCATCAGCGAGCTGCAGTGGGACCCGCAGATCACCGAGCCGGAAGCCATCGGCGTCGCGGTTCAGGACGGCGCGGTGACCCTGACCGGTCACGTCTCGACCTACGCGCAGAGGCTGGCCGCCGCCCGGGCGGCCGAGCGGGTGTACGGGGTCAAGGCGGTGGCTAACGACCTGAAGGTCAAGCTGTCCGGCGCGCCGCGGGACGACTCCGACATCGCCCGGGCCATCGCGCACGTCCTGGAGTGGAACGTGCGGGTCCCCGAAGGGAAGGTGCAGGCCCGGGTGTCGGACGGCTGGGTCACGCTGGAAGGCGAGGTCGAGTACGAGTACCAGCGGCACGAGGTCGAGCGGATGGTCCACAACGTCAGAGGAGTCGTAGGCGTGACGGACGCTATCACGGTCAAGCCGCCGGTGAGCCCGGAGAAGGTCCAGGCCGTGATCGAGGATGCCTTCCAGCGCGAGGCGGAGATCGATGCCCGGCACATCAGGGTCGAGGTATCGGATCACACCGCCAAGCTCTACGGGCACGTGCACTCGCTGCACGAGGCGGCCGCGGCCAGGGCGGCGGCCGCGGCGGCGCCCGGGGTGGCCACGGTGGAGAGCCATCTGCTGGTCTCTCCGTAACCGTGCGGGCTGGTCCTGGAGGAATTCGGTGACGCTGGTCCCGGCCAGCCACCGGCGGCGGACCGCCCGCCGTTCCTCCTCGACCAGCCCGCCCCACACTCCGTGCGCGCCGACGCCGAACGCGTGCCGCAGCGAGAGTTCCAGGCAATCCGGGCGCACCGGGCAGCGGGCGCAGACGGCGATGGCGTGCGCCGCCTCGTCCCGGGCCTTGGTCACGTCCCGGATCATGGGAAACCAGTCGTCGGGATCGACGCGGGAACCGGCGCACCGGGCCAGCCGGTACACCCGGCCGGCCAGTTCACCGTCGGTCAGGTCATGCGGCTCACGCGGTACGTGGCGCGGCCTCGAGACCATCAGCACCTGGCTGCACCTCCTGCCCTCCGGCTGCCCTCCGGCCAGCTCGTCGCTCCATCGTCTCCGGGGCGGCAACGGCTCCGCATCCCCAGTCCGGTTAGCGGGAGAACCGTCCACGTTGGGGATGCGGGCCCGCGGCTGGCGCCGTCAGGCTGGGATTATGGGTGTGATCCTGTGTGTCCGTCCCGGTGACGGCGGCACCATCGTGGCGATCAGCGGAGAGGTCGACGTCTGCACAGAGGCCCCGCTGCAGCAGGCCCTGCTGCAGATCATCCGCGAGCGCAGCGCGAGGCTCATGCTCGACCTGTCCGGCGTCTCGTTCATGGACTGCGCCGGCCTGCGGGCGCTCCTGGCGACCCGGCGCCGCGCCGAGTTGCGCGGCGGATGCATGCGCCTGATCGCGGCGTCGGCGGCGGTCCGCCGGATCATCGAACTGACCGGCGCGCAGGAGGCCTTGGCCATGGAGCGGAGCACCACGGCCCGTTCCGCCCAATTCTTTTAGCCGAACGGACCGGATGCGACGCGCGGACAGGAGTGTCTGCGCGCCTTCCGGACCTCGGCGAACGCGGCATAGGGTGGTGCTAGTGCGCGGTTGCGCATGACGGCGCACCTGTTTGGGGGATGCCGTGGCTGACCAGGGTTCCCCGATGCGGGGGCGCGGGGCGGAGTTCGAGACCGTCCTGGCCCTGCTGGACGGCACGCAGCAGGGCCAGGGCCGGGTGCTGCTCGTCGAAGGCGAGCCTGGCACGGGGAAATCGCTGCTGCTGGCCCGGGCCGGCGAGGAAGCAGGCCGGCGGGGGTTTCGCGTGGTGGCCGCGGCGGCCGGCGAGCTGAGCCCGGCCCCTTCGCTGGACGGGCTGGACGAGCTGGTCTCCGCCGGCCCGGTCCTGGTGACCGTGGACAACGTCCAGTGGGCCGATCTGGCCACCAGGCAGGCGCTCCGGTCCATGCCACGGCTGCTGGCGTCCTATCCGCTGTCCTGGATCCTGGCCGTGGGCACGTCGTCGGATGCCGGGCCTGCCGAGCTGCTGTTCGGCCTGCTCGAAAGCGACGGAGCGGCCCGGATCAGCCTCGGGCCGCTGGATCATGAGGCCCAGGTCGCCCTGATCGGTGACGTGCTCGGCGCCGTCCCCGACCAGACGCTGATCGAACTGGCCGACGACGCCGCCGGGAACCCTCTCGTCCTGGCCGAGGCGTTCGGCGGGCTGCGCGATGAGAACGCCATCGTGGTCCGCGACGGGCGCGCCAGCCTGGCCCCCGCCCGGGTGAGCAGCGCCCGGGTGACGAGCCGGATCGAGACCCTGGCCCGGGACCGGCTCAGGGTCCTGTCTGCCCACGCCCGGCGGTTCGTGGGGACGGCATCGGTTCTCGGAGGTTCGTTCCGGCTCGAGGACGTGGGCGAGATCCTGGGCGAATCGCCGGGCGCGCTGCTGGCCGCGCTGGACGAGGCGCTGTCCGCGTACCTCCTCGTGGTCAGGGCGGACGGCCTGGCCTTCCGGCATGAATTCGTCCGGCAGGCGGTCGCGCGGATGCTGGCCGAGCCCGTCCAGCGGGCCCTGCACGGGCAGTACGGGCGAATGCTGCTGGCCCGCGGTGGTTCGGCGGTTCCCGCGGCATACCACCTGCTGCGGGGGGCCCGTACCGGTGACGCTGAGACGCTGACCGGGCTCGACCGCGCCGTGGCCGAGATTGCGCCCTTCGCGCCCCAGGCGGCGGCCGGACTGGCGACCGGAGCACTCGCACTCACCCTCCCGTCCGACCCCGGGCGATCGGTCCGCACGGCCGCCGCGGCCAGGGCGCTCACGGCGGCAGGCCAGCGGGATGAGGCGGAAACCCTGGTCCGGTCGGCGCTGGCGGTGCCGCCGCCAGCGCGCGAGGCCGCGGCGATGCGGTGTGCGCTGGCGTCGCTGCTGGTCCTGACCGGGCGAGCCACGGAGGCCATGGCCGAAGCCCAGACGGTGCTCACGAATTCAGGCGTCCCCGCGGACCTGCGTGACCAGGCGACCGTCGCGCTGATGTGGGCATGGCTGGGGCTGGGCGGCAATCAGCAGGCCGATCAGCTGGCCGGGACCATCCTGGCCGAGCCGAGCACCAAGCGCGGTGAGCTGGTGGTGGCCGCGATGGTCGCGCTCGCCGTGGCCAGGTGGGACTCGGGCCGGGCTGCCGAAGCGCTCGACCTGGCCGCTCAGGCCGTCCGCCAGGCGACGGACCGGCCCTACGAGACTACGCATTTCAGCCCTCACATGTTCCTGGCCTCCGCCCTCATCCAGGTCCGCCGGCTCGACGAAGCCACCGCGATCACCGATGCCTTCGAAGTGGGGGGCCCGGGGCCGGAAGGGATACCCGAGATGCTGCGTGCCCGGATCGCCCTGGCGGCGGGCCGGCTCGACGATGCGGTCGCGCTGGCCGAGTCGGTCTCGAGGCGGGTGGAGGCCGGCGGGCGCTTCGCCGGCGACTCACTCGCGGTGCCGGTCCTCGCCACCGTCGCCCTGCGCCGTGGCGACCTGCCCAAGGCCGCCGAGTACGTGCAGCGGCTGCCGGCTCTCGGCCACTACTACCCCTCCCCCTATCTGACCGACGGGGTACGCCTGGTAGAGGCCCAGGTCCTGGAGGCCCGCCGCGGGCCGCGGGCGGCGCTTGACTTCCTGGCCGACGTGCTGGCCGGCCTGCCAGAGCACCGGTCCGTGCTGCTGACCGATCCGGCCAGCGCGCCGTGGCTGGTCCGGATCGCGCTGGCCGCCGGAGACCGCGAGCAGGCCGCCCGGATCGTCACGGCCATCGGCGAGGTAGCGCGAGGCAGCCCCACGCTCGCCTTGATCCGCGCTTCGGCCGAGCACGCCGAGGGGCTGCTGACGTCCGACGTCTTCCTCCTGCAGCACGCGTCCGCCCAGCTTCCGGACCCGTGGGCCCGCGCATGCGCGGTGGAGGACCAGGGCGTGCTGCTGGCCGCGGCAGGCCGGGACCGCGAGGCGATCCGCAGCCTGGAGGAGGCCCTCCGGGAGTACGACAGGCTCGGGGCGCGCCGGGGCGTGGCGCGCACCCGCCGGCGGCTGCGCCAGCTCGGGGTGCGGCGCCGGCACTGGGCGAGTGAGCAGAGGCCGGCCGCGGGCTGGGCCAGCCTCACCGACATCGAGCTGGCCACGGCGCGCCTGGTGGCCGAAGGCCTGACCAACCAGCGGATAGCCGACCAGCTGTTCATCAGCACGCACACGGTCGCGTTCCACCTGCGCCAGATGTTCCGCAAACTCGACATCAGGTCGCGCGTCGACCTGGCCAGGATCGCGCTGGAGCACGCGCCGCCCGAGGCGGCGCAAACCCCATGACTGGGGATGTGAGGCGGCCGGGCCGGGCCCTCAACACCGCGATCGCCCTGGTCAGCTAGCCAATGGATACTGCCGTATTAGGATGACCTTTGTGGACCCAGGCGGCCATTCTGGCGATGAGCTACTTGCGGCCGTGGCAGCAACCCTCAGCGTTCGTCTGGCCGAGGTCACCCAGGATGTGACCGAGCACCTCGCCGCTGCGATCGAGCAACTGCAGGGCGATACCGGCATCCTCGGCGTCCTGCGCGCCAGCGTCACGGAGAACATCACAGCGATATTTCATGTCTTCGAACACGGGATGCCGGTCGAGACCATCGAAGCGCCGCCGGCTGCGATCGAGTACGCCCGGCGGCTGGCCCAGCGTGGCGTGCCCGCCGGTGCGCTGATCCGCGCTTACCGGGTCGGCCACGAGCGAGTCCTGCAATGGTGTCTGGATGAGCTGGCCCGGCAAGGCCGGGACGTACCGCTGGTCGTGGCCGCGGCACGCCGCATGGTGGAGCTCAGCTCCGGGTACATCGACCGGCTTACCGAACAGGTCTTCACCGTCTACGAACACGAACGCGACCGCTGGCTGCTCACCCAGACCGCCATGCGGGCCGGCCGGGTTCGGGCGCTGCTCGAGGACAAGCGGGTCGATCTCGGCACGGTCGAAGCCGAACTGGGCTACCGGCTGCGTCAGCACCACGTCGGACTCATCGCCTGGAACCCCGACCCGGCCTCGGGCGGCGCGGGGCTGGCCCGGATCGAGCGGCTGGTCATGGCGGCCGCCAGGCGCTGGGGTGTCCCGGCAGACCGCTGCTGGTGCCACGGGATGAGGCCAGCGTCTGGGCCTGGCTGCCGCTGGGCAGGCACACCAACCCCCGGTGGGAGCTGCTTCACAAAGCCGTGGACGACGCCGATCCGGGCACGCGCCTGGCGGCCGGGGCTCCTGCTCCCGGCGTCGAGGGGTTTCGCCTGACGCATCATCAGGCGCACCTGGCGCAGGAGCTGGCCTTGACCGCGGGACCGGACGGGCCGCGGACGACGGCGTTTGCGCAGACCGGTCCGGTGGCCCTGCTGTGCGCAGACCTGAATGCCACGCGCGCCTGGGTGCACAGCACGCTGGGCGCCCTGGCGATCGATGACGAGCCGCAGGCGCGGCTGCGGGAGACAGCGCGCGTCTTTTGTCCACCGGCGGGAGTTTCACCGCGACCGCCGAACAACTGATGCTGCACAAGAACACCGTGCACTACCGCATCCGCAAGGCCGAGGAGATCCGGGGCGGTCCTCTGCAAGAGAGCCGGCTGGATGTTGAGCTGGCGCTGTCGGCGTGCCGCTGGCTGGGCTCCGCCGTCCTGCAGCCGCCGCCCGCCGGCCGCTGAGCGGGGCCCGAGCACAGCACGGCCACGCCTGGCCGATCGGACTGGCAGCACAAAGCCTGGCTGATTGTTCTTGTTTCTTCGTGATCGGCGCCCATGTCCCAGCTCACAGGCTCCTCCTACCGTTAAAGCATCACCCCCGGAGGCTGCCTGATAAGGAGCTACTGACATGACAGGACCTAGCCTTGCCCCGTTCATCATCCCGATCGCCGGGACGCTCTTCCTGACCGTATGGCTGAGCCTGGTTTTTTTCGCCGGCCGCCTCCCGCGGCGGGCCGCCGGCCATCCAGCGCCCGGCCACGAAGGTCCGGGCCCGGCCGCGTTGGCTGCCTCGCGCCTGCCAGGCGCCCACCCGGCGGATGTGGCCGGTCCGGCAAACACCCGGCATTCCAGCCCACAGCGCATCGGAGACGTCCGCGTGGTCTTCGAGGTGGAGCGATGACCATCGACTATCTGCCGTGGAATCGTCCGGTGATGCTGGCCGACCGCGTGTGCATGCGTGACACACGGCTCGAGTTGACCTACGCCGAGGTGGCCCGCCGGGTGCGGTCGCCGAGCAGTTCGCTGCGGCCGGGGTGGGCCGGGGCGACGTGGTCGCGGTGATGCTGCCCAACAGAGTGGAGCTGCTGCTCGCCGCCCTGCTGGCCGCGTGGCGGCTGGGCTCCGCGGCTACCCCGGTCAACCCGGTGTTCACGCCGAACGAGGCGGGCTACCAGATCGCCGACTCCGGGGCCAAGCTGATGATCGGCACTGGTCCGGACGTCAGCTACGGCGTCCCGGTGCTGGCGGCCGGCGACCTCGCCACCACCCCGGCCGGCTCGCTGCCCGCTCCGGAGACCCGGCCTGGTGACCTGGCCCTGCTGATCTACACCAGCGGCTCGACGGGCAGGCCGAAGGGTGTCATGCTCGACCACGCGAACCTCGTGGCGATGGGCGCCTCGCTCGGCCAGGCAATGAAGCTGAGCCCGGACGACAACTGCCTGCTGGTGCTGCCGCTGTTCCACGTGAACGCGATCCTGGTGAGCTGCCTGGCACCGATGATGGCCGGCGCCCAGGTGACGATCCTGCCTAGGTTCGCCGCGGACACCTTCCTCGCCGCGATCTCGCGGTACCGGGCGACGTACTTCTCGGCCGTGCCCACCATCTACGCGCGGCTGGCCGAGCTGCCCGAAGATCAGCTCGGCGATACCTCGTCCGTCCGGTTCGCGGTGTGCGGGGCGGCGCCGGTGCCGGTGGAGCTGCTGCGCCGCAGCGAGGCCAGGTTCGGCTTCCCGATCATCGAGGGATACGGGCTCACCGAGGGCACCTGCGCGTCTACCGTCAACCCGCTGGACGGGGTGCGCAAGCCCGGCACGGTCGGGGTGGCGCTGCCGGGTCAGCAGGTGGCCACGATGCGGCCGGACGGCTCGTTCGCCGCGGTCGGCCAGCCGGGCGAGGTGGTCATCCGCGGCGCGAACGTGATGCGCGGGTACCGGAACCGTCCCGAAGCCACGGCCGAGGCAGTGAGGGGGGAAGGGGAGGTGAGCGGGGGCTGGCTGCACACCGGCGACGTCGGCGTGCTGGACGTGGATGGCTACCTGACGATCGTCGACCGGATCAAGGACATGATCATCAGGGGCGGCGAGAACATCTACCCCCAGGAGATCGAGTCGGTCCTGGCCCGGCACGACGCAGTCCTGGAAGCGGCCGTGATCGGCGCACCGCACGCGGTATACGGCGAGGTACCGGTGGCTTACCTGGTCACCTACCCGGGTGCGGCCGTGACGGCCGACGAGCTGCTGGCCCTCTGCCGCAGCAACCTCACCAAGATCAAGATCCCGGTGGCGATCAGCATCGTGCCCGCGCTGCCGAAGAACCCCGTCGGCAAGATCGACAAACCAGCCCTGCGCGCTTCGCGCTGATAGCTCCGCGGGTTGAGCCTCAACCCTCGTTCGGAATCACCGTAAGGAGACCATGATGGGATTCACCAAGCCTGACCTGCCAGAGGTCGACCCCGGCACGTTCATGCGGCAGCCGCTGATGCACCGGATGCAGGTGCTGGCGCTGCACTGGGCAGAGCGCGGGTTCGGCACCCCACGGATGGTGCATGTGATCTACATCGCCAAGCTGCTGACGTTCTACATCCTCGGCGGCGTGGTGATCGCCACTGTGACGTCACGCCTGCCCGCGTTCTGGCACGTCGCGCAGTGGTGGAACCAGCCGATCGTGTACGAGAAGGCGGTCCTGTGGACGGTGCTGCTGGAGACCGTGGGGGTCGCCGGGTCATGGGGCCCGCTAGCGGGCAAGTTCAAGCCGATGACCGGCGGCATCTTGTTCTGGGCCCGGCCCGGCACGATCCGGCTGCGGCCGTGGAAGCGGGTTCCGCTCACGGCCGGTGACCGCCGGACCCCCGCGGATGTCGCGCTCTACCTCGCGCTCATCGTCAGCGTGATCGTGCCGCTGGTAATGCCGGGCGTGCACAGCGGCTCGCTGTCCGCCGCGGTGCCCGGCAACACCTCCGGCGTGGTCAGCCCGGTGCTCATCGTCCCGGTGCTGGTGCTGCTCGTGCTCAACGGGCTGCGGGACAAGATCATCTTCCTGGCCGCGCGCGGCGAGCAGTACCTGCCCGCCCTGCTGTTCTTCACCGTGCTGCCGTTCACCAACATGATCATCGCGCTCAAGCTGCTGATCGTCACTACCTGGGTCGGCGCCGGCGTCTCCAAGCTCGGCAGGCACTTCGCGAACGTCGTCCCGCCCATGGTCAGCAACAGCCCCGTCGTGCCGTTCCGGTGGATCAAGCGGGCGCACTACCGCGACTTCCCCCGCGACATCCGCCCGTCCCGGCTCGCCCACCTGATGGCGCACGGCGGCGGCACGTTCGTCGAGATCATCACCCCGCTGGTGCTGCTGCTGTCGCCGTGGAAGCCGGTGACCCTGGCCGCGGTCGCGATCATGGTGATCTTCCACCTGTTCATCACCTCGACGTTCCCGCTGGCCGTGCCGCTGGAGTGGAACGTGCTGTTCGGCTACGCCGCGGTGTTCCTGTTCGCCGGCTACCCCACCTGGGCCGGCTACGGCGTCACGGACATGTCCCCGCCGTGGCTGGTGCTGGTGATCGTGGCCGCGCTGCTGTTCTTCCCCGTGCTCGGCAACCTGCGCCCGGACCTGGTCTCGTTCCTGCCCTCGATGCGCCAGTACGCAGGCAACTGGGCGTCCGCGCTGTGGGCGTTCGCGCCGGGCGCCGAGGAGAAGCTCAACGCGGTCAAGCGGCCGACGGCCAACCAGGTCGACCAGCTCGTCGCGTTCGGCTATGACCGCGAGTGGGCCGATGTCACTATGCAGCTGACGATCGCGTGGCGGACCATGCACAGCCAGGGCCGTGGCCTGTTCTCGCTGCTGCTGCGGCACCTGCCCGACATCGACACCCGGACCGTGCGCGAGGCTGAGTTCGTGTGCAACTCGCTGATCGGGTTCAACTTCGGCGACGGGCACCTGCACAACGAGGACCTGATCAGGGCGGTGCAGGCGCAGGCCGACTTCGAGCCCGGCGAGCTGGTCGTGGTCTGGGTGGAATCCCAGCCGGTGCACCGCGGCGACCAGGCGTACAAGGTGATCGACGCGGCGCTCGGCGTCATCGAGCGCGGTACCTGGCAGGTCGCCGACGCGGTCGCCGAGCAGCCGTGGCTGCCCAACGGGCCGATCCCGGTGCAGGTGACATGGTCACGGGCGGGCGCCCGGCAGGCCGTCAGCGAGCAGTACGACGGGGAGGTGGCGGCATGACCACCGCGACGGTGGTGGGCGGCGGGCCCAACGGGCTCGCCGCCGCCGTGGCCCTCGCCGCCGACGGCGTGCAGGTCACCGTGCTCGAGGCGGCCGAGGAGCCCGGCGGCGGCGCGCGCTCCGGCGAGTCGCTGCTGCCCGGCCTGCTGCACGACCACTGCTCGGCCTTCCACCCGATGGCCGTCGGCTCTCCGTTCCTGACTGGCCTGGGCCTGGACAACTACGGATTGTCCTGGCGCTGGCCGGAGATCGACTGCGCGCATCCGCTCGACGGCGGCGAGGCTGGCCTGCTGTACCGGTCCGTCGAGGACACCGCGGCCGGGCTGGGCCGCGACGGAGCCCGCTGGCGGCTGGCCTTCGGCCGCCCCTCGGCCGAGTACGACAAGCTGGCCGGCGACATCATGCGGCCGCTGCTGCGGGCGCCCAGCCACCCGCTGGCGCTGACCAGGTTCGGGCTGCCGACGCTGCTGCCCGGCTCGGCCTTCGCCCGCCTGTTCGCCACCGAGAAGGGACGCGCGCTGTTCGGCGGGGTGGCCGCGCACGCGTTCCGGCCTTTGCACCAGCCGCTCACCTCGGCGATCGGCGCCGGCATCATCACCGCGGGGCACCGCTGGGGCTGGCCGGTCGCGGCCGGCGGCTCCGGGTCGATCACCGCGGCGCTCGCCGCGCTGCTCACCGACCTGGGCGGCAAGATCGAGACGGACACGCGGGTCACGATCGCGTCCCAGCTGCCCGCGGCGGACGTGACGGTGTTCGACCTCGCCCCGCCAGCGGTCGCTGACCTGCTCGGCGACACGCTGCCCGCGCGAGTGGTCCGGGCGTTCCGCCGGTTCCGCCGCGCGCCGGGAGCGTTCAAGGTCGACTTCGCGGTCGAGGGCGGCGTGCCGTGGGTGAACCCCGACGTGGGCCGGGCCGGCACCGTGCACCTAGGCGGCAGCTACGCCGAGATCGCCGCCACGGAGCGGGAAATCAACACCGGGAGGATGCCGGAGCGTCCCTTCGTGCTAGTCGGACAGCAGTACCTGGCCGATCCGCAGCGGTCGGCGGGAAACATCCACCCGGTCTACAGCTACGCGCACGTGCCACACGGCTACGACGGGGATGCCACCGAGGCGATCATCGCGCAGATCGAGCGGTTCGCCCCCGGGTTCCGCGAGCGGATCGCGGGCCAGGCGTCCTACGGCCCGGCGTGCTTCGCCGCGGCCAACCCGAACTTCGCCGGCGGCGACATCATCACCGGAGCCAAGGACGTGCGCCAGCTCGTCTTCGGCCCCCGCACCACCCTGTCGCCCTACCACCTCGGCATCCCGGGCATGTACCTCTGCTCAGCCGCGACGCCACCCGGACCCGGCGTGCACGGAATGTGCGGCGCGAATGCCGCCGCGGAAGCGCTTCGCTACCTCCACCGCGAGCAAGGCTAGCGCCCGCTATGCCCCGACTGGATCGCCGAAACCAGCGGCTGGGCATGCGCGGGGCGGTTAGCGGGTGCTCTTGATGAAGGCCAGCGCTGTTTCGGCGACGTCTTGCCAGCCGCTGTCGAAGACCAGGGAGTGGCCGCGGTCCGGGATCTCCTGGAGCTGGGTGGCAGCGGGGTTGCGTTTCTGTTTTCTGTACGAGGCGGCGGCGATGGCATGCGGGGCGATGTGGTCTTTATCGCCTGTGATGAGCAGCATGGGGCCGCGGTGCGGGTTCTTGGTGTCTACCTTGATCTCGGTGAGCGGGTTGATGTTGGCCATCGCGGCCTGGAAGAGAGGGATCCCTGAGCCCGGGACGGGATAGGCCTCATACAGCCGCCGGGCCTCGTTCTCGCTGACGGCGTTGGCGAAGGAGTAGCGGAACTGCTCGTAGGTGAGCATGACCGCCCGCCGGTAGTTGGCCGGGTTGCCGATGACTGGCCTGGCCGAGCGGAGCGCGGACAGCGGCAGTGGCAGTACCCCGCGGAACGGGGCCGAGTCGACGGCGACGGACACGGCGGCCAGTCCCTGGCCGGCGAGCTGCTGGGTGATCAGGCCGCCGAAGGAGTGCCCGATGATCGCTGGCTTGTGCCGCAGCGCCGCGACGGCTTCGGCCATGTGGCTGGTCACCTGGCCGACGCTCTTGCCTGCGAAGACCCGCGGGTTGGCTCGGGCCTCCTCGGTGGTTGCCGGGTCATCGGGCCAGCCGGGGGCGATGGTGGCGTAGCCGTTCTCCTCGAAGAACGTGCGCCATGGCTGCCAGCTCGAGGCGAGCATCCACAGGCCGTGAACGAAGACCACTGGCGGCAGGCCGGTCGCGTTGGCCCGGCTGATGTCGTGCGTCTCGCTAGTGCTGAGGCTCATTGATAGACCGCCATTCGGGGACGGGAGCGGGGAATCCGTCAGCGCGCGTAACCGGCGGGCGGACTGTCGGGCTGTTGCCCATGCTGGCCGGCTGGCCGCGGGAAGTCGATGTTCGGGGAGGCACGGAAACCGAACGCAGATTGTTCCGGGGGACAAAGTGCTGTCCGGACAGGCCCGAACGAGCCGGTATATTCCGGCAGCGCGAGGGCTACCATTGGACAGTGGAACAATCGCCGCTGGACGATGCCGGCGCCGCGCTCGCTCTGCTCGGCGCCGGACTCAGGGAGCGGGCCGGCGAGTTGGCTGACGGGATGGTCGCGCGGATCAGGGCAGCCGTGCCGGTCTACGGCACCGGCACGGTGATCAGCGACGAGGAGCTGCGCCGGACCTGCCTGGACAACATCGGGTTCGTCTTCGGCCCGATCGGGCGTGTCCCGGCGGTTGCGTCCCCGGAATCACGCGAGAACGGGAGACGGCGCGCGCAGGCCGGGGTGCCGCTGACCGCTGTGATGGCGGCCTACCGGGTCGCGGCCCGGTACCTGTGGGACTGCCTCGCCGATACCGCCGCACGCAGTGCGGTGCCTGCCGGCGTCACGCTCCGTGCCGCCTCCGAGATGTGGCTCGCCCTGGATACCTTCAGCCAGGAGATGGCCGACGGCTACCGGGAGGAGATCACCGTCCGGGTCCTCAGCCAGGAGCAGGAACGCTCAGCCGTGATCCAGGCGCTGCTGGAAGGCCGGCTGGATGAGGCCAATCTGTGGGAGGCGGCGGACATCCTGCAGATCCCGCTGCGGGGCCGTTACGTCGTTATCGCCGCGCAGGTACCAGGCCCCGGACGGCATGCCCTCCCGCAGGCGGAGGCGGCGCTCAAGCGCATCGGGGTGATCTCGACGTGGCGGCTCCTGCACGATGCCGAAGTCGGGATCGCGTGGCTGCCCGGCCCGCGGACTCACCTTATCCGCCTGGCGGATTCCCTGCACTCGCTCAGCTCGGGCCTGGTCGGGGTCAGCCCGTGCTACGACGATCTCCGGCACACCGCCCGGAATCTCAGGCTGGCCAGAATCGCGCTGCGCAGCGCGTTCGCCGCTCAGCGCGTGACGGTCTTCGACCGCGACCTGTTCGCCGTCGCGGCGGGCAGCGACCCGGAGGTGATGCGGCACGTCGCCGACTCCATCCTGGCCGCGCTGGGCCAGATCCCGGCCGGCCAGCGGCCGGTCCTGCTCGCTACCCTCGGCGCCTGGCTCGACAACGGCGGTTCGGCCGCCAAGGCGGCCAGCGTCCTGTTCTGTCATCCCAACACGGTCCGGCACCGGATGCGCCGGCTCGAACAGCTCACGGGACGCTCCCTGTCTGATCCCCGCGGAATAGCCGAACTGAGCCTCGCCTTCGAAATCGACCGCCGGGACGAACCTGCCCCCGCGCACGAGGCGGCTACAAGCGGCCCGCAGGCGAGCGCCGGGCACGCCACTACGGGCCAAGTGCTCAGCGGCCACACAACACCCAGCGTAGAAAACCGCCCTCGTTGTTCGTGACGGCCCGGGGGATGGCACTGCCAGCGTGACCGACCTGGTACCCGTCCGTCAGTCACTTTGCGGCCAGTGACGCGGACCCGAGGGGGGGCGGCCGAACAGGCCGGCGTCGGTGACTGGGCCAGGCGAGCGGTCAACCGCGGCTGGGGGCGCGCACCGCGCGTCCATGCTTGGCGTGTGCTCTGGCAGCCACCAGCGCAGCCGCGACGTCGCCCTTCGCAATCGCGTCAGCAATGTCTTGATGCACCCGCGCCCGCCGCTCATGCAGTTTGCGCGCGTTCTGTCCCGGAAGCACGGCCAGCTTAGGGTCACGCGCTTGGACGACATCAAGCAGGCTCCGGTAGATCGTCCGCAGCACCGTATTACGGCACAGAGCGGCGACCTCGGCGTGGAACTCCAGATTGCGGCGATAGAAGTCCGCTGTCTCGGTCGCCGCCCGCAGTTCACGCATCGCGTGTTGCATGCCGGCCAGCGCGGGCGGCATGTGCGCTGCCTCGGCCGCGCTGCAGATCACCGCGGATTCGAGGATGTCCCGGACCTCCAGGGCCTCCGCGACCTCAACCTCGGAACCCGAGACCTGCATTATGCTGCGCGCCAGCCGCAGGCCCACGCCGGGCTCGGCAACGAACACCCCGCCGTTCGGTCCGGTCCGCGTCACGACTAGGCCGCGGTCTTCCAGGAGCCTGATGGTCTGGCTCACGGTCGACGGCGCGACAGCGAGCAGGTCACCGAGCTCGCGTCGGGTGCCGATCCGGGTGCCCGGCGCCATCCCGTCGTCGATAATGCGGCGCTCGACAGCCTGGGCCGCGGATTCTGCGAGCGACGAGCGCTTGGGCATGTCAAACCGCGAGGCAGCGGTGCTCTCATCGAGCTCGTCCGCGGGCTCGATGGCGTCCGCTCGCTGAATCATGTCACCTCTAAACCACTATTAGCCTGCCCGAGGCCGCCTCAATCGCTGCCATCCTGCCTGAAAAAGCATATCAGACATATTCAATACTGCCTGGGACAGGATGATGCTTGCGCTGAAGCGGCACCCCGGGCGCACGGGCACGGCAAGCCACAGCGCTGGCGTCGGCCCGCCACCCAGAGTTCAAGGCCACTGAAGACCTCCAGGCACATTGTCACGTTGATGCGCAGGCGCATGTTCAGTGTCCCCTTTCTAACGTAGGGGGATGACCGACGCTCCGCGGGTCACGGAGGCATCGATGGAGCCGAGGCCAGTGACCTCGAGATTGACCTTGTCCCCGGGGGCGAGCCATGGATAGGCCTCGGAGCCGTGGACGCGGGACAGTTCGAGGATGCAGCCGGTGCCGACGGTGCCGCTGCCGATGATGTCGCCAGGACGCAACTCTGTGCCGCGGGAGGCGTAGGCGAGCAGCTGCCCGAAGCTCCAGTAGATGGTAGACATGTTGCCTGTGCTCCAGCGGTGGCCGTTTACCGAGGCGGTCATCTCCAGGTCGAAGGCATTGCCGGCGCGGCGGGGTGCGAGTTCATCGGGCGTAACAAGCCAGGGTCCGAGGCTTGTGGCGCTGTCCTTGCCCTTGGCAGGCCCGAGCAAGCCTCGCATTTCCGCTGCTTGGAGATCCCGTGCGCTCCAGTCGCAGAGGATGAGGTAGCCGGCGATGTGATCCTCGGCTCTCGCCGGATCGAGGTCGCGGCCACCTCGGCCGACGACCGCTGCGATCTCCAGCTCGTAGTCCCACTGCTGCGATCCGGGCGAGATGGCGACATCGTCGCGTGGTCCGAGCATCGCCGCCGGGTTGCTGAAGTAGAACAGCGGCATCTCGTACCAGACGGGGTCAACGCTGTGCCCGAGGGCCTCGGTACTTGTCACGACGTGCTCCTCGAAGGCCATGAAGTCGCGAATCGACGGTGGTACCGGGACCGGTGCTCGCAGGGTGGCGTCGTCCACGGCGACCGTCTCCCACGGATCCGAGCGAGCCCGCTGTGCGGCCTCGGAAAGTTGTGTCCCGTCGTCCCCGAGTAGGTCGATCAGGTGTGCCGGAGAAGCCAGGCCATGAAGGACGCCATCGTAGACGAGGGCAACGTGGTCTGTGTCGTCGCGAGCTGAGATGTAAGTGGACCAGCGCATGGTCATACCTTTCGGGTGTTCGGAACCGCGGTCTAGGCGCGGCAGCTCAGCGGCCGGCTGCCGTTGTAGGTGACCATGTCGGCCAGGGCCGAGCCGACGTCGATCGCGCCCGGCGCCAGAGCGCCGGCGTCGTCAGCTCCCGCGATCCCCGGCCGGTCCTCCTGCCGCATCGGGCCACAACTTCCTTAGTTCAGCATATTAGACATGCCCCTTGTGTCCAGAGTATTAGACATGTTAAATTTGCGCCTTCAGCCGGTAGTTCCCAGTTGACCACCGGGTGCGTCACAGCGTGATGGCAAAGGGTGAAGATGGACAAGATCAGCGTTGCTGACCGAAAAGCCAGAGGCCGGAAGCCGGGCCACGCCGTATGGCTGAGCCGGGCCGGAGCTGGCCTGCCTGGCCGTAGCCCATGTGATGCCCCATCACAGCTCGGTCCGCCGGTTGATCGAGCCCGTCACCGACATTCTCAGGGGCCAGCTCGACCCCGAAGCCAACGACGGCCGGACCTGCGGAGGCGTGGCCATCCTAAAGGAGAGCACTCATGAAGATTCTTCTGGTCGGCGCTGCCGCGGCGCTCGCGCTCTGCTGCGCGGCCTGCTCCAGCACAACCGCAGCCACGACCGCGGCCAATACGTCCGGGTCGAAAGGCTCGGCCGGCACTTTGACCATCGTGGTCGCCGGGAACGGAGGCCTTGACTATGACCCGCAGCTGAATGCCCTGCCGTCGGCGACCGGATACATGTCGCCGGTGTTCGACACGCTGCTGAACGAGAACACCCAGGGAGCGATCTCTCCGGGACTGGCGACTGCGTGGAAGTTCTCGGGCAACGGGCTGACCCTTACCTTGACGCTGCGCCAGGGGGTCAAGTTCCAGGACGGCACCCCTATGAACGCCGCTGCCGTCAAGGCAAACATCCTGCGGGGGCAGACCGATAAGGAGTCGGTCATCGCTAACCAGCTAACCTCGATTAGCTCGGTCGACGCGGTGAATCCCACGACCGTCGTCCTTCACCTCAAGAGCCCCGGCGGGGCTCTGCTCGGCTACTTTTCCGGATCGGCGGGCATGATGGCGAGCCCGGCTTCCTGGGCGAACAAGGATGACGAGACGCATCCGGTTGGCGCCGGCCCCTGGGAGGTCTCGTCTGCGTCGGTCCCGGGCAGCGACATGATTTACACCGCGTACAAAGGCTACTGGAACCCCGCGGTGCAGAAGGTCTCCGCGATCCACATCGTCGTCAGCGCCGAGTCCACGTTCGTCCCGTCGATGACCAGCGGCAGCGCCAACACCGCGCTGCTCACCGGCGCGGCTACCGACGGCAAGACGCTGGGCGCCGACGGGTTCCCGGTCAAGACCTCGAACATAACCTTCCTGCAGATTCTGTACTTCAACAAGACCGGCATCTTTGCCAGCCCTCTGGTTCGCCAGGCAGTCTCCGTGGCGATCAACCGGCAGGAGCTCTGTACTGCCCTGTTCGCCGGCAGCTCCGCGTGCACGCCGACGGGCCAGCCGGTTGCCCCCTCCTCATGGGCATATGACCACTCGCTGGCGGCCCCTACCCAGAACATCGCGGAGGCGCGCACGTTGCTGAAGCAGGCCGGGCATCCCAACGGGATTTCCTTTACGGCCACGGTCGCATCGACCTACGGCGAGGGTGAGACCCAGCTGACGGCGATTCAGTCGATGCTGGCCCAGGCGGGAATCCACATGACGATCAGGGCGCTGCCCATTCCGCAGCTGTTTCCGGCGCTCGACTCAGGGAGCGTTCAGGCCTACTACGGTCCGGACACCGGCGGAGCCGACCCGGCGATCCCGCTGGAAACGGACCTAAGTTCCGCCTACGACCCGGGTAACTACAGCGTCCCGCAACTGACGCAGCTCTTGTCCCAGGCCAACGCGGTGACCAATCCCGCCGCGCGGCCGGCTGCTTACCAGAAGGTGTCCGCGGAATACCAGACCAGTGCGTTCAACGTCGTCACGCTTAATCAGAACCTGCAATTCGCGACCGCTAAGAACGTCAACGGCGTGACCGTCCACGACCCGCTCGTGGTAGAGGCTCGCGGAGCTACCGTCTCGTCATGACAGTCCCACGTGCACACGCCGCCCGCGTCGCCATCGTCATCGACGGAGGACTCCGTGCACGGATCTGACAACCTGGCGGTGCGCGCGGCGGCACCCCCGTACCGGCCCGCGCCATGCTGAGCATGATCGGGCGGCGCATCGCCCTCCTGCCGCTGCTCCTGCTGGTAGTCAGTTTCGTGGTGTTCGCGCTGACCTCGGTCTCCCCGACCGATCCGGCCGCCGTGATCCTCGGCCCTGGGGCGACGCCGGCATCTGTTCGCGCGTTGCGGCAGCAGCTGGGACTGGACCAGACCCTCTTGCACCAGTACGGAACCTGGCTCAGCCAGCTCTTTCACGGAAGCCTTGGACGCTCCTGGTACGGCGGCGTCCCGGTTGTCACGAAGATCGCCGAAGGCATCCCGATTACCGCGGCGCTCGTCCTGTCGGCGCTGATCCTCACGGCATTGGTCGCCATACCGTGCGGCCTGTACGCGGGTATGCGGGCCGGGGGCCGGTTCGACCGCCTGGCCAGCGCCGTCGCGGGCGGAGGCCTGTCCATGCCGGAATTTTGGGTCGGGCTTCTGCTGATCCTGATCCTGAGCCAGAAACTGCACGTGCTGCCGGGCTCGGGCCCGCTGACGATCACCGCCAACGTGCCGTCCGACGCCCAGCACCTCGTGCTGCCCGTGCTCGCCCTGTCATTGCCGCAGATCTGCTCGCTCTACCGGCTGACCCGCGCCTCTGCGATCTCGGTCGCCGGGCAGGACTACATCCGCACGGCCCGGGCCGGCGGCCTGCCCGAGCGCACCTTGCTGTGGACTCGCCTGGCCAAAAATGCGCTCGTCCCCGCCGTGACGCTGCTCGGCCTGCAGCTCGGGCGCCTGATAGGGGTAGCCGCGGTGATAGAGCCCGTGTTCGGCATGCAGGGAATCGGTTCGATCGCCGTGCAGGCCGCGATTGACTCTGATATCCCCACCGTCCTGGGGGTGGTGCTCGTGACCGCGGGCATCGTGATGGTCGCCAACCTCCTGGCCGACGTGGCCTGTCACTACCTCGCGCCGAAGGCGAGCCGGTCATGATCGCGGACGGCTTCGGGGTTACCGTAGCGCCTTCGCCCGGCGGGGGTGCGCCGGTCGACGATGCCGGGCAGGCGGGCCGGGCGGGCGCCTGGCGCTCTTTTGCCCGCCACCGCGGGGCGCTGGTCGCCTTGGTCGTCCTTGGGCTCACCGTGCTGGCCTCGTTGCTGTCCCCGCTCCTCCCGTTGCCGGCTCCGGACCTCGTGAACTTGCAGGTCCCGCTCCGCGGGCCCAGCTGGGGGCACCTGCTGGGCACCGACCAGCTCGGACGCGACGAACTGGCGCGGATCCTGGCCGCGACCAGAATCTCTTTGTGGGCGGCGCTGCTGGCCACCGTGACCGGCGTCATCATCGGTGTCCCGGTGGGGCTGCTCACCGGATTCCGCAGCGGCCGGATCGTGGACGCCGTCGTCAGCCGGGCCTTCGACTGCCTCCAGAGCATCCCGGCGCTGATCCTCGCGATCGCCTTCGTGGCCGCGCTCGGCCGACAGCTCACCTTCGCGATGATCGCCGTCGGCATCGCTTTCTCCCCGACGTTCTACCGAGTATCGCGGGCCGCGGCGGCCACGGTGGCGGGCGAGAGCTACATCGAGGCGAGTCGCTCGATGGGGCAGCGCACCGCGAAGATGGTAATAACACATGTCTTCGGGAATGTCGCCGCTCCGCTGATCGCGCTGACCTCGACGACCTTCGCGTTCGGCATTCTCGCCGAGGCGGCGTTGAGCTACCTCGGGCTCGGCGTGCAGCCACCGCAGGCGAGCCTGGGCACCATGCTGTCCACCGCAGCGGATCTTCTCAACTCCTCACCGCAGCTGACCATCGAGCCAGGGCTGATGATCATGCTGCTGGTTCTGTGCATATCGGTTATCGCCGACGCCCTGGGCGATATCACCTCCGGCCAGGGGGCTCCCTGATGCGCCCGGCAGCAGCAGGCAACACGCCCATGACCCCGGGCAGCGGTACCATGCTGGCGCTGGAGGTCGAGGCACTCACGGTCGCGCTCGTGGGCCGCCACGGGCAGGTCCCGGTCGTGACAGGCGCGGGCCTGGCGCTCGCCCGGCGAGAGATTCTCGGGGTGGTCGGCGAATCCGGCTCCGGCAAGTCGATGACGAGCCTGGCGATCATGCGCCTGCTCGATGCCAGGAGCGCCCGGATCGTCGAGGGTTCGGTGCGCCTGTTCGGACGTGACCTGCTCAGCCTGTCCGAGCGGGAGATGCGCTCCGTGCGGGGCAGCGAGATCGGGATGATCTTTCAGGACCCGATGACGTCGCTGGATCCCGCGTTCACGACCGGGTACCAGATCGTCTCGGTGCTGCGACGCCACACCGGCCTCGGGCGTTCCGCCGCACGACGGCGGGCCCTGGAACTGCTCGCCCTAGTCGGCATCGGCGATCCAGGCCGGCGCATCGATGCGTACCCGCACCAGCTGAGCGGGGGGATGCGACAGCGGGTGATGATCGCGATGGCGATCGCGTGTGAGCCGAAGGTCCTCATCGCTGACGAACCGACGACCGCGCTAGACGCCACCACCCAGGCGCAGATCCTCGAGCTGATCCGGCAGCTGGCCTCCGAACTCCACATGTCGACCATCATCACGACCCACGACCTTGGAGTTGTGGCCGAAGTGTGCGACCGGGTCGCGGTGATGTACGCCGGCCAGATTGTCGAGCAGGCTGACACCCAGCAGCTCTTCTACCACCCGAAACATCCTTACACCGAGCGTCTGCTCCTCGGTCTGCCGCGCATCGGCGTGGCCGGCCAGATGGTCGGCATCCCGGGGCAGCCGCCGCGTGCCGGGAGCTTCCCGCCCGGCTGCCGGTTCGCGCCGCGCTGCCCCTATGCGCAGGTCCCGGGTTGCGTCGAGTCGCTGCCGCCGTTGCGCGACGCCGGTGAGAGCCGAACTGCGCGATGCGTGCGTTCGGATGAGCTGAGCCTGACAGGAATCGGCGCATGAACGGACCCGAGAGCCCTTCCGTCCCGCTGCTGGCCGTCCGTGAGCTCACCCGGGCCTTCGCCGGCCGGCGTACCGTCCTCGGGCGCCCGCGCGGCGTGGTCCGCGCCGTGACCGATGTGAGCTTCGACCTCCCCGCGGGCCAGACCCTTGGCATTGTCGGTGAATCGGGGTCTGGTAAGTCGACGCTCGGCCGGCTCGCGTTGCGCATGATCGAGGCGGACAGCGGTGACATCCGGTTCGACGGCCGGGATCTTCGCGGCGCTTCGCCCGGAGAGCTGCGACGGCTGCGCGCCGCGATGACCGTGATCTTCCAAGACCCGTACTCGGCACTGGATCCGCGCTGGACCGTGGGACGCAGCATCGGCGAGCCGCTGCGGATCAACGGCTCGACGAGCGTGGCCGAACAGCGAGAGAAAATCGTCGAGATCCTCGGTCGTGTCGGGCTCGAGCCCGAGGTGATGAGCCGCCTGCCCCGGGCGTTGTCCGGCGGACAGCGCCAGCGGATCGTGATAGCGCGCGCCCTGGTCACCCGGCCGCGCCTCGTCTTCTGCGACGAGCCGGTGTCCGGGCTCGACGTCTCGACCCGTGCGCAGGTTCTCGCGCTGCTGCGTGACCTGCAGCGCGAGTTCAGCGTGGCGTACCTGTTCGTCTCCCACGACCTCGGTGTGGTCGAGGCGGTGAGCGACAGGATCGCCGTCATGTACCTCGGCTCGATTGTCGAGGTGGGCAGCGCTGAGGCGGTCGCGCGACAGTACCGGCACCCCTACACCGCCGCCCTGGTGTCGGCTTCGCCCGCTCCGGACCCGCTCGCGCAGCGCGCCCGGAGCCGTGTCGTTCTCAGCGGCGATCCGCCCTCGGCCGTCGACGTGCCCAGTGGCTGCCCCTTCCACCCGCGCTGCGCTCTGGCCATCCCGATTTGCGCCGACAAGAAGCCCGAACTGCAGATCCGCGCGGACGGCCACGGCGTGGCCTGTCACGTGACAAACGCAGACCCCAGCCTGTCCGGCACGACCTTGTTCGCGCGGATGACCGCAGCGTCAGCCTCTCCACCGACGGCGACGGCAGCTCCGGCAGGACAAGAGAGCCCGCGCCGTCACCGAGCAGCCGCCGTGCCTGGCGATGAAAGGAACAGCTAGTGAAAATTGCCTCCATCGAGACCGCCGGCGGACCCTCGGTCGGGATCCGCGACCACGACGGCTCGATCATCGACCTCAGGCATCTCGGCCCGGGGATCCTGGCGAACCTGCGTCAGCTCCTCGAACTCGGGCCGGACGCCCTCGCCGACATCGAGAAGCAGAGCCGGACGATCGGTGACCGCCTCGATCCGGCGACGATCCGGTTCCTGCCGCCCGTTCCCGAGCCCCACGCAGTCTGGTGCACAGCGCTGAACTACCGCACTCACGTTGAGGAAGGCAGCTGGGAGCAGCCCTCCTGGCCGCCATGGTTCCTCAGGGCTTCCGGCAGCCTGTGCGGTCACGAGGAGCCGATCGTGCAGCCGCTCGTGTCGGACAGACTCGACTACGAAGGAGAACTCGCGGTCGTCATCGGGACCCGCGCCCGGCACGTACCCGAATCGGAGGCGTACGACGTCATCGCCGGCTACTCGTGCTTCAACGACGCCTCGGTGCGTGACTGGCAACGACATACCGCTCAGATCACCTCGGGCAAGAACTTCGCCCAGACCGGCGCGTTCGGGCCGTGGATGACCACGAAAGATGAGGTGCCCGCAATCGAGACCGCACAGCTGATCACCCGTCTCAACGGTAAAACGATGCAGCAGGCCCAGATCGGCGAGATGATCTTCGGTATCCCACGGCTGATCAACTATCTTTCGACGATGTGCGAACTGCGTCCCGGCGACGTGATCGTCACCGGGACGCCGGGCGGTGTCGGCGCCCGGCAGACGCCTCCGCTGTTCATGAAAACCGGCGATGTCGTCGAGGTGGAGATCGAAAACGTCGGCCTGCTGCGCAACCCCATCATCCGAGAGGCCAAGGTGACCGGACCATGACCACAGTCTCACGTTCCGCCGCCCGGCAGGACATGGTGCCGGCGGGTTCCGGATACGACGTGGGAGGCGTGCGGCTGCCGCGCCCGTTCAAGATCCGCCGGCTGGGGCACTTCGGATACAACTGCCGCAACGTCGACGCGATGCTCGACTTCTACGTCGACGGCCTGGGGCTGATCATCTCCGACCAGTCCGGCAAGATGCCGTCGCGGCTGCCTGCCGAGGAGCAGGCGTCGCTGTCCCCGAACGAGAAACTGCTGCACTTCACGCGATTCGGCAGCGATCACCACCAGCTGGTACTGATCAGCCAGAAGGTCTGGGACTGGGTCGGGCAAGCCAACGGCTCTGCCGGAGCCTCCATCAACCAGATCACCTGGCAGGTCGGCAGCCTGGCCGAGGTCGTGAACGGCGACGCGTGGATCTGCGAGCAAGGCCAGCACCTGCTCCGCGCGGGCCGCGACATGCCGGGATCGAACTGGCACACGTACCTGTTCGACCCGGAAGGGCACATCAACGAGCTTTACTACGGCATGGAGCAGATCGGCTGGGACGGCCTGAGCAAGCCGCCCCAGATGTGGTCGGGCGTCCTGTTCGAGCGGCCCGGCCTGCCGCAGCCAGCCGAGGCCACCGAGGTCGAAAACGCGCTGCGCGCAGGTACCGCCATTGCCTCGGGCCATCGGCCCGCCCCGGCGAACTCGCCGTCTTACCCGGTCGACGGGGTCATGATGACACGACCGTTCAAGATCGTCGGGATCGGCCCGGTCAGCCTCTTCGTCGAAGACCTTGAGCGGGCCACCCGGTTCTACCGGGACATACTCGGCTTCACAGAACGGACCTCGGTCGAGTGGAACGGGCACCGCGGGGTCATGCTCAGCGCGGCCGCCGACCACCACAACCTCGCCCTGTACGAGACCGGTCTGCGGAGTGCGCTGCAGCTCCCCGGTCACCTGGATTCGCTGGCGCTCGGGTTCCGGCTCGCCAATTACCGCCAGCTGCGAGCCGCGGTGGCGCACATGCTCGCCAGGGGCGCCGAGGAGGTCGCCGTACCGGCCGCCCTGCTGCCGGGCTTCGACTACGTCACGCACCTGCGCGACCCAGACGGCAACCTCGTCCAGCTGTACTACTACCAGCAGCAGTGCGCACCGGCGGAGCCCGCGCCACCAACAGTCTCCGAACCCGCGGCAGGCTGGCCGGAACTCGTCGATGCGCCAGCCGACGTGTTCGGCGGCCAGCAATTCCTCGGCCCGTGGGAATGACCAGCGAAGGCGCGCTCCGCGAACTGCTGGCCAGGCAGCGCATCGAGGAACTCCTCGCCCGCCGGGGCCGGGCCGCCGATGCCAAGGACCCGGACGCGATCCTGGTCGAGCATGTCCCGGGGTCACGCGATACGCACGGCATCTTCGACGGCACGATCGAAGACTTCGCCGACTACCTGCGGACGCACAACTATCAAGACGACCGCTACGGGACGCAGCGCCACACCGTCTCCAACGTCCTCATCCACTTCGACACGCCGGACAGCGCGCGCGTCGAGTCATACCACCTGGCCTACCACCGGCTGGTGCTCAGCTCGGGCTCGTTCGACGTGCACGTCGGCGGCCGTTACCTGGATCGCTGCGAGCAGGTGGGCGGACGGTGGCTGCTGAGCAGCCGGCAGGTGGTGTACGACTGGTCAAGCTCGAGCCCGGCGACCCCGGACGCAGACCTGGAGGAAACATGACCGCCGACGGCTCCACCGCGCACCTGCCCGACGAAGCGGCGATCACCGCGCTGATCGCCAAGCAGCAGATCACCGAGGTTCTCTACCGCCGTGCTCGGGCCGGAGATCGCCGCGACATCAAGCTGGCGCTCGCCTGCTACCACGGGGGAGCGACCGAGGATCACGAGGGCCATTCCGGCCCGGCTGCCGACTTCATCCTCAACGCCTCCATGATCTCGCCCGACTCAGCCGCCCCGGTCACCTGCCTGTGGCACTTCATCTCCAACGTCCTCATCGATCTGGCCGGCGATGAGGCTGACGTCGAGAGCTACCACATCGCGGTCGTCGTGCGGGACGAGGACAGCGGCCAGACACAGTCCCGGATCGGCGGCCGTTACCTGGACAAATTCGCATATCGCGACGGACGCTGGGCCATCGCCGCGCGCCGTGTCGTCTTCGACTGGAGCCGAGTGGAACCCGCCTCGCCGGCCTACTGGGACCTGGCCGGCCTCGACGAGGCCAAGCTCCTGAAAGGACAGTTCGGGGCCGACGACCCCCTCTACAGCCATCTCGGCATCACTCGCGGATAGCCCGATTCACTTGCGAGACCTGATCATCGTCGGCTGCGGGCCGGTCGGGGCCGTGGCCGGGAATCTGGCCGGCGCCGCAGGCCTGTCGGTGTCCGTCCTGGAACGTGCAACCGACGTCTTCGAACTGCCGCGCGCTATCCATTTCGATGCGCACATCATGCGCATCCTCCAGCAGGCCCAGATCGCCCGCGACATACTCCCGGAAACCCGCGTGTGGAAGCGCAGCACATTCTACGGCGCTGACGGACAGCCGATCCGGGTCCACGACTGGCCCGACGACCAGCTATACGGCTGGGACGCGCACTACCTGTTCTACCAACCCACCCTCGAGAAGCTCCTGCGAGCCGGGCTGAACCGCTACCGGGCGGTCCGTCTGCAATTGGGTGTCGAGGTCGTGACGGTCAAGCAGCACGCAGACCATGTCACGGTTACGACCCGAGAAGTAGCCACGGGCCGTCAGGGCGAGGTTTCCGGCCGCCACCTTATCGCGGCGGACGGGGCCTCGAGTTTCATCCGCGACAGCGTCGGGATCCGCCTGCTGGACGACGGATTCGACGAGCCATGGCTGGTGATCGACCTGCTCTGCGACCGTGAACTCGGCCGCCCCAACGAATCGGAGATGTTCTGCGATCCGCGCAGGCCCTCGACACGCGTCCCGGGCCCGGGACGGCACCACCGGTGGGAGTTCATGCTCCTGCCCGGCGAAACGCCCGAGCAGATGCAGCAGCCCGACGTCATCCGCGCCCTGCTGCAGCCGTGGGTGTCCCTCGACGAGGTCGAGCTCCTGCGGGCATCGGTGTACCGCTTCCACTCCCTGATCGCCGAGCGCTGGCGCGACGGCCTGGTGTTTCTGGCTGGCGACGCCGCGCACCAGACACCTCCCTTTCTCGGCCAGGGACTTTGCCACGGCATCCGGGACGTACAGAACCTCATCTGGAAGATCGCCGCGGCAACGCGCGGTGGCCGGACTGAGCCCCTCCTAGAAAGCTACGAGGCCGAGCGCCGACCGCACGTCACGCGGATCATCAACATGGCCGTCCACGCCGGGCGTGAGATCTGCACGCTCGACCCGGCCGCTGCAGCAGAGCGTGACCAACGGCTCAGGCGCGCAGCGTTGACCGGCGAACTGCCGCGAACGACGTTCCAGGGCCTGCCACCGCTCGAAGGCGGGCTATTCAGCGGCACGACCGCGGCCGGTGAGCTGTTTCCCCAGCCGACAATCCGGTCCGGCCAAGGGCACGTTGCGCTGTTCGACGATCTCGTCCCCCCGGACGTCGCTGTCGTCGCCACCAACGACGCAGCCCCCGCTATTAGCGCAGCCGCGGCGGAAATAGATGTTCCCGTCGTTGCCGTCGGCGAAATGCCCGCGAAGCACGGTACCGGGCTCATTGCGACCTCAGATCATCTGGCGAAATGGTTCGAAGAACGCGGCGGCCGCTTCGCGGTTCTCCGCCCCGACCGCTACGTCTTTGGCATGGCATCTGAGACCGACGAAGCGGAGGCAATGCTGCGCGACCTGTGCACATCGGGCCGCCCCCTCTGCAGGCGCCGTCCTCCTACCGCGGCTCCCGACATCAGCGCAGGCCCCGCGCGATGATCGCGTAACCCAGGTCCGCTGCCCGGGCGCCTGCGCGGCGGCCCCCAGCTGACCGCGGTCGTCCGGCTCAGGCCAGTTCGACGAGCACGTTCGTCGGGTTGGCCACGACGTCGAAGACCGCCGAGCGTTTCTGTGACTGGGCGATCAGCGCCTCAAGGTCGTCACGGGAGGCATCGGCGTCGATGGCGAACCGGACGGTGATCGCTTCGAAGCCGTTGCGGACCTCAGGGTCGGCGCCGAGGATGCCCAGGATGTTCATCGCGCCGTCGATCGTGGCGGTGACCGAGCGGAGCTGGATGCCCCGGTGCTGGGCGACTGCGGCGACGCCTGCGGTCAGGCAGCCTGCCAGGCCGACCAGGACGAACTCCACCGGGGTGGCGCCGTTGTCCTCGGACGCGAAGCATTCGGGGTGGTCGGTGTCGAACTCATATGTCGTGCGGTGCTGCTGCTCGGCGCCGAGGCCGGCGAAGCCGGCCACGGTGGAGTGGCTGTGGGTGCCGTTGCGCCAGGTGCAGCTGGCCCGCCAGGTGAACTGCGCCGCTTCCGGTGCGGCCGACAGCGCGTTGCGGGCATCGAGCAGGGTCTGGACGTTCACGCCGTTGTCGACGGGACGGTCGGTGATGGTCATCGGTGTCTCCTTTGATTCGGACTTGATCTCGGCGGCGATGGGATGGTCATTCAGCCCGGTGCCGGGCCGGACCGAGGACTATGGGGAGCGAGACGAGGCCGCGCAGTACTGCCATGACCACCAGTCGGACCCCGTTGCGGTTGTGCGGGCGCAGCCACCAGCGGGTCCGACGCCGGGTCGAACCGGCCTCCAGATGATAGTCACCCACGACCTGGTCGGTTCCGAGGGCGACTTGGCGAAGGTCGTCTTGAAACCGGGGGCGTTCGGCCGGGCGAGTGCCGCGAGGAATCCCTGGCCGGTCGAGTCAGGTCCGCTGAGGTTCGACAGCTCGCTCCAGGCCTGGTTGGTGGCGATAACATGACCATCGCTGGCGGCGACCAGCAGCCCGACCGGCGCGAGTTCGATGTCATACCCCTCCGCGGGCGCCCGAGCGGTCGCCGGGACGACGGGGTGGCTCTGCGTTCAATACCCTGCTCCGCTCATAGATCCCGGGCGGCCGAACCGCCTCCGCGGCTCACTCGCCTTCCAGTGACCATCAGGAAATTGTCGCGTCCGCGAGTGGCCCGGGTCATCGGTAGCCCGGGTGATACCGACTCACCCGGTCGGGGGAAAATGCCCTTCGACGTGAGCCGTCACGCCTCCGGTCGGATACGCTCCCGCTCCCCATTTACGGCGGGACTATGCTCAATTGGAGGGGCAACTATGGCGGACGACAGCAGGTACCACGACCAACTGGAGTCCCTGTACGGGATCTCGGCGCAGATCGCCAGCCTCCGGAATCTCGCGGAAGTCTACGACCTGGCCCTGACGTTCTGCTTGGCGCTCACGGCATCGGAGATGGGGTTCATCGATCTCCTCAACGAGGGCCACGTCGACATGGACGTCGTCGCAGTAAAGGGGTTCGCTCCTCCCGATCCCGAATTCTACGTGCGCTTCAAGCGCATGCCAGTCCGGCCCAGTGTCTTCGGGATCGTGATCACCGAAGGCCGCCCGCACATCTCGAATGATGTCGAGAATGACCCGGTAAGGGTCGGTGAACCCCCTGGGCATCCGGACGTCCGGACCTTTCTCGGGGTGCCGCTCCAATTGGGCACCGAAGTAATCGGCATGATCGGGGTAGCGAATAAGCGGAAAGGCTATGGGCCCGACGACGAGCGCCTCCTGTCCACCTTCGCCAACCAGGTCGCCGTGGCGATCGACAACGCGGGCCTGTACCGGCACCAGCAGGAGATGATTGTCCGGCTCCAGCAGCTTCACGAGCACCTGAGTAAAGCGGAGCGGGATGAACTTGTGGCGCTGGAGCGCGAGCGCATGGCGGCTGCCTTCCGGGTGGATCCCGGTAAAACGGCCCCCGCCCGGCCCCGGCTCAACGACAGCCAGCAAGAGATCCTTGGTCTGCTTACCGAGGGCTTGTCGAACAAGGAGATCGCCAGCCGGATTCACCTCAGCGAGAACACGGTGAAGACACACATCCAGGAGATCCTGCGCAGGCTCGAGGTCCGGAACCGGGTCCAGGCCGCAGTACGAGCCACGAAGGAACGATGGGTGTAACAAAAAGGCGCAGGCCTGGCCGACGGGTCGGGAACGCCTGCTGCGAAACCCCCGGATAGGGGATACGGCCGTTTCGGCGCGGTGGAAGGCTGAGTTCAGGCAGCCCGGCGCGGCAAGTCGACACGGGCGGGGGCGCTGCGCGCGCGGCCAGGTCAGAGCAGCCGTGAATCGGGGCTCTAGCAACTAAGGGGAATCATCATGACTGAGAACTCACTACCCAGTCCAGCCGTGCTCCAGCGTTACCTGCACGGCGTCCACTACCCGGCCACGAAAGACCAGCTCGTCGCGCACGTCCGTAGCCAGTGCGAGCAGGCTACCGGTGACGCGCAGAGCGAGTGCGAGCGGGTTATCGGCACCCTAACTCGTCTCCCGGACCAGCAGTATTCGCGGCCAACCGATGTCAGCAAGGCCTTCGGGGAGATCGCGCGGGAGACCCTCAGAGGTGCCGATTATCCGGCCAGCCGTGACGACCTGGTGCAGTATGCGCGGGAGCAGGACGCCGATACGGTGGTCATCGCGGCGCTCCTCGAGATTCCGGACGAGGAGTATGACAGTCCCGACGCGGTGGTCGTCGAACTCGTCGCGGTGTAGTAACCGCGCGACCTGAGGTCCTGCCCTTCCCTGGCCGCGGCGGCCCGAGCATTCGCCCGGCGCCGAACCGGCCAGGACCACCACGCTGCAGGAGTTACATCGCATCGGCTCGATGGTAATCGCACCGTGCGTAACTCCTGCGGCGTGACCGGGTCAACGAGGCAGGAACCACTCAAACGGGGGATACCGGCGTTCTGGCCGAGTGACAGGCTGCATCGGACGCGGTCATCGTCGAGATCACCGAGGTATAGCCGCTGGAGGGGCTAAGGCTCGGTCATGTCCTGGCCCGCGTCGCCGCGGGCGTCCGCCGACGCCGCGGAACCACCAGGTCAGGCCGACGGAGACCTAGCAAATTGGGGGATACAACCGCGCCTTGGTGAGCTAAGACTGAGTCGCAGGAGGTGGTCATGAAGAGGCTGTGGATCGTGCCGTTTGGCCTGGTTTTCGCGGCCATGATCTGGCTGGTAATCGCGACCTTGCCCGACATCAAACGCTACATACGCATGCACGAGATTTGACCCCCCACTCCGTCCTGAACTGAAGGGCGGAGATTCCCGCCTGTCACGCCGCTTCCTGGCGTGGCTTCGGGTGGGTTCCTGCTTCGCTGCGCTGCGCCAGGACGCGGGGTCCTGGTCTTACCTGCGCTCCACAGGCTGTCACCGCCAGTCCGGCGGCCTTGGCGACGTTGACCGCCGCGTTGATGTCCCGGTCCAGCCATGTGCGGCACGACGGGCACTGCCATGTGCGGACGTGCAGCGGCTTGGGTCCGTCCTTGACCCCGCACGCCGAGCACGTCTGCGAGGTAGGAACGAACCGCCCGATCCGGTGGAACTCCCGGCCGTACAGCCGGGCCTTGTACTCCAGCATGCGCACGAACGCCGACCAGCCCGCATCATGCACGGACTTGGCCAGCCGAGTGCGGGCCAGTCCGCTGACCGCCAGGTCCTCGACGGCGACCGCTTGGTTGTCGCGGATCAGCGCCGTGGAGAGCTGGTGGTGGAACTCGCGCCGCGCGTCGGCCACCCGGGCGTGCGCCCAGGCGACCCGGAGCCGGGCCTTGCCTTGGTTCCGGCTGCCTTCCTCCTTGCGGGACAACGACCGCTGCACCCGCCTGAGCTTCTTCTCCGCCCGCCGCAGGAACCGGGGGGATGCGATCTTGCGGCCGTCGGACAGCACCGCGAAATGGGTCAGCCCGAGGTCGATGCCGGTCACCGGCTGAGCCCCGGGCAGGGCGCCCGCCTGGGCCTGTACGACGAAGCTGGCAAAGTACCGGCCTGCCGCGTCCATGATCACGGTGACGCTGGACGGGGCTGAGGGCAGGTCCCGGGACCAGCGCACCGGCACGTCGCCGATCTTCGGCAGGCGCAGCTTCCCGCCGGGCAGCACCTGGAACCGGGCGTTGGCGGTGAACCGGATCGCCTGCCGGCGGTCCTTGCGGGACTTGAACCGGGGCGGCCCGATCTTCGGGCCTTTGCGTTTCCCTGCGAGCGAGGCGAAGAAGTTCCGGTAGGCCGCGTTCAGGTCCGCGAGGGACTGCTGGAGCACCACCGAGGAGACCTCGGCTAGCCAGGCCCGTTCCGGGGTGGCCTTGGCGGCGGTCAGCCGGGCTGAGAGGTCCGCGTCGGTGAGGTACGGCAGCCCGGCCTGGTGTGCCTGCTCGCGGAGGCGCAGCGCGTCGTTGAACACGACCCGGGCGCACCCGAACGCCCTGGCCAGCGCGGAGCGCTGCCCGCCGGTGGGGTAGAGGCGGTAGTTATACCGGAGCTGCATCTCGCTATTATATTCGTTTTAAAGGTCTTTTACGGTATATCCGCACTGGCAGGCACGGCGTGTCGTGGTGCACGCCCACTGGGTTTTCCTCACCAGGTACGGCGTCCCGTGGTCAGCTCGCAGTACCTGGGACGCATGGAACAGATCATTGGGACGTCTGCACGGACCTCGAGTGCGCCTGGCCGGCTTCAACGGCGAAGCCAGCCACGTCCAGCTGCTCGTGAACTTCCCGCCGAAAGCCGCCCTGTCCCGGCTGGTGAACTCCCTCAAGGGCGTGTTGTCCCGGCGGCTGCGGCAGGAGTTCCCCGAACTGCGGCGGCACTACTGGAAGGCGAACCGGCTGTGGTCCGGGTCCTATTTCGCTGGGTCCGCCGACGGCGCACCAATCACGGTCTTGCGCCAGTACATCGAACACCGGGGGCAGGCCCGCCTGATGTCAGGCGGGGTCCGTCCGCCTTCACCACCGGCCTGAAGGCCGGCGCACTAGCGGACATTTCGGTAACGCCGCGGGAACATACAGCACACGCCAGTCTCGGCCGTCAGGCTGACCACATTCCGGGGATGCCGCTCGCCGCCGGCCGCCTCGAGGCCTTCACGTTGCGGCACCACCACGTATTTCGGGTCTTTGGTGGACGCGACGCCTGCCTCGAAGGTGCCGAAGCGCTGCAACGCGCTACCGGCCAGCAGGGCCAGGCCGCCCGCGACCGCGGCCAGACGGCTGCGCCGGGCTCCGGACACGGCGAGGACCGCCCCGCCTAGTGTGAGGTACTCGGACGACCGGCGCAGACGGTGCGCGCGGCCGGTCGTGTACGCCTCGGTTACCAGGCCGGGCCGCCGGTCCATCAGCCGGGAGGCGATCAGTTCCGCCGCCGCCCCGGCCGCGGCCAGCCGGCGCGCGGGACCCGACTCGGCGACCGGCGCGAGAAGCATGCCGAGACCGCCACCGCTGGCCGCCGCCGACCCGGCAAACACGAACGGCAGTTCCCGGCGGGCCTCGTGCCAGGCCGGCACGGCCGTCTGGGCCAGCAGCGCCGCGGTGTACGAGGCGACGCCCGGCGCGAAGACGGCGGCGGACAGCCCCGCCGGGCGCCCGGCCGCGTGCAGCAGCCGCCCGGGCATGCTAGCGCGCAGCGAGGGCGGCAGCAGTTCGGCCGCCGCCGCCAGGGCGCTGCCCGGCCCGTAGGCCGTCAGGATCCAGGTCCCGACGCTCATCGGCGAGCTCGGCTTGACCACCCGGAGCATGTAGAGGAAGCGCTCGGGCCGGCCTAGGTCCGCGATCAGCAGGTACAGGCTGGCCAGCAGGCCCGCGAATCCGCCGAGACGGCCCGCCCGCCGCAGCGCCGGGCGCCCGGTTAGGTCGGCGCCCGCCGCGAGCAGGGCCGCGCCGGCCGACAGGCCGCCGGTGAAAAAGTAGGCCGGGATCCTCCACTCCCACACCGGAGGTTTCAGCACCGGCCGACCGTAGTAGGACCGGAACCTCGCGCGCGGCACGGCGAGCTGCTCCCGGCTCCCGTCGTCGGCCCGTCCCCGGCGGGAGGTCGTAGGTCTGGTACCTGCCGCGCCGGTGCCGCTGCGCGCCTCGCGGAGCGAGCCATCGTTGTCCGTCATCGGCCGCGCCTGCCCAGGAAGACCGACACTGCGGCGGCCGCCAGGGCCGAGGCGGCCATGCCCGCATATTTCCACGTCGACGCCAGGTCACGGGTGGGCACCACTGGATCTGGCGGCAGGCCGTACACCTCGGGTTCGTCCAGCAGCAGGAAGAACGCCCCGCTTCCGCCGACGCCGTCGTCCGGATCGTGGCCGTACAGCCTGGCCTCGGTAACGCCCGCGTCGTGCAGCTGGTCTAGTCGCTGGGCCGCGCGTTCCCGCAGTTCGTCCAGCGGACCGAACTGGATGGATTTGGTCGGGCAGGCCTTGGCGCAGGCCGGTTCGAGGCCGCCGCGCAGCCGGTCGTAACACAGCGTGCATTTGCTGGCCCGCCCGTCGCCGTGCCGCCGGTCGATCACCCCGTAGGGGCAGCCGGATACGCAGTAGCCGCAGCCGTTGCAGATGTCCTCCTGCACGACGACCGTGCCGAACTCGGTGCGGAACAGCGCCCCGGTCGGGCAGACGTCCAGGCAGCCGGCGTGCGTGCAGTGCTTGCACACGTCGGACGACATCAGCCAGCGGAAGTCGGTGCGGTGGTGCTCGCCGGGAGCCGCGCCGGGCAGCTGGAAGGAGGGAAAGCCCAGGTCGACCGGGGCGGTACCGAGGTCCCCACCGCCTCGCGGGGCCTCGCGCAGGGCCTCGGCCACCACCTCGGCCGCCGCCTCGCTGACGCCGGGGCCAGTGGGCAGGCCCGCCAGGCCCGCATCGTGCGCGCCGAGCGGCCGGTCCTGCTCGATGAAGGCGACGTGCCGCCAGGAGTCCGCGCCGAGCATGCCGGTGTTGTCGAACGACATGCCCAGCAGGTTGAGCCCATCCTCGGGCACCGCGTTCCATTCCTTGCAGGCCACCTCGCACGCCTTGCAGCCGATACAGACCGAGGTGTCGGTGAAGAACCCGACCCTGGGCGGATGCTCGAGGTAGCCCGCGTCCGCGGCGGGGTCCGCGAGCGGGCCGTAGAAGCTGTTCTCGTGCGTCATGACTGTCCCTCCGGCGTTACGGGGCCGACCGGTTCGGTGTGGACGGGCCGCGGACCGGCGCCGGTAGTCAGGATCCGGGTGCCGGTTTCCGGCGTGATCCCGGCGCGGCGGCGGTAGCCGTCGACGTAGTCCAGCAGGGCCGGGCCCCTGGGCCGGCGCCCAGGACGGATATCGCAGGTCAAGACCTTGCTTTCCTGGATGAAAACGTTCGGATCGAGGAACGCGCCCATGAGGTCGTTTACCACGTCACCGGTGGTCAGCCCGATCTGACCCCAGTGGTACGGCATCCAGACCTGGTGCACCACCCGGCCGTCCACCCGCAGCGGCGCCATCCGGTCGGTGACCAGAACGCGGGCTTCCACCGCGGTGCGGCTGGTGATGACATGGCCCCAGTCGAGATGGCGCAGGCCGCGCTCGCTCGCGAGTTCCGGCGACACCTCCACGAACAGCTCCGGCTGGAGTTCCGACAGGTACGGGAGCGACCGGCTCATGCCGCCTGCGGTGTGGTGCTCCGTGAGCCGGGCCGCGGTGAACACGTAGGGGAACACCTCACTATGCGGCTCGGGCGGCGCCGGGTTCGAGGGGTTGTCCGGGCGGCCGTAGACCTTGCGCACCGGGTTGGCCTGCTGGCCGTACAGCAGGTTGCGCATGGGCGACTCGTGCGGCTCGTAGTGCGTGGGCAGTGGGCCGTCCGCGAGGCCCGCGGGCGCGAACAGCCACCCCTTCCCGTCGGACATCATGATGAACGGGTCGTCGCCATGCAGTGCCTGCGGCCCTTCCGCACCCTCTGGCGGCCGGTAGCCCGGCGGCTTGGTCTTCTCGAAGTCCGGGACGTCATGGCCGGTCCACTCGCCGTGCTCGGCGTCCCACCAGATGAGGGCCTTGCGCTCGCTCCAGGGGCGGCCCTGCGGGTCGGCCGAGGCGCGGTTGTACAGCACCCGCCGATTCAGCGGCCAGGTCCAGCCCCACTCCCCGCCGTACGGTCCCTGCTCCAGCCAGGACTTGCGGCGCCGGGCCTGGTTCACCTCGTCGGCGTACACCCCGCTGTAGATCCAGCAGCCGCACGAGGTGCTGCCGTCCGCCCGCAGGTCCAGGTACCCGTCGACCGCCCGCCCGGTGCGCAGGTCGATCCCGCTGACGTGCCGCAGCACGTCCGCGCCGGACGGCTCGTCCCCTTCGGTGGCGTAGTCCCAGGCCAGGTCCAGCAGCGGGCGGTCCCGCTCGTCGGCCGAGCCGGCCAGCTTCTCCTTCAGCCGCCGCCCGAGGTGATAGAAGAACCATAGCTCGGACCGCTGATCCCCGGTCGGCTCCACCGCCTGGTCCCGCCATTGCAGCAGTCGTTGGGTATTGGTGAAGGTCCCCGACTTCTCCACGTGCGAGGCAGCCGGCATGAAGAAAACCTCGGTGCCGCAGCGTTCGGTGACGATCTCCCCGGTCTCGATCTCCGGTGCATCCTTCCAGAACGTGGCGCTTTCGATCATGGCGATGTCGCGGACCACCAGCCAGTCCAGGTTGGCCAGGCCCAGCCGCTGCAGGCGGCCGTGCGCCGAGCCCACAGCGGGATTCTCGCCCAGCAGAAAATAGCCGAACACCTTCCCGTCCACCATGTCCATGACGGTCCGGTAGGTACCGTGGTCCCCGTTGATCCGCGGCAGGTAGTCGAAGCAGAAGTGGTTCTCGGGGGTCGCCGCGTTGCCCCAGTACTCCTTGAGCAGCGAGATCAGGTACGTATCGGCGTTACCCCAGAAGCCCTTGTTGTTATGGCCGCGCACCTCATCCAGGTAGCCGGGCAGGTCCTCGTGGGTGGCATCCGGCATGGGCAGGTAGCCGGGCAGCAGGTTGAAAAGGGTCGGGATGTCGGTAGAACCCTGGATGCTGGCGTGCCCGCGCAGCGCGAACACCCCGCCGCCGGGACGGCCGATGTTGCCCAGCAGCAACTGGATGATGGCTCCGGCCCGGATGCACTGCGGACCCACCGAGTGCTGGGTCCAGCCCACGCTGTATACCAGCGCCGCGGTGCGCTCCCGGCCGGAGTTCTCCGTCCAGGCCCGGCATACCTTCAGGAAGAGATCCCGGGGCACGCCGCAGATCCGCTCGACCATTTCCGGGGTGTACCGGGCGAAGTGGCGCTTGAGGATCTGGAATACGCAGCGCGGATGCTCCAGCGACGGATCGTGGGCCAGCTCGCCGGCCGCGCCCTCCAGCACCGGACCGCCGGAGCCTGACTGATAGGGCGAAGACTGCTCCTTGTGCCGGGTACCCGATGCCGACTCGGCCACGACGCTCTCATAGGACCAGCTGGACCGGTCGTAGGCGGCGGCGTGCGGGTCGTACCCGCTGAACAGGCCGTCCAGGTCCTCGGTGTCCTGGTATTGCTCGTTCACCAGGAACGGCGCGTTGGTGTACGCCTGCACGTACTCCCGGAACTCCAGGTTGTTGGCGAGGATGTAGTTGATCACGCCGCCGAGGAACGCGATATCGGTGCCGGCCCGCACCGTGACATGCTGATCGGCCAGCGCGCTGGTCCGGGTGAACCGCGGGTCGACGTGGATGACCCGGGCGCCGCGGGCCTTGGCCTCCATCACCCACTGGAACCCGACCGGATGGGCCTCGGCCATGTTCGAGCCCATGATGACGATGCAGTCGGAGTTGGCCAGGTCCTGCTGGTAGTCGGTGGCGCCGCCACGTCCGAACGAAGCTCCCAGACCGGGAACGGTAGCGGAGTGTCAAATACGGGCCTGGTTCTCGATCTGGATCGCGCCCAGCGCGGTGAACAGCTTCTTGATCAGGTAGTTTTCCTCGTTGTCCAGGACCGCGCCGCCGAGGCTGGCGATGCCCATGGTGCGGCGCAGCTTGTTCCCGTGCGCGTCAGCGTCCTGCCAGCCCTTCCGGCGCGCCTCCAGCACCCGGTCCGCGATCATGTCCATCGCGGTGTCCAGGTCGAGTTCCTGCCAGGCTCTGCCGTACGGCGGGCGGTAGAGCACCTTGTGTTCCCGCTGCGGGCCGGTGACGAGCTGCTTGCTGGCCGATCCCTTCGGGCACAGACGCCCGCGGGAGATCGGGCTGTCCTGGTTGCCCTCGATCTGGATGACCCGCTCGCCGGAGACGTAGACGCGCTGCGCGCAGCCAACCGCGCAGTACGGGCAGACCGAACTGACCACCCGGTCCGCGCTCTCCGTCCGCGGGGCCAGGGTTTCCGATCGCCGAGATTCGGCGGCTTTGCCCCGGCCCAGCGGGTCCGGCCCGGTCAGCTGCCGGTACACCGGCCACGAGCGGATCCACCGTGCCATGCCCATCCGCATATCCCTTCCCTCTACCCCTGGGGCATTCGAGGTACCCGGCCCAGTTAAGGCTGTCCCGGCGGCGCCGCCGTCCACATCCCCCGACTGACTAACGGGGCTTTCCGGCCCCGCCTAGAGCACTTCCAGCGGCTGGGCGTGCAGCGGCGGCGGGAACTCCGCGTCCAGGGCGGCCAGCGCCTCGCGATCCAGGTGGATCGCCAGGGCCGCGCGATTCTCGTAGACGTGCTCCGGCCGGCCTGATCGCGGGATCGCGCAGATGTTGTCCAGGCGCAGCACCCAGGCCAGCGCGACCTGGACCGGAGAGGCGTCGAGCCGGGTCGCGATGTCACGCAGCACCGGGTTGCCGAGAATCCGCCCCTGCTCGACCGGCGAGTACGCCATGACCGGGATGCCGAGCTCGCGGCAGGCCGGGAACAGGTCGAACTCCGGCGCCCGCCGGCTCAGGTTGTAGAGGACCTGGTCGGTGGCGACGTGCAGGCTGCCGGGCAACAACATCAGGTCGTCCAGATCCGAGACGTCGAAGTTGCTGACCCCCCAGTTCCTGATCAGGCCGGCGTTCCGCAGGTCGCGGAAGGCCTCGAGGGTCTCGGCCAGCGGCACCGGCCCGCGCCAGTGCAGCAGGTACAGATCGATCCAGCCCGTGTTCAGCCGGCCCAGGCTGCCCTGGCAGGCCTGCACCGTGCCCTCCCGGGTCGCGTGGTGCGGCCACACCTTGGTGACCAGGAAGACCTCTTCGCGGCGGCCGGCGATAGCCTCGCCGACGAGTATCTCCGCATCCCCGTTCGCATACATCTCGGCGGTGTCGATCAGGTTCATGCCGATGTCCAGACCACGGCGCAGCGCGGCAATCTCCGAGCCGCGGCGAGCCCGGCTCTCGCCGAGGCCCCAGGTGCCCTGGCCGAGCACCGGGATCTGGTCTCCGGACGGCAGCGAGATGGTCCGCATGGGACTGGCCATGAATCCTCCGCCTCGTCGACAACGGGCAGAACGTCTGATGAGCGGCTGCCCGCTCGCGGGCGGGCAGCCGCCCCGCCCCGCCCCGCCCATCATCGTCCAGCTCGGCGCCCCAGCACATCCTCAGGCCGGGTAGTCCCGGAGTGGCTTGGCGGCGGCGGCGTCCGTGCCCGGAATCGAGACGGTCGCGGTCTACGCCGCCGACGATGCCGCCCTCGGTCACGTCGGCCGGGCCGACGCGGCGGTCGAGCTGCCGGGAACGGGTCCGGCCGCCTACCTCGACGTCGATGCGGTCGTCACCGCGGCCACCAGCGCGGGCTGCGACATGCCGCACCCGGGTACGGCTTCGGATCCGAGGGGCCGCAGCTGGCCGCGTGCTGCGCCGAGGCCGGGGTGCGCTTCGCCGGCCCGCGCCCGGCACGCTCGCGCGGCGTCGTCGCGGTGGTTGTCCATCAGCCCCCCGTCTTCCGGGCCAGCCAGCGTGTGTTCCATGCTCACCGGGAGAGCTGCTCGTGCCGGGCTCCGATCCGGGCCAGCAGGTCCTGCCACGAGGCCGCGAATGCCTCCGCTCCCTGGCGCTGCAGCTCGCCGGCCAGGGACGCGGCGTCGATGCCGGCCCGGGCGAAGGCGGCGACGACCTGGTTGGCGTCTCCGCCGTCGGCGGGCAGGAGCTCGCCGACCGTGCCGTGATCGGCGAACGCCTCCAGGGTATGATCGGGCATGGTGTTGACGGTGAACGGGGCGGTCAGCGCTTCCACGTACAGCACGTCGGGGGCGCCGGGGTCCTTGACCGAGGTCGAGGCCCAGAGCAGCCGCTGCGCCCGGGCCCCCTCGTTGGCTAGCCGCAGCCAGCGGGGCGAGTCCAACAGCTCCCGGTACGCCCGGTAGGCCTGCCTGGCCACGGCGATGCCCAGGCGGTCGCGGAGCTCGCCGGGCACCCGGCCGGCCACCGCGGTATCCCAGCGGGATACGAACAGCGAGGCGACCGAGGCCACGGCCGGATTGCGGCCGGCCTGGATCCGGCGCTCCACGCCCCGCAAATAGGCCTCGGCCGCGGCCCGGTACTGCTCGGCCGAGAACAGCAAGGTCACGTTCACCGGGACCGCAGTACAGATGCACTCCTCGATCGCGGGCAGGCCTTCCAGGGTGCCAGGGATCTTGATGAACAGGTTGTCCAGGGCGGCCCTGCGGTGCAGGACCTCGGCCTGATCGACGGTGCGCGGGGTGTCGCGGGCCAGCAGCGGGGACACCTCCAGCGACACCCAGCCGTCCACCTTGTCGGTGCGGGCGTGGACGGGCGCGAACAGGCCGGCGGCCCGGCGCAGGTCGGCCAGGGCCAGCTCGAAGAACACCTCCTCGTCCGAGGCTCCGCTGGCCTTGCGGGCCGCGATGTCGGCGTCGTAGGCGGTACCGTCCTTGATCGCCTTGTCGAAGATGGTGGGGTTGGAGGTGAGTCCGGTCACCGAGTACTCATCGACGTAGCGCGCCAGGATCCCCTCGTCGAGCAGGGCCCGGGTGATGTTGTCCAGCCAGAGACTCTGGCCCGCCTCGTGCAGCGCCTGGGTCGGCTTCATGGTTCCACCGTGGCCCGCGGCCGCGGCGGTCCGCATCCCCTTCCCGGCTAGTAACGGCGTCGTATTTGGCTGACCGGGGGATGCGGGCCGACTGCCCATCAGCGCGATGCTCATCATGTCGGTCGGCACCAGACCTGTCCACGCCGCCGCGGTGGGCGCGTCCCGGGTCCTCACCGGCGTGCACTATCCGTCCGACGTCCTCGCCGGGTTCGCCGTCGGCACCGTCGCGGGCGCGGCGACCTCGCGCTAGTGGCCGCGGCGGCCGTCGGCTCCGGCCGCCGCGGGACCCGATCGGCCGCCGGCGACGGCCATCAGCAGGTAGTCCAGCGCGACCGGACACGGCAGGACGTCACCGTCCGGGTTGACGACCACCGGGGTCGCCGCGCACGGCAGAGAGAGCCACTCCTGCTGCCACTGCCGGACCCGCCGGTCACCCGCTGCCGTCAGCGGGCCGCCGTAGACGGTGACCGTGCCGCCGCAGCGGCGCACGACCCGGTTCACGTCCGGATCGTGCAGGAGCGCGCTGGGCAGATCCGGGCTGATCAGGTGGTACAGAATCGGTTGCCGCGGACACATCACGTCGGCGATGAGCTTCCGTACCTCGTACACGTCGGTCACCCGCCGTGCCTCGGCCCATATCGCGGCGAACAGCCGCCGCCGCATCTGGTGCGGCACGCGGTCGGAAACCGCCTCGGCGTACGCGGAGATTGCGGACTGCACGTCGACGGGTCCGGCAGCCGGGCGGGGCAGGCGCTCGCCCGGCTGCGCAAACAACGAGATTGCGGCCAGGTCTCGGCCGAGCTCATCCCTGCTGCCACCCGGTCGGCCGCGGTCCGGCGCGACAGCCCGCCAGTCGATCTCGGCGACTCCCGACTCCAGCAGCTCGTCGGCCCGGAGGCTCGCCAGGTAGGAGTAGGGACAACCGAAGTCTCCGTAGATAACGATCTTCATCGCATGATCCTCAGGCTGGGGGCCGCAGCCGGCCTGGCGCTGGCCCGGCTGCTGTGAGCACGTCATAGTCATCGTCTCGGGCCGGGCGGGGCCTGCGCATCCTTAGGTCGGCTGGTTCGGCCGGCTGATCTTCTCCGGCGCCCGAGACCCCGTGCTGGCAACCCGCACCGGTGCGGCGCGGTCGGCGACGCGCACCCGCATCGGGACGCGGGCGACGATGACGTCCGGACGGTCCCGCAGCGCCCGGGTGAGTACGGTGTCGAGGTGGTTGTGCAGGAAGCGGTAACGCAACCGGTCGGGCAGGACCACCGGGATCAGCACGACGATCCGCTCGTCTCGCTGCCTGCGGAGCCTGTCGACGAAGGCCACGATCGGTCCTGCGATCGAGGCGTATTCGGTCCGCAGCACCCGCAACGGCACGCCCGGGTCCCAGCGCGCCCACCGCTGTTGCAGCTCGCTCGCCTGCCCGGGCTCCTGCGCCGCCCCGACGTGGACGACGGTGACGGCCAGCACGTGCCGGCTGATGGACAGCGCCTGCGAGATGCCGTATTCGGTGAGCCTGGAGACCCCGGTCACCGGCACCACGACCGCGGTCGGCCTGCCCTCGGGCTTGCCGGGAATCTCGCCGAGGCCAAGGGCGCGCCGGGTTTCGTCGTAGTAGTGGTGAATCCTGACAAACACCGCGATGAACGCGGGCACCGCCAGCACGACCACCCAGGCGCCCTCGGTGAACTTTGTCAGCAGGAACACCACGGTGGCCACCCCGGTGGCGGCCGCGCCGAGGCCGTTGAGGCTCGCGCGGTAGCGCCAGCGCGGTGGGCGGGTCCGCCGCCAGTGCACGACCAGTCCGCTCTGTGACAAGGTGAAGCCGGTGAACACCCCGATCGCGTACAGGGGGATAAGCGCAAGCGTGTCGCCGCCGACCGCGACCAGCAGCGCCCCGGACAAGATAGCCAGGGTCCAGATCCCGGAGGCGAACACCTGCCGGTCGTCACGCAGCGCGTACAGGTGCGGAAGGTAGTTGTTCTGTGCCAGCAGACTGGCCAGCACTGGCAGGCCGCCGAAGGAGGTGTTGGCCGCCAGCGCGAGCACGACCACGATGGTCAGCGACATAAGGTAGTAGGCCCAGTTCCGCCCCACGGCCATCGCCATAACCTGGCTCAGCACGGTCTGGCCGGAACGGGGGGTTAGGTGCCAGCGGTCGGCCAGACTCGCCAGGCCCAGCAGCATCGCGCTCAGGATCACGCCGAGCAGCAGTTCGGTCTGCTTGGCCCGGCGTGCCCGCGGCGGCTTGAACAGCGGAACCCCGTTGGCGATCGCCTCCACCCCGGTCAGCGCGCTGCACCCGGCGGAGAACGCCTTGAGCACCAGCACTAGGCCCACTGCCGCTAGTGCGTGGGCGGCCGTGGGCGACCGGCTGGTCGGTCCGGCCTGATGCGCCAGCGGATGGACGAGGCCGATCGCGATGATGGCGAGCAGTCCGACGATGAACACTATCGTGGGCAGCAGGAACGCTCTCGCCGCATCGCCTAGGCCGCGCAGGTTGAGCAGCGTGATGATGGCGAGGATGGCGAGGCAGATCGGCACCGTCGCCGGAACCAGGCGCGGGAAGGCCGAGGTCAGCGCCGCCGTCCCCGCGGCGATAGAGACCGCGACGGTGAGGGTGTAGTCGACGACGAGCGCCGCCGCGGCGAGCAGGCTGACCCGCTCCCCGAAGTTGTCGCGCGACACCGAGTACGCGCCGCCGCCGCCGGGATAGGCGTCGATGACCTGCCGGTAGGAGAACACCAGGATCGAAAGCAGCGCGACGATCGCGACCGTGATCGGCAGCACCAGGTGCAGCGCCCCGGCTCCCGCCACGGCGAGGACGGCGAGGATTGCCTCTGGCCCGTACGCGATGGACGTAAGCGCGTCCAGGGACAGCGCGGACAGGCCCTCCACCGGGGTAATCTGCTCGCGGGACACGTCCCGCGCTCGCAGCGGCGGGCCGACCAAGACGTGCCAGATCGCCGCCGTCCGCCCTGAGCGCCCGTCCCTGCGCGCCGTCATGCTCCTTGAAATCAGGGCCGACTATGCGGCGCTACGGAGAGACGACCAGCTGGCTCTCCACCCGGGAGATTCCGGGCGCCGCCGCGGCCGCGGCTCTCGCCGCGTTTGCCTCCTGCAGGGAATGCACGTGACCGTAGAGCTTGGCGGTGTGGTCGGATACCTCAACCCTGATGTGGCGCGCGTCGATCTCCGCCTCGCGCTTGAAGGTTTCCTCGATCACGGCCTCGACGCTCTGCGGGCTGGTCGGTGGGTTGACGACGATGTTATCTGTCACGCCGATCACTCCGCGCACCTGGCGGACCATCCGCTCGACCTCGTGGCGCTGGAAGCCCCATTCCACCTCGCCGTCGAGCGTAACCCAGCCGCCTTCCACCCGGGCGTGCACCTTCCCCTCGGGGACCTGCACGTTGTTCTCCAGCACGTGCGCGATCGCCCTGGCGATGTCAGAGTCATCGCGCGGTACCCCCGCCAGCTTGACCTTCAACTCGTTGGCCACGGCCTTGACCCCGTAGACCCGCTCGGCCGCCCTCGTCGCCGCCAGCTTCTCCGCGTAGGTGCGCACGCTGCCGGTCAGGGTCACCGCCCCGTCCGCCACCGCGACGCCGATAGCGTCCGGCTCGGTTATCTGAGGATCCCAGCGCAGCTCTTCGATGACGTCATCCCTGATCTCGGTGTCGGATTTCATCGGTTCACCCTTCCGCCCCGCGTTCGGCATCGACTCCCAGACTGCGCCGCGACGGCGCAGGGCCACATCACACATCCGGGTAGCGTCCGCTGTCGCGGTCGAAGTGGCCCCCGACGCGGATGGCGGCAACAACGCTGGCTGACCCGTGGCCAGGCACGCGTCGTCCGTTTGGTGGGCGAACGTACCGGCGATTTCCTCCAGCGCCAGGCCGTACTCGCCGATCCCGTGCGCTACATCCGGATCGGTCAGCATCCGGCCCACCCGTGCCTGGGTGGTAGTCGCCATGTCCGCCACCGCCGACGCTTCTCCCGCTACTCGTCCCGCTCATACTGGCCGAAGCCGTTGGTTGGACGAGCTTGGACACGCCGACCGTCGGCGCGGCCGGGCAATTCGGAGCTCCGACGGATCCCCAGCCCGTGCCGCACTGAGGAGGCCAAGACGATCACGGCCAGAATAGTCGCCGCCAAACCGGGGCCCGTAGCGAACCAAGTCCGGAAGAAGGGACGGCGTGATCGCCAGGGTGGAAGCACGGCTCCTGGCGCGCCGCTACTTCCGTTGGGAGTAGCGATCCGGCGCACCTAGCCAGGCGGGGGATGTGGTCGCGGCGCGCTCTGCGCCAGGCTGGCGCTTTAGATCGCGACAAGGCTCAAGCGACGACAGGAGGACACCCGCAATGCTGAAGAAGTTGAAGCACAAAGACAATGAGGACACCGACACTCAGACCACCCAGGCTCAGAGCACGGACGGTCAGGGCACCGAGGCCCAGGGCATGGAAGACCAGAGCCGCGGGGAGCAGGCGAGGCCCTACCTGAAGAACGCGTCCTATCCGGCCGGCCGCGAGGACCTGGCGGCGTCGGCCCAGCAGCAGGGCGCCGACCAGGACCTAGTCGACCTGATCGTCCTGATCCCGGACGAGGAGTACGCCGACGTCGACGCGGTGATCGTCCAGATCGAGCTAGTCGACGCAAACGCGTAAGCCAGAGCACCGCCCTCGGCCCGGGTCACCACTGCCCGGACCGAGGGCGGTCCTCGTCTCAGGCCGAACGTTCCGGGATGAGCGCGCTATATTCCGCGGGCAGCTCGGTGATCATGTCGAACCACTTCTCGGCGTCAACCGCCTCGGCCAGCGTCGCGAACACCGCGCGGACATGCTTGAATACCACGTCCACCAGCCCGGTCTCGTCCACGTCCGCGCTTTCCCGTCCGGCCACTCGGCGCAGGAACTCCGCCAGCGGCATCCGCCGCGCGGCCGGGCCCGACGAGGCAATGCCGCGCCGCAACGGCGGGTGCAGCAGCGGGTCGAGCCGGGCGACCAGGTCCTCGACCACGCCCGCGGCGATCCTCTCCGCCAGCGTCTCCAGCACCGCCTCGGTGACCCGGCGGGCCGCCGCCCGGTCCAGGCCGAGCCGCTGCCCGACCCGCCGCCAGAACTCGTCCGCCGGCATGATCTCCAGGAACCGCTGCTGCGCCTCGGCCACCAGCGGCTCGAAGGTCCGCGGCAGGCTGGCCGCCAGGTGCGCCACCGCGTCGGCGTCCAGCGCGCGGCCGAGCGCGGCGAACACCGCCCGCGCGTGCCGCAGCGCCGTCTCGATATCCGTGCCCTCGCGCTTGGCCACCCGTTCGAGGAACTCGTCGATGCCGAAGCCTTCCGCATCCGCCTCGGTGTACACCCACGGCTTCAGCTCGGCAGGAAGTTCGGTGAGGATGTGCCGCGCCTCGCCGCGGGGCAGGCGCTCGGCCAGCGTCTGCAGCACCGCCTGGGCCGCGCGCTCCGCGACGTCGGGCGGCAGGCCGCCGGCCTCCCGCCCGATGGCCTCGATGATCTCCTCGTAGTTCATTCCTGCAGCCTTCGGCCGGCCCCAGCCCGCCCGTATCCCTCATCCAGGTAGAAAGGCAGAACCCATGACCACCAGCCTGAACAAGCACTCCTACGAGTTCGCGCAAGACCAGATCAAGCAGGGCCACGTGGTGCTCGACCAGAGGGACGACTGGAGCGAGCACCAGCCGTCGACCAAAGCGGAGAACGAGTTCATCGAAGCCCACGGCTGGGACGAGTACGCCAACTGGCACCTCGGCGTGGACGACGAGGCCTCCGAGCACACCAAGGCCAGGTACAAGTTCCCGTATGGCGATTTCGAGCGGGTTCACCGTTGCGGCCTGATCGCCGCCGAGGTCCGGGCCGCGCGGCAAAAGTACCTCGACATCGAGGACGCCGCCATCCGCCTCCGGGAGATGATGGACAAGCAGAACCGCTGACCGCCGCACCCCGCCGCCCCGCCGACCCAGCTTCCCCGGATCTTTGGTGTCGGCGGGCGGCATGGCGCGGAACACCTCCGCCTTCTTGTCCTGCGTGTCGCCTGCGCTGCCGCCGACCGGCGGGCACCTCCAGGTAGTACAGCGGCCGTTTTGCGCGGCCGACCCGCGCGGCGAGGCGGCGGTAGAGCGCGGCGTCGGTGACGTCACCGTGCAGGTAGGACATCCGGCGGGCGAGCCGGCCGAAGACCGCGTCGTCGACGTCCTGGCCGCCCTCGCCGATGGCCTCGCGGGCGTGCTTGACGAGCTGCTCGGTGGTGATGTCGTCGCTGGCCACCCCGATGACCGGGCAATCGAGCAGCCCGCGGCGCTCCAGCCGGTACAGCGCGCGGAACGTCATCCGCCGGGCCAGGTCGCCGGTGATGCCGAAGATGACCAGCAAGTCCGCGTGATTCTCCATCAGGCCTCTGTATTTCGCTTCCGCTCGAGCAGGCCTTCGGCCAGAGCCGGGCGGGACACCTCGTCGAGCGTCCGCACGACCAGGTCCGCGCCCGCGTTGGCCAGTAGTTTGGTGTCGCCGAGGCGGGCCACGCCGAGAGCGGCCATCCCGCCGGCCTTGGCCGCGTGTACGCCCGCCGCCGCGTCCTCGACCACGAAGCACCGGGTGGGCGTGGCGCCGAGCTCCTCGGCCGCGACTAGGAAGATCATCGGATCGGGCTTGCCCCGCGGCAGGTCGCGCCCGGAGACGTCCGCGTCCAGCAGGTCGAGCAGGGTGAGGTTCGGCTCGGCGACATAGGTATCGAGCCGCACCTGCCGCAGGAGCAGGTCGGCGTTCTTGGAGGATGACGCGGCGGCGACCGATATGCCGGCCGCCTTGGTCGCGAGGACGAAACGGATCGCGTCGCCGAAAGCTGTGTACTCCCCGGCTTCGATCAGCGTGACCAGGTGTTCCTGCTTGACCGCGGCGAAGAGTTCGGCCCGGCGTCCGGCGTCGGGTACGCCGAAGTACTCCAGCGTCGCGCGGGCGCCGGCCAGCCGCGGCCGTCCGGCGACGACCTGCTGATACACGGCCTCGGTGAACTTCTCCGGAGCGTAGCTGGTCCGGCCGCGGACGTCGGTCCATTCGGTGCCCATCAGCTCCTGCAGCGCATCGCGCCACGCGCGGTAGTGCGGTGAGTCCACCAATACGCCGTCCACATCGAAGATGGCCCCCTGGAACCGGTGTGAGCCGTCGGCGGGTGCGTCGGGCCCGGTGATGAGCGTGTGTTCCATGGTGCCGGTCACGCGGTCCGGGCGAGCTGCTCGGGTCGGGCGCTGATCCGGGCCAGCAGATCCTGCCAGGAGGCCGCGAACGCCTCCGCGCCCTGGCGCTGCAGCTCGGCGGCCAGGGCCGCGGTGCCGATGCCGGCCTGGGCGAACGCGGCGATGACCTGGTTGGCGTCGCCGCCGTCGGCGGGCAGGAACTCGCCCACGGTGCCGTGGTCCGCGAATGCCTCCAGGGTCTGATCCGGCATGGTGTTGACGATGAACGGGGCGGCCAGCGCCTCCACGTGCAGCACGTCACGGGCTCGCGGATCCTTGACCGAGGTCGAGGCCCACAGCAGCCGCTGCGCCCGGGCGCCGTCGTTGGCCAGCCGCGCCCAGCGGGCAGAAACCAGCAGCTCCCGGTAGGCCCGGTAGGCCTGCTCGGCCACGGCGATGCCCAGGCGGTTGCGGAGCTCGTCAGGCACCCGGTCGGCCACCGCCGCGTCCCGGCGGGACACGAACAGCGAGGCCACCGAGCCCACCGCTGGGTCCAGTTCGGCCCGGATCCGGCGCTGCACCCCCCGCAGGTAGGCCTCGGCCGCGGCCCGGTACCGTTCCGCCGAGAACAGCAGGGTCATGTTCACCGGCACTCCGGCGTAGATGCACTCCTCGACCGCCGGCAGGCCCTCGGCGGTGCCCGGGATTTTGATGAACGGATTGTCCAGGGCGGCCTCACGGTGCAGGCTCTCGGCCTGATCGACGGTGCGCGGGGTGTAGTACGCCAGCAGCAGGGACACCTCTAGCGATACCCGGCCGTCCACGCCGTCGGTGCGGGCGTGGACGGGGGCCAGCAGATCGGCGGCCCGGCGCAGGTCGGCCAGGGCAGGTCGAAGAATACCTGCTCGTCCGTTGCTCCGCTGGCCTCGCGGGCCGCGATGTCGGCGCCGTAGGCGGTGCCGTCCCTGATGGGCCTGTCGAAGATAGTGGGCTTAGAGGTCAGGCCGGTGACCGAGTACTCGGCCACATAGCGCGGCAGGATCCCCTCGTCGAGCAGGGCGCGGGTGATGTTGTCCAGCCAGACGCTCTGGCCCGCCTCGTGCGGCGCCTGGGTCGGCTTCATGGTTCCACCGTGGCCGGCGGCCGCGCCAGCCCGCATCCCCCGCCCGGCTAGTGACGACCATCTTCGTACTGACGGTCAGCTCGCCGTCCCCGGCATCGGCGCGGTTCTCGGTGCCTGGGTGCCCGGCGAGTCCGGCGACGACCCGCACCGCTACGCCGGCGGCAAGGCCCGCAAGAACTACGCGGCCACCAGCCCCCTCACCCGCGCGTCCGCGAAGAAGAAGGTCGTCACGGCCCGGTTCATCCGCAACGACCGCCTCGTCGACGCGCTCAACGCCCAGGCCTTCGCGTCCCTGAACGCCTCGCCCGGCGCCCGCGCCATCTACGACGCCCTCAGACGGCTCGCCAACCGGCTCGCCGGCACCTGCACGGATGGATGCCTCAAGACCCGTACCCTCGTCGCCGGGCAGCCAGGCGCGGAGCTCGAACCGGCCGGTGCGGCGCGTGTTGCGGTGCCGACGGCGGCCTCCCCACACCTTGGCCTTTCACCTGCGTTACGTCTTCTGGAAACTCGGCGTCACCTCGCGTGTCCAGCTCGCCGCATGTCCGCCGAGCAAGCCGCTACCGGCTAATTCAGGCGTCCGTCCCGGCACGTCCGGTGTCCGGCACAGTGGAAGCTGGCGGTGCCTTCAGCACCGAGTCGGTGTCCCGCGACACGTCACTGGTGATGCGGGCGGTTACCGCGTTCGCATCGAGCGGCACAGGTGCCTCGGCGAGGGTCCCGGCGAAGGCTTCCAGTGCCCGGGAGGCGAGCGGGCTCCACTTTCCGATCCACCCGGAGACCATCTCGGCGTTCGCCGGTGTGTCGTCGATGAGATACCGCAGCAGTGCCATGGTCCAGGCGCGATGCCAGCGCGCGTCCTCGTCGAGGGAAAAGTGGATGCTCGCCAAGATGGGGTCGCCGTTGGCTGTGGCGAGCGTGCCTGCGATCTCCTGGTTCACGAGCCGGTCGATGCGCGGCTTGATGACCAGGTTGGTCACTGTGAACGCCTCGCCCCAGTCGTAGGCGACCAGGGCCCGTTCGATTAGTTCGCGCAGCGGCTGGAACGCCTCGGCGTCCTCCCAGGCCGCCTGCTGTCGCGCTGTCCCGATCTCGAACGGTGGACCGCTGAGCTGCACGGTGCGGTATGCGATCCGCTGGACGCGGCGCAGCTCGTCGGCCGACTGGAACGCGGCGCAGTTGGTGATCCGGGAAGCGGGCGCCATCTGCGCGACGTAGGCGGCCAGCATCTGCAGCCCGTGCACCGGGAAGCGCAGCGGGGAGTACCAGCGGTCGAGGAACCTCACCCACTCCTGGTCGAGGTTCCGGTCGTATCCGGTGTCATCGACCTCCCGGAGCAGGCCGTCGACGACGTCCTCGCGACCGTCCTGCAGCACGGTGTACGCGCGGTATGTGGTACGGCGCGGGTCGGAGAACCGCTCCCAGTCGCTGGCTCGCAGTGCGGAGCCTTCCCGGTAGCGGTAGTACCAGGCGACCACGGGGTTGGCGGCCGGCAGCTCGAACCGCATCGGGTGGTTGTAGTGGAGGTCGGTGCTGACCAGCTCGTATTCGAGCGGCACGCGCCGGCCCGCCGCGAGCCGGGTGTACGTCTTGCGGCCCGGCGGACGGCCGGCCGGCGTGGTCATCGGTCACCTGCTCGCGGAGCGGCCGTAGCCGCTGATGGCTCGCCTGCGAGCCGCCAGACCGCGTCGTCCTCGGTCAGCTGTATGACCCCCGTGAACGACGACATCACCACCTCGAGGTCACCGGGGAACCGGATGGCGGAGCCCGTTGCCGCCTCGAGTCCCGCCCGCGACAGCCGGCAGACCCGGGGAGACAGCACGCGCAGGTATGCCCCCTCGTCCTGGACGAGCACGTGCGTGTTCTCCTCCTCGATGACCGAGACGACCGACCGCGCGAACGGCGTCGCGTGCAGCACCGGGCCCACCCCGAGGTCCCCGGAAGTGTTCATTCGTCCTCCGCTATGCCTACGAAGATTTTCTCGCCGTCGAGTCGCACCGGGTAGCGGTGCAGGCACGCGCTGGCCGGGTTAAGCCCGCGGCCGGTCCGCGCATCGAACTCCCACTCGTGCGCGGCACAGGTCAGGACGCCGTCATCGAAGACGCCCTCGGAGAGCGGATTGGCAAGGTGCGGGCACCGGTTCTCGTAGGCGACCAGCATCCCGTCGAGGTTGCACAGCAAGACGTCAATGGCTCCGAGGTTCACGGCGCGCATCTCGCCCGCCCAGACGTCGTCCAGCGTCCCGGCGTACCGCCACACCGCCACGGTGCTGTCACCTTCGCTCGACCTTGAAGATGTCACCGTTTCCGAGCCCGGCCTGGGCGATGGTCGCGGCGGGATCGAGGATGTCGCCGGCCTCGTTGCGCACCGTGAGAGATCCGTCCCGCTCGGGCGCCAGGCCCCAGGCCACCAGCTGGCCGGCCAGCTGCACCACGGTGCGCTCGTCCGGAGTGACGATGACACGGCCCACGAAGTCGTCGCTCGCGAAGCCGAACAGGTAGACGCGCATCGCGGCATCCTCAAGCCGTCGGAACGGGGTCCAGGCGCCACCGGTCGAGGCCGCGGCGCAGGTCCCTGCCGGTCTCGACGGGCGCTTCGAGTCCCATCCACTTGTGCAGGTCGGTGAGCTTGCCGGGCGCCTCTCCGGCGACGATACGATCGACCACGCTCTTGTGATCGGCGAACCGCGACTTCTCCTGCTCGAAGATCCAGCGGCACGGCTCGGAGCAGAATAGGTAGCGGCGGCCATCCAGTTCCAGGGTGCACGACGTGTTCCGCCCCGGCCTGATGAACAGGGCGGGGAGCTGGCAGAGGTTGCACAGCGCGGGCAGCCCGTAGGACAGCGTATTGGCCTCGCCGCCGACCTCCCAGCGCCGCTCGAGCTGGTCCCAGAGCGCCCCGTAGGTCTCCTCCCACCGGGGGTACTTCCGGTTCAGCCATTCGCGCTCGGCGCGGTCGGGCATCGCGACGTCGAACCACAGCGTGGTCCGGTAGGTGTACAGGCCGAGCTGGAAGCTGTGGTGCGCGTAGTCGAGCTCTTCGGCGAACAGGTCCCAGAACCATGGCTTTTCCAGGTCGAACTCGGCCAGGTTCTTCATGAACTGCTCGGTCACCCACTCGGTCATGAATTCCTTGAACGAGCGGGTCCGCGCGCTGACCGGGGCGAGGTACTCCATGGCGGTTCCGCTCAGCGCCAGGAACAGGCGCCAGCATCGCCACCACATCTTATCGATGAGGTACTGAGCCCGCTCGCGCGAGCCGTTCTCGAGCAGCGTCCGCATCACGGGATGGCCGATCTGGGCGTGGCGGGCCTCGTCGGTCTGGATGCTCGCCACCATCTTCTCGAACAAGTGATGGTGGGCCCGGTCCGCCATGGCCGCCATCGCCATGAACTGGAGGTTGGTGAACCCGGTCTCGAACACGAAGTTGAGCTGGATCGCCAGATCGATGGCATCGGCGGCGAGGAACATGTCATCGAACAGGTGGCGGGCGGCGAGAATCACCCACTCGCTGGTGTGGAACGCCTTGTGGGTCCAGTCGAAGTTGCCGTCGTAGGCCAGAAGGTCATGGCCGATCAGCAACGGGATCTGGGTGTGGCGGATCTCGTCGAGCGCACCTAGGATCGCCATCGTCCGCCAGGCGCTGTCGCGCCCGAAGCGGGCCATCCGCAGCTCGGCCACCGCGCCCGCGTACTCCGCCAGGGCGACCGCGCCGTTGTGGAACTTGACCAGCTGAACCCATCCGGGGTCCAAGTCATCAAACAGGCGGGGCTTGCTGAGCGCGGCGCGCACCCCGAGCACGGCGGCGTCCTTTTCCCGCTGGTTCGCGACGTACTCACGGTAGGTCGTGCGGTAGGCCTCGTTCCAGCCCTGCCACGCGTCCTGCGTCAGCCAGGGGCGGCCGCTGATCTCCTCGGGGAAGAGTTCCCGCTCGGCTACGTAGCGGGGAGTCCAGTCGACTTTTCGGGCGACGTCTAGCCAGTCATCACGTCGGAGTACCATTTCTGCGCTTCCTCGATTGTCGGACTCGCGGTGGCGGCTTCGTGCGGCACCATCTTGGCCAGGACCTCGTCGGGTGTCAGGTAGTACGGGTTCTCGATGAGCATTCCGCCCATCAACATCCGGCGATGCGTCATGACCAGGTTGTAGAGGGCACCGCTGCCGAACCGGTCTATGTCGTAAAGGCACACGATGACCTGCGGGTAGAGGGGCAGGTACCGGTTCATCTCGGACTCAAGCATCAAGAGCTCCTGCATGTCGGGCAGGACCTCGCGCCGCGACCACGTCTCCACCGCGCGCACGACGTCGAACTGCCCGGCGTACATCGCGTCGGATATCGCGGCCTTCCAGGCTCCGATCACCTCATCGGCCGAGAACCGGCCCGACCGCAGGTACATGTCAGCCGCGCCGATAACCTCGAGCTGCTTGCCGGCGGTCAGCGTCGCAGCCTCGCCGCCCGGCCCGAGGGCCGCGACGATCTCTTCCGGAGAGGTACCGTCGACGACGCAGATGCACTTGTCACCTGACGCCAGGCCTGCTTGCAGGAACGGGATCATGACCTGATCCCGTTCCTGCTCGCCGGAGAACACACCACAGATATGATCGCCCGGCTCGGCTTCGAGTCCACCGATCCCCAGGCCAACGCGGTTCGGCACGACATCACTGCCATTCAGCGGGAGACCGTTCGAGCATAGGCCGGGGCATACCCGCAGTCAACGAACTGAACATCGTCCTCATCAGAGTTTGCGGACGGCGCGGCGCCCGGGACGGCGGGCAGGCCCTAATCCTTCGGGCCAAGGCGGTCGGTGAGGTCGTCGATGACCAGGCCGAGCCCGATGCCCATCATCCATGCGTCCTTGGCCAGCGGGATTCCCTCCTGGGTCGGGAAGAGACTGCCCTCCTTGCGCATGCCGGGCGTCCTGGCGTACAGGCCGAGCAGGCCGCCGGAGAACGCCGCTAGCCCGGCGCCGGCCACCGCGGCCGGGACGACCGGCAGCAGCAGCGCCGCGCCGAGGGTGATCTCGCCTGCCGCGAGCAGCCGAACGAAGCCGGCCGGCTTGAGCCTGGCCAGGACCGGGTACGCGCCGGTCGCGAAGCTGTGCAGCTGGGCGGCGGTCTCCTCGTCCGCGCGCAGCTTGCCGATGCCCGAGTTGAGGATGAAAGCACCCGCCGCAACGCGGGGCGGCAGGTGCCGTGCCTTTACCGAAAACCGCATGATTCCTCCGTGTTCACAAGACGATGTTCAGCGCGAGCCGCGGTCGGCAGCCGCGGTGTACCAGCGCGGCGATTTCGTGCCAGTCCACGTGGTCGGCGACGGCTTCGGCCACGGGCCTGGAAAACCCCAGCCGGGCCAGCTGGGCCGCGCGCCAGTCGTGGAGCTCTCCCTGGTCGATGATCTCGTGCCAGGCGATCGTCTCGATAGGCTCCATGGCTCTTCTCCGGCAGCCGACTACGTGATCACAGCTTCCCGGCGGTGCCGGACGGGCGCATCCCTAGCCCGGCTAGTTTCCGAAGACCTCCCCGACCCAGGCGCGCAGGCTCGCGGCCGGCACCGCGCCGGCCCGCTGTGCCGCCACCTGCCCGTGCCGCAGCGGCTGTGCCGGACACTGTTGCCGAACAGCTCGCTCACCAGCAGGCCGGCGTCATCCCCGCAGGGATGCCCGGGACCGAGCACCCCGACTGCGAACGCGCGGGCGACCCGCGCCCGCTCCGCCCGCCCGGCCACCGTCGCGCTCTCCCGGATCTCCGGCCCAGCCATCAGCGCACCCGCCTTCCCCGGCCGCCCCCGCCCCCGGGAAATCACCGGGGCCGGCAGGCCGGATGTACGGGAATGCACGCTCAACTCAGCGGCTCACGTCAAGCCGGAACACGCGACCGGCGCGGTCCGTCCGTGGCCGTCCGCGGAAAGCCGACGGTGCACACCGACCGTCCTAGCGGCCGGACGCGGTCATCTATATGTCCGTGGACACTGCGACACAGCGGTCCACCACGCGACAAGGTGACACACGGCGGGACAAGGAGAAAACGGCCCGGATAGCCGAGAATCCGCAGCTATCGGACCGTTTTCCCAGGGTGTGGCAGGTGTTGGGTTCGAACCAACGTAGGCTGAGCCGACGGTTTTACAGTGTTCCGCTCCTATTCGTTTCACATAGCCGATGACCTGCAAAAACGCTACCGTTCAGCATTCGCGGCGCCGACGATGTCCGCTATATGTCCGTGCGCACGGGTATATAGGCGGCCCATCGCACGGACAGCCACGGACACTGTCCGCAGAACCGCCTGACCTGCGCAAACCAGCAGGCAGAACCCTGCGCCCCCAAGCGCATCCAGCCAGGGCGAACGTATGCCGGGGCGGACGAACCACTCACCGGCGGCGGCTATCACCCCATACCGACACGGCCCGGTACTATCCCGCCGACACCCGATACCTGCACACCGTAAGCAGATGGCGCACTGGCGTTACCGGCCAAGCCAGCACGACAGCGACCTGCCGGCCGAGCCGGTGACCCTGATCGACCTGCCATGTACCCGGAGGTACCTGGCATCCTGTACCGCTTCAAAACCGACGTAGATGCTGTGACCTGCGGTTTGGCTGGATGAGCTGGTTACGGCAAGATCGCGGTTTGTGTCCCCTCGACTGCTCTACCTGATCATGATCCGGGTCTTTGGCTGGCTGGTGCTGCTGGGCCGCAGCGAGACGTCTAAGAATGCGGAGATCATGGTGCTCCGTCATGAGGTCGCGGTGCTGCGGCGACAGGTCGCCCGCCCGAAGCCGGACTGGGCCGACCGGGCGGTCCTGGCAGCGCTGGCCCGGCTGCTGCCAGCCGTGCTGCGTGCCCACCGGCTCGTCAGACCGGGCACGCTGCTGGCCTGGCACCGCCATCTGATCACGCGCAAGTGGACGTATCCGAACCGGCCCGGCGACCGCGCACCAGCCGGGAGATCCGCGACCTGGCGCTGCGGCTGGCGCGGGAGAACCCAGCCTGGGGGTACCGCAGGGTCCACGGTGAACTGCGCCGGCTCGGACACCAGATCAGCGAAGCGACCGTGCGGCGGACCTTGCGCGCCCGGCGGCGCGGACCGGCCCCGCGGAACGTGGACACCTCCTGGCGGGCGTTCCTGCGTACTCAAGCTGATGGGCTGCTGGCCTGCGATTTCTTCCACATCGACACGATCTTCCTCAGGCGCCTGTACGTGCTGTTCGTCATGGAGGTGAAGACGCGGCACGTGCACGTCCTGGGCGTGACCGCCCACCCGGACGGCGCATGGACTGCCCTGTAGGACCCTGCTGGTTTATTCGGTCAGGCGGTGAGGGTGAAGTCGAGGCGGGCGAGGTGGCTTGATCGTGTCCGGTCCAGGGGGTGGCCGGTCCAGTAGGCGTCCATCCGGATCATGTTGATCGCGGCGGCGGCGATGTTGTGCTCGAGCTGGGTCTTGGGCAGTCCGAGGTAGCGTGCCCGGCGGATCCCGGTGACGTGGGTGGCCTGGCGCATGGTGCCCTCGACGCCGGCGCGGGCGTTATAGCGTGCCTTCCACTGCGCTGAGGTCTGCTGGGTGCGGGCGCTGGCGAGCGCTTCGTGCAGCTCGCGGGGGCGGATGGTGATCTGGCGGCGCCGGCTGCTGGTGCACAGCTGGCGTGCCGGGCAGGGCAGGCACGCGGTCGCCGGCCAGGACACCACGATTGCCTCCTCGTGGCGCTGCCGGCACGGGTTCCAGGTGCTGCTGGTGATTCCTTGCGGGCAGGTCGCCTGCCGGGCATCGAAGTCGAAGGCAAACGCGGCCTTGTCATACCCGGCGCCGGCTCTGGCCTGGGCGGAGTTGTCCAGCCGCAGCGGGCTGACCAGCGTGATCCCGAAGACGCGGGCGGCGTGGATGATCAGCTCGGCCGACGGGTAACCCGAGTCGACCAGGTGCTCCCCGGGCAGCAGCTGCCTTTCTTCCAGCTGCTGATGGACCGGGGTAAGCATCGCGGAGTCCGGGACGGTCGCCTCGGTGGTGGCCACGCCGGTGATCAGGTTCGGCCGGTCGCCCCGCTCCAGTCCGGCCAGTGCCGGGCCCGTATCCGGGCTTGCACCGGGGTGCGTTCCAGGGGCGTCGCAGGTCTCGGTGAAGTGGACCTTGTATCCGCCCCAGCCGGTCTCCCGCTTAATGCCGTAGCGGGCATCGAGGTCATACGGGGAGATCAGCTGGTCTCTGCCCGGCGGGAGACCGTCCCCCCCGGGGAGCTTCTCCCGCCGCCGCACCTCCTGCCGGCCATCGGTGACCTCCCGGCAGAACTGCTGGATCCAGATCTGGCACAGCGCCTGCACGGCGGGCAGCTCCCGCAGCCACCCCGGCGCGCCCGGCCCGTGCACCTGCTCCAGCAGGTAGTAGCCGTCCCTGCCGTACCGGACCATCAGCTCCCGCCGCCCGGCCTGGCTTGCGGGCAGGTGCAGGTCATCGATCCGCGCGCCGTACATCTGCTGCCAGGACCCATCGATCACCCCGGCCAGCCAGCCCGGCGCCGCGACCGCCAGCGCCTCCAGTGCTGCCCGCAGCGTCTCCCCGGCCAGCTCCAGCCGGTTCAGCATCCGGATCGCGCCCAGCACGTGAGTGGAATCGGTCCGCTGCCGGCCGCCGCCCCTGACCAGCCCTAGGCCGGCCAGGCGCTCCAGCAGCGCATCCAGCGCCAGGCACGTCAGGTCACCAGCCACCAGCCGGGACCGGAACTCGCTCAGCACGCTGGCATCAAAGCCCGGATCCTCCAGCTCCAGGCCGAGCGCGTACTTCCAGGTCATCCGGTCGCGGACCGCCTCGGCGGCCTGCCGGTCGGTGAGGTCCTCAGAAAACTGCAGGACACTGGCCATCATCAGCTGGCCCGGCGAGATCCCCGGCCGGCCCCGCACCCCGAACGCGCCCGCGAACCGGGCATCGGCATACACCTCGCCCAGCTCATCGCGGATCCGCATCGCCAGGTTCCCCTGACGGGACGACGAACGCGCCATCTTCGCAGTGAGCTCGGGAACATCCGGCCAGGGCCGCGGCTGCATCGACATGACCACACCATTCTGCGGCCAAGCAAGAGGCGCGACGAGGAACAAGGCGACCGCAGAAAAGATCATGAACTACAGGCACGCCACTGCTCTGGAAGCGCCTCGGCGTGCCGCCGAATAAACCAGCAGGGTCCTGTAGGGTTCCAAAACCTCGCCATAGCCTCTGGCCTGCAGTTTTGCTAATGGTCACGCAGCCTGCTCGTACTCGTGGATCAGCCCGCCGAGGACGTTTCTTCGCCGGATCCCCGCACCGGCGAGACCGGTGACCGGGGCCGGGATGGCGTCGTCGTGGTCGGGCGCCGAAGGTCCCGGCCACGGTGCGGCCGGTGCCCGTTATAGTGCGTCACATACTCGGCCAGGATCGCCCGCAGGTGCCGTTCCCCCATGATGAGTATCCGGTCCGTGCACTCAGCCCGGACCGTGCGCACCCACCGTTCGGAAAACGCGTTCGCACGCGGACTTCGGGGCGGGATCTTCACCACCTCGACTCCTGCGCCTGCGAGCACCGAATCGAACGCCTCGGTGAACTGCCCGGCCCGGTCCCTGATCAGGAACCGGAACCGGTCAACGCGCTCCCCCAGGTCCATCAGCAGGTTCCGCGCCTGCTGCACCGTCCACGTACCGTCCGGATGTGCCGTAATCCCCAGCACATAGACATGCCGGGTGCCGATCTCGATCACGAAGAACACATAGACCCGCCGCAGCGTGAGTGCGCAGTCGACATGGAAGAAATCACACGCCAGAATCATCGAAGCCTGGCTGCCCAGGAACTGCCGCCAGGTCGCCCGGTCGCGCTAAGGTGCGGGCGGGATCTTCAGCCGTCTCAGTACCCGCCGGACCGTCGAGGCGCCGACTCGGTAACCAAGACCGAGCAGCTCACCCTGGATCCGCTTATAGCCCAGCTCGGGCTCTCCCGTGCCATCTGCTCGATCAGCACCGCGACCTTGCGTCAATAGACGGGCGTCCTCCCTTCGGAGGGTAGGTCCACCGCCAGCGGACCAGCCGCCAGTGCCAGCGCAGCAGCGTGTCCGGCGTCACCAGCCGGTTCATCCGCGGCGGCTTGGGGAGCAGGCAAGCCAAGACAGCGAGCACGGGCCCGGTCGGCCCAGTTCAGCTTCGGCTTAGGGTTCTGGCGCCGCAGCATCGCGACCTCCTGGCGCAGCACTAGCAACTCGGGGTCCTTCGACGCCGCGAACATGGCCGCCATGAACCCGGTGATGGCCGACACGATCACGGCGCGGTCCCGCGCGCAGGTCGCCCGCTTCTTCGACGGCCTGGAACTGGCCGAGCCAGGCCTGGTCCGGATCACCCAGTGGCGCTCCGGACCAGGCCTGGGGCCGGCCGGCGCCGCCGCGCTGTGGGCGGGGTTGGCCCGCAAGCCCGGCTAGCGGCGGGTGAACGTGACGTGGGTGACGCCGCTGGGAGAGCTCGCCGACTCGGTGGCGAAGCGGTCCTCCAGGCCTTCCAGGCCGTCCCACAGGGACTCGCCACGGCCGAGGAGGATCGGCACGATCACGAGGTGCATGTGGTCGACCAGGTCGGCGGCGAGGAACTGGCGGACGGTGGCCGGGCCGCCGCCGATGCGCACGTCCAGGCCGCCCACGGCGTCCCTGGCGGCGGCAAGGGCCTGCTCCGGACCGGCGTCGATGAAGTGGAAGGTCGTGCCGCCCTTCATCTCGATCGAGGGCCTGACGTGATGGGTGAGCACAAAGGTGGGGGTACGGAACGGCGGCTCCTCCCCCCACCAGCCCTTCCAGTCCTCGTCAGTCCACGGGCCGCGCTGGTAGCCGAACTTGTTGCGGCCCATGATCTCCGCGCCGATGCCCGGCCCCCAGTTGCTCGCGAAGGCGTCGTCGATGCCGGTGCTCCCCCCTTGCTTGCCGCCCATGGCGCGGAACGTGCGGGTGGGGAAGAACCATTCGTGCAGCCGGGTGCCGGCGTGGCCGAAGGGGGATTCCAGGCTCTGGCCGTCGCCGGTGCCGAAGCCGTCGAGCGAAACGGAGAAGTTGTGAACGCGAACGAGTGACATGACAGGTAGACCTCCAGTTCAAGCCGGGTTCACCGGCGCCGTTTTTCGGTGTCATGATTGAGTCGTGGCCGGGATCGCTTTCTCGACACACGCGCGGGAGATGATCCAGGCCGCCGAGCCGCGCTGCTGACTGGCGGCCGCCGCGGCCGTAGTGATGTCGTCTCCGTCCGGTGGTCGCAGGTTCCGCGCCCTTGCCGGGGACCCGTGCCTGCGCGACCGCAGGTACCCCACGGGTCCAGCAGCAGCCGGCCCCGCGTCGGCTCCTTCTTGGCCTCTGCTTCCAGGTACATTTCTAGCGCTACCAGCAGAGATCACGAATCGTGCCCAGTGTCCCGGGCTTCCTCCGGGCCGCGCTCTGGCTAGTTTCGGCCCATTGGTCTAGACCTTTATGATTTGGCGCTTGCTCCGTGCTTGCTCGGACGCGATGGTACGGGCCGGCACAACCCTGTGGGGTTCCAGAAGTCGGCCACTAGCCCTGACCTGGGCTTCTATGCGGCTCGCTCGTACTCGTTGATGAGGCCGCCGAGGACAGGGCGGCGCTGGATCCGCTCCCTGGAGAGGTCCGCGAGGGCGTGATCGGGCCGGGGCGGGCGGAGCTGGCGGCTGCGGTGGGGCCGCCGCCCGTTGTAATGGCCCTCGTACTGGGCCAGGATCGTCCGCAGATGCCGTTCGCCGAAGATCAGCATCCGGTCGGTGATCTCCGTCCGCGCGGTGAGCACGAACGGTTCCGCATAAGCGTTCGCCCTCGGACTCCGCGGCGGGATCTTAACGACCTGGATGCTGGCGTCGGCCAGAACCGCGTCGAACGATGCGGTGAACTGCCCGGCCCGGTCCCGGACCAGGAACCGGAAACCCGCGGCGCGATCGCCCAGATCCATCAGCAGGTTACGGATCTGCTGTGTGGTCCAGGCCCCGTCCGGGTTCGCGGTGACACCGAGGATGTGCACGTAACGAGAGCCGACCTCCATGACGAACAGGCAGTACATGCGCCGCAGGGTCACCGCGCAGTCCACGTGGAAGAAATCGGTCGCCAGCATCGTCGCGGCCTGCGTATGCAGGAACCTCCGCCACGTCGTGTCCGTGTTCCGTTGGGGTGCCGGGGGAATCTTCAGTGCTCTGAGGACCCGGCGGATGGTGGACGCGCCGATCCGGTGGCCGAGCTTGAGCAACTCGCCCTGGATCCGCTGGTATCCCCAGCCGTTGTTCTCGGTGGCGAGCCGCTCGATCAGCGCGGCGATCTCGGCGCTGACCGGCGGCCGTCCCATCCGCTGCGGGTAGGTCCACCTGCGGGCGACGAGGCGGCGGTGCCAGCGCAGGACGGTGCCGGGAGTGACCAGCCGGCGTGCTCGCAGCCGTGGCGGCAAGAGCCGGATCAGTGCGGCGAACACGGCACGCCCAGCCCAGCCCAGCCGGGGCCGCGGGTTGGTCCGGCGCAGCACGGCGACCTCGTGCCGCAGCACGAGCAGCTCGGCGTCCTTGGAGGCCGAGGACCGGCCGAGCAGGACCAGCCAGCCGCAGAGCCGGACGAAGATGAGATAGAGCAGGCGCAAGCACACGGATGACCATGATGCCGTGAGACCAACGTTCATCATCGCTGCAGGTCAGGTCAACGACGTAGTTTTGGAACCCCACAGGCGGCCAGGGGTACCCTCCACCCCGCCAGCGCCCCGGACACGTGACCGACGACACTCCGCCGCCAGTCACTTCCAGCACGCGGCGGGGGCAACGGCTCAGTCATAGCTCCCGGCAGAGGGCCGCTGCGGCGCGCGTAGCCGCCGACCTGAGAGGGTTTCGACTGCCAGGCGCCGCCGATGGGCCCACACCCGTAATGGGTTTTGTGCGACGCGATCGTGATGAACGTGCGGTCCGGCCAGGTCGGTAATCCCCCGGTTTACGGGTCGCCGAGGTAACGAGCCCTACCGCCTCGGCTGACGCGCTTCGGGCTAGGTGCTGCGCTGCTCCGCGTCCCGGCCGCGTCAGCTCACCGCCTGAGCAGAGGAGGGCGCGATGACGCTGCGCGTAGTGAAGTTGATCATCCCGGCCCGCGGTGTTCCGCCCGCGCCGAGGTCATGGTCCAGGGCCTCGCCCAGCCTGTTGCCGCAGACGTCTTCGAGACGTTCGGAGGCGATGAGGCGGTGCTCCCCGGCGTGCCACGGGCGGGTCGGGATGAGCCGCGCTGCGGTTCCGCCTGGTGCGAGTGACACGCGCGTCGCAGCGACCTCTCCTGAAGGGGTCAGGACTGCGATCTCGTCCTCGCACAGGGCGGCGTCCATGACCCGGTCGAAGTGCACGACGGCGGGATCGAGGCTCCCCGCTGTCGGGGAGACGAGACGCCAGCGGGTCTCGTCGACCGCCTCCAGAACCGGGTCGCTTACCCGGAAGGTATGGCGCGCTGTCTGCCCGAGCGCCGTGACGACAAGGCTGTACGTCCGCCCGGTGACAAGCGCCGGCTCGTGAGACGGGTCCGCTCCGAGACCGCGCTTGATCCTTCCCGGCTCCATCAGGACCGTCAGGCGGCGCCCGTCAGCGGACCAGAGCTCCTGCGACAGGACGAGGAACGGGTCAGGCACCGCCTGTTCCTCCTCGTCCAGCAGCCAGAGGTGGTCACGATCGAAGTGCGCCTCTCCTGGCCTCGGGAAATGCAGGTAGAAACGCAGGGTGTTGGCCGGGAGGTCCCTGGCTTGAGGAGAGATGCGGACCGGCACCTCAGGGGAAGTCCGGATCCGCATCTCTGTGGCCCTCAAAGTTCAAGCCCGCCGTTCACGCCGGCAGCTTGTGCGTGCTCACGGTGCCCGGGAAGTCCATCTCCACCCAGATCTTGTCCAGCCGTGCGGGCATCGGGGCGACCATCAGGGTCTCGAGCGTCAGGTCGCCGGTATCGGCGTAGCGGGTCAGCGAGACGAAGAAGCGGTCGCTGAACAGGTCCGCCCGCAGCGACGACCCGACGAACAGCACCTGCTTGCCGACCGGGCCGACCGGCATCAGGGGGTGCTGGTCCAGCATCGGCCCCTGCGCCGGCCGGTTCTCGGGGGTGAAGCCCTCGGCGGTGCGGATCCCGGACAGCGGGACCACCATGGGGCCGCGGCTGAGGTTGGTGATGAACAGCTTGTCCCCCTCCCCGTCACGGTAGGCGACCATGCTGATCGGCTGGCCGTTGCCCATGTCGCCGATCGTCTTGCCCCTCACCCTCGAGCCGTGCTTCAGCTCTGAGACCGGAATGGTGACCAGCGGGCTGCAGGCGTAGGCGGCGACGAGCGTGTCCTCGCCGTCGACGTCGGCGAACTGCATGGTCCGGATCGGCGCGCGCGTTTCGTAGATGCCGTGGGCGACGTGGTAGATCTCCAGCTGGGTCTCGCTGGCGTCCCCGGTGAACGGGTACGGGACCCGCCGCAGCGTGGAGGAGAACTCCTGGTTCGAGACGCCGGCGACGAACACCTCCCCGGCGTGGAACTTCAGGTCCACGATCGCCATGGACCGGATCGGCGTGCGCGCCTTCTCCTCGAAGTAGGACGCCGGCGGCATCGGGAAAGTGCCGGCCCGCGACTTGAAGGTCTTGTCCTCGTCGGGAACGTCGGAGAGGTAGTGCACCGTCACCTTCGACGACGACAGGTCGAACGGGCGGACCTCGCCGTCGAGCGAGACGCTCACGACCGCCGGCTCCAGGCGGTCGCCGTTGCGCACGCCGACCGACAGGTACGGCTCGCGCGTCACCGGGTGGACGGCCATCCCGTTCATCACCAGGCTCTTCGCCGTCACGCCCAGCGCCGCGGCGATCTTCTCGTCGATCGACTCGAAGAGGAAGGGATCCAGCGAGGCTGGCGCCTGGCCGCGTTCCGTCTCGAAGGCGAAGACCGCCCCGAGCTTGCTGTCACCCAGGAACAGGACCCCGTCAGGGCTGAAGGCCAGGGCCCCCGCCGATCGCGGGGTGACTTCGTTAACCGCGTTCATCATGGTCTCGTCGCCGCTCTTTCATGATGGTCTCGTCGCCGCTCTCGGCGGCTGTCAGATCGGGTTGGAAGACGTCGCGCCTGACAGGAGCCAGGTCACGGCGGTGGTCGCTCCGCAGGAAGTAATCCGGATATTGAAGAACTGGGTTGTGCCAGCATGCCGATCCGCCTGTGACCGATCGGTTCACTTAACCTACCCGCCGGGCGGGAGGGGCGCAACCTATGCAGACCGAGCGGTACGCTTAAGGTATGACGGAGCTGGAGAAGGGCCCCCAGGGACGGCGCCGCGGCAGGGGCGCGCGCGAGCGTATCCTCGGCGCGGCACAGCAGCTGTTCCGCGCTCAGGGCATCAACCGGACCGGCATGGACCAGCTCTGCATGGCGGCCCAGGTGTCGAAGGGCACGGTCTACAAGCACTTCACCGGCAAGGACGAGCTCGTCGCCGAGTACCTGCGCCGGGTCGATCCCGGCGTCATGCCCGCAGTGTTCGACCGCACCGACCTCACCCCCCGCGAACGACTCCTCACTGCCGTCGCGGGCCCCGCGGCCGGGACACAGGGCATCACGCCCCTGTGCCCCTTCATCGCGGCGGCCGTCGAGATTCCTGACCCGCAGCACCCCGCAACCCACTACGCACGCGACTACAAGAAAGCCGTCGCCGCCCGGCTCGCCGAGACCGCCCGCGAAGCCGGCGCCGCCAACCCCGAGCAACTCGGCGAGCAACTGGCGCTGCTCATCGATGGCGCCTCGGCCCGTACCCGGGTCCTCAACACCGAATCCTTCCCCACCGCCGTCGCCATCGCCGCCGTCCTCATCGACAACGCCATCCCCGCGACAGCCCAGCCGTGACCGCAGAAATGACCGGCGACGGCGTCGTCGGCCACTCCTGGAGCAGAGCCCGGACCTGCGGCTCGTAGGCATCCGGTGGTCCGCGCCTTCGAGCGCCCGGCCCGCGGGGAAGGTGGCCGGAGGCGTCCCGGCCACCGCCAGCACTCGCGGGTCCCTGCGGCGCGGCGATGGCCCGCTGCCCTCACCGGTGCGGGGCCAGGTCGCCGCCCTCCGCAGAAGAACGGGCGCGGTGAGCGGGTCAGTACCGCTTGTAGGGCAGGAACTTCCCGCTGAAGGTGATGTTCACGCGGTCGCCCGCCGGGTCCGGCTCGCGGGCGATCTTCATGCTGAAGTCGATCGCGCTCATGATGCCGTCTCCGAACTCTTCCGTGATGAGCTCCTTGAACGTCGTGCCGTAGACGGCGATCAGCTCGTAGAACCGGTAGACGAGCGGATCGGTCGGGACCTGCGTGGGCAGCGATCCCCGGTAGGGGACTTCCGTCAGCAGCTCCGTCATTTCCCGGGGCAGCTCGAGCGCCTCTGTGAGCGCTGCGGCCTGCCCGGGCGTGAAGGTCATCTGGCCCAGGCAGGCCGCCGTCGTCCACTCGCGGCTCTGCCCTACCGTCTCGGCTACGTCCGCCCAGCTCAGGCCTTTTCGCCGGCGCGCTGACAGGATCGCAGCGGTCGCCTCTGCCCTTGTCGCGGCTGCCATCAGGCGGCCAGGGCCGCGAGGGCCTGCTCGGTCGTCCAGACGGCGGACGCGAGGAAAGCGCCTCGTTCAGCCCGGCCACCGCGTCCTCCCCGCACCGGGTGGTCAGCTTCATCAGCGTGGTCGGATGCGGCACCTTGGCGTCCAGGCCGATCCGGCAGAACCGCCGCCAGGAGATCGAGTCGCTGACCTCCGCGCACAGGCTCTCATAGCCCAGCCGGTACCGGAACTTGAGGAACATCAGCCGCAGGTAGCACTCGATCGGCGTGGACGGCCGCCCGAGTACGGGGTGGAAGTGCGGCGCGAACGGCACGATGAATGCCGGGTCATCCAGCAGCGCATCCACCCGCGCCAGCTCCTCCGGCAGCCGCAGCAGCTCAGCAGGCAGCGACAACTCCCACGGCGACGGACGATCGCCTATCGTACGGAACATGGTGGCCTCGATCACTTCTAGCCGAGAGGTCGAGGCCATCCTCCCTTTCAGGCCGCTGGCCGTCACCTATCGCCCGCGGGGTTCTTCAGGGCGAAGTAAGTTAGTCTTCGGCCCCGCCCCAGTCCTGGTTGTTGCATTTGAACTGGTAGTGATAGATAATGAGGGCCGTACCGTCTTTCATGCTACCGGCATTCGTCCCAATGACCAGCCCTGATCCGTCATTGTCGATTGGATAGAAGGTGTTCATACTGGTCCGGGAGCACGAATATTGCGTAAGTACTTCCCAGTACTGGTCGAAGTGACCGGTTTTGCATGTAAAGGTGACGAGGTGCGACCCTTGGGTGTTGCTGCCGGCGGACACGCCCAGGCACTTCCCGGAGCCGTCGGCGAGCTGGGAATAGGGCGCGTACCGACCAGTGCCGAAGGGATCCAGCCAATGCCACGCCTGCTGTGCACCATATTTGCTGCCGTTGCAGGGCTCGACACTAACTGGGGCACTGTTAGTACTCCCACCTGTCATGCACATAGGGGTGCTGCCATTTAGGCTATAGTTAGCGAGGGCAAACCCGGCGACAGTGTTAGTGGCGGCGCTGGCGGGCCCGGCGCCGGCCAGGCTGAGGCCGGCGCAGGCCACTACAGTGGCCACGACGGCCGCAAGGCGGAATCTGACTTTCATACGCCCTCCTGTTTCAGGAATTCAGAGACCGGGGAACACCCGTATGGTGCCGGGACCTGCTAGTCATGAGGCGGAATTGATGGTCCATCTCTGGGCCCCGCTGCCCGCTGCGCAAGCGTGGAAGGCGTCCCCGTTGCTGCCGAATGTCGAATCGTCGAGGCAGATCCTGGTGCCGCCTTCGTCTTGCTCGATTTTCCAGGTTCCGCCCGTGGATGAGATCAGCGTCCAACGCTGGCCACCATCGCCCTGCGCGCAGACCGAATGCCCGAAACGCGGCCAGGACGAACCGTCCAGGCAAAAGGTGGGTCCCTGCTGGAACTCGAACTTATAGGTTCCGCCTGTTGCGGCAACCTGAATCCACTTCTGATTGCCGTCGCCCTGCGCGCAGTTGGTGAAATCGTAGTTCCAGTCGAGACAGGTCCCATTGTTCGAGATCTTGACGAGGTTACCGCTGACCTGGGGCGCGGTACTGGCAGCGAAGGCAGGCCCGGACTGCAGGGCAAGTCCAAGTGCCGCTGCGGCTAGCGCTACTACGATCCTGAACTTTTGTCGCGTCAACATCAGTTTTCTCCCAACGTCCTACGTGCATACCTGCTCGCAGCCCAAGCGGCCCGCGACCTGGCTTGAGATCTCGCTGTAGCGTGCCGTTACCACTAAACTCTGTCTCCCGCCGTTAGCAGGGCGCTAGCAAGTGATCAGCAGCCGCTGTCTCAGCAACCATCCGTTAGCATCTGACGGGTACAGTTGCTCAGCTTCCACATGGGTGGTGAGGCCAGTGGCGATGGGGACGGAGTTCTGTATCCTCGGGCCGATTGTGGTACGCGCCGCCGGGGCGGTGCGGCCTGTACAGCGGGGCAAGCAGCGGGTGCTGCTCGCGGCGCTGCTGCTGAACGCGAACCAAGCGGTATCGCTGGATGAGATCGCCGAAATCTTCTGGGGCCCCGCGCCGCCGCCGTCGGCGCGGGTGACCATCCAGAACTATGTCATGCGGCTGCGGAAGGCCTTGGCCGACACCGGCGGTTCGCGGATCAGCACCCAGTCGCGTGGCTACATGATCCGCGTGGCCGCCGGTGAGCTGGATGTGGCCCGGTTCGAGGCACTACTGGGCGCCGCGCGGGCGGCAGCACGGGACAGCTCCTGGGAAACGGCGGCCGCCGAAGCGTCCGCGGCGCTGTCGCTGTGGCGCGGTGAGCCGCTGGCGGATGTGGATTCGGAGGCACTGGCGGCGCGGGACGTTCCCCGGCTGGCAGAGCTGCGCCTGCAGGCGCTGGAAATCCGCATCGACGCCGACCTGCACCTAGGCCGCCACACCGAGGTAATCATCGAGCTGCAGCGACTGATCCCCGGCCATCCGCTGCGCGAACGATTGCACGGCCTGCTGATGCTGGCCCTATACCGTGACGGCCGCCAGGCCCAGGCGCTGGCGGCCTACCAGCACGTCCGCCGGCTACTGGTCCACGAGCTCGGCACCGAGCCTGGCACTGGGCTGCGGGAACTGCAGCAGCAGATACTCGCCGTCGACCCCGCCTTGATCCCGCGCCCCGGACCCGAGCTGTCGCAGCCACACGTGAGCATCGCGCGCCAGGAGGCCGCGACCATCTCACCGCCCCCCGCGAAACGGCCGGCCAGGGTGGTGCCCCGGCAACTGCCGGTGCCGGTGCGCCATTTCGTGGGCCGATTCGACGAGCTCGCCGCCCTGGATGCCCTGCTGGATTCGGTACCCGCCAGCACAGGACCGGTGCTTGCGGCGATCACCGGCACCGCTGGCATCGGCAAGAGCGCACTGGCGCTGCGATGGGCCCACCGGGCCGCGGACCGGTTCCCGGATGGCCAGCTGTATGTCAACCTGCGCGGGTACGATCCTGTCGGGCCGCCGCTGGACCCATTCTCGGCCGTCAGGGGATTCCTGGAGTCGCTCGGCACGCCGGCCGATGCCATGCCCCGCGAGCCGCACGCTCAGGCCGCCCTCTACCGCAGCCTGCTGTCCGGCCACCGCGTCCTGGTCGTCCTCGACAACGTGCGCGACGCCGAGCAGGCTAGGCCGCTGTTGCCCGGCGCTGCCGGGGCCATGGCGCTCATCACGAGCCGCAACGACCTGACCGGGCTGGCCGCCGCTGAGGGCGCCACCAGGATGCCTCTTCCGCTGCTCGGCGCGGCGGAGTCCCGCCGTCTGCTCGCCGGGCACGTCGGCGCCGACCGGGTCGCCCGGCACACCGAGACCGCTGACGAACTCGTCGAGCTGTGCGCCCGCCTGCCGCTGGCCCTGAGCATCATCGGGGCACGCGCGGCCGGCCAACCCCACCTGCCACTCGGGACCCTCGTCAGCCAGCTGCGCGATGCCCAGGGGCGCCTCGACGCGCTGTGCACCGGCGAATCCTCCGATCTACGGGCCATCCTGTCCTGCTCATACCAGCACCTCAGCCAGCCAGCCGCGCGCATGTTCCGGCTCCTCGGCCTGCATCCGGGCCCCGACATCTCCGCGGCCGCAGCAGCGAGCCTCGCCGCAGTTCCCGTCACCACCGCGATCCGGCTGCTGAACGAGCTGACCCGCACGCACCTGATCACCGAACATGCGCCGGGCCGGTACACGTTCCACGACCTGCTGCGCGCGTACGCGGCCGAGCAGGCGCACCGGCACGACTCCGAGGACGAACGCGCCGCGGTGGTCCACCGGATGCTCGACCACTACCTGCACACCGCACACGCCGCGGCGCTGCTCCAAGAGCCGCCCCGGGACCGGCTGACCCTGCCCCCGGTGGCCGCGGGCGTCGTACCCGAGGACGCGACGGATGACCTGGCGGTCGCGGCGTGGTTCGCCAGCGAACGCGCGGTCCTGCTGGGATGCGTGGCGCTGGCCGCCCAGAGCGGCCGGGTCACCCATGCATGGCAACTGGCGTGGACCCTGATGACGGCGTTCGCCCGGCGAGGGCGCTGCGACGACCTGGAGAACGCCTTCCGCTGGGTCCTGGAGGCCGGCCGCCGCGCGAATGACGTCACCGCACAGGCGTATGCGCACCGGTTTCTGGGGCGGGTACGTGGCCTGCTCGGCCTCCACGACGAGGCGTACGACCACCTGCAACACGCGCTGGATCTCTTTGAACGCCTCGGCGACCTAGCCGGTCAGGCGATCGCTCACATCGGCCTAGCGCGGGAGCACGAGCTACGCGCCCAGCCTGTCCCCGCGGTCGAGCACGCCACGCGGGCACTCGAGCTGCAGCGGGCCATCGGATACCGCATCGGAGAAGCCAACGGCCTGAACAACCTCGCCTGGTGCTACGTACGGCTAGGCGACTACGCCCGAGCGCTGGATTCCTGCCGGCAGGCGCTGGCGCTGCAACAAGCCATCGGGTCCCGGCCCGGCGAAGCCTGCACCTGGGACACCCTCGGGTACGTGCACCACCACCTGAACCAGTACGCCGAGGCCACCTCGTGCTACGACCGCGCGCTCCAGCTCCAGCGCCAACTGGAGGACGAGTACGAGCAGGCAGGCACGCTGGGCCGGCTCGGCGACACATACGCGGCCGCCGGGAACGCGCCGTCCGCCCACGGCTGCTGGTACCAGGCCCTGGCCATCCTGGAGGAGCTGCACCATCCCGACGCCCAGCAGCTGCGCGCGAGGCTGAACAGCCAGCGCCGCAGCTAGGGCTCCTCAGTCCCGGAGGCTTTGACACTGTCCTGAGTTTCCTGAGGCGTAGCGTCGTCAGCACCCTATGATGTGCCAAACCCCCGCGCAGTACCTGACCTGCTGCTTTACGCTCGGCGCTTGTGCTTATCCGTCTTATGGGTGCCGAAAACCTATGCCACTAGGCGATACTCATGGATCATTGTCCTTGCCGAAAATCTCATCCGCCCAGGTAGAAGCAGCTATCGAGCAACGGCGTTGGTCACGCTGTTGTTCACGGCGTTGGTGACTGTGACCAGCACGTGAGGCTGTCAGTAAAACGAAAGTCCTCCCTGCACCGGACCAGCCCTGAGGTCGGCGGTGATGCGGGCAAAGTCAGGCGTTCGAGGCCGAAGGGCTGTGCGTGGTCACCGAGCTGAATGGCTGTCTGGATCCGGACCGGCCCTGCTCCTGCCGAACTTCATCCATGCTGCTCGAGCCGGTAGACGGGTGATGGCGATGTTGTACGCGATAGCGATCGGCGGGATCCTCGGGTTACGGTGAAACGCCGTGGCATGGTGATCAACCGTGCTGCTGCGACTGGCTTACCTCGGTGTAACGAATGTGTTCGCGCTCCTGCGGCTGCTGCCGATGAGCAGCCGGGACAAAGACACAGAGATCCTCGCACTGCGCCACCAGCTCTCGGTCCTGCAGCGGCAGCTCGGCCCGAACAGGGTGCGGTTCACCAAGGTCGACCGGGCGCTGCTGGCGGCACTGCTGCACCGGCTCCCGAGGGACCTGCTCAACAGGCTGCACCTGCTGGTGCGCCCGGATACCGTACTCCGCTGGCACCGCGATTCGATGGGGCGCCGACACGCCCGCCGGTCCCGGCCCCGGCATCCCGGCCGGCCGCGGACCGTGCGCTCGATCCGCGTCCTGGTGCTCCGCCTGGTCCGCGAGAATCCCGGGTGGGGATATCGCCGGGTGCACGGCGAACTGCTGGTGCTCGGGGTGAAGGTAGCCGCGTCCACCGTCTGGGAGATCCTGCGCGAAGCCGGGATCGACCCGGCACCCGAGCGCAGCTCCACTAACTGGGCCGATTTCTTGCGCTCCCAGGCTGAGGTGCTGCTGGCCTGCGATTTCTTCGAGACGGTCACCTTGTCCGGGACGCGGCTGCACGTGCTCGCGGTGATCGAGCACGCCAGCCGACGAATCAGGATCCTGGGCGCCACCGCGCACCCGACGGCGTCCTGGGTGACGCAGGCGGCGAGGAACCTCGTGATGGACCTGGAGGACGCCAGCTGCCGGGCGCGGTTCCTGATCAGGGACCGGGACGGGAAGTTCCCGGGCCTGTTCGACGCCATCATTGGAGACGCTGGCATCGAAACTGTACTCAGCGGGGTCCAGATGCCGAGGATGAATTCCATCATGGAGCGCTGGGTGCAGACCTGCCGCCGCGAGCTACTGGACCGTACGCTGATCTGGAACCAATCCCACCTTCTGCACTCCCTGCGGGAGTTCGAGCACTTTTACAACAGGCACCGGCCACATCAGGGCATCGCGAACGCCCGCCCGCTCCAGCTGCTACCCGCGCCGCTCCTGGCCCCTGACCAGATCGCCAGTCTTGACATACGACGACGCGACCGACTCGGCGGCGTGCTCCATGAGTACCAGCATGCGGCATGAGCTGCACGGATGAGATTATCGGCAAGCACAACGCCAAGGCCGACACATGAACGAGCCCGCGCAGGACTTCAGCCCTCGAACGGGCCCGGGCCGCCCGAAGCGATCACGCGCGGCCCTCGGTACGCGCCGACGCTGCTGCCAGGCCGCAGCCGAGCGGATGCCAGATCGGCTCGGCCCCTGCGTAAGTCATGCGAGCCGAGAGCCATGCCACAAGCCGGGAATCGCTACGCCGCCATCTGAGCGCCGTCGATGGCAGCATATCGAACACACCGCCGGATAGCCAGCCACCCCAGCCGAGCTCGTGTTACCTTAATTTCATGAATCTCCCCGATCCGGGGAGATCTCCCCGGTTTCCGTGTTCAAGTCCCCGCCGACATGAACCCCCATCAGAGTCAGGCATTAATCCTGGACGTTTTCCCCGTGGCGCAGGTATAGGGCGGGTACACGATAGGTACATCATCAGTCGACGGCAGGCACATGACCGGCTCAAACCAGATCCGGTCCCTGAGAGGGGACACCGGGAACCCTTGCGGCATGATGACGCCGCTCGGGGACCAGCCTGCCGCCCAGCGCGAGCAGAACGGCGGAGAACCGGCCGCCCGGGATGCGCGGCATGGACCAGTCAGGCGAGCAGTCCGGGGGTCCGCGTAACGGGACAAAACGGGCGCGGATCGGCAAAGCAAGCGGTTCCACGGACCGCTCCTTCGGCCCGGACGCTGTCCGCTATATGTCCGTAACGATTGCTACGCCATGCCCTACAGCGGCACGCGATGACACACGGCGAGACAAGAAGGAAACGGCCCGCCGGGCCGCGTTTCCGCAGCGAGCGGGCCGTTTTCGCAGGTGGTGGCAGGTGTTGGGTTCGAACCAACGTAGGCTGAGCCGACGGTTTTACAGACCGCTCCCTTTGGCCACTCGGGCAACCTGCCTTTAGCCGCTAGATCTAGCGGCACAGAGAAGGATAGCCCAAGACACGGCCGGACGGTAAGCCGCCTTCCTTTCCGGCCGGGCGACTCGGCCTGCTGCGGTTGGTGCGGGATGAACAGGCGGCGAGGCGGGCGCTGACGCCCGGGACGGGGAACGCGGCATTCGCCCGTGAGCCGTCGGCGGGTTTGGTGTGACGCCGACGGCCGGCGCGTCTAGCCTGGACCCGTGGCATCCCAAGAGTCTTCCTTTGACATTGTGTCCAAACTCGACCGCCAGGAAGTTGACAATGCGCTCAACCAGGCGGGTAAGGAGATCGGCACGCGGTTCGACTTCCGTGGCGTCGGCGCGAGTATCAGCTGGTCCGGCGAGCACGCCGTGGACATCCGCGCCAACAGCGAAGAGCGCGCCCTGGCCGTCCTCGACGTCTTCAAGGACAAGCTGGTCAGGCGCGGCGTGTCGCTCAAGACCCTGGACGCGGACGATCCCAAGCTTTCCGGCAAGGAATATCGTATGGCGGTCGCCTTCAAGGAGGGCATCACCCAGGACAACGCCAAGAAGATCTCCAAGATCATCAGGGACGAGGGTCCGAAGGGCGTCCGGGCTCAGGTCCAGGGTGAGGAGCTTCGCGTCTCGGCGAAGAAGAAGGATGACCTGCAGGCCGTCATCTCGCTACTGAAGGGCAAGGAGTTCGACTTTGCCCTTCAGTTCGTCAACTACCGCTGAAATACGTCGTTCAGGTCTCTGGTAATTGTCCTCGCCCGTCAGACGTCACTTAGGGCACATACGGGCCCTATGGCCAGGCGCAGAATTCGCGATGGTCCTCGATGTCGGGCCATTCACCCGCGTAGGTGGCCTACCGAGCTCGGCGGAGAAACTACCGTGAGTTTGATGGGGAATGACCCGAGGCGCCATGCCTTGCGCACCGGATTCGACCGGGCCGCGGAGGATTACCAGCGCACCAGGCCGGTCTGTCCGCCTCCGCTGTTCGACGACCTGATCGACCTGGCCGGACTCGACGCGGGCGGCCGGGTGATCGAGATCGGCTGTGGCACCGGGCAGGCGACCGTGCCGCTCGCCGAGCGCGGGCTGGCCGTCACCGCTGTCGAGCTGGGGGCCGAGCTCGCCGCCGTCGCTCGCCGCCGCTTGACCGGATTCCCTGCTGCCGAAGTGGTGACATGCTCGTTTGAGGACTGGCCGCCGCGAGGTGCCCCGTTTGATGCCGTGGTCGCCGTCAACTCCCTGCATTGGATCGACCCGCAGCTTCGTTACTCCAAGCCGTATGGGCTATTGCGATCCGGTGGTGTCATGGCCGTGGCCGGATGCCAATGGGCACGGCCCGCGGACGCCGGGCGCTTCTGGACAGATGTGCAGGAGGATTACCGGGCCGTAGGATTCGACGGCAGCCCGCCGCCACCGTCCGGGCAGATCGGCCTACGGCACTTCCCGCCCGAAGCGGGGAGTCTCTTTGACGAGGTAGCGAGCCTGCGCTATCCCTTTGAGGTCCTCTACAGCGCCGATGATTACCTCGCCAACCTGGCCACGCAGTCGGGCACTCACGCGCTCGGAGAGGCCAGAAGGGCCGAGTTCCTCGCCCGCGTGAGTCACCGGCTGGAGTCGCTCGGCTGGCCCCAGCTGACCGCGACCTTCATTGGTTACCTAACTATCGGACGGCGAAGGTATTTTCCGGCGCCATGAAAGCCCTGTTTCAGCACGTCAGCGCGTGCTGAAACCCGGGTTTCATTCCGGCGGCAGCGGCGGGAGCGGGGCGGGGCGGGAGCGGGGCAGCGGGGCGGGAGCGGCGGCAGGGGCGGGAGGGGGGGCGGGAGCGGCGGCAGGAGGGCAGGGGCGGGAGCGGCGGCAGGAAGGCAGCGGGGCAGCGGCGGCGGCGGCGGCGGTAGGCCGGGGGTGGGCTCAGCGGCGGTAGCCGGCGAGGGCTTCCAGCCTGCGGACCCGCTCGGCGGCGGGCGGATGGGTCGCGAACAGCCGGGCGACCCCCTCCATGCGGAACGGGCAGGCGATCATCAGGTGAGCGACCGAAGCGCGCCGCCCGTCGGGCGCCAGCGGCAGCTTCTCCGCGCCGGCCTCGATCTTGCGCAGGGCACGGGCCAGCGCCAGCGGGTCGCCCGCCAGCCAGGCGCCCGTCGCGTCGGCCCGGTACTCGCGCTCGGAGCTCACGGCGAGCCGGATGAGAAGCGCGGCGATCGGCCCGAGTACCAGCATCAGCAGCGTTTCGAGCGCGCCCAGCCTGGCGGCACCGACACCGCTGGCCGCCGAAGAGGCCGCTGAGCGGGGACGGCCGAACCTGGCTAGGCCGGCCGGGAACATGATGACGGACGCCAGGCCCGCGGACACCGAGGAGGCCAGGATGTCCTGGCCGGATACGTGCGCGAGTTCATGCCCGAGCACGGCCCGCAGTTCGGCCTCGTCAAGCACCTTGAACAGGCCTTCTGTGCAGCAGACCGCCGCGGTCCGCGGGCCGCGGCCGACGGCGAACGCGTTCGGCTGCTCGGCCGGCGACAGGTACAGGCGCGGTACCGGCAGCCGGCCGGTCTTGCTCAGCTCCCGGATCAGGCGGTAAAACTCGGGGTGCTCGACCTCGCTGACCGGACGGGCCAGCATCGCGGAAAGCGCCAGCCGGTCGCAGCGGACGAAGACGACCGTGATAAGCACCACCGCCGCCGCGATCGCCACGACCGCGCCACCCGCGCCGGCCACCCCGATCCCGATCAGGGCGCAGCCGGCCATCAGCACCACCAGCGCGGTCGTCAGCCCGGCGACCGCGCCGGCCTGCTCGGCTGCTCGCAGCGCGTAACCGCGCACAGCCATCCACCTCCCAGTGGCCATACTCACGCCCGCGCGGTGGCATGATCACGATGGACCCGCGGACGCGTGACATGCTCCTGGCCAGGCCACGAGCTTGGGCGCGGGGCCCATGCTGACGCCCGGCGACGGAGTTCTTACCGGAATCTGTCACAAACTACATTGGCTGCGCTAGGCCGAAGGCGAGCCCGGGAATATCATCGCGCGGCTGAACGTTCGTTTCGGGTGCTGTTTGAGCGTAATATTTGAACCGCCCTAACTCATGCCCCCGGCCGTGGGGTGGTGCGCGGAGAGCGCCTGGCCGCGGCGTGTGGAGGAGGTTTTCTTACTGTGACCAAGCAGGTCCAGACGCTCGATCACGTCATCATCAGGTTCGCCGGTGATTCTGGTGACGGCATGCAGCTCGCAGGAGACAGGTTCACCCAGGAGACGGCGGTCTTCGGTAACGACCTGTCCACCCTGCCGAATTTCCCGGCGGAAATCAGGGCCCCGGCCGGCACGCTCCCCGGCGTATCGAGTTTCCAGCTGCATTTCGCCGACCACGATATTCTCACGCCTGGTGACGCACCCGATGTGCTCATCGCCATGAACCCCGCGGCGCTAAAGGCCAATATCAAGGACCTGCCCCGCGGCGGCGACCTGATCGTCAACACCGACGAGTTCACCAAGCGCAACCTAACCAAGGTCGGCTACCAGGGCAGCCCGCTCGAGGACTCCTCGCTCGAGCAGTACAACGTGCACGCGGTGCCGATCACCTCGATGACCGTCAAGGCCCTGGAGGCCTTCGACATCACCAGGAAGGACGCCGAGCGGGCGAAGAACATGTTCGCGCTCGGCATGCTCTCCTGGCTGTACGACCGGCCCGGCGACGGCACGCTGAGCTTCCTCAAGACCAAGTTCGCCACCAAGCCCGAGATCATGCAGGCTAACCTGGCCGCCTTCCAGGCGGGCTGGAATTTCGGCGAGACCACCGAGGCGTTCTCGGTCAGGTACGTGGTCAAGCCCGCCCCGCACGCGCCAGGCACCTACCGGAACATCAACGGCAATACGGCCCTTTCCTACGGGCTTATCGCGGCATCACAGCTGGCCGGGCTGCCGTTGTTCCTCGGTTCCTACCCGATCACGCCGGCGTCCGACATCCTGCACGAGCTCGCCAAGCACAAGCGCTTCGGGGTCCGCACGTTCCAGGCCGAGGACGAGATCTCCGCCGTCGGCGCGGCCCTGGGGGCTTCGTTCGGCGGCTCGCTGAGCGTCACCACCACCTCCGGGCCCGGCATGCTGCTGAAGGCGGAAACCGTCGGCCTGGCCGTCTCGGTCGAGCTGCCGCTGCTCATCTGCGACATCCAGCGGGCCGGGCCGTCCACCGGGATGCCGACCAAGACCGAGCAGGGCGACTTGCTGCAGGCGATGTTCGGCCGGAACGGCGAGTCACCGGTGCCGATCGTCGCCGCCGCCAGCCCGTCCGATTGCTTCGACGTGGCCATCGAGGCGGCCAGGATCGCGGTGAAGTACCGCACCCCGGTGATCCTGCTCTCCGACGGCTACCTGGCCAACGGCTCGGAGCCGTGGCGCGTCCCGGACACCGCCAGCCTGCCCGACCTGAGCCAGGAGTTCGCCTTCGCGGAGCCGGCCGGCGAGAACGCCGGCGAGTTCGAGCCGTTCCGGCGCGACCCGGTGACCCTGGCGCGGCCCTGGGCGGTCCCGGGCACCCCGGGCCTGGAGCACCGGATCGGCGGTATCGAGAAGGCCGACATCACCGGGACGATCTCTTATGATCCCGACAACCACGACCGGATGGTCCGGCTGCGCCAGGCCAAGGTCGACGGGATCGCGGCCGACATACCGCTGCTTGACGTGGACGACCCGGACGGCGCCGCCCGCGTGCTTGTCCTCGGCTGGGGTTCCACCTTCGGCTCCATCGGTGCCGCCGTCCGGCGGGTGCGCCGGGCCGGGCACGACATCGCTCAGGCGCACCTGCGTCACCTCAACCCGTTCCCGCCGAACCTGGCGGACGTGCTGAGCCGCTATGACCAGGTTCTCGTGCCTGAGATCAACCTCGGTCAGCTCGCCCTGCTGCTGCGCGGCCGGTTCCTGGTCGACGTGATCTCCTACAACCAGGTCCGCGGCCTCCCGTTCCAGGCGGCGGAACTCGCCGGCGTCATCGAGGATGTGATCGCTCATGTCTGAAACCAACGGTCACGGGACCGCGGCCGGGCAGCCGGCCCAGACGCCAGGCGAACCACGCAGGTTCGCATCGCTGACCCTGGTGCCTAAAGCCACGGCCCGTTCGGCCGCTAAAGATTTTAAAACAGATCAGGAGGTGCGCTGGTGCCCTGGCTGCGGCGACTACGCCATCCTGGCCGCCTTCCAGGCGTTCCTGCCCGAGCTTGAGGTCCCGCGCGAGAACGTCGTCGTCATCTCGGGGATCGGGTGCTCCTCCCGGCTGCCTTACTACGTGAACAGCTACGGGATGCACTCCATTCACGGCCGCGCGCCCGCGATCGCCACCGGACTCGCCGCGTCCCGGCCCGACCTGTCGGTCTGGGTCATCACCGGCGACGGCGACGCCCTGTCCATCGGCGGCAACCACCTGATCCACGCGCTGCGGCGCAACGTCAACATCAAGATCCTGCTGTTCAACAACCGGATCTACGGGCTGACCAAGGGCCAGTACTCGCCGACCTCCGAGCAGGGCAAGGTCACCAAGTCCACGCCGTTCGGCTCGCTGGACCACCCGTTCAACCCGGTGTCCCTGGCCCTCGGTGCCGACGCCAGCTTCGTGGCCAGGACGATCGACTCCGATCGCAGGCACCTGACGTCGGTGCTGCGGGCCGCGGCGGATCACGAGGGCGCCGCGTTCATCGAGATCTACCAGAACTGCCCCATCTTCAACGACGACGCGTTCGCCCCGCTGAAGGACGCGGGCGCCAACGACGAGCGGATGATCAGGCTCGAGCACGGCGCGCCGATCCGGTTCGCGGGCGGCTCGCAGGGGCTGCGGTTCGGCCGTCACGGCCAGCTCGAGGCGGTCGAGGTCGCCGGAGCGGATCCGGACACGCTGATCACGCACGACGCGCACCGGCCCGACCCGTCCTACGCGTTCGCGCTGTCCCGGCTGGACACTTTGGACTTCCGGCACACCCCGGTGGGCGTCTTCCGCCAGGTCGAGCAGGCCAGCTACGACCACCTGATGGCCGACCAGATCGCCACCGCCCGCCGCCTGGGCGGCCCGGGCGACCTAGCCGCCCTGCTGGCCGGCAGCGACACCTGGGAAGTCAACTAAGCCGACACCGAGCCGCTGGCGGACGATCTGCCGGGCCAGGTCAAGGACGGCCGGGTCGTCGTGCAGGACGAAGTTGGTGTCCGTGGCCAGGATGATGCCGTTCAGCTCGAAGGCCAGCCGGTCGGGGTCCTCGCTGCCCGGCAGCTCATGCTGGGCCAGCGCGGTGACCACGAAGCCCCGCAGCAGCGCCCCGAACTGGGCTTGGAAGACGGCGATCAGGTCCCTGACCGGTCCGGGCCTGGTGCTCATCTCCAGGGCCGCGCTGGCCATGAAGGACCCCGCGGGGAACGTCGCCCGCTCCAGGTGCGCGAAGAAGGCCTCGCACACCGCGGCCAGCTGCGCCAGGCCGGGCGGGGCCGCCAGCGCGGGTTGCACGACTTCCTCGGCGAAGATCCGGGCCGCCTCGGCCACGGTCGCCAGCTGAAGCTCCTGGGCGGAGCCGAAGTACACGGACAAGCCGCTCTTGGTCATTCCCAGGGCCGAGGCCACCCGGCCGAGCGACAAGCCCGCTAGCCCGTCGACGGTGGCCAGCGATGCGGCCGCGTGCAGGATGGCACCGCGGGTCCGCTCCCCCTCGACGCGCGACCGCCGCGGCCTGGAGCGGTCGCCGGGCCAGGCTTCCCCCGTCACCATCGACAAGGTAGCACGATCGTTTGTCCGTTAGTTTCCTTACGCTGACGTCGTGCCATGCGGCGTATGGCGGTTACCGAAGGTTACCCGGTGCGCTTCTCCACGAATTCGCACAGCGCCAGGAAGGCCGCCCGGGCCGGCACGTCGGGCAGTCGCATGATCTCGGTCCTGGCCCCGAGGGCCCAGTTGAGGACGTCCGAGCGGGACTCCTTCATCGCGTGATGGCCGCGCAGCAGCCCGAGTGCCTCGCCGAGCAGGGCGTCATCGGTCAGGTCGGCCTCCTCGAGCAGCCAGCGCAGCCGCGCATCAGCAGGCACCGTGGACCGCAGCGCGTACAGAACGGGCAGCGTCCGCACGCCCTGGCGCAGGTCCGTGCCTGGCGTCTTGCCCGACTGGGCCTCCTCGCTGGCGATGTCGATCACGTCATCGGACAGCTGCCACGCCACGCCGAGCTGCTCGCAGGCCACCGCGATCGTGTCCGCGATCTGGGCCGGGGCCCCCGAGAACATGGCGCCGAACTGGCCGGAGGCGGCGATCAGCGATCCGGTCTTCTCCGTGATCACCTGCATGTAGAAGTCGAGCGGGTCCTGGCCGGTACGCAGGCCGATGGTCTCCGCCATCTGGCCGGTGACCAGCCGGGTGAACGTCTCGGCCTGGATCCGGACGGCTTCCGGACCGAGATCGGCGAGGATCCGCGAGGCCTGCGCGAACAGGAAGTCGCCGGTGAGGATCGCGACGGAATTACCCCACCGGGAGTTGACCGAGGAAGAGCCGCGGCGGACCAGGGCCTCGTCCATGACGTCATCGTGGAACAGCGTGGCCAGGTGGGTGAGCTCGATCGCCACCGCGGCCTGGATGACCCGCGGGTCTTTGGGGTTGCCGAACTGGGACGCCAGCAGCACGAGCATGGCCCGGAACCGCTTGCCCCCGGCCGCGATGAGGTGCTTGGACGCTTCGGTGAGCAAGTCGTCGTCGGGATGCGCCGTCTCGGCCAGCGCCTCCTCCACCCTCGCGAGATCGTCAAGCACCTCAGCCGCGAGGGCGGAGTCAGGGAAATCTACGGGAACTGCGATGATCACATGCTCTCCACGTCGTCGGCACGCGCAAACGCCTCGAACTTCCGAGTATGCCCGTTCCGCGCGTGACCAACCGACCCGGGCCGGCCCTCCGGCCGCGCCCCGGGCCGGCCGCCGGGCGCGAGCCGACCGCCGGGCCCGGGCCGCGCCTTAACTGACGAACAGGTTATTGGCCGCATGACTCGCCAAGCTCAGGACCGGTTCGGGCACGATGCCGAGCACGATGGTCGCTACGACGCCGATCCCCACCGCGGTTCCGGTGAACACGCTGGGAACCACCACTTCCGGGCCGTCGGGAATGGGGTCGCTGAAGAACATGAGCACGATCACGCGGACGTAGAAGAAGGCGGCGATCGAGCTGGCCAGCACGCCGACGATCACGAGCGGCGTCTCGCCCGCGGCGATCGCGGCCTGGAAGACCGCGAACTTCCCGGTGAAGCCGCTGGTCAGCGGGATACCGGCGAAGGCGAGCAGGAACAGCGCGAAGATGCCGGCGATCAGCGGCGACCGGCGGCCCAGGCCCGCCCACCGGGACAGGTGCCCGGCCTCGCCGCCGGGGTCCCGCACCAGGGTGATGACCGCGAACGCGCCGATCGTGGTGAGACCGTACGCGGCCAGGTAGAACATGGCGCCCGACAGCCCCGCCGTGCTGGTCGCGATGACCGCGGGGAGGATGAACCCCGCGTGCGCGATGGAGGAGTAGGCGAGCAGCCGCTTGACGTCGGTCTGGGTGATGGCGATGACGGCGCCCACGATCATGGTGAGGACGGCGACCACCCACAGCGCCGGACGCCAGCTCCAGGTCAGGTTGCCGAACGCCACGTAGAAGACGCGCAGCAGCGCGCCGAAGGCCGACACCACCACGCAGGACGCCATCAGCGCGGTCACCGGCGTCGGCGCGCCCTGGTAGACGTCGGGCTTCCAGCTCTGGAAGGGTACCGCCCCGATCTTGAACAGCAGCCCGACGCCGAGCAGCGCGATGCCCGCGTACAGCAGGGTCGAGTTGGCGGTGTTGCTCGCCGCCTCCGACGCGATGACCGACAGCCGGACTGAGCCGGAGAAGCCGTACAGCATCGCGACGCCGAACAGGAAGAAGGCCGAGGAGAAGGCGCCGAGCAGGAAGTACTTCATGGCCGCCTCGTGCGAGAGCAGGCGGCGGCGCCGGGCGAGCCCGCACAGCAGGTAAAGCGGCAGGGACAGCACCTCGAGCGCGACGAACATGGTCAGCAGGTCGTTCGCGGCCGGGAACAGCATCATCCCGCCGACCGCGAACAGCGTCAGCGGGAAGATCTCGGTGTGAAAGATCCCGGCGACCAGGCCCTCGCGTTCCTCCGGGCTACCCGGCGTGGCGGCGGCCTGGGCCACGAACGGGCTGTTGGCCGTGTCGCCGATGAGCAGCACACTCGCGAAGGCCAGGACCACGATCGTGCCCTGGATGAACAGGGTGGGGCGGTCGACCGCGACCGCGCCCATCGCCGCGATGTGGCCCGGGCTGCCGTCGGCGAAGATGGTCTTGGACGCGGCCACCACGATCGTCAGGATGAACGCGGCGACCAGGGAGCCCAGGGCGAGCACCATCTGCACGGTGCGGCGGGAGGGCCGGGGCACGAACGCCTCGACCAGCACGCCAACCACCGCTGCGCCGAAGACGACCAGCATCGGTGCCAGCTGGCTGTATTCGATACTCGGCGGGCTGATCGCGCCGGCCGTCGACGCAGCGAGGACCCCGGTCACGGTGCGATTCCCTTCTGCGCGGCGGTCATCGTATAAACGGCGGCCGTGGTGAACCCGGGCGCGGGATGCGCGGGCACCGGATCGGTCGTGTGCACCTGCGCCATCGTCACCTGCACGGCGGGATTGATGATGTCGAGTACCGGCTTGGGGTAGACGCCAACCCCGATGATCAGCGCGACCAGCGGCGCGACCGCCAGCAGTTCCCGCGGTCCGAGGTCCTTCATCCCGGCCACCTGCTCGCGGACCGGCCCGCCCGCCACACGCTGGTACATCCACAGGATGTAGATCGCGGCGAGAATGATCCCCACGGTGGCGAAGATGGCGGGCACCTTGTACCGGGAGAAGGTCCCGAGCAGGACGAGGAACTCGCTGACGAAGGTGGAAAGACCCGGCAGCGAGAGCCCGGCCAGGCCGGAGATCAGGAAGAGCCCGGCCAGCACGGGGGCGACCTTCTGCACGCCGCCGTAGTCCGCGATCCGGTCCGAGCCGCGCCTGATGATGAGGAACCCGGCCAGCAGGAACAGCGCACCGGTAGCGAACGCGTGATTGACCATGTACAGCGTCGCGCCCGCCACGCCCTGGCTGGTCATCACGAAGACGCCGAGCGTTATCAGGCCGAAGTGGGAGACCGAGGTGTACGCGATCAGCCGCTTCATGTCCTGCTGGCCGATCGCGACGATGGCTCCGTACAAGACCGCGATCACCGACAGCGTGATGACCAGCGGCGTGAAGTACTTGGCGCCGTCCGGGAACAGCTCGAAGCAGTACCGCAGCATCCCGAACGTGCCAACCTTGTCCAGCACGCCGACCAGCAGCACCGCGGCACCAGGCTGCGACGCCGCCGCGGCGTCGGGCAGCCAGGTGTGGAACGGCCACAGCGGCGCCTTGATCGCGAACGCGATGAAGAACCCCAGGAACAGCCACTTCTGCACGGTCGAGCTGAGCGACACGTGGATCAGCTCACTGAACAGGAAAGAACCGTGGTACCCGGTCGCGGCGCTGTGGGTCGAGTACACGTAAAGCGCGATGACCGCGACCAGCATCAGCAGCCCGCCGAGCAGGCTGTAGAGCAGGAACTTGACCGCCGCGTACTGCCGCTTGCCGACGCCGAAGCTGCCGATCATGAAATACATCGGCACCAGCATGGCCTCGAAGAACACGTAGAACAGGAAGACGTCGGTGGCCGCGAAGACGCCGATCATCATCGTCTCGAGCACCAGCATCAGCGCGAAGTACGTCTTCACGCTGTGCCGCGGCCTCGCGGGCGCGGCCGCGCCACCCGGCGACGCCGCGCCACCCGCCGACGCCGCGCCACCCGGCGACGCCGCGGCCGCGTCCGGGCTGGCCGGATCCGCGTCGTGCCAGGAGGCCAGCATCACCACCGGCATCAGCACCGCCGACATGGCGATGAGCACCAGCGCGATGCCGTCGACGCCGACCGCGTAGTGGACACCGAACGCCGGGATCCACGAGTAGACCTCAGTGAACTGGTAGTTCGGGCCGCCGACCTGGAACTTGACCGCGATCACGATCACGATCACCAGCGTCACCAGCGAGAACGCCAGCGCCAGCCACTTGGCCAGAGCTTCGCGCGCGCGCCGGTCGGCCATGGCGCTGTCCTGCGGCAGGCCGGGGATCAGCGAGATCACCAGGGCCCCCGCGAGCGGTACCGCACCCGCGATGGTCAGCCAGGGAAAGCCATTCATCAGAGCCTCACCACTAGGAGCAAGGTGATCAGTACCGCGGCACCGAAGAACATGGACAGCGCGTAGGAGCGCACGAAACCGGTCTGCACCTTGCGCAGCCGACCCGATGTCCCGCCCACCGCGGCGGCCAGCGTGTTCACCAGCCCGTCCACGCCCCGGTTATCGAAGTACACCGACAGCCTGGTCAGCCACTGCCCGGGCCGCATCAGGACCGATTCGTTGAACGCGTCGCCGTAGAGGTCCTTCCGGGCGGCGACGGTGAGAAATCGCCCTGCCGGGGCCGTCGCCGGGACCGGGACCCGGCCGTAAATCACCCAGGCCAGGCCGATGCCTACCAGGGCCAGCACCAGCGACAAGATCGAGGAAACCGTGATGATGCCGTGCTCGACCGGCGGTACCCCGACGACCGGGGCGAGGAAGTCCTGGAGTCGGTCGTCGATGACGAGGAATGCGCCGGCGCCGGCCGCGCCGATCGCGAGCACGATCAGCGGGAAGGTCATCACCGGCGGCGACTCGTGCGGATGCGGCGCGGGAGCATGCTCGTCCGCCGGGGCCGTGCCAGCCCCGGCGGACGCTCCCGCGTCGCGCCGCTCAGCGGGCACCTCCTGCGCCCAGCGCGGCTTCCCCTGCCAGGTCATGAGGAGCATCCTGGTGATGTAGAACCCGGTGATGCCCGCGCCGATCAGCGCGCAGATGCCGAGAATCCAGCCTGCGTGGCCGTGCTCGCCGAAGTCCGCCCCGATGATGGGGTCCTTGGTGAAGAACCCCGAGAACGGCGGAATGCCGGCGATGGCGAGATAGGAGATGCCGAACGTGACGTAGGTGATCGGCATGTACCGGGCCAGGCCGCCGAACCGCCGCATGTTCACCTCGTCGTTCATGGAGTGCATGACCGAGCCGGCGTCGAGGAACAGGCAGGCCTTGTAGAACCCGTGCGCGAGCAGGAGCGCGATCGCGAACACGTAGCCGGACGGCCCGAGGCCGGCCCCGAGGAACATGTAGCCGATCTGGCTCATAGTGGACCCGGCGAGGGACTTCTTGATGTCGTCCTTGGCGGAGGCGATGATGCCGCCGAACAGCAGCGTGACCGTGCCCACGATGGCCACCGCTATCCGGGCGCTGGGGGCGATCGCGAGAATCGGGTTGGACCGCACCAGCAGGTACACCCCGGCGGTGACCATGGTGGCCGCGTGGATCAGGGCCGACACGGGCGTTGGGCCCTCCATCGCGTCCAGCAGCCAGGACTGCAGCGGCACCTGCGCTGACTTCCCGCACGCGCCGAGCAGCAGCAAGAAGCCGAGCGCGGTAGCCACGCCGCTGCCGCCGGAGTGCACTGAGCCGAAGACCCCGGTGAACGAGGTCGTGCCGAACTCGCTGAACATCAGGAAGATAGCCAGCGTGAGGCCGAAGTCGCCGACCCGGTTGACGACGAACGCCTTCTTGGCCGCGACCGCCGCCGCGGGCCTGTACTGCCAGAACCCGATCAGCAGGTAGGAGGCCAGGCCGACGCCCTCCCACCCGACGTAGAGCACCAGGTAGTTGTCGGCTAGGACCAGCAGCAGCATGGCGGCGAGGAACAGGTTCATGTAGCCGAAGAACCGGCGCCGGTCGGTGTCGTGCGCCATGTAGCCGATCGAGTAGATGTGGATCAGCGACCCGACCCCGGTGATCAGCAGCACGAAGCAGATCGACAGCGGGTCGACCAGCAGCGACACGTTCGCCTGGAAGTGCCCCACCGCAATCCACGTGTACAGGTGCTGGTCCTGGCTGCGGTCGGTGTCCCCGAGCAGGCTGAAGAAGGCGATCATGCCGTAGACGAACGCCGCGACCGGCATCGCCACGCCGAGCAGGTGCCCCCACCGGTTGGTGCGCCGGCCGCCGAGCAGCAGCACGGCCGCGCCGAACAGCGGGAACGCGAGCAGCAGCCACGACAGCCGCAGCGCGCCCGTGGCCGGCACGGTGGTCACGGTCGCGGCCAGCGCGTGCGCATGAGCCGAGGCAGTCAACGTCGTTATCCCTTCGGCTCAGTACTTCAACAGGTTGGCGTCGTCCACCGAGGCCGACCGGCGGGCCCGGAAGATCGCCATCAAGATCGCGAGGCCCACGACGACCTCGGCGGCGGCCACGACCATCACGAAGAACGCGATGACCTGCCCGTCCAGGTTGCCGTGCATGTTGCCGAACGCCACGAACGCCAGGTTGCAGGCGTTCAGCATCAGTTCGATGCACATGAACACGACGATGGCGTTGCGCCGCACGAGCACGCCGACCCCGCCGATCACGAACAAGATCACCGAAAGCACCACGTAGTACACGGGGCTCATGAATCAGCCCTCCCGGACGGGGCGGGCTCCCGCTCGCCGCTTTCTGCCGTATTGGCGGGCGGCTCTATTTCTGGCCGAACGGCCGGTGCTGCCTGCGTCACGGCCCGCGGCGCCAGCACCGAGCTGACCGACAGTTCAGAGGTACTGCCGTCGGGCAGCAGGGCCGGCCGGTCCGCGGCGTCGTGCAGCGCGTAGACGCCCGGCGACGGGTCAGGGGCCAGCTGGCCACTGGCCACCCTCCTCGCGGCGAGGTCACGCTGGGTCGGCCTGGGCGAGGTGCGCTCGCGGTGCGCGAGCACCATCGCGCCGAGCGCCGCCGTGATGAGCAACGCGCCGGTGACTTCGAACGGGAACACGTAGGTGGTGAAGATCAGGGTCGCGAGCCCGGTGACGTTGCCCGCACCGTTCGCCAGGCTAGGCCGGGCCGCCGGGCCGAGGGCCGCGTGCCCGATGCCGAGGATCAAGATCACGAACAGGCCGATCGCGGCCAGGCCGGCCGCCATCCGCTGGCCCTTGATCGTCTCTATGACCGAGTCCGCCGAGCTGATCCCGATCAGCATGATGACGAACAGGAACAGCATGAGGACGGCGCCGGTGTAGACGATGATCTGCACGAACGCGAGGAAAGGCGCACCTTGCATGGCGTACATGGTCGCCAGCGACAGCATTACCACGGCCAGCATCAGCGCGCAGTGCACGGCCCGCCGGACCAAGATCATGGCCAGCGCGGCCCCTACCGAGGCGACGGCGAGGATCCAGAAGATGGTCTCCCGCGCGATCACGTCGGTGTTCGTGCCTGACGCGGCGAGGGCGTGTCTCATCTGTCGGCCTCCCCTTGTGGCTCTTCGCCGGGCAGAGGCAGCTGGCTTGCCTCCGGCTTGGCGTCAGGCGGCACGCCGGGGGCAGGCGGCGTGGCCTCCCCGGCAGCATCGTCATCAGCCTTTACGTCGACGTCGCGGACGTCAGGCGGGGCCCAGGACAGCGAGGCGTCCGGGGATGCGGCCGACACGGCCGGGCCGGACGGGCCGCCCGGTCCCGCCATCCCGGGCGCGCGGAGGGTGGCCGTCAGGCCCGCGCCACCCAGCCGGTAGTAGTCCTTCTCGTCGTCGCCGAGACGCATCGGGTGCGGCGGCGGCTCCATATCGGGCAGCAGCGGCACGAGCAGCTGCTCCTTGGTCCAGATCAGGTTTTCCCGGCTGTCGTCGGCGATCTCGTACTCGTTGGTCATCGTCAGCGCCCGGGTCGGGCAGGCCTCGATGCACATGCCGCACAGGATGCAGCGCAGGTAGTTGATCTGGTAGACGGCCCCGTAGCGCTCACCGGGGGAGTACCGCTCCGCCGGCGTGTTGTCCCGGCCCTCGACGTAGATGGCGTCGGCCGGGCATGCCCACGCGCACAGTTCGCAGCCGATGCACTTCTCCAGCCCGTCGGGCCACCGGTTCAGCTGGTGGTGACCGTGGAACCGCGGCGCGGTCGGCTTTTTGTCCTCCGGATACTCGACGGTCTCGACCTTCTTGAACATCTCGGCGAAGGTCACCCCGAACCCCTTGATCGGGTTGAGGAAATCAAGCACCTGTGACCTCCTTAGGGGAGGTGTCCGTGTGGGTGACGCCGACCTCAAGAGCGCCATCGGCATCGAGGCCGACCCCGTGGTAATGCGGCAGGTCCAGGGGCGGTACCGGGAAGCCCGAGGTGGAAAGGACCTGCTCCGGGTCTAGTTCGTCCTTCGGCTGGTCGAACAGCAGCGCCCGCCGCTGGGCGGCGCTATCCCACATCCAGAACAGCGCCATGATGAGCACGATGACGACGCCGAAGACGACGTAAGGGGCCGGACTGTGGGTGTCCAGCCGCCACGCGCGGACGGTGGCGATCAGCAGGATCCAGACGATGGAGACCGGGATGAGGACCTTCCAGCCGAGGGCCATCAGCTGGTCGTACCTGACCCGGGGCAGGGTGCCGCGCAGCCAGATGTAGCAGAACAAGAAGATGAAGACCTTGATCAGGAACCACAGCAGCGGCCACCAGCCGCTGTTCGCGCCCGACCAAAGCGACAGCGGCCACGGCGCCCGCCAGCCGCCGAGGAACAGCGTGGTCGCGAGCGCGGCGACCGTGGTCATGTTGATGTACTCGGCGAGGTAGAACATCGCGAACTTCATCGACGAGTACTCGGTGTGGTACCCGGCGACCAGCTCACCCTCGCCCTCGGGCAGGTCGAACGGCAGCCGGTTGGTCTCGCCGACCATGGTGAACAGGTAGACCACGAACGAGACCGGCAGCAGCCACGCATACCATTCGTGCTGCTGCGCATTGACGATCGCGGTGGTGGACAGCGATCCCGCGTACAGGAACACGGCCACGAAGGCCAGGCCCATCGCGATCTCGTAGCTGATCACCTGCGCGGCCGAGCGCAGCGCGCCGAGCAGCGAGTAGGGCGACCCCGAGGCCCAGCCGGCCAGCACGATCCCGTACACGCCGACCGAGCTCATGGCCAGTATGAGCAGGACCGCCACGGGCAGGTCGGTGAGCTGCAGCGGGGTGTAGTGGTGGAAGATCGAGACTTCCGGGCCCCACGGGATGACAGAAAAGGCGACGAAGGCGATCGACCCGGAAATGACCGGCGCGATCACGAACACCAGCTTGTCCGCGCCCCGGGGGATGATGTCTTCCTTCAGCGGCAGCTTGAGCGCGTCCGCGACCGGCTGGAGCAGGCCGAAGGGCCCGGCCCGGTTGGGGCCCGGGCGGTTCTGCATCCGGCCGATGACCCGCCGTTCCGCCCAGATCATCAAGATGGTCGTGACCAGCAGGAAAACGAAGACGATGGCGACCTTCAGCAGCACCATCCACCAGATGAGCTGGTTGAAGTCGGCGAGCGTCGGGTCTGGGGGGGGAGCTGCGAGCACATGCCGCAGTGCTCCCTGGTCCATCATCGCGGCCTCCTCAGCGTGACCGTGGCGCCGTGCCCCGCACCAAGTGCGGCGCGGACGGTAGTGCTGGTGTGCCCGGCGCGCTCTTGGCTGCCGGGGTACGGGACGCCGGCCGAAGGCGCCAGCGGGTCGGCCTCCAGCGGGTCCGCTTCGGGCAGCCCGGCGGCTGGCAGCCAGACCACGTGGTCCGCCATCGGCACGACCTCGACCGGAACCGTCACCGAACCTCGCTCGCTGGCCACGGTCACCTTATCGCCGTCGGCCAGGCCGGCTTCCGCCGCGGTCGTCGCCGACACCCTGGCCACGACCGGCCGGGCCGTGCCCGCCAGGGACGGCTCGCCGTCCTGCATGCGCCCGCTGTCCAGCAGCTGACGCCAGGTCGCCAGCCGGACGTCGAGAACGCCAGATCCGTGCACGTCGTGGCCCGGGGACACGCCGGGCCAGACCTGCGTGACCACGGGCGGCTCGGGACGCGGGCCGCGCCAGGTGCCGAGCGCGGCGAGCTCCGCGCGGGCGGCCGCCGCGTCGGGCAGGCCGAGGTGGACATCCATCTGGTCGGCGATCGCGCCGAGCACGTACAAGTCGGTACGCACCTCGGGGACCCGCAGCGCCGCGCCGAACGAACCGCCGCGTCCTTCCCAGTTCACGAACGTCCCGGCCTTCTCCGCCACCGCCGTGACCGGGAACACCACGTCGGCGCGGTCGGTGACATCGCTGGCCCGCAGCTCGAGACTGACCACGAAGGGGCTCATCTCGATGGCCTGGAGCGCGGCTTGCGGATCGGGGAGGTCCGCCGGGTCGACGCCGGCCACCACCAGGGCGCCGAGTTCGCCGGCCGCGGCGGCGGCGAGTATCGCCGTGGTGTCGCGCCCGGCCTGGTCGGATAGCGAGCTCTTGCCCCAGGTCCTGGCCACCTCGGCGCGGGCCGCGGCGTCGGTCACCGGCCGGCCGATCGGCAGCAGCCCCGGCAGGGCTCCCGCCTCGACGGCGCCCCGCTCACCCGCCCGGCGCGGGATCCAGGCCAGCCGCGCGCCCGACGCATCGGCGAGCCTGGCCGCGGCCGCGAGCGCGCCCGGCACCTCGGCGAGCCGCTCCCCCACCAGGATCACCGCGCCGGGTGCGGCGAGCGCTTGTCCGACCTGCTGCCAGTCCTGCAAAGGAGGTCCGGGGGTATGGATCCCCCCGGCCACGGGGGGCTCCGGGGCGCTGGGCGCACCGCCGGTCGCCAGCGCGGTCAGCGCGTTGGCCTCGTCCCCTGGCAAGGTGGCCAGCAACTCGCCGGACAGCTTGACCAGCCCGGGGCTGGCCAGCGCGGCGATGGAGAACACCCGGAGGCGGCCCCGCCGGGCCGCCTTGTGCAGCCGCAGGAAGACGATCGGCGACTCGTCCTCGGGCTCGAACCCGGCCAGCAGCACGGCGGGCGCCCGCTCCAGGTCGGCGTAGCTGACGCCGATACCGCGCCCGGCCACCCGGGCGGCGAGGAACTGCTCCTCCTCGGCCGAATGCGGTCGTGCCCGCATGTCAACGTCGTTGGTGTCCAGGGCGACCCGGGCGAACTTGGCGTACGCGTAGGCGTCCTCGAGGGTCAGCCGTCCGCCGGCCAGGACACCGGCCCCCCGCGGTCCGGGGAGGGCGGCGTCACGCGCCGCCACCAGCCCGGCGGCGGCCACCGCGAGCGCGTGCGGCCAGGACGCCGGTACCAGCACCCCGGCCTCATCCCTGACCAGCGGACCGGTCAGCCGGTCGGGCTCGGTCGCGTAGGTGAACGCCCACCGGCCCTTGTCGCAGTTCCATTCCTCGTTGACGGCCGGGTCCTCGCCCGCCAGCCGGCGCAGCACCCGGCCGCGCCGCACGTCGGTCCGCTGCCGGCAGCCCGCGGCGCAGTGCTCGCACACGCTCGGCACCGAGACCAGGTTGAACGGCCGGGACCGGAACCGGTAGGCGGCCCCGGTGAGCGCGCCCACCGGGCAGACCTGGACGGTGTTGCCGGAAAAGTAGGAGTTGAACGGCTTGCCCTCGGCGGTGCCGATCATCTGGGCCGGGCCGCGCCCGAGGAACTCGATGAACGCGTCCCCCGCGATTTCCTCTGACGTCCGGGTGCACCGGGTGCACGAGATGCACCGCTCACGGTCCAGCAGCACCTCGGTGGAGATGGCCACCGGCTTGTCGAAGGTCCGCTTCTGCTCGATGAACCGGGTCTCGCCCCGCCCGTTGGACATGGCCTGGTTCTGCAGCGGGCACTCGCCGCCCTTGTCGCACATCGGGCAGTCGAGCGGGTGGTTGATGAGCAGCAGCTCCATCACGCCCTGCTGCGCCTTGTCCGCGACCGCGGAGGTGAGCTGGGTGTGCACCACCATGCCCTCGGAGCATGCGGTGATGCACGAGGCCAGCGGCTTGCGCTGGCCCTCCACCTCGACCAGGCACTGGCGGCAGGCGCCGATCGGTTCGAGCAGCGGGTGGTCGCAGAACCGCGGGATCGCGATGCCGAGCATCTCGGCGGCCCGGATGATCCACGTGCCCTTCGGCACCACGACCTCGAACCCGTCGATGGTGACGGTCACCGTGTCCTGCGTGGTCTCCACGGTCATGTCTCACTCCAGACCGTCGACGCCGCCGGATCGAAGGGGCAGCCGCCCTCCTTGTGGTGCTGCATGAACTCGTCCCTGAAGTAACGGACGGCGGAGGTGATCGGGGGCGTCGCGCTGTCGCCGAGCGCGCAGAACGCGCGGCCGGTGATGTTGTCGCAGATGTCCAGCAGCTTCTCGACGTCTTCCTCGGTGCCCTTGCCGTGTTCCAGCCGGTCCAGGATGCGGACCAGCCAGAACGTGCCCTCCCGGCACGGCGTGCATTTCCCGCACGACTCGTGCTGGTAGAACTCGGTCCAGCGGAGCACCGCGCCGACCACGCAGGTGGTGTCGTCGAAGATCTGCACCGACCTGGTGCCGAGCTGGGACCCGGCGGCGGCGACCGACTCGAAGTCCAGCGGCACGTCTAGGTGCTGGTCGGTGAGTATCCCCGCCGACGAGCCGCCGGCGGTCCAGAACTTGAGCCGGTGGCCGCCCCGCATCCCGCCGGAAAGGTCGAGCAGTTCGCGCAGCGTGATGCCGAGCGGGGCCTCGTACGTTGCCGGCGTGGTCACGTGGCCGGAGAGGTTGAAGATCCCGAAGCCCTTGGACTTTTCCGTGCCGAGGCCGGCGAACCAGTCGGCGCCGTTCAGCAGGATCGACGGAACGCTGGCGATCGATTCCACGTTGTTCACGTCCGTCGGGAGGGCGTACACGCCGGCCACGGCCGGGAACGGCGGCTTGTTCCGCGGCAGCCCGCGCTTACCCTCCAGCGAGTCAAGCAGCGCGGTCTCCTCGCCGCAGATGTAGGCGCCGGCCCCGGCGTGGATGATGACGTCCACGTCGACCCCGGAGCCGAGGATGTCGCGGCCCAGGTAGCCGGCCGCGTACGCCTCCCGCACCGCGTTCCGCAGCCGCCGGATCACGTGCAGGACCTCGCCCCGGACGTAGATGAACGCGTGGCCGGCCCCGATCGCGTAGGAGGCGATGGCCGCGCCCTCGATGAGCAGGTGCGGGTTGGCCATCATCAGCGGGACGTCCTTGCAGGCACCCGGTTCGGATTCGTCCCCGTTGACCACCAGGTAGTGCGGCTTGTTGTCGCCCTGCGGCAGGAAGCCCCACTTCACGCCGGTCCCGAAGCCGGCCCCGCCGCGGCCGCGCAGCCCGGCGTTCCGCACGACCGTGATGACCTCGGTACGCGGCATGCTGAGCGCCTTCGGCAGCGCCTGCCAGCCGCCCGCCCGCCGGTACCCGTCGATGGTGAAGATGTCGGGCTGGTCCCAGTGCGCGGTCAGCACCGGGGTCAGGGTGTCGGTCACCGCGGCTCCTTCCCTTGCTCGCCCGCCGGGCCCGGCTCCGGCGGGTCCGGCTCCGGCGCGGTCCAGCCGTGCTCCTTGGCGATCTTGAGGCCGACCAGGTCGGCCGGTCCCGCGGCCGGACCCTCGGTGGCCAGGTCGTCGTTGAAGCCGGCCAGGATCCGGGCCGCCGCGCGCCAGCTGACCAGCCGCCGCGGGCCCCGGGTCGGGGTCACCGGGTTCCCGTCGCGCAGGTCGTCGGCGAGCTGGCGGGCCGACTGCGGCGTCATGTTGTCGAAGAACTCCCAGTTCACCATCACCACCGGCGCGTACACGCAGGCGGCGTTGCACTCCAGGTGCTCCAGGCTGACCCGGCCGTCGGGCGTGACCTCAGCGTCGCCCACGCCGAGCTGCTCGTGGAGTTCGGCGAGGATCTGGTTGCCGCCCAGCACGCCGCACACGGTGTTGGTGCACACGCCGACGTGGTACTCGCCGACCGGGCGGCGCTTGTACATCGTGTAGAAGCTGACCACCCCGGTGACGTCGGCCTCGGTCAGCCCGAGCTGGCCCGCGCAGTACTCGATGCCGTCCTCGGAGACGTAGCCTTCCTCGGACTGGACGAGATGCAGCAGCGGCAGCAGCGCCGACCTCGACTGCGGGTACTGGCCGATGATCCGCGCCGCGTCCGCGTCGAGGCGGGAGCGCACATCGTCGCTGAACGGCATTACCTGTCCACGCCTCCCATCACGGGATCGATGCTCGCGATCGCCGGGATCAGGTCGGCCACCTGGCCGCCCTCGCAGATCGCGGCGAGCGACTGCAGGTTGGTGAACGACGGGTCACGGAAGTGCACCCGGTACGGCCGGGTCCCGCCGTCGCTCACCACGTGCGCGGCCAGTTCACCGCGCGGGGACTCCACCACCCCGTACGCCTGGCCGGCCGGCACCCGGAATCCCTCGGTGATCAGCTTGAAGTGGTGAATGAGCGCCTCCATGGACTGGCCCATGATGTGCGCGATGTGCTCGGGCGAGGGACCGAGGCCGTCCGGGCCGAGCGACAGCTTGGCCGGCCAGCCGATCTTAGCGTCCGGGATCATCACCGGATCGGCCGCCGAGCCAGAAGGCCCGCGGGCCGCCAGCCGGTCGACGCACTGCCTGACGATCTTCAGCGACTCCTCGACCTCGTCGATCCTGATCAGGTACCGGCCGTACGCGTCGCACATCTCGTTGACCGGGACCTCGAAGTCATAAGTCTCATAACCGCAGTACGGCTGGGACTTGCGCAGGTCCCAGGGCAGCCCGGCCGACCGGAGCATCGGGCCGGTCACGCCGAGGGCCATGCAGCCCTCCAGGTCCAGGTAGGCGACGCCCTTGGTCCGGCCGATGAAGATCGGGTTGTCGTCGATCAGCGTGCGCAGATCACGCACGAGTTCCGGCGAGCCGTCGAGAAACGCGCGGATCGCCTCGAGCGCGCCGGGCGGCAGGTCCTGCACCACTCCGCCCGGCCTGATGTAGCCGTGGTTCATCCGCAGGCCGGTGATCAGCTCGAACAGGTCAAGGATGCGTTCGCGCAGGCGCAGGGCCTGCAGGAAGATCGTGGTCGCGCCTAGTTCGAAGCCCATCGGGCCGATCCCCGCCAGGTGCGAGGCAACCCGGTTGAACTCCATCATCAGGACCCTGATGATCTGAGCGCGTTCCGGCACCCGCTCCTCGATACCGAGCAGTCGCTCGACCGCAATGCAGTACGCGGCCTCGTTGAAGAACGGCGAGAGGTAGTCCATCCTGGTGCAGAACGTGACGCCTTGGGTCCAGGTGCGGTACTCCATGTTCTTCTCGATGCCGGTATGCAAGTATCCGATCGACGCCCGCACCTCGGAGACGGTCTCGCCTTCCAGCGTCAGGACCAGCCGGAGCACCCCGTGGGTGGACGGGTGCTGCGGGCCCATGTTGATGACGAAGCGCTCGCCGCTCTCGAAGTCCCTGGCCTCGTTCGCGGCGGCCACGAAGTCGTCCCAGTCCTCGCCGGTGACCGTGTAGACGCGACCTTCCGTGGCCTCGGCGTCGGCGTCAGCGTCGCTCGCGCCAGCCGGCGCGCGCGGCGGCTGCCCTGCGGTCATGAGTAGTGCCTCCGCTCGTCGGGAGCCGGGATCTTCGCGCCGCGGTACTCGACCGGGATACCGCCGAGCGGGTAGTCCTTGCGCTGCGGGTGGCCCTTCCAGTCGTCCGGCATCTCGATCCTGGTCAGGGCCGGATGCCCGTCGAAGATGATCCCGAAGAAGTCCCAGGTCTCCCGCTCGTGCCAGTTGCAGGTCGGATACACACCGACGAGCGAGGGGACATGCGGGTCCGCGTCCGGCGCGCTCACCTCGAGCCGCACCCGGCGGTTGTGGGTAATGGACAGCAGGTGGTACACGGCGTGCAGCTCCCGGCCGGTGTCCTCGAGGTAGTGCACGCCGGACACCCCGCTGCACAGCTCGAAGCGAAGCGCGGGATCGTCCCGGAACTGCGCCGCCACCTCAGGCAGCCGCTCCCGGCGGACATGGAAGGTCAGCTCCCCCCGGTCCGCGACCACGCGCTCAATCGCGTCGGAAAAGCGGACCCCGGCCGCCTCCAGCGCCGCGCTCAGCGCGTCGGCGACCGCATCGAAGTAGGAACCGTACGGACGCGGGCTCTCGATGGGAAGCGGCCGGTGCACCCGGAGCAAGCCGTAACCCGAGGTGTCCGGGGTGTCCTGCACGCCGAACATGCCGCTGCGGACGACCGGCTCGGCCAGCCGCTCCTGGCCTAGCCGGGCGGGGAGGTTGGCATCGTCCTCGCCTTCGCCGGCCGGTGGCACCGGGCCCTGCGGCGCCTGTGACCCGTGGGTTTCCTCAGACCCGGCTGGTCCGCTCACAGCGCGGATCCCTCGGGCGAGGCTAGGTACAGCGGCGCCAGGCCCAGCCGCGCTTCCTCCAGCTCGGTGATCTCCCGATCGCGGTTCTTGCCGAGCTTCATGTTCATGATCTTGTCGTGCAGCTTGAGGATCGAGTCGAGCAGCATCTCCGGCCGGGGCGGGCAGCCGGGCAGGTAGATGTCCACCGGCACGATGTGGTCGACGCCCTGCACGACCGCGTAGTTGTTGAACATGCCGCCGCTCGACGCGCAGACACCCATCGAGATGACCCACTTGGGGTCGGACATCTGGTCGTAGATCTGCCGGAGCACCGGCGCCATCTTCTGGCTGACCCGGCCCGCCACGATCATCAGGTCCGCCTGCCGCGGCGTGTTGGACGCCCGTTCCATGCCGAACCTGGCCAGGTCGTGCTTGGGCCCGCCGGTCATGAACAGCTCAATGGCGCAGCAGGCCAGGCCGAAGGTGGCCGGCCACACCGAACGGGCCCGGGCCCAGCCCGCCGCCTTCTCCACCGAGGTCAGCAGCACGCCGCTCGGCAGCTTTTCTTCAATGCCCATGGCTAATCCCATTCCAGGCCGCCGCGCCGCCAGATGTAGGCGTACGCGACCAGCACAGTGATGACGAAGGCCACCATCTCGACCAGGCCGAAGGCGCCGAGCTTGTTGAAGGTGACCGCCCAGGGATACAGGAAAATGATCTCGATGTCGAACACGATGAACAACATCGCGGTCAGGTAGTACTTGACCGGGACCCGGCCCCCGTCAGGCGGCATCGGCGTCGGCTCGATGCCGCACTCGTAGCTCTCCAGCTTGGCCTTGTTCCACCGCTTCGGCCCGGCGATCCGGCCGAAGGTGACGGAGAAGGCGGCAAAGCCGAGGGCGAGCAGGGCCAGCACGAATATCGGGACGTACAGCCTCATCGATGTCCGCTCCCTTCATGCTCCCGTTGCCAACGTCGTCCTATCCTAGGGACTACCTGCATAGCTACTCACTCAGGGTTAGGCGCCAGTTTAGAAAGGCCGTTAACCAGCCGGTCTGTCGCGTCCCCGTGCGGATCGGTCAGGTTGGCGAGCAGTTTGAGCGCGAACCGCATCAGCGCGGGCCGAGACATCCCGTGCTTGGTCGCGAAGTGCATCAGGTGCGGCCGGCCGATCGCCTTCACGAAGACCCGGCCGAGGGTGTAGTAGCCGCCGTAGGCGTCGCTGAGCGCGTCCGCGTATCCCGCGAGCACCCGCTCGGTCTCGGTCCGCCGCGCCCGCCCCAGCGCCTGGGTGATGGTACGGGCCAGGATCTCGCCGGACTCCAGCGCGTACGCGATCCCCTCGCCGTTGAACGGGTTCACCATGCCGCCCGCGTCGCCGGCCAGCAGCAGCCCCCGGTAGTAATGCGGGGTCCGGTTAAAGCCCATCGGCAGCGCCGCGCCCCGCACCGGCTGGGTGCGGTTCTCCTCGGTGTAGCCCCACTCGGCCGGCATGGCCTTCAGCCAGCGCCGCAGCAGGGCGTGGTAGTCGGTGTTGCCGAACGCGGCGCTCGTGTTCAGCAGGCCGAGGCCCACGTTGGATGTGCCGTCACCCATGCCGAAGATCCAGCCGTACCCCGGCAGCAGCCGGTCGCCGTCCCACAGGTCGAGCCAGGACTCCAGGTAGTCGTCTTCATGTCGCGGGCTCTTGTAATAGGTCCTGACCGCGACGCCGAGCGGCCGGTCGTCCCGCTTGCGCAGTCCCATCGCCACCGACAGCCGGGAGGAGTTGCCGTCTGCCGCCACGACGACCCGGGCGGTGTAGGTTCGCTCGGCCCTGTTGTCCTCGCGCGCCACCACGCCGGCGATCCGGCCGGTGCGCTCGTCGAGGACCGGGCCGGTCACGGTGACGCCCTCGACCAGCTTCGCGCCGGCCTGCTGCGCGCGGCGGGCCAGCGACTCGTCCAGGTCACGGCGCGTCCGGACCAAGCCGAAGCCGGGGTAGCTTGACAGCTCGGGCCAGGGCAGTTCCAGCCGCTTGCCCGCGCCGATGACGCGCAGGCCCTTGTTCCTGACCCAGCCGTCCTGCTCGCTGACGCTGATGCCCATGCCGATCAGGGCCTTGACCGCGCGCGGGGTGAGCCCGTCGCCGCAGACCTTCTCCCTCGGGAACCTGGACTTCTCGAGTAGGAGCACGTCAAGCCCGGCCTGCGCCAGGTAAAAGGCGGTCGCCGAGCCGGCCCGGCGCCGACGACGATGACGTCCGCCTCGTCAGCGGGCGGCCGCGGAGCCGCACTGGATCCGCTGCTGGTCCGGCTTTCGCTGCTCGTCAGATGGGGGGGAGCGTGTTCGGTCACTTGGTCAGATCCTGAATGTCTTGTGAACCGCTTCACAAATTCTTTGCCATTAGTTTAGACCCGGCCGGGCCGGGCTTTGCGGCGGGTCATCCGCGGCGGGCAACGTGCACGGAGACGACGCCCAGGCTCAGGTCCCGCCACCGTACCGCCGACCAGCCCGCCGCCTCGATCATGGCGGCTAGTTCACGCTGGGCCGGCCAGTCCGTGATCGACTCGGCCAGGTATTCGTATGCTTCGGGGTGGCGGGCGGTCCGCCGCGCGATCGCAGGCAGCACATTGAGCAGGTAACGCCGGTAAATCATATCGACCGGGGCGACCGTGATCGTGCTGAACTCGCATACCACCAGCCGCCCGCCTGGTCGCGTGACCCGGCGCATCTCGGCCAGCGCCGCACCGGGACTGGCCACGTTCCGCAATCCGAACGAGATCGTCACCGCGTCGAACGCCTCGTCGCGGAACGGAAGCCGCAGCGCGTCGCCGGCCACGAAGCCAAGACCTCCCCCGCTGTCGCGTCGCCCGCCCTTCCCCAGCCTTGTCTGGCCAGCGGTGAGCATGCCCAGGGAGAAGTCGCAGGCCACGCAGTCGGCTCCGGCGGCGGTGAAGGTCAGCGAGGAGGTCCCGGTACCCGCGGCCAGGTCGAGCACGCGCTCGCCAAGCCCGGCCCCGGTGATCCGCGCCACGGCCCGCCGCCACATCCGGACCTGGCCTGCGGACAAGATGTCGTTCAGCAGGTCATACCGTCCCGCGATGGCGTCGAACATCGCCGCGACGTCGCCGGGTTGCTTGTCAAGGTCTGCACGCGCCATGAGCCCACCCTAGGGCCTGTCCGTCGACCTTGGCGGGTCGGTCCGCTGGGCGCCTGGCAGCCGCTGGTTCCGGGCCCGCAGGCGCGCGCCGTGTCGCCGGGCCGGCGCCCGGTACCCTGCCAGGGGCTGATGGGGCGTGCGGGAGTCCCGGTGACCCATCCGCGGTCCCGCGGCCCGGTCTCGGTCCCGCCCGCGGCCCCGGTCCCGGTCCCGGTCCCGGAGAAGATCGTGGAAGATCGGGCTTACGTGGATGATCAGGTACCCGCCAGGGGATTTTCCGTATAGGCCGGAATTTCCGCGGTAACCGGCGCGGGAGCACAGGGCGCTGGGACGTCAGCGGCGGCAGGAGCCTGACGGGACAAGACGGGCCGGAGTGACACCCACCCACCCGGCCGGGCAGCACCGGCATCACCCGCACACCTGAGCCGGGCATCGCCCGCACCTGAGCCGGGCCTCAGCCGCCCACCCCAGGTCTACGGGACAGGCCCTAGGGGCTACAGCAGTGCGGGGCGCTCCCAGGGCTGGCCGAGGACGTGCTCCGCCAGGAAGGCGAACACCGTCTCGTACCAGACGCGCGCATTGCCCGGCGTGAGGATCCAGTGGTTCTCGTCGGGGAAGTAGAGGAACTTGGCCTCGGCTCCGTACCTGGACAAGTCCCACCAGAGCCGCAGGGCCTCGGAAACCGGCACCCGGTAGTCCTTGTTGCCGTGAATGACCAGCATCGGCGTCCGGATCTGGCCGATGTGCCGGTGCGGGGAGTTCAGCTCGTACATCTGCGGTTCGGTGAGCGGGTCCCCGAACTGCGGCCGCCAGAACATCGGATGGTCGGTGGTGCCGAACATCTGGTCCAGTACCCACAGCCCGGCGTGGCTCACGATCGCCTGGAAACGGTCGGTGTGGCCGGCCATCCAGTTCGCCATGTAGCCGCCGTAGGATCCGCCCATCATGGCGACCCGGCCGGCGTCGATGTCCGGGCGGGCCAGGGCCGCGTCGGTCGCGGCCATGATGTCGGCGAACGGGCGTGCTCCCCATTCGCGGTGAGCGCGGGCGATGAACTCCTGGCCGTAACCGGTGGACAGCGCCGGATCCGGCAGCAGCACGGCGTAGCCGCGGGCCGCCATCAGCCACGGGTTCCACCGCCACGACCACGAATTCCAGCTGCTCAGCGGGCCACCGTGCACCCAGAGCAGCAATGGCGCCTGGGTGCTCGCCGACGCCGTGTCCGGCAGCACGAGCCAGGACCTGATCGGCTGGCCGTCCGCCGCGGTGGCCTCGACCTCCGCCAGCCGCCCCGGCACCTGGACCGGGACACCTGGGCATTCCAGCGCGGCTGGCTCGGCGCCGGTCATCAGGTCGATGCGGACCGGGGTGGGCGGTGCGGCCACCGTCGCCCGCAGCGCGTACAGGTACCGGCCGTCCGGTGCGACGTTCAGCTCGGTGTACGCGCCATCGTCCGTGGTGAGCCGGGTGACCTCGCCGCTGGCCAGATCGACGCGGAACACCGGCCGCCGGCCGCCGTCGTCGGCGGCGAAGTACAGCGAGCGGGAATCGTGCGACCAGGCCGGCTCCTGCGGCCACCGGTCCAGGCCGGGCAGCAGGTCACGGCCTGCCTCGCCGTCAGCGCCGCCGGTATCCGAGTCGCCGGTATCCGAGTCGCCGGTGCCGAGCATGACCAGGGTGAGGTCCATCGGCTGCTCGGCGGTGGTACGCGTCTCCCGCAGGCAGGCGATGGACCGTCCGTCGGGCGAGACACGCGGGCTCTCGAAGTCGAACTCGGGCACGCTGAGCAGGACCCGGCGCTTTCCGGTGGCGACGTCGATCATCACCAGCTCGCTATGCGACACCCCGGCCGGATGCCACTGCCACCAGCCGCTGACGACCGACGTGCCGTCCGGTGTCAGCTCGAACGCCGCTCCGTCCAGCGCCCGTCCCGGCTCGGGTGTCAGGTCGCGCAGCCCTGCTACCTCGGGCTCTTTGTCCCCTCCGGCCCAGCCGATCCCGGTTTTCTGGACGTGGTCCTCCTCGACGGCGAACAGCCTGAGCTGATCGGGTCCCAGGTCGTGGTCCCAGAACCGGACCGGCGCCGACTCGTGCAAGATGGCGGTCACCCCGGCGTCCTCGCGCTCTTTTCGCAGCCGGACGTCGTCCTCGGCGCTGTTCCCGCCGGCCGCCGGAAGCACCGGCGAGCTGAGGACGATGGTTCCGCTGTCCCTGGCTACCTCCGCGGCCGCTATGCCGCCGGGCAGGGCGGCGATCACCCTGGCCTCGCCTCCGGCGGCCGGAAGCAGCCAGAGCGAGCTCACCTCGGGCGGGGAGCCGGCGGTCCGGGCCTTGCCCGCGCCGGGATCTGCGCGCTTCGAGGTGAACAGCAGCGACCCGTCAGGCAGGAACCGCGGGTTGCCCTCGCCCTCGGCCGACCGGGTCAGCCGCCGGGCCGGGCCGCCCTGGGTATCGATCCGCCAGATGCTGGTCAGGTACTTCTTCCGGTCAGCACTAAGCGTCTGGACGGCCGCCGCCAGCCAGCTCCCGTCCGGTGACAGCCGCAGCGCCCCGGCCCGCGGGATGGCCGCGTAGTCACTCAGATCATGGAACGGCGTCGGAGTTTGCGCGCTCAAAGTTGCTCCCGGCTAGCTGGCCTCGGTGATCATGGCGGCGCCGACGGTGGCGTTGGTGGCCTCGTCGATCAGGATGAGGCCGCCGGTGGTGCGGTTCCTGGTGTAGGGGTCGCAGAAGATGGGCTGGGTGAGGCGCAGCCGGACCCGGCCGACCTCGTTCAGGGTCAGCTGCGTGGCGGACTCGTCGCGGTGCAGGGTATTCACGTCGATCCGGTAGTGCAGGTCGGTGACGATCGCCTTGACCGTCCGCGAGGTGTGCTTGACGACCAGCCGGCTGCGCCGCGCCAGCGCCTGGTCCGACGTCATCCAGCAGAGCATCGCCTCGATGTCCTGGGCGGCGGCCGGCCGGTTGTGCGGGCGGCAGATCATGTCGCCGCGGGAGATGTCCACGTCGTCGTCGAGCAGCAGCGTCACCGACATCGGCGCGAACGCCTCGGGCACCTCGAGGCCGCTCTGCTCAATTCGGCGGACGTGGGTGGCGAAGCCGGACGGCAGGTGCAGCACCTCGTCCCCCGGCCTGAGCACGCCGCCGGCCACCTGGCCCGCGTAGCCGCGGTAGTCGTGCAGCTCGGCGTCGGTGGCGGCGTGCGGGCGGATGACATACTGCACCGGGAACCGCACGTCGATCAGGTTGCGGTCCGAGGCGATGTGCACGTGCTCCAGGTGGTGCAACAGCGACGGCCCGTCGTACCAGGGCATGTTGGCCGACCGGTCCACCACGTTGTCGCCGTGCAGCGCGGACATCGGGATGAAGGTCAGGTCGCCGATGTCCAGCCGGGCCGCGAACGCGGAGAACTCCTCGCAGATCCGCTCGAACACCTCGGCCTGATAGTCGACCAGGTCCATCTTGTTCACCGCGAGCACCATGTGCGGCACCCGCAGCAAGGTGGCGAGGAACGCGTGCCGCCGCGACTGCTCGGTCAGCCCGTTGCGGGCGTCGACCAGGACCACCGCGAGATCCGCCGTGGAGGCGCCGGTCACCATGTTGCGGGTGTACTGGATGTGGCCGGGGGTGTCGGCGATGATGAACTTGCGCCGGGGCGTCGCGAAGTACCGGTAGGCGACGTCGATCGTTATGCCCTGCTCCCGCTCGGCCCGCAGGCCGTCGGTCAGCAGCGCCAGGTTGGTGTAGTCCTCGCCTCGGTCCCGGCTGGTCCGCTCGACCGCCTCCAGCTGGTCGGCGAAGATCGACTTGGAGTCATACAGCAGCCGCCCGATCAGCGTCGACTTGCCGTCATCCACCGAGCCCGCGGTCGCGAACCGCAGAATGTCCATCAGAAATACCCCTCGCGCTTGCGGTCTTCCATCGCGGCCTCGCTGACCCGGTCGTCGCCCCGGGTCTGGCCCCGCTCGGTGATCCTGGTCGCGGCCACCTCCGTGATGACCTCGGCCACCGTCTTGGCCGCGGACGAGACCGCCCCGGTGCCGGTCATGTCGCCCACCGTCCGGTACCGCACCGTGGCGGTGAACAGCGGCTCGTCCTCGCCCCGCGGCACGTAGGGGTTGTCGGCCAGCAGCAGGCCGTCCCGCTCGAATACCTGCCGCTCGTGCGCGTAGTAAATGGACGGGATGTCGAGCTTCTCCCGCTCGATGTACGCCCAGACGTCGAGCTCGGTCCAGTTGGACAGCGGGAACACCCGGATGTGCTCGCCGCGGTGCAGCCGGGTGTTGTACAGGTTCCACAGTTCGGGCCGCTGGTTCTTGGGGTCCCACTGGCCGAACTCGTCCCGGAACGAGAACACCCGCTCCTTGGCCCTGGCCTTCTCCTCGTCCCGGCGCGCGCCGCCGAACAGCGCGTCGAACCGGTGCTCCTCGATCGCGTCCAGCAAGGTCACCGTCTGCAGCCGGTTCCGGCTCGCGTGCCTGCCGGTCTCCTCGGCGACCCGGCCCGCGTCGATGGACGCCTGCACCGACGCGATGACCAGCCGGACGCCGAGTTCGCCCACCCGGCGGTCCCGGAACTCGATCACCTCGGGGAAGTTGTGCCCGGTGTCCACGTGCATCACGGGGAACGGGATCCGGGCCGGCCAGAATGCCTTCTCCGCGAGGGCCAGCATCACGATCGAGTCCTTGCCGCCGGAGAACAGCAGCACCGGCCGCTCGAACTCGGCGCCGACCTCGCGCATCACGTGGATCGCCTCGGACTCGAGGACGTCGAGCTGGGACATCTGGTAATCAGGGCGCATTCGTGACTTCCCGGATCGCTGACAAGAGAAGGCCCGCAACCGCGGGCCGGCACACCAGGATATCCGGCATCAAGAGGTCCACCTGGTTATAGGTGAGCGCGGATCCGTCGATGCGGGACGCGTGGAATCCGGCCGCCCTGGCCACCGCGACGGGGGCGGCCGTGTCCCACTCATAGAACCCGCCGCCGTGGATGTACGCGTCGGCCTCGCCGCTCACCACGGCCGCTACCTTAGCTCCCGCTGATCCCATCGGCCGGAGTTCCGCACCAATAAGATCAGAAATATTCCGAACGAACCGTGGTGCCCGCGTCCGGCTCACCACGATGCGCAGCCTGGCGGACGCCCCGTCATCACCACCAGCCAACCCTGTACCACTTACACCATCGTCCGGGGCGCCCTCACCACAACGATGGAACATCGATGTCGTCATAGCAACATCGATGGAGCATTGCTGTTGTTGCCCCGCGGCGGCCGTGGAAAGAACCGTGCCCTGGGCCGGGAGCGCGACCGCGCCGGCGACCAGATCGCCGGATCCGCTGGCGGCGGTGCTGGCCCACAGGGCCACGTGGACGGCCCAGTCGGTGCGGCCCGGTTCGCCGAACTCCCTGGTGCCGTCCAGCGGGTCGACGATCCACACGCGCTGCGCCGCGAGCCGCGCGGAGTCGTCGGCGCCCTCCTCCGACAGCACCACGTCGCCGGGACGGCGGTCGGCGAGCGCGGCGACGAGGAACTCGTGCGATAGCCGGTCGCCGGCCTTGCGCAGCACGTCGGGCTCACCGCCGCGGGCGCGCAGCTCCAGGAGCCGCCGCCCGGCTGCTGCGGCCAGCTCACGGGCGAGGGCGTGGTCGTCGTCGTGCATGGCTCCCCGGCCTAGTCGGTGTGATAGATGTTCTGGGCCTCGGCCAGGCCCTTGGTGATCAGGGTTTCTGCGGCGTCCGCGCCACGGTCCAGGAGCAGCGGCAGTTCTTTGCGCTCGGCCGCGGTGAAGTCGCGGAGCACGTAGACGGCGGCGTCCATCCGGCCCGGCGGCCTGCCGATGCCGAACCTGACCCGGTAATAGTCGCGGGTCCCGAGCGCCTCGGTGATGGAGCGGAGCCCGTTGTGCCCGTTGTCGCCGCCGCCGAGTTTCAGCCGCACGGCGCCGAACGGGATATCAAGCTCGTCATGGACGACGACGAGCCGTTCGGGCGGGACCTTGTAGAAGGCCAGCAGCGCCGCGACCGGCCGACCGGACAGGTTCATGTACGAGCGCGGCTGGGCCAGCGTGACCGGAATCTCCGCCAGCCGTCCCTCGGCGATGTCGCTGCCCGACCGGTGGGCCTTGAACCGCGTTCCCGGGCCGCAGGCCCGCTCGGCGAGCAGGACCGTCACCATCCGCCCGGCGTTGTGCCGGTTGCCCGCGTACTCCGGCCCCGGGTTGCCGAGGCCGGCGACGATCCAGCGCTCTGCGGTCAGCCGGCCTGCTCCCCTTCGCTGTCCGACGCCGAGTCTCCCAGGGCCTCAGGCACCTCGGGGGCCGCCTCGTCGGCGCCCTCTTCGGGTTCGGCGGTCGGCTGGGCGATCACGTGCAGGACCAGGATGTCCGGCTCGACCTGCAGGCTGCTGCCGGGCGGCAGCTTCAGGTCGCCGGCGTGCACCGCCTGGCCGATCTCCATGCCCTCGACGTCGACGTCGACACCCTGCGGGATGTTCGTCGCCTCCGCCTCCAGCGGGATCTGCACGAGCTGCTGGTCGAGCAGCCCGCCGGGGAAGATCTCGCCGACGACCCGGACGGGCACCTCGACGGTGACCTTCTCGCCCTGCCGGACCAGGATCAGGTCGACATGCTCGATGATGTTCTTGAGCGGATCCCGCTGTACCGCCTTGGGCAGGGCGATCTCGCCGCCGCTGGTGAGGCCTTCGAGGCGCAGCAGCACGTTCGACGTCCGCAGCGCGCGCATCAGGTCGTGCGCGGGCAGGGTGAGGTGGCGGGTCTCCGTGCCGTGCCCGTACAGCACGGCGGGTACCCGGCCGTCCAGGCGGAGACGGCGGGCGACGCCCTTGCCGAACTCGGTACGAGCCTCGGCGGCGATCTTGACCTCGGGCACTGTGCTTTCCTCTCACCTCAACGTGCAATGCGCGTTCGAAGTGTAGCCGAGAACGCGAGCACGTGCGGACGGCGCGAACGCCAGCGGCGGCGATCTGGTTTGATCAGTGCCGTGCCTGACTTCGATGATCCCGCCTTCATGGGCGACACCTGGGCGGGGGCCTACACCGACCTGACCTTCGGGCCGGACCCGGCGCCGGCGGTGGAGTTCCTGGCCGCGCTGGCCGACGGCACGGGGCGAGTGCTCGAGCTCGGGATCGGCGGCGGACGGGTGGCGCTGCCACTGGCCCGCCGCGGCATCGGCGTTGAGGGCATCGAGGCGTCGCAGGTCGTGCTTGACCGGCTGCGGGCGACGCCGGGCGGTGAGTCGATCCCTGTCACCCTGGGAGACATGGCCGATGTACCGGCGGACGGATCGTTTCACCTGGTGTACATGGTGTGGAACGGCCTGTACCACCTGCCGAGCCAGGCCCGTCAGGTGGACTGCTTCCGCAACGTGGCGCGGGTGCTGGCGCCGGGCGGAGCGTTCGTGATCGAGTGCCTCGTGCCGGCGCTGTCACTCTTCCAGCGCGGGGTTGAGGTGAACGCCGTCACAGAAAACGCGGCATCGATGACGCTGACCAGCCACGATCCGGTCGCTCAGCGGATCTTCACGCAACGGGTCAGGTTCCGGGACGGCCGCAGAGTTCAGCTGTTCCCGGTGGCGATGCGTTACTGCTGGCCCAGCGAGCTGAACCTGATGGCGGAACTGGCCGGGCTCCGGCTTCGCGAGCGCTACGCCGACTGGAGCCGCGCGCCGTTCGACTCCGCCAGCCGCGGGCACGTCTCGGTGTACGAGAGGCCCGGCACGTAGGCAAGCCCGCGGGTGCGGGTGCGGGTGCAGAGGCCGGGCTCCGCACCCGCACCCGCCCGGCGATGTTCAGGGGTGTGGCATTTCCTCGGGCTTGACGTCGTTCTCGTCGTCGCCCTCGTCGCCCTCGTTGTCCTCGTCGTCGTCGTCCTCAGGCCCGGTTTCGCTGGCGTCGAGCCGGAAAAGCTCGTCAAGCTCTTCGGTGCCTGGCCACGGCAGGGCTACCGCTGTATTCCCCATAATTTTCCTCTCGTTTCCTCGGCTCCCAGGGAAGTGCGGGGAGACGCGCAGCATCGTACCGATGCCGCGGACGCCCTCATGCGGATCTCAGGAAATGCCGGATACGTCCCGCTCCGCGCGGACCTCGGCCGCTTGGACACTGTTGCCGAGTTCGGCGAAGATGGCGGCGGCGTGAGCCAGCGATGCGCGCGCCTCGGCGGCCAGGCCGGCGCGGTTCTGCGCGATGCCGAGGGATTTCAGGGTGGCGGCCTGCCGCTGCCTGTTGCCCGCGGCCTGATGGCTGTCCACTGCCTCCCGCAGGCAGTCCAGGGCATCGGGGTCGCGGCCCAGCGAGAGATAGCAGCGCCCCAGGATGTGCATGGCGTAGCCCACGCCGTCGGCATAGTCGATCGCGGTAAAGGTGCGACGTGCTTGCAGCAGGTAATCGATGGCCTCTTCGGCCCGGTCGAGGTCGAGCAGCGTCGAGCCGAGATTGACCAGGGCGACGCCTTCGCCGAACCGGTCGCCGACCTGGCGGGTCAGGTCCAGGACACGCCACAGTACGGCCAGCGCCTCGGCCGCGCGCCCCAGCCGCTGATAGGTGTCGGCCAGGTTGTTCGCCGCGTGTACTTCGCCCATCCGGTCGCCGATTTCGCGCCGGATCTCGAGCGAGCGCTCGAGATGGCCGATGCCTTCGGAGTGCCCGGTGACTCCGAGGGCATCGCCGAGGTTGTTCAGCACCCACGCCTGCGCCTGGCGATTACCGGCCCGGCAGGCGCTGTCCAGCGCGATGCGGTGGGTGGCGATGCAGTCCGCCCAGTTGCCGCGGCTTTCGAAGATCATGAACAGCGGAGTCGGCAGCCGCCACGCGATGTCGTGCAGGCCAGACCCTGCGGCCTGGCGGGTGGCCGCGACCAGGTTGACCCGCTCGCTGTCGTACCAGGCCAGGGCATCCTCGGCGGTGGTGAAGCTGAGCGGCGGGACGTCGTCGCCGCAGACGTCAAGCGGGATGTTGAAGCGGCGCGGCGAGACGGCCGCGGCAGCGGCGTCGGCCGTGCGCATGTACCAGGTGAGAAGGCGGGCGACCGCGGACTCGCGGTCTGGTCCGGACAGATCCGCCCCGGCCCGTTCGGAAGAATACACACGAAGCAGGTCGTGAAACTTGTACCGGTCGGGGACCGTGGACTCCAGTAGGTGCGCGTCGACCAGGATCTCAAGCACGTCCGCGGCCAGGTGCTCCGGCGTGCCGAAAAGAGCGGCGGCGGCCGCGGAAGAGATCGACGGTCCCTGCCACAGGCCGAGCAGGCGGAACGCGGCGGCCGGCGAGATGCCGTCCGGCCGGGCGCTCCCGGGCAGGCTCGCGAAGCTCACCTGGAAGCTGGCGCGGACGGCCAGGTCCCCCACGCTCAGCTCGTCGAGCCTGCGGTGCACGTCGCGAAGCCGGTTCGCCATGGTCCGGATGGTCCAGCCGCTGCGGGTCGCCAGCCGCGCCGCGCAGATCCTGATGGCCAGCGGCAGGCCCGCGCAGGCCTCGAGCAGCTCGGCGGTGGCCTCGGGTTCGGCCGCGGAACGCTCATCGCCCACGACCCTGGTGAACAGCGCCAGCGCCTCGTCGTGGTCGAGCACGTTGAGGTCGACCAGCCTGGTGCTGGCCAGGTCGGGCATCCGGCTCCGCGTCGTGACCAGCACCGCGGACGAGGCGGTGCCCGGCAGCAGCGGCCTGACCTGGGCGGCATCACGTGCGTTGTCGAGCACGACCAGCACCCGGCGGCTGGCCAGCATGGTGCGGTACCTGGCCGCGCGCTCGTCGTCATCGACGGGGATATCCCGGCCCGCGACGCCGAGGTCACGCAGGAACCGGGCGAGCACATCCCCGACAGGAAGCGGGGTCGGGGTCGCGCCGAGCAGGTCGACGTACAGCTGGCCGTGGGGGAACTTGCGGCGCACGCGGTGCGCCGCGTGGACCGCCAGGGAGGTCTTGCCGAGGCCGCCCGCGCCGGCCACCACGGCGATGCGGACCGCGCCCGGGTCACCGCCCGCCCGCGGGGCCGACAGCAGGTCGCACAGGCGTTTCACTTGCTCGTCCCGGCCGGTGAAATCGGCGACATCGGCCGGCAGTTGCGCCGGGGCCTGGGCGCCGGACCGTGCTCCCCGGCCGGCCCGCGGGGCGGCCGGGGCCGCGCTCCCGGTACTCGCGGCGGTACTCGCGGCGGTACTCGCGGCGGGGGGAGAGCCGGCCGGTTCTCCGGCGGGCGCCGTGACCAGGCCGGCCGAGATGGTGCCCGGGGGCGCGGCGTGGTCCTTGGCCAGCAGATCGGCGTATAGCTGGCGCAGTTCGGCGCCTGGATCGACACCGAGCTGGTCGGCGATGGCGTTCCGCGCCCGGCCGTAGGCCTCGAGCGCCTCGGCGTGACGGCCGGCGCCGTCCAGCGCCAGCATCAGCGACAGCCACAGGCCTTCCCGCAGCGGGTGGTCGGCCAGCAGCCTGCCGATTTCCGGGACGGCCTGGGCGTATTCGCCGCACGCGAGCTCGGCCGTGATCCGGAGCTCGATGGCTTCGAGGCGGAGCTCGGCGAGCCGTCCGGCCTCCGCGTCGACCAGCGGGGTGGCCGGGACGTCAGCCAGCGGCTGGCCGTACCACAGGGCGAGCGCCTCGGTGAGCTGCTTGGCCGCGCCCTGCGGGTCGCCGTCATCGAAGGCACGCCTGCCGTCGCGCACCATGGTTTCGAACACCAGCGCGTCGGTGTCCGCGGCCGTCACCCGAAGCTGGTAGCCGGGAGCGCGGGTGATCAGCAGCGCGCTGTCCGCGTCGTCCATGAGCCGGCGTAGCCGCAGCACGTAGATGCTGACGAGGTTGGCCGCCTTAGCCGGCGGTTCGTCCCCCCACACCTCGCTGATCAGCACATCGGCGGGGACAATCTGCCCAGCGCTGATCAGCAGGGCGGCCAGGACGGAACGCCATTTCGGGGCCCCGATCCCCCGCCAGTCGTCTCCGGCCCGGATCTCAAGCGGTCCGAGCAGCCGGAACCTCATCATTACCCCGGGATCACTCGCCTCCGGCTACACGACATCTCTTGCGTCAGGTCTTGCGTCAGGGAACTCACTTAATCACGACTCAACTGAGGCGTAAACCACGTACCCCACTATGTGGCTATCGCGCGGCGACGCAGCCAGGCGAGCAAGCCGCGCCGGAAGGCAACGGGGGCGCCGTCCGACCGGTGCCTGAACGCCCGCTCGCCTAGCGGGGTGGGTGCGGCGGGAAGCGGTCCTGGCCCTCGGCAGGGGAGGGTGGGGACCGGCCTCAGGGCCAGGACCGCCCGGAACCGCGAGCCTGGCCGTCGTCCCCGCGCCAACGGCGGGGGTGGGGACGACGGTCACCGCGCTCAGCCCTGCCCGTTAGCCCTGCCCGTTAGCCCTGCCCGTTAGCTCTGCCCGTCGAACAGGCTGGTGACCGAGCCGTCGCTGAACACCTCGCTGATCGCCCGGGCCAGCAGCGGCGCGATCGAGAGCACCGTGAGCTTGTCGAACTGCTTCTCCTGCGGGACAGGCAGCGTGTTCGTGATGATGATCTCGCTGATCCTGGAGTTCTTGAGGATGTCCACCGCCGCGCCCGACAGCACCCCGTGCGTGGCCGTGGCGATGACCCGGGCCGCGCCCTGCTCGAACAGGGCCTCGGCGGCCTTGGCGATCGTGGCCCCGGTGTCGATCATGTCGTCCACCAGGATGCACGTGCGCCCGGCGACCTGGCCGACGACCTCGAACATCCGGACCTGGTTGGCCACATCCGGGTCGCGCCGTTTGTGGATGATGGCCAGCGGGCAGCCCAGCCGGTCGGTCCACCGTTCGCAGACCCTGACCCGGCCCGCGTCGGGGGCGACCACGGTGACCTGGCTGACGTCAAGCTTCTTCTCGACGTAACTGGCCAGGATGGAAAGCGCGAACAGGTGATCCACCGGCCCGTCGAAGAAACCCTGAATCTGGGCGGTGTGCAGGTCGACCGCCATCAGCCGGTCCGCGCCCGCCGTCTCGAACAGGTCAGCCATCAGCCGGGCCGAGATAGGTTCGCGGCCGCGGTTCTTCTTGTCCTGCCGCGCGTAGCCGAAGAACGGGGCCACGACCGTGATGCGCCTGGCTGACGCCCTCTTGAGGGCGTCGACCATGATCAGCTGCTCCATGATCCACTCGTTGATGGGCGAGGTGTGGCTCTGCAGCACGAACACGTCACAGCCGCGGACCGAATCGAGGTAACGGACGAAGATCTCGCCGTTCGCGAAGTCGAAGAGCTTGGTCGGCGTCGGCTTGATGCCCAGGCACGCGGCGACCTCTTCCGCCAGCTCGGGGAAGGCCCGGCCGGAGACGAGCAGCATCTTCTTCGCGCCCGAGGGCAGTATCTCGTTCACGTCGCTCACTGGGCCTGCGTCTCCTCATCGTCGGCCTGCGCTGTGGCCTGCGCGCTGGCCTGCGCGGCCTGGCGGGCGCGCGCCGCCGCCTCGGCGGACGGCGATCCCGCGTGCCGCCGTTCCACCCATCCCGCGGAGTTGTGCTGCTGGCCGCGAGCGATGCCGAGCGCGCCCGCGGGCACGTCTGCCGTGATCACGGAGCCGGCGGCCGTGAAGGCGCCGTCCCCGATGGTCACCGGCGCGACAAGCATGGTGTCGGAGCCGATCCGGACGTAGTCACCGACCGTGGAATGATGCTTGGCCACCCCGTCGTAGTTCACGAAGACCGTGGCCGCGCCGACGTTGGAGTGCTCGCCGATGTCCGCGTCGCCCACGTAGGTCAGGTGCGGCACCTTGGTGCCGTCGCCCACCGTCGCGTTCTTGAGCTCGACGAAGGTGCCTATGTGCGCGCCCGGCCCTATCCTCGTCCCCGGCCGCAGCCGGGCGAACGGCCCGACGTCGGCGCCGGGGCCGATCTCGGCCGACTCGCAGAACGCGTACATAACGGTCGCGTCCTGCGCCACCGACGTGTCTCTGAGCACGCACGCCGGGCCGATCCGGGCGCCCGGCCCGATCGCGGTGCTCCCCTGCAGGTGGGTGCCCGGCAGGAGCTCCGCGTCCGGCGCCAGCGTGACGCCCACGTCGATCCAGGTCGACGCCGGGTCCATGATCGTGACGCCGGCCCGCATCCACGCCTCGAGCAGCCTGGTGTTGTAGGCCCGCCGCACCCCGGCCAGCTGGACCTGGTCGTTCACGCCCTGGATCTCGGCCGGATCGGCGGCCAGCATCGTGCCCGCCGGGTGGCCGTCGCCGCGCATGATCGCCACCACATCGGTGAGGTACTCCTGGCCCTGCGCGTTGGTGGTGGCGACCCGCTTGATCGCGTCGGCGAGAAGATCCCCGTCAAAGGCGTAGCAGCCGGAATTGATCTCATCGACCGCCTGCTGCTCCGACGTCGCGTCGGCCTCTTCCACGATCCCGGCGAGGCCGCCGCCTTCGTCCCTGATGATGCGCCCGTAGCCGGCCGGGTCACCGACCCGGGCGGTGAGCACGGTCACGGCGTTGCCCGCGGCGGCGTGCTCCCGCACGAGCGCGCGAAGCGTCTGCGCCCGGAGCAGGGGCATATCGGCATAGGTCACGACCACGATGCCGGGCAGGGCGCCCAGGGCTTCCGTCACCATGCGGACGGCGTGCCCGGTGCCCGCCAGCCGCTCCTGCACGACCACGCAGACGCCGGGCGCAAGCCTCGCGGCCTCCGCCCTGACCTCCTCCCGGCCGTGCCCGACGACGACGACGAGACGCTGCGGATCAAGCTCGCCGGCCGCGGCGAGCGCGTGCCCGAGCATGCTGCGGCCGCACAGGGCATGCAGCACCTTCGGGAGCCGCGATTTCATCCTGGTGCCCTCGCCTGCGGCGAGGACAATGACAGCGTCCGGGCGAGGTTGGCTCACGCGGCAAGTCTCCTCGGGTAGCGCGCCGACATCTGCGTTTCCGGGGCCTTCAGGGGCATTTTCCGCTGGCCCGGTCCCGTTCGAGACCCTCGGTTCCCAGGCGCGGCGGCGAAGGTGTTTACCCGGCCCTCACCCGCAGGATACCGGCCTCTGCTGGCCGCCTGGCCTGACGGTCAGCGCAAATCCCCTCTTGAGCTCCGGTTCCAAGCCTACGGCCGGCCCGCTCAAGGCCGGCCGACGGGCGCCGACCGGCCCTTCGGCCAGGCGTCCTGGATCAGCCGGGCCGCTTTCCTTCCGGCTCGGTGGTCGTCGGCGCCTGGCCGTTGGCCTTGGCGCGTGCTGCCGGTTTCGGCGCCACGCGGGGAACGACCAGCTCGCTCGGCTCGATGCCGCCTTCCGCCGCCACCGCGGCCAGCTCGGCGCCGAGCGACTCCGGCCCGGCCGCCGCCCGCTTGCGCCGGCCGGTCAGCAGCGAGGCGATGGCGGCGATCACGTTAGCGGCGATCGCGAACGCGAACGCCACCCCGAGACCGTCGTGGAACGGGGCGGTGATCAGGTGCGGGAAGAACTGCCGCCCGGTGACGTACGCCGCGCGGGCCGCCGGCAGGTGCGCGAGCAGCGGGCCGAGCAGCTGCTGCATCGGGTTGTAGCCGAGGAAAGCCGCGAACAGGACCCCGATCGGCGGCAGGTGCGAGATCTGGTGCGCCGCGGCCGCCGGGATGCCCTGCGCGGTCAGGCCGCCGGACAACGAGCCCGGCAGCTTGCTTGAGAGCCCGGCCACCATCAGCGAGAAGAAGACCCCGATCGACAGTACGAAGGCAGTGTTCTGGAAGGTCGCGATCATGCCGCCGGCCGCGCCGCGCTGGTCCGCGGGAACGGAGTTCATCATCTCGGCCCGGTTCGGGGCGGCGAACAGGCCAGAACCGAAGCCGTTAAGGAGAATGATGAGCGCGAACACCCAGTAAGGGAAGTTCACCGGGAGGAACAGCAGGAAGAGGAAACTGAGCGCCGTCAGCAGTGCTCCGCCCGCGGTGAACCCCTTGGCGCCGAACCGGTCGGACAACACTCCGGACAGCGGCGCGGAGACCAGGAACCCTATGGTCAGCGGGACCAGGTAGATCCCCGCCCACAGCGGAGTCCGGCTGAAGCTGTACCCGTGCAGCGGCAGCCAGATGCCCTGCAGCCAGATGATCAGCATGAACTGCATGCCACCGCGCCCCAGCGCCACCATGAAGTTCGCGAGGTTGCCCGCGGCGAACGCCCGGATCCGGAACAGCGACAGCCGGAACAGCGGCTCGGCGACCTTGGTCTCCACGAAGCCGAAGACCACCAGTGCCGCCAGCCCGCCGAACAGGGCGGTGAGCACCCACGGGTTGGTCCAGCCCATCGGGTGCCCGCCGTACGGCAGCAGGCCGTAGGTGATGCCGACCAGGATCGCGACCAGCCCGGCGGCGAACAAGATATTGCCCCACCAGTCCATCCGCGCCTTGCGCCGCGTCCCGATGTCGCGCAGCATGAAATACGCCCATACGGTGGCGAACGCCCCGATCGGCGCCGAGACCAGGAACACGAAGTGCCAGTTGATCGGGCCGAGGAGGCCGCCGAGCAGCAGCCCGATGAACGAGCCCGCGATAGCCGCGATCGCGTTCATGCCCAGCGCCGTGCCGCGCTGGTTGGCGGGGAACGCGTCGGTGAGGATCGCGACGGAGTTCGCGAACAGGAACGCGCCGCCGACGCCCTGCACGATCCGCCAGATGATCAGCCACAAGGCGGCCTGAGTGCCGTGCATCCAGGTGATGGTCAGGAAGATGGAAGCCACGCTGAAGATCGCGAACCCCAGGTTGTACATCCGCACCCGGCCGAACATGTCACCCAGCCGCCCGAACGACACCACCAGCACCGCGGACACGACCAGGAAGCCCATGAACATCCACAGCAGGTAGCTGGTGTTGCCGGGACTGAGCGGGTTGAGCCCGATCCCGCGGAAGATGTCGGGCAGCGCGATCAGCACGATGGACTGGTTGATCGTCACCAAAAGCACGCCGAGCGTGGTGTTCGACAGCGCGATCCACTTGTAGTGCGGCCCGACCGGGCGGCTGGATCGAGCGCCCGCAACCTCGGAATTCGCCGTCATGTGCAGTCTCCGGGGCCTTGTCCCGGCACGCCCGGACTCACCTGGCCGGATTTCGCCTTCATCGACCTAAGCCCCCACAGGTAACTTTGACACCGCAAAAAAGCTTGCTTGACATCAACTAATGATAACCGATGGCCCAGGGCGCCGATCGGCCGTGCCCAGCCGTCGTGGGCAGACACGCCGGCCCGTCGTCACTCAATCCGGCCTGCACCCGATGGATATCGACGGAAATGTCAGACCCTAGCGCTAGTGTTCGAATATGCGTACTTCACAAGAACTTGATCGGCTGAAAGCACGAGCGGCAGAGCTTCGTCGCGAAGGCAAATCACGTCGCCAGATCAAGGAGATCCTGGGTCCCATGAGCAACACCACTCTCAACGAGGCTCTCCAAGGCGTGCCGCCACCGGAGTGGACGCGCCGCCCTAACGCCAAGGGTGGGCTACGTGACAAGGCCCGCGAGCTGCGCACCCAGGGCATGGACTATCAGGAGATCGCCGTGGCTCTCGGCGTCGCCAAGAGTTCGGTCTCCCTCTGGGTGCGTGACCTGCCAACTCCTGCGAGGCTGAGCTACGCGGAATGCAGGAAGCGGTCGGCCGAAGGCGCCCGCCGCTACTGGGCCGCCGAGCGCCCGGTCCGCGAGGCCCAGCGCGCAGCGGCCCGGGCAGCCGCAGCGGCCCAGATCGGCGAGCTCACTGACCGCGAGCTCCTTATCGCCGGTGCCATCGCTTACTGGTACGAAGGCACCAAGAACAAACCGGGCCGACGCAGCGATCGCGTGGTCTTCATAAATAGCGATCCGTCCTTGATCCGGTTCTTTTTGCGATTCCTGGCCATGACCGGCAGTCCGCTTGAGAAGCTGAGCTTCCGGGTTTATATCCACGAGAACGCCGACGCCAAGGCCGCCGGGCTCTTCTGGCTAGAAGCCACCGGCGCGAAGCCCGAACAGTTTCTGGCCCCAACACTGAAGCGTCACAACCCGAAGACCGTGCGGAAGAACGTGGGCGAGACCTATCACGGCTGCCTCCGCATCGACGTCCGCCGCAGTAGTGACCTTTACCACAAGATCGAGGGTTGGACTGAAGAGATCATGAGCGGCGGCTGACGACGAGAAAGTCAGGTATCGAAGCCGCCTTACTGCTCCCGGGGAAGGATTCGAACCTTCGTTAACGGATCCAAAGTCCGTCGTCTTGCCAGCTAGACGACCCGGGACTGTTCGAGTCCTCACTCTACCCAAAACCCGCCTGCCGGGCCGGCCTTGACGCGCGGACACGTCGGCGCGCGGCCGCGCGGGAACGCACACGGAGCGCAACGTGTCTCGTATGTCGAGACGTGAGCCGGGCGCTTGCATACGAAATTCATAGGGCTATTTGCAGAAATTCACTTGCCGGGGCTTGCGAAACCTACGGTGTAGTAAGCTACGGTTACGTAAGCGTACAAGCGCTCCTGCCCGTTACCTCCGCATCCAGAGGAGCACGATGACCACATCTCCCGACACAGTCAACGCGGCCGAAGTCACGACCCCGCCGGCGCAGCCGGCGGGCACCACGACGGTCCAGGGCCCGTCACCGGCCGCGCTTACGGCCGGCGGACCCATCGGGGGAACTACTAGAGCCCAGCCTCGGTCGGACTTCGACGACGAGCCGAGTTCGACGTTCCAGCGTGTGCTGGTCGGCGTCTTCGTCGCCGTGCCGTTCATCGCGCTTGTCGCCGCCATACCGCTGCTGTGGGGATGGGGGCTGGGCTGGCACGACGTGGTCATCGCGCTCGTCTTCTACTGGGTCTCAGGGCTCGGCATTACGGTCGGCTACCACAGGTACTTCACCCACGGATCGTTCAAGGCGAAGACCGGCCTGCGGGTGGCCCTGGCCATCGCGGGCAGCCTCGCCATCGAGGGACCCGTCATCACCTGGGTGTCGGACCACCGCCGGCACCACAAGTACAGCGACAAGGAAGGCGACCCGCACTCGCCCTGGCGGTACGGCGATGACCTGAAGGCGCTGACCAAGGGCCTGATGTACGCACACATCGGCTGGCTTTTCGACCCCAACCAGACCTCTCAGGAGAAGTTCTCCCCCGACCTGCTCGCGGACAAGCGGGTCAAGTCGGTCGACGCGTGGTTCCCCGGGCTCGTCGCGGTCACGCTGCTGCTCCCCGCGCTTATCGGCGGCCTGTGGGGGATGTCCATTCACGGCGCGCTGACCGCCTTCTTCTGGGCCACCCTGGTGCGTATCGCGCTGCTGCATCACGTCACCTGGTCGATCAACTCCATCTGCCATACCTTCGGCAGCGAGGAATTCGAAGTACGGGATAAGTCAAGGAATGTCTCCTGGCTGGCCATCGCGTCCTTCGGCGAGTCCTGGCACAACCTGCACCACGCGGATCCCACCTGCGCCCGGCACGGCGCCCTGAAGGGCCAGCTCGACTCCAGCGCGCGCGTCATCTGGATGTTCGAGAAGCTGGGCTGGGCCTACGACGTGCGCTGGCCGGACGAGGAGCGGCTCTCGGCTAAGCGGCCCGCCACGGCCACGAGGAAACTCGGCTCGATGACCCGGCGCGCCGACCGGGTACGTGGCGCGGTGTCCGCGGAGTCGCGATGATGAACAAGTGAGTTCGCAGCCCCATACATCCGGCCGCAAGAGAATGACCGGGAAGGAAAGGCGCGAGCAGCTAATCAACATCGGGCGGCGGCTCTTCGCCGAGCGCGGGTTCGAGGGGACCTCGATCGAGGAGATCGCCGCCCAGGCCGGTGTCTCTAAGCCGGTGGTGTACGAGCACTTCGGCGGCAAAGAAGGCCTCTACGCGGTGGTCGTCGACCGGGAAGTGGAGCGCCTGCTGACGATGGCGACCACGCTGCTCGGCGGCGCCCGGACCAGGGAGACGTTCGAAGTCGCGGCGGTGGCGTTGCTCAGGTACATCGACGACAACGCCGACGGGTTCCGGATCCTGGTCAGGGACTCCAATCCCGGTTCAGGCACCGGCACTTACGGCACGCTGCTCAGCGACATCGCCGGGCAGGTCGAGTACATCCTGGCCGACTTCCTCGCCTCGCGCGGCCACGACCCCAAGCTCGCGCCGCTGTACGCCCAGATGCTCGTCGGCATGGTCGCGTTCACCGGCCAGTGGTGGCTCGATGCCCGCAAGCCCAAGCTGGAAGAGGTCGCCGCCAACCTGATCGACCTGGCCTGGAACGGCCTCTCCCAGCTGGACTCCAACGGCAGGGAAGCTACCAAGTAGCGGCTCAGCCGGGCGACAGGGCCGGGGCGGCGCCGGGAGCCAGCGCGACCGTCCCCGCGCGGGCGGGCGCGGACGGCAGGCCATCGGCGGTCCACGCGTGGAAGCCGCCGATCATGTCCGTGGCCCGGTACAGCCCCAGGTCATGCAGGGCCGCGGCGGCCAGGCTCGAGGTGTATCCGTCCTGGCAGAACACGATGACCCGGTGGTCGTACCCGGTGACCCACGGCAGCCGGGCGTCACAGGCCGGGTCGAGGCGCCATTCCAGGTGGTTGCGCTCCACGACGGCCGAGCCTGGTATCTCGCCCTCGTCCGCCCGCTGCGCGGCCGGCCGGATGTCGATGAGCACTCCCCCGGCGGATGCCTCGGCGAAGGACTCGCGCGGCGTCAGCCGGACCAGGCGGGCGCGCGAGGCCGTCAGTATCTCCTCAATCGTGCGGGCGCCTGCCGGCCGGACCGTTACCACGCGGCGGCGCCTTCGGTGTCCAGCTTGACCAGGCCGCCCGGCGTGAGCTCGTAGCGTGTCATCTCCGGCAGCGGAGGTGAGTACGCGTGCACGCTCACCGCCACCGCCGCGGCGGCGGCGTTGCCGACGTCGTGGATGTAGCGGGGGCCGAACGCCCGTGCACCGCCCGCCCCCACCGGCTTGGCCAGCACCTGCCCGGTCGCCACGCCGCCAGCCACCCGGCGCTCCATCAGCGTCCCCCAGACCACGGCGAACGCTCCGGCCGATCCGCCATGGTCATGAAACCCGGTCGCCTGGCCCGGCAGCCAGCTGATCACCCAGACCTCGTGGCTGTCGTCAAGGTGGATCCGTTCGTACCAGCGGCCCGCCGGGTTCAGCCTGACCCGGGTCAGCCAGTCCGCGGGGTCCGCGGCCAGGCGCCGCACCACGTCGGCTAGCTGCCGGGCGCCAAGTAGCCGGCCAGGCTGCACACTGGCTGGTGACGTCGGCCGGATCATCGTGCTCATCTTCGCGTCTCTCCTCACGTTTGACAGGACTGGCGGCGGGCGCCAGTTAATACCGGGGTGCCCTACCGGCCGGGCGTGGCCATACGGCGACAGGGCCGGGCGGGCGGGACGGGGCCGGGCAGGGACTGGGCTGGCCAGATGGGACAGAGCCGGTGCCGTCAGGGCGAGCCGGCCAGACATCGCCGGACGCAGAGCGCCAGCGGGAGGACGCCGACGAGAACGCACTGACGGACAGGCGCTGGGAGAGGCAGACCACGGCGCATGACGTGATCCTGCCAGGGTTTCCCTATTAAAGCAATAGGAAAAGCAGGCTTAAGTTGGCCCGGTGCGCGACCGCGAACACGCGGCGGAAGGGGAAAACCGTCCCGAACGAGGCCGGCGGGTACGCCGCGCGAACCTTCTCGCCGTACCCGGCGAGGAAGTCCGCGGCCTGGTCGGCGTCGAGCGCAGCCAGGACGGGACGGAGTCCGGTGCCCTTGTACCACTCGAGCACCGGATCGTCACCCCGCAGGATGTGCACATACGTCGTCTCCCAGGCATCGACCTCGCACCCGGCTCGGGCCAGCAGCTCCGCGTAGTCCGCGGGGTCGGCCGTCTGCCGGTTCAGCTCCACGTCCCGCAGCAGCGGGCGCCACCGGGCCGATGCCGCCATCTCACGCAGGATCGCGTGCGAGGGCTGATCGAAGTTACCCGGGACCTGGAAGGCCAGCCAGCCATCCTTGGCTAGCTGGTCCACCCAGCGGACCAGCAGCTCACGATGGCCCGGCACCCACTGCAGCACCGCGTTGGAGATGATCACGTCGGGCAGGTGCTGCGGTTTCCAGTGCCTTATATCGTCGAGCATGAACGACAGCCCCGGCGCGTGGTTCGTCGCGACCGGCCCGGAACCGGCCGGCCCCGCGGATCGCAGCGCGTCGGCGGGCGTAAGCTGCCGGGCCGCCTCGATCATCTGCGGTGAGTTGTCCACCCCGCACACGGTGGCCGACGGCCAGCGCTCCGCGAGCATGGCGGTCAGGTGACCCGGTCCGCAGCCCATGTCGACCACGTGTCCGGGCAGCTCGGCTCCGACCCTGGCGAGCAGGTCGAAAAACGGCCTGGCACGCTCGCCTCCAAACCTCAGGTAGAGGGCCGCGTCCCACATGATGGCCAATCCTTCTTTGCTGCTAAAAAGACCCGTCTCGACGTGATCCCCTTCTACATGACTGGACTTCTTGACGTCAAGAGATACGCTCTACTAATGGGCCAGCGCGCCGAAGCGGACCCTGATACCGGGATCCTGCCAGCGTCACTGCTGCACGATGAGGTGGATGACCTGGTGGCCGCCTGGCAGGCCCAGCGGCCGGACCTGGACGTCGAGCCGTTCCAGGTACTCAGCCGCATCTCCAGGCTCGCCCGGCATCTGGACATCGCCAGGCGCGGGGCGTTCGCCGATCACAAGCTGGAGTCCTGGGAGTTCGACGTGCTCTCCGCGCTGCGCAGGCAGGGGCCGCCCTTCCAGCTGACCCCCGGCGCGCTGCTCCGCGCGACCCTGGTCACCTCCGGCACCATGACCAACCGGATAGACCGGCTAGCCACCGCCGGTCTCGTCCGCCGGGAGCCGGACCCCAGGGACAAGCGGGGCGTGCTGGTCATCCTCACCGACCGGGGCCGGGAACGGGTAGACGCGGCGCTCGCCGACCTGCTGCGCCGGGAGCGAGTACTGCTGGCCGGGCTGACCGCCGAGGAACGCCAGCACCTGGCCGACCTGATGCGCATCCTGCTCGCCCCCTTCGACGCCGCCGAGTAAATGGCCCGGTGCGCCCTTTCGACGCCGGGTAGGCGGCCCCGGGAAATGAAACCGGGCGGCCACGACGTCAGGGGGCGATGAAACCCCGGTTTCGGTGCGTCACCGCCGGCTGAGGCGGCCGGGGATCAGGCGTCGAGGTCGGCCGCGACGGCCAGCCAGCGCTCCTCCAGGTCGGCTTTCTCCGCCTGGGTGGCGCGCAGGTCAGCGCCGAGGGAGGTGAGCTTCTCGTAATCGGTCGCGCTGGCGGCCAGCTGGTCCGACAGCTCCGCCTCCCGGGTCGATAGCCGTTCCAGCTGGCGTTCGAGGCGCTGCAGTTCCTTGCGGGCCGCGCGCTCCTGCGCCGTTGAGAATCGCGGAGCCGCCGCCAAGGATGCCGCGGATACGGGCGGCGCCGGTGCGGGGGGCGCGGGCGTATCGCGGATGGCCCGGATCCGGTCCAGGTACTCATCCACGCCGCCGGGGAGGAAAGCGAGCTTGCGGTCGCCGAGCAGGGCGACGACGTGCTCGGTCACGCGCTCGAGGAAGTACCGGTCGTGACTGACCACCACCAGCGTCCCCGGCCAGCCGTCGAGCAGGTCCTCGAACTCGGTGAGCGTCTCGATGTCGAGGTCATTGGTCGGCTCGTCGAGCAGCAGCACGTTGGGCTCGTCCATCAGCAGCCTGAGCGTCTGCACCCGCCGCCGCTCACCACCGGACAGGTCGCCGATCCTGGTCCGCTGCCGTTCCGCGCTGAAGCCAAGCCGCTCGAGGAGCTGGCCCGCGGACAGCTCACGGTCGCCGACCCGGATGCGCAGCCGTATCTCCTCGACGGCCTCGCGCACGCGCAGGTCCGGGTCAAGCTCGGCGAGCTCCTGGGACAGGTGAGCTAGCCGCACGGTCTTGCCGCGCAGGATCGTTCCTTCGACCGCCAGGCCGTCGCGGTCGGGAACCGGCCCGGCCAGGACCCGCAGCAGGGACGTCTTGCCGCTGCCGTTGACCCCGACGACCCCGACCCGGTCGCCGGGACCGAGCCGCCAGGTTACCTGCTCCAGCAGGGAACGCCGGGGCCCGCCGTTCCCCACCGAAAGCGAAACGTCCTCCAGCTCGATCACGGTCTTGCCCAGCCGGGCGGTCGCGAGCCTGGTCAGTTCGACGCTGTCGCGGGGCGGCGGCTCGGCTGCGATGAGCGCGGTGGCCGCGTCTACCCGGAACTTCGCCTTGGTCGTCCTGGCCCTGGCCCCGCGCTGCAGCCACGCGAGCTCCTTGCGGGCCAGGTTGCGGCGGCGGCGCTCGGTCGCTTCCTCGCCGCGCTCCCGTTCCGCCTGCGCGAGCACGTAAGCCGAGTAGCCGCCCTCGGCGGAATGCACCTGGCCCCGGTCGACCTCCCAGGTCCGGTCGCAGACGGTGTCCAGCAGCCAGCGATCGTGGCTGACCACGATGACCGCGCTGCCCCGGTCGCGCAGGTGCCTGCCGAGCCAGTCGATCGCCTCGATGTCCAGGTGGTTGGTCGGCTCGTCGAGCAGCAGCACGTCACGCTCGGCGACCAGCAGGGAGGCGAGCGCGGTCCGGCGCCGTTCGCCGCCGGACAGCTGCCCGGCCGCGGCGTCCAGGCTGATGCCGGGGAGCAGTTCGGTGACGATCGCCCGCGCCCTGGGATCCGCCTCCCAGGGCGTGACCTCCGGACCGCGCGCGCCGAACACGATCTCCCCGACCGTGCCGGTCAGCTGGTCGCTCTGGGGCAGGTAGCCGAGCCGCAGCCCGGTCGCCATCGCCACCCGGCCGGCGTCGGGCTCGGTCAGCCCGGCGAGCAGCGAGAGCAGCGTGGACTTGCCGGTCCCGTTCCGGCCCACCACCCCGATCCGGTCCCCGGCCGAGACGCCGAGCGAAACGCCGTCGAGCAGGGTCCGGTGGGCGTACGCCTTGGTCGCCTTCTCCAGGCTGATCAGGTTCACCTGCCCGGGGCCGGACGGTTCAGCGCGGCACCCTCGCGACGCAGAATACCGTCTGCCCGAACGGCGGCCGGATGAAGCGCTCCAGTACCTTCGTGACCGGAACCACGGTCATGTCATAAAGCGAGGTGAGCCTCGGATTCAGGTGTCCCACGCCGGCCCGCCGGACCGCTAGCCACCACGCGATCCCGCCGATGAAGTTCACCGGCTTGCAGACCTCAACCGTCAGCCCGGCCGATTCAACGGCACGGCGGAGAGTCTTCGGCGTATACCGGGTGACATGGCCGACCATACGGTCGAAATCTCCGTAGAGCTGCATGTACCCGGGCACCCAGATGACGATGCGGCCGCCGGGCTCGACGACGGCGGCCAGGTCGCGGAGCGCCCCGGCATCGTCGGCGATGTGCTCGAGGACGTTCATCATCACGACCGTGTCGACCTTGCGGTGTGCCTTGACCTCGCCGGGTAGCGCAAGCTCGAGGACCTCGACGTCGTCACGACCGGAGTAGCGCTCCCTGAGCTGGTCGATGCAGTACTGATCGTTATCGCTCACGATCAGGTACTCGAGGCGGTCGCTGAACTGTTCGGAGAAGTGGCCCAGGCCAGAGCCCACCTCCAGCAGCGAACGGCCGACATAGGGCGCGACCAGGCCGAACTGGTAGGCGCGATATCTCTTGCCCTCAGCGCCGCCCAGGTGATTCTCGAGCGATTCCGCGCTCGAGACAGGCTGCACTACCGGCTCGGCCGGGCCGTCCCCGACGGCCACAGGACTGCGCCGTTCACGCGGCATTTGTCTGATCCTCCGTGTAGAGATCGGCGTACGGCGCTGATTGGGCGGGCCGTCCGGGACCCGCCAAGCTTAGTGCTTCCGCTGCGCTGTCGCGGCCGTTGCCGCAAACCATCCCGGCCACGTCTCCAAGGGGGCCGTCGCCAAGCTGACCAGGTTCACCGTACCTGAGCTCACCTCGAGGCGGGGACGATGGCCGCACCGGGCACTGGTCCCGTGACCCGTGCCACCGACCGGCACACGCCCGCGCCGGACAGGGACGCCGCGAGGTCGAGTGCGCGGTCCGCGCTGGGCGCGAGGAACGCGCAGGTCGGTCCCGAGCCGGCCACCAGCGCGCCGAGCGCGCCCAGCTCGAGTCCGGCCGCCAGCGTCTTGCGCAGCGGCGGGAACAGGGACAGCGCGGCTGCCTGCAGGTCATTGCTCAGGGCGTGGCCTACCCGCCTGGCATCACCCGAGCGCAGCGCCGACATGAGCGAGGCGTCCAGGCCTGGCTTGGCGGACTGGTAACGGGCATCCGCGTTCCGCAGCCGGTCAAGCGCCGCGTACACCTCGGGCGTGGAAAGCTGGCCGTCGGCGAAGGCCAGCACCCAGTGGTACGCCGTCGCCGGGGCGAGCGCCGGAGTCAGCCGGTCGCCCCGGCCCCGGCCGACCGCGGTGCCGCCGAGCAGGGCGAAGGCCACGTCGCTGCCTACCTTGGCCCCGACCTCGAAGAGCTGCTGCTGACTGAGCCCGCAGTCCCAGAGCTCGTTGCAGGCGACCAGGGCGGCGGCCGCGTCGGCGCTGCCGCCCGCGAGCCCGGCCGCCACCGGGATCCGCTTGGCGATCGTGACGTGCACGCCCGCGGCGTCGGGCGCCCCGGCCGGAATCGCCGCCCGGAGCGCGACCACCGCGCGCAGCGCCAGGTTGTCCTGGTCGCCCGGGACCCGGTCCGCGCCCTCGCCGGTGACCAGGACCCCGTCCCGTCCGGCCGGTTCCGCGGTGACCTCGTCGAACAGCGAGACGGCGTGGAACACGGTCACCAGGTCGTGATAGCCATCGGCTCGCGGTGGCCCCACCGCGAGCTGAAGGTTGAGTTTGGCGGGTACCCGCACGGTCACACCGGTCACGATGGCCAAATCGTACGCCGTCCCTTCTGCCGGGCCGCCGCGAGACGGGCGAACTCGCCGACGCCGAGTGATTCTCCGCGCGCGCCCGGATCGATATCCGCGTCCCTGAGCAGCCGCTCCGCCTCTGGTGCCGACCCGGCCCAGCCGGCCAGCGCCGCGCGCAGCGTCTTGCGCCGTTGCCTGAACGCCGCGTCGATGACCGCGAAGACCTCCTCGCGGCTGGCCTCGGTGTCCGGCGGGTCGTGCCTGGTGAACGCGACCAGCCGCGAATCCACGTTGGGTACCGGCCAGAACACGCTGCGCGCGACCGCCCCGGCCAGCCGGGCCGCCGCGAACCAGGCCAGCTTGACCGACGGCGTGCCGTACACCCGGGACCCGGGTCCGGCGCACATCCGGTCGGCCACCTCGGCCTGCACCATCACCAGCCCGCGTTGCAGCGAGGGCACGGCGGCCAGCAGGTGCAGCAGCACCGGCACGGCCACGTTGTACGGCAGGTTCGCGACCAGCACCGTGGGCGGCGCGGCCAGACCTCCGTCATCGAGCGCGGCCAGGTCCGGCGGGCGCAGGCTCATCGCGTCGGCGGTCAGCACCGTCACCCGGTCCGCGAGCCGCGGCGCCCGGGCCGCGATGGTCTGCGGCAGCTCGCCGGCCAGCGTGCGGTCGATCTCGACCGCGATCACCCGGCTGACCCCGGCCGCCAGCAGGGCGAGCGTGAGCGAGCCGAGCCCCGGTCCCACTTCGAGCACCACGTCGTCCGGCCGCAGGGCCGCCAGCGCCGCGATCCGGCGCACGGTCCCGTGCTCGATGACGAAGTTCTGGCCGAGCCGCTTGGACGGCCGCACGCCGAGCCGCTCGGCGAGGGCCCTGACATCGGCCGGACCCAGCAGCCGCACATCCCGGTCGGCCGTGGTCACTACCTGCCTCACCAGGGGCCGAAGGTGCGCATCGCGGTGGCGGTGACGGCGTCGCATAGGTCCGCCACTGCCATCCCCTTCACTTCGGCCAGGAAGCGGAGGGTGTAGGCCACCATCGCGGGTGAGTTAGGGCGGCCGCGGTTCGGCACCGGGGTGAGGAACGGCGCGTCGGTCTCGACCAGGACAAGCTCCGGCGGGGCCGCGGCGGCGGCGTCGCGCAGCGGCTGGGCGTTAGCGAACGTCACGTTCCCCGCGAACGACATCACGTAGCCGGCCTCGGCGCACTGCTTCGCCATCGCGACGTCGCCGGAAAAGCAGTGGAAGACCACCCGGGCGGGCGGTCCTTCCTCGGCCAGGATGCGCAGCACGTCAGCGTGCGCCTCCCGGTCGTGGATCATCAGCGCCTTGCCGGTGCGCTTGGCGATGTTGATGTGCTCGCGGAACCACCAGCGCTGCAGCTCCGGGGCGGCGTGATCCCGGTAGTAGTCGAGTCCGGTCTCGCCGACCGCGACAACCCGCGGCTGGGCGGCCAGCGCTTCGATGTCCGCGAGCACCTCCTGCGGGGCGGCCACGGCGGCGACCTCGTTCGGGTGGATCGCGACGGCCGCGTATACCGCGTCGTGCTGCTGCGCGCACTGCGCCGACCAGCGCGAGGATTCCAGGTCAGTACCGACCGTGACGACCCGGACGATGCCGGCCGCGTGCGCCGCGGCGAGCACCTCGGGCAGCGGGAGGCCCATGATGTCCAGGTGGGTGTGGCTGTCGAGCGCCGGCGCCGGGAGCGGTGCGGGGGGCAGGGCGGCTGTCACGACCGTCCGTTCGGCCGAAAAAGATAGTTCATACGGCGCCGAGCCGGGCAAGTTCCTCGTCCACCACTGAGGTGTCCAGCTTGGTGAAAAGCGGTACCGGCGTGGCCAGCGGCGTGCCCACCCGCAGCGGCGCCGAGGCCCAGCGGGCCGCGCCGTCGTAGCGCCCGGTGATCACCGGGTAGGAGGGGCTGCCCGCCTCGTCGACTTCCTCGATCCGCGGCATGTCGGACCAGGTCCCTGTGCCGCCCAGCATCGCGTACACCAGCTGGGACGAGCGCGGCAGGAACGGCGTGAGCATGCTCTTGGCGTCGTCGATGAGCTGCAGGGCCACGTGCAAGACCGTGCGCATCCGCTCCGGGTCGGATTCGCGCAGCTTCCACGGCGCCTGCTCGGAGAAGTACTTGTTGGCGTCGGCCACCGTGCGCATCGTCTCGTTGATCGCGAACTTGAAATGTGACCGGTCCAGGTGATCGCCGACCGTGCCGAACGCCTGCCGGGACCTGGCCAGCAGGTCCTGGTCGAGGGTCGTCAGCGAGCCCGCGGCCGGTACCGACCCGATGTTGCGGGCCGCGAACGAGACCGCGCGGTTCACCAGGTTGCCCCAGGTCGCGACCAGCTCGTCGTTGTTGCGGCGGACGAACTCGCTCCAGGTGAAGTCGGTGTCCTGGTTCTCGGGTCCGGCGATGGCCACGTAGTAACGCAGCGCGTCCACGTCGTAGCGGGCCAGGAAGTCCCGGACGTAGATCACCACGGCGCGGGAGGAGGAGAACTTGCGGCCCTCCATCGTCAGGTACTCACTCGAGACCACCTCGGACGGCAGGTTCAGCTGGCCGAGGGGCCCGGGCGCCCCGCCGCGGGCGCCGAGGCCGTTGTAGCCGAGCAGCATGGCCGGCCAGATCTCGGCGTGGAAGACGATGTTGTCCTTGCCCATGAAGTAATACGACTCGGCGTCCCGCGCGTTCCACCAGGCGCGCCAGGCGTCCGGGTCGCCGCTGCGCCGCGCCCACTCGACCGAGGCGGACAGGTACCCGATCACCGCGTCGAACCAGACGTAGATCCGCTTGTCTGGCCGGTCGCGCCAGCCGTCGAGCGGGACGGGAACGCCCCAGTCCAGGTCCCTCGTGATCGCCCGCGGCTGCAGGTCATCGAGCAGGTTGAGGGAGAACTTGAGCACGTTCGGCCGCCACTGGCCCGCCTTGGCCTGCAGCCAGGTGCCGAGGACCTCGGCGAATGCGGGCAGGTCCAGGAAATACTGCTCGCTCTCGGTGAAGACCGGCGTCTCGCCGTTGATCTTGGACCTGGGGTTGATGAGGTCGTTTGGGTCGAGCTGGTTGCCGCAGTTGTCACACTGGTCGCCGCGGGCGCTTTCGTACCCGCAGATGGGGCAGGTGCCCTCGATATAGCGGTCCGGCAGCGTCCGGCCCGTGGACGGCGAGATCGCGCCGAGCGTGGTCTTCGGGAAGATGTAACCGTTCTCAAGCAGCCGCAGGAAGATCTCCTGGGTGACCGCGGCGTGGTTGCGCGTGGTCGTCCGGGTGAACAGGTCATAGGTCATGCCGAGGCCGGTCAGGTCGTTGACGATCACGCGGTTGTAGCGGTCGGCCAGTTCCCGCGCCGATACCCCCTCGGCGTCCGCCTGCACCTGGATCGGCGTGCCGTGCTCGTCGGTACCGCTCACCATCAGCACCCGGTTGCCCGCCATCCGCTGGTACCGGCTGAACATGTCACAGGGCAGCGCGAAACCCGAGACGTGCCCGATGTGACGAGGGCCGTTCGCGTACGGCCAGGCCGGGGCGGACAGGATGTGACGCATGGGTTAAAGCCTAGGGGCAGCCGCTGACTGCTCGCGGTGGTCAAGGTCAACAGCATCATCCGGAACGGGCGGTGGTGACCCGATCGCGGGATGGCGCGTGTGCCTGATGCCGAGGATGGAGAGGAAGAACGTGCCCAGGACGACCTGACAGCTCACCATCAGCGCGGTCACCGACGGGATCATCAGCCGCAGCGAGTGCTCGTAGTTGAGCGAGTGGAAGTTCTGGCCGTTCCAGTACAGCACCGAGAAGATCAGCCCCGCCAGGCCCGCCAGGCCGATGAGCCCGCCCGCGATCAGCCCGCGTTCCAGGCTCAGCTTCCCCAGCACCCGCTGGACCCTCGGTTCCTCGGGAAGGAAACCCTCCGAGCCCGCGTACACCTGGGTGAACAACCAGAACAACACCGCCTGGAAGCCGATCACGACCATCGCCGAGGCGGCGACGAGGGTGTCGACGTCGAATGTCACCCCGCCGATGCTGAACGGGTGCGGCGCGACGATCCCGCCGATCACCAGGCCCGCGATGAGCAGCGCCAGGCCGGGCACGAAGAACAGCCAGCGCGGGCTGAACAGCAGCAGGAACCGCAGGTGCCGCCAGCCGTCCCGCCAGGTGTGCAGGTGCGGCGGCCGGCTCCGGCCGTCCTTGGCCAGCGTGGTCGGCACCTCGGTCACGTGCTGGCCGGCCAGGGTGGACTTGACCACCATCTCGCTGGCGAACTCCATCCCGGTCGCCTGCAGGTTAAGCGCCATCATGGCGTCCCGGCTGAATCCGCGCAGGCCGCAGTGGAAGTCGCCGATCTTGCTGCGGAAGAACAGCCGCCCGACGAAGCTGAGCACCGGGTTGCCGAGGTACCGGTGCAGCGGCGGCATCGCGCCCGGCGCGATCCCGCCGGCGAACCGGTTGCCCATCACCAGGTCCGCGCCCTTGCGCAGCTCGTCGACAAACGGCATCAAGTTGGTGAAGTCGTAGCTGTCATCCGCGTCGCCCATGATCACGTATTTGCCGCGGGCCGCCACGATGCCGCCCATCAGCGCGTTGCCGTAGCCCTTCTCGCTGATGGGCACGACACGGGCGCCTGCGTCCTGCGCTAGTTGCTGGCTGCCGTCCGTACTCCCGTTATCGGCGACGAGCACCTCGCCGCTGATACCGCTCGCCGTCAGGAATCCAATAGCCTTACGAACGCACGTCGCCACGGTCTCTGCCTCGTTGAGACACGGCATGACCACGGTCAGCTCCACGTATTCGTCTCCGTTCGGTCAGCGGATCTGGTCCTATCAGGCCGTCCCTGGCCGGGCTTGGTACCGTAGGCGAGGGACGAACGCACCGAACCGGCCGCTTGTCAATGGTCAGGGTCATCAACCCAGCACAGGAGGGTACGGCTTGAGGGTAATGCCTGCGGCCCCGTCACGTGAGCCATCGGCGCGGCGAGCCTGGTCCAACTGGCCGGAGAATCCCCGCCTGGCTAGGCTCCGCTCGCTGGCCGCCCGGACGTGGGCCGGGAACCGCCTGTTCATCATCGTGCTCATCCCCGCGTTCCTGCTCCGCGTCGACGCCGAGCTCGGGTACCGGTGGCAGGCCTGGTTCAACGACTCGTTCGAGTACCTGTCGAACACGATTTACCTCAAGTTGGACCCGACCCGGACGTCCGGGTACTCCATCTGGCTCAAGCTGCTGCAGCCCTTTCACAGTTACGCCCTTGTAACGATCCTGCAACATCTTATGGGCCTGGCCGTCGCGGTCATGATCTACGCGCTGGCCAGGCACCGCTTCGGGATCCGGCAGGGGCTGGCCACGCTGGCGGTCGTGCCCGTGCTCTACGACGGGTACGAGATCGAGCTCGAGCACCTGATCATGGCCGACGTGCCGTTCTTGTTCCTGCTGACCCTGGCGGTCACGCTGCTGCTCTGGGATCCGGCAGGTCCGTCGGTGCGCATGTGCGCGGTCATCGGCGGACTGCTCGGCATCGGATCGGTCCTGCGGTCGATCGGCACTCCGCTGCTCGCGATCTTCGCCGTGTACATGATCATCCGGCGGTACAGCTGGCGGAAGGTCGCGGCCACCATTGTCGTGTGCCTCATCCCCCTGGCCGCGTACGCCGCGGTGTTCGACTTCGAGTACGGCCAGTTCGCAGAGTCCGACAGCAGCGGCGTGTTCCTCTACGGACGGGTGATGACCTTCGCCGACTGCGCCAAGATGCACGTGCCCGCCGATGAGCTCTTCCTGTGCACGACGGTACCGCCGGCCCAGCGGCCGATCGCGCAGTGGTACGACTGGACTACCGGGTCCCCGATAGACCGGCTCACGACGTCGAAGTTCACCCCGCTGCCCAACCAGCTGGGGAAGGACTTCGCGATCCGCGCCATCGAGGCGCAGCCGCTCAGCTACGCCAGGGTGGTCTTCGACGACACCTGGCGGGTGTTCGCCTGGAAGCGGTACGTCTTCCCCAACGCGCAGACCTACGACGAGTACATTTTCCGCGCCAAGCCAACGCCCATACCGGACTGGGACAAGATTCATCTCGGACGCTACAACTCCTGGGCGGCCGCGTACGTGCAAGGCAACCCAAACACCCAGGTCGTCGCGCCGTTCGCCAACCTCATACGGGGTTACCAGCAGTACGTGTGGCTGCCCGGCAGCGTGTACGGGCTGATCTTGCTGACGGGCCTGGGCGGGCTCTTGCTGGCCTGGCGGCGGCTGGGCGGCGAGGCGCTGCTGCCGTGGACCATCTCCCTCGCGCTGATCGTGATCCCGGCGGCCACCGCCGAGTTCGACTACCGGTACGTGCTGCCCGCCGTGCCGTTCGCCTGCCTCGCGGCGGTCATCGCCTTTAGCCCGGACAGCGCGGGCGGCCGCTGGCTGCGGCGGCTAGCGGGCCGGCGGCGCGGCCACGCCGAGATCGCCGGGACTTCCCCGGCGTCCGCGGCGGCCCCCCAGGCCAGGTCCGTCGGCGTCGCCGAGGTCGCGGGCTCTTCGCCGGCCGGTGCCGGCGACGACCAGCGTGATCTCGCCGCGGACGGCGCCTGAGCCGCCGCCCGCGGCGGCCGCCCAGGCGGCGAGTTCGGCCAGCGTGCCGCGCACGATCTCCTCATGGGTCTTGGTCAGCTCGCGGCACACCACCGCCTGGCGGTCCTCGCCGTGCGAGGCGGCCAGCTCGGCCAGCGTGCGCGCCAGCCTGCGGCCAGCCTCGAAGTAGACCTGGGTGCGGCTGTCGGCCGCCATCTCCGCGAAGCGGGTGCTCCGCTGGCCCTTACCCCGGGGCGGGAAGCCCTCGAAGCAGAACCTGTCGGTGGGCAGCCCCGAGACGGCCAGCGCGGTCGTCACCGCGGACGGGCCGGGCAGCGCCGTCACCCGCAGGCCCGCCGCGGCCGCGGCGGTGACGAGCCGGTAACCGGGATCGCTGATCGCGGGCGTGCCCGCGTCGGTGACGAGCAGGATGTCCTGGCCCGCCGTCAGCTGATCGAGCAGCTCCGCCGTGCGGCGCGTCTCGATCGCGTCGTAGTAGGACACCACCCGCGCCTTGAGCTGGACGTTAAGGCTCGACGCGAGCCAGCGCACCCGGCGCGTGTCCTCGGCCGCGATCAGCGTCGCCTCGGCGAGTTCCGTCGCCAGCCGGGCGGAGGCGTCCTCGGCCCGGCCGATCGGCACCGCCGCCAGCGTCAGCACGCCGCCCGCGCCGTCCTCGCGCCGCGCCTGGCCTTTCTCGCGTCCGGACATATCGGTATCGCATCCCGTTCTGGAGAGAGAGGGCATCCCGCTAGCCGGACCCTACAGCCGCAAGTAGCATGTGGCCGATGACGGCTACCGAAGCTAACGTGCCCGCCACGCCGCCGCCTCCCGATGAGGCGGGGCGGCTTTCGGTGCTGCACGCCCGGCTGGCGTCGCCGATGCCGGCCGACCGGCTGTGGGGGTGGCTGGGCCCGCTGCTCGTCACCGCGTTCGGCGCGTTCCTTCGGTTCTACCGGCTGCAGGTGCCGCGCGCCATAGTTTTCGACGAGACCTACTACGCCAAGGACGCGTGGAGCATCCTGCATCACGGCGTCGAGCTGAACCTGGTCTCCAACGCCAACTCCATCATCGCGGCCGGGCACACCAACATCTTCGCGGCGTGCGGCGGGACCTCGGCGTGCGGGGAGTACGTCGTGCAGCCGGAGATGGGCAAGCTGCTCATCGCGGTCGGGGAGTGGCTGTTCGGGCTGAACTCGTTCGGCTGGCGGTTCTCCAGCGCGGTGTTCGGCTCGCTGGCCATCCTGCTGATGTGCCGCATCGCCCGCCGGCTGACCCGGTCCACGCTGCTCGGCTGCATCGCCGGGCTGCTGATGGCGCTGGATGGCCTGGAGTTCGTGCTGTCGCGGACCGGGATCCTCGACATCTTCCTGATGTTCTTCGTGCTCGCCGCGTTCGGCTGCATCCTCGTCGACCGGGACGTCTCCCGCGCCAAGCTGGCGGAACGGGTCGCGGCGGGTGGCGCGCGCGGCGACGTCCGGGGGGCGGGGCCCCGGCTCGGCCTGCGCCGGTGGCAGCTGGCCGCCGGGATTTTCCTCGGGCTGGCCGTGGCCACCAAATGGAACGCGATCTTTTACATCCTCGCGTTCGGCGCGCTTTTCCTGGCCTGGGAGATCGGCGCCCGCCGGGCGGCCGGGCTGCCGTCCTTCGTCCGCGGCGCGTTCCGGGAGGCGCGGTGGCTGCCGCTGACGTTCTTCGTGGCCCCGCTGGCCGTCTACATCGCCAGCTGGAGCGGCTGGTTCGCCACCAAGACCGGCTACGACCGGAACTACGCGCAGCTGCACGGCGTGAACATCCCGGTCATCTCGGACCTTTACTCGCTGTACGAGTACCACGTGCAGGCGATCGTGTTCGGCGTCGGCCTGAAGACGCCGCATCCGTACCAGTCCCAGCCCTGGGACTGGCTGCTGATGACCAGGCCGGTCGCCTACTTCTACGAGTGCTACACCGGGCCGGTAGCCGGGCCTTCGTACTACTGCCCGGCGCACTACACCGGCTCGGAATGGTCGCAGGAAGTCCTCGCCATCGGCACGCCGGCGATCTGGTGGGGATCCATCCTGGCCCTGCTGTTCTGCCTGGGCTGGTGGCTGCTGCACCGGGACTGGCGGGCCGGCGCGGTACTGCTCGGCGTCATCGCAGGCTGGCTGCCCTGGTTCCCGCTCGTGACCCGGACCAAGTTCTACTACTACTCGCTGGAATTCGAGCCCTTCCTGATCTTGTCCATCGTGCTCTGCCTGGGCCTGATCCTCGGGCGGGCCAGCGCGGGCGTACTGCGCCGCTCGATCGGCGCGGGCATCGTCGGCGCCTACGTGCTCTGCGTGCTGCTGATGTTCTGGTACTTCTATTCGATCCTGGCCGCCAAGGTCATCCCCTACCCGGACTGGCTCAGCCACATGTGGTACCGGATCGGCCGCGGCTGGATCTGATCGTGCGGGCTGCGGGCGGCCCGGGCGGGCGGCCGGCTGGCCGCTTCTGGTCATCCCTTCGGCCCGCATTCAGCTTACGTTCAGCATGCGTGGGCATCTTTATTCATGTCGGCGACGGCGATGACACGGGGTCCGGGCCGCCCACGACGTGATTTTCGCTACAGGGGGGTACGTTTCCGGGCTCTAGCGCGTCTATATACAGTGAGATGACAAACCACCGGAGCCAACATGAGCCAAGCTGAGCACTCTAATAAGGATCGCGCGCGGTTTGAGCGCGATGTCATCCCGCAGCTTGGCCAGCTGTACCCCGCCGCGCTCCGGATGACCAGGAACCCGACCGACGCCGAAGATCTCGTCCAGGAGACGTCGGTCAAAGCGTACGCGGCGTTTCAGCAGTTCACCCCGGGAACCAACCTGCGGGCGTGGCTGAACCGGATCCTGACCACCACCTTCATCAACGTGTACCGCAAGCGGCGCCGGGAGCCGCAGCAAGCCCTCGGCGGGGACCTGCAGGAATGGCAGATGTCCGCCGACCGGCTCGCCCCGCCGGTGCCTTCGGCCGAGGCGCAGGCCCTGGACCGGACCACCGACTCGGACCTGCTGCGGGCCCTGCGCGAGCTGCCCCGCGAGTTCAGGACCGCGGTGTATCTCGCCGATATCGAGGGCTACCCCTATCGCGAGATCGCCGAGATCATGGGCACGCCGGTCGGGACCGTGATGTCACGGCTGCACCGCGGCCGCCGCAAGATCCGCGAGCAGCTGCTGGCCAGCGGGTTCGGCACCCCGAAGACGGAGTTGTCCGGCGCCTGAGCCCGCGCCGGGCTACCCGGCGCAGCGCGGTCAGGACCCGTACAGCGTGAGCATGACCTCGCCGGCCTGCCAGCGGCCGATGATGTGCATGCCCGCGCCCGCCAGCAAGGCCATCTTCTTCTTGTCCACGGGCGTGACCGGGACGGGGAACGTGTAGTTGCTGTTGCCGGTGACCACCCACACCCGCCTGACGTCGGTGAACCGGCTCTTCAGCAGCGCGGGACTGGTGATCTCGGTACCGGTCAGGGTGGCGGAGGCGATCGGGGATTCGGCCAGCGCGATGTCGCGCAGCCGCAGGAAGGGCGCCGGGTAGCCGGTGCCCAGGACATGCATGTTGGCCGGAAGGTAGAAGACCACGTTGCCGGGCTGCTCGTGGGCCGCGACGATGGCCGAGGCCAGCCGCAGGTTGTCGGGCCGGGCCGCGGACTGCCTGATCGCCTGCTGCGGCCCGATGAGCAGGGCGCCGAGCCCTAGGATGATCACCGCGGCCGGCACCCAGGCAGCCGGACCCCGGGTAGCCGGCGCCGGGGCCCGGGCGCGGGCCCGGGCAGCCGGCGCCGGGGCCCGGGCCGGGCGCAGGCGGGCGAGCGGCGTGGCCGCGGCGAGCCTGACCAGGCCGGCCAGACCCGCGCCGACGAGGATGGCCAGCGCGGGCAGGCAGAACTCAACGTACCGCTCGAGGTAGACCGGCTTGAGGTAGGACACCGCGATCAGCACGAACGGCGGCACGGCCAGCCACGGCAGCGCGACCGCCGCGGGGTTGAGCGGGCGCCAGTTGTCCGCCAGGCGGGCGACCGCGATACCAGCCAGTGCGAGCAGGGCGACCGGAAGCACCAGTTCTTTTGAGCCCGCGAAGTCGATGGCGAGCTTCTCGATCGCCCCGAAGCCGGGCCGGGTAACCCAGTCGAGCTGCTTCTGCTCGTGGCTCGCGACGATCAGCAGCGGGCCGGGCACGATCACCGCCGCGGCCGAGGCGGCCAGCCAGCGCAGCGGGATCCGGCCGATCCGGCGCCCGGCCGCTGACTGGCCGCGGGCGTCCGTCAGCAGCAGCGTCACACCGTGCGCGGCCAGGATCAGCAGTCCGAACAGGTTGAATAGGCCGGCCAGCGCGACGGCGGCGCCGTACGCCGCCCACCACCGCCACCGGCCGTCGGGGTACGCCCGCAGGAGCAGGTAGGTGGCGATCGTGGCGAACATCGTCACGATCGCGTACGACCTGGCCGTCTGCGCGTAATACGTCATGTAAGGCGCGGTCGCGAACACCAGGCCGGAAAGCAGCCCGGTCAGCGCCGGAAGGCTGACCCGGCTCCCGGCCGCCGTCCGCGGGCCCGCCGCCGGAGCCGGAGCCTGCGGCTGGGCCGGGGCCTGCGGCAGGGCGGAGGCCTGCGTCAGGGCCGCTGCCCGGCGGGCGATCGCCGCGGTGAACCCGGTCGCGATCACCATGGCGCACAGCGAAGGGAATCGCAGGGCGGTGGCCGAGGTGCCGACGGCAGCCGCGATGACGTGCATGAGGACGTAGTAGGCGCCGTGCACCGCGTCCTGGTGCTGCAGGAGGGCAAAGATCTGGCTGACCGGCCGCCCGATCGCATCCTTGGTGTACGCCTCGTCCCGCCACAGCGAGGGGCCGCCCAGTTCGTACCCGCCGACCACGGCTGACGTCGCCGCGGGCACGGCGATGACCAGCCAGCTGCCCCGGCGCTCCCCCGAACCCGGCGGCCGGGCCCGCCGCTCGAGCGAGGCTTCCTGCTCGCGCGGGGCACGCGACGCAGCGGGCGCGATCGTCGCCGTCGGAGCCATCGTCGCCGCTGAATCCTTAGGCCCGATATCCGTCTCCAGCACTGCCGTACCTTCCCGGATGCCCCTCCAGGCCGAGCGCATCCTGGCACCAGGTTATCCAAGCGAGTGCTCGATAGACGGACCACCGGCCGCCTCGCCGGCTTAACATTCCGTTACGCGTTCTGTCCGCTGACCCTGCGTCTGCCGCCCCGACGCCGACCCCAGAAATCGCACAGGTCCCGTTAACCTCACCCGCCCCGCAGTGCGGCGTCACCCGGGAAATAACGCGGAGGATCCGAGCTACGTGGAACATCCGGGCCCCTGGCACCGGAATTTCCGCGTAAGCCAAATCCTCCACGATCGTCCGGTGGCCGCGCATCCCGGCGCGCTCGCACATCTGCGCCGCAGCACCGGAATGCAATCGCTTCTTGACCCGCCTGCGCGGGACGGCCACCGATCTCCGCGGCCCGGGCGGCCCGCCCCGGTCGGCGCCGTGATCAGCTGGTGAAGAGGCGGTCGCAGATGCGGGCGGCGGCCTTGCCGTCGTCCAGGGAGGAGAACCGGGCGGCAAAGCGCTGGTAGGCGTCTCGGTAGGACGCGGCGACCGAATCGATGTCCCTCAGGGCCTCGATGACCTCGGCTGAGCTGGCCAGCAGCGGACCGGGGGCCTCGGCTTCGAAGTCGAAGTAGAAACCGCGCAGGTTGTCCCGGTATTCGGCTAGATCGTAGGTGAAGAACACCATCGGCCGGCCGGTGACCGCGTAGTCGAACATGGCGGAGGAGTAGTCGGTGACCAGCACATCGGCCACGCAGAACAGCTCGGTGATATCGGGGTAGGCGGTGACGTTGACCGCGAAGCCGTCGCGCATCCCGGCCGGCACGTCATCCGCCATGTGGTGATGGCCGCGGATGAGGAAGACGTAGTCCGAGCCGAGTTCACGCCAGGCCCGCTCCAGGTCCAGGTGCATGTCGAAGCGGTATCTGCGGCCGTTCGCGTACACCTGGTTGTCACGCCAGGTCGGCGCGTAAAGGACGACGCGCTTGCCCGCGGGCAGCCCTAGCCGGTCCCGCACCCGCGCCGCCAGATCGGCGACGTCACCCCGGCCGAGCAGGTCGTTGCGCGGGTACCCGTACTCGCAGATCTCCCCGTCGTAGGAGAAGGCGCGGCGCATGATCTCCGTACTGAACCGGTTCTGCGACATCAGCAGGTCCCACTGCGCGATGTCCTTCGCCAGGTGATCGAAGTAGGCGGTGCCGCTGATGAACTGCGGGTTGGTGATGTCGAACCCGATCCGCTTCAGCGGCGTGCCGTGCCAGGTCTGCAGGTACACCTGGCCGTTTCGCTTGCGGAACGGCGCCTGCATGTCGTCGTTGGAGACCAGGTACCTCGACCGGGCCAGGGCTTCGTAGTACTCCTGGGTCCCGCGCAGCACGGCCGTGCCGCCGGCCGGCACCGGAACCGACCAGTCCGTGACGGCCCACAGCTGCTCACGCTCGTCACCCCGGCGGCGCAGTTCTTCCGCGATCCCGAGCGGGTTGTCCCCGCACTGCTTGCCTTTCCAGCTGACGAAGAAGATCGAGTCGCGTACCGGCGTACGGGCCATCATCGGGTAGTACCCGCGCCGGAGTGCCCGCTGGGCGAAGTTGCCCTGCTCGGCGCGGCGCAGCCGGGGCGCGGCGGTGATCAGCGGATCGTCATGACCGGTGACTATCAGCCGGTACCACTTACGTCCCGCGGGCACGGCCGGGCCGGAGACGTCACCCAGCCGGTCGTGGTCGTAGGTGAGTTCCGCCAGCGACTGCGCGCCGCCGCCGACCGGGCGGACGTAGAGGTTCCATTCGCCGTCCCGAAGCGGGATAGCCGAGCCGAAGAACGGCATCCGGTCCAGGTCCGCCTCGATGCTGAAGCGCTGGCCCTCGAGGCGGAATCCGATGACATGGGAATCGGACGACCCGATCCGGCGCAGGACGGTCTCGTAGGGCCCGGGCGCGCCGGCCCCGGAAGGGCCAGCACCGGCCGGTGCGGTACCGGCCGGTGCGGTACCGGCCGGTGCGGTACCGAGGAAGGTGCCACGCAGCACCAGGCGCCCGTCGGGCTGCCACTCATGCTCCTCGATCACCGGACGCGGGGTACGTTCTGCCATCACAAGGTCACCGTAGCGGCTCTGCCCGACCACGGCCTCACGACTGCCGAACAGATGCCTGCTCTCGGCCATGCCGTTCGGCCACGCTACCCTCACCCGCGGCCGGCCGGCCGGCTTGAGGTAGACGTCCCAGGCCATCGCGTCATCGCCGACGACGTGGCCCACGCGATCGGCCACGTCACCCGCCCCAGCCAGGTCGCGCAGCGGGACCAGCGCGCGGAACCTGGTCACGGCGGGGTCCGGGGACGGCACCGGCCGGGCGGGAAAGGAGCGGCTGGCGGCGCCCCGGTTGCGCACCAGCACCAGCTCAGCCGCTCCGGACGGCGCGGCGGGCAGTTCGACGTCGATCTCGACGCCCTGGCCCGCGTCACGCCAGGCGTGGCCGGCCAGGAACGCGCCGAGCCGCCAGACGGCCATGTTCAGGCCGAGCCCGGCCCACCGGGCCCCGAACCGCAGGCCGGGACCGACCTGGCGGGGGCGCGGCCGCTCGGCGGGGCCGGGGACCGGGGTATGCACGCGGGCCGGCCGCCAGACGCCGTGACCGCGTACGAGCATGTAACACTGCCACTCGCCGGGGTCCCGGAACCGCCGGGGGCTGACCGCGAACCGGAATCCCGACCAGTCGTAGTTGTAGCGTTCCTGCTCCGAAAGCGCCGTGGCCTCCGGGTTCAGGACCGAGCGGACGGGCACGATGACGGGTAGCCGGCGTCCCGGCGGCCGCAGGATCACGAGCTTCGACGTGTTCCGCCGCTTGGCGATATCCACCGAAGGCACGTTGGCCCGGCCGGTGACCACGAGCCGACCGCGGTCCCAGCCGATGTCGTCCACCTGCATGTACGGGTCCAGGTCGCGCCAGTGCGGCCGGAACACCCTGGCCGGCACGGGAACCGGGGAATCCTTCCGGAAGGGAAGGTCGGCGCGCAGCGTACCCCAGCGCCTGACCATGGGGACCTGCCGCACCGGCTGGTCCATCATCCAGGCGGCCAGCTCGGCCAGCTGCGGCGTGGCCCGGATCCGCACCAGATGGTAAGCCAGCTTCTGGGGGGCGGGCAGGCTGCGCAGCACCCGGCGGCCGACGTGGTCCAGGTAGGCGTTCACCAGGTCGGTGAACTCGGCGCGGTATGCCTCGGTCACCTTGTGCAGGTCCTGGACGTAAAGCCACAGGTCGTTCTTGAGGGCCTTGCGCTGATGCGCCCGCAGCAGCCTGGCCGTCGAGTGCCCGGCGATGAACTCGTCGATGTCGGCCAGCGCGGTCATCCGGTCGCGCAGGTTGGCGATGCTGGCGCGGCTCTGCGTGATCGACAGGCCGCCCTGGGCGCGCTCGCGCCAGTAGTAGACGACGTCGGGAATCACATCCACGGCCCGGGCCAGCACGTGGGCCTTGGTCATGAGCCTGATGTCTTCCCATACCACCCGCTCGGGAAAGGACAGCTGGTGCTCATCCCAGAAGCGGCGCCTGAACAGCTTGTTCCACACCGACACGTCGTACAGCAGCCGCGGTGTCCTGGTGATTTGCGTCCTGGTCTGCCTGCCCTTGATGGCCAGCGAATGCAGCGCCGACGGGTTGATCCCCTTCGGTCCGATGCGCAGCACGGCGCCGCTGGCGAAGTCGGATCCCGAGCTCTCCAGCGTGTGCAGCAGCAGGTCATACGCGTTGCCCGGCAGTACGTCGTCGCCGTCCACGAAGGCGAGGAACTCCCCGCGGGCGAGCTCGACGCCGCGGTTGCGCGCGCCTCCCGGGCCACCGTGCCCCGGCTGCACCAGCGTGAACCTCGGATCGGCCGCCGCCTTCGCCCCGGCGATCTGCGCCCCGTCATCAGTCGACCCGTCATCGACCATGATCACTTCCAGGTCGGTGACCGACTGGGCGGCGATCGAGTCCAGGCAGTCGGCGAGATCGTCTCCGTTGTTGAAGAACGCCACTACGACGCTAATCCTCGGCGTGGTCACTGGTGTCCCTTGGGTCGTCATCCGGCGGCCGGGGTTTCCCAGCCGAGAGCCACCGGGTCGTAAACGCGTTCCACGTAGATCTGGTGCCACAGCGAGAATACGACCAGCAGCCATACCTGGCGCCAGGTCACCTCGGGATCCTCGGCCCGGTAGCGGCGCAAGATGTCAAGCGCGGCGCCCTGATCCAGCCATCGATCAGTTTGCGCCGTGCGGACAACCTGCTCGGCGAAACCATACATGCCGCCGCGGAGCCAGTACCCGAGCGGCACCGGGAAGCCGAGCTTGGGGCGTTCCGCCGCGGCCTGGGGCAGCAGCGCGCTTACGGCCTCCCGGAGCGCGAACTTGGTGGTCCCCGCGGCGGTCTTCTCCACCCGGGCCAGCCGTGCGGCGACGGCGAGCACCTCGCGGTCGAGGAACGGCGTGCGCAGTTCCAGGCCGTGCGCCATCGTCATCCGGTCGGCCTTGACCAGGATGTCGCCCGGCAGCCAGGTGTTGACGTCGACCAGCTGCATGGCGGCCACGTCGTCTAGGCCGGCGTCCGCCGCCTGCCGGTACACCGGATCGGTCACGTCGAACTCGCTGCCGTTCCCGTGCCGGGCCAGCAGGTGCGCCTCATCACCGTGGTACACGTACGCGTTGCCGATGTAACGCCGCTGCAGCGGGGTCGAGGTCCGGTTGAGGAGGCCTTTCCCCCTGGCGCCGGCCGGAAACTCGGCGGCGACCCGGCTGAGGGTCGCGCGCCCCCAGCCGGGCAGGGCGTGGCCGGCCCGGACCACGCCGGGCTGGTAGTAGACGCCATAGCCGCCGAACAGCTCGTCGGCGCCCTCGCCGGACAGGACCACCCGGACGTGCTTGCGCGCCTCACGGGCCGCGAACCATAGCGGGACCGCGGCCGCGTCCGCCATCGGGTCGTCGAGATGCCAGATGATCCTGGGCAGGCAGGCGACGAACTCCCCCGGGCTGATCACGTAGGGCACCGACTTAACGCCGAGCGCCGTGGCCGTCGCCATCGCGTCGTCGATCTCGCTGTAACCCTCGCGCTCGAACCCGACGGTAAAGGTCATCAGGTCGGGAACTGATTCCGCCGCGAGCGCGCACAAGGTGGCCGAGTCCACCCCGCCGGACAGGAACGCGCCGACCGGCGCGTCACTGCGAAGGTGCACGGCCACCGAATCGCGCAGCGCGGCCAGGATCTTTTCCGGCGAGCTTGACGACGGCGACCGCGCGGGCCTGAATTCCGGACGCCAGTACCTGAAGACGTCCACCCTGCCCCCCGGCCGCGCGATCAGCACGTGCCCAGGCGGCAGGGAGCGGGCGGGCGGCACGAGCGTGGCCGGGGCCGGCACGTACTGGAATGAGAGGTACCTGCGCAGCGCGTCCGGGTCGATCGCGGTCACCTCGCCCGCTCCGGCCAGCGCCTTGCGCTCGGAGGCGAACCGGAGCTGCGGCCCTGACCTGGGCCGGTGCCCCCCCGTGGTCAGCGCGTAAAAGAACGGCTTGATGCCGAACGGGTCACGCGCGCAGAAGAGCTCCCGCGTGCGGCGGTCCCAGATGGCGAAGGCGTACATCCCCCTGAGCTGGCGTACGACGTCCTTGCCGAGCCACGCGTACATCTCGAGCAGGACTTCGGCACCCGACCGGCCGCGCAGCTGGACGCCGCGGGCCGCCAGGCGCTGGGCCAGCTCGACGTAGTTGTAGATCTCGCCGTCGAAGACCATCACGTAGCGGCCGTCCGCGGAGTGCATCGGCTGCCGGCCGGCCGGGGACGCATCTATGATCGACAGCCGCCTGCAGCCCAGAGCCAGATCGGGATCGGCGAACAGGCCCTGGTCATCGGGTCCGCGGTGGGCGATGCGCAGGGCGGCACGACTGACCCAGTTGGTGTCGGGGCCTGCCCCGTTGGCCAGCGCCAGGCAGCCCGTAATTCCGCCCATGCGTGCCGCCAAACGATCGGGTAACGGATCCGTGCCCCGACCAGCCTACTTGGGCAAGCGGCTAATCCCGTCCCTACTTGGGCTGGAAGTCGGAGCTGGGGAGGTCTCCCGGCACCCGCCGTGCCAGATGACGTCGCCGGTCACGAAGTCAGCCGTCTTGTCCGGGTTGTGCTGGTTGAACACCTGGTCGATGTAGTCGCGCGAGCTTTTTGTTGGCCTCGAGCTTCTCGGTGGTGGCGGTCATTGCCCTCTCCTCGGGTCTTTTTCTTGATCGTGCCGAGCAAGGAAGGTGCCTGGTCCAGTGGACTCAGGGTTGCTACGAGCCAGGTGAGAGGTTCGCCACCGGATCCCGGTGATCCGCCGTACCGGGACAATGCAGGACGGGATGGGATCGCGTCGGCGGCGCGTGCATGAGAGTGCAGCAGAACCGAGGTTCGCGCGCCGTTGACAGCATGTGCGCTGGCCTGATACCGAGAGGGAAGGTGCCAGGACTGCTGACCGACGCGAGGCTGTCAGGCGTAGATATCAAGGAAGGCCTTTGACGGTGGCTCCAGCAACTCTCCGGCTGATTGACCGGGGTGATCTTCTCGCCACCCTGGATCGCGCGGCGGCGCGGAAGGTGACGATCATCTCGGCTCCGGCCGGCAGCGGGAAGACGTGCCTGCTGCGAGCCTGGGCCGACCGTCATGGTCAGCGGCACCGGCTCGCCGTCATGCAGGTGCAACGCGACCAGCACGACGCTCAGCAGTTCTGGCTTGCCCTGCTCGACGCGATCCGTCACGCTTCGGCCACGACCGGCCGCGCGGAACCGCCAGCAGCGACGCCCGATTTCAATGCACCGGCGATGGTCGACCGGGTGCTATCGGAGCTCGCCGATGCTTGCGGCGGCATCACGTTGGTTATTGATGATCTCCACGAGCTGACCTCGCCAGAAGCACTCTCTCAGCTCACCCGGCTGCTGACGAACCTTCCCCCGCACGTGCACGCGATACTGACCACGCGTCACGATGTGCGGCTGCGGCTGCATCAGCTGCGTCTGGCAGGCGAGCTGGCCGAGATCCGCGCGGCCGACCTGCGCTTCACCGAGCGCGAAACACGCATGCTGCTCGACGCCTCGAGTATCGCACTGCCCGAGGCCGGGGCAGCGCTGCTGCACCAGCGAACTGAGGGATGGGCCGCGGGCCTGCGGCTCGCGGCGATCTCCCTGGCCGGTCACCCCGACCCGGAGCGGTTCGTCGCGGAGTTCTCCGGCAGCGACCGCACCGTCGCCGAGTACCTGATCGCCGAGATGCTCGAACGCCAGCCGCCTGACGTCCAGGATCTGCTCGTGCGTACCTCCCTGCTCGATCGCGTTAACGGCGAGCTGGCGGACGTGCTGACCGGCCGCTCTGGCTCGGAACGGATCCTGCTGAGCCTTGAGGACGCGAACGCGTTCGTCGAGTCGCTCGACCCCGAGCGCACATGGTTCCGCTACCACTACCTATTCGTGGATCTGCTCCGGCTGGAGCTGCGCCGGACGCTGCCGGCGGAAGTGCCGGCGCTGCACCGGCGCGCCGCCGGATGGTTCACCTTGCAGGGCCAGGTGGTCGAGGCCATCCGGCACACGCAGGCGGCGGGCGACTGGCCTGATGCGGCCCGGCTGCTGGCCGGCCATTCGTTCAGCCTGACGCTCGACGGGCAGGCGCAGACCATGCAGGCGCTGGTGCGGGCCTTCCCGCCGGGCGCGGACCACCCCGAGCTGGCCCTGGTACGCGCGATGGGTGACCTTGCTCAGGGGCGCCTGGACGAGGCGGCCGCCCACCTGGCGGTCGCCGAGGCGCACGCCGAGACGGCGCCAGCGGACCGTCAGCGCCGCCTCCGGGTGGCGATCGCGTCGCTGAAGCTGTCGCTGGCCAGGCGGCGCGGTCACCTGGCCGGCGTGATCGAGCAGGTCAGGTTCCTGGCCTCGCCGGTCACCGGGCAGTCCGACGAAGACATCGCGCTCGACAGTGACCTGCGCGCGGTGGCGCTGATGAACCTGGGGACCGCTGAGGCGTGGTCGCTGGGGCTGCCAGACGCTGAACGCCACCTCCGGGAGGGCGCCGTCCTGGCCCGGGAGATCGGCCGGCCGTACCTGGAAGTCGGCTGCCTCGCGCAGCTTGGTTTCGCGTATATCTTCCATGGTGCTGCCATGCCGAAGATCCACGCGTTCGCCATGACCCAGGCGCGCTGTCGTGAGGCGATCGCGCTCGCCGAGAGGTACGGCTGGGGCGCGGAGCCGGTGATCGCACCCGCGCTGATGACGCTCGCCGGCACGATGGTTTTTCTGGGTGAGTTCGACGAGGGCGAGCGGTGGTTGCGGCGCACCGAACGGGCTCTGCAAACAGACACCGGGCCGGACATCAGGCTGCTGCTGCACCAGACGGCCGGGATACTGCACGCCGGCCGCGGCCGCCGCCAGGAGGCGCTCGAGGAGTTCGGCGCGGCCGAACACCTGGGATCGCAACTGGAGGGATCGCAGGCGCTGGCGAGCCAGGTGACCGGCTGGCTGCTCGCCACCCAAGCCCGCCTCGGGCTGCCCGGCGAAGCCCGCGCCTGCCTCGCGGCGCTCGATGACGAGCGGGCCGGCTCCGGTGAGATCCGTAATGCCCGCGCGGTGATCTGCCTCGCGGAAGGCGATCCGGCCGGGGCCCTGGGCGCGGTGGCCGATGTGCTGGATGGCACGGCACCGGTCCTCGGGTACGTCACGGTAGTTGAGGCTCACCTGCTGGCCGGGCTCGCCTATCGTGAGCTCGGTGACCAGCGCGCGGCCAGCCAGGCGGCGGAACGGGCGCTGGCCCTGGCGGAGTCCGACCGGCTGGTCCTGCCGTTCGCGATGACGGGCTCCCGCGAGCTGCTCGAGGCGCTGCCCCGGCATGAGACAGCACACGCCGCCCTGCTCGCCGACATCCTCGATGTCCTGCACGGCTCACCCCCGGCGGCCAAAGAGCAGTCCTCCTCGCCGCCGGCGGAGGAGCTCAGCCCGGGCGAGCTCAGGGTGCTGCGGTATCTCCCGACGAACCTGTCCCGGCCCGAGATCGCAGGCGAGCTGTCCGTCGCGCCTAGCACGGTCAGCACGCACGTCCGCAGCATCTACGCCAAGCTCCAGGTCAGGGACCGCTCCTCGGCCGTGCAGCGCGCACGGGAACTGCGGCTGCTGGCCACTGGCCGCACACGCTAGCCCGGCGACTCCCACCGGCCGCCGCCGTCGTTGATCGCGTCCGCGAGCCCGGTCTCGGCCAGCGTCACCGACGTGTTGGTCATCACCGACGAGCCCTCCGGGATGCGGGCCAGCACCGCCTGGCGCGCGGCATCGAGATCACCGACGACCTCGACACTGAACCCGTGCTCCTCCAGCGCTACGACGGTCGCCTGCAGCGCGTGCTCATCCGGCAGCGTGGTGAAGCGGTCAGGGATGGCAGTCGTGCTCATTTGGTTCTCCTTGATGCAGATCGCGCCCGGGAAATCGTGGTTCCCCGGTAGCTAGCTGGATACTTGAATGCGCCCGAAGCTACTGGCCATCAAGGTGAGCGGCGGTCATCTGGTTCTGGTGATTTTGCGAGCCAGTAGCCGTGGCCACGGCCAGCGTGATGTGGACTTAGTCTCAAAATCTGGCCGTTTCGTCCTTATCGGCTATCCCGGTACCCCAATGGTTAGAAGCCACGGGTGAGGCGACGTCACCTGCCCGCTGCCCGGCCTGGCCGGCCATCACGCTGATGGTCGTGCGCACCGGGCTGTAGGAGGCCGGCTGGAGGATGCCGGCCATGAGGTAGGCCCCGGTCAGCAGGATCGGCGCCAGGCCGGCCGAAATAATCGCGCACGGGTGGACTGCCGGGCTTGAGCGCACCGGCCAGGCCGCCAGGATCGGCAGCCGACGCGCCTGCCAGTGGGCGGTGCTCATCGCGGCCGACCCGGCTCGGGCCGGCGGTCCGGCTCCGGCGTATCAGGCGGTGAGGACATGTCCGTTACTCCCCGCGCGCTGAGCGCGCTCAGTCGGCGGGCGCCGCCAGCGGGTCCACGCCGGACAGGTCCTCTCGGGTGACGCGGATCGCGGCCAGCGCGATGATCAGCGCCAGCAGGCTGATCGCCGCGGAGACCAGGAAGCCGTGCGAGAACCCGGTCGCCAGGGCGTGGTGTTGTATCTGGGTCTGCGTCGCGGCGGTCAGCGGGTGACCGGCGGCCTTGGCGGCCGCCGCGGCGGTCTGGGACCGCAGGCTGGTCGCCACCGCGCTCCACGCGACGGTGCCGAGGATCGCCAGCCCGATCGAGCCGCCGACCTGCTGGCCGACGTTGACCAGGCTGGAGGCCACCCCGGTGTCGGCGTTGCGGACCTTGGTCAGCGAGACCAGCGCCATCGGCACGAACAGCAGGCCCAGGCCGGCCCCGGCGATCAGCATCGGGCCGAGCAGGCCGCCGGCGTAGCTGCTGTGCTCGGTGATCCGGGATAGCCAGAACATCCCGCCGGCCATGATCGCGCTGCCGGCGATCATCAGCGGGCGGGCGCCGATGCGGGGCACCGCCTGCGACGCGATCCCGGACGCCAGTATGATCATGGCGGTTATCGGCAGGAACGCGATGCCGGTCTTCAGCGGGCTGTAGCCCCACACATCCTGCACGAAGATCGTGAGGAAGAAGAACATGCCGAACAGCGCGGCGCCGACGCACAGGCTGATCAGGTAGGACCCGGTCCGGTCCCGGCTGCGCAGCACCCGGATCGGGAGCAGCGCGTGCGTGCTGCGGACCTCGATCACCGCGAACGCGGCGAGCAGCACCGCGGCGGCCGCCAGCAAGGCGATGACCTTGGTGTCGCCCCAGTGCGAGACGCCGTTCTGGCTGGTCGCGGCGCTGGACAGGCCGTACACCAGGGAGGCGACGCCGAGCGTCCCGGTGAACGCGCCGGGCAGGTCGAAGCGCCCGGCGCGCCGCCGCGACTCGGGCAGCACCCGGGTGGCCAGGGCCGCGACGACCAGTCCGATCGGCACGTTGACGAAGAACACCCAGCGCCAGTTGAGGTAGCTGACGAGCAGCCCGCCGGCGATCAGCCCGGCGGCGGCGCCGGCCACGCTCATCGACGCGTACACGCCCATGGCGCGGTTCCGCGGCGGGCCCTCGGGGAAGGTGACGGCGATCAGCGACAGGGCGGTGGGCGCGGCCATCGCCGCGCCGACGCCCTGCAGGGCGCGGGCGGACAGCAGCCACGCCTGGTCGGTGGCGAACCCGCCGAGCAGCGAGGCCCCCGCGAAGACCAGGATGCCGGTGATGAAGATCCGGCGGCGCCCCAGCAGGTCGCCGGATCTCCCGCCGAGCAGCAGCAGCCCGCCGAACACCAGGGCGTACACGTTGACGACCCATTCCAGGTTGCTGTCGGAGAAACCGAGCGCGGTCTGGATGTGCGGCAGGGCGACGTTGACGATGGTCCCGTCGAGCACGACCATGAGTTGCGCCGTCGCGATGACGGCGAGTGCCAGGCCCAGCCGCCGCGTCGGGGCGCCTGAGCCTGGCACCGCGGTGGCGTCTGACGCCGCCGCGGTACTGGCCACCCGGGTCGGCGGCCCGGTGTTTGGTGGTGTGGCGGACAAGACAATCTCCCTAGATTGAGGGCGTAGTGAGCTATCGCCGTGACCGGTCAGCTACGACGGTCACCTGCCGTACGTTTTTTAAAATCTCTTTTCGGCCGAACGGGCCGTGGTTCCTGTTCCCGTAACGTTTCTGCCTTTCGCTATCCGGTTACGAGTTCTGCGCTGGCGAGATGCGCCGACAGGAGCTGTCCGGCTCGGTCCAGCGCGGCGGCCGCTTCGTCGAGGATCGAATAAAAGCTTTGGAAGACGTGCGGCACCCCGGGGGTGATGTCGAGGGTGACCTCGACGTCGGCGGTGGCGGCTTGCCGCGCGAGGCGGACGGCGTCGTCGAGGAGAACCTCGTGAGTTCCGGCCTGGATGATCAGGGGCGGCAGGCCGGACAGGTCCGCGAATATCGGGCTGATGAGGCCAAGAGCGGCGTCTTGTCCCGCCGTATAGTCGGTGACTCGGGACTGGAGGGCTTCTGGGCTCATCAGCACGTCGACCTCGCGTTTGGTGTCCATGGTCGTCCCGGCCAGGGTCAGATCGGCATACGGGGACATGACGAAGGCCGCGGCGGGCAGGGGCAGCCCGTGATCGCGGGCGTTGACCAGGGTGGCGATGGCGAGTCCGCCGCCGGCGGACTCTCCCGCGAAGGCGATGTCGGACGGGGCGGTGCCGTTGTGCAGGAGGGCTTGGTAGGCGGCCAGGGCGTCGTCGACCGCGGCCGGGTACGGGTGCTCGGGGGCGAGCCGGTAGTCGACGGAGATGACCTTGGCGCGGGTCCGCCGGCCGATCTGCGAGGCCAGGCCGGCGGCTTGGAAGGCGTCCCCCATCACGTACACGCCGCCGTGGAAGTACAGGACAACGTGGCGAGGTTCGATTCCGTCGACGGTGATCTCGGCGGTCGGGACGCCGCCCAGTGCGGCTGCGGTCACCGTCACGTCGGCGGGCAGCGGCTGCGCCGATAGCAACTCGCGGAGCAGCCGCCGTTGCTCGCTGACGTCGCTGTCGACGGGGAAGGCGGACTGTCGCAGGATCGCCTCGAGGTTCTCTCGCTGCTCGGTGCTCACGGAGGATCTCCCTTCGGTTGGGGTTGGCTGGGCAGCGCTCCTAGGCGGGCTCGCCCATGTCGAACCAGTGCCCGAATCCCTGCCGGGAGGCGGGCCACTGCCAGGCTTGCCGCCAGGAAGATGAGGAGGCGTCATCGGATCCTGGTGATTCGCGCGACCGGACCTGGGGCACCGAAGGTCTTGATGGTCCTGACCCCTGGAGCGCGGCCTTGAGCAGGAGCAAAGGGTCCCGAGCGAGCGGGTCGGGCCCTAGGGCACTGGTCATGGGAACGGCACCTTCCCGTGACAGTGATCGGGTGCGCGCGAAGCTACCTGCCGTCAAGGGGAGCGGCTCTCCCCTGGTTCCGGTGATTTGCGGGCCGGCTTTCCCAACGCGCGACGGCGAGCAGCCGCAACTCCCGCGCGCTGATCTCCTCCCCCGCGACGGCACGGGCAGGTCCGTAGCCGCCGGGGACGCGCCGCTCAGCACGTCGAGGATGTCGGCGAGCAGCGCGTTCCCGGGGGTCGGCCTCGGCGGCCCAGAAGCTGGCCGCCCACATCACGATCAGCCAGGTGCCCCGATGTCCGTTGGACCGCGGGTGGTCCGGAACCCGACCCTACGATGGCTACCGTCGCAGAACGGTTTGTTTTGCGACGCGCCGCACCTGCAGAGCGCTACTCTCGTGTCCTCTCTAAGCAGCTTGCGGTCCTGGCCGAAGATCCGGATCTTGCCGCGGACGAAAAGCGGCCCGTTGGGGCGCTCCTGCACCGTGGTCTCCTCCGGCACTGGCTCCTGCGGCCCGCCGTCTTGGCGGTGGAAGTGCAGCGCTCCCGTCGGGCAGCGCTCGATCACCTCGCCGATCTCGTCGGGAGATCCGTTATCGACGACGATCCAGGGCCGCCGTTGGCTGTCGAATACGGCAGGGAGCCCGCGCAGGCACTCGCCGACGTGGATACAGAACGCAGGCTCCCAGGTGACCTCGATCCGGTCGTTCGCGTATGTGCGCTCGACGGCCGGCGCGTAGCGCGGCTGCTCGCGAAAGCCCTCGGGCGCGTCGTCCGGCTCCTCGTGAGCCGACCCGCTGCTTCGTTCGGTCATCTTCCGGCCCTCCATGGCTGGGTCTCCAAGCACAGTCGGCCACAATCGCGCTCTCACTGCTCTGGCCACGCTAGTCGCCAGAAGCCCGCGATCTGGCGCTTTACGGCGTCCTGGCGGAGATCAAGGCGCTCGGCCTCGACCTCCTCGAGGTCCGCCAGCTCGCACCGCAATGCAGATCACCGGAATCCGGTGACAGCCGCTCACCTTGACGGTTACTAGCCTGGGGTTACGGTTGCCGAAAGGGAGGGCGCGAGATGGCACAGGACGCGCCGCGCGCAGCGGTTCCGGAGATCGTTACCGACCGCGCCGCGCCGCTGACGGCGGCGGAGACGCCGGGTTCGCCTGACGCGGCCGCGGCGCCGACCGCCGCTGGTGGGTGCTGGGAGTGGTGGGACTGGCGCAGCTGATGGTGGTCCTGCACGCTACGATCGTGAACATAGCGCTGCCCTCGGCCCAGCACGACCTGGGGTTCTCCAACGCCGACCGGCAGTGGGTGGTGACGGCGTACTCCCTGGCATTCGGCAGCCTGCTGCTGCTCGGCGGCCGGCTGTCGGACCTGTTTGGCCAGCGGCGGATGCTGATCATCGGCCTGACGGGTTTCGCGGCCGCCTCCGCGCTCGGCGGCGCGGCCACCGGCTTCGGCATGCTGGTGATCGGCCGCGCCATTCAGGGCGGGTTCGGCGCCTTGCTGGCACCGGCGGCGCTGTCGACACTGGCGGTACCTCTCCGACCCGGCCGAGCGGGGTAAGGCGTTCGGGGTCTACGGCGCGATCGCCGGCGCTGGCGGTGCGGTGGGGCTGCTGCTCGGCGGGGTGCTGACCGAGTACCTGAGCTGGCGGTGGTGCCTGTACGTCAACGTCGTCCTGGCTCTGGTCGCCGTCACGGGCGCGGTGCGACTGCTGGCGAACCAGCCCCGCGACACAAAGGTTACCTGGACCCCGCCGGCACGATCCTGGTCGTGGCCGGGCTGGTGGGCGTGGTCTACGGCCTGTCGGAGGCCGAGACCAAGGGGTGGGGCGCGCCGACAACCATCGCCCTGCTGGCAGCCGGGGTGGTCCTGCGCCGCGTTCGTGCTGGTCGAGGGCCGTGTTCCGCATCCGCTGCTGCCGCTGCGGATCGTCCTTAACCGCTTCCGGGCGCTTCCTACCTGGCCATCGGGCTGTCCGCCATTGGCCTGTTCGGGGTCTTCCTGTTCCTCACCTACTACCTGCAGCTGATCTTGCGCTACTCGCCGGTCACGACGGGCCTGGCGTTCCTGCCGATGATCGCAGCGCTGATCGCGACCTCGACGGCGGTCAGCGCGGTGCTGCTGCCGCGGGTCGGGCCCCGGATCCTGATTCATGGATTTCCTGCCGCAGCAGAACAAGCGCGGCGCCGGCGACAAGGAACCCGTCGCCGCCCCGGACGGCACCATCTCCGCCGCCGGCAAGCATGTCGTGGTGATTGGCGGCGGCGATACCGGGTCGGACTGCATCGGCACCTCGACGCGCCAGGGCGCCGCCTCGATCGTGCAGCTCGAAATCCTGCCGCAGCCGCCCGAGCATGAAGACAAAGGGCTGACCTGGCCCGACTGGCCCTTGAAGCTGCGCACCTCGTCGTCGCAAGAGGAAGGCTCCGAGCGCGATTGGGCCGTGGTGACCAACCGCGCCCTCGGCGAGAACGGCAAGATCAAGGCGCTCGAATGCGTGCGCGTCGCGTGGGACGCGACGCCAATGGCCGCATGCAAATGAAAGAAGATGCCGGGCAGCCCGTTCGAGCTCAAGGCCGATCTCGTGCTGCTGGCGATGGGCTTCCTCGGCCCCGTGCGGCCCGGCATGATCGAGCAATCGGGCGTCACGCTCGATCCGCGCGGCAACGTCAAGGCGAACACGCTGGATTATCGCACCTCGGTGGACAAGATTTTCGCCGCCGGCGATATGCGGCGCGGCCAGTCGCTGGTGGTGTGGGCAATCCGCGAAGGCCGGCAATGCGCCCGCGCCGTCGACGAATATCTGATGGGGAAAACTTCGCTGCCCCGGTAAACCTGTTAAGGCTCGAAGGATGCTGGTGCGGCCTTCGAGACGCGCGCAGCGCGCGCTCCTCAGGCTGAGGGCCGATTTTCACGCCATAAGGGATTTTCCTCATCCTGAGCGACTGTCTGTGGGTCAAGCGGTTTTCCATGGTTTTTGGTCCCGCAGGATAGCGTTGAGGATGGTGAGGAGTTTTCGCATGCAGGCGGTGAGGGCGAGCTTGCGGTGTTTGCCGAGGGCGCGGAGCTTGGCGTAGTTAGGGGCGATGACGGGATTGGCGCGGATGGCGACCAGGGCCGCCATGAAGAGGGCGGCTCGCACGGGGGCTCGGCCGCCGGCGATGGCGCGCCGGCCTCGCAGTGTGCCGCTGTCGCGGTTGAAGGGCGCCACCCCGGCGAGGCTGGCGATCTTGCGGCGATCGAGCGTGCCCAGTTCGGGGATTTCGGCGATCAAGGTGCGGGCGATGGTCTTGCCGACGCGGGCACGCTGGCGAGCAGGTGGCTCTTCCTGCCAGGCCGGGGTTGCCGCGCACCGCGCCGTCGATCTCGCGCTCGATCTGGGTGAGTTGGGTCTGCAGCTCGGCGACAATCCGTTCCATGGCCGCGAGCACCCGGGCTGGTGGGCGAGTGCGGCGGCGGTTGCCCTCGGCCACGATCATCTCGATGATCTGGCGGCGGCGGGCGACCAGTTCGCCCAGGGCTTGGCCTCGGCGTGGGCACCGGCCGGGCCGGCGGCCGCATCGCCTCGGCAAAATGGGCGATGGTTTCGGCGTCGAGCCGGTCGGTCTTGGCCAGCCGCCCGGCGGCGCGGGCGAAGTCGCGGATCTGCCGGGGGTTGACCACCGCCAGCGGCAGCCCCGCCGCGGCCAGCGCGGCGGCCACCACCGTCTCATAGCCGCCGGTCGCCTCCAGCACCACCAGAGCGGCCGGCAGCGCGCGCAGCCGTCCGGCCAGCGCCGCCAAACCTTCGCCGTCGCGCGCCACGGCGAAGGTTTCCCCGCTCGGCAGAACATGCACGTCCAGCCGATCCTTCGACACATCGATCCCGACAAATTGTTCCTGCCCCCTCCTTGCGCATGCGGGCTCGCTGAGCGGCCCTGGCGACTGTTCGGGGTCAACGAACCGACGGATGGGGCACCGTGCTCAGGAACGTGCTCGTCGGCACCAGGAGCGATCGGGCTCCCATCCGCCACCCCGCCGCCGACTTTACCCCGACGCCAAGATGAGTAAAGATACAAGGAGGCGCGAAGCAGCCGTCTCGAAGGACGCACACCATAAATGCAGTTCCAATCGGCTCAAATCGACCAAAGCGAGGAACCTCGTCCGGCGCGGCCGCGTTGCCTTGGTAATTCCCTCCGAACCAGGAAAGGACGCACCATGTCAGGTGAACTTAAAGGCAAACGCATTGCCATCCTTGCGACGGACGGGTTCGAGCAGACTGAGCTGCCGAGCCCCTAGAGGCGTTGAAAAAGGCCGGCGCCCTGGTCGAGATCATCGCGCCGCATGACGGCGCATCCAGGGCATGGAGCACCACGACAAGGGCGACAAGGTCGATGTCGACCGCACCCTCGACGCAAGTCGCGAGCCGCGAGATTACGACGCGCTGGTGCTGCCCGGCGGCGTCGCCAATCCGGACCAGCTGCGCATCGACGACAAGGCGGTGACCTTCGCGCGCGCATTTCTTCGAGCGCGACAGAAGCCGGTCGCCGCGATCTGCCACGGGCCTTGGATGCTGGTCGAGGCCGACGTGGTCGAGGGCCGCGAAGATGACATCCTGGCCATCGCTCAAGACCGATCTCAAGAACGCCGGCGCGGATGGGTCGATCAGGAAGTGGTGGTCGATCATGGCCTCGTCACCAGCCGCAAGCCCGACGATCTTCCGGCCTTCTGCAACAAGATGGTCGAAGAATTCGCCGAAGGCCGACACGCCGAGCAGCATGCGGCGGAGTGACATCTTCGCTAGCGCCGCAGTCTGCCGACGATGCCGGCGGGAAAGAAATACACGATCAGGATGAACAGCATCCCGAGCCACAGCAGCCAGCGGTCGGGATGAAACAGCGCGGGCAGGATCGGCAGTCCGGCCAACGCGTCCGACAGCCGCCCAGCGCCGGCTGCAGATAGTACTGCGCCATCACGATCATCGCGGCGCCGATCACGGCGCCGTACATCGTGCCCATGCCGCCGATCACCACCATCAGCAGAATGTCGACCATGATGTCGAGAACGACAGCGTGGCGTCGGGCCCGGTATAGCGCAGCCACAGCGCCAGCATCGCGCCGGCCATGCGCCGCCACCGCGGCCGACGATGCGCTCGCCAGGGTGCGATAGACCACGGTGCGGTAGCCCATCGCCTCGGCGCGGAACTCGTTCTCGCGGATCGCCTGCAGCACCCGGCCGAACGGCGAGTTGACGATGCGCAGCATCACCAGGAACAGCAACAGCGAGACGCGAAGACCAGGTAATAGGTCGACCAGGCGGCCGTTGATGCGCACGCCCGAGCACGGCGTCGTCGAACAGACGGAACGCCGGCGTCAGCAGATCGGGCACGCCGAAGGTCAGCCCGTCCTCGCCGCCGGTGAGATCGCGCCAGCTGCGTCGCCAGGATCAGCGCGAAGCTGGCCACCGCCAGCGTGATCATGGCGAAGAAGATCGCGCGCACGCGCAGGCTGAACAGGCCGATCAGCGACCGCGAGCACAGCGACGCCAGCGCCGCGCCGCCGGCCGTGCCGACCAAGACCGCGTCCCAGCCGCGCCCAGCCGGGTCAGCGCGATCGCCACGCCATAGGCGCCGATGCCGAAGAACATGGTGTGGGCGAAGGACACGATGCCGGTATAGCCCAGCAGCATGTCGTAGCTCGCCGCCAGCACGATGAAGACGCAGATGCGCGCCGCCACCGCCAGCGACCGCGTGCCGGGAAACAGGAACGGCGCGAACGCCAGCGCGACCACGATCGACCAGCAGGATCGCCGCGAGCAAGCGGCTGCGCGGCAGATCGCCGGAGAGGATGCGCGCGCCGCATGCGCTCATCCACTTCGCCACCGGGAACAGGCCGCGCGGCCGCCACAGCAGGATCAGCACCATCAGCAGGATGTTGGAGCCCAGCGCCAGCTTCGGCGCCAGGAAGCCGATGTAATTGGCGATCAGGCCGACCAGCATCGCGCCGACGAAGCAGCCGCCGACCGATCCCAGGCCGCCGATGATCAGGACGATGAACACCAGGATGGTCATGTCGCCGCCGATCGCGGCCGTCGACCAGTCTCCTGATACAGCGCCCACATCACGCCGCCGAGCGCCGGCCAGCGCCGATGCCGGCGACGAACACGCCGACGAACAGGCGGCGGATGCGATAGCCCAGCGCCTCGACCATCTCGCGGTTCTCGACGCCGGCGCGCACCAGCAGGCCGATGCGCGTGCGGTTCAGCATCAGTTGCATCGCCACGAACACCGCCAGGCCGAGCGACCAGGCGAGCAGCCGGTATTTCTCGATCGCGCCGCGCCGAGCAGAAACTGCCGCGCAGCGTCGGCGGCTTGGCCAGCGGGATGGCGTCGGGCCCCCAGACCACGACGAACAGTTGCTCGGCGACGATCAGCCCGCCGATCGTGATCAGGATCTGCCGCAGATGCGCGCCATAGACGCGGCGCACGATCACGCGCTCGAAGACCAGCCGAGCGCGCCGCTCGACCACCGACGCCGCCAGCACGGCAGGCGCCAGGCCGCGAGATTGAGCCACAGCGAATCCGCGCCGGTCCAGCCCGCCAGCGCGCCCAGCACGCTGACCGCGACGTAGGCGCCGAGCGTGATGAAGGCGCCGTGGGCGAAATTCAGCACGTCCATCAGGCCGAAGATCAGCGTCAGGCCCGAGGCCATGAGGAACAGCATCATGCCCATCGCGAGGCCGGCGACGGTGAGCGTCACCCAGCTCGACGAACGCCATCAGCGGCAGCGCCACCAGCGCGAGCACGCGGCAGCACCAGCGGATAGGGCGCCGCAGCCGGCAGCGTCCGGCGCGCCGGCGGCGCGTCACTGGTGCGCTCGCCGAGGCCCAGGCCGAGCAGGCGCTGCTGCAGCGCCTCGTCGGCGGCGAGAGCCGCCATCGCGCCGGTGTGGACGATGCGGCCGTCGTCCATCACCGCGACCTCGTCGCCGAGCCGGCGCGCGCCATGTGGAAATTCTGCTCGACCAGCAGGATCGTCGTCGCCGCTCGCCTTCAGCTCGCGGAACGCCGTCGATCAGGTGCTCGATGATGGCCGGCGCCAGGCCCTTGGTCGGCTCGTCGACCACCAGCAGGCGGCGCGGCTCGATGATGGCGCGGCCGATCGCCAGCATCTGCTTCTGGCCGCCCGACAGCACGCCCGCCGGCGACTGCCAGTGCTCCTTCAGCGCCGGGAACAGGCGCGAAGATCCAGTCGAGCCGCGCGTCGGTCGAGCCCGTCGCGCGCGGTCGCCAGCATCAGATTCTCCTGCACCGTCAGCTCGGCGAAGATCCCCATCGTCTCCGGCACATAGGCGATGCCGAGCCGCGCGATGTCGGGCGTCGCGAGCGTCGCGATGTCGCGTCCGTCGAACGGATCGCGCCGGCGCTCGCCCGCCACAGGCCCATGATGGTGCGCAAGCGTCGTGGTCTTGCCGGCGCCGTTGCGGCCCAGCAGCATCGTCAGCCCGCCCTCGGGCACGGCGAAATCGACGCCGTGCAGGATGTGATAGCGGCCGATATGGGTCTTCACGCCGCGCAAGCTCCAGCAGCGGCTCAGCCATCGGCCGCGCCGACGCCGAGATAGGCCTCCTGCACGATCGGCGAGTCGATCACCGTCGGCGGGCTCGCCGTCGGCGACCAGCCGCCCTGGTGCAGCACGATGATGCGGTCGGCCAGGCGAGCGCACCACGTCCATCTTGTGCTCGACCAGCAGGATGGTCTTGTCGCGCGCTGCCTTGATTGCGGCGATCATGTCGAGGATCACCGGCACCTCGTCGACGCTCATGCCGGCGGTCGGCTCGTCGAACATGAAGATGTCGCGGCTCGAGCGCCAGCAGGATCGCGACTTCGAGCTTGCGCTGGTCGCCGTGCGGCAGAGCGGCCGCCGGCGGCGTCGGCGCGCGCCGACAGCCGACCCGCGCCGAGCATGCCATCGCGCCGGTCGATGCAAGCTCGCGATGGCGTCGCGCCATGGTGAGGAAATCGAGCCCGATGCCGCGCCTCACCTGCACGGCCAGGCGCACGTTCTCCAGCACCGTCAGGTTGGGAAACAGATTGGTGAGCTGGAAGGCGCGGCCGAGCCCCAGCCGCGCGCGCAGCGGCGCCGACAGCGCGGTGATGTCGCGGCCGTTCAGCAGCACCTGCGCCGGCGCTCGCGCGCAAGCTGGCCCGGAGATCAGGTTGAAATAGGTCGTCTTGCCGGCGCCGTTCGGCCCGACGATCGCGGTCAGCGTGCCGCGGTCGAAGGCGCAGGTCACGCCGTCGACGGCGACATGGCCGCCGAAGCGGATGGTCAGATCGCGGTTTCGAGCAGCGGCGTTCACTCGACGCCGTCACCGGTGCGTCTCGACTGCGCCTCGGGAGGTCGATGACGAGTCGCCGACTTCGTCACCGCTAGCGGCGCAGCGAGTCGAGCGCACATGTTGCGCGCTTCACCGCTTGTTCTTGATCGGCAGGTTCATCTCGCTCGGCCGGGATCTCGCGCACCAGCTCGAGCAGATCGCCCATTCGACGGCGGATCGGCCTTCATGCGCACTGGTACATCACCTGCAGCGCCTGGTGGTCCTCCTTGCGGAAGGTCATCTTGCCCTTGGGCGTGTCGAACTTCATGCCTTCCATCGCCGCGATCAGCTTCTCGGTGTCGGTCGCGCCTGGCCTTCTTGATCGCCGTCGACCACCGCCATGCCGCGGCCATGCCGCCGCAGGTGAAGAAGTCCGGCGGCGCCGTTGTAGTGCTTCTTGTGCTCGGCGACCAGCCAGTCGTTCACCGGGTTCTTGGGGAAGCCCTAGTAGTAATAGATCGCGCCCTCGAGGCCGGGGAACTCCTTCCAGCCCGCCATCACCGGCAGGATGTTGCCGCCCGGCGCGATCTCGATCCTGTAGCGCTCCGGCTTGAGGTCCTCAGCTTGGCCAGCGGATGCGGCGCCGGCCCAGATCACCCAGATGATCTTGCGGCCGGGCTTGTCCTTCAGCGCGTCGAAGATGCGCTGCGCCGGCGCGGTGAAGTCGGTGGTCGCGGGCGGCGCGTATTCCTCGTGCACGACCGGCCTTGGCGCCGACGGCGTCGAGCGCCTCCTTGAACGCGGCCACGCCGTCCCGGCCGAAGGCATAGTCCTGCGCCAGCGTGGCGATCGACGTGCCGGGCTTGCCGATCGCGACGGCGTTGGCGATCGCGTCCTGCGAGGAGTTGCGCGCGGTGCGGAAGATGTAGCGGTTCCACTTGTCGCCGGTGATCCAGTCGGCGACCGCCGGCTCGACGATCAGGATCTTCTTGTACTCCTCCGCCACCGGCAGCATGGCCAGCGCGACCGCCGAGCACGGTGCCGCCGACCGCGATGTCGACCTTGTCGTCGCCATAGGCCTCCTCGAGCAGGCTGCGGCCGATGTCGGGCTTGGTCTGGTCGTCCTTGTGATGACCTCGATCTTGCGGCCGGCGACCATCGTGCCCTTGGTGGCGTATTCCAGGCCGAGCATGAACCCGTTGATCTCTGCTCGGCATAGGCCTCGAGCGGCCCGGTCTTCCTCGATCAGCGCGATCTTGATCGGCTTGTCCGACTGTGCAAATGCGGCGCGGCAAGCCCGAGAGCGAGCGCGGCGACGGCGAGCCGGTATGCAATTTCATATCCGCCCCATGTCATTCTTGTTGGTCGCGGCAGTTTCGCCCGGCCATCCGCCCGGCGCAAGAATTGTTACATATAGCAAAATCCGCTATAGGCTTGCGCCAAGGAGACACTGTAATGGCAAGCAAGTGGCATCCCGATTCCTGGCGGGGCATGCCGATCAAGCAGGTGCCGGATTATCCCGACGCAAGGCCTTGGCGGCCGTCGAGGCGACGCTGCGCAGCTATCCGCCGCTGGTCTTCGCCGGCGAAGCCCGCCGGCTGAAGTCCCAGCTGGCCGCGCGGTCGAGGGCAAGGCCTTCGTGCTGCAGGGCGGCGACTGCGCCGAGACCTTCGCCGAGTTCCATCCCAACAATATCCGCGACACGTTCCGCGTGCTGCTGCAGATGGCCGTGGTGCTGACCTATGGCGCCGCTTTTCCGGTGGTGAAGATCGGCCGCCTGGCCGGCCAGTTCGCCAAGCCGCGCAGCGCCGACACCGAAACGTCGGCGGCGTGACCCTGCCCGCCTATCGCGGCGATATCATCAACGCGATGGAGTTCACCGCCGAGGCGCGCCGGCCCGATCCCGCGCGCATGGTGCAGAGCTACAACCAGTCCGCCGCGACGCTCAATCTGCTGCGCGCTTTTGCGCAAGGCGGCTATGCCGATCTGCACAAGGTGCATCAGTGGAATCTCGGCTTCGTCGCCGGGGCCCCGGGCGCGCGCTATCAGGAATTGTGCTCGCATATCGACGAGACGCTGGATTTCATGGAGGCCTGTGGCTTGACCGCGAGACCACGCCGCAAATTCGCGAAACCGATTTCTTCACCTCGCACGAGGCGCTGCTGCTGCCCTATGAGCAGGCGCTGACCCGCGTCGATTAGCACGACGGGCGATTGGTACGATTGCTCCGCGCACATGCTGTG